>CALOBC010000039.1:0-347844 GCA_942491145.1 Myxococcota bacterium | reverse complement strand
GTCCACCGATGTTGTACCGGCGCCCCTTGCAGACGATCTCCCTCGTGCCCTTGCTCGCCCTCCTCCCGGCGTGCGGCGGCGGCGATGGCAGCGGCGGCGAAGACAAGGTCATCCAAGGCGACGATGTGGTCGTGGTCGAGACCCAGGAGTTCAGTCTGGAGCTCCGGGCGCTGCTGCCCCGCAACGAGCCCAACCTGTTTGCGGACCTCACGTCCGTCGACATGGTGATTGAAGATGCGACCGGTGAGCTGGGATCCTGGACCTTCGATGACCTCGGCAGCGGAGCTGAGCTGAAGGCCGATGAAGTCGGTGGTCTCGAACAAGCAACCATCAGCCTCCTAGGGTACGACGACAGCGGCACCCTCGTCGCGATGGGCACCACACCACCCCTCGACCTGTCGTCGGGCAGCGCCCAAGCCTCCCTGTTCCTGCCCCGACTCGACGACTTCGGGTGGCTCAACGGCCTGCCTGAGAACCTCGCAGGCTCGGCCGCTGTCAGCGACGGCGATGGCCGCTTTCTCATCTTCGGTGGCAGCAGCAACCTCAACGCCAGCGTCGCGCAGGATGCCAGCGCTGCGGTCTACGCGTGGTCCCCCCTCGGCCTCGAGTCCGGGCTGACCGCCACCGCCATCGCCGAGATGCCCAGCATCGACTCGGGGGACCGCACGACCGGGCGCAGCGCCCACACCGCGACCCGTCTCGGGGGCACCCACGAACACCAGGACCTCATCCTTGTTGCGGGCGGCTCCACCGGCTTTCGAGACACCCAGTACGTCTCCGAGACCGCCTTCCTCTGGGACACCGCCGCCGACGCACCCGCCGACGTGCCCGAGCTGGAGATGGAGCGGGCCCGGTTCCACCATCAAGCCGTCGCCGACGGCAGCGGCAACGTGGTCATCAGCGGCGGATTCGGACGCTACGACGCGGCCAGCACTTTCGCGAACATGCTGACCATCGACTTTTTCGATGGGGTCAACCTGGAGTTTCGGGAGATCTCGCTCAGTCGAGAGCCCCACTACTTCTTGTTCCATGGCTCCGCCCGCTGGGGGGACCGAGGGGTGCTCCTCTGCGGAGGGCTCCAGTACGAAGAGGTGGGCTTCACGGTGCACGGTCGCTGTGGCCTCGTCTCGCCGAGCGGCGTCTACACCGACATGGACACCCTCGACATCGAGCTTCCCGAGCCTCGCTTCCACCACGCGATGATCGGGCTCGACGACGGCCGCGTGCTGGTGACCGGAGGGGCCACATGGACCGAGGAAGATGGCTACACGGTCGCGGACACTGCCTGGATTCTTGACGAAAACGGCGTGGCCTGGACCGAGGTGGGCCCAACCCACAAAGCCCGCGCACAGCACCGGATGGCGAAGCTCGCGGACGGTCGGATCGCCATCGTCGGCGGCGTCTCCGACATGAGCACGTGGTTTTACGATGGAGCCGATGCGCTCGCCTGCGCCGAGGTGTTCAGCCCCGGTCGCGATGACTTCCGGGAGACCCCACCGTGCTTGGTCTCCGATGAGACCGGCGCCCAGCCCAAGGCCGCCGGGCTTCCGGCTCTGGCCGTGGATCGCTTGTTTGGGGTGCTCGCACTGGGTGGACTGGACCGCAGCGGCGGTGCGTCCGACGGCGCCGCGATCTACGTCCCTCGACCGGTCGACCAGTAGCGGGACACGGCCTCGGCCACCCGCTTGGTGAGCAAGTGGGAGACCGGCTCACCGTTGGCCACGCGCTCGCGGACCTCGGAACTGGACACATTCGGGAACTGCACAAGACCCGAGTGTTCCGGCACCGCGTGGCCCTGGCGCCCGACCACGATCGGCGAAAACTCCGCTTCGATGCGGCTCCAGTCCCGCCACTGCGGCACTTGGGGCAGCACATCCGCCCCCACCAGCAGTCGGAAGTGGTGCTGGGGATGGACCGCGCGGAGGTGCAGCAGCGTGGTGATGGTGAATGAGGGAGACGGCAGGTCGCGCTCCACATCACACACCGCCACTCCGTCCCCCAGATCGGTGGCCAAGGCCTCACACCAGCGCAGCCGCTCGTCAAACGGCGCGAGCGTCTTGCTGTGGATGCCCTCAAACGCGTGCCGAAACACCGGCAACAGCCACACTTGATCGGCCTGCCCGGTCCACCGGACCCAGCTCGCAACCATGGCATGGCCCACGTGGGGTGGACTGAAGCTCCCGCCGTACACTGCAATCCGCATCGTGGGTCCTCCCGGGCAGCCCTGGCCTGCCGGCTATCCCCGTTCTGGCGTGCGGACAGCGGCCGAGGCGAGGCCCCGTGTTACCCTCGTCGACCGGAAGCCCGGCCCAGTCCTCCGGAGAGCGGTGCAGCACGTGAGCGGGAATGACCAGCCAATCGGGATCTTTGACTCGGGCCTCGGCGGCTTGACCGTGCTGGCGTCTGTGGCGCAGCGGCTGCCCGCCGAGAACCTGTTGTATCTGGGCGACACCGCGCGGGTCCCCTACGGCACACGCGCGCCCGACACCGTCCGCCGCTACGCCCAGCGGGTGGCGGGCCACCTGTTCCGCCGCGGCATCAAGACTCTGGTCATCGCGTGCAACACGGCGACGACCTGGGCGCTGCCCGAGCTGAGGGCGGCCGGTGCAGCCCGAGGAATTCCCGTGATTGGCGTCGTCGAACCGGGTGTCGAAGCCGCCTTGGCCGTCACCACGCACGGACGGATGGCCGTTATCGGCACCGAGGGCACCGTGCGTGGTGGCGCGTACGCACGGGCGCTAAGGGCGCTCAGACCCGAGCTCTACCTCCATGCCCTCGCGTGCCCGCTGTTCGTGGCCTTGGCCGAAGAGGGCTGGAACGAGGGGGACATCGCCGACCTCGCCGCCGAGCGCTACCTGGGCCACCTTCGCGAGACGGACCTCGATACCCTGATCCTCGGGTGCACCCACTACCCCCTGCTCCGGGGTTCCATCGCCCGGGCCCTGCCCGAGGTTCAGCTCGTGGACTCGGCGTCGGCCACAGCCGAGGCGCTGGCCCGTGCACTGACTGAAGGCGGACTGGAGCGCCGGGGAGGCGCCGGCAGCCGGCACTACCTGGTGACGGATCACGTCGACCGCTTCACCCGAGTGGGCGCCCGCTTCCTCGGGCATGCCCCTCAGTCCGTCGAGCTCGTCGACCTGGACGACCGCGACGGCGAGGCCTTCCTGCCGCCGGGGAGCGACCGCCCATGATTCGGTTCTACCGGGTGTCCAAGCAGTTTGGGGCCTTCGACGCGCTCCGCGACGTCAACTTCCAGGTCTCGAAGGGCGAGTTTGTCTACATCACCGGCCCCAGTGGCGCGGGAAAGTCGACCATGCTGAAGATGGTCTACGGTGCGGTCCGGCCCAGCCACGGAAAGATACTGATCAACGGCACGGACATCACCGGCATGCGGGCCTCCGGGCTGCCGAGCTTGCGCCGCAGCATGGGCATCGTGTTTCAGGACTTCAAGCTGATCCCCTCCCGTTCGATTGGCGAGAACGTCGGGCTGGCACTTGAAGTCATCGGGGCCAGCCGCGACACCATCCGCCGCCGGGTGGACGCCGTGCTCTCCATAGTGGGGCTGCGGGGACGGGCCGACGAGCTGCCCCACACCCTGTCCGGCGGGGAGCAGCAGCGCGTGTCGGTGGCACGCGCCATCGTCAACGACCCCAGCCTGTTGTTGGCGGACGAGCCCACGGGCAACCTGGACGGCGCCATGGCCATCGAGGTGATGGAAATTCTCCAGGCCATCAACCTCCGGGGAACAACGGTGCTGGTCGCGACGCATGACGGGGGTCTCATGCAGAGATTCCCGTATCGAACGCTGCGTTTTCGCGCGGGTCGTCTGGAGTCATCTTGAGCCAGGGCCCCCAGACCTATGTGCACATCTTCAGGCGGGCCTTGCGCAGCCTCTGGGAGAACGTGTACTTGAACCTTGTGTCGACGGGTGTGATCGCCGCAGCGGTGTTGCTGATGGGGGTCTACCTGACATTCCAGTACAACCTCACCCAGCTCATGAACAGCTGGGACCGAGATGTGCAAGTCAGCGCCTACTTCCACGCCGATGTGCCCGAAGACCGCCGCGAGAGCCTCGCTGCACGCATCGGGGAAGACCCGCGGGTCGCACGTGTGGCCTACGTCTCCGAAGCAGAAGCCGGGGCTTGGTTGGCCGAACGGGTGGACGACTTGGCGCCCGTGCTGGAAGAGCTCGGGTCCGACCTGCTCCCCGCTTCGCTCGAGATCACGCTGGCCCAGACCGACAATGTTGAGCGTGACATTGCCGAGCTCAAGCCGCTCTTGGACCCAGCGGACTTCGCTGAAGTGGACCACGGCCGAGAGTGGGTCGACCGCTTCGAGGCGTTTGTCGAGGCCGTGCGGGTTCTCGGTGGAGCGATGGGCCTCATGATTCTCGTGGCGGCCTTGTTTCTCGTCACCAACACCGTCTACTTGGTGATCTACAACCGTCGGGACGAGCTCGAGATCCAAAAGCTGGTCGGTGCGACCCAGTCCTACATCGTTGCACCGTTCCTGCTGGAAGGCTTCGCCCATGGCCTCGCCGGCGGCGTGGCGGCGTTGTTGGCGCTCAAGGCACTCCATGTGCTGCTCATTGGACGACTTGAGTCCGCCCTCGGGGCCGAAGCCCTGACCAGCGTGAGTGCTCTGCCGGCCCAGTGGTTGCTCGGATTGGCCGTGCTGGCCGTCGTGCTCGGCGTGGGCGCGGCATCGGTCGCCGTCACTCGCTTCCTCGCCACTGCGCCATGAGGCGGGTGCTCCTTGCGGCCAGTGTGCTCGCGCTGGGGCTCGCCCATGCCCAGGATCCCAGCACGCTCGACGCAGCGGGACTGGACCCCGAGCTGGAGCTCGCCCGGGCTCGAGCCGAAGAGCGCACGGTCCTCGATCAGCTTGCGACGTTCGACATTCAGCTCAACCAGCTGGGCGCAGAAGCTGCGATGCTCCAGGGCCGGATCGACGAGTTGGACGATGCCCGGCGGGTTCACGCCGACCAAGTGGATGAAGCAGACCGGCGGCTCGCGACCCTGAACGGCGAGGTTCGGCTGCAAGTGCGGCTGGTCTACCGGCTCCGGCGGCAAGGGGTGGCCCCTGTGCTCTTTGGCGCCGAGAGTCCCACGGACCTCCGGCGACTCGCCCGGTACTTGGTCGCGCTGCTCAAGTCTGACCTCAGCAAGGTCCGCGCCTTCCGCAGCACCCTCGCGGAGAAACAAGCCGCGATGGCGTCGGTGGAGGGCGATCTCGGCAAGCTCAACCAGCTCAAGGCCGAGTATGCCGACAAAGAAGAAGAGCTGCGCGAGCAGCGCGCCGGCCGCGTGGAGTTCCTCGACCGGATCCACAGCCGCCGGGACCTGGCCATGCGGGTGGTGGCCGAGCGCCAAGCCATTCGGCGGGACTTCGACTCCCAGCTCGCGGGCTGGGCGCCCACCGAAGGCAGCACCCCCGGGCCCAGCAATTGGGGCACGGGCAGCGCGCCCACCGACTGGATGGGCACATCGGCACCGCGGCCGGCCGCAAGCGGCGCCATCCACTTTCGGGACGCATTCGGCGCGCTCCCTTGGCCCGTGACCGGGCGGGTGGTCCGGCGCTTCGGTGACTTCACCAACCCAGCGACCGGTCAGCGAGAGCACAGCCAAGGACTCGCAATTGCCGCGAACCTCGGCGACCCGGTCCGGTCAGTGTTTCGTGGGCAGGTGATCATGGCAGGCTACGTCAATGGATTGGGCCAGATTGTGGTGGTGCGACACGGTGACTACACCACGGTCTACGCCCACCTCAACGAGGTCTCCGTGCGCAACAAGCAAGCGGTCGAACAAGGCCAGGTGCTGGGCTTTGTCGGCAACACGGGGCTGACGGATGGTGAAGGGTTCAGGCTCGGTTTTGAGCTTCGCTACAACAACACCACCCAGAACCCCCTCCCCTGGCTGGTGCGCCAGTGAGCCGCCGCATGCCCTGGGCCGCCGGGCTGGTGGCGGTCTGCTTCTCCGCGGGACTTGGGGCCGGCGCGGCCGTCGTGCGCACGGCCCACGCCCAAGGGGCCTCCCCCTATGCCGGCCTGGAGACGCTCGCGCGGGTGCTCACGACTGTCGAGGATCGCTATCTGGAGGATCTTCCGCTCG
Organism: Myxococcota bacterium; assembly: GCA_942491145.1. Taxonomy (GTDB): domain Bacteria; phylum Myxococcota_A; class UBA796; order UBA796; family UBA2385; genus CAXQUZ01. The sequence goes on along the minus strand of CALOBC010000039.1, from coordinate 341,734 downwards.
AAGCCGTCGTCCACCGCTCGCTGGAGGGTCTCGCCAGCAAGCTGGACCCGTGGACGGTGTACCTGCCGCCGGAGCGCTGGCGCCAAGTCCACGCGGCGTCGGTGGGACAAGCCACCGGAGTCGGCGCCCGGCTGGAGCGCATTGGCGACCGGGTGGTGGTGGGCCGGCTGGTGCCAGATGGCCCCGCAGCACTCGCCGGAGTCCAAGAGGGCGACACGGTCGATGCGGTGGATGGTGAGCCGATTGGCGACCGCGTGGATGCCGCAGCCGCCGCCCTTCAGGGAGAGATCGGCTCGACGGTTGCGCTGACCGTGCTCCGCAACGGGACCTCCCTCACACGGACGCTGACCCGGGACGACTACCTGGATGTGCCGGTCTGGGGCGGGCGCAGCGACGATGGCATCGGATGGGTGCGCATCGGCGCATTTGTGCGCGGAAGCTCCGGTCGTGTGGACCGAGTGCTGGCGGCCCTCGAAGACGAGGGAGAGCTGCGCGGGCTGATCCTCGACCTGCGGGACAACGGGGGCGGCCTGCTCGACGAAGCCACTCCGATCGCAGACCGCTTCCTCGCCGAGGGCCTCGTGGTCGAGACACGGGGACGGGGCGACGAGGTCCTCAGCACCTTCCGCGCGGGCCCCGCCGACACCGACATCCTCGACATTCCCCTGGTGGTGCTGATCGATGGCGACTCAGCCAGTGCTGCCGAGGTGGTCTCCGGCGCGCTTCAGGCGCTCGGGCGGGCCCAGCTGGTCGGCACCCCAAGCTACGGCAAAGGCTTCGTACAGCGGGAGTTCCTGCTGCCCGAGGGGGGTGCGCTGCGGTTGACCGTGTCCCGGTACCTGCTGCACGGCGAACGGGGCATCACCCGCGACAACCCGCTCCAGCCGGACGTTTCCGTGCAACGCTCCAGCCGGCCCAGCCCCCGGCTCCGGCGGCTCCGCGACGCACTCCGTGCCAGCACACCGGACGTGGACGCCCAAGAGGCGCTGATCGCCGATCTGATGGCCACCGCCGACGACGACGAGACCACGCCCGATCCGCCCGCGTTCGCCGGCACTTTGGAAGAGCGCGCACGTCGGGATCCTCAGCTCGCCAAAGCACTGCGCTTGCTTCGCTGAGCCCAGCGGCGCTGGAGGATCAGCGGGCGGCAAGACCGGTGCGCAGCTCTCGGGCCCAGGTCTCGACCTTGGCCGGCGCACGAAGCGCCGTCAGCTCCCCATACAGCCGGGCCAGCTCCCCAAATGCGCGGAGCACCACCTTGGGATGGGCACCGGTCTGAACACCGTGCTGGCGCGGAAAGTGGGAGACCGGCACTTCCTTGATGCGGAAGCCAGCCGCTCGCGCACGGGCCAGGATCTCCGTGTTGACGAAGGCGCCGTGGGACCGGATGTGGACACCCTGGACCACGTCGCGACGGAACACCTTGAAGGCGCAGTTCACGTCACGCACCGCCAGATCGAAGGCCGAGTTGACCAAGCGTCCCCAGGCCCAGGCGTTGACCCGCCGGTTGAGTGGATCCCGACGCTCAGCCCGATAGCCGGCGACGATGTCGTAGTGGGCACAGTGGGCCAACAAGCGGTCCACTTCTGCAAGATCAAACTGCAGATCGGCATCCGTGAACATGACCCAGCCCTTGGCGGACGACGCAAAGCCCGTGCGCAACGCGGCGCCATAGCCAAGGTTGCGGGGTGCCTCACCAACCGGACGCGTGGGTCGACCGCCGAAAACTGCTCCACAACCGCTGCGGTGCCGTCGACCGAGCCATCATCGACAACGACGACTTCCCAGTCCAGGCGGGCACGTTCGAAGACATCGCGCGCTTGCTCCAAGCCCGCCGGCAGGTTGGCCGCCTCATTGTAGGCGGGCAGGACGAGCGACAGGGACGGGACAGACATGGGGTCTCGCGGCTGCGGGGCGACGGCGGGGGGCCGGATATCACCCTGAGGGCTGCGCTTCATCCTCCGAAGCGCCGCGCTGTGCCAGGACTCCCGAGCTCAGCTCGATGGTCCGGGGAAGGCGCACAATGTGGACGGCTGGCCCAGGCGGACTGCCGCGTCGCCATCACTCGGTCGTCACACCAAAGTCGAGCTCACGGCCCGGCGTCGGGTAGAAGCCTTCATTGGCTGCGCCGTCCAGCGCCCACAGATAGTAGAACACCTTGCTGCCCGTCACCTTGTCCGCAGGGATGACGCCGACATACCGGCCACCGTCCTCTGGGACCATCACTTGTTCTGTGTACTCAGTCTCGGTGTTGACCCGGTGGTACAAGCGGACCACGTCCACCTCGCTGCCACCCTCATCCGTCACAACCGCCTCAATCTGGACCGCCGTGTTGATGATCTGTGAGCGCTCGATGGGCGTATGCTCGATCACCGGCGCGGTGGTGTCTGGAGCCACCGAGGTGTCGAACTCGCCGGTCTTCACGGCTTCGGTGCCCCCGCCGCCGCAGCCCGCAAGCCAGAGACCGAGAAGGGCCGAACCAAGGCAAATGTGAGTACGCATCGTGTCTCCCTCGAGTCCGCTGGGGGGCCTCAACCGACCACTCGACCAACCAGATCGTAGTCGGAAGCACCGGTAATGTGCACTTCTCGAAACTGGCCCGGGGCCACATCCGCCGGCGGTCCGTCCAAGAACACCTGACCATCGACATCCGGCGCTTGGGTTGCGAGCCGCGCCGACATCACGCGCTCGTCCTCGGCGCTCGGACCGTCCACAAGCACGGTGGCTTGTGTTCCCACAAGGGCGTTCTGGTGATCCGCGCTGATCTCGGCCTGCACGGCCATCAGCCGATCCAAGCGCTCTTGCCGCACGTCCTCCGGCACTTGGTTGGGGAGGGTCGCCGCAGGGGTGCCGTCCTCCTGGAAGTACGAGAAGGCACCCACCCGAGCGAAGCGCTGCACCCGCAGGAAGTCGAGCAGCACCTCAAAGTCTTCGTCCGTCTCACCCGGAAAGCCCACGATGAAGGTGGTTCGGATGGTGATGTCGGGCACGTAGCGCCGCACCCGCTCCAGAATGCGCTCCTGACCAGCACGGGTGACGCCGCGGCGCATGGCCTTGAGCATCGGCCCGCTGGCATGTTGCAGCGGCATGTCGAGGTACGGGACAATCTTGTCCTCCTCGGCAATCGCTTGGAGGAGACTCTCGGGAAGGCCGATGGGGTAGGCATAATGGAGCCGCACCCAGGCCAGATCGTCGATGGTGCACAGCGCCCGCAGCAGCTGGCCGAGGTCGGAGCCGTCCGCAAGGTCTCGGCCAAACGCCGTCGAGTCCTGGCTGACGAGGTTGAGCTCGCGCACCCCTTGGCCCACCAGCCGCGTGGCCTCGGTGACCAGCGACGGAATGGGCCGGCTGCGCAGCTTTCCGCGGAGCTGGGGGATGATGCAGAAGGCACACCGGTGATTGCAGCCTTCGGAGATCTTTAGGTACGCCGAGTGGGGCCGCCACGAGTTCACCCGCGGCGAGAGCTCGTCGTGGATGTACATCGGCGTGTCGACAAAGCTGCGCGGGAACTGGCCTGCCCGCGCACGAAGCACGTCGTCGATGCGGTGGTACTCGCCGGTACCGAGGAAGTGGTCCACTTCGGGCAGCTCACCTTCGAGCGAAGCGCCATAGCGCTGCACCATGCACCCGGTCACCACGAGCTTCTTGCAGTTGCCCGTCTCTTTGTGACCCGCCATCTCCAGCACGGTCTGAATCGACTCTTCAGTTGCCGGCTGGATGAACGAGCAGGTGTTGACGACAATGACGTCGGCTTCGGACGGATCGTCCACCATTTGCCAAGGGCCAGTGCGCAGCTTGCCCACCATCACCTCGCTGTCCACCCGGTTCTTCGGGCAGCCAAGGCTGATCAGATGCACGCGCTCTGGCGTAGGCTCGACGGAAACAGGGCTGGTCATGGTCAACAGACACTCCACGGTCCGGCCACCCTATCGTCCTGAGCCCGGACGGCACATGGCCTACAGGCCGCCGTTTTCGATAATCTGGGTGCCTTCGGGGGGCGTGAACCGAAACCGAGCTTGGTCGATGCTTGGGTTCAAGCGCAAGTTGGTGAAGCCCAGCTCCGTCTCATTGCCCATTTGGTCCTCAAAGACGACCGTCTGCAGCTCGTACTTCTTGCGAGAGAAGGTCAGCAAGATGCGCTTGTAGTTGCCCGGCGTGCGGGGCACCGCAGCGACCCGGTAGGACCCCTTGCCGTTGTCTTCGATGGTCAGCGACACCTTGAACTGCTCGTCCAGCTTGCTGATGTCGTCGAGAAGCGCCAGCACATCAACATTGCCACCACCCGAGGTCGCGCCCATGTCCTCGTACACCAGGGCTTGCTTCATCGAGGGCGTGTAGACCGTCATGGTCTTGCCATCCGTGACAAACAGTGAGCCCTGCTCACCGAGGGTCTCCCAGCGCGCCATCCGGGGCTGGAGAACTTGGACCTTGCCCTTTGCGCGAATCTCGCCCGTGACGGCGGAGCGCTGGACTTGAGTGAAGCCCGCTTCGAGCGACTTGACGCCGCTGTAGGTCTTCTTCAGCTCGTCCATCAGACCAGCGATGTCTGTGGGCTCCGCCGCATCGGGTGCCGCGTGGGCAACACCGACGAAGGACGATCCCGGCGCCAGGCTCAGTGCGAGGCTCAGCGAGAAGGCAGAGAGGACGGTGCACATTGCTCGGATCACTGGGAACCTCCAGACCGTGGTCGAAGCGGGGACGGGGAACCGGAACCGCGCATTCGGGGCGAGAGGGGCGCGTGTAACACCGTTGCCAGCGCACCATTCAGCCGCTTCAGGCATATGCGCCGACGAGCACCTTGCGGGGCTTCGCCCCTTCTCCGGGTCCCACCACACCCTCCTTCTCCATCACCTCGAGGATGCGGGCGGCCCGGTTGTAGCCGATCTTGAACTGCCGCTGCACCATCGACGTGCTGGCCTTGCCTTGCTCGGCGACGAAGGCCACCGCGAGGTCGTAGAGCTCGTCGTACTCGATCTCTTCATCGCCATTGGCATCGGGCAGCTCCAGCTTGGCTTCGTAGACTGGGGAGCCTTGTGCACGGAGGAAGTCGCAGACGTTCCGCACCTCGTCATCGGTCACAAAGGGGCCGTGACAGCGCACCAGCTCGGACACGCCGGGCGGCAGAAAGAGCAGGTCGCCCTTGCCGAGCAGCGACTCGGCACCGCCCTGGTCGAGGATGATGCGGCCGTCGAGCTTGCTGCGCACCTGGAAGGCGATGCGGCTGGGCAGGTTCGCCTTGATGATGCCCGTGACCACGGTCTTTTCGGGACGCTGGGTTGCCACGATGAGGTGAATACCGGCGGCACGCGCCTTTTGGGCGATGCGGGCGATGTTGATCTCGACCTCTTTGGCCGCGACCATCATCAGATCGGCGAGTTCGTCGATGACGATGACGATGTAGGGCAGCAAGCGCGGAGCGGGCGGCGGGTCGGATGCCGGCCAGTTCTTCGGCGCATACTTGCGGGCCTTCTTGGGGGTCCAGTCCTGCAGCTCCTTGCGCACCTTCTCGTTGTAGGAGGCCACGCCGCGTGTGCCCCAACGCGCGAGAAGCCGGTAGCGTGCGTCCATCTCATCGCAGGCCCACTTGAGGGCGGCGTTGGCGAGGGTGGGGTCAGTCACCACCGGGTGCAGAAGATGGGGGATCTCCTGATACAGCTCGAACTCCAACATCTTGGGATCGATGAGGATCAAGCGAAGCTCGTCTGGCGTGCGCGTGTAGAGCATCGACATCAGCATGGCGTTGACGCCGACCGACTTGCCTGAGCCAGTGGTGCCGGCGATGAGCAGGTGCGGACACTTGGCGAGATCGCTGATCTCAACCTTGCCTTCGACGTTCTTGCCCAGCGCGATCGGCAAGTGCCGCTTCTTCGTTCGGAACGACTCGCTGGCCAGGATGTCCCGCATCCACACCGTGAGCCGTCGCTTGTTGGGTACCTCAAAGCCCACGACACCCTTGCCGGGGATGGGTGCGACAATGCGCACACGGAGGGCACGAAGGGCCATCGCGATGTCGTCTTCCAGGCTCGCGATCTTGGACAGCTTGATGCCGGCTGCGGGCATGTACTCATAGGTCGTGATGACCGGGCCAGGACGGATGGCCGTGACCTCGCCCTGCACCCCAAAGTCATTGAGCTTGCTCTCCAGCACGTCGGCCAGGGCTCGGAGCTCACCCTCATCGAAGTGTGCAACATCCCGTTCGTGACGATCAAGGAGGCCCATGTGGGGCAGCTCAAAGGCCGCGTCCTCAGCCGCGTCGATCACGATGCCGTCGTCATTGCTGCCGCCGGACTCAATCGTCCCTGCGGCGACCTCGAGGTTCCGTGCGACACCCGAGGCTGGGGTCGGCGGCGCCACCGACACGGGGCCATCCGACCGGGGGACCCGGGGCACCACCGACGGAGGGGGCGCGTCGGCGCGGGGAACATCGTAGTCATCCATGCCCTGTGACACCGGCAACGGAGCCTGTGCAGCAGGGCTCGGGGCCTCGCTGCGTGCAAGGGGCACTGCATGAACGGCTGCCGCGGCGGCCATCCCGGTGGTCTCCCACTCCACCTCAACCAGCTCCCGCTGGGCCACTTGGGTGGGACGGTCCAGGGACGTGGGACGGGGCCCCACACTGGTGCCGCGGTCCGGCAGCTCAGCCGGAAGTGCCGTGGGGACCGGCAAGACACCAATCTCCGGCTCATGGTCCCCGTGAATGGAGATCGGCAGGGCAGGCAGATCCGCGTGGGTTCGGCGGCTGCTCCGCCGACGGCGACGGGGGGACGGGGGCTCAGCCGGCTCCACCGGTGCCGCTTCAATGGCGATCGACTCGGACTCCGAGCCGCCCTCTTCCCAGCCAGTGCCCGTCATGTCCTCCCACTCGGCGTTGGTCCACTCCTCGTCGTCTTCGTGGTCCAGGGGCAGCATCAGGCGCTCACGGACCGCGGAGCCCATCCCCAGCAGGTTCGAGAACGCCCCCCGCCCGAAGCGCATGGACGCCCCCGCCACGTCGGGCACCTTCTGCTCCACATGGTCCAGGGCCCCACCGACCGGGCGGCTCCAGTCGATGCCGGTGGCGACCGTGACCGCCACCATCACCAGACCAAAGAGCACAATCCATGCCCCCGCCGGGCCGAACAGACCGCGAAGGACCTCCGAGCTGACGACCCCGACCATGCCCGCCACCGGAAAGTCGCTGCCTGGCTCTGCTGGGAAGACAAGCCCCAGAGCGCACAGTCCGGCCCAAGCCAACCACACCCCCGCGATGACCCGGGTTGGCCCGCCCAAGCGCCGGCCGGCGAGCCGGACGACCGAGGCTGCGCCAAGAATGCCGACCATCCAAGCGCCATGCCCAAAGACCTGCAGCAGCAGGTCCGCGAGCCATGCGCCGAGCGGGCCCGCGGCATTTCGCACCGCACCCGAGGCCGCTCGCGAGAACGACTGATCAAGCGGAGACCACGTTGCAAGCGCAACAATGGAGTAGACCGATCCCAGCAGACCACCAAGGTTGGCGAGCTGGCCCAGCAGCACCCGACGACCAGGCGACTCGTGAGAGTTGCGTCCAGTCTTGGCGGCCGTCGACCGCTTAGGCGTGCGGCCCTTGGACTCGCGGGTTCTACTGGATTGGGATTCCGTCGACGTGCGGGACCGAGCCAACGGGGGCCTCCTGAACTGGTCAGAGCCGCGCATTGATGGGCCCCAACCGCCAGAGGCAATCCTTTGGTGGGTACCGCGAGGCGTGAGAATGATGACTCGCACAGCGTAGTCGATTTCTCTTGACGGGTCATCCGGGTACTTCAGGCAAATTCTCGATGTCGCGCGATGGCTGCGACACAACCATGGAGTGAGCATGACCAAGAGTCCCACCCCAGCGCGCATTCTGGTTGTCGGCGGCGCCGGCTACATCGGCAGCGTGTGCGCCCGGGTCCTTGCCGACGCGGGCTGCGAGCTGGTGGTCCTGGACGACCTGAGCACCGGCCACCGCGGCGCCGTCCCCGGCGAGCTTGTGGTGGGAGATGTTCGAGACCGCGCCTTGCTGCGCTCGATTTTTGCCGACAGGCAGTTCGACGCAGTCATGCACTTCGCAGCCAAGTCCATTGTGGGCCGCAGCGTCACCGAACCCCTCCCCTGCATCGACACCAATGTCTCCGGCAGCATCGCGCTGCTCACCGAGATGCTGGAAGCGGGCGTGCGCAACCTCGTCTTCTCCTCGACCTGCGCCATCTACGGCACACCCAAGGCACTGCCCCTCACCGAGGACCACCCCTTCGCACCGGTGAGCCCCTACGGGGAGTCAAAGGCCATGGTGGAGCGGATCCTGGAGCTCTCCAGGCAGCAGCACGGACTGCGCGTGAGCTGCCTGCGCTACTTCAATGCAGCCGGCGCAACGCCAGACGGCCAGCTCGGTGAAGCGCACCACCCCGAGACCCACCTCATTCCGCTCGCGATTGAGGCGGCCCTGGGCAAGCGCCCGCCGCTCAAGCTGTTCGGCACCGACTACCCCACCCGCGACGGCACCTGTGTCCGGGACTACGTGCATGTCCTCGACCTCGCCGATGCCCACTGGCGGGGCCTTCAGCGGTTGCTCGAAGGCGACCCAGGCAAGGCGTACAACGTGGGAACCGGCGTCGGTACGACCGTGAGGGAAGTCCTCGAGGCCGTGGGCGCAGCGGTCGGCACACCCGTGCCCTACGCCGAGGCGGACCGCAGGGATGGCGACCCCGCGGAGCTCTGGGCAGACCCGAGCCTCATCCGCCAGGAGCTCGGCTGGACGCCGAAGCGAACCAACATCCGAGACATGGTTGGCGACGCGACTCGGTGGGTGCGGTCACCGCGATACTGACCAGGTCAATCACAAAAAAAGCGCTCGGTCCCCCCAGGGCCGAGCGCTTCTTCACATTGGTGATTGCTGGGCGCAACCCGAGCGACTCAGTACGTGAACTGTGCCCCAAGATGCACGTTCACGTCGTCATACTCGCTGGTCGCCCAGCGGGGATCCGTCACCCGACGGCCAGTGTACCAAGTGCCGAAGCTGAGATCCAGCCAAGCATTGGCATGGACCACGACGTCTCCACGCAGCCGATACCAGTGGTCTTCTCGGGCGACATCACCGTGGTAGCCCTGTAGTGAGTAGTCGCCCACCAGCTTGAGGCCGACATACTTGCCGTAGTCGCCACTGTACGCGATGTAGTAGCGGTTCATCGACAGGTAGTTCGAGAAGAACACATCCATGTGTTCGCGAAGGAAGCCCGCCCGAATCCGTTGGCGTTCGGTGATGTCGAACCCAATCTCCGCGTTGCCCGTGAGGGCGCACGGAAACCCGTTCAGGTCCGCCGAAGAGCCGTCGCTGGCAGGATCCTCGCAGCCGCCCGTGTCTTGCACGGGAGAGTCGTAGCGGATCGTCGTGTAGCCAATGACGGCACCCAGCACCAGCCGATCGGTGAACCGACCACGAAGGCCGCCCTCAAACGAGATGGAGTTGCCATCGTAGATGTTGATGACCGGACCAGACTCGGTGTTCCCATCCGCCGAGGTGGCGACCACCTGCTTGTCCCAGTCGAACTTTTCGTACTCGAACTTGGCCACCACCGCTGTCTTGGGCAAAAAGCGCCAGCGGAAGTCGCCGAAGGCTCCGTAGCCGAGGCGGTTGTTCAGGTTGGCGCTGTTGCCGCCAATGAAGCCCGGAGGGACCTTGTAGTCACGGACGTTGAACAGCCCGCCGACGTCCAGCTCCATCGACGAGCCCGGCCGAATGGTCAGGCTGGCACGATTGTCGTTCTGAAGCTGTGTGATGTAGGCATCTTCGGAGTTGACCGCATCCGCCTCACGACCGGAGATCACCAGGGAGTTGCCAAGCTTCACGCCCACGACAGACTTGGGCAGTGCAACCAACTGAGAGCGGATGTTGGTGTTGCGCCACCGATCCAAGTTGCCCAATTCTTCAGAGAAGTACTTGCGGCCTTCCCAACCTGCATTCAGGCCGTACTTGACGCGGTTGCCATCGACGGTGAGTCCAAGACTTGGGCTGATGCTCAGGTTGAAGCCAGGCCGCACCCGGTACTGCTCCTTCAACACGCTGGAGTCGCCGGCCGCCACCACGCCGGGGCTGAGGTAGTTGTTGCTCCGCCAGGTCCCAAGGAACCCGACAGACGGCACAAGCTCGGCGTTGCCGAAGCGGACATGGTCACCAGGAGCGGCGAGCGCAACCCCTGAGCAACAAAGCCCGACGACAGCCAACAGGCTTGAGATTCGGAATGTCGGACCTGCCATTAGCAATCTTCCCAGGACCTACGTCGAGCCTGCAGCAGCCTGAATGCCGCCCATACTCACCGATTTGAAGCGTCGCTGCAACCCACTGACCACGCACACAGGTGCGAGTCAGCCACTAAACGGGCTGCCGTCAGGCGGCGCAATATCAAGCATTGAGTCGCCGCTCATGGGGTCAGTGTCGCCATCATCGGCAAGGCCCTGAGCATTCGACTCGACTTGGGAATTGCTCGCTGACGCCTTGCCCTGCACCCCTGCACAGGTCTCAGCCTGAGCGACATACTGCGAAACCCGGCCGCTCAGAACGCCCAGCCCGCGCAGCACAGAGTCAACGGCCGCGACATTGCCAGACTCGATCATTGACCGAATCTTGTTCACTTCGCGCTCGGTGACCTTGCCCAGCGCGACCACTTGGTCGTGCCAGCCAGAAACACAGGAAATCTTTTCCTCGACGCCTTCTTTCGAAGCCTGGTCAACGAGCTTCTGAACGTATCGATCCGCATCGGTGATCTGCTGACTCACGCTCTTGGCGTAGTCCAGCTTGGACTCCGGCGAGCTCAGCTGGGAGACATCCAGGATCTGGGGGGCGCCATCGTCAGCTGCGGCGGGGACCGAGAGCGCAACAGCGGCGCAAATGGAGAGCACACCAGCAATGCGGGTGGCGAGGTGTCGAAGCATGTGGGGCCCCTCCCAAGAATGCAGGTTGAGTTGGACGGTACAGCGCCGCCCCGCTCGCGTCAATCGACCGAGCGCCGAGGGACACTCCCTCTTCGTTGCGTATTCATGCATGCTTGAGCGTGAAGCGGCCACTTCTGATCCCTTTCACGGGCTTTCACCCAAACGATCCTACGCAGCCAAGAGCGCAAGCGCCCCGACCATGGGCCAGGGCGCTGCGGAACACCAAGCAAAAGCTAACTCAGCTTGCCTCGAACGTGAACGGCAACAACAGCGTGTCGGAGACGTCCTCCGGAAGGCGCCAGCTCCGTGCCCGCTTGGTCAGGCAGCTACCGAGCACCGAGTCTCCCGTCGTGTTCTGGTCGATCCGCGCTCCGCTGACACGACCGCCCGCGACGTCAATCTCCAGGACCACACGACCAGCGATGTTCGGGTTCTCCTTGAGACGCTGATCGTAGCAGGCCTTGATCTGGGAGCGGTACTTGCCGAGGGCCTTGCGGACCGCGTCTGCACCTTCACCCGAGTAGGCCTCCACAGAGCCGATCCCGGCCTTTCCGGAGGGCGCCTTTGTCTCGACCTTCTTGACGTTGGCCTCGCCGCCACCGGACTTGCCCGGACCACCCACAGACGCGTCGTCGCGACCGCCGTTGCCCGATCCGCCCTTCACGCCCGGCCCTGAGGTGCCCGCCACCTCGACGCTGTCTGCCTCACCCAGCGTGGAGCCCAAGTCACCCAGGCCTCCATCGCCGTCGCCGAAGACGTCTTCAACGGTGTTGCCGTTGTTGGCCTCACCACGGGTGCCGAGGATCGCGAGGATCGCCGACTTCTGCATCACGTTTTCACGTGCCTGCTCCCGCCGCATCGCCTCGTTCTCTTTCTGTTCTTTGGCGTTCTTCGCCTCAGGAACTTCCTTTTCGGCGACCTTCTCCTCGGGCTTCTCTTCTTTCTCCACACGCTGCTCTTCGAGCGTGGGATCGGCTTCGATGACTTCCGGTTCCGGCTCGTCTGAGTCCTTCGGCGCGAGGAGGACTTCTGCGAAGCGATCGGGCACGTCTTCCAAGCGGACAGTCTCGATCGGACCCGTGTTGAACACGTAGACCATCAAAACAGCCGCAAGGGACGACCACAGGGCAAGGAAGCCCAGGAAGACCGGATCGTCCTCGTCGATCAGCTTGGGACGGAAGTCCGTCCGAGCGATCTTCCGAGCTGGCTCGGGTGGAGCAGCCACAAACTGGAACAACACGGTCACGTCGCCAATGACGACCTTTCCGCGGTTCTTGACGCTGATGGGGGCAAAGAACACGTCGCCCTTGCTGGACGCGCCTGGGCGGCTCTTGAGATCGGCCAAGCCCACAATGCCGTCGTCGACGGCGATCTTGCCATTCATTCCGTCGGTGAATCCGAGGACATAGCCCTCGCCACGAGCCTGAAACAATGTGAACCGCTTTGGCAGGCCGGCCACAGCAGCTGAGGTTGGAAGGGTAAACGTGTTCTTCGGCGATTCGCCGACGGTCACGCTTTGGCCGGGCTTCACGAGACGTTCTTGGACGATCTTGCCGCCCTGAACAATCCCTATGCGAAGCACTCGTGCCTGCTGCTGGTTGGTCGTGTCAGCCATGCGATAGCTTCCTCTGCCCCGAGGAACACTGTAAGAGCGTCACCGCACCCGATGCGCGCCGCCCTACATCAGCGTTGGTCCCCGGGGCCCCGGGGTTCCTGACACCAGAGATCGGATCTGGTTCGAAAACCTTTCGCATCTCGATCAACTGAGTCTTCCCCGGTCCTCAATTACCTGAATGGCTCTGCCGGCGGGAACACCCCGCCTCGCCACAAGCATAGACGTGGAGATCCATGCCGCGCAAGCGACAAGCGCCGGCCAATCCCAATGAAGAGGGCACGACCGGCGCAATACCAGATGAGCACGGGACCACGCCCGCACCCAGCTACTCTGTCTTGTAGACGACGAATTTGAACTCGCCGAACTGTGCCTGGCCTGCAGTATACATCACCGATCGCAGAACCTCGAAGGGCATGTCCTTGTCCACTTGGAGAAGGATCCGACCCTTGAAGCCGAGATCCGGGTTCTTGGTGTTCACTTCACCAAGCCGCTTTGCGTTCTCTGCCTTCTCAAGCAGGACCTCAAAGAGCTTGTTGATGCTCTGACCACGCAGCTCGCTCTCAGGCACGACGATCTGCTTCTGGCCCGGGTTGTCCTCGTCGTCTTTCGACTCAAGCATCAACACCGGGCGACCGTCTACGACGATCTGGCGCTTTTCGACAACCAGGTTGACTGCCATCTCAGGCGCCTTGGCGGCGGACGAGAACGGAAGCTCCAGGTCGTCACTTGGCGCAACAGACACATCCGTGGTCGAGTAGCTCTTGAGCAAGAACACCAGGATGATGGTCATCATGTCCATCATCGAGTTGATGTTCAAGTCGGCATCGATCTCAGGACGTCGCGCTTTCTTGGTTGCCATGGTTCACTCTCCAGAGCACCAGATCGAGACGATCAGGGCCCTACGGTGGAAGCGCCTACTTGGCGCCGCCGGCGATGACGACAAAGGGGAAGAGCTCACGGGGGCCGGCCTCGGTCTTGCGCGCGGGATCTTCGCGTGCAGCGTCCATGGTCCGAACCACCAGCTCATACTTGATGCTGTTGTCGGGTACGAGGATCACGTTCTGATCGTCCGGATACTCGTCCTTGATGAGGTTCAACTTGGCAGTGAGTTCCGCCCAGTCGTAGTCCTCAACCGAATTGCACGTCCCGTTCTTGCACGGAATGGTCGGCGGGCGTTCTTCGCCCTCCGCAAATTCCGGACGACCGTCGGGGTACAGCACCATGTCGGCGCCGCTGACGATGATGCCCTTCCCAGTCACCGCCAGACTAAGCTGGAGCGGTGGCTTCTCATTGGGATCGGGTGGCTCTGTCGAAGCAGGGCCAATCGCCGGAAGAGTGCTGTCAATGACCGCCAGATGGACGAACTGAGCCGCCATAATGAGGAATGGAATGAGAATCGTCACCAGATTCATGATCGGGGTGAGATTCAGATCCTGTTCCTCAAAGGGCTTGCGCTTGGAAGCCATGGAAACGGACTCCGAAAAAATGAGGGCATGATGCAAGCCCAGTGCCTGGCGGCAAAGCCAGGCACTGGAGAATGCGACCAGTCAGCGGAGATCAGCCGTTGGCAGCAGCGCCGTCTTCCTTCAGGGTGCCGCGACGACGGGCTCCGAGAAGGTTCACAGTCTTGAGCGCGAACTGATCCACGTCGTCCATGATCTTCGTGGTGCGCGCCATGACGATGGAGTGCAGCACAAGGGTCGGGATGGCGACGACCAGGCCCGATGCGGTGGTGAACATGGCGGTCGAGATACCAGCAGCCAGAAGGGTCTGCTTGGACTCGGCCGATGCATGTGCAACAGCTTCGAATGCCTGGATTAGACCCTGAATCGTGCCGAGAAGGCCGGTCAGGGTTGCGACGTTGGCGAGCATCGGCAGATAGCCGGAACGCTTGTTGAGCTGGGGGAAGACCTCAAGCACAGCTTCGTCGACCGCATTCTGAATCTCAACCTCGCTCCGATTGGCGCGGGTCAAACCGGCCTTCAGAACGCGGGGAAGTGCAGCGTGGGGCTCGGCATTGCAGAGCTTGATGGCACGGTCGATGTTGTTCGCCATGATGAGCTTTTGGATCTGCGCCATGAAGGCCGTGCCATTGATGTTGGCGCGGAACACAACGTAGTAGATACGCTCAAATGCGATGGCCAATGCAAAGATGGCCGACACGAGGATCGGCCACATGAATGGGCCACCCTTGTGCATCGAGTTGACGAGGAAGTCCATCTGCAACTCTCCTACGGATTCGGGTCTAGGTCGGATTGATGAGAAGACTCGGGCCTCAAGATTTGAGGCACCGAGAGCCGGCTGAACTCTACCGGACGGGCCGACCCGTGTCACCGCAGGGGTGTGAACTCGATGTCATACACGGTCCGGCAAAGCACTGAAAAGAAAGACGTGAAGCCGAATCTCAAAAAGGCTTCTTCTCGAGCGAGTCGATGATCTTCGGCACGAAGGACTCGCGCAGCTCGAGACTTGCATCTGTGTTGAGATTCTTGCGGTTGATGATCAGCGTGACCTGCGGCTTCTGGATGTCGCCCACGATCTCGAAGGTCTCGAGAGCATACGCCTTGCGGTCACGCGCGGACGCAAGTCCAGGCAGCAACAGAAGTGCGATGATGACGGCTCTTTGCATGGTCATAGCTCCTGAGTGCGGGCGCCTCAACACTGACAGTGGCGCGCGCAGTCGGTTCCGGCAAATTGATGCGGCGGTCAGTTGCCCCAGGGCGTACCGCCATCGGCGCCTTCGGCGCATTGGTTGGCGTTGCAGGTCAGCCCGTACGCGCAGTCCGCAGACTGCATGCAGCCCACACCCTGCCCAAACGTCCCTGCGGTGCCCACCTCCCGGCAGACCGCGTCGTTGGCACACTCCAGCGCACTGTCGCCACAAGCGCCGCGAGCGGTGCACGGCGTGCCAAGTGCGGAGGAGTTTGCGGGCGCCGCAGTGCCCCCCCAAGCGCCGCCAGCGTCAGGGGCCGGTGCAGGCGCCGGAGGAGGAGGAGGCGGCGGAGCCTCGTTGGCCTGCCGTTCCTCTTCTTCCTTCTGCTTGCGAAGGCGCTCTTCAGCAGCCTTTGCGAGCTTCGCGTCCTCTTCACGCTTGCGCTTTTGTTCGTCTGCTCGCTGCTTTCGCTTTTGAGCTCGATCGTAGCGCTTTTGCTGCGCTTCAAACTCGGCGCGGCGCTCAGCCGACAGCGCGGCCCGTGTGCCGCCGCCTTTGTCGTAGCTGTCCAAGGCGGCGAAGGCATCGCCGTACGAGTTCATGCTGTCGCCGTAGATCAGCGCCAAGTTCAGGTAGACGTCCACTTGGCGGGGATCCAGCTCCAGGGCCTTCTTGTAGGCCTTAATCGCGTCCTCGTACTTGCCCTGACCTCGATACGCGATGCCCAGGTTGACCTGAATTGACGCGTTGTCCGGCTCCAGTGCGAGCGCGGGCAACAAGGTCTCGATGGTCGAGTCCCAGTCGCGATCGTCCATGTAGAGCGACGCGAGCGCCATTCGGGGCGCGATGAGCGCCTCGTTGAGGCTGATCGCCTTCGTCAGCTTGTCGCGAGCGGCGCCCTTCTTTTCTTGTGCCAGGTAGACCCGTCCCAGATTTGCCTGGATCAGCGGGTCGTCCTTGGCACCCAGAACGACTTGTTCGGCACGTTCGTAGACGAACTGAGCGAGCTCAAGCTTGCCCTGGCCCAGATACACCAGACCCAAATTGTTGTACGCACCGATGTTGTCACCGTTCGTACGAATCGCGTTTCGGGCCTGCTCAATCGCCTCGGCATCTCGCCCAAGCTTGCGCAACGCACCGATCACCGCCACCTGAAGATCGCCGTCGTCCGGCGTGCGCGCGAGACCTTGCTTGTAGTAGTTGAGGGCTTGCTGGAACTGGCCTTCCCGCTCGGACAGCGCGCCGAGGTTCTGCCATGCCGGGGCAAAACCCGGTTCCAGGTCGGTCGCCCGCAGAAACCGACGCTTGGCTTCGTTGCCATCACCGAGGATCTGGTGCGCGATGCCCTGGTTGTAGATGGCCTCAACCATGTCGGGCTCATTGCGGACCACCTCGGTCAGCAGCTCATTGGCCTTCGCGGCGTTCTCTTTCGTTCCAGAGAGCAGCAACGACACGGCCTCATCCACCTGCTTCTCTGCGCGTGCGGCAGACCAAGCCGGCTTCGCGGGCGCAGCTTGCTCGGCAGTGGGCACAACTGGTGGGGGTGCAGGCGGCTCCTTCGGTCCACAAGCCACAAGGGCCAACAGGACAACCGCGGGGGTGAGGAATCTCACGGCGTACCTCCTGTGGGCGGCGCGGCAGGGGGAGCCCCCGGCGGTGGCGGTGGCGGCGCGGGCGCTTTCTTCACCCGAACTGGCCCAGCGAGCGGCACGAAGGCGCTCTCCCCATCCCCGCGGAACTGTTCCTTCTCCTCGGCAAAGTCACCGGGGAAGCGCTTCGCCAGAATGGCGAGGGCCTGGGTCTGGTAGTCCGTCCACAGCTTCTTGGTCGACGCCTGCTTCAGGACCTCTTCCAGCCGGGTGCGGCCCTTCTCTTCCACCGGCAGACGCCGCTTGTCCAGCTCTTCCTGGAAGATCAGCAGGAGGTCATCGTCCCGAGCAATCTCTTTGGGCACGGGCGCGTTGTAGAGCATGTCGGAGTACACGAGGTACCCACGTCCACCCAGCAGCAATGCTGCGGAGTTGTACTCGAAGTCGCCGTAGGTCTCGATGAGCTCGTTGGACGCCTTGAGCAGCGCAACCAGCTCAGATTGCTTCTGGTTGATCAACAGGTCGGCGTTCTTGGTGTCGTTGCTCGTGAACTTGATCTGTTCAAACTCGGCGAGCTGAGACTCCAGCCGACGGTACGCAGCATGGGCTGCATAGTGCCGCCCAGCCGGACCGAGCGTGCCGGTCGGCGCGAGGCGGGCAAAGGCAGCGGACACGTCATCCCAGGCTTGATCTGTGTTGCGTGGGTTGCCCTCACGCTCCACAATCTTGGCAACAGCGTGAAGCGCCTCCATCACATGGTCCGGGTTGCGGTCGCCGTAGTCGCGCAGGTACCGCCCGTAGAAGTTCTTGGCTTCTGCGTCGCTCACCCGCTCGTACTGCTCACCAGCCATGAACGTGATCTGCTCGGCATCCCCTTCGTCGGGGAACGCCTTGCCGTAGAGCTCGAAGTTGCGTGCTGCACCTGCGAAGTCGCCCACACCCACCCGGAGGAAGCCCGCGTTGTACAGCGCACTTGAGGCGTCGATGTAGGGCACCGGCGGACGTGCACCCCGCGTCTTGTCGTACAGCGTCTGGTAGTAGCTGATCGCCCGCTCAAGCTCGAGAGACTGTGCGTACACACCCGCGAGCCGGAAGTAGAACGGACGGCTGTTCTCGTCGTCCGGATAGTCGGCGACGTACTTCTCCAGCAGCTGGATGGACTTGACCAGGTTCCCGCCCCGTTCGTAGTTGTTGGCGGCATTCCGCAAGGCCAACGGGCGATACTCTGAGTCTGGGTAGGTGTTGAAGAAGTCGACGAAGGCATCGGCCGCTTCGCCATACTGCTGGCTGTCCACCAGCTTCGTGGCGAGCTGGAAGTCGGTCTTCTGCACCATGTCGTCGAAGACAGTGCCTGCGGCCGGCCCGTCTTCCGAAGGTGGTCCGGGAGGATTGGCCGCATAGGCCGCGACCTTGCGGCGGTAGGCGAGCAGGTCTTCTTCCAAGTAGGTGTCGACGTCCAAGCGGGCCGCGAACGAGGCTTCCATGGTCGCGGGGAACTTGGCCACGATCTCTTCGAGGCGAGGACGCGCTTCTTCGTACCGGTTGTGGGCCACCAACACTTGGGCGGCCTGGTACATGATGGCCACTCGGTTGCCATCGACGGCGCCGGCGAACGGCTCAACGATGTTGAGGTCGTTCTCGGCGGCCTGCCTCGCGGTGGACTGCTCATCGGGATCAGAGATCCGTTCGGCGGCCGCCGCAGCTTCAGCGATGCTCTGGAGTGCTGGGCGAAAGTCCGCCGCGAGCAACGCGTCGCTCGTCTCGACAAAGCGCTGGTGCGCTTCGCTGAGGGCGTAGACCTTGCGCACCTTGCCGTCGCCCAGATCCACTTCGTTCTCGACGACTGCCCCTGGCGGCAGTGTCTTGTGGTCCTGGTACAGGTTGACCAGCTGCTGCATCCGCAGCCCCCGCAACGGCCACAGCGCAGCTTCATGGTACGGGTGCTTCCCAGCGCTGTGCAGGCGCTGGAACTCGGCCTCGGCTTCGTTCGTCTTTCCCGCGCTCAGCAGCGTGCTCGCCAAATACCACTGCATTTCGTAGTAGTCATCGGCGAACGGAAAGTCCTTGAGGTACCGCTTGTAGGTGTCGGCGGCGACGAGGAAGTCCTGGGGCTGGCCACTGTCTTGGGCAGCATTGTGGTACGCGACCGCAACGCTTGCGAGGGACCGCTCGATGTAGCTGCGGGCCGTTGCCAGCGCGTCCGGGTTGGCCCGATTTGCGGCGTGCCAGCGAGACCCCTCCCGAAACCGTGAGTCAAGCTGGGCGATCGCGGCGTTCGCTGCGTCCTGGTCCGCCGGGACCTTTGTGTTGTGGAGCAGTGCAATCTGCCACTGGAAGTTGGGGTTTTCAGGATCATCCGGCCAGGTCGACTGGAGATGCTCGTACACCTGAATCGCTGAGTCCCACTCCGCCTGCTGTTCCAATACCTTCGCGAGCCGCTTGTAGACCCGGTCCTCAAACTGTCGCTTGCCTTGGGCAGCGTAGAAAGACTGGGCGATCTGGAGCGGGCTGCGCGAGTCGATGACCGCGAGATCCGCGATCGAGATGGCGGTGTAGTCAATGGCTTCTGGCGCCATCGACGACTCACGCCCGGTGCGCGCTTTGTAGATGTCGACCGACCAGTCGAGCAGCTGGTTGAGCTGAATCAGCGCGGTCTCGTAGTTGGACCGTCGATAGTTGGTCCACGCCAGCTTGTAGAGGCCTTCGTCGTAGAGCGAGCCGTCTTCGCCTTCCAGCTCCACCACCGCTTGATAATGCGGGATTGCCCGCTCAAGATCGTTGTAGTCGAAGTGGTACTCGCCGATTCGGAAGTGGGCGATGGCGGCCACGTCGGAGTCGCCGTACTTGTCGACAATGACCCGGTAGTTGGCGAGCGATGTCGGCTCGTCGAACTGGACCGAGTTCTGCTCCCCTTGGGCATAGGCGAGCATGTAGTAGCAACCCGCAATGTCCTCATAGCTGGGATGCTCGGCGATGATGCGCTCATACAGCGCGATGGACTTTGAGAAGTCCCGCTGCGGCTCTTCAGGAATTTCGTCCAGGTTGTCGCTTTCATCGAGTTTTTCGAGTGCATCCTGGAACCGGCTGTCCGCAGCCAGGAAGTCCTCTTCAGTCTCGTCGAAGTACAAATCGGCCAAGCGAAACATCACGTGCGCGGAGTGCGGTGCACGGGGGTACTTCGCCAGGAACTCCTCAAACCGACGAATGGCCGTGGCCCGCATGGCCAAGTCGCTGTCGGCGTAGTCGTCGAGCAGTGCGTCGTAGCTCCGATTCAGAGACCGGCGCTCCTCAGCTTCCCAGCGGTCAACTTCAGACTTCACCTCACCCTGAAACTCTTCCATGCGATTGGTGAATCGCCCCACCGTCGCCTCGAAGGCCTTGAACTCCGCATCATCACCCCGGCCCATGTCGGCGGCAACCGCCGGCAACCCCAGGAGCAGGAGCACAGCGGGCGTCATCGGTGGTTTGCCCATGCGCCTCATCTCAATCCTCCAGCTTCTGCCGGATCAGGCCGAAGCGCGCGTCCAGCTCACTGAGCCGGTCTGCGCGTTCTCCCTGCAGGCGCGTGCGTTCGTCGACCACTTCGGTCTTCCGCAGCCAATAGACATCCACGATACCCATGTCCGCATTCAGAATGGTTTCGTAGAGAGTGTTCTCAAGTTTTCCGAGGCCCCAACGGGTGATGTTGACCGCAAGCGCTTCCGCGCCCATCTCCGCCCGTGTCACTTCCGAATTCAGCTCAAGCACAAGGCCGTCCTGCTGCTCAAGCTCGGTCCGAAGCAATGCGACCTCCACCTTCTCGGCCTCGTCCAGGACAGTGCCGGTCTGGACCGCCCGCGCATCGAGGTCGGTGAGGCGCATCCATTGTTGGTCCACCTGGGCAAATGAGCCTGCGGCGTCCGCGCCGACCGAGCCTCGAGGGGCCCGCAACGAGCGATGGATCAGATCCAGCTCGGCACCAATCCCGCCCCGTTCTTCGTCGGCATTGTCGTGCCTTGCCGCCGGCACACTGGCCATCACCGTGCGAAGGGTGGTCTCGGACTGGGCACTGGCGAGCCCTTGGTGAACGGAGTCCAGCTCTTCGCTGACCTGCCGGAGGGCCTTGCCCACCTGGTCGGCCGCCTCGGCAGTCATCTGGTTGCGGCGCTGATCGAGCAGGCGATCCACGGCCGCAAGCTCACCTTGACCGAGGGTGACGACCTGGGCCACCCGTCCTGCCTCGCCCTGAACCACCCGGACTTGGTCTTCGAAGGTGCGGTACCGGTCGGACCGGCTGGACTCTGCCCCTTGGACCACTTGCATGCGCAGGGACGCGCTTTCCAAGTTCACCCGGGCTTCGCTCAGTTGCGCCTTCACAGCGTCGCCGCCTTCGTTTTCCAGCAGCGCCATCTCGGTGCGAAGCAGTCGAATGCGAAGGGTCAACGCGTCATCGCGAACCCGCTGCAAGCCGGCGCGGCCACGGTTGAACGTGCCCACGGAGTCGCCGGAGCTCGCCAGCACCGACCGCACTTCGGCCACCGTGTTGCGGGCCGCCGTCAGGTCACCGGACTGGGCGCCCAGCTCTTTACTAGCCACCACCACGCGGTCGAAGTTGCGCTCCTCCCGCAGCAGCTGGACCGCGTACTCCGGAAGGGACCGTGAGCCGATGCCAACGTCCGACGCGCCATCCTCGACCAGGCGCTCGAAGAACGCCGCAGGCTTCTCCCGATCAGCTTCCCACTCGGAGATCAGCGAGCGGACGGGCGTGTAGTCGTCCACCACGTCTTCGTACGACGCAAGCGCGCGCTCAAATTCCCCAGCCTTGCGGTGGAGGTGGCCCTGATAGAGCTTCATCTTGAGCGTGTAGCGGTGCTCGGGAAACGCAACGATAAAGATCTCGACATTGTCGAGGGCTTCGCGCCATGCGCCCTGCTTGATGTAGGTCCAGGTCAGCTCGTAGAGCTGGTCGGCAAAGTACGGGGAGTTGCCGGGCAGCTTCTGGTAGGCGGACACCGCCTCACTGTGCTCTTCCAGCTCGTAGTGGACCCGCCCCAGCGCCAACCAAGCTTGCTGGCGAACCTCTTCGGTGGAGTCTTCCGCGCTGACGGACAGCTTGAACTCTTCACGGGCGCCAACCAGGTCGCCTTCAGACGCGAGCAAGGCACCATTGAAGTAGCGAGCACGGGCGAACTGGCTGCTCTTCGGAGGGATCTCCTGGAACATCGCCTTCGCCCGAGCGAGCTCACCTTGGCGGAAGAAGCTCTTGGCGACCGTGTACTTGATCACGTCGGTGGACGGCACCCGGTTGGACAGCACCCACTGGCGGTACATCCGGCTGAACTCTTCGGAGTTTCCGAGAATACCGTGAACTTCAAGTGTCCGGCGAACCGCGTCAGCAAAGAAGGGATGGCTCTCGCCGGCCTTCATGATCCGACCGTAGGCATCGAGCGCGGTGTTCCAGTTGCCCATCTCGAAGACACACTCGGCGAGGTACCACTCCGAGTCGGCTTGGAGCGCGCCGGTGGTCAACGCATCGGAGCGGACCAGTGTGTAGAACGACAATGCAGCGCGCTCGTACTCACCCAAGAGATAGGCATAGACGGCGTTCTCGTACCGAAGCATCGCTTCTTCGGCGCCGATTAGGCCCCGCCGCTGGCCGTACTCCCTCGCGAGGCGGTCCATTCGGGCTTGGACGTCGTTGATGTCTGAAGTGGCCCGATCCAGCCGCACGGACGCATCGCGCGGAGCGGCCTGGGCGTCGGGAACGCTCAACGCCAACGCCAAGCACAGACCAGCGGTCCGTGCCAGCAGTGGCAAGAGTGGCGGCTGCACAGCCATGCTTACTTGTCCCCGGACACGTCGGTGCTGCGCACGCACTGGGTCTGGAACTCGACCCGAGGGCGCTCGATGAAGCTGCGACCGACACCCTTGCGCTCATCCACCGTGGCGCGCACGGCGCAGTCCTTGCCTTCCTCAGCGATGAACGCTGTGCTGGCTTGGACGTTCATCTCGATCTTCTTGACGTAAGAAAACACGCCAAAGCCAGTCCCACGAAGGCGAAGGCTGACCGTGAGGTTGTGCTCGCCCGGTGGCAGCGCCCCCTCAAAGACCTTGAATTCCTTCATCTGGTCGAGGCCACCGGATGGGTCCGCTTTCGCGAACTTGCCCTGACCATCAAGATAATAGGTGATCGACTCGATGCGGTAGGCCCGCCCGAGCTGATTCTCATGCCAGATCGTCGCGCGGGAGCCCGCCGACGAACCCTGCACCACAATCTCCTTGAGGAGCTGCAGCGTGGCTTTGGAGCGGAAGACCCGCTCCTTGAGCGTGTGGACGTCCTCTTCCACCGACCGAAGCTGGCGGTTGAACTCGCTGGAGTCCGTCACCGCTTCAGCCGCTGGAGCGGCCGCAGGGGCGTCCGTAGACGCCTCCGCAGAGGAGGACGAATCAGCAGGCGTGGGTGCCTCTGATTGCTGCGCGACGGCTGGGCAGGAGAAGAGGAGCAGTGCCCCTCCGCCCATCAGCAGCTTCTGCATGCTGGTCATCGAATCTCTCTCCGCGAAACTCCGCGGCCCGTCGCTGCCCAATCCGGCATCGGAGGCCCATGTTGCAGCCCCGCTATTCCGTCCGGCGTGTCCAGACACACTTCGGCGGACATGCAATTCCACATCCGCACTCCTTCCAAGCAGCGTCGAGCGGGGCAAAAGATGGCTGGCAATCCGCAACCTGTGTCGGGGCATGGCGGCAACCTGAACTGCGCACTGTGTACAACAGTGACACATTCGGGGGGGCGAGCCAGATCTTGAACAAGGGTACCGCACAACGGCAAAGGAACTGCGCGTCGCAAGCCAGCAAAAGAAAGGCTGGTGTCAGGGAGACCCAGTGGCGGTGGTGGTTCCGGGGGGGGGAGGGCCGGTCCAGCCGATGATCGCACTGCCGATCTGGTCCTGCAGGGCACGCGCTGGCCGAGATCGGTGCAGGTCATTCGCGAGAAGCGTGAAAGCGTAGACTTTCCCGTCCCCTCCCCGCACGTAAGCGGCCAAGCAGTACACCCCGTTCAAGCTGCCCGTCTTGCCGCGCACCATGGCCACCTGACCTTCATCATTGAACCGGTGGCGCAGGGTCCCATCGACCCCACCGACCGCCAAGCTCGCCATAAACTCCGGCGCCAGCGACGGGTCGTGGTAGATGTCCATCAACACGGCATTGATGTGGCTTGGCGCAAGGCGAATATCTCGAGATAGACCGGAGCCGTTTGCGAGCTGAATCTCGTCGAGGGGAACCCCGATGTCGGCGAGGTACTTGCGCACCACGTCGAGCCCCTTTTCCGTGGTGCCTGGCTTCTTCCCGTACACCGCCCCCATCGTCTTCATGACATGTTCAGCCATGAAATTCGACGAGTACTTGTTTGTGTGGTTGAGGATCTCGTGGAGCGGCGGCGACATCAGGGTGACCAGGGGCTCTGCATCGTCGGGCGTCTCCGCCACCTTGAACCGACCCGTGTATTTGATGCCTTCGGCCTTCACGAGGTCCGAGAACGCCGACATGGTCCAGGCAAGTGGGTTGCCCACTGCGCGGTAGTGCCGCTGCACCTCGGACTCCAGCGGGACCTCGCCTTCCAAAGTGAAGGTCACCACGTGGGTCCGGGGATCGACTTCCCGTTCCACCGTGATCCAGCCGCGCTTGCGGGCCTTCACCGTGACCAGCTTTTCCGACTCAATCGCGATCACCCGTGCGGGGGTCTCGAGCTGAACCCGTGCCGGCTCGTCGACGCGGGGCGCCGGGGACACCACAATGGACACGGTGTTGAAGTTGAACGACAGCGCACCGATCGGCGCGAAGTAGGCAGGGCCGGCTTCGATGTCAGATTTTTTGTCCCAGCCCGAGATCAGGTGATCGTTGTCGAACCAGCTGTCGTCGAAGACGATGTCACCGTTGATCTCGACCACTCCGGCGACCTGAAGGTCCTTCAGCATCTTCCAAAGCTTCTCGACCACCAGCGTCGGATCCCCGGTGCCACGAACGTAGAGGTTGCCCTCAAGCACACCTTCTTCGGACACTTCAGTGTCTTTTTCCCGCATGAACTCGGTGACAAACCGGTGGGTCGGCCCGAGTGTTCGCAGGCTCGCTGCACTCGTGACAACTTTCATCACGGAGGCCGGCATCAATGCTTTGTCGCCGTCGTAGGCCCAGACCTCTTCTCCGGTCTGGACATCCACGACCTGGACCGCGATCGCCGCATCGGAGAACAGCGGGTTGTCCAACACCCCACCCAAGGCCGGGTCGAGAATATAGACGGGACGGACACTCTCAACCGCCGGGGCATCCTGCGCATAGGCGGCGGCCGGAAAGAATGCTGCGACGCTGAGCAGCGCTGCACCCGCGACGGCCAGGACACAAAAGCGGGCCCAGCACACGGCCCGGGCCGCGGAGGACCGCCGTGGAGGCGTTGGAAGCGAGTTGCACAAGGTGGGGGGTCCGGAGCGGGGGGGTGGCGGCGCAGAAGCCGCGCGAGGAGCGAGGACGACGACCGGCAACAGCAGCCGGGGCCAGGACGACGGGGCGTCGGGGAATTGTGGCCGGTCTTGGAGAACCGGCGCGATGGGCACCCCCAAGTATCGGTGAAACCGGGGATCGTTCAACCTTCCATCACAAGACGATCGATCGTGGGGGGGCCAGGGCGGTCCACCGATTGGTCCGCGGCGCATCCGGTGGCCGGTGGAGCTGAGGGGCCGCCGGCGCACCGATGCAACTGCGCATCGGGATAAGCTGGCCCAACCCGCTGGACCGAGCCGCTGATGATTCGCCCCCGCCCGATGCCCCTCCTCATCTTGACTGCCCCGCTGGCGATCGCTTTGCCCGCTGGTGCAGCGGAGTCCGTGAGCCGCCCCACCCTGCCGGGCTGGTCCCTTGCGGGCGAGGACGGGGCAGCGACATTGTGGTCGAACGTCGCAAACCTGGGACTGGATCCCGATCCAAGTTGGTACGCCCAGTTCAACCGGAGCTTCGCCGACCCCAACAGCGGCCCCAATCGCAACGGGTTCGCGCTGTCTGGGAATGGCGGCCCCTTTGCCACCGGCCTGTCGTGGTCCGGGGGCACAGATGTGCCCGCCTGGTGGAACCTCTCGGCGGGGTTGGGCCTGCGCCTCGACCGTGGTCTGAGCATCGGTGGACGCTTCGCTTGGCAGCTCCCCGAAGGGGCCCAGAACAACTTTGCGACCGGCGATCTCGGCATGACCTGGCGCCCCATGTCATGGCTGGGGCTGTCCGCGGTGGCCTGGGATCTTGGCAGCGGTGAGCGAGCCAGCACGGGAGTCCAGCCGCGGGTCGGTCCGGCGATCGCACTGCGACCTTGGGAGGACCGCATCCTGCTGGGCGTCGACTGGACCACGCCGCCTGGGGACCCGACCCAGGGCAAGGCCCGCGCGAGCCTGCGCTTGCGTCCCGCCGAAGCCGTGATGGTGCGGGTGTTCGGCGACCAAGACGGCACGGTCGGGTTGGGTCTGGAGATCTTCCAGGGTGTCGCTGGCATGGGTGTTCACGGCCAGTCTTCTGCAACGGACCTGGCCGGGTCCCCTGTGGGCATCCTGACCGGCCGAACCTCCCCTGATCGCGCGGCGCGCTTGGGCGGCGGGCCCCGGATTGCCCACTTCAAGCTCGATGGCGCCTACCCCTACCGCAGCGCGTCCGGCTTCCTTGCCCGCCAACAAGAGACGTGGATCTCGCTGCTCTCACGCTTGCGATTGTCGGCCGACGACCCCCGAGTGGAAGGCGTTCTTGTCCACATTCAGCGCGCCCCGGGATCCCTGGCAAAGCTTGAGGAGGCACGCTCAGAGATCTTGCGCATGCGGGCGAATGGCAAAAAGGTGGTCATCTATTTGGATGGTGCTGCTGACAACGGCACGTATTACCTCGCAAGCGCCGCCAACTTGGTGGTCCTCCACCCCGCCGGAGAGCTCGACCTGATCGGGCTGAGCGCGGAGAGCCTCTACCTGCGTGGCGCACTGGACTTGGTCGGCGTGAAGCCCCAGTACGCACGGCGAGCCAAGTACAAGTCCGCACCGGAGATGTTCACCAACACAGAAGGCTCCGAAGCGGCCCGGGAACAACTGGGCGCCATGCTCGACGATCTGTCCGAGGTCTGGTCGACGGCCATCGGCGCATCCCGAGCGCGGGACGCCGAGGAGATGGCCCGCGTAGTCGACGGGGGGCCGTACACCGCCGAAGAGGCGCGGGAGATCGGGCTGATCGACCGGCTCGCCTATCCGGACCAGCTTGAGGGCTTGCTCGAAGCCGAGTTTGGCGAGAAACCCCGGCTGGACGAGAACTACGCGATCGACCGAGACACGGCTGGGTGGCGCAATCCCCGGGAGATTGCCGTCATCATTGTGGACGGCACCATCGTCCGCGGCAGCAGCACGGGCCCCGGCTTCTTTGGCGGTGGGTTCAGCTCAGGCTCTGACACGATCGTTGCCCAGCTCGAGGAAGCGCGGGACCGGGACGTGGTCAAGGCGGTGGTCCTTCGGGTCGACAGCCCTGGGGGCAGCGCCTTCGCATCCGACGAGATCTGGCGAGCCGTCCGTCGGGTCGAGAAGGAAGGCAAACCCGTTATCGTAAGCATGGGATCGGTCGCCGCATCCGGGGGATACTACGTGGCCGCCGGTGCCCGGACCGTGTTCGCTCAGCCCTCCACGATCACGGGCAGCATCGGCGTGTACGCCGGTCCGTTTCTCGACTTTAGTGGTCTGTACGACAAAGTCGGCCTCAACGCCGAGCTGTACACCCGGGGCCGCAAGGCCGGGATGTACTCGAGCTCGAAGGCCCTCGACGATGTCGAGTTCGCGGCGCTGGACCACATGGTCGGGGCCACCTACGACCAGTTCAAGAGCCGGGTGCAGGAGGGGCGCAAGCTCAAGCCAGAAGAGGTGGAAGCGGTCGCCCAAGGGCGCGTGTGGACCGGCTTGCGGGCGAGCAAGCAGGGCCTCGTCGACGAGTTCGGGGGCTTCCACGACGCTGTAGCGCGCGCACGCAGCGAAGCAGGCATTCCGGAGAAGGCCCGCGTGGACCTTGTGAGCTACCACCCGGTCGGGGGCCCTGGCAGCCCGATGGTCGCCCGTCCTGTTCAGGCACCGGCCTCCCCCAGCCTCGCCACAAAGCTGGTCTGGCGCGCCGGCTACCAGCCCCCCTCTCGCTCGTTGGCCAGCCTGCTGGACAGCCCCGCCGCCGACACCCTCGACACTTGGTCCGCCCTGAAGGACGAGCACGTCTGGGTGTTGATGCCGATGAACATTGAGACGGAGTAGCGGCCGGTGTCCACCGATGCCCCACCGCAGGCCCCGCTGCGAATCCTCGTGGTCGACGACGAGAAGGCCGTCCGGTCGGCCCTTCGAGTGAACCTCGGTCGGGCCGGCTACGACGTCACCCTCACCGCGTCTGCCGAGGAGGCACTGGAGCGGCTGGGCACCTTCACCCCCGACCTAATGCTCACCGACGTGAAGATGCCGGGGATCGACGGACACGCCCTGCTGGAGCGCGTTCAGGCTGATCTACCAGACCTACCGGTCATCATCATGACCGGCCATGGCTCGGTCCAAGATGCAGTACTGGCAATGCGGGCAGGGGCGGCGGACTACCTGATCAAGCCCGTGCGCCGTGATGAGCTGTTGGTGGTGATTGATCGCGCACTGCGGACCCGCCGGCTGGAGGTTGAGGTCGCCACCCTCCGCGCCCAGCTGGAGCAACGGGACCACTACGAGACGCTGATCGGCGCCACTCCCGAGATGCGCCACGTCTACGAGCTCATCGAGGCGGTCGCCCCCTCCGAGGCGCTTGTCTTGGTCACCGGACCGACCGGCACCGGCAAAGAGCTCATCAGCCATGCCCTCCACAGCCGCAGCCGCCGCAGCGACGGTCCCTTCGTGGTTGTGAACTGTGCGGCGCTGCCCGAGGGCTTGCTGGAGAGCGAGCTCTTTGGTCACGAGAAGGGCGCATTCACCGGCGCTGTGCGCATGCACAGAGGCCGCTTCGAACAAGCGGATGGCGGGACCCTCCTGCTCGACGAGATCGGCGAGGTCCCCCTGGCCACCCAGGTTCGACTGCTCCGGGTGTTGGAGTCGGGAGAGGTTCGGCGCGTGGGCGGCCAAGAGACCATCCACGTCGATGTGCGGGTCGTCGCCGCCACCAACCGGGATCTCCAGGCCGAGGTGCGGGCGGGCACATTCCGAAGCGACCTGTTCTACCGCTTGAATGTCTTCCACTTGGAGGTCCCCGCGCTCCGGCAGCGGACGGGCGACATCCCCCTGCTGGTCGATCACTTCTTGCGCAAGCACGCCAAGCGCCACGGCCGTCCTGGGCGGGCGGTTTCTCCCGACGCACTCGCCCGCCTGATGACCCACACCTGGCCCGGCAATGTCCGCGAGCTGGAGCATGTCATCGAGCGTGCCCTCATCCTGTGTCCAGGCGAGCGCATCGAGGTGGTCCATCTGTCGGGGATTGGCGATCCCGGGGTGGCGCTGGAGCCCGCGCCCTCCCCTCCCCTGGCGGTGCCCGACAGCACCGATCTGGTCGGGGCCCTCAACACGCTGGAGCGACAGATGATCGTGGGCGCATTGGAGCGGGCCGGTGGCGTGCAGGCCCAGGCGGCCCGGGACCTCGGGCTCTCGCGCAGCAACCTGCACTACCGCATCCGCAAGCTCGGCATCGAGCTTCAGGGCATTCAGTTCGGTTGATCGGCGGCCGCACGGCAGCTGACGTGTGAGCATGCCTGCCAGCTGGGCACTCTCGCGCTCAGTCGAGGAGGTAGAGGGCCCGCAGCTCATCGCAGCTTGTGGCGTTGGTGGTCAGGCGCTGGAGTGCGGCGCTGCCCTCTTCGCACTGGGCCAGGGCATCGTCCAGTTCCCAGCTCTCGAGGTCGGCACGCAGGTTCGACCAGTCTTGCCGGCACTCGTTGCGGTAGGCCACCCGGCCGCCAGCACCCAGCTCGTCCCACGTGAGCGGCCAGTCATCGACACACTCGTCGAGCAACAGCGCGACATCATCGCAGAGCGACTCACAGTCGTCCGCGCCACAGCCCAACACCGCACCAGCAAGAAACATGAACGCCGGCATCCATGACGGAAGCCGGCGAACAGGCGAAGTGGTGGCCAGGGACGGGGTCGAACCGCCGACACGCGGATTTTCAATCCGCTGCTCTACCAACTGAGCTACCTAGCCACGAGGAGTTGAAGTCAGCATCGTAAGGGTTAGACCGAACATCGATGCCGATCGGTGCCGGAGGCGGTGTCAAGCAACAGGGCGAACCTGTCACTCCAGCGGCACCGCCCCGAAGCCCACCGTATATAGTTTGGGCTCCGGAACGTGTCAACGGCGACCGCGCCAAGAATCCACACCCGCGGACAAGTTTTGCGAGAAACGCTTGCTATGGACCATTTTCATGACCTCCAGGGCTGGGCAGAGCAGCGGGTCAGCGGATGGAGTGCGCTGTGCTTCGACCTCGACGGCACCCTCGCGGAGGTCAACACCCGCCGGCTGCGCCTGTGGTGGTCGCTGCTGCGGGCCCCTCGGGTGGTGGGCGCCATTCAGCCAGCTTTGCGCACGCTGCGGGGGCAGCGGTTCGCCAATCTTGACGCTGCACTCACATCGGCGGTTTCCAGTGACAGCGGGGTGCCCGAGGCGGGCGCAGCACCAGTTGTCCACCGGCTGCTCCGGCAGGACTGGCCTGCCACATTCCACGACGCGTCGCCCCTCCCTGCGGTCCAAGCGCTGATGCAGGCGGGGCGTGGCCAGCGACTGCCGATGGCGGTCTTCTCCGACCATCCTGCACTCGCCAAGCTGCGGTTCATGGGCCATCTCGACTGGGATGCAGTCGTCGACGGCCATGCGATCGGCGCGCTCAAGCCGCTGCCGGACGGCATCCATGCGGTGGCCGCGCAGCTCGGGGTGCCGCCATGTCGCATCCTGATGGTGGGGGACCGGGAAGACACGGATGGTGCTGCAGCCGCCGCAGCGGGCGCTGGCTTTCTCTGCATCGCAGAGCCGCGCTGAGCTCGGGACGGGCCGGCACCCCTGCCAAGTGGGCTGGCGCGGGGGATCCGCGCGGACACCCTGCAATCACAATGGCATCCGAGCGGACACGCGAGTACGATGGCGACCTGTGACCATCCCCGCCGCTCGGAGACGCCCTTGTCCTTGATCACCCGACTTGTCGGCCTCTCGTGCTTGCTCGGCCCCGGAATTGCGAGCGCCCAGGATCTGCTCCCAGCGGGCAGTCCCATCACCGATGCGGTGATTGTTGATGTCACGCCCGAGGGCTTCGATGCCGTCACCGGGGTGATCCCCTCCTTTCTGCCTGGTGACATCGCGCTCGACTCGCTCGGCGACGAGTTCGACGGAGCGCTCGGTCAGTGCTGGCTTGGCGGGTACGGCTACGAAGTCTCGAACATGTTCATCGACATCGAGATCCCGTACGCGTCGATCGTGCCGCAGAATGGATACCTCGACCTCACTTTCGACATTCAGGTCGCCATCAACGACTCGTCGAATCCGTTCTACATCTGGACCACCCTCGAGTGCATTGACTCGACGTGCGACGCCTATGTGGAGCCGTTCGTCGCGACGATCAACACGCACATCGACATGCAAGTGGTCGAGGGTCCGGACGGGCCGATGCTCGACGCGAACGTGGGTGACCTCAACCTCTCGTACGACCTCACCGGCGACAACATCAACCTGAGCGGGTGTGCGCTCGCGACGGTCAACAACATCCTCGACTTCTTCGGGCTCAACCTGTTCGACATCGTGCTGAGCTTTGCGGGCGGCTTCATCGACGACGCCATCGGCGACTTTGCGCCCCAGATCGAAGAGCTCCTGGAAGACTCCTTCGGCGCGGCGAACATCGAACAGGAGATCGACCTCGGCGGCGTCGTGGCGACCCTTCAGATCTATCCCGGCGACGTCGAGATCCGACCCGAAGGCATGCGCCTGTCGATGGACGGCAGCATGGACGCCGACGCGGCCGAGTGTGTGGCCCAGTGGGATCCGGGCGGCTCTGCCCGGGTCGAGGGCGATCTGCCGGCCATCGGTGCGCCCGGTGACGGCGTCGATCCTGGACAGCACCTCGGACTGCTCATGTCCGACGAGTTCGGCAACCAGGCCCTCTACGCGATCTGGCGGGCGGGTCTGCTCTGCCAAGTGGTGGACGAAGAGCTGACCGGCTTCTCGATGAACACCGCGCTCATGAGCCTGTTCATCGGCGATGACGCCGGCTCCACCATCGCTGGTCTCTTCGAGGCCCCCGCGCCGCTGCTGATCCTCACCCGCCCCGAGGCTCCGCCCACGCTCGTCTACAACGGCCCCGATGACGTGGTTGTGGCACTGGAGCAGCTGGGCTTGGACTTCTACGGGGAGCTCGACTTCCGCAACGCGCGGCTCATGGGCGTGGACCTCCAGACCGACGTGGGCATCAACCTTCCGTTCGACGGCACCACCGGCGCCCTCGCCATCGAGGTGGGTCTCTCGGGTGAGGATCTCATCCCCACCGTGGTCTCGAACGAGTTTGCTCCGGGCACCGATGCCGCGGTGGGCACCGCCATCAAGGGCCTCTTCGACACCCTCGTGGCACCGATCCTCGCCGACCAGCTTGGCGATCTCGCGTTCAACCTGCCCGGCTTTGATGGGCTCGGCCTGACTGCACTCGAGGTCGCACCGTCGGGTCCTGAAGGCGACTGGCTGGGGATCTACGCCAACCTGGGCCTGGTGCCCTACGAAGCCGCCGGCTGTGACTCAGGGGACGGCTGCGGCGGTGGATGCGGCGGTGGATGCGGCAACGGCGGCGTGGTCAACGGCCGCTTGGCGCTTCTGGCGCTGCCCCTCGGTCTCATCATGATCCGTCGGCGGCAGGACTGGGACGCTGGGTCCGAAGCGTAGCGAGCACACGCCGCACCATGGGGTCACCTCGCAGCAGGGTGCCCTCTGGATACTGCACCTCGATCTGCAGCACTGCGTCTTCAAGCTCGCGGATCCAGGCCATCGCAAGCGCCTCGTCCGCTTGCACAGAAGTGCAGCTCGCGACGCCAATGGCCGCGCCCCCCGGCAAACCCTTGTAGGGGCCCACATCTTGGAAGTACCAGGGACAACCCGAACGGGCCCTGGGGGCCAACCCGGTGCCTTGGAAGACCCAGATCTCCAGGGCGATCCCGGTGTCGTCGTGGGTCATGCGCATGCGCATCGCGTCCTGCTCTCGCCCCATCACCACCGACCACTGGGCGGGCTGGGCGATGGAGTAGCGGAAGCGGCTGTCGAGGAACCGACCGTCCTTGAGCAGACCGGCGGGCACCACTGGTGGGGCCGGCTCGGCGACCGGCAAAGGCGGCGGGGGCTTCCGGCGGCGAGAACCCGGGCAGCCCACGACGGCCGCCAAGAGCAGCCCCAGCACCTGCGTCCGCTTCATCGTCCCTGCCGAGTGCGCTGAAGGGCCTCACGGTGGGCCTCTCCTCCCCACAGAGACAGAAAGACTGCTCGCTCTGCAGCAGGGTCGAGCCCCCGGGACACCCGGACCGCCGCCGCCAGTGCCGCCCGGGGCAGATGGGCGAGCTGCCGGGCCCAGGCGAGCGCGTGATCGAGGGCCGTCCCGTCGCCCACAACATCATCCACAACGCCCATCAACAAGGCATCTTCGGAAGACAAGAGCCCAGTGTGGGTCAACACACGCAGTGCACGCAGCGCGCCCACCCGGTCCACCAAGCGCCCGGCACCGCCCCAGCCCGGAGACACCCCCAGCGAGGCGTGCACAAACCCGACTCGGGCAGAGCGGCCGGCAAAGACACGATCTCCGACGGTCAACAGCTCCGCTCCTCCGCCAATCGCCGCCCCCTCCAGCGCCACGATTCGGACCAACGGCAGGCTCTGGAGGCGTGCCAGGCTGTCTTGCATGCAGGTCGACATGGCCCGGGCAAGGTCGGTGCTCAGCAGGTGACTGCGGACCGACGCCAGATCGCCTCCGGCACAAAACGCGAGAGTCCCCTCACCGCGCAGGACCACCGCCGCCTCCGGACCACCTTCCAGCGCGTCAACCGCCGCGCCAAAGTCCATCATCATGCCGGGTGACAGCGCGTTTCGGGCATCGGCACTGTCCATCACCAGCTGTGCGACATCCCCATCTCGGTGCAAGCGCACCCGCCCCCGCCCACGACCGACCGCTGCGAGCTGGGCACGGCAGCGCTGCACGCTGTCGCCCACCTGGACGTCGCTTTGCTCCGTTCCCGCCATGCCGGTCCTCCGCCAGTGCACACCAGACCACCCCACGCCCCGTAGCCTGCGGCGTGGCCGAGCACCCTCCCTCCGCGCTGGCTATGCTGCCCACCGTCGGGCCTCCAGTGGCCCCAAGTGGAGACCCCATGCGATTCCTCATCCCCTCCCTGGCCCTCGCCCTGGTCGCCTGTGGCGACGGCACCTTCGCCGATGTGAAGGGCACGGTGGACGGCTCCGGCTTCACCGCTGGGTCCTGGTTCTACGGCGGGCCCTTTGTGGCCTTCTCGACAGCCGAAGACGAGTGCGACGACTACGCCTGGATCAACCGGGGCACCACGTACGAGACTGGCCAGAGCGAAGACGAAGGCGCTCCGCCACTGGACCGCGAGATGTCGGTGTTGCTCTTCACCTACGAAGGCGAGAGCGTCAGCAAAGGCAACCTGAGCTTGGGTGGAGACGCCCCGGCTGACGGTCGGCTGCTCCGGATCTCCGGCGGTGCGCTCGAGGTGTTCCGGGTCGTGGACGGCAGCCTCGACATCGAGGACATCGACGACAAGAAGGAGCTGATGACCGGCAGTGTCAACGTCAGCTTCGAAGACGGCTCCATCAAGGGCGACTTTGAGGTGGGCTACTGCACCAACCTCAAGGTGAAGTACTGAGCCTGCGTTCGTGGATTGCGGGTGCAATGTCGGTGGTGGCGGCATGCGCCCAGCCGTCCCCAGCCGTGCCTGAGCGCCCGCCCACATCGGTCGGCTTGTCCCTCAAGAGCCGCGTGGCCTGCACGCCCGCCCCTTGTTTTGAGGAGCGCTGGGCTGCCCCCGACACCGAAGCTCGGCTGGTGATTCGCCGCCGCAAAGTGGAGGGGCCGCAAGGGCGCTGGAGACGGCGCTGGCCCTTCATTGCGGGACTTCTGGAGCTGTGCTTGGGCGACCCCCTCGGCGACCCCGACGTGCACGGCCGCACCTTGGTGCAGACCGGAGACGCCCACCACTGGTGGCTTCGGCCCGATGGCCAGGGGTCCTGCGGGCTGGGGGGTGAGCTGACGCTGGACGCCCACGACAACACCGTGGAGCTGGGCGCTCTCACGGTGGAAGGCATCCCGTGGTCCGAGGGCGGACAGCAGCGCGCACGGGCCAGCTTGAGGGTCTGGATGCAAGCCGAGGCTCGCCAGACCGACTCGGTGCTGACCGAAGAACAGCGGGCGTGGCTGGAGGCCGACCTGTCCCGACCGCATGGCCCGAGAGCCCCCGAGAACACGGCCCCTTGAGGGTCAGCGCTCGACGAAGCGGGTGATGGGCACCGCCAAGTCTTCGGCACGCACGGAGGGCTCAGCGAAGCGGCGCACGAGGTCCCACAGCGGCTCGCGATCCGGCTGCAAAAGGGCCAGAATGTGGGCCTGAAGTACCGGAGGATCGGCACTGTGATAAAGCCCGCCCTTTCCGATGGCCACGATGCCGAGGCCATCCCAGACGTCCAACACGCGGCGCAGGCGGGCATGGCAACCCGGGGACCACGCCGGCTCCCAGCCCAGCACGCGCACCGCCTGCGCGCCTGAGGTGCCGTCCATGGAGACCTTCTCGGCAACGGACGTGACGAGCTCTGCTGCACTGGGCACAGCCGAGGCACCGAGAGGCACGGTCGCGCTCAGCACCCAGCCCGCCACCGAGGCCCCCTGCTCCAGCCGCCACACAGGCGTGTCGGGCAACGCGATGTGCACGGTGGTCTGGGGCTTGTGCACGCTGGCACCCGGAAGGTGCACTCGGACGGCATCGTGGGCTTCGAGCCCGACTGCGGGACCGCTGGCCTCGACCGGACAGGCTGCCCCCAGCCAACGGGCGACCACCGCCGGCGACTCCGTGGTCCAGAGCCCAGCGCCGACACCGCGCACCGTGTCGTCCGCCAGCCGAAGGCCGGACACCCGCCCATCATCCACCAGAATGGCCGACACATCGATATTCTCGCGAACCACCACCCCAGCGGCAGTCAGCGTCTCTCGCCACCGCTGGCCCGGATCCCGCGTGGGCTCGGTGACGGCACGGTCGTCGGGAATGCCGTGGTGCTGCCGCGCCGTCGATGCACTGAGCGCATCTGGCGACCGGCCCCAGCGTGCGCGGGCATACGGGGCAAACAGCTCAGCAAGCAGCGGACGGCCAAACCGCCGCTGGACCCAGTCGCTGTAGCTGCGCTCTTCCTGCCCTCCCCCCACCAGCTCGGCGACCGCATTGCGGGCACGGGCGCGAGCGAGGCGACGGACCGCGGGGGCGCGCACGTTCGGCGGAAGCACCCGAGCGAGATCCCGAGCGCCCATCGGCAATGACACCAGACCAGCGGTCGACAGCAACCCGCTGCCCTCCACGGGGGTGGGCACGC
Organism: Myxococcota bacterium; assembly: GCA_942491145.1. Taxonomy (GTDB): domain Bacteria; phylum Myxococcota_A; class UBA796; order UBA796; family UBA2385; genus CAXQUZ01. The sequence continues at coordinate 305,355 of CALOBC010000039.1, read as the reverse complement.
CGGTCGACATGCCCCGCCAACGCTGGACGGACCAGGCCAACGCCGCTGCCAGCACGGCATCGTCGAGCGTGCCCCTCAGCAGGAGCTCGACACGGACGCCCGCCTCAACGACGACCGCCGCTGCGTGGAGTGCGTCCGGGCCCGAGCCCACGATCACCACCGGTGGGGCTTGCCCACTGCTCGAATCCGCCATCGCCTTGTCGACCTCCGCAACATCCTGGGGCACGCCCCAACCGGCACGGCGCACTGGACCACCGATTCCGTGGCAGCAGGCTACACCGCTCGGGCCATCGGTCCAGGCAGAATGCTCAAGGTGCGGACCGTGGCCCCGCCTTTACCGGAGCACGCCATGGCCTGGAAGAACCCGACCCCCACTGTCGACCTGATCATTGAGCGGGACGGCCATGTGGTCTTGATCCGGCGCCAGAATGCGCCGCTCGGATGGGCATTGCCTGGCGGCTTTGTGGACGAAGGAGAGACGGTCGAGAGTGCCGCCTGCCGGGAGGCCATGGAAGAAACCGGCCTCGAAGTGGCGCTGACCGGCTTGCTACACGTCTACTCGGACCCGGCCCGCGATCCCCGGCAACACACCTTGTCTGTGGTGTTCACCGCCGTGCCGACCCCGGGGTGCACCGCCGAACCCATCGGCGCGGACGACGCAGCAGAGTCACGGCTCATCAGCGTCGACCACCTTCGGGAGATCCTGCGCACCGACGGCACCATTGATGGGCTCGCCTTTGCTTTCGACCACGCCAAGATCCTCGGCGACTGGCTCGTCTTCCGCGACACCGGCATCCGGCCGCTCACGTCCGTACAAAGTCAGGGCTGAGCGGCCGTAGGTGCGGCTTCGGAGCTGCACCAGTGAGCCGTCCACACTGGCCGGCAGGCGGCGATCGGCGGGATGCTCGATGAGCAATCGCCAGGACGCCAGCGGCGCGGCCAGGTGCAGCCAGGTCACGCTGTTGTCAGCGTAGGGCGGATCGAGGAACACCAAGTCCCAGCATCCGGCCGTCACCCGCTTCGCGTCGCTCACCCGCAGGTCGAGCGAGAGCCCCAAGGCACGGGCACTCTCAGCCAGCTCCTGGGCAACACGACGGTCCCGCTCCACCACAGTGAGCGGTGCCGCGCCGCGACTGGCCGCCTCGAAGGTCAGCAGCCCACTGCCGCCGAAGAGGTCCAGAACGCTCACGCCATGGAGGTTCTGACCAAGCATCGAGAATGCTGCTTCGCGCACCCGAGAAGACGTGGGGCGGACCGCACTCGACGACGACACCCGCACCAGCTGGCCCCGCAGGCGCCCACCGGTCAGCCTCACCGATCCGGAAGCAGTCCCAGAACGACCCATTTCAGGGATTCTTGGGAGGGAGGTGCTGGAAGGGAATCGGTCCGCCCGGCGGAGGCGCCCCCCCTGCAGGAGCATCGGCCAGCGTCCACTGGCACACACCCGCTTGGCAGCCACACGCACCGAGCACCGAGAAGCACGGCAGGACCTCGCACGTGCTCATGATGCCGCTCTCAGCCGCCGTCTTCGAGATGCACATCTCTTGAGAGCAGCCGGAGCGCACACAGTCCGCGTCTACCGAGCACTCCCCTGCCGCTTCCACCCCTTCCACCCGCTCGCGGCACCCCTCGTAGAGGTCTTGTGCGGTGCGAGGGGCAGGTGCAACATTCCCCGATGTGCGCTGTTGAGCGGCATCCTCGACGTCCGCTTGGGCCACTTGGGGGGGCGGAGGTGAAGCCACGGGCTCAGCTGTTTTGCAGCCCGCGAGTGCCAGAGCGGCGCACACCACCCATGTCGAAGGGACCAGAGCTCGACCCATGTCACGTTCCTCCGGACCTCTCCCGCCAGACAGCGGAGTGCGCGGCCGCCCGCACCACCCCCACTCCCGTCGGCTACATTGGCCCACCGCTCGGATACCCGCCCCTTGGAGGAGACGCCATGCCCCACCCCACACCCTTGTGCCGCACCACGGTCCTGGCCGGACTGCTGGCCCTCGCTCCCGCAATCGGCTGCTCCGGAAAAGCGGAAGACTCCGCGGCGGGCACCCCCACCAGCGCGGTGGTGTGGAGCGGATGGAACCACACCTGGGACATCCTCTCGCATCGCATCAGCCTCGCTGGCACAATGATGAACGAAGACGGCAGCTTCGAGTCGCTGATGGTGGGCGGGGACTGGTCCCACGATGGGCTCGACTTCCCGACCTACCGGCTCCACGCGACCGAGGTGACCAGCACCGGGTTTGTGGTCTCACATGGGCTCACCGAGCTCACTCTCGGCCCCGAAGGCACCACCACCATCGCCGAGTCCGTCGACGTGCCCGGAATTAACGAGATGGACCACCAGATCGTGGTTCTCCGCGGATTCACGATCGACGCCAGCGTCGAGCAAGGCCCCGACTACCCCGCCAACTACGACGCCAGCCTTGGGTATTGCTCCAACGGCTTCGGCTTTGGCGTCAGTGCACCAGACGTCTCTGGAACCGACGTCAGCTTTGACGTGAACGTCGCTGTGCGCTGGGGAGAGGCGGGCCCTGAAGACCCCATCGATCGGTCCGACATGAACGGCGCGATCCCGTTCGCCCAGACCGGCGTGACTGTGGGCTGGACCGTGATTGGGTGGAACGGAGACTGGAGCGAGGGGTCCGGGTCGGCCACGCTCGATCAGCCCCACACGCCGCCCTACAGTGAGCAGCTCGCCCTGAGTGCGTCCGATCTGGGGCTCAGCGTGTCGGGCGGCACCCCTGGCTTTCCCGTGCTGACGGCGTTTGATCTTGGGGTGAGCGTGCCCGACAACGCCAGCCAAGGTGAGTACCTGCGGTCGTACGGGGTCGAGCTGAGCGGCGAGGGCAGCGTCGAGGTGTCGACGGAAGTGACGAATTCATCGGTGATCGAGACCGCAACTGTCCGGTTCACTCCGACGATCAATGCCGGCTGGATCGGCCTGTCTGACAGTTCTGCAGACGTGTCCCTTGTCACCCTTTCGGGTGAACACGACATCGGGGCTGTCACAATTCCGAAATGACGCACCAGTGACGGAATACACCGGCGTCCAACGGGAGCGTGCGTCTACCGCGCGCTCTCTTGGTTCTTGAGGCGGTGCCAAAGGTCCTGGCCATCCGCCCCTGACATCCGGTGACGCTGAGCCTTGTGGTGCCAACCTCAGTGCATTAGACGCGCACCTCAACTCGTGCGGGGCCCACCCGCAGAGGACGGGAAGAAGCCATGGGTCGAATCAAGCGCGCAATCTTGTTCTGTGCGCCGGTGGTTGCCGTCGGAATTGCGATCGGCGCCGCGGCGAACCGCGTGCATGCGCAGGACACCAGTGACGGATCCGAAGCCGAGAGCCTGTTCCCTCTGGGACAGCACTACCTGTTGCCGCCTCCGGTCCCATTGCTGTCCGATCCGGACCGCTCTTGGAGCACCGACCGGGTCGCATACGGTGCGGTCGGCTCCGAGGGTGTCCTGGAACAGCCCATCGCCTATTCGCACAAGCTGCACGCTGGACAGCTGCAGATCGAGTGCGAGTACTGCCACTCGAACGCCCGGCGTTCGATTCATGCCGGTGTTCCCCCGACGGAAACCTGCATGAACTGCCACTCCCGGGTGCCCAGCGAAGGACGGCCTGAGCTCGAGAAGCTCAAGGAGTTCTATGCATCGGGCGAGCCGATCCCCTGGGTGAAGGTCCATGACCTGCCCGACTTCGTCTACTTCACCCACAAGCGGCATGTTCGCGGTGGGGTGGCCTGTCAGGAGTGCCACGGCGAAGTCCAGGATGACATGACCGTTGCCTACCGGGTCAGCGAGCTGACCATGGGCTGGTGCCTCAACTGCCATGAGGACCACCCGAAAGTCGACGAAAATTACGGTGCACAGGCCAATCTCCGGCGCGCCGAGATGAAGGACTGCTGGACCTGCCACAAGTGAACGCGGTTGGAGCCTGAACAATGTCGAACCTCAACCGGCGCGACTTCATGAAGGTCGCCGGCGTCACGGCGGCCGCGGGAGCGGTGGCCTGTGATCCGCGCGTCCCGATGGAGAAAGTGCTTCCCTACGTGGTCCAGCCGGAACAGATCATTCCCGGCGTGCCCACCTTTTTCTCTACACTCTGCAACGAGTGCCCCACGGGCTGCGGCGTCATCGCGCGCAACCGTGAAGGGCGCATCGTCAAGGTGGACGGCAACCCGGACCATCCGGCCAATGCTGGATCGCTGTGCTCCCGTGGACAACAAGGCATCTTGGCCACCTACAGCCCGGACCGCTTTGTCGGGCCCATGGTTGCGGGTGCCAGTGTCGAGTGGGACAAAGCCCTCGAGGCCACGGTCTCGGCCGTCAAGGCAACGAAGGCTGCGGGTAAGCAGGTCGCTTGGCTCGGCCAGAGCCGCACGGGTGCCACCGGCGCCCTGATCACGGCCTTCATGAAGGCTGTGGACTCGGCTCCGCTGTTCTGGGAGCCCACCAGTGGCGTGGATGCTCTCCGGGGTGCCACGCGCAAGATGTTCGGGCTGAACACCATCCCGACCTTCGAGCTGGCCAGCGCCCACACCATCGTGAGCTTCGGCGCCGAGTTCCTCTCCACATGGGGCGGCATTCCGCTTCGGAAGGGCTGGGCCGACAGCCGCGACCCTGCGAAGGGTGGCTTCGTCAGCCGGACGGTGTGCATCGAGCCCCGCATTGGCAACACCAGCGCCATGGCCGATGTCCACTTGGCCTGCGAGCCGGGATCGGAGTCGGCGGTCGCCCTCACGATCGCGTCGATCGTCAAGGCACGCAAGGCGGGACAGACCCAAGCGGCTCGGGATGTGGGTGGCCTCAAGGCTGCGCAGATCGAGAAGGTCGTCGGGTGGCTCATGGAAGGCCCCTCGGTCGTCCTGCCTGGTGGCGTGCACACCTCGGCCAATCCGTCGCAGCTTGCTGAGATGGTGCTCGCGGTCAACCACGTGCTCGGCAACATCGGCAAGACGGTCACGTTTGGCCAGACGGCCAATGTCGCGGACTACTGCTCCCACAAGGACGTTGAGTCCCTCGTTGCTGCCTGCAAAGACGGCAAGGTAGGCGTGCTCTTCCTCGACGGCGCAGACCCTGTCTATGCGTTGCCTCCGGGTCTCGCTGCGGAAGCCGCGCTCGCCGGCGTCCAGCTGGTCGCATTCTCGAACGAGCCCAACGACACGCTGAACGCCAAGGCCATCGTCCTTCCCTCGGGAACGACGTTGGAGACTTGGGGCGATGCTGAGGCGACGGTGCACTGGCACACGCTGCAGCAGGCCACGATGATGCCGCTGCAGAACACCCGCCAGATGGGCGATGTGCTGCTCCAGATCGCCAAGGCGAGCGGCGTGGTTCCTGTCCCGGTGGTCGCCGAGACCGTTGAGACCGTTGAGACCGTTGAGGCGGTCGAGTCCGAGGGAGACGCTGCGGCTTCTTCCGAAGGCGAAGCAGTGGTCGCTGCCGCTCCGGTGGCGGCTCCCCTGCCCCTTCTGGACAGCGCCGACTTCTCCACCTGGCTCAAGGGCTGGTGGGAAGCTGTGGTCTTCCCCAAGAGCGGCAGCGCAGGGTCCTTCTCGGACTTCTGGGTCGCCAGTCTCAAGCGTGGTGGCTTCTTCGTCAACGTCCCCCGCACCGGCGCTCCCGTCAAGGACTTCTCCCCTGGAGTCCCCCCGGCCGCCGTTCAGGGCAGCGGCGACTACTACTTCATGGTGTTCCCCCACCCGTTCATCCACGATGGACGGCACGCGAACAAGCCATGGGCGCAAGAAGTTCCCGAGCCCATCAGCAGCTACACCTGGGGCACCTGGGCCGAGATCAACCCCAAGACCGCCGCCAAGCTCAAGCTGGAGAAGGACGACACTGTCGTCGTCACCACCGAGGCGGGCAACATCGAGGTCGCGTGGTTCGGTTCGCCGGGCATCCGTGAGGACAGCATCGCGGTGGTGATGGGCAACGGGCACACCAAGTCCGGACGCTACACCCGCTTTGGTGCCAACCCCATGACCCTGCTGAGCAACAGCACGGACCAGTACGGTGCCCTGCGCACGGTGACGAAGGCCGCCATCGCCAGGGGCGGCAAGACGGCGATGACCCAGTACATCGGCAACATCGACCAAGATGGCCGGGGCATCAACTACGTCGTCAGCAAGGAAGACCTGGGCAAGGGCTACGATGAGCACACCATCTTCAACCTGCACCACCCCCCGGTGGACGAGCGGTTGATCAAGGCGGGGCTCACCGACATGTACCCGGAGCCCGCCCATCCGACCTACCGGTTCGCGATGTCGGTCGACCTGAACCGGTGCACGGGCTGCGGTGCCTGCGAGACGGCTTGCTTTGCGGAGAACAACCTACCCATCGTCGGTCCCGAGCAGATCGCCCTGTCGCGTCACATGGGCTGGATTCGTCTGTCCCGGTACTGGGAAGGCGAAGGCGAGAACCCCGACGTGCGGTTCCAGCCGGTCATGTGCCAGCAGTGCAGCCACGCGCCTTGCGAAGGTGTCTGCCCCGTCCTGGCGACCTACCACAACCTCGATGGCCTCAACGCAATGGTCTACAACCGCTGCGTTGGCACTCGGTACTGCGCCAACAACTGCCCCTACTCCGCGCGACGATTCAACTTCCACACCTACAAGTGGCCTGAGTCGTACAACCTGATGCTCAATCCGGACGTCGTTGTCCGTGAGATGGGCATCATGGAGAAGTGCTCCTTCTGTGTGCACAAGCTCCGGGCAGCAAAAGACCAGTACCGCGACCTCGGACGCACGGTGCCCGACTCCGCCCTCCAGAAGATCACGGCCTGTGCGCAGGCCTGTCCGACGGATGCGCTGGTCTTCGGCAACGCCAACGACGAGGGCGGAAAGGTCGCGCGCCAGTTCAAGAACGAACGCGCGTTCGCCATGCTCGGCGAGCTCAACACGAAGCCTGGCGTGCGCTACCTCGCGCGTGTCAACCACATCGACAGCCTCGCGGCAAAGGCACACCACGGCAGCAGCCATGGGGCCGGACACGGCGACGGGCACGAGGCCAAGGGCGACGCCGACCACGGCGCCGACCACGGCGAGAAGCACTAGGAGTCCAGCGTGAAAGGCCTCACCTACGGCGCGGTCACTCGTGACATCCTGCGCCCGCTCTTCAAGCCGTCAGCAGCCTACTTTGGTCTGCTCGGGTTCTGCGTCGCCCTCCTCGCTTGGGGTGGCTACTGCTGGTACCTGCAGCTGACCCTCGGTCTGGGCGTCGGCGGCTACGAGCCCCCAGTATTCTGGGGCGTCTACATCACCACTTTCGTGTTCTGGGTTGGCATCGGCCACGCTGGCACACTCATCTCCGCCATCCTCTTCCTCTTTCGGTCGAAGTGGCGGACCGGCGTGTACCGGGCCTCCGAGGCCATGACCATCTTTGCGGTCATGAGCGCGGCGCTGTTCCCGGCCATTCACGTTGGGCGGGCATGGAACGCCTACTGGCTGTTCCCCTACCCCAACCAGCGCCAGCTCTGGCAGAACTTCAAGAGCCCGCTGATGTGGGACGTCTTCGCGGTGTCGACTTACTTCACCGTGTCGAGCATCTTCTTCTACATCGGCCTCATTCCCGACATCGCAGCTGTGCGCGACCGCACGCAGGGCAAGATTCGGGAGCTCTACGGCATGCTGTGCCTCGGCTGGCGCGGCACCGACCGTCAGTGGCGCCACTACATGGCGGCCTACGGCTTCTTCGCAGCCTTCGCCACCCCTCTGGTCCTCTCGGTCCACAGCGTGGTGTCCTGGGACTTCGCGATGGCACAGACCGCAGGCTGGCACTCGACGCTGTTCCCCCCCTACTTCGTCGCCGGCGCCATCTTCTCTGGCTGCGCGATGGTCATCACCCTGCTGCTCCCCATGAGCCTCGTGTTCAAGTGGCAGGACTACATCAACGTGTGGCACTTCGAGAGCCTCGCCAAGATGTGCCTGCTGACCGGCGCCATCCTGACCTACGCCTACGGTGTCGAGCACTACATCGCTTGGTACTCCGACAATCCCTACGAGTGGGGCATCTTCGAGTACCGTCTCACGGGCGAGTACGACTGGGTCTTCATGATGATGGTGCTCTGCAACTGCATCATCCCGCTCATCTGGTGGGTCCCCGCCATGCGGCGGAACCTCGCGGTCCTGTTCGTCGTCTCGATCGTCATCAACATTGGCATGTGGTTCGAGCGGTACAACATCATCGCCAGCGCCCTCGCCCACCAGTTCGACCCCTCCGCCTGGACCTACTACACCCCCTCTTGGGTGGAGATGGGCATCATGGTGGGCAGCTTCGGCTGGTTCGGAATGTGGTTCGTCCTGTTCATCAAGATCATGCCGAGCGTCGCTGTCGCAGAGATCAAAGAGCTGCTTCGTCCCCCGCTCAAGTCTGACCAGGTGGCCGCAAAATGAGCACCAACCTCATCACGTACGTGCCTCCCACTCCGGGAGCCATGAAGAGTGTCTTCGCTCACCTCGACTGCTTGATCGATGCCATCGATCGCCTCAAGAAGGCTGGCTTCACCGACATGATTGTGTCGGCGCCGCTGCCCCGACATGAGATCGAAGAGCTGATCTACGAAGGCCGTCCCAGTCCCGTGCGCTGGTTCACCCTCTGCGGTGCATTCTTCGGCGGACTGGGTGGGTTCAGCGTCTGCTCGCTGACCCACGCCAACTGGCCCATGATCATTCCAGCGGGCAAGCCGCTGGTCTCGGTCCCCGCCTTCATCGTGCTCACCTTCGAGGCCACGGTGCTCTTTGGGTGTCTCGCGACCCTCATCGGCCTCATCGTCATGTGCCGCTTGCCGAGCAACGACCTCCAGATCGAGGTCTGCGACCCCCGCTTCAGCGATGACCACTTCGGCATCGTGGTGAACGGACTCGCCCCGGCCGACGCCGAGAAGGTCCGCAAAATCCTCTCCGAGAACGGTGCCATCGAAGTCACCGGCATGGAGGCTGACAATGCTTGAGCTCCGCTTGTTGCGGCCAATCGCTGCAATCGCCGGGCTGCTGGTCAGCTCTGCCGCGGTTGCCGCCCCCTGGGACATCGATCTCGTCGATGCGGACTTCTACCGTGGATACGAGTGGGACATGATGGACGTGCCAGACGGCGCGGTCTCCCGGAACATGTACTACGGCGAGTACACCAACCTCCATCGCTTGTCCCCTGAGGGTCAAGCCATGAAGAATCCCTACTCGTCCGAGCAGATCAAGCGGGCCGACGGTGAGCGGATGTTCTCCGTCTACTGTGCGACCTGCCACGGAGCCAAGGGACTCGGCGGAGCGCCGGTTGCCGACAACTCCAATGGCAAGCGCTACCCCATCCCCCCTCCGATGTTGTCCGGTGAAGGCGCCATCTCGGCAGCCCGCTCCGACGGCTACATCTACCTCACAATTCGCTACGGCGGCGCCCTCATGCCCTCCTACGGGAGCGCGTTGAACGACGACGAGATGTGGGCCATCGTGTCCTACATCCGCTCGCTGCCCGGAACCGCCCACAGCGGCAACTGACCGCAGGAGCCAGAATGGCCCACCACTTCGACTACGGCGCCCTCGTCGAGAAGGCTCCACGGTCCATGCCAACTGGAGTGCGGAACGCGAGCTTGGGGCTCATGGCTGTCGGCATCTTGGCCTCAGCCTACGGCTTCATCAGCGATCCGACACGTGCCAGCGGCACCTTCATCGTCAACTACATGTACTGGGCCGGCATCGCCCAGGGCGGGCTGATGCTCGCGGTCGCACTCGTGCTCACGAAGGGCCGCTGGGGTCGTCCCCTCAAGCGCTTCGCCGAGGCCTTCGGTCTCATGATGGTGCCGATGTACATCCTCTTGATGGCCTTCCTGCTTCTCGGCGGGTTGGACGTCTATGAGTGGTCCCACTGGACCGAGGCCGGCGCCCCCCACCACAAGTGGATCTACTTCCAGCGTCCCTTCTTCTTCGCCCGTCTGGGCGGACTGCTCGGACTGCTCTTGATCCTCGACATCCTGTTCATCCGCGCCAGCGTGCGGTCCGACATGGGTGTGGCCAAAGAGAAATATGGCTGGGAGCCGTCCGGGCTCGCGGCCATGATCGGTGGCATCGGTGGCTGGAAGGGCGAGAAGGCTGAAGTTGAGGCTTCTGAGAAGCGTCAGAACATGTTGGCCCCCATCCTCGCGGTCGCCTACGCCGTGGTCTGGAGCGTGATGGCCGTGGACGTGTCCATGAGCCTGATGCCGCACTGGTACACGAACATGTTCCCGGCTTGGTACTTCATGAGCTGCATCTGGTCGGGCTTTGTATACCTGGCCATCTTCACGCTGCTCTTCCGCAAGACGCTGGGCATCGAGAAGGCCTTCCCGCCGTCGCTCTACCACGACCTCGGCAAGCTCACCTTCGGCTTCACGATGTTCTGGGGCTACACCACCTTTGCTCAGTACCTGCCCATCTGGTACGGCAACATGACCGAAGAGATCGGTGGCATCCTCATTCGGACCGAGCTGGAGCCCTGGGCCACAATCGCCAAGGTCGTCTTCATGCTCTGCTTCGTGGCGCCCTTCGCGATGCTCACCAGCCGTGGCCTCAAGAAGATGCCCTCTGCCTACCTGGTGGTGGCTGGCATCCTCGCGGTCGGCATCTGGCTGGAGCGCTTCCTGGTCAACATGCCCGGAATCTGGAAGGAAGACACCCTCCCCCTCGGCGTGCTCGAGCTGGGCATGACCATGGGCTTCCTCGGCATGTTCACCTACATCGTGATCAGCTTCCTCACGAGCGCCCCGTCGCTGCCCTTCACGGACCCCTTCATGCATCCGCATCCCGATGAGGTCCACGTGCACCCGAGCGGCGCACACCACTGAGCTTGCTCAGAACGGACCGAGACACTGGCGGCGTCCCCTCTCCCGGGGGCGCCGCCAGCTTGCTTCTTGGGTTCATGCAGGCGAGCCGCGAGCCCAGACCGAACGGGTTCAGCACATCGGATGCGCTGAACTAAATGGCCCGCGCACGCTGGAGTGAGGTGCGGTAGGCCGGCACCTTCGGCATCAGCTCACACGCCTTGCTGAAGCAGTCGACCGCCACACGACGGTCCTGTCTCATCACAGCCATCTCGCCCTTCTTCGCCAGCAGCTCCGCCGACTGCTCGATCATGAACGCTTCGAGCAAGGACTTGCGGTACTCCCGCCGGCGCGCCTCGTCGCGGAGCACTTCATACGCCTCGGCCAAGCGGGCCTGGATGTGGCGGAGGTCCTCCATCATCTCGGGCGTGAGGTCCTCGTAGGTCTCGAGGCCGTACTCATGCTGAAGCCGCTGGTAGTTGGTGTCCAGCTCGGCAGGCAGCGTGATCCAGTGGGACTCCAGCGTCTCGAAGTGGTTCGACTTCATCAGCCGGCGCCGCTTTGTGAGGATGAGGGTGCTCACCCGTTGCAGATAGGCTTCACGCGACTCCTCCGCTTGGAAGTCGAGGAGCCCAAGCTGAATGAAGGCGTAGAGCATGCCCGCCGTGGCTTGGCGCGACACGGGCGAGACGCTGAACACCTCGCGCACCCGCAGGTTCATGTCCTGGAACACCTGGATGAGCCGCTCCTCGTTGCGGGAAAACTTGAAGCCCGGCAACAGCGGCACCGCCCGAGGGTGCAGCTTCGCGTAGCTGTCGAAGTGGGGCCGGAGCGCTTCAGCCATCTGGTCTCCGCGCAGTTCCTTGGCCGCATTCATCAGCGACCGCAGCAGCTGGGCGGACACCGGCAGCGGCGGCGGGAGGAAGGTCTCCGGCAGGCGCGTCAGCTCATGGAATAAGCAGTCCCCGCCGGACTCGCGCAAGACCATCTGGAAGACATACGCCACCTGCTTTCCGAGCACCATGGTGAGCTGGTTGGGCTCCATTACCCCCATCTCAAGGAACGCTTGCCCCTGCCGGCAGCCTGTGCTCTGCATGATCTGAAGGCTCTGCTTCAGCTGATCTTTGGTGATCTGTCCACCCTTGAGCAGCAGCATTCCCAGGACCTCAGACTCCGGCACCGGATCCGTTCGCCACGCCACCGGTCCACCCTCCAGCCAGAAGCCGTAGCGGACCCGGCCCTCACTGGATCGCAGCGTCAGGATGCCCGTCCGCCGGTCAGACGCCAGCTGGATGAGGGACTGGCGCAGCAGGTGCGGCGTGAGGGCATGGACAAAGACCGGCTCGGCGGCCGACAGCTCGGGCACCGGAATGCCCCGCACCACTGTCGGCGCAGCAGCACTGTCCTCGGGGTCATCCTCAGCGAGCAGCGCATCGAGGGCTTCGTCGACAGCCTCCGCCTCCTCCTCGCCTTCGTCCTCAATACCCAGCGCGGGCGCTTCAACGGCCGGGCCGTCTTCAGGCGGCAACGCAAAATCATCGCCCTCTTCGAGCGCCAAAGTCTCGGCCACCTCCGCCGGCGGCGCAGCCACCGCGGCGCCCGCTTCCACAAGCTGACCCGACTCGACCAACCAAGCGCGCACCTCTTCGATCTGCGCCAACAGATTGCCGACGGCCTTGCCCGCCACAGCGTCGAAGTCTGGGAGCTGCAGCGCAGCGCTGCCGTCGGGCGGACGGCTCACCACTTGGGCGGTCAACGGTCCAACGCGACCGATGAGAGGAATCATCAGGTCGAGCTTCAGGGGATTTGCCAGCTCGCCTTTGATGGCGGACGCTGGCAACAAACAGAAGCCGTCTTTGAGCTGGGCCTCGTACTCCCCCATGAATGTCGCGAGGTCCGGAAAACGATGGGTGACGCGGCGAATGGCCATGATCTGTGCCTCCGCCCGCATGCTATCGAATCGTGATACGCGGTGCGCCCAGCGGGGGGCGGCGATTCTGAGAACCACCCGCCCCGCCGTCGGTTCCGCGCCCCCCAAAGGCATCGGAAACCCCCAACCCCAAGCTTTGCGGACTGCGCACCGGACTGCCGGGGGCTCCACGGCTGCCCCCACTACCGGTCGGCCGCTGCGGCGCGTGTCGCTTGCCCCACTGGCGCCTTGCCAGTCCAAATTCGAATTCTGTTCTGGGAGCCACACTATGGCCAACGTGTACGAGACCTCTGACTTCCGCAACGGGCTCAAGGTCGAGATTGACGGTTCGCCCTACATCGTCACCTACTTCCAGTTCGTGAAGCCCGGGAAAGGCACCGCCTTCACCCGCACGAAGCTGAAGAACCTGATGACAGGTGCCATGCTGGAGCGGACCTACCGCACCGGTGAGAAGCTTCAGGCGGCAGATATCGAGGAGCACACGATGCAGTTCCTCTACGCCGACACCGAGTTCCACCACTTCATGAACACGGAGACCTACGAGCAAGTCGCAGTGTCCAACGGCGGCATCGAAGAAGAGTCGAAGTATCTCACCGAGAACCTCGAAGTCACGCTGCTCTTCTTCAAGGGACGGGCCATCTCGGTCGGCTTGCCGAATTTTGTCGAAGACGAGATCGCGTACTGCGAGCCCGGCGTGCGCGGCAACACCGCCACTGGCGCAACCAAGCCCGCGACCCTCGCATGTGGCGCCACCGTCCAGGTGCCGCTGTTCGTCGAAAACGGCGAGCGCATCCGGGTCGACACTCGTGAGAACAAGTACGTCGCACGGGTGAAGTAGCAAGCCATGGATCCGGTCCGCATCCGACAGCGAGCCGTGCTCCTCGGCGCACTGCGTCGCTGGTTTGCGGACCGTGGCTACCTCGAGGTCCAGACGCCGGTCCTCGTGCCCAGTCCGGCTCTTGAGGCGACACTGCATGGGCCCGCCGTGGAAGGTGGGTTCCTGCAGACCAGCCCCGAGATGGCGATGAAGCGGGTGCTCGCTGCCGGGCTGTGCCGCATCTACCAGCTCTGTCCCTGCTTTCGGGAATTCGAGCACGGCCCCCACCATGCGCGAGAGTTCACCATGCTCGAGTGGTACCGCGTCGGTGCGGGGCTGGAAGAGCTCATGGACGAGGTCGAGAGCTTGGTCGGTGCGTGTGCCCAGGCCCTCGGCGAGCCCGCGCCCAAATTCGCCAGGGTGCCCGTCAACACACTGATCTCACCGAGCATCACCCCCCATGTGGAGTGGTTCCGGACGTGGGTGAACGATGTTGAGCCCAAGCTGCACGCGCCCACGATTGTCTACGACTATCCCGACTGGCAAGCCGCTCTCGCCCGGGTGCGGGACCAGTCTGCCCAGCGCTTCGAGGTCTACTTCGGTGGGCTGGAGCTCGCGAACGCCTTCGACGAAGAGCTGAGCGCCGCCGAGCTGAACGACCGCTGGGCCGAGAGCGACAGGCTCCGTGCGGAAGAGGGCTTTGCGCCCCACCCCCGGGACCCCCGATTTCTGGACGCGGTCGACCGGATGCCCCGCTGTGCCGGCATTGCGCTGGGTGTTGACCGCTTGCTCATGGCCCTCACAGGGGCTGCCCACATCGACGATGTCCGCGTCCACTGACGCCCCGGAGACCTGAATGTCCCTTTCCGACAAGATCGCAATCGTGACCGGCGGCAGCCGGGGCATCGGCCGCGCCATCGTCACCGAGCTCGCCGCCAAGGGCGCCCGGGTGGTCTTCAGCTACCGAAGCGCTGCCAGTCCCGCCGCTGAGCTCGCCGAGGCCACCGGCGCCGTGGCCGTGCAAGCGGACGTCTCCACTGTCGAAGGTGTCGACACCCTCATTGAGGCTGCTGCCGCGCTGAGTGAAGGCCGAATCGATGTTCTCGTCAACAACGCGGGCATCACACGCGACGGCCTGATGCTGCGCATGCCCGACGAGGACTGGAGCGCTGTGCTCCGCACCAACCTCGACGGCACCTTCCGCATGTGCCGGGGTGTGGCCTCCGTCATGCTGCGCCAGCGCTCGGGCAGCATCATCAACCTGACGAGCATCTCTGGCATCCGCGGCAACTCCGGCCAAGCGAACTACGCCGCCAGCAAGGCCGCCGTGGCCGCGATGAGCCGGTCGCTGGCCAAGGAGCTCGGACGCCGCAGCATCCGGGTCAACTGCGTGGCCCCCGGGTTCATCAACACCGACATGGTACGGGCCATGGACCCCCGCATCATCGAGGGCGTCACGAAGATGATCCCGATGCGTCGACTCGGTCAGCCCGAAGAGATCGCCCAGGTGGTCAGCTTCCTCGCATCGGACGCCGCCAGCTTCATCACGGGCCAAGAGCTCGTCGTCGACGGCGGCCTCAGCATCTGAGCCGCCCAGCCCGGCGCCCTCAGCCGACCACGCCCACCAGTGCGGCCTCGACCTCGGCCTGGCGCTCGACGCTCAGCCGGTACTCGATGCCCATGCCGGCGGTCTGATCATTGGCCAGAGTGCCACGCCCAGCGCTCGACCAAGTCACCACTCCCTCCAGCTCCAGCGGCGCCAGCAGACCGGGGGCGCGCACCTCGATCACACACTGACGGCCCTCCTTCAGAGGGCTGGTGGTCGGGACGAAGCACCCGCCCTTGCGCAGGTTTTCACGGCACTCCGTGACCAACGCATCCACCCGCCGGTACGCAAGCCGAAGCCGAGCAGGTCGGGGACCCGCGGATGCGCCCGGGCCAACGACCGGCGCCTTCCCCACCGCGGTGGGTTCATCGGGGGACACTGGGTCCAGCTCGCCTGTCGGCAGCTCATCGATGGCCGTGGCCACCGGTCCATCGTCACCGTCAAAGGCATCCTCGGCATCGGCAAAGGGGTCCTCGTGCGGCAGGTCATCGGCCGTGCGCCAGTCGGGCTCCCGTCGGGTCGGGACCATCGGCTCGGTCCGGAACACCACG
Source organism: Myxococcota bacterium (assembly GCA_942491145.1). GTDB lineage: Bacteria > Myxococcota_A > UBA796 > UBA796 > UBA2385 > CAXQUZ01. The sequence goes on along the minus strand of CALOBC010000039.1, from coordinate 289,659 downwards.
GTCTCCTCGTCTTCTGAAGGGACCTCGGCATCATCGACCACCGGCGGCTGCGACAGGGCCTGGAGGCCCATGCGGTCGATGCTCAATTCCGTGGGCTGGTCCAGTGCATCCAACGAGTCGAAGGAGATCTCCAACGTCGGCGCCGCCCGACCCAGGTCGTCGCCATCGAACTCCACCGGCATCTCTTCCGTCTCGTCCGGACCGCCCGCCCACGGGTCATCCCCGACCGGCGCAAACATGCCGGAGTCTTCGGGAACCGGCAGATCCCCGTCGTCGAGCGGTGCAAGGTCTACGCCGTCCAGCATCGCGAAGCCCACATCGCTGGGCTCGGCCGACTCCGGTGCATCGAAGCCGCCGTCCTCCACCGCGTAGTCCTGCCCAGCGTCCAGCTCAGCAAAGCCGTCGTCCAGATCGTCGAGCTCGTCTTCGTAGTCGCTGGCAAACTCCCCGAGGTCCTGGGCGGTCAGTGGCTCGGGCAGGTCCGGGGCATCCGGTGAAGCCCCCAGATCAAGCGAGGGCTGCGGCGGCGGCAGATCCAGCGGCTCCAGCGCATCGAGCTCTTCGAGGCCCCCGACCGGCTCCAGCCCGCCCAGGGCCGACTCCTCCGGCATCGCCTCAAGCTCCGAGGCCTCCAGATCCCGCAAGAAGTCGGGCATCTCGGGGACCGTGTCGACCGTGTCCATCTCGACTGTCGGCGCCTCTACCGCATCGGGCACAGCCGGCGCCTCGACCGTTGAGCTCGACTTCGTGGCACGTCCACCGCTGCTCTTCCGACCGAAGATGCGGCGCAGGAAGCCGCCCCCTCCGTCCGACTGGGCCGCGGCCTCCGCTTCGGCCTTCACCAGATCCTCCACTTCTCCGCCGACGTCTCCCTCGAGATCGGCCCGGACATCGCCATCCGACTTCACGTACTCGGCGTAGTTGCGGATGGTGATGCGCTTGCGCTCGCCGGTGCCCTGCTCCAGCGCAGTGACGTGGAGCATGCCGTTGACGTCGAGTCGGAAGGTGACCTCGACCTTGGTCTCCATCCGGGCAGCCGGGGTGAGTCCGTTCATCACGAACTCCCCCAGGAACTCGTTCTGGGACGCCACCTGGTCCTCGCCCTGGCGCACAGTCACTCGAACCGCCCGCTGGTTGTCTCGAGCGGTCGAGAATGTCTGGCTGGAGCTCGCCGGCACTTGGGAATTGCGGGTGATGATGGGCTGGAAGAGCCCGCCCACCACGTCGATGCCCAGCGTGAAGGGCGTGACGTCCAACAACAGCGTGTGTTCCGCGGTCGGCTCATCGGAGACCAACGAATTGGCTTGCACCGCCGCACCGATGGCCACGACCTCTTCGGGGTGCACACCCCGGCTCGGTTCCCGCTGGAAGAGCGCCGCAATGGCCTCCCGCACCCGGGGCATCCGTGTCTGGCCACCCACCAGAATGACGTCATCCACGTCAGAGATGCGGAGTCCCGCATCCGTGATGGCTTTGCGGGTGATCTCCAAGCTGCGCTGCACCAAGCGCTCGACCAGCTCCTCCAGCTTTAGCCGGGTGAGGGTCTGTTCCAGGTTGTCCGCCATCGTGATGCGCGGAATCAGCACCGTCGTTCGATCGGTGAACGACAGCTCGCACTTGGCCCGCTCCGCCGCGTCCTTGAGGCGCTGCAGAGCGGTGGGATCGATACGGAGGTCCACTCCGGTGCCCGCCTGGAACTCCTCAGACAGGTGATCCACAATGCGGTGGTCGAAGTCCTCGCCACCCAGGTGGGTGTCGCCGCTCGTCGACAACACCTCGTAGATGCCGTGGCTCAGCCGCAGCACCGACACATCGAAAGTGCCGCCACCGAGGTCATAGACGACGATGCTCTTCTCGATGTCTTTGCGGTAGCCGTACGCCAACGCGGCCGCCGTCGGCTCGTTGATGATGCGCTCGCACCGCAGTCCCGCCAGCTCCGCCGCTTGAAAGGTCGCAGCCCGCTGGGCATGGTTGAAGTAGGCCGGCACGGTGATGACCGCTTCGGTGACCGGCTCGCCCAGGTTGCGCTCCGCCAGCGACTTGGCGACCTTCAAGATCTCTGCGCTGAGGTCCACCGGCGTGAACCAGCTGTCGCCCAGGCGGATCTTGCACGTGCCGTCTTCGGCCGCGGCGATCTCGTAGCCGACCAGCTTGCGGACTTGCTCGACCTCGGGGGTGTCGTAGCGACGCCCCATCAGCCGCTTGATCGCGAAGACGGTGCGGTTCGGACGGGTCAAGACCAGATTGCGCGCGGACTGGCCCACGACAAACGAGTCGTCCGCCTTCAGCGATACGCACGACGGCAGGACTTTGTAGCCCTTGTCGTCCTCCAGAACCCGGGGGCGACCGTCGACAAGCACCGCAACTGCGGTGTTGGTGGTTCCCAGGTCGATGCCGATGGCCTTGCCCATGCACCTTCCTCACTTGGCGCGGAACCATACCAGCTTGGCCGCCGCCCCCTGCCGAACCCGGGGAATGACACCCGGCCAGGGCGGCACCCCGCTCAGCCCAATTGGAACAACGCGAGCTGGCTCGTCGGCGGCGAGATCCCCGCCCCTTCGGCAAGCTGCCCACCCATGCACCCCCCGCAGCCCTCGGCCAGCACACCGCCCAAGCGCTCCTGCACTTCTTCCAATGCCAGGGCCGAGATGCTGTCCGCTCGGGCGACCAGACCCAGCTCCGCGGCGCGCGCACTGCTTGAGGCATCCGGCGAGCCGTGCCACGGGGTCCGATCCACACCCAGCGGACACGCCGACAAGCGCATCGGAAGGGCCCGGCGCACATGCACACTGCTCGCTCCAGCCCGGCGCAGTCCGCCCACCGCCCCCGCAAGATCAGTCGGAGGCAAGTCACCCAAGATGGTCAACACCACGCGCTTTTCGAGAACCGCCGAGGGGGAAGCCACCCAGCTTGGCGCCCCACAGGCCCAGGCCGGGACCAGGGGAATGCCGGCCCGGGCCGCAAACCCAGCGCCCACCGGACCCGCAGCACCATCCAGCGCAACGACCACATCCGCAGGCGCACCGTGGCGCTCAGCGAGCACCTCACCCAGGGCGTGCCGCAGCCCGTAGCCGTCCATCGGGGACCCACCGTCGTCCACTCGGGCATCGAGGCGCAGCCCGACGACCCGCTCTCGCAAGCACGGCCGGACGGCCCCTCTGGAGAAGGGCCGCACGCTCTCGACGCTGTTCCCCAGCAACACCATCTCCCCCGGCGCCAGTGCACGCAGGACGTCCAGCCCTCCGGCGACCAGCGCCGAGGACTCCGTGGCCACACCCCAGACCCCGTCCCGCCGGCCCATCCACAGCGGACGCAAGCCACTCGGGTCCCGAAGCGCCACCAGCCCACTGGGGATCGCCGCAACCACGGCCCATCCGCCCATCACACGGTACAGCGCGCCAATCAGCTGGTTCACGGGCGTCGCCCCCGAAGAGGCCGTCACCGCTTGGAGCAGCACCGTCGCCGCCGAGGCCCCGGACGGGAGCCATGCGCCCCGGCTGACCAGCTCCTTCCCGAGCGCCTCGCTGTTGAGGATGACGCCATCCAAGGCCAAGCTCATCGGCCCGCTGCGGCCCAGTCCTTCATCGGCCGAGGCGCCCCCCACCGACACCACGCGGGCGCCACGGGACCAACCGGAGATCACCCCCCGGTGGCCGAGCGCAGCGGCCATGACCTCAAGCGAGCCGGGAGACTCCCGGTCGCCCGACAGCGCAGCGATTCCACCCATCATGGAGCCGAGGGCTCCTCGCCGAAGATGCGCCCAGCGAGCTCCTGGTATCGCTCCCCCAGATCGCCCAGATCGCGCCGAAACACGTCTTTGTCGAAGCGACGCCCCGTGCCCTTCTCCCACAGTCGAGACCCATCCGGCGTGATCTCATCCGCGAGCAGGATGCGGCCGTCCGTCGACCGGCCGAACTCGAGCTTGAAGTCCACCAGCGTGACCCCAAGATCGTCCCAAAAGGCCTTGAGCACGTCATTGACGACAATGCTGGCTTCGCGAAGGAACGCCAATTCCCAGGGGCGGGCCCAGCCGAAGAGCAGCGCGTGCTCGTCGCTCATTGGCGGGTCGTTGAGCTCGTCGGACTTGTAGAAGAACTCCACCAAGGGGCGCTCCAGCACCTCGCCCTCGGCAATGCCAAAGCGCTTCGACAAGGAACCAGCGGCCACGTTGCGGACCACCACTTCCACCGGAATGATCTCGACCTTCTCGCAGACGTGCACCGCGTCGGACTCGACGGCCACGAGGTGGCAGTGCACACCAGCCGCCTCGCACAGCGACATCAGGTGCGCGCTGATGCGTGCATTGATGCTGCCCTTTTGCGCGAAGTTGGCCTTCTTGACGCCGTTGAAGGCCGTGGCCCCGTCCGTGAAGACGATGCGGACCCGGTCGGGGTTCTCGTGTTGGTAGACCTTCTTGGCCTTCCCCACATAGAGCAGCGGCCCCAAGGTCCCTGCACCTTCAAGCTCCGTTGACATGCCCACCTCCCGTTCGGACTGCCCGCATGCCGGTGCCTCCGGCGCAGTTCGCTGGCTAATGCCCCACCCTGCACAGGGCCGGCTGGGGTTGCCAGACCGTCACCGCGAGCCCCCCGCGCCACGGGTGCCTCCGGTCGGCGGCTGGTCCGGCCTCCAGTCGCCGAAGTACTCGATAGGCACGTCATCATCAAGCAGCTGGCCTGGCGGGAGGGGCAGCACCGCAGAGGTCACTTGGCGATAGGCCGCATACCCGGGTCGCCGGGCGTCGATGCCCAGCTCCGATCGGGGGATGCCCGTCACTCGGAGCAGCAGCGCTGTGAACATGATGGGGGCCGGCAGGCTCTCCAGCCCCGTGCCGCCGCCCGACGCCACCAAGTACAGGCCCACCGCGATCAAGATCTCCCCGAAGTAGTTCGGGTGGCGGGAGTACCGCCAGAGCCCGGTCTTGAGCACTTGGTCAACATTGTCGGGGGTCCCGCGGAACCGAGCAAGCTGGCGATCGGCCACCATCGCCACGACCATGCCGACCGCCCAGGCCAACACCCCCAGCAAGTCGATCAGCCCGAACGGGAGGGGCGCCGCGTCGATGATGCCGTGCTGCAGCGCCAAGGTGCACACCCAGACGGCAACCACTTGGAACCCAAACACACGGACCAAGCTGCGCCGCCGAAACCCCGTGCCCCACCTCTGGCGCGCCTCCACCAAGTCGTGAGCCTCAGCCGGAACCCGAAGTCGCCGCAGCGACGTGACGGTGAGTCGCAGCCCCCAGATCATGGCCAACGTGAACGTCAGCACCGGACGCAGCCCACCCATCTCACTCAAGGGCAGGCTCACAAAGGCCACGAGCACCAGCGCTGGGCCCCACATCTCTTGCATCGCGGAGATGCGGCTTCCCCAGAGGCTGCGCACCCACAGCAGCAAGCCGGACGCCACGAGCACTGCGAGGACCACGAGCATCACGGCACTCCGGCGTAGGTGGCCCACAGCGTGTCCACCGGGGCAGCGCTCCGGACCGCCCGGGCCACCGCCGCGGTCGATGCCAACGCCTCGCTCAGGACCGGCTCGAAGGGCGCTTGCTGGGACCGAGCCCACGCCGTGCGGGCGATCGACACTGCAGGATCTGCAGTCCCGGTCAGCGGGTCGACCGGAAGGGCGTCATAGTAGGGTCTGTAGAGTGTGGTGACGGCGAAAAAGGACCGCAGGCCTGCGTGCCCCGCAAGGGCCGCCTGCAGCCGGTGACAGGCGTGCTCCCGAACCAAGTCCCGTTCATCCGTGTTCTCCAGACCCCAGTCTGGTCGCGACCATCCTTGCGTGCCTTCCACGAGCCCGTGGCAGATCTCGTGCAGGATGAGCTGCGCCAGGCTGTCGTCGGCGTCGAAGCTCGCGGCCGTGCCCAAGGTCAGGGTGTCGCGGCCGTTCCAGCTCGCGAAGACCGCATCGGACCTCTCCACACGCATGCCCAGCCGGGCGGCCGCGTGGAGCCAGATCAGGTCCACCGGATCGGCGTAGCGATGGTGAATCGGCCGAGGCCCCAGGTCGCTCACGCCAAACGTGGGCTCTGCGGCAGCGTTGCCCCGCGCCATCGTCGCCTCCTCGTCGGAATTTCCAGCTCTTGCGGAGCGGGCTCCGCGACTGACCCCCATCTATCCCGCCTGCAGGACCCCTTCGACACCGACCAGCAGCAGTCCATCGCCAGACCCGCCCAACCCGCGCAGGCGAGGTGCTGTGCTGCAGCGATGATTTGGGACATCTGCCAGACACTCAGAAACCGCCACTTCGGCTACCATGGCCCCAGCTTCGACCCTTGGAGCGGCGGCCCCCCCCTCGATGTTTCACGCCGCGAACCACCGCGGCCATGCGGTTTGTCGTGCGCCTTGTGCTTCGCCTGCCCCAGCGGCAGCGGCCACCGACCTGCCCATCTCTATTCTCGCCCTTCGCGCCCCTCCGGAGGAACTCCATGACCCGCGCCACCCTGCTCCTTGCCCTCCTGGCCCTCGGCTGCCGCGACAAAGGCGTCACTGCCAACGGTGACGGCCTCGCTTCCGAAGACGATGCGGATGGCGATGGCTACGTCGCAGCCGACGACTGCAACGACTCCGACACCGAGGTCAACCCCGGCGCCATCGAGCTGTGCGATGGCATCGACAATGACTGCGACGGCAACATTGACGAGGACCTGACCACCACCGCGTGGTCCGATCTCGACGGGGACACCTTCGGCAACCCCAGCAGTCGCGCCGAAGTGTGTGAGCTGGCCGTGGACCAGGTCCTCAACGGGGACGACTGCAACGACAACGACGCCGACAGCTTCCCCGGTGCCGCTGAGCGTTGCGACGACGAAGACAACGACTGTGACGGCACAGTCGACAACGACCTCACCTATGACTGGTGGGCCGATGTCGACAGCGATGGCTTTGGCGATCCCGCGGCCCCAGCCGATCCCGTGACCTGCGATCCGGCCGCCGGCTTCGTCAACGACAACACTGACTGTGACGACACCCTCGACGTGGTCTTCCCGGGTGCCGACGAGATCTGCGACACCCTCGACAACGACTGCAACACCGAGATCGACGAGGCCCCCGAGACATGGACCTCCTGGTACCGGGACGTGGACGACGATGGCTACGGGGACTCCAGCACGCTGGTCGACCAGTGCTTCGCGCCATCCGGCTTTGTCGGCTTGGGCGACGACTGCGACGACCTGAACGGTGCCATCAACCCGGGCATGGCGGAGATCTGCAACGGTGGGATCGACGACGACTGCGATGGGATCGGCGACGACGTAGATGCCGACGGTGACGGCTACTTCGACATCGCCTGCCTGGATGGAGACGACTGCGATGATGCGGTGCCGACCACCAACCCCGGCGCGACCGACGTCTGGTACGACGGCGTCGACCAGGACTGCGACGGGGCCTCCGACTACGATGCCGACGGCGATCTCGTCGACAGCGACGCCCACGGTGGCACCGACTGTGACGACACCGACCCCACCATCCTGCCTGGCGCGGTGGAGGTCTGGTATGACGGCGTGGATCAGGACTGCGACGGGGCCTCTGACTACGACGCAGACGGCGATCTCGTCGACAGCGACGCCCACGGTGGCCTCGACTGCGACGACACCGACCCCACCATTCTGCCCAGCGCCGTCGAGACTTGGTACGACGGCGTGGATCAAAACTGCGACGGTGCGTCGGACTACGATGCCGATGCGGACCTCGAAGACAGCGACGGCTACGGCGGCACCGACTGTGACGACACCGATCCCACCATCAACTTGGCGGCGACGGAGGTCTGGTACGACGGTGTGGATCAGGACTGTGACGGGGCCTCCGACTACGACGCGGATGGCGACGGCGTCGACAAGCTCGGCGAAGGCGGATGGGACTGCGATGACACGGACGCGACCATCAGCCCTCGGGCGCTTGAGGTCTGCGACGACGGCATCGATCAGGACTGCGACGGCACCAGCGACGGCTGCACCTTTGATGGCGACATCTCGGTGTCCACCGCTGACTTCTACGTGTACGGCGATGCCGACGGAGACCGCCTCGGCCAGGGCGATCCCGGCCTCGCCAGCGCCGGCGACATCAACGGCGACGGCAACAACGACCTGATCCTGGGCGCCATCTACAATGACGATGGGGCCAGCGACGCAGGTGCCGCCTACATCTTCCTCGGCCCACTCTCGGGCAAGGGCATCTCGGCAGGCACCGCCGACATCCAGATCAACGGGGCGGCCGCAAACGACCTCGCAGGCCGCGCTGTCGTCGGGCTCGGCGACGTCGACAGTGACGGATACGACGATGTTCTCATCACGGCCCAGGGCGACTCGACCACCGCGACCAACGCGGGTGCGGCCTACCTGTTCCTGGGCCCCATCTCGTCGTCGACCTCCAGCACTGCCGATGCCGACACACGCTTTGACGGGGCTGCTGCCGGCGACCTTGTGGCGGATGCGGCGTGGGCCGGGGACATCGACAACGATGGCTACAACGACATGCTCATCGCGAGCCAGTACTACGACCCATCCACGGGCGCGGACGCGGGTGCGGCAACCCTGATCTACGGACCGGTCACCGCCGACTACAGCCTGGGCACGCTGCGCACCGGGGATGCGCGGTTCATCGGTGCCGCCGCCTCCGACGAGGCCGGCAGTGCCCTGTGGGGCGGAGGGGACCTCAACGGCGATGGATACGGCGATGTGCTCGTGGCTGCGCGCTACAACGATGCCGGGGGCTCCAACGCCGGCACGGTGTACGTCAACTTCGGCCCGGTGACGGGTGAGATTGACCTGAGCGCATCCGACTGCGCGTTTACGGGCCAAGCCGCAAGCGATGAGGCTGGCTTCGGCGCCTCCGTCTCCAACGCCGGCGACATCAACAATGACGGCTACGACGACTTCCTCGCGGGCGCCCGCTTCAATGGCGCCGGTGGTGTGAAGGCAGGGGCCGCGTACCTGATCCACGGTCCGCTCACGAGTGGCACCAGCGACTCTTTCGCGAATGCGGACGCCATCTTTGTGGGCGAAGAAGCCGCCGACCAGACTGGCGACGCCGTGGCGGGTCCCGGGGATGTTGACGGTGACGGCAACGACGATGTGCTGATTGGCTCCGGCTGGTCGGACGCTGCCTTCAGCAACGGCGGGGCGGCCTACCTTGTGCTCGGCCCGGTGTCGGGCACGATGGACCTGTCGGGAGCGGACGCCCGCTTCTTGCCGGAAGGCTCAAACGACCGCATCCGGGTGAATGCGGGCGGCGACCTCGACGGCGACGGTCTCGGCGACATCCTCGTCGGTGCCCAGCTCAATGGCAGCAACAGCACCACCGCAAATGCACGGCACGGTGCCGCCTACCTGTTCTACGGCAAGGGCCTGTAGGCGCCCAGCCCCCTGCTGCCGGACCGTTGTTCCTGGACCTTCAATGACCCGCACCGTGCTGCTGATGACGCTTGCCGGCTGCGGGTCACTCATTGGACCCCGTCCGATTGTGGAGGGCGACGGCTTCTTTGATCGGCCCTTTCCGGACGATCGCCGCCGGGTGAATGGCCATCCGGACCTAAGTGGTTTCCCTCATATCGAAGACGTGGGGCTGCTCCAAAAGTACGTCGCCGAGGCCGAGCGCCTGGATGGGTTCGGCATCCACAGTCCCTTGCACCTGCGCTTCGACGGTCCGCTGAACCTCCGCGCACTGCCCACGCCCCGAGCGTCGTGTGCGCCCGGGGCCGCCGTGCTGCTGTTGAACCTTGATCCGGACAGCCCGGCATTCGGGGAGCGGGTGCCCATTGCGTGGGACTTCCAAGAAGACGAGACCCGGTGGCAGCCCGAGAACCTGCTATCGGTGCAGCCCGTGTGGGGGTTTGGGTTGTTGCCCGCCACGACCTACGCCCTCGTCATCACTCGGGACATCGCGCGCCCACCTCGGGGCTTCGCCAAAGAGCTGGACCAAGCCCCCCGCTGGCAGCCCCTGCGCGACTGGCTGTTTCTGGAACGAAGCGCCGAGGATGACCTATCCATCGACGACATCGCGTATGCATTCACCTTCACCACCCAAGACCCCACACTGGACCTGGCGCGCATCGTCCACCGCCAGCGCACTGCGCTGAACACGGATGTGGTGGACCCCAACTTGCGAATCCGCGCGAGGTTTCTGACCCACACGGTCTTCTCGGGCACGCTCCGGCTGCCCCAGTGGCAGCAGGGTCAGGCCCCCTTCTCGGAGGGCGGCCACTTCGCCTTCGATGATGGGTGGCCCCGGCTGGTCCGCATGGAGGCGGTGACCTTTGGCCTCGCGGTCCCCGGTGGGCAGGCCCCGGCTGGGGGTTGGCCGCTGGTGATCTTCCTTCACGGGACCGGATCCAATTGGTCCAGCTGGACACTCGGGGGGGAGTCCGACATCGCGGGGCGCCTCGCCAGCCGGGGCATCGCCAGCCTCAGCATCAGCTTGCCCCTGCACGGGGACCGCTTCGCGGGGGGCAACCCAGAGCTGCTCACCTTCAACTTGCTCAACCCCGAGAGTGCCCGGACCAACTTCCGGCAAGCGGCCGCAGAGGTTGCCTGGCTGGCCCAGGTCTTCACCGAGCACCAGTGGGTGCTGGGCGGGCCCAGGGGACGCCAGATTGCCCTCGATCCCCGCCGGGTCGCCTACATGGGCCACTCCCACGGTGCCGTCGTGGGCGCCATTGCCGCCCCGTTCTTGCCCGATGCAGTGGACACCGTCGTCCTGTCTGGCGCGGGCGGCGGGCTGTCGGTCTCTGCCGTGCGAAGGGATGCCGGGGACTTCGACATCCAGGCCATCCTCGGCGCGGCCCTCAGCCTCGCTCCCGGCGAAGAGCTCGACGAGCTCCACCCGGTCATGGGCTTGGTCCAGCTGCTGAGCGACGCCACCGATCCCCTCAGCTACGCCCCTCACTGGCACAACCGGGCCCCCTGGTGGCAAGACACCCCCCGCAACGTGCTGATGTTTGAGGGGACTGACGACATCTATACACCGCCCAGGACCATTCGCGCGCTGGCCGGTGCCGGACGGCTGCCCCACCTGGGCGCCCGCTCGGTCAGCTCGCCGATCCAGCGCCTTGTCCCCCTCCACCAGCCTGGACCGGGCCCGTTCGTGGACAACCTCCCCGCCTGGGACGACGCACCCGTCACCGGTGGTGTGGTCCAGTTTCCGGGCGCAGGCCACTTCGTCATCTTCCAGAACCCCGATGCCGAACGGATCTACCTCGACTTCCTTCAGACGGCGCTGTCCGCGGGTCCCGAAGTGATTCTCCCTTGAGTCCGTTGCGTTAGCGAAGCCGGGACCACCGGGCCTGGACCACCGTGCACCACTCCCCCTCAGCCACCCACGTGGTGCTGGACCACGCCTTCTTCGCGGCCTTGTGCGCATCGGCGCGCTCGACCTACCCCCGCGCCAGCGACGGCCACTTGTTCGTGTCGGGCCGCCGTGACGGGCGGATCGACGGCATCCAGCTCGGCGAGGCCCCCGCGCCCCCCGGCGACCTCGTGGGCCACGTTCGGGTTGCGGTGGACGAGGGCAGCGACTGGACCACCGCGGACCTGACCACGCTGCCGGGGCACACCTGCCTCATCTGCTCGGTGCACGGTCCCGAGAACCCCCGCGCTGACCACAACACAGTGGTGCGGGTCACCGCGGTGCGAGCCTGGACCCGCCATCCCCACCAACCAACGATGCAGCCCCAGACCCTCACACTTGCGTGTGCGGGCTGAATCGAGGACCCGATGCCTGCCCCCTCCCCGGCCCCAGCACCCACCCTGACCAATGATGAGATTGCCCGCTACTCCCGGCATCTCATCCTTCCCGAGGTCGGCATGGACGGCCAGCGCCGCCTCAAGGGCAGCAGCGTCCTGTGCGTGGGTGCAGGCGGGCTGGGATCCCCGCTGTTGATGTACCTGGCCGCCGCCGGCGTGGGCAGGATCGGCATCGTCGACTTCGACACGGTGGACCGAAGCAACCTCCAGCGCCAGATCATCCATGGCACGTCCACCCTCGGACAACCCAAGCTGGCCAGCGCCCGAGCACGCATCCTCGACATCAACCCCCACTGCCAAGTGGACTGCTTTGCCGAGGCCATCACCAGCGCGAATGCCCTCGAACTCATCGCCCCCTACGATGTGGTGGTCGATGGCACCGACAACTTCCCCACGCGCTACCTGATCAACGATGCCTGCGTGATCTTGGGCAAGCCCAACATCTATGGCAGCATCTTTCGCTTTGAGGGTCAGGCCAGCGTGTTCAACCACGAAGGTGGGCCGCACTACCGCGACCTGTACCCCGAGCCTCCCCCGCCGGGCATGGTCCCCTCATGCGCCGAAGGTGGCGTGCTGGGCGTACTTCCCGGCGTCATCGGGGCGATCCAGGCTACCGAGACGCTCAAGGTGCTCCTGGGCCTGGGCAACACCCTCAGTGGCCGGCTCCTTCTCTACGATGCACTCAATATGACCTTCCGCGAGCTGAAGATGCGCAAAGACCCCAACGCTCCCGACATCACCAAGCTGGTCGACTACCAGGAGTTCTGCGGTGCCCCGGACGCCCCCCCGGCCGAAGGATTCCACCGCCGCGACGCCCAACAAGTCGCCCAGAAGCTCGCGGACGGCTGGACGCCGCTGTGGATTGATGTGCGACGCCCCGACGAGTGGGACATCGTCAAGCTGCCCGAAGCCGAGCTGTTCGTCCCCCATCTCCAGCTCATGCAAGACGGGCTCTCCGGCGTCGAGCGCGACCGGCCCATCCTGCTTCAGTGCAAGTCCGGCCGACGGAGCGCCACGGCAGCCACCGCCCTGCTCGCGGCGGGCTTCACCAACGTGACCAACCTGGAAGGGGGCATTCTCGGCTGGGTTGCACAGTTCCGGCCGGACCTTCCCAGCTACTGACAGCGACGGCGACCCAGGCCGAACAGCCCCAGCACCATCACCCCACCGAGGGACCCGGACGCCGCGCAGCCCTCGGCGTCTTTCTCGGGTGCCACGCGCACCGTGCCGGTGGTGCCTGCGGGCTCGTCGTCGTCAGGCACGTCGGTGTCGTCGATGTCTTCACCGTCATCGCCGCCAGTGCCGTCCGACCCGCCGCCGCGGGGCTCGAGCACCAAGCGCTGGTTGTCTTCCAGCGCCCACGTCCAGCCGCTCGGCAGGTCCGCCGAGAAGTGCTCGCCCAAGGTCAGTCCCTCTGCGTCCAGGGCCACCACCGGGGCATCGCCTGAGAGCTCGGGCACCGACAGCGTCCCGTCGAGGGTCACCGATCCAGCGACCGTTAGCAGCGGTCCGGCAGTGCCCATCAGCTCCAGCTCCCCGCCTTGCTGATCGAGTCCGCCAAGCGCGGCGCCGTCCGTCAGCGCCAGCCGTCCCCCGGTCTGGCGGATGCTCCCGTTGCTGCTGTCGAGCTGGAGGCTTCCCCCGGACACAGCGATGATGCCTTCCTGAACGAGCACCTCGCCGATCGTGAGCGTGCCACCGCTCACCCGCACCGAGCCCATCCCGGTGTCCGAGCCCATCGCCACTTGGGCAGCTTCGAGGCTTCCGCCGACCACCACCAAGTGCCCCTGGCGTCCGCGGGTGCCCAGGTCGATCCGGTCCAGCACCAGCGCGTCATCCCCGGACACCCACACCCGACCGCACCCGCCGCCCGCCGTGTGGCCCGCGCCGACCCGAAGCGTCCCGAAGCCGTGGGCCCCGTCAAAGCTGCCCACCGTGGTGCAGCGAAGAGCACCGGAGACAACGAGGGTGTCTGCTGGCACCTCAATGTCGATGGGCGGGGCATAGTCAGCAAGGAGCGTCGTCCAGGTCCAGGGCAGGTCGCCAAAGGGCTGGACAGCCTCGTCCACCGCGTCCGTCATCCACACGGTGTCGTCCATCGTGCCATCCGCCGGCGGGGTGAGCCACTGGGGCTCCCAACCGGTCATGGCCTTGAGCATCACACCCGCCACCAGCGCAGACCCGAGCCCGCTGGGGTGGCTGCCGTCGGACTGGTACAGCCGGTGGAAGTTGGACGCCGAGTCGAGGGGATCCGCCCCGGTCCGCACCACGCCGTCGTGCACAGCCGCAAACGCCCGAGACGCCGGCGCGAAGTAGACCGTTCGATCGCCCGCTCCATCGGCATAGGCCGCGTAGCCGGCCTCCAGCCGGTCGTTCATCGTGGAGAAGTCCGGGTAGAGGCTTGGGTTGTCCGCATCGCCGTCTCGCCGACCCCACGTCACAAACAGCATCGTGTCTGCGCCTCGCTCGGCCACCATGCCGTCCAGCTCAGCAAAGGCGCGGGCGCTGTCTTGCCAGATGGACTCGGACTCGGGGAAGCCCGGGATCTGGCTCTGGTCTTGGAGCACCACAGTGGACCAGGCCGGCTCCATCAAGAAGGTCTCGGTCCACCCTGGGTCACCGCCGGCCACCCGACTCAACAGGTCGGTCATCCGCAGCCCACCAGCGGTCAGTCGTCGGGTGCCCAGGAAGCCATCGCGACCCATGGAGTCGCGGGCAAGCACCGTCACCAGCCGATCGAGCTCACCCACTTGCGTGTAGCTGTTGCCCATGAACAGGGCCCGATGCTCCGTGTCTGCAGCGTGGACAGCCGCTGAGCCCAGCCCGGTCGCGAAGACCAGTCCGACACGGGCAGACCCCTGCAAAAATGACCAGTGCGAAACACAACGACGCATGACAGACACTCCACACCACAGGCAGGCACCACCACCGACGCCGGTCACCCAGCGTCTCGACAGCCAGCAGGCCAACACCGTCTTCACCGCGGCTGAACTGTACCGCTTCCACTGCCGCACCGCATCGTCAAAACCCACCAACCGACGGATGGGTGCAGGGGGGCGACCCGTCAGTCGTGAGCGTGGGAGTGACCGTGGTCGTGGGAGTGCCCATGATCATGGTCCCCGTCATCTTCAGGTGCCGCAGCTGAGGGGGCCGGGGCCAGCCGCTCCGCGCGTCGGGCGAGGCGCTCAGCTTCCTCTTCGGCCTGCATCTGGGCGTAGAGGTTGCGCTTGGGCTCGAAGATGGCGCTGGGCGCATCGGAGCTGGTGTCGGCCATTCCCGACACGAGCCGACCGCCGACCTTGTCCATCACCCGGTTGATGCCCTTCTTGACAGACCGCTTGAGCACTCGTCCAAGGACCGACACGCTGACCTCCACAATTCTGGTCTGTCCGGCGCAGGACCGGCGTCGATCCGTAGCCTGTCCAGGCGGACCGGCGAGCCCGAACCCACAGTCGACTTGCGCGGACCAGCGGCCTGGCAAGGTCGCCGGTTGTCGTGTTGGCCGGGTCCGAAGCGCCCGGTCCGACGGGGGACCTCGCACTTGCGCCGTCACCTATCGACGGACACGCCCAAGATCCCCGCCCTCCCGACCCGCTGGGTGAGGCGGCAGCCCCCGTGGAGCATGGCCACGCCCGCAGGCCCACACATTCGTAAATGTACTCCAATAAAGCATTCTCGACAAGCGCTACTACCAGCCGGAGCCGCCCGGTCCCCCGCAGCTCGGCTCCACCCCGGTGCCCACAGCATCCCCCTTCGCCGCAGCGGCATAGGCGTCCCCTCCCCCCCTGCTGGAGGCCCTGGATGCTCACCGCTTCGCCCTCGGCAGCCGCGCAGGCCATTGCCCGCCTGCTGCCGCTGTTGTTCCTCTTCTGTTCCCTGCGCGTCGAGGCAGCCCCCCGCACCCCAAGCTGCCGCTCGCCCCAAGAAGCGGCCCGCTCTCTGCTGGACTGGCTGCAGCCCGACCGCTGGGACCCGGCCGCCGCCACCACCTGCCTCGACATGCCGACCGAGCTCGCCAACGACGCTCCGGCCGTCGCCATCCAGCTCAAGAAGGTCCTCGACGCCCAGGGGCTGTACGTCCCGGTCGAGTCGATGTCCATGGACCCCGACCACGAGGACGAGCAGGGTGCCCACCGGTCGGCCCCCCTCCCCAACTTTCCCGCGCTGGTCATCAGCCGGCAGGGGGACCGCTGGCTGTGGAGCCGAGAGCTCGTCGGGCGCGCGCCCAAGATGTACAGCGAGACGTTCTCGGGGCTCCCCGGCATGATTCAGCGGCGGGTGCCGGCCTGGGCCGACGGACCGTGGCTGGGGGTCTACACCTGGCAGGCGCTCTACACCCTGAGCCTGCTGGTGTTCGGACTTCTCGCGGGACTCGTGGCGCAGCGCCTCGTCGCAGAACAGTTCTTGCGGCTCGCTCGCCGGGCCCGGATCCAGCTCAACGCCCGGGTTGTGGAGTCCACCCGTGGACCGATGACCTGGTTCGCCGCCGGCTTGGTCGGCGTCTGGGGCATTCCCGGGCTGCAGCTGGGGGTCCAGACCGCCCGCGCCTTGGTCTTCACCGCGTCCGCCGTGACGTCGCTGTCGGTGGTGCTCATCGCTGTGCGCGTCATCGACGTCATCTCGGACTACTTCAGCATTCGGGCTGCCGCGACGGAGAGCAAGCTCGACGACCAAGTGATCCCCCTCACCAGCAGGGCCGTGAAGAGCACCATCTGGGTGTTGGGCGTGGTGTTTGTGGTCCAAAACCTGGGCATTGACGTGGGCAGCTTGATGGCCGGGCTGGGCATTGGTGGCCTTGCGTTTGCCCTCGCGGCCAAAGACACCGTCGAGAACTTGTTCGGGTCGCTGACCATCTTCACCGACCGGCCCTTCCAGATCGGTGACTGGGTGGTCATTGACGGGCACATCGAGGGCGTGGTGGAGGAGGTAGGGTTCCGCTCGACTCGCATCCGCACGTTCCACAGCTCGCTCATCAGTGTGCCCAACGCAAAGGTGGCCAACTGCACCGTCGACAACATGGGGCTGCGCAACCACCGCCGCGTACGCACCACGCTGGGCTTCACCTATGGGAGCAACCGAAGCCAGCTGGAGACCTTCGTGGAGCTCACCCGGACCCTGCTCTCCGAAGACCCGGTGGTCTGGGATGGCACCCAGGAAGTCCACTTTGCAGGGTTCAACGCAAGCTCGCTGGACGTGATGGTCTACTTCTTCCTCGATGTGCCCGACTGGAGCACCGAGCTGGAGGAGAAGTCGCGCATCTTCCTCGACATGATGGGCATCGCCGAGGAGCTGGGGCTCGAGTTCGCCTTCCCCAGCCAGAGCGTCTACGTCGAGAAGATGCCCACCCGCGAGGCATAGCTGGGGGCGGCGGGGCCCTGGCGTGCTGCGGGGTCCGGGGCCACGCCGTTGCGGTCAAGGGGAGTGCCGCACGTCGACTCGGCGCAGCGCACGAACCCGGTCCGTGGTGGCGGGCAGACTGCCCTGAGGCTGAGCGACCACTTCGCCCTTTTGGTTCGTTCGCAGCAGCACGGCGGGCACACCGTTGCGCAGCAGATCGCCGGAAACCGTGAATCCAGCACCATCCTCAGCGACGAGGTCCACTTCTGAGACCTGGTCGAGCGACACCACGGTGGCCACGAGATCCGCGAGCCGGCGGCCCCGGGCGAGCCCGATGCTTGACGGCGCGGGGACTGACGCCCAGGCGTTGGGCCGAGGTCGGTGCGGTCGGGAGGGCTGCCAGCGGGGCGATCTGGAGCTCCCGACGGCGTCGGGGACGACCGCGGGTTCCCGGCCGACCTGCCTGGAAATGGCTATCCCCGGTGCTGCTTGAAGCCCGAGCGATCTCCGCCACCCAGGCGGCGTGCACCTCGGAGTAGCTGGCGTCCTGCTTCGTCGAGAAGGTGGTCCGCGCCTAGTCGCGCCGGTCACCGTGGATCTTGAAGACCTCGAACTGATCAGTCTGGTCGAGGTTCTCGTTCATGCCAAGCGAGCGCACCTTCGGCGGCTCCCCGGCCGCCCGGGCCTAGGCCAGCTCGAAGGCATCGTCGTAGTTGGTAGTGATCACGCAGCGCAGCTTGCCCTCGACGGCGAGCCGGGCGAGGCCGAGCAGCGTCGGCGTGAGCGTGGGCTCCACCTGGCCTAGCTTGTCTTGGAGCAGCTCGATGAGCTCGCCCTGGCCCAGCTCCTCGATGAAGAGGTCTGCCAGCGCGTCGTAGTGGAGGTCGTCCGAGACCTCGACGCCATCGTCCCGGAGCGCTTGGGTCATGGCCTGCATCAGGGACCATGAACCCGGGAAGCCCGCGCCTATGGTGGTGCCCGCCCCGAGCCACACGACGGGCTTGCTGCCGTCCGCGGGGTGGAGCAGGGCATGCAGGGGCGTCGCCAGGGCGCCCAGGTCGTCACCGTCCGCACTCTCCATGCTGCCACCTACGGCCGAGCCCGGAGACTGTACCCCAGATGGGCCAGTGTTCTCCCCCCGGCCCAGGGGGCAGCAGGGGGGCCGGCGGCAGCCGACCGTCGCCGCAGGCGACCAAGCGCCAGCCGGCAGACCCGCAGGGGCTCACGGCGTCTCGGGCGCGCGCCCCGAGAGCACCCGGTGGCGCGCAGCGCCAGGGCCCCTGGACAAGCCACCACTCTGCAACACACAACACTGCAGACCAACCCTCCCACGTCCCTCCGGTCGACGCCACCTCAGATCCGGGCATGACCTCCGCACGCCCCCCGCGCTCCGGACACCCCATGCCCCTGACCGCCCTCGCCCTCGCCGCCAGCCTGAGCGCCCAGGCCGCAGGGCCCGCCCGCTCCGCCGTGCTCGCCACCCCCTATCACCGCACCTTCCAGGCCCACCCCTACCCCTTTCCCGTGCAGTCCCACCGCTTCACGGCCCAGGGCCAGGACCTCGAGATGGCCTACATGGACGCCGCCCCGGAGGGCGCGCCCAAGGGCACGGTGGTGCTGGGGCCGGGGGAGGGGCGGCTGGGGGGCGGGTATGCTGGGGGCCCCGCTCACATCGGGGTCTGCCCACACCGCCCTTGCGCGTCAAAGAGGTAGAGGAAGCCACGGTCAGCGGCGGAGATCTCGAACACGATCCCGTCCGCCCCCAGAGGGTTGGCCCCAAACGACTCCCGGTCCCACCGGACCGCCGCCGCTTCGCCCAGCAGCGCGTTGAGGCAGTCCAGCCAGGGATCGTTGGTGAGATAAGTGCCCGCGAGGGTGCGGCGGAAGATGGCTTGGCCGAGCAGCAGGTGGTCGCTGGCGGTCTCGAAGATGGCGCCCATCTCCTCGCTGTTGCCCACCGCGAAGGAGCGCTGGACCGACTCGGCGAAGCGTGACGTGAGCGCGGCGACCCGCTCGCTCCGGGACCGGGCGAGCAGCGCGCCAAAGGCGTCGTCCGGGTCAGCGTGCGCGCTGGGGAAGGAGCTGCCCGTCAGGTTGTCTGCGGCGGTGTCCAGGGCCCGAGCGAGGCCGTCCAGATCATCAGCACACAGGGCGAACTCCGCCGCGCCGCCCACCACCGAGGCATGGGCGGACATCAGCTCTCCCGCGCCGTCCCGCACGGCGGCCACCGACGCGAGCCGGTGTTCGTGGGCGGAGGATTCCAATGCGAGATCGACCACCGGAGCCCCGTCCTCGACATGCCAGCCGTGGTGTAGCGGAGCAGCCGCCACGAAGCGCTGGTATGCCGACGAGCTCGTGATCTCCGGGATCGTGCCCGCGAGGGGACCCTGCTCCAGCCACGCGGCCGCCATCAGCCCGTTGTGGGGTCGGGGCCCCAGCAGCTCGAGACGAACCTGGACAGCAAGCATCCGCCACTCCAGGGGCGTCACCTGCCCCTCGGCGAGCTGGACCGTGAAGCGCTGCATCCGGTATCCCAGCCAGTCCCGGGCCAACTCCGCCCCCGTCCCCTCGGTCGCCCCTTCGGCGACCAGCTCCATCACCTCGACCCAGCCCTCTTCCGCGGGCTCCCCCCAGCCGACCTGGTCGATGACCTCGCCTCCGCCCCCGTCCTCCCACCAGGTCGCCAAGGCAGCCGCGCGCTCTGGGGCGGGCAGGCAACGTAGAGGGACGAGCAGACCGTCGATGGAAGCCATGGACACCTCAGCGGGGAAGGACGCAGGGAAGACACCGAGGGCATAAACCCGTCTCCAAGGCCAAGTCAAGGACACCCGCTACACGCCTGCCCAGCTGCAGCTCGGGCACGCTCGTGGTCCCAAGGCAGGAGCCCCACGCTGGCTACGGTGTCAGCCGGCGCCCATGCGTCCCTCGTCCCACAGCCGCCCGGCCCCGACCAGCCGCTGGGCCAAGGCAACCACCCCACCATACCCAAGAACAAGAGAAGGGGCAGCTGCATCAATGCATGAGGGTCACGGCAGGGGAACCCAAGCTCCAGCACGACCGGTCCCCGGCCGTCGCCACGGCAGTCTTCTGGCACCGTGCCCATCAGGTTGAGTTCGGTGGCGCTGTCCACGGCCCCGTCCAGGCCCTCGCCGCGCAGCTCGGCCACCAGCGCGCTGTTGATGGCGTGTAGGCTCGAGGCCTCCAGCACAGCGCAGCCCTCCTCCAGCGCGAGGCCGTTGTCGCCGAGCACGCGCCGCAGCTCGTCTTCTCCGCCGAGGCTGCGGCCGCGGAGGCCCACCAGCGTGACCGTGTAGCCCAGCTCAGAGAGCACGGTGCAGACGCCCGCAGCCAGGGGCGCCTCGCCGAAGACCGCCACCCGCTGCCCCCGCCAGCGTGACCCTCCCCCGAACCACCGGACCAACTGCGAAGAGACAGCAGGAGTCCATCATGCCAGCAAAATCTGGGTCCACCTCTCGTCGCCGGCGGCGCTACACGTCGGAATTCAGAGCCGAGGCCGTTCGGCTCGTCACCGACGGTGGCCTCAGCCAGGCTCAGGCCGCACGCGACCTCGGCATCTCCGCAAAGCTGCTCTCGAGCTGGGTGCGCGTCGCGAGCGAACGCTCGCTGCCCGGCGCGATGGGAGACGCCGAGCGGAATGAGCTGAAGCGCCTTCGCAAGGAGGTTCGCACCCTGCGGATGGAGCGTGACATCCCCAAAACAGCCGCCGCCTTCTTCGCGAGCGAGGTCTCGTAGGTCACGTCTACGAGTTCATTGCCGCGGAGAAGGCGCGTTGGCCTGTGCATCGGTTGTGCGTGGCGCTCGAGGTCTCGAGGTCGGCCTTCTATGACTGGTTGGCCGCCGACAAACGGAGCTCGAAGAGCTGCCGGCTGGATGTGCACATCAGGGCTATTCATCGGCGTTCACGGGGAACCTATGGCAGCCCTCGGGTTCACGCCGAGTTGGTGGACGAGGGTTGGACGATTGGCGTGAATCGAGTCGCGGCGCGCATGCAAGCCTTGGGGTTGTCGGGTATCCCAAAGCGCAAGAAGCGCGTGACGACCACGGTTGTGGGTACGGAAGACAAGTTTGCCAACACCACGCTCAACCGGGAGTTTTCGGTTGAGCAACCCAACCAAGCTTGGGTCGCGGACATGACGTATCTGGCTACAGACGCTGGCTGGGTCCATTTGTCCGTGCTCATCGACCTTCACAGCCGGAGGGTGGTGGGCTGGTCCATCGTCGACCACATGGAAACCCGCCTCTGCCTCGACGCTCTCCACCAAGCTGTGGCCTTGCGCCAGCCCCCGCCCGGGCTCCTGCACCACTCGGACCGAGGAACGCAATACACCAGCTACGCCTACCAGGCCGCACTCACCGAGCTTCAGGCTAGGCCATCCATGAGCAGAAAGGGCAACTGTTGGGACAACGCGGTCGCGGAGTCCTTCTTCGGGACGCTGGAGCAGGAGCTGGTTCGCCAGTCCTCGGGCTGGGCGGACCTGGAAGTGGCCAAGAAAGCCCTTGCTGAAACCATTCACGCTTTCTACAACCGAGTCCGTCGACACTCCAACAACGGCCACCGCAGCCCCGTGGACTTCGAGCTGGCCTTTGCATCGGCCCAGCCCAAGCAGGAGGCAGCATGAGCCCGTCAGCGCGGTGGGGGCGGGGGCCCCGCCAAAGCAACCTCCGGGGTCAAGACCGCGACAGTCGCCAGAACGTCGTAGGGCAGGACGTTCTCGAAGCGATGCTTCCCCATGAAGGGAGGGGCCATCCATGGGAGCGCGAAGGCGGAGCGATGACCAGTCAACGACGGCAAGGGCCCGGCAGAGGCGCGACCCCCTGCCGGACCGGGGCCATCCACGGTCGCACTTGGCTGTCGCAGACGGTGCAGCAACCATCTTCGAGAACATCGTCAACATCAATGTGTTGAGCGGGCCAAGCGAAGCCCTCGAATTCGCCTAACAACTTGGTCCGTCAAATCGGGGCAAGGTCACTACTGGGGTCAGGCCAGCTTCGGCGACGGTGATGTCGAGTGGACCTCCGAATACGTCATCGGCACGGGCGGCTACACGTATCTGTACTACGGGTCCGCCACTGTCTACTGAGCGGCGGGCTCCATCGGATTGGACGCAAGACCGTCGCCCTTGGCCCGAGGGCACCATCACCGTGCCCCGGAGCTCGGGGGACGAAGTCGTCCAACCGGGCGACCGTCACCCTGGCCCCCCCTGGGGTTTGCCACCCTGGAGCCCAGAGACCCCAGCGCGCAGAGACCCCAACGCGCAGAGACCCCCAACGCGCCGAAAACCACCACGGGGACAGTGTTCACCCCAGGTCTTGAGCGTGTCGGCGGCGAAGGAAACGGTGCGCCCGTCGGGGCGGGACCAGGACTTCTGGGCGAGCTCTCGGAGGACCTGGCGGCGGCGGCCGCGGGGGGGATCGAAGGCGATGTAGGCGCTGATGGCTTGGTAGCGCAGCAAGGCCTTGTCGGTGGGGGGGGCATGCAGCCTCCGTCTGGGGTGGACCCTGACGGTGAGGCATGCGGCCCGGCGGGGCGACGACACGGACTGTGAGATGGAGACGGAGGCTGGGCGGGCCCGGGTCCCAGACGCACCGCACCGCGCGCCACCTCGACCGGGTTCAGGGGCTCGGGACAGTCGGCGATGTGCGCGTCGAGCCGGGCCACCTCGCCTTCGCCTCGGCCAGGACGGTGCGGATCTCGAGAGACTGCTGCTGCGCGACCTTGGTGAGGATCCAGATCCCTTCGGCAAGATGGTCGTCCTGTTGGCGGCCTGAGGTCCGCTGCCGCGCACCCCGTCCCGGTGCAGCCCTTCCCCTTGGGAGGAGGCCCTCCACCGGGACAATCTCGTCAACAGGCCGAGCCGAAATGAGGTCGATGGCGGCGCGGCGGATGGCGACCAGCCACGCCATGCCCTGCGGCCGCAGGTGTGCCCGCCAGCGCTGTGCCGTCCGTCGACTGGGGCGCTCTGTCCGCCAGGGCCAGTCGACTTTGTGGAGGCCCTGACCCGAGAACAGCCAGGCGTGCAGCGCGAGCATCACGGCGCCCAGGCCGAAGGAGGCCCAGGCTTCCTCCCAGGGTGGATGGGAGTGGCAGGTGCGACCCGAGGTGGGGTCCAGCCAGCGCTGTTTGCGGAGGAGCACCCTCGACAGCCGGCCCTTCGAGAAGACCCAGACCCACCGAGTGGTCTCGCCGTGCCGGTGCCACCGGGAACCTGGACGCGTGCCTCGGCAAGTCACGGTGCAGTCGGCGGTGGCGGTCGGTGACAAGGGGCGATGTCCTCTGGGCTACGCCGGAGCGGGCGGCGCAGAGTGTCTCATGCCGGCGATCCAGAGAAGGGCCGTTGGGTCAGAGCGAGGGGGCTGGGATGGAGGGGCCGATGTTGGACTTGGATCGGTGGGACTGGACACGCGGGGCCCGGTGTGGTTCCGCAGCCCAGGCCCAGCACGGCCCACCCGACCCTGGCGTGGCGCGCGCCCACGCTCAGAACGGGGTGACCAGCTCAGCATGGCCCTCGTCGAGATCAGGCACCCGCAGCCCATCGGCGCCATCCGCAGGGCTGGGCAGCAAGGTGTCAGTGGCCATGTCGCAGGCCCGGACCACTTCGAGGTTGTGATCGAAGGTGTAGTAGACCCCGCCGACCGTGGAGAATCGGACAGCCCGAGCCGACTCGGGATGCTCCACCCGGTCGACTTCAGCGAGCGTCAGTGGGTCGATGCGCACAATGCTCAGTCCAAGCTCATCTCACTGGTCGGAACACTCGTAGACATGCGCCCCCTCGGTGAGGCTGGCGTAGCGGTAGCGCTGGTCGGGGGACGGCACGACCGAGCGCACCGTGCCCACAGAGCCCGACTCGTGGAACGCAATGCCCGTGCTGCTGGACAGGTCGTCGCCAATCGCCGGGGTCATCGTGGTGGTGTCGAGGGCCATCAAGGCCGGCTGGTTGCGCAGGCCAAACCACACCCGCCGGCCGTCCGGCGAGTTGGCACCGATCATGGGGTTGCTGTGGCCCCTCTTTTTAGCCGAAGCTGTCCACGTCGATCTCACCGACTTCGCCCGCCCCGCCCCCATCGTAGATGTGCAGGTTGCCACCGTAGTCGTCGGTGGTGCCAAACAACATGGGGTGGCTGGGGAGCTCCAGATCCACCAACAGGGGGTCGCTGGCGCCGGTGACCCCATCCAGAGTGACGACCGCATCGCGGGTCTCGCCCACTTCGATGCGGTTGGCCCCAAAGTAGGTGTAGGGGGCGCCATCGTACGTGCCCGTGGCGGTTGCCGTGCCCTCGTTGACGGACCGGACCACACCCTTGAGGTTAAACACCAAGCGATTCACATCGTTGGTGGCGCCCACCGTCAGCTCGAGGGGGGTGCCCGTCCCGGACCATGTGGCCGAGCCGCCCAGCGTGGAGTTGGCCGGTTGGGTGACCATCGTGACGGCCATCGAGTTCATGTCGATCGAGTGGGTGGCCGCCTGAGCACCCAAGGGAAGGTGCACCAGCGCGCTGTTGCTGGGCGCCTCGTCCCCCGTGTCATTGACGGCCACAAACCGGTACTCGACGCTGCCGCCTGGCGCAGCGACATCGGAAAAGGAGGTGGCATCCGCATCCACCGTGCCGATCTCCATGAAGGCCTCGGCACCCGCGGGGCTGCGCTCGACGCGGAAACCGGTCTCGTCTGTGGCGTTGTCGGTCCCGGCCAAGTCGGCCTGGGTTGGGGAGATCGCCACACCCGACAGGTCTGTGGCTGCATCGGGCGCGGTTCCGGAGCCACCATCGCCGCCGTCCGCGCCGTCGCTGCCGTCAGCGCTTCCTGGCCCGGTGTCTGACGACTTGCCCGAACAGGCGACCCCACTCGCAAAACACAACGGCAACAGCACCCACGATCGATGAACGGACCTTCCAAGGAATTCTTCGCCCCAGGTACCCCCAGGGGTCACTCGACAGCGGACACACAATGCCCGCGTGAAGCGACGTTCGTGCCCCCATCTCGACCAGAAGCGCCGACTCCTTCAGCAGAAGACCGGCCCATGCAGTCCACTCAGCCCCACCCATCCCCTGACCTGACGCAGGACGTGGCCAGTCCGCCCGGTGCAGCGCCGCTTCCGACAACCTGAAGCGCTCGCCTGACCGGTACAGTGGCGCCCTCGCGGCGGCCTGACGGTCCTGCTCATGAGGGACCCGATGACTGCCCCTTCCCTGCCAGACGCGCCGCCCGCGGGCCGCTGTCGATGGCACCAGCTCCCCGGCGACGCCCAGATCGCCCTGGTGGACGCGCTCACCGAACCCACGCCCGCCGGTGTGCTGGCCCACACGCCGCTGGCCACACCTCCGGAAGCACTCTGGCTGGCACTGGTGGCCGTGGGTGCCGTGACCGTCAGCACTCCGGAGGCATTCCCAGTCCACCTCGCCCGGTTCGCGGGGGACGCCATCACCTGGAGCCTGGTCCACACGGCGCTGACGTGGCTCGGCCTCACGCTCACCCTCATTGGCTTTGCGGGCATCCTGCGCACGCTCCGGCTGGACCGCCACGTGCCGCTGCCGATGGGACAGTGGCTGCTCGCCCGAGGTGTGCTCACGTGGGACGGGCGGTGGCTCTCGGTCATGCCCATCCCCGCTGCCCAGCCTCGCGTTGTGCCCGGCCATGGGCCCAACGGCACCCGCCGGCCCGAGCTGCGGTGGGGCGAGACCCGCTTTCTGCTGCCTGCCGGCCTCAGCGCCCCCCCGCTTGTGCGCAACCTGGGCACACGACGGCGGGTGGAAGACGGCGGCGAGCCTTCCCCAGTCCCCTGGAACGCCGTCTCAATCAGCATTCACCGCGCCAACCTCCCCGTCACCGGCACCCGCACCCGGGCCGAGCGCGGGCTGCTTCGAGCGGCACTGCCCATCGCGCTGACGCTCACCCCGCCGCTGTGTCCCGACGAGGTGCGCACGTTGCTCACCGCAGCAGTCGAAGGGCCCGCCATGGCCCGAGAGACCGGCGCGGGTGCCCGCCTGCAACTGCGTGCTGAAGGGCTCTCTCGGTTGGACAGGGTGCCCGGTCCACACGCGGCATTCCTGGTCGCCGCAACAGCGCCGGGGGCCACCACCCTCATCGCCGTGGAAGCCCCCACGCTGGCGGACACCGACGTCGAGGTCCTGGCCCAAGAAGTCGCCGACTCCCTCATCGCCCAGTTTGGCAGCCTCCCCAGCGATCTGCGGGTCCGCCGCCGCACCCCCGGCGCCCCTGTCGAGGATGGCCCCAGCATCCAAGTTCGGGCCAGCGCCACCGAGGTCGACGCCACGCTCCAAGTCTTCGATGGGGAGCGCTTGCGCCGGGTCAGCCTGCCCCTCAGCGCAGCCCGGGTATCCGTCGCCGCACCCTCGCCCACAGCGCCCGATCCTCGGGGGTCCGCGACACGACCATAGACACCACTGCCAGCACCATCAGGCCCGCTGCACACCCCAGCACGCGGGGCAGCACCGCCGGGCCGAGCTGCCATGCACCAAACGCCACCGCGGTTGTCGTGACCAACAACACCCCGCTGCGCCAGTCGAAGGGGAAGCAAGACAACAGGTGCCGCACCTCCACCACCCGCCAGACCGACCATGCCGCCAGCGTGATGCCCGTCGCCCAGGCCGCACCTTCCGCGCCCATCCTGGGGATGAGCACCGCGTTGAGCACAACATTGAGAACAAGTGCCACCACGCCATTGACGAGATTCAACATCGAGTGGCCCGACATGGGAATCAAGCGCATGGTTGGGGCGCACGCGGTCTGGACCGCCTGTCCACCCACCAACAACACAAGCGGCATCAAGGCCACAATATAGGCCGGCTCATAGATGCCCAGGATGACATCGGGCAGCACCAACAGCACCAGATACACCGGTGCCGAAAACAGGATTAGCCAGCGGGTCACCGTCTTGAGCAAGCGGTCAAGACGCACGAACTCCTTCACAAACACAAGCTCGGCGATGAATGGGTTGAACATGCTCGCCACGGCATTGCTGGGGATGGACCCAAACGCCGCCAGGCTCGCCGCAATCTTGTAGACCCCGACGTCGGTGTTTGAGGCCAGGGCGCCCAACATCAGCAAGTCCATGTAGGTGTTCAGCCGAAAAGCGGCCGCGGTGAGCCCCTGGGGAATGCTGAACTTCAGGAGCTTCCCGGGCTCCCAGTGGGGCACGATGCTGCGATCCGTGAGCAAGCCCCGGTGGTGACGCAAGGCCAACACAACACCCGTCGCCAGGGAGGCCAACGTGGCCACGGACAGCGCGCCGAGCGCACCGGTCACCCCCAACCCCGACATCACCGCGGCGACGCTGCCCCCGAGGAGCACGACTGGCAGCACCACCTGGTAGGCGATGACACTCAGCCGCATGTCTTTGACCGCACGAATGCTGCCCACGACAAACAACAACGGCGTCCACAGCGCCACCGCTGGCGCTGACCACAACAACGCTTGGGCGCGATCTGAGTCGTCGATCCATGCCATCGCAACTCCGCCCAGCGCCGCCGCACAGACCAGTCCAATGACCACGCTGATGACGAGACCAAAGAGCAGCGCGCCCTTCTCACGGGCACGGTCCTGGGTCTTCCGGTACCGGGCCACAAACAACACAATGCCCGTGTCGAGTCCGAGGGGGGCAAAGCTCGCCAGTGTGGCGACCCAAGTGCTGGCCCAGGCGACCAAGCCAAAGCTGGCCGGACCAAGGGCGCCCGCGAGGTACCAGTTCAGGACAAAGCGCAGCCCCCGGTCCAACAGCCCGCCGGCCAGGACAAGGGCGCTCCCACCGGCAATTCTGGCAGCTTCAGCGCCGGGCTCGGCGGGGGGTTGCGGCGGGGGGGTGGACACGGGCGCCTACAGGGCCGCTGCGGCCAGCGCGTCCAGGATGCGGGCGCAGGCCCGACCGTCTCCATATGGATTGTGGGCGAGGTGCATCGCGGCGTAGGCTTCTGGGTCGTCCAGCAACCGCGTGATCTCGTCCACAATGGTGTCCACGTCGGTGCCCACGAGCTTCACCGTGCCCGCAGCCACACCCTCGGGGCGCTCGGTCACCGTCCGCATGACCAGCACCGGCTTGCCCAGGCTGGGCGCTTCTTCTTGGATGCCGCCCGAGTCCGTGAGGATCAGCGTGGCGCGGTCCATCAGGCGCACGAAGGGCCGATAGTCGAGGGGCGGCAGCAAGTGCACATTGCCCAGGCCCTTCAAGTACCGGTTCACGGGCTCCTGCACATTGGGGTTGAGGTGCACCGGGTACACAATGTGTACGTCGGGGTAGCGCTCGGCGAGGCGGCGCAGGGCCGTGCAGATGTCGATGAAGCCCTGGCCAAAGCTCTCTCGGCGATGACCCGTGACCAGAATCACTCGGGCATCATCATCTTGAAGCGCGTCCAAGGCTGTGCCCCACAACCCAGGGTTGTCGGACCATGCATCCGCCGACACCCGGTCCCGCACCCACAGCAGCGCGTCAATGACGGTGTTGCCCGTGACGGTGATGGTCTTGGCACTGTAGCCCTCCGCCAGCAACGCATCCCGAGACCCCGTCGTGGGCGCAAAGTGAAGCGCACACAGCTTGTCGGCCAGCACCCGGTTGGCTTCTTCAGGAAATGGCGCCGTCAGGTCACCGGTGCGCAAGCCCGCTTCGACATGGCCCACCGGCACCCGGCTGTAGAAGGATGCCAGGGTGGCCGCGAGAGTGGTGGTGGTGTCACCGTGAACCATCACCACATCAGGCTTCTCGTCACGAAGAACAGGTTCAAGCCCCGAGAGCACCCGCGCGGTCAGCCCATGTAGGGTCTGGCCCGGACGCATCAGATCGAGGTCGTGGTGGGGCTTCAGCTCGAACAGGTCCAACACTTGGTCGAGCATGTCGCGGTGCTGCGCGGTCACACACACGCGACCGTCGAAGCGAGGGTCTTCGTCGAGGGCTCGCACCAGCGGCGCCATCTTGATGGCTTCGGGACGGGTGCCGAAGACGGTGAGCACTTTGATCTTGCGTGGGGACATGGGGCAGCTCCCGGTGGTGCCCCGACCTATGCGAGGGCCCCGAGCGGCGCCATTGCGCAGCCTGTCCAGCCCAGCCGTCGATCCCTCACCACGCCGACGTGGACGGGATCCATGAGGCGCGTCCTACCAAGCCTCGCAGCCGTCCCAGGGCGAGTACGCTTCTGCGCCCGCGTTCCACCGATAGCAGCGCCCGCCCACTTCCAGGAGATAGCTCGTGCCCCGGGCATACTCTTCGATGGTGCGCGCGCCCGGCGGACCCCCCGCATCGCTTGGATGAAACGCGGTCGACAAGCCCGGCACCACCGCCCTCGGGTCGGCGCCGTACCGGAGCAGTGCTTCCCCCTGAATCTCGTGACACACGGTCGTCTGGACACCCGAACCCAAGGTCCCGCCCACCGCGCAGTCTTCGCCCGTCCAGCGGCCCGGTGCTTCGCCGTGCTCCGCCATGCCGAAGCGAAACCGATCACCACCGGTCCACTTCACGCGGACCCCACGCTCTTCCCACTGGACGGTGACATCGTAGGGATCGGGCGCGACCGCAACACCGCTGTCAACGGCACTCTCGTCGATGCAGGCGACGGAGCCCATCGCGAGGATGGCCCCGAGGAGGACGGCGGAGCGACCGGGCACACCGAGATGCCTTGGCCCCCTCGACCGTGGCCCCATCAGGCCGCACAGTGGTTGTCTCATGGCGTCTCCTTAATTCCGCGTCCACAGGGTGTCCCGTGGTGCAGTCCGTCGCAGCGGACGGATCACCGGGCTGCAACACGTCGGCCCCAGGATGCCCTCCCGCTGGAGCGGTCGCGACCCCGTCCCGCCCGCGATAGCCCGACGCCACCTCCAGGAGGTCCCGTGCCAACATCTGCCAGCCCGCCGCCATTCCACGACGACATCGCACTGGACGACACTCTCGCTGGTCTGGGTGATCCCATCGACGCGGACGGTGCCGGCCTAGGTCCGCTGCGGTTCGGTGAGCATGTCTTCGAGAGTCGGCTGCTGGTGGGCACCGGCAAGTACCCCGACTACTCGGTGATGCGAGAGTGTCACGAAGCCAGCGGCACCCAGCTGGTGACGGTGGCCCTGCGCCGCGTGGATCTCAATGCCCCCGCCGGCCAAGGCGTGCTCGACTTTATCAACCGCGCAGCCATCCGCCTGTTGCCCAACACAGCCGGTTGCTACACCCCTGAAGATGCCGTGCTGACGGCACGTCTGGGCCGCGAGCTGCTGAACACAGACCTGGTGAAGCTCGAGGTCATCGGGTGTCCACGAACGCTGTGGCCCGACGCGGAGGGCACCCTCGAAGCCGCGCGAATTCTGGTTCGGGAAGGCTTCACGGTGCTTCCGTACTGCCCGGACGACCCGGTGGTCTGCCAGCGGCTCGAAGACCTGGGATGTGCAGCGGTGATGCCCCTCGCTTCCCCGATTGGCAGCGGCCTCGGGCTGATGGCACCGTCCACGCTCGCCCTCATCCGGGAGCTGGTGAGCTGCCCGATGATTGTCGACGCGGGCCTCGGCAGCCCCGCCGATGTTGTGCAAGCCTTCGAGCTCGGTGCCGACGGCGTGTTGCTCAACACGGCCATCGCTGGCGCCCGACACCCGGTGCGCATGGCCCGTGCGATGCGGTTGGCGACCGAGGCGGGCCGAGAGTCATTCCTCGCAGGCCGCATTCCCCGGCGCCGCCACGCGACAGCATCTTCCCCCGAACAGGGAATCATGGGCAGCGCGCCCCATCCGCTCCGATAGGGTGAAGACGGCCCGGAGCCCCGCCCGATGCGTGTCCTGCTTGCCCGTCCTCCCCGTCGCACCGCCACCGAGCCGGGTCTGTGTGTGCCGCCGCTGGGGCTGGCCTATGTCGCCAGTGCGCTGCGCGCGGTCGGTCACGACGTGGAGCTGATCGACGCTCGGGCCCTCAACTGGTCCTGGCAAGCGTTTGAAGACGCGCTGAAGACCCGCCAACCGGACGTTCTCGGGTTGTCCGCGATGACCCCAGTGGCCGATGTGGCCGCGCGTGCTGCTGCCATCGCCCGCCCCTACGTCCAACACATCGTGCTCGGCGGGCCCCACCCGACGGCGACGGGCGAGGCAGTCTTTGACGAGATGCCCGACGTGGACGCGACCGTCATCGGCGAGGGCGAAGACATCGCCGTGGCGCTGCTGGCTTGGTGGGAAGCGGGCTCCCCAGGGGACCCACCGCCGGGTGTCCGTGTGGCCGGCGCACCATTTCGCACGGCAGAATTTCCAGACATCGACCGCATCCGCTTTCCCGCCCGGGACCTGCTGCCCAACGACCGCTACCGCTACCTGTTCGCGACCCGGCGAGGCTTCGCAACGATGATCACCAGCCGGGGTTGCCCGTATCGGTGCTCCTTCTGCGACAAGAGCGTCAGTGGCTCCAGATGGCGGGCGCGGGCGGCGGCGGATGTGGTGGACGAGCTCGAAGAAGTGGTCCAAGTCCACGGGGCCCGGTTCGTCAACTTCTACGACGACAACTTCACGCTGCGCCGCCAGCGGGTGGTGGAGATCTGCGAAGAGATCCTCAGGCGGGGCCTCGACGTCGAGTGGAAGTGCGAGGGTCGGGTGGATGGCGTGGACCCCACCCTGCTGCGACTGATGCGCCGGGCTGGCTGCCGCACCGTCGCGTACGGGGTGGAGAGCGGGAACGCCGAGACGCTCAAGCTCCTGCGCAAAGACGTCACCGTCGACCAAGCCCCGAGTGCCTTCGCTGCCACCCGAGAAGCGGGGCTGCGCTCCTTGGCCTACATCATCTTGGGGGCCCCGGGCGAGTCGTCGGCGGACGTGGCCAGCACCGTGCGCTTTTGCCACGAGCTCAACGCCGACTACGTCCAGTTCAGCACCCTTGTCGCCATGCCGGGCACCCCCCTGTTCGCCCAGCACGGCCGGCCCTCGGGCACCGGCGTCAACAACCCCGTGGACGCCGACCAAGACCGGGCAACGCTCACCGATCTGCCCCCCGAAGAGCTGGCGCGGCTGCTCCGTGGGGCCTGGGCCGGCTTCTACCTGCGGCCCCGGGCGCTGGGTCGCTTGGCCTCGGACGCGGTCGCCAGTGGCTCGGTCAGCGAAGCCTTGCGGTTGGCCAGAGCGATGGGGCGGTGGGCCGTCGCGGGCTGAGCACGGTCACCACGTCAGCTCGAGAATCCGCTCTTTGGCGAGCCCCGCGTGCTCAAAGCGGGGATCGATGGCGACCAGGGTCTCGTAGTGGATGAGGGCCTTCTCCACATCCCGCTGGGGCCCATAGTAGATATTCCCCAAGAGCCAGTGTGCAACGGTGTTCTCGGGGCAATAGGCCAGCGAGCTGCGCAGCTCCACCTTGGCCTCATCCCACTTGCGCTGGCGATACGCGAGGGACCCCAGGTTGGTGTGGGCCCGGCAGTAGCTGGGTCGCTGTCGAAGTGCGCCCAGCCACGCTTCCCGGGCACCGTCTTCGTCGCCGAGCTGGGCCCGACAGATGCCCAGGTTGTTCCAGGCGTCGAGGTAGCTGGCGTCGAGCTCCACCACCTTCTGGTAGGCGGGTGCCGCACGGGTGCAGTCCCGGGCAAACCGCGCTGCGTCGCCCAGTCCGTACCAAGCTTCCTGGCTGTCCGGGTTGCGACGGGCGGCTTCTTGCCACAGGGCGAGCTCGCTGTTCCACACCCGGTTTCGCGCGCCGGTGGCTACCCCGAGAACAACCACCAGCACCGCAACAACGGGCACTACCCGAACCTTGGGCTGCGCCGGCAGCGCAAGACCTGCGGCGAGACAGAGCCAGAAGCCCGTTTGGTAGGCCCGGTGCTCCGCCATGTGCTCCTTGAGTGAGACGAAGGACGTGGAGGGGATCAAGAACAGGCCGGCGCACAGCAGCGCCCACCCCACCGCCGGCTTGCGGCGCCACACCATCACCACCCCGACCAGCATGGCGCCCCACACGCCCCACGCGAGCGCCCCACGGCCGGAAGCCAGCGCCACGTCGGTCTGGTGGTGCAAGATGGTCTGGCCCACCGGAACCAGCCACAGCTGCACATAGTGGCGCCAGACCTCGGCGGACGTGGTCAGCTGGACCGACAGCGTGCGCTCGACTTCCTGGGGGATGAGCTGCTCTGCCGATGATGCACGAAGCACCACCGCGCCCACGATCAGCGCCAGCGACGGCACCCATGTGAGCCACCGGCTCTTGCGCAGGCGGGCCGTCAGCGAGTCCCCGGGGCCCAGGGACAGCTCCATCGCGATCATTGCGAAGGGCACCATCACACCCACTTCTTTGCTCGCGGCCGCCCCACAGAATGCCAAGATCCCGAGGCCCCGCCACACCAGCCCACCCTGACCATCGCCGTCTCGCTCCGCCAGCAGCGCCCGGGCCCACGCCGCCAGCGCCGCGAAGCCAAACACCGCACACAGCGCCTCGGACCGCCCCGTCACGTAGGTCACCGACTCGGTGCACATCGGGTGAATGGCCCACACCAGCACGATCGCGGCGGCCCGCATCAGCGGTCGCTGCAGCCCCATCAGTCGGGCCAGTGCCTCGGCCAGCCCGAGCGCCCCCAGCATCGCCAGCGCATGCACCAGGAGGCTGCTCACGTGGTAGCCGGCCGGATCCGGGCCCGACCGGTGGAAGTCAGCGGCGTACGACAGCATCAGCAGCGGCCGCGACACATTGTATCCGAGGATGGTGCGCCACTCTTCAAAGATGCGGATCGCCCGATTGCCGAGAACCTCGACCTTGTCGTCATAGACAAACGGCGCGTCGAGGATGTCCACACCCGGCGCAATGTAGGGCACCAGCACCAGCACCACGAGGCCCAGCCAGAGCAGACGACGTCGCAGAAGCTCAGAGCGCACGGGGATCTCGCCAGCTCAGGAGGGGATGGGGGGACCGCGGGGCGGTGGAGCGCCACACAGGGTCGCATAAAGCTCGCGGTGGCGGGCGGCGACGACCCCAAAGCCCAAGTGGGCCTCGATGTAGCGGCGGCCCCGACGGACCATCGCCGAGGCCGCGACCCGGTCTCGCAGCAGCGTGCGAATGCGGGCCCGGATGCCCTCCACATCGCCGTGCTTCACGAGCAGCCCCGCACCCGCTTCCCGGATGATCTCGCCACACCCGCAGTCGTCGGCCACCACCACGGGCGCACCGCACAGCAGGCCCTCAAACGGGACCAGGCCGAAGATCTCGGTCTTTCCCGCATAGACGAGCACGTCGGCGTCGGCGAGCAGCTCCAGCCGCGCCGGACCCTCGAGCAGGCCCACAAAGTGCACCGCGCCGTCCGCCTGCGCCCGGGCCGCCGCCATCCCGCCCATGTCGTTGCCGGCAATCACCAGCGTGGCGCCTTCTGGCCCCCCACCGCGGAAGGCTTGGACCAAGTGCTCCACACCCTTGCGCGGAGACACCTGCCCCAAAAACACGACCAATGGGCCATTGCCAAGGTTGTGTGCGCGACGGAAGCGACCCCGCTCCGGCAGCGGAGAGAACTCGGCGAGGTCCAGCCCGTTGGGGATGCGGTGGATGCGCTCGGCCGGGATGCCGGCTTGACGATGGGCCGCCACATCGGCGGCGCTCACCGCAATGCAGGCGTCGGCTGCCCCAGGCACATGCCCCGCCACGGCGAGGTCCCACAGCAGTTTCACACCAACCTTGCGCTCATGCCGGAGCAGGGTGCCGTTGGACGTGAAGACCACCGGGACCACGCGATTGTCGCGGGCGCGAGCCCCCACCCAACGCAGCGCGATGTTGTTGAGCAGGTGGCGGTGGCCGTGCATGTGCACGAGGTCGATGGGGTGGTGGTGGTCCAGCTTCGCCATCGCTTCGCGCCCCCCCCGGGGAACAAAGAGCTGGTGCCGATACGCGAGACGATTGCTGACGTTGGAGAGCGTCAAGACCCGCACACCGTGGTGCATCCGATCGCCCGCCTCGTCGCTGCGCCGGGTGCCGTCGAAGGCGTCCGTGGTGAGCACGGTGACGTCCACCGACTGGTCGGCCAAGGCGCGGGACAGCCCGTCCACAATGCGCGGGATGCCGCCATAGGCCCACGTCGGCGGGAAGTAGGGAGTGACGTGAAGGACGTGCAAGACCGCTCCGTGGAGGCCAGTCCTCCGCACCCGTCGCCTAACCCCTTCGTTGCCCCCGCCCTGCAGCCCGGACCCGTTCCCCATCGCCGACTCGGATTGACGCCCACGCCACGGGAGGATTAGCCTGCCTTCCGCTTCCGAACGGCTTCCCGCCGTGCGTCTGCTGTTCTACTGCCGCCGGATCTCCGATGGACCTCTCTGCCGCCCTCCGCCCGGTACTCACCCTCGCCATGGTCGCTGTCACCAGCACCCTTGCGGCATGCGGCCCGGACTGCCAGAGCTCGTGCCTGAAGCTCTACTCCGAGAATGAGTGTGACATTCAGGTGCCCGGCGTGTCCCGTGAGCAGCTCCTCCGGGAGTGCAACACCACGTGCGACAACGCCTTGGATGCGACCGGAGAGATCCGGCCCGAGTACAAGCCCAATGAGTTCACGCCCTCCGACAAGAGCCTGACCATCGAGAATGACCGGGAAGCGGCACTGTGGATGGACTGCGTGGATGAGAACGCCTGTCTCAAGCTTGAGGAAGGCTACTGCTCGGGCATCGGCATCTGAGCCGCCCCGGGGTCGGGACGTTGTCCGCCCCCCCACGGGTCTGGGGGCGCCGTCTGCGAGGACGTGGTACGGGGTCGAACGCTCGACTTGCGCCGCCGCTGTCGAGCACAACCCGGACATTGCCGTCGTGACGCGAATTCTCTCCTTGTCGGCCGCACTGGCTGGCGCCGCTTTCCTGGCCGGATGCGAGCCAAACTGTGCGCGCACGTGCCGAAAGCTGCTGGACTGCGATCTGAACACGCCCGGCTGGGGCCAGCAGGACTGCGAAGCGGCTTGCCAAGAACAAGAGTCGCTCTTCGAGACCACGTGGGAAGACCCCGAGCTGGCCGATGGCTGGGGCGAGCTCAAAGAGTGCATTGTCGACGAAGAGTGCAACGCCATCGACAATGGCGCCTGCTACGACGAGCGCTTCTACGTGTTCTGAAGCCGCGGCGCGCCGTCCGAGAGCCCGCCCGCACAAAAAAGAAGGCCGTCCGCCCAGCGAACGACCCCAACAGCGAACCGACCGCCCCCTCACACGGGGATGATGCGGTCACCGCGAACGGCCCAGCCCACCGGCGGCCGCTCGTCGATCGCTTCGACGTACTCGCCCAGGGTCCAGCTGCGCTTGTGGAAGGCCTCCGCGAGGCGCACCCTCAAGCGATTGGACTCTTCGTCGCGGCGACCGAGCGCCTTGGCCAGCTCTTGCCGGACCATGTCGGAGTCGTCATCCTGGGACAACAGCGCCTCGGCCGCGGCATAGCGGATGCCCTCGTCGAAGTCGTCGAGGCAAGCCGGCACCCGCTCCACGATGCGAGCGTCCAGGTAGTCCGCGAGCTTGATGAGGATCTCGCGCTTCTTCTTGGTCTTGAAGGGATCGACCTCACGGCCCAGCATGTCGAGCAAGACGTCGACCGCCGACTCGGCACCCTCCATCTCGTCGATCAGCCTGATGGGACGGGCGAACGCGTCGTTCTTGCGCACCCACTTGCGGACCGCAGGGCCCACCACCGCAATGTCCATGCTCCGCAGCAGCGCGTAGGTCAGGTCTTTTTCCTGGCCGTCCTTCATCCGCTGCTCGTAGTTGATCGTGAACCGCCCGAGCAGGCCAATGACCGCCTCTTCGGTGCCGTGTTCCGCCAGCCAGTGCATCGACGCCACGCGGTCTTCCGCCTGACTGTTCAGGTTCTTCACCCGCTTGGCGTGCCGCTTTAGCTGACCTTCTTCGCCGCCTGTCATCCAGTCGAACCAGCCCATGGCCATTGCTCCGTGCTGACCCCCGCTGCGGGGGGCCCTCCCCACCAAGGGGGGAGGAGTGTCGTGTGTCGCCCATCGGCCCGGTCGCCTGCCACAAGATGAGGAGGGAGACCGCGGAGACAGCTCGGCGGCGCGCGGTGTGTAATCCCCACGGCGCCCGCGGCAACAGGGGGGCAAGCAGGAACCCATCGCCTGGCACGCCGACAGGGATATGGGCTTCGGGTCAGGCCGATCGAAACCAGTGGCACAGCCGGTCATCCTAACCGGGTGCACAGTGGGTGGCGGAAGCGGTGTCTCCCGCATCCGCCCTGAGATGACCAGCCGACCATTTCTCACCTCCGGGCGCCAAATCCCCGTCGCCCAAGTGTGACGATGGCCTCCGCATATTGACGACTTGCACACAAAGTCTCTACACTGCCCCACCACCGCCCTCTTTGCTCTGGGCACCCCAGCCCCCACTCGGAGCCCTCCATGCGCCTGGCACTGCCAACAGCCTCAATCCTCGCGCTATTTGCCGTCGCTACGTCTGGCTGTGCCGGCAAAGGCGACGCCACGGACTCCGCGGCCCCCTGCGACACCAACCTGCCCGCGTCCAACGCGGGTGAAGATCAGTCGCTCTTGCTTGGCGGTCCAGTCCAGCTCGATGGCACGGGCAGCTTGTTCTGCGCCCGGTACGCCGACTCCGCGGTCTACGACTGGAACTTTGTGTCGGTGCCTGCGGGATCAGCGGTGGACGGCACCGCGCTCACCGACAACCGGACGATCGACGCCGTGAAGCCCAGCTTCGTGCCGGATGTTGCGGGCGACTATGTCGTCGAGCTGCGGGTCAGCGACGAGTCCGCTGAGAGCGCGCCCGACTACGCGGTCATGTCCATTGCGGTCGGTGACGCGGCCCCCGTGGCGGACTGCGGCCCTGACTTGACCGGTGCGGTGGGGGCCTCGCTGACTTTCGACGGCTCCGCATCCAATGACCCAGAAGGCGCGGTGCTGGAGTACTACTGGGCCATGACGGGCGCGCCCGCGTGCTCCTCCCAGACCACGGACGACCTCTACAACTCGGGCGGTCCCAGCCCCACGTTTGTGCCCGAGTGTGACGGCATCTACACCGTCAGCTTGGTCGTCTCGGACGGCGCGTTCTACTCAGACCCTGACATTTGCGCCGTCAACGTCGCCTCCGCCAACCGCTTGCCGATCGCCGATGCCGGCGCGAGCGAAGAATTCGGCGTCTGCGCCGAACAGCCCTTCCAGCTCAACGGCTGGGGCTCGTACGACCTCGACGGCGAAGAGCTGACCTACTTGTGGACGGTGGTGCGCATCCCCGCCGAGAGCACCGCAACCGACGACAACTTCGATGACCCGACCAGCCCCGACGCGAAGTTCACGTGGGACGTCGACGGCACCTACCTGCTCCAGCTGCAGGTCACCGACGGCACGAGCTGGTCCGCGCCGGACCTTGTCCAGTTCACGGTGGACCTCAACGCCACGAACGACGCGCCGACCGCAAACGCCGGTGAAGACGTACTGATCGAGAAGGAAGTGGACTGCGAGTCCTCGTCCTATGTCTGGGATTGCCCGGACTGCCAGGCGCTCGACATCGAGCTGGACGGCAGCCAGTCGTTCGATCCGGACGGCGACCCGATGACCTACGAGTGGGACGAGTCCACCGCGTCTGTGCACTTCCACAACCGGTACAGCGCCATCACCGACGCGACGCTCCCGGCCCAGCCGGCCACCTACCAGACGGGCAACACCACGGAGTACGAGGTGGTCCTGTCTGTGTCCGACTGCGCAAACTCCGCGTCCGACACGGTGGCCTTGACGTATACTTGCACCGGCGAGAAGCCCTAGGCCTCCCCAGCCTGCTTCCCCCACCGGCCCCGCCCGCACCGCCGCCGCCGCGACTCCTCTGTGATCCGGCCCCCGGAGATTTCATGCGTCCCCTCGCCCTCCGAGCACTGTTGTTGCCGCTCGCCCTGATTGGCTGCTCAACACCAGAGAACGAGATCATCGACAAGGTGCTCAACCAAGCACCCATCGCCGACGCCGGTGCGGACATTCTCCAGACGGCCGATCAGCCGATCCAGCTGAACGGCAGCGCTTCCTACGATCCCGATGGCGACCCCATTGTCTATCACTGGAGCTTCGACTTCGCGCCCCTGGGCTCGGCCTACGCGGCCGAAGAAGGCTGGTCGCTGGACAACAACCACTCCCGGGACGCGGTCACGTCGTTCTTGCCCGATCTGGCCGGCACCTACGTGGTCCAGCTGTACGTGGAAGACACCGAAGGACTCGACTCCAACACCGACACGGTGATTGTCGAGATCCAGGACGGCTCCGTGCCCATTGCCAACGCGGGCATCGATCAGGAAGGCACCGAGGGTGACCTGTTCACCATCGACGGCTCCCGCAGCTACGACCCCTACGGTCGCGAGCTCAGCTA
Source organism: Myxococcota bacterium (assembly GCA_942491145.1). Lineage (GTDB taxonomy): Bacteria > Myxococcota_A > UBA796 > UBA796 > UBA2385 > CAXQUZ01. Next base: position 250,291 of record CALOBC010000039.1, on the reverse strand, counting down.
CAACTGGACATTCTCGTCCGTCCCTGCGACCAGCGGGCTGACGGATCTCGACAATGCCGATCGCGCCGCATCGAGCTTCACGGCCGACGTGGGCGGGGTGTACGTCGTCGCACTGGTCGTCGACAATGGCCTCAGCCGATCCACGCCCGACGTGGCTGTGGTCAAGGTCAGCTCCACCACCGAAGCCCCGCCGGTCGCGATCACCGCCGAGGCACTCGATGGTGAAGACTGCAGCGGCATCGAGCTGGATGGGTCGGACTCATTCGACCCCAACGGCTCCCCACTGGTCTTCAAGTGGTGGCTGGAAGACAAGCCCAACGTGTCGACCGCCACGGACGCCAACTTCGACGACACCACCTCGGCCACGCCGGTGTTCTACCCCGACGAAGCGGGCGACTACACCATCGCTCTGACGGTCTATGACGGCGTCAGTTGGTCGACGCCGGCGCTGTCGACGCTGACCGCCACCGAGCGCAGCTACAACAGCTCCCCCACCGCAACCGCCGGCACCGGGCTGATGGTTGTGGGGGGTGACGCGGAGTGCCGTGAGTCCGGCTACACCTACGTGTGCGAAGACTGCATTGAGCAGACCATCGAGCTCACCATCGATGCTGCCGCCAACGATGGTGACGGCGACCCGCTGCTCTACCAGTGGACCCTGTTGAGCGCGACGTCGGCCGACATCGACGACCCAACGGCGCTCCACACCACCGCGACGCTCAGCGATGCGGCCCCCTCGGCTCCCGGCGCCTGCGAGTCCACCGACTACGAGTTTCAGCTCACGGTCACCGACTGCACCGGCGCGGTGGCGACGTCCATCGTCACCCACACCGTGGAGTGCTGTGGCGTCGAGGAAGCCACCGGAACCTGAGCATCGGCGCTGCTTCGATGGTCGTGACTCAAACCCTCCTCTTCGGGACGCTCGCCTTCGCCGGCGCAGCTATCGGAGCGGAGGGTCTGTCCGTTCCGGTCTACGACATCGCGTCGGACTGCACCGATCCCCGGCTGCCTGCACTGGCCGGGCCCTGGATCGTGGAGTGCGCCCGAGGGGGTCAGGTCACCGGCGCCGTGCACATTCCGAGCGGTGACCGGGTCACCCTGCCCCGCCCCCTCCCCCGGCCCGGCCTCGCCGACAGCGCGCTGTATGGTCCTTCACGGGATGGCGGGCTGTTCCTGCTGCGGCGTGACGGAGTGCGCGAGGTTGTGGGAGCGGTGGCCATTCACGGCACGCTCAGTGCGCCTGCGGCGACGGACGGGGAGCACATCGCGGTGCTCGTGGATGGCCACATTCAGGCCTTTCCCGCGACGGAGCGCACCCGCCGGAAGTGGCCGACGACCGCTCGAGGTTGGTACCCACCGGCGCTGTCCTGGCCCGTCGTCGCCTGGGTCACCGAGCAGGATGGCGACGAAGATGTGCAGTGGATCGACCTGACGGGCGATCTCGGTCCCCAGGTGCTCTCCGGGGGGCCCGGCCACCAGCGCCATGTGGTCGGCAGCGCCACTCACCTCGCTTGGGTGGAAGACCAAGCCCTGGTGATCTGGAGTGCTCAGACCCATGAGCGCACGATCATCCCCACAGAGACGGGATTCTCGGCACCGCCCACCCTCTGGGAGGGGACAGCCTGCTGGGAAGAGCGCACGGCGAGCAACGGGATCGACCTGCGGTGCTCCGATGGCATGACCGTGCGGGCCCCCGGGCACCAGCAGCACCCATCGCGCTATGGGCCGTGGCTGCTGTACCGAGAGGGTGACCGGCTGATGCTCTACACCGCGCCTTCGCAGTGAACACCACCGCCCGCGACCGGGCGTTGGCGGTGGCGACGGTGCTGGTGGGCCTCGTGGCCGCGGTGGCTGCGGTCTTCGCGCTCCCTGAAGACCCCCGCATGCCCATCATGGCAGACGCGGGCCTCGCCGGTGCCCGGTCCCTCGCCATTGCTGCGCTCTGGACACTGTCCGTCCTCGGCGCGGGCCGCGCGCTGGTCTTCCGCGTCGACCCAGACACCAGCGAGGGCCCCGGAGTCTGGCTGCACAGTGCGTCCCTCGGCCTGGTGCTCTGGGGCGGTGGCGGGCTGGTCCTCGGCATCACCGGTCTGCTCTCCACCGGGCCGATCCTGGGCCTTGGCGTGCTGCTCGCGGGCGGGTGGTTGCTGGCCCCCCGGCCCAAGCTGCCCCAGGTGACGCCCGCAGTCGCCACCCTGGCCGGTTGCGCCCTGGCGTTCGGGCTGGTGCAAGCGCTGGCCCCTGCCGTGGACACCGACGAGCTCTACCAACACCTCGCCATCCCGGATCGGATGCTCCGCGCTGGCGGACTGGTCGGCGGCGTGCTCCATCCCGACGGCAGCCGACCGATGCTCCTCCACCTGCCGCTCGCGATGGTGCTGGACACCGCCGGTAGCTCCGGGGTCCGTGCCCTGCTCGCGCTGGTGGGCGCGGGTCTGGTCGCCCTCACCGCCCAGTTCGCCGACGAACATGGGGAATCGGGCGCGGGGCTGCTCGCCGTGCTGGCGTTGATGGGGAGCTGGAGCTGGCTGCAGGAGCTGGGGCTCGCAGCAAACAACTTGCCGACGGCGCTGCTTGTCTTGGCAGCGGCCGACGCTGCGCTGCGCGGTCGCCCGGTCTTGCTGGCGCTCAGCGCAGGCGGTGCCCTCGGCATCAAGTACACCGCGGCCGGCGGCCTGGTCGGTGCCGGCCTCGCCGCACGGCTCACGTGGCGGCAGCGCATCGCTGTGGGGGTCGGCGCGGCCCTGCTGGTGAGTCCCTGGTGGCTGCGGAACCTGGCCGAGGGGCTGAACCCCTTGTTCCCCTACGCCGGGTGGCAGTCCCAGGCCGACGGCGCTGCTGTCGACACTCTTCGCTTCGTCTATCTGGAGAAGTACGGGGCTGGCCGTGACCTCCTGGCCCTGGCGGCACTGCCCTGGAACGCCGTGATGACGGCCGACACCGGCAGCTTTCGGTTCCTGGGACGCCTCAGCCCCGTGATGCTCCCGTTCGTGGCTGCCGCTGTGCTGGCCGGTGCCCTCCGGCCCAAGCTGCGCCGCTTGTTGGTGATCGCCGCCACCGGCGCCCTGGCCTGGGCCACCGGTCCCCACTGGCTGCGCCACTTGCTGCCGGTGCTACCGATTCTGGTGTCGGCTGGGGCAGCCGCTACCCTCGCGCTCGCCCCAGCTTCCTGGCGCAGGCCCTTGTGGGTCATTCTCGGTACTGCCCTGTTGATGGGCATTCCCGGGAACATCTTCCCCGCAATCGACCGCGCCGCGGACCGGCTCCCCGTGGCCACCGGCCATGAGGCACCCGACGCCTTTGGCCCCCGCCACCATGTGTCCTGGGAAGCCGCCGCTTGGGCCCGCGCCCACCTCCCTGAACACGCCCGGGTGGCGCTGTTCTTTGACTGGTCGACCTCGCTCATCGGCCGCGACACCGTCCTCGGCAGTGTCGAAGACCACGTGCCCAGCCGGTTCTGGATCCTCACCCGCGGCCCACGCTCGCTCACGGCACTTCAAGATGTCGGTGTGACCCATGTTCTGGTCGGCCGGGCCGGCTTCCTGAGCAGCCAATACCCGTTCATCGAAGCGCGGCGCTTCCAGCGAGAGCTGCTCGGGCCGATTGAGACCCTCAACGAGCTGCTGCTGCAACAGGCCACACTGATCCACGAGACCCGTGGAACCCGCATCTACCGGCTCGAACCGCAGACCGATGCATTTCCACTTGACACCTTGTGAGACCTCGATAGACGGCGGGGGCGCTGAGGGATGGTCGCTTCTTCATTGACTTGACCCGCTCCTGACTCGCACGCATCACTGTGTTCCACTTGCGGAAGTGGCGGAATTGGTAGACGCGCCAGACTCAGGATCTGGTGGGCACTATGCCTGTGGGGGTTCGAGTCCCCCCTTCCGCATCTCAGACGCCGGGCTTCTTGCTCGGCGTCTTTTTTTTTGCCTGGTTGCACCATGTCCCGACGGCCCATCTACGACGGACGCATTGTCCACCTCGGGCTGGAGACGGCCCAGCTCCCCAATGGCCGCACCGTCGAGCTGGAGATCATCCGCCACCCTGGCGCTGCTGCCGTGGTCCCCTGGCACGACGACAACACCATCACTTTGGTGCATCAGTACCGCCACGCGGGCGGCGGCATGCACCACGAGGTGCCCGCAGGTGTGCTGGAGACCGGCGAAGACCCTCAGGAGTGCGCCGCCCGAGAGCTGGCCGAAGAAGCCCAGCTGGGGGGCACCCTCACGCGCTTGGGTGCCATCCACACAACGCCGGGCTTCACCGATGAGCTCATCCACCTCTTTCTCGCCACGGATCTGCGTGTGGTCGATGGCCAGCCCGATCCCGACGAGTGCTTGGACGTGGTGCGGCTGCCGGTGGACGAGGTCCTGGCGATGATCCGCCGGGGCGAGATCACGGACGCCAAGACAATCTGTGCGCTGCATCTTGCGCTGGGTCATCGAGACTGAAGTCGTGCCGACAGGAATGTCACGGTTTGCGCTGGGGCCGCTTACGCTGGTTGTCGAGATGCCCCAATGTGCGCAGCATCTTGTTTTGGCACACATCGTGCATAGGTGTTCTGCGAGTGTGGGTTCCACTGGATTGCAACCCACTTGAGCTTGGATGCAAACCACTTCGAGGAGGCGCCACCATGGCCAACCGTCGATTGATCTGGCTGATACTGCCCACGTTGGCAGGCTGCGGCGCCTACAGCATGGACGCCGGCTACGGAGACTCCGGTGCGGCCGGCGACAGGAACTTCGACGGCGCGGCCGACGAGGACGGCGCGGGGGGCTGGGACACCGGCTACGCCCCAGAAGAGCCGGATGACGACGGCCTGCTGCCCCCCGCCACCACCGACAAGTACGTGTTTGTGGCGAACCCCGACCGCAACACGGTCACCCGCATCTCTGCGTCGACGCTCGCGGTCATCACCACCGAGGTCGGTGTCACGCCCGAAGTGGTCCGGACCACCGCCGACTACACCACCGCGGCCGTGTTCAACACCGGCTCAGACAGCGTCAGCATTGTGGACTCGGAGAGCCTGTCGGTCGTGGAGGTCGCGGTGCGGCCAAACCTCAACCAGATGGTGCTCTCCCCCGACGGGAAGGTTGTGGCCTGCTACCACGACGCCGCGGCCCGAGCCGACACCGACCTGGACGACGGCGCGCTGAGCTTCAACGAGGTCTCCATCGTCAACCTCACCACAGGGGCCCACATCCCCATGGTGGTCGGGTTCAACCCCCGCGAGATCCGGTTCACCCGGGACAGCACCAAGATGGTGGTCGTCAGCGACAGCTACCTCGCCATCGTCGATCTGAGCGCCGCCACCCTCGAGCCGGTGCGGGTGCGCATCAGCGAAGACACCGTGGACCCGCCGGCCGCAGAAGAGCTGGTCATCACACCGGATGGCCAGTACGCCATCGTCCGCCAGTTTGGCGGGGAAGACTTGGTCGTCGTCAACCTCGCCGACAACTCAGTGGAGCGGGTGGACGTCGGCGATGACCCCACCGACATCGACGTCACCCCAGACGGGGCCCGCGCCGTTGCCGTCGCACGCGGCAGCCGGGAGCTCTGGCTGTACGACCTGTCCGACATCTTCGCGACCCCGGTGATCGTGGACATGCCCAGTGACCTCGTCTTGGGCAGCCTGGCCATGTCACCCGACGGGACCAAGGGCCTGCTCTACAGCACCGCCACGGGCGACAGCCGCTTCGCGAGCTGGGACCTCACCGCGGAAGACCCGGCGAGCAGCATCACATCCTACTCATCCGTCAAGCCACTCTCTGGCGTGCGGATTAGCCCCACCGGCAACACCGCCATGCTGCTCCACGATGACAGCAACGGGGACACCCCAAGCAGCTCGGTCTTCTACAACGAGTACGCCCTCACCTTGCTGTCTCTGACCGACTTCTTCGCCAACCCCATCCGGCTGCCGGGGGAACCGGACGAGTCGGCCACCACCGAGGACGGGGAGCTCGGCTTCCTCATCATGAAAGACCAGCCCTGGCTGCTTCAGCTCAACTTCGAGACGCTGATTCACGAGAGCATCTCCCTGAAGAGCATCGCTGAACACATTGGGGTCATTCCCGACAGTCAACAGGTCTACATCAGTCAGAACCACGAGCTGGGCCGCATCAGCTTCTACGAACCGTCCACTGGCGACATGCAGACGGTCACGGGCTTCGAGCTCAACTCTGGCATCGAATACTGAGGGGAACGCACATGAACCGTCCATCCAAGGCAGCCATCGCTGCCCTCGCCCTGCTGTCTGCGTGTGATCCCTTTGGCCGGGACGCCCGCTTCGAGATCTACCTCGACGACATGATCCTCGGCGCCGACGACATCGCCGTCTCAGGAGACGCCGTCTACCTGCGCCTCAGCGACGGCAAGCGCCTCGAGCGGGTGCGCGCCGGCGGCAGCTACGGGGAGGTGTCCCTTGAGGGCGCCGCCGCCGACCGGGTCATCCCGGTGCCCGAGGCTGACCAAGACCTGCTCGTGTTTGCGAGCTGGCCCGTCTGCACCGACGACAGCGACAAGATCGTCTACGTCTCCGACTGCAACGACGATGACCTCGAGACCCGCCACGAGCTGGCCCGTATCAACGGCAACCGTCGGGTCGACGCCACCCCCATCGGTGGCCACCTCAACTCGCTGACCTTCTCCGACGACCGCACCCTCGCCGTGGCCTGGTTCGACTGGCGAGAAGGCACCGACATCCAGGTCAACGGCATCGCCGACCTCACCGAGGTGCTGTTTGTGCCCCTCGACGGCGGCGACGCCCGCGGGGTCTCCATCGGCTTCACCCCCAGCCGCATCCTGTTCACCCACAACAGCGCTGGGGTGGACGACCGCGCGGTGGTTCTCTCCGAGAGCAAGGTGGTGGTCGTCGATCTGGAGACCTTGACGCCCGAGGTCAGCTTCCCGCTCACCCAGGACCTCGACGCCTCCGTGGTGCCCCTCGACGCCGTGGTGTCGGAGGACGGCGACACGGTGCTGCTGTCTGTGGAGGGCTCCGCAGACCTCTACAAGCTGGACCTGCTCAACTACTCCATTGATGTGGAAGACCTGGACGCCCAGCCCAGCCACCTCGCCAACGTGACCATCCCCGGCGACACCCCCACGGCCGCCACCCTCGTCGCGTACTCCGGCTTGGCCCAGGTCGACCTGTTGAGCCACAACACTTGGGAAGTCCTGCACAGCATCCAGCTTGAGGAACCCGTCAACGCGTCCATTCTGGGCGAAGGCAGCGTGCTGCTCTACAGCACCGGCCAGAGCCAGGACGTGTACTTGCTGGACCTCAGCACGCGCAACGTGACCGAGTTCCGCACCGCCACGCCCATCTTGGAGATGATGCAGTCCGAGTCGGACCGATACGCGGTCGCCACCCTGCGCCCCGGCGGCTCGAACAGCGGCAGCGAGATCGACGCCTTCCAGAGCGACAACTATGGCCTGTCGGTCATCGATCTCGAAGAAGGGAACAGCGCCTCGCTCGTGCTGGGTGCCGAGCCCGTCGGTGTGGCCCTGGTGGATGACGAAGAGACCACCTACGCGCTGTTGTTGCTCGACGGCGCCGACACCTTGCTGCAAGTCGACCTCCGCAACCCCACCGCGGCCATTGAGATCGACCTCCCCGCACCACCCACGGCCATCGCCGCGATGGCCGACGGGCGCTTTGCCATCACTCACGCGAGCGCGCTGGGGCTGGTGAGCTTCCTCGATCCCGCGACCCTGCGCATCAAAGAGGCCCACGGCTTTGCCGCCAGCACGGTGTGGACCGACCAAGAGACCGAGCTGCCCCGCCGCAGCACGGGCAACTGAGCCAATGGAGACCCCCATGCAATCCCGCACACTTCGCTCCGCCAGCGCTCTGTTGTTGCTGGTCGCGTCGAGCTCCGCAGCCGCCGCGCCCCAGAACGAGCTGTCCATCCACCTGTCGACCCTCGGCACCCCCGATGCCGACTACGACATGTTCTCCGAAAACGCGAACCTCACGTCCGTCTCGCTCCGGGGCGGCTGGGGCTTTCACGAGAACATTAGCTTGATCGGTGATCTGAGCCGCAGCCGCAGCGTCAGCGATGTCTACGCATATGGCAGTGAGGACTGGGAAGAGGTGCTCATCTTCCGGTCTGGCCTGACCACCTACCAGCTGGGACTGGGACTCAAGGGCCGCATCCCCATCGCCAACTTGCCGTGGCTGGCCGGCTACGCGGTCGGGCAAGGGGTCGCGATGACCAGCACGGTTCGCTTGGATGATGAACCCGACCAGGAAGACAACCCCAATGAGCTCCAGTATCGTGCGATGGCGCCGGGCTTCCGGGTGGCCGGCGGTGTGGAGCTGCTGCCCCTGAGGGTCGGCTTTGAGGGCCGCCTCTTCACCAACCTTGAGGTCGGGTATGGGCTGGTCGGCGCGCTGAACTACCGCGATGCTGAAGCCGAGACTGTTGGCGAAGACACCGCACTCATCGGCGATCTCAAGTTCCGCGGGGTCTACTTCGCTTGGGGAATGGGCTGGCGGTTCTGAAGAAGCACGGCCCCGGTCAAACCTGAGCAGGCGTCGCGGGATGGCAGGGGCAAGGGCCTCACCATCCCGCGCCGTCCATCAGTCGGTCGGCGGCCGGAACAGCTCGGTCGGCGCCTCGGCGCCCAGGCTGTCCTCGTCGAGGCCGTCCATCAGGTCCAGCCCCGGCGCGCCCAACGAGGCCGAGGCACTCGCTCCGGCTACAGCGTCCGAGACCGCAGCGGCTTTGGCCATTGGAGCATCGACAGCGTCAAGCTGGTCATCCGATGCGGGGGGGCCCGGCGGCGCCTTCGGACCACCACCGTACATCGTGCGGATGGGGGTCTTCTTGTGGTTCGCGCGGATGATGAGGGCGGCACCAATCACCATCACCACACAGCCGATCTGGGCTGGGGTGACCCCGAAGTAGCGGGTGTCCGCCGTCCGGAAGGCGTCGAGCACCATGCGCAGCGGGCCGTACATCAGCAGCCACAGGCTGACGAAGAAGCCGGGGAACCGGGGCTTCTTGTCCAGCAGGTAGAACAGCGGGATGAGCGAGAAGCTCCAGATCGCCTCGTACAGCCCGAGGTCGTGGCACGCTTGACCAAAGGCCGGGTCGACCGGCACCTCCATCAAGTAGCGCGCCTTGTCGATGCAGCTGCCGAGCCCCTCGCACTGGGTAGCCAGCGCATGCATTCGGCCGCCGGTGACGGCATTCTCGCACATGCCGTACACACCGAGGAAGAAATCGGTGGCCGTCCCCGGGTGGTCGTGGGCCACGAAGCAGCCGGTGCGACCCAAGGCCCAACCGACGCTAAACCCGTAAACCATCGTGTCCGAGTACCCAATGACACTCATTGGAGCAACGAGGGCTTCACCCTTCTTCTTGCGGACGCGGTTCTCCTTGCGGATGCGGGCACCCTCTCGTCGGAGGAACCACACCCCCAAGATCGTGCAGCCGATGAAGCCACCGAAGCTGGACAGGCCCTCCCACACCCGGAAGATCACCATCGGATCTTCCCGGATCTGCTCCGGATAGTAGAACAACAGATGGCCCATGTGGCCACCGATGAACACACCCGCGACCAGCCAGCCGACCACCTTGTTGATCACCTCAGGGTCGAGGCCATCGCGCGCCGCCTTGGTCATGGCCATGCGGGCGCCCGCCATGAACCCCAACGCCACCAGGATGCCGAATCCGTGGATCGCGAAGTCGTCCGTGAACTCAAACTTCACGATGGGAAAGTCCGGAATCAGCGGCTTCATCAGCAAGCTCTCAGAGGGGGACCTGCGCGCCTAACACTTCGGGTCCATCTGGTGCCGCCTTGTCCCCAACCTGTGCCCGTCGGCCAGCGCACTTGAGCGCAGCCGCCGGCTCAGCCATCGGCCGAGAGCAGCCGGGGAAGGACCAGCACAAATGCGGCACCGCTTGCCGCGGACGTGTCGAGCGTGAGGTCTCCGCCCGCTTCATTCGCGATCTTGCGGGAGATGCCCAGCCCAAGTCCCATCGCACCCGGCGCACCGGACAAAGACGTCCACGCACGAAACACGGCGGTCTCGTCGCCGAAGCCCACGCCCATGCCATTGTCTTCGATCCGCACCATCACGCGATCCCCTGCCCGCTCCACCCGCACATCGACGACCCCTTGGGGGCTGCCAGCCACAGCATGCAGCGCATTGCGGAGCACGTGGAGGATGGCGTGGAGCATGCGGCGATGGGGCACCCGCACCCACTGGGGCTCGCCGGGGGTGAAGCGCACCACCGACGGGTCCGGCGCATCGATGCGCGCGTGGGTGACGCTCTCTTGGACCAGCTGGACCAGATCCAGCACCTCGCTGCGTCGAGGGACAAGCTGGTGGCCCGACTCCCGCATCCGGCTGGTGATGGCGACCGTCTCGGCCAGCGCACGGCCCGCTTCGGTCAGCAAGCGCTTGGCATCCTCCACGCTGGGCGTGCCCTGGGGCCCGACGTCCCCCAAGGTGGAGAGGTTGAGGCTGAGCACTTGCACCTTGTTGTTCAGGTCGTGGGCGATCTCCAGCGTGTCGAGGAACATCCGCTCGCTGACCACAAACCCATGGGCCGCCGCGCTGCCCGCGACGCTCGGCACGCGCCCCACAAAGACCCGCATCGCGCCCTCGTGCACCCACTCGCCCACCACTTGCACCCTTGAGCCATCCGCCCGCATCAGCTCGTGCACGGCTTGACCAGTGCTCAGCAGCTCGGGCACGAGGTCTTCGGCATCCGTGCCCACGAGCGCCGAGGCTGCCCACCCGGAGATCCGCGCGGCACCGGCGTTGGCGAAGACCACCCGGTCATCGGCACCCACGATCACCACGGGGCTGGCCAGCTGGTCCAGTGCGCGACGGCCCAGCACATGGGCTTGTTGGCCCGCGATCCGGTCCGCCAGCCGCTCCAGCAGCGCGTTGAGCTCCACGCGGGAGGTGCCCAGGGGGATCACATCAGACGCCCCGACCCCCATCGCCGCCCGCAGATCGTCGGCGTCCGGCGCGTCCTGAACAAGCACCAGCACGGGATCCAGGCCATCGGTCGGCCGTTCCTGGCCGCCGGAGGCCAGCCACAGTGCAGCGTCCGCCAGCACCAAGCCCGGGCGATCCCCCGCGGACACCTCAGCGCGTGTCGCCGCCATGCGGACCCGCCATCCGAGCGCCGCCAGCCAGCGGGCCCACGCATCCTGCACCGCCGACTCGACGCCCACAATCAGCGCGACGGGGTCACCGTCGAGCCCGTCCGCGTCCGCCCCTGAGAGTCCAAACATAGGATTCCTGCGCCTCCGCCCTGTGCCACCCGTTTCTGTGCCACCCGTTCCTGTGCCGCCACCGGCCGTGCCCCACGCACACAGACGCCGCGGACACCGCACCATACCCTGCGAGACCCGCGGCGGAGCCGTCCCGAAGCTCGGCCCGTCACGATACAGCGGGCCCATGACAGCTCTCTCCTGGACCGGACACCAATGGATCCCCCGCGGGACACCCGCGCCTGCCGCCGGGGGGCTGGCCTCCGCCGTCCGCGCCCAGCTTCCGCGGGTCGCAGTGCGGTGCCTCTCCCATCGCCCCTGGGCCGCCCGGGTCGGGGACCTCAGCCCGAACCTCGATGTGATCTTGGGTCACGACCCCCATGCGATGCACGACATGGGCATCGCCCTGGAGCGGGTCGAGCGTGCCTTGCGCGATGGGGAGCAGATCCTCGTGGTCACCGACTACGACGTGGATGGCACGACCAGCTCTCTCATCTTGCAGCACGCGCTGCAGCTCGCCGCGCGCCGAACCGGGCGAGAAGCCCACATCTCGTGGCACATCCCGGACCGGTTTGAGGAGGGCTACGGCTTCTCCCTGGCAGCAGCCCAAGCGGCCGTGAACACCCACAAACAGCTCATCATCACCGCTGACATCGGGGTGCGGGACCACGCATCCATCGATCTGGCCCGCGGGGGCGGGGTCGACGTGCTGGTGTGTGACCACCACCTTCCCGATGGGGCCGACGTTCCAGCCAATGCCAGCGCGGTGCTGTGCCCCCCCAAAGCGGCCTGCAGCTACCCGAACAGTGCCCTGGCCGCATGCGGGGTGTCCCTGAAGCTGGCCCAGGCGCTGCTGGAGCACCACCCCCAGCGGGAGCGCCTGCTGCGAAGCTTCCTGAAGCTCGCGGCCATCGGTACTGTCGCCGATGTGGTGGACCTCTCTACGCCGGAGAACCGGGCCATCGTCGGCGTCGGCCTGCAAGAGCTCGGGCGCGGCCCCAATGCCCCCGGCCTCGCCGCCCTGATGGAGCGTGCCGGTCTGCGGGACAAGCCGAACTTGGAAGCCTCCGATCTCGGCTTTCGCATCGGCCCCCGCATCAACGCTGCGGGGCGACTGGTGCAAGCCAACGCCGTGGTCGAGCTGCTGAACGAGCGGGATCCGCAGCGGGCCCGAGAGCGCGCCCTGGCGCTGGACCAAGTCAACAAGGACCGCCAGTCCATGCAGGCCGACCTCGAGCGCACTGTGTTTGCCGCGATCGGGGATGCGCCCGATCCGTGGGTGGTGGTGTGGGGGGAGGAAGACCCCGAGAATGGCCCGTGGCACCGTGGAATCGTGGGGATTGTCGCCGCCCGAATCCGCGACAAGATGCACCGGCCCGCCGCCGTGGTGGCGGTGTCGGGCACCCAAGCCCGGGGCAGTGTGCGCTCCCTGCCCGGTGTGCACGCGGTCGATGCCCTCGACGCCGTGGCCGACCTGCTCGACACCTACGGCGGTCACCCCGTCGCCGCCGGCTTCAGCATCGCCGCCGACAAGCTGCCCGAGCTGCGCGACCGCTTGTGCGCATGGGTCAGCGCCCGCCGAGACGCCGACGCCATCGTGCCCGAGCGCTCCTACGACACCACAGCCACGGTGGACGAGCTCAGCTTCGGCACCATCCAAGCGCTGGGCCGCCTCGGGCCGTTCGGCAAGGGCAACCCGGCCCCGGTGCTGCTGCTGGAAGGGGTGAAGCTGCGCAATGTCTCGCTCATGGGGTCCGAGCGCACCCACGTCCGCGCCACCCTGGGCGATGCCAAGGTGGTGTGGTGGAAGGCCAGCCCCCATGTGGACGGCCTCTCCGCGGGCCCGGTTGACCTGCTCGTTGAGCCCAGCCTGGACCACTACCAAGGACGCACACGCGTGCAGCTCGTGGTGCGAGATGCCCGGGACGCCAGCGCCGGCTGACCCGGGTGTGGCTCAGCCCTGCCAGCTCACTTCACCGGAGCGGCGGCCCCTGCGGGGTTGCCCCCTGACTCTTTGTGCTTTTCGCCGATCTCTTGGAGCGTCTCGACAAGGTCGGCTTGCTTGGCACCCTTGGGCGCCGGCAGCACAAAGACTGGTGGCACCTCGTCAAGCACCGTCCATGACGTGAACGACATCTCGACGGTCCAGCCCAAGGTGGGCAGTGTGATCACCAGCTCTTGGGGCAGGATGTACTTGCCCACGCGAACGGCCTCCAGCACCTCAACCTGGAGAATCGGCGGGCCCATCTCGAGGCCACCGGGCGTCAGGGCCTTGCCCACTTCCAACAGGCGCACAAACCCGCGCCAAGGCGCCACCACCGCGCGCATGCGGGTGTCGTCGGGGCCCCCGAGCAGCAGCTCCACGCCGCCCTCTTCCCCACCCGTCGCCAGCACCGGCGCGGTGGGAAAGGGCAAGCCGCCGGTCAGCAGCGTCACCACATCGGAGATGTTCACCGCGCCCGAGGTCACTTCGGCCAGCACCGTGGCGGCTTCGTCCCCCCGGTAGAAGGTCGCGTGCTGTTGCGACCACGCATGCAGCGACGTGCCATCGGAGGCGACCGTGAGCAGCGGGGTCCGCAGCGGCGTGAGAACTTCCAACCGCAGGTGGTCGGGATCCTGGACCAACATCGCACCACGGGTCGAGCCGCCCGCCCCAGGCCCTTCGATGCGAATCTTGTACTTCGCTTGCAGCCCCGCCGGCAACGGCCGCGTGCGCATGCGCTCGATGACCTGATCGGCATCGATCTTGGCCGCAGCTTTGGGGCTCGGGCCCTTGCGGCAGCCCACCAAGCCCATGCCGAGGACCACAGCAGCGGAGCCGAACAACGGCACCCAGCGCAGAGAGCCAGCCACCATCACCAAGCCTCCACGAGCCGAGCTTCGCCGGGAATGCCTTCGATCAGGCGCATCCAGTCGACGAGGGCCGTGGGGTCCGCGCTGTGTTGGTGGGCAGCCTCCAACAGTGTTCTCGCCTCCACAGGTCTTCCGGCAACATAGGCAGACCAGGCCGTGGCGGCCGCGTCAGGCACAGGGACCACTGGAGGGCCGGCGGAATCCTCGGGAGGATAACCGGCGCCCGCAGGTCCGTCCGCCGGGTAGCGCGACAGTCGGGGCAGGTCCCCGGCAGCCAGGGCAGCATCCCGGACTCGACGGCGCCAGTCCGCCGTGAGCACCGGTTGTCGCGCCGCCGCCCGCACGGTGCACACCAGCACTGCGGCCGGCGCGAGGGCCCGGGCTGCATCGGTGTCCAAGTGGACCGCGAGGGCCGCAACGTCTGTGGACGGGGCTTGCCGGGCCATCGAGATGAGCGCACTCGTGGACCATGAGCCCATCGACCCAGTCGAAGACTTGGGCACCAAAACATCCATCTTTGCGATGTCTTGGGCAACTGCTTCGAGCGCCGCGCCGTCGCTTGTCAGGCCTCGGGCACGTCCAAGTCGGACATGGGCCTCGCCGACGTCACCCCGCATCGCCGCCACATACGCTTCCAACACCCGCTGCCGCACCATGGGCAACAGCACGTCGTGGCCGGTGGACGCCGGCGGTGACACAGCGGGCGCAGGCGCTCGCCCCCGGGGACACCCCTGAGACATCACCCCGAACAGTCCCAAAGTCAGGAGTTGGGCAGCTCTCGATCCCACAGCGCCTCCGCACCTCGGCGAATCGGAAGCACCGCGGCTGCGGCACACAGTCCCCCCACCGCGAGCAACGGCGCGATGATGCCCAGCCAGTGCAGGGGGGTTGGGCTCAGCTCCTGGTAGCGCAGGTACATGACGGTGCCGATGGGGATCAGCTCCAGCCCCACCACAAGGAACACCAGCACCAAGCCCGAGACCATGAACAGCATCGCCGACGGGCTCGCGGCCACCCGGGACGCGTTGTCGGCCTTGAAGTCCGGGTACATCGCCCCGATGCCCACCGCGAGCCCGCTGATGCCCATGGCCAGGGCCGCCGCGCTGAAGATGGACAAACCCAGCACGAAGCCGCCGGCCCCAAGCACCGTGGGAAGGGCGACCGCCAGGAGCTCTCCGACAATCAACATGGGCACGAGCGAGGGCCAGACCTTGGCCCACAGCAGCTCTCGCGCTTGCACCGGCCCGGTGCGCACCACCCAAAACGCCCGCCCCTCCAGCGAGACAGCCGTGAACTGGAACCGCGCAGCCACGCTGGACATGATGAAGCCGATGAGGGCGAGCGAGCCAAACGCCAGCCCCTCGCGCATGTAGATGCCGAAGGGACCGCGCATGAAGTCCATGGGCATCGCCGCCGCGCTGGCCACCGCGATGACCACAATGGCGCCCACCAGCACCACTTGGCTCCACTGGGAGGGGTCCCGCACGAAGATCTTGACGTCCTTCGTGACGATGGCCCGCGCAATCGGGGACAGCGGCCGAGTCCAGAACGCCAGCACCCGATCCAGCCAGCCGGCTTTGGCGAGCCGGGCGGTTCGTGCCGCTTGGGCCCGCGCCCGGCCCTCATCGTAGACCGCGCGGGTGAGCCAGCGACTGACCGCTGTGACCGCCACACCGCCCGTCATCAGCAGCGCCAGCTCCACCCACGGAAACGGCGTGCCCCGCAAGCTCGCTTCCACCACATCCACGGTCCACCGGGGCGGCAAGAACGCCGGCACGGGCACCTGGAACTCGGCAAACCACGCCGCGAGGTTGTCGAAGCTCTCGGCATCCATCAGCCGCTCGGGCCGCAGCAACCGCAGCAACACCACCACCGTGACCATCGCCAGAATGCCGACGAACACCATGCCCTCGCGCACCCGATTCGCCGGGATGCCCCGCACCAGCAAGCTCGCCAGCCCGACCCCGAGGCCCGTGGGCACCATCACATAGCCGGGAATGACGGCCAGCAGGGCCAAGGGGTAGGTCCAGTCCGCCCCGTAGGCCAGACCATAGGCCACAAAGACCGGCAGCCCAAAGAAGGCCATCATCCAGCTCGACTGGATCAGCGTGTCGATGTAGCGGGCAAAGAAGAAGGTCTCGGGACGCACCGGGAGCGACAGCACCAGCTCCAGATCATCCGACAGATAGAAGGTGCTGACCGCCGTGACGGTGTTCGAGAAACACAACAGCGTGAAGAGGCCGATGAGCAGCATCTCCAGCAAGCGGCGGGTCAGGATGGGACCGAAGACTTCGACCGTGTAGGCCGTGTCGACGAGCCAAGCGAAGAGCACAAAGAGGAACGCCCAAAACACCAAACCAAACACACCGAACAGCACCAACGTGATGCGCTCGGCCCGGCTTGCGCGCAGCCATCGGTTCTTTTGGCCCATCCAGCGCGGGGCGAGCAGCGCGCGCACAGAGGGTCCCATTCAGTCCGCTGCCTCCCAGGGTGAGGCGTTGGTCCGCTCCCCCTTCTCGACGGTGGTGCGGATGTAGGCCCGCAGCAGCTTGTTGCGCTGGGCGCCGCCCACGAGGGCCCGCAGGTCTTCGTACAGGGCCGGGTCTCGCGCCATCATTCCGATGGTGCCGTCGCCGGCGTTGATGGCCTCGCTCGTCTCTTTGAGCTGGACAGCCATCACCGCCAGATCGTCGATGACTTGGGCCTTCGACGGGTCATAGATGAGCGAGTGGACCAGCGACTCTTCGTTCTTGAGGTCTTGGGTGAGCTGAGACAAGGCCCCCGCAAGCTGGGAGAGTTCCTGGGCCAGCTTCTTGCCGTCCTCGCCGTAGATCAGCTCGTGGGCGATGCCATCGCCGTGGCGGACCGCATGGGTGGTGGTCCGCAGGTCGCTGCTCATCGCTTCGAGGTTCAGGATGGTGCGCTTCACGGAGTGGGTCAGGTCTTCATCGTAGACCAATGCATGGACCAAGCCAGAGCCCGACTTCGCTTCAGCCAAGAGCACTTCGAGGTGACCAAAGCTTCGCGCCAAGCTGGCCTTCGCCGCATCGGTGTCGTCGCCCAGCATCAGGTCCAGCTTGGCCCCGATGTTGGACGTGGAGTCGAGGATGCTGGTGACCTTCTTGGAGTAGGCCACGAAGTCCAGTGGGTCTTCAGTCTCGATCCAGCCGCCGTCGATGATGGGGGGCTGGGCCGGGTCGCCGATGGTGAGCGAGACGTACTTGTCGCCCAGCACGCCCACCGTGTCGATGCGGGCCACCGAGTCGCGGCGCACCCGCGCTTGGTAGTCGGCCATCACCTTCATCTCGACGAACATCTCCTTCACACCGAGATCCTCGGAGAACTTGATGCTCGCCACCTCGCCCACGTCGTAGCCAGCGAGTCGCACGGGAGCGCCAGGCTTGAGGCCGCTGATGTCGGCCCAGGCGGCGTTGATGGTGTAGCGGTCTTTGAGCAGATCCCCGGACCCGCCCACCACAAACAGCAACAAGCCGCCGGCAATGGCGAGCAGAAGGACAAACAGCCCGACCTTCACGGTTCTGGTGCTGTCTGCGGCCAAGCGCGACCTCCGATGAATGCCCCCGTCAGCCTACAGCGAGGCCGAGTCCGGGTCGACCGACTCTGCCTGGGAGCACAGCGCCGCCCCCGCCAGCTTGTAGAGCACCCGCGCGCCGACAATGGCGTCCCAGCCGTCTCGGCGGGCACCGGCTGCGGCACCGGGGGCCACCTCACACAAGTCAAAGCCCACCACTGTGCGACACGCCGAGACACGGGCGAGCAGCGCGCACAGCTCGTGCCAGCCGAGGCCACCGGGCACCGGCGTCCCTGTCTCGGGGCACAGCACGGGGTCCAGCCCATCGATGTCGATGCTCAAGTAGACCTTCTGGGGCAGCTTCCCGACGATGGCTTCGACCACGCTGTCGAACGACTGGCCTGCGCAACGCGCCGCGCCCAGATCTCGGTCGTAGAAGCCCGTGATGGCCGGATCATCCGCGATGCGGGCCACCTCTGCCGAGCCGAGGTCCCGGTAGGCCACGCCCACCAAGCACGCGACCCCAGGAAGCTCGAGCGCGTTGTGCATGATGCTGGCGTGGGACTCGCGGAACCCGAGGTACGCCACACGCAGGTCGGCGTGGGCGTCCACGTGCAGGATCCCCACCCCCGGGTGGCGCGCGGCCACCGCCTCAATCAAGCCGAGCGGCGAGCTGTGGTCCCCGCCCAGGACCGCTGCCAGTGCCCCCCGGTCCAGGGCCGCTTCAGCCGCCGAGCGCACCGCCGCCCGCACTCTTGCTGACCCC
The DNA here is from genome assembly GCA_942491145.1 of Myxococcota bacterium. Taxonomy (GTDB): domain Bacteria; phylum Myxococcota_A; class UBA796; order UBA796; family UBA2385; genus CAXQUZ01. Next base: position 231,896 of record CALOBC010000039.1, on the reverse strand, counting down.
AAGTCCACGAGATCCCGCGCCGCCACCAGCTCGGCATCGGCGCTTGGTTGGTCCGCACCACCGGCGTCAATGACGTACAGCGCAGCATCTTCGGTGGCCTCCGCGTCTTCGGCCACCGCCACCGCCACATCGCCCGCCCACCCCAGGCCCCGGGTCCACACCGCACCAAACTGGAGGTCCTCTAGGTCCACTTGCAGGCTGGCCGCCCGCACCGCTTCCGGTCCAAGCGCCGTGCCCCGGCCATAGCTTGCGGTGGCTTCCCAAGGCACGGGAATAACGACCAGTGCAGCATCTTGAACGGGAACCTCGACCCCAAAGAGCCCGCCCTCATCCGAAGCGGGGCCGTCTGGATCAACAAGGGGCAAGGACGGTTGGGACATGGGGCCTCCAGGGGGCGACAAAAAATGCACGGCCGAGACAGCACGGTCGGGTCCCAAGGTCACCCGTCGTCCGGCCCCTGCCCAGTCGTCATCCGCGCCGGTCCTGCTCTGCGCGCCGCAAGCCGAAGTAGGCCCGGGCGAGACCAATCTGGATGATCGGGACCGCCACAAACAGCCCCAGGCCAAAGGTGAAGATGGTCGCGAGCATCACACAGAAGAACGCGGCAATGGTCCAGACCACCATCTCGGCCCGAGACCCCTCGGTGAGCGCCCAGGACCGCTGGAGGGCAGCGATGGGCCCCACTTGCTCGTGCAGCAGCACCATCGGCCACAGCATGAGCGAGCCGGCGATGACCAGCCCCGGGACAATGAACAGGCACATGCCCGCCATCGCTGCCAAGGACGACAGCAGCGACGCGACCGTTGCGCTGGCCACCACGCGCACGTCGGTGACGATGAAGTCAGACACCCCCACATCGCCGTGCAACACGAGCTTTCGGGCCGCCCGTGCCCCACCGATGGTCGTGTAGCCCTGGAAGGCCGCGTTCGCTAGGGAGCCGAGGGCTTGGAGCAACAGCGCGACGGCCATCAACAGCGCCTTGAGACCCTGGTCCTCCAGCGACTCGGCAACCATCTGGGTGACGACCTGGCCCACACTGAACGGCATGATGCACATCATGCCCACCGAGAACAGCACGAAGGTGCCCAAGGCGAGGGGCAAGAGGTGGGGGCGTGCAGTGGACCAGCCGTCGCCCAGCAGCGTGACGGGAGCGATCGGGAAGATCCCGAGACCACCCTCATTCACAGTGTTGTCGGCCACTCTGCGCGCAAGCAACACAGACTCTGGCGGCGAGTACGGATCATCCACTATGACACCCCCGGGGCACGGCGCGGCTCAGCCCTGGTCCCGAAGCGACCGAAACGCCCGAATGGTCGTGATCCTGGCCATGGCACGCCGCCACGAGGGCTCACCGTGCACGCTGGCTTGGGGGCGGGCCCGCTTCTGCACCAGCGCGCCCAGCTCATCGAGCACCCCGTCCGTCAAAGGGCGGCCGTTGAACGCGTCGATGCCCTTGATCGCCCGGGGCTGGGGGTTGATGGCGCCGAGCACCACCCGCAGGTCCGTCGCCACACATGCCTCGCCCGTGCCCGAGAACTCGCCACCCACGGCCACGCCAAGCTGGGGAAAGTCGATGGCCCCCCGCGTGCGCAGCTTGTCGTAGCTGCCCCGGAAGCCTGCGCTGGGCTTGGGCACCACCACATGGGTGAGCAGCTCGCCGGGCGCGATGGTGAGGTGGTCCATGCCGTTGAAGCGGAACAAGTCCGTCAGGGCGAGCTCGCGGGTGCCCGAGGGGCCGAGCAAGCGAATGCGGGCATTGAGCACCAGCAGCGCCGGCACACAGTCGCTCGATTGGGTGGCCACACACGTCTTCGGGCCGCCGACGACATGGCACCACGTGCCCTCGACCTTCAAGCAGTAGCCGAGGCTCTTGCGCCAGAACTCGCTCTGGTTCAGGAACAAGCAGCGGGTGTCGAGCAGGATGTTCCCGCCGATGGTGCCCATGTTGCGCAGCTGGGGGCCCGCCACTTGGCCCGCCGCGTGGGCCAACATCGGCAGCTCCACCGCTCGGGACAAGGCCGCCAAGGTGGTCGCGGCACCGATGACCAGCTCGCCGTCCACTTCGGACACACCCCGGGGCAACGCGCCGGAGATGCCCACCAGCAGCTTGGGGCTGGCGAGGCGGTGCTTCAGGTTGGGCAGAAGGTCCGTTCCACCGGCGATGTACATCGCTGCATCGTTGTTGTGCCAGAGGGCGACCGCGTCCGCGGGATCCTTTGCTTGCACCACATCGAAGCCGTCCATCCGCAACATGGTCCACCTCTGCTGCGCAGCCTGATCATGCACCGGCCGACCGCGAGCCCGCCGAGCCTAACCCGCCCCCATCGCATCAGACCGCAGAGCCGTGAAGTTGCCGGCCCCCACACCGATGGGGCTGCCCCTTCTCCTCGGCGGGCCGACCGTCCGCCCACCCCCAGCAAGGACGAGAAGGTTGCGGGCGCATGCCTTCATCGGCTACCTCCCGAGACTTCCCCGATTCGGAGCATGCAATGCGAGTGGCGACCCACTCCGGCCCTTTTCACGCCGACGACGTGCTCGCGTGGGGCCTCATCCGTGCATTTGTGGCCGCTGACGCCACACTGGTGCGCACCCGCGACCCCAAGGTCTTGGCCGGCGCCGACATCGTCTTTGACGTCGGGGGCATCTTTGACCCCGACACAATGCGGTTTGACCACCACCAGTCCAGCTACACCGGCGCGCGCTCATCGGCGGGCATGGTCGTGGACTGGTTGGCCGACACCGGCCGGGTGACCCAGGGCCTGGCCGACGTCCTCCGCACCCGCGCCGCCGACTACGTGGACGATGTCGACAACGGCCGCAGGGAGACCGATCCCACCGTGCCCTGCTTCGCCACCATGGTCGAGGCCCACAACCGCGGGGCCGAGTCGCTGGACGCCTTCGACGCCCAGTTCCGGCTGGCCGGCGACATGGCCACGGTCTGGGTCAAGGGCATGGCGGCGGGCCACGCCGAAGAAGAAGCGGCACGCGCCGTGATCGGCTCCGCGATGAAGGACGCCGAGGATCGCGGGTCCAACGTGATTGTGCTCGAGACCTATGTGCGTTGGAAGCCGGCCTACTTTGAAGCTGGCGGTGAGACCCACCCGACGGACTTCGTCGCCCACCCCGGTCCCGATGGATCCTGGCGGGCGCTCGCGATTCCCCCGGTGGCCGGCAGCTTCGCCCAGAAGTGCCCCCTGCCCGAAGCATGGGCGGGACTGGTCGACGGGGAGCTGGTCGCTGCAAGTGGTGTTCCTGGGGCCCGCTTCTGCCACAAGAACCGCTTCATCCTGGTCTGTGATGACCGTGCGTCGCTGGTGGCTGCCCTGCACGCGAGTGGGCTGATCCGCGGCACCCTCGCCTGAGCTGCGTTCGCGCCACCGGGACGGTCAGCGGCGGCGGCCCATGAGTGCCACACTGCCGACCACCAGTGCCGTCCCGGCAATGTCCCACCACAGGGGAAGCTCCTCCACCGGCAGCAGCCCCTCCAGGTCGGGGTGGCTGGCCCCAACGAGGATGCCATTGTTCAGAAAGTGCATCAGCATGGGCACCACGATGCTGCCTGAGCGGATGCAGGCCGCCGTGAGCGCGACGCCCAACACACCGGTCGGGAAGAAGCGAAAGACCGAGAAGTGGATCAGGCCAAAGAGCAGCCCGACCACGAGGGCCTGAGCCCATGGAGACAAGCTCCTGCGGACCAGTCCGAGCAGGGTTCCGCGGAACAGGATCTCCTCGAAGATGGCCGGCTGGACGGCAAAGACGAGAATCATGGCCCACATGGGCAGGTCCACGTCGAAGGCCGCCGCAAACTGCTCCGTGAAGGCCGACGAGGTGGGCAAGAACGGCGCCTGGGCCTTGGCGACGAGGTCCCCGAGGCCCGTGCAGCCGATGCCCGCGAGCAGCCCCAGGCCCAGGTCCGCCATGCGGGGGGTGCGCAGGCGCCACAAGCTGCGGAGGTCTTGGTTGAGCACAAAGACCGCACCCAAGGCGGTGCCGCCGAGGATGACCACCTGAGAGAAGGCCAGCCCCCACACCAGATCTCGGGACTGGGCGAGCTGACCAAAGAACCAGAACAAGATGAGGGCCACCAAAAAGACAATGGCGGCTTCTCGGCCCAGGCGGTCCGGGTCCCGACGTGCGGAGCCGCCGCCCAGCAGCACATCCTCGCGGCCAATGAGCCGGCCGGCGAGGGCCATGCCGAGCGCCGCATGGCCCACTGCGGCCACGAGCGCGAGCACACCGAGGGCCGGGTCCAGCTCACCGGCGAGGGCGTCCCGTAGGGCCAGTGAGATGCCCGAGATGGGCACCAGCGCGAGGGCAGCGCCGAGCTGGAGGTCCGGCACAGCCGCGAGCCCGGCGGGCGCGATGCCACACAGCAACAAGGGAAGACCGAGGGCTTGGCCCTGGCGATAGTCTCGTGCCCACGCCGCACCCACCACCAGAATGGCGCTCAGCACGAGGCTCAGGGGGGTGAGCAGCACACCGGCCTTGAGCAGCACCGCCGCGTTGATGCCCATGCCGACCCCGCCGAGGGCCGAGATGTCCACCAGCCCGCTCTGGACCGTGAGCCACAGCGTGAACAAGGAGCTGCCCACGCTTGCGAGGGTCGCCAGGCACACGACTGCCGTCTTCGCCGCGAGCACGGCCCCCCGGTCCACCCGGGAGGTCAGCAGGGTCTCCAGCGTGCCCCGCTCTTTCTCGCCCGCGAACAGGTCCAGCGCGACGTAGAGTCCGCTGCTCATCACGAGAAAGACCAACATCCCAGGGAGCAGCTGACCCAGCCGCATCGCTTGGCGCTGGGCATCGCCGGCCACGTCGTGGGACCGCACCTCCAGCACCGCTTCGGGGGCCACGGGCATGCCGATGTCGGCCCAGTGGGTGGCCCGCGCTTCGTCTTGCCAGGCGGTCAGGACGGTCTCGACACGGTCCCGGGCTTCTCGGCTCTCCCAGGCACTGCCGCGGTACTCCAGCACGCGGGGCCGTCCGGCCTCATCGTTCCTCACGATGACGTGTACACCGCCGTCATCGGATTTCTGGATGAGCTCGCCCTCAGACAGGACAGTCACCCGCTCGGCCCCCGCCTGAATCCGGGTGGCGGTCTCCCCTTCGGCGACCACCCGCAGCTCAGCGTCTGCCGTGGTCTGCTGGTCGTCCCGAGACACCTTGGCGAAGCCGCCCATCATCAGCGGGTACAGCAGCACCGGGGCCAACAGGGTGAGCACAAGTGCCAGCGGGTCCCGGCTCAGGTAGCGCAGCTCGAAGCCCAGCAGCATCCACACTTGGCGGCGCCGCTCGCTCACTGTGCAGACCCGGCGGGCTTCACCACCGACGGGGCGCTCACCAACGACACGAAGACGTCCTCCAGGTAGCGCTTCCCGGTCCGCTCCCGCAAGGCGTCCACCGTGTCGAATGCCAGCACCCGCCCCCCATGAATGACCGCGACTCGGTCACACAGGCGCTCGGCTTCGCTCATGATGTGGGTGCTGTAGACCACACAGCGGCCTTGGTCTCGGGCCTCCTCCACAAAGGCCAACAGGGTCTGGGCGACGAGCACGTCCAAGCCCAAGGTCGGCTCGTCGAGAACCAGCACGGGCGGGTCGTGCACGATGGCTCGGGCGATGCTGGTCTTCTGTTTTTGGCCGGTGCTCAGGCGGTCGCAGCGCTGGTCGGCAAACTCGGAGATGCCAAAGCGCGCGATCAACGCTTCGGTGCGCCCCTTGGGGTCTGCGACGCCCTGCAGCCGGGCAAAGTGGAGGATCATCTCGCGGGCACTCAGTCGCCCATACAGGCCCGTGGATGCCGACAGATAGCCGATCCTGGAGCGCACGAGCCCCGGATCGACCGCAGCATCCACGCCCGCGACGCGCACGGTCCCTCGGTCTGGCGCCAGCAAGGTGACCAACATGCGCAGGGTGGTGGTCTTGCCGGCGCCGTTGGGGCCCAGCAAGCCCACGACCTCGCCGGCCCGGGCATCGAAGCTGACCCCTTGGACCGCATCGACGGGCTCCGGCGCGAAGAAGCGCTTGTGGAGGTCGATGAGCTCGACCATGCGCTCGCCGGGTGTCGGCCTCGTGTGGGCTGAATCGCTCAACTGCTCCCCTCCCCGCTCAAGCGAGCGATCCACTTCTGCATCCGGCTCTGGCCGCTGCCGAACCAGGTGTCTTCCCGCTGCACCTTGCGCACAGCGAGCACATAGAGCACCGCTGTGATGCTGATGTTGACGGCAAAGGCGAGCAGCAAAGGCCCCGTAGGCATCCCCTCACCCGCGATGGCCTCTCGCATGATGATGGCGGTGTTGCTGATGGGCACAGCCGCCAGGGTCCAGCTCAGCTCGGCGGTCGGCATCATCGAGATCATCGCCGGCAGCATGCCCAGCGTGCTGACCATCGACGCGAGGTTCTGGCCCTGCTTGAAGGTGCGCGCGGGAAGCGTGGCCACGACGAGCATGCCAGCCAGCATGAAGCCTTGGACCGCCAGCATGCACGCCCCGATGAGCACGTCGCCGGGGTCCAAGCTCAGCGACACGCCCACCTTCTCGGTCATGGTCAGCAGCAGGTGCAGCAGCGTGAGCACCATTGCGCCCAGGTTTCCCGCCACACTCAAGGCGATGAGAAACAGCAACGCACCGAGCTTCCCGACGATGAGGGCACCCCGTGGAGCCGACGACACAAGGGTGGTCTCGAGGGTGGCCCGCTCTTTCTCGCCGACGACGATCTCCACCGCTGGGTAGATGCCACTCACCATCATCGCGCTGAGCAGCATCACAGGCAGCACGACCCCCATGAGCTGGCCCACAATGCGGCTCTTGGAGGACATGTCCTCCACGTCCCAGGACCAGACATCGAGGGCATCGGCGCTGAGCCCCTGGGCCGTCGCCAGGGTCGCCTCCCGCTCGACCCGCAGGTCATCCAGCCGCTCACCGACCTTTCGAGCACCGGCGGCCGAGCGGCTGCGGGTGCTGATGTGGTGCACGTCCACCGTCCAAGCTGGACCCACCGCTGATCCGACGACAACAACGTCCACGACGCCACTCTCAGAGCGAAGCAGGGCCGCCACAGCGTCGGCTTCAGTGGGCACATCGCCCGCGACTGTGGTGCCGTCGAGACCGGGCTCCCCAAACAAGGCGCCGTCCAATGCGGGCTGCACATCCGCGGGAGCACTGACCACCACCGCGGGCGGTTGCAGCTCGATCATGCCGTCCTGAAGCATCAACAGCTGCAGCACGCCCCACAGCAGCAGCGGGTAGAAGATGATCGGAAAGCCCACGCTGAACGCCAGCACATGGGGCTCCCGAAGTGCCTCGGTCAGCTCCCGGCGCATGACCTCGAGTGCCACCCACACGGCATGGGGCGGCTTGGGGGGAGTGGCGGTGGACATGCCGGGAGTCTGCCACGGGCGGGGGGGGCCGCCGTCCGCACCGCCCTCATTCACGCCCGAGCCGCACCCGCAGACCGGCCTCCAGCCACACCGTCACGGGCGCCCCGACATCTGCGGGAATCCAGTCGGCCGAGGCCGCGCCGAGCAGATCGACCCGCTTGAGAAAGGGCGAGGTCGCCCCGACCTTGGCCAAGGGCAACAGGTACTCCGCCCCGGCCTCGAAGCCGCTGCGGTGGAGGATGCTGGGGTGGGTCCCGGCGATGGCGGGCATGGGGGCATCGGTGACGGCGGGGGCCGGTGTCTCGTGGTGGTGCGCCAGTCCAGCCCGAAGGACAACGGGGCCGACGGGCATCCGAGCCAGCAAGCTGATGGCACCGACGAAGGTGCCGTCCGACTGGGCCAGTCCCCCATTGACGAGGTCTCCCCCCACGCCCAGCGCACTCTCCCGCACACCCGCTTCCCCGCCGAAGCGCTCGCCGTCGATGACCAAGCGGCCAAAGACCGACGGACCCGACTGGTCTTGGATGCCTGCGCCGGCGCCACCCGCGAGGTGAAAGGCGGGCGCAGCGTGGGCGGCTGGGGCCCAGAGGACCGCAGCCCCGAAGGCGAGCGAGGAAAGTAGCGACCGAGTCAGAGTGGCGTGGTGGGGGTGCATTGCGTCTCCTGGGTGGAGGACTGCAACACCGCCCCGAACGGCCCGTGTTCTTTCCTGGAATTGCTCCCTGGTCGATCAGCCGAGGCGCTCAGGCGTAGCGCACCCGAACGGTGGTGATCAGGTCAAACAAGGCCTTTTTGACCCGCGCAGTGTCGCGGTCCGCCACGACCACCCAGCCCTCGCCTTCGTAGCCGCTGGCCCGGGGCGCACCGACCTTGGGCAAGCGGCTGTCGACCACCAGCGGACCCATCCGGGCTTGGGCCTCGGAGAGTCCGTCGACCGAGGCGATCTTGCCCTTGCCGACCCCCCGCAGGAACGCGACGCCAGTGGACCGCAGCCGTGGCCAGGGTCCATCGAAGGCCCCATCCACCACCGCGCGGGCCCAGGCTTTCTCCATCGAGAAGCCATGCGCCAGCCCGGTGAGCTGCACGATGCGGGCCCCCGGCGGGCGAGCGGCGATCTCACCCACCGCGAGGCTGCCGTCGGGGCGCCGGAACCACTCCATGTGGGTGATGCCGTCCCGGAGACCCAGGGCCCGAACCGCCTGGAACGACAGGTCACGGGCCGCCAGAAATGCGGGGTCGTCGAGCTCGCGGGGCAGCACCACACACCACTGCACCCAGTCCTGCTCCATGACCTCCAGCGGGCTTGGGTAGTAGCGGGTCACCGACCAGAACCGAGGCTCGCCGGCGACGGTGATCATCTCAAGGCTGTACTCGGCGCCGGTGAGAAACTCCTCGGCGAGGGCCTCTCGGCTGGGGCTGAGCCGGAACTCGGCCAGGGTCTTCGCGAGCTCCTGGGGGTTGCGCACCCGCACGGTTGCCCGACAGCCCGCACCGGAGGGGGGCTTGATGACCAACGGAAAGCCAACCGCGTCGACAAAGGACCATGCATCGGCATCAGAGCGAAGTCGGCGGTGACGGGCACAGGGGATCCCCGCCGCCCGCAGGGTGTCCTTCATGGCCCCCTTGTCCCGGAACCGGTGGGCGATGGCCTCGGTCGGCCCCTCAATGCCCAGCCGCTCCCGTGCGGCCCCGAGCTGGACTTGGGCATCTTCGAGCACCCCAAGCAGGCGGTGGATCGGTCCAAACCGCCGCTTCAGGACCTCGACGCCGGCCACGATGACATCGACGTTCAGCGCATCGTCGATGATCTGGATCGCGTGGAAACCGTGGGCCGCCGGATCGGGGGGAGCCTTCTGGAACAGGCCCAGCAACCGCACACCGGGGAGGGTTCCCACCGCCCGCGCGAACGCAAGCGTGGTCTCCATGGGGAACGGTGCCACAAAGACCACGTTTCGCAGGGGGGTATTCTGGACTGCGGAGTTCTTCTGCATGGGGACTCGACGACCTCAGGCGCACGCGCAACAGGCTGCTCCGACCGCCACGGCCGAATCCCACCCTGCACGCGGCGCCACTGCTATACCAACTCTCGCCACCCCTCCGTGAGGATCCCGTGTCGCAGGAGCATCCGCCCTTGTCACGGCACGCTGGAACGGAGACCTGCGGAGGGTGTGCTCAAGCCGCGCGCGGCGCAACATACTTGGTGGAGATCAGCCCATGAAGGTCGCCTTCCTCGCACCCGCCTACCCGGCCGAGATGCCCGAGTTCGTGCGTGGACTCGCCGAAGTCGGTGCCCACGTCATCGGCATTGGCGACCAACCGGCGGCCAGTCTCGCCCGATCGGTGCGCCGCCACCTCGGGGACCACATCCAGGTCACGTCGTTGCTCAACGAAGACCTGCTGGTCAAAGAAGCCACCGCCGCCCTCCGGAACACTGGCGTGGAGCGGGTCGAGGCACTGTGGGAGCCCCTGGTGATCGCCGCCGCACGCATCCGCGAAGCGCTGGGGCTGCCGGGCATGTCGGTGGACACCGTCCACGGCTTCCGAGACAAGCAACTCATGAAGGAGCGCATCGCCGCGGCGGGGCTTCGGGTGCCCCACAGCCGTCGGGTGCGCAAGGCCAGCGACGCGTGGGCTGCCGCCGAAGAGATCGGCTACCCGCTCATCTTGAAGCCCATCGACGGTGCGGGCAGCGCCGACACGTTCCGCGTGAACGACCGCAAAGAGCTGGACGCTGCCCTCGCACTGATGGGCCATGTGGCCGAGGCAAGCTGTGAAGAGTTCATTGAGGCACGTGAATTCACGTACGACACCATCTGTGTGGACGGCCGGCCCGTCTACGAAAACGTCGCCCAATACCTGCCCCGGCCCCTGGCCGCGCGCACCAATGAGTGGATCAGCCCGGTCATCTGCACGGTCCGCGACATGTCCCACCCCAGCATCCAGAAGGGGCTCGCCCTGGGCCGAGGTGCGCTCAAGGCCCTTGGCATGGGCACCGGCTTCACCCACATGGAGTGGTACCTCAAGGAGGACGGCGAGGTGGTCTTCGGCGAGGTCGGCGCCCGGGTGGGTGGCGCCCGACTGGTCGACCAGATGAACTACACATCCGACGTGGACCTCTACCGGGAGTGGGCCCGAGCCGTCTGCACCGGCGAGGTGGGCCCCCGCACCGGTGCTGCCGCCCGCAAGTACAACTGCGCGATCATCTTCAAGCGTGCCCAAGGGCAGGGCGTGGTGCACGCGATCCGCGGCCTCGATCCCTTCTTGCAGCGGCACGGCTCCTGGGTCCTGGTTGACACACTCAGCCGACCGGGCCAGCGGCGCCGGGACTGGAAGGCCACACTGATCAGCGACGGCTACCTGATCGTTCGGCATCCCGAGTGGAGCGGTGCGATGCAGATCGCAGGCGACGCGGCGCGGAACATTGCGTTGTTTGCCGGCGGCTGAGAGGGTCCACAGGGGGGGTGTCCGCAATGACACAGCATCATCGAGGCCCGTGAAAGACCGGAAGGACAGCGCATAGCTGTCTCAAGCTGGGGGGTGCCGGGGCCGAGTTTGCAGGGGAACGAAAAAGCTCCACGGAGGCATCTCGCATGCGCCTCACCCCGCTCCTCATCAGCCTCGCCCTCATTGGCTGTCAAGCCGACGGCGGCGACAAGCTCTCCAGCTCGTCCACCGAAGTCGACGACAGCACAGGCCTCACTGGCGTCGACAACGACGGCGATGGCTATGACGACGACGTCGATTGCGACGACAGCAACGCCAGGGTGTACCCCGGTGCGCCAGAACGTTGCGACTCCTTGGACAATGACTGCGACTCGGTCGTGGACAATGACGTCGTGACCACTTGGTACTTCGACGTGGACTCCGACGGGTTCGGCAATGCCGACAGCAGCTTCTCGCACTGCAACCCGTCGTGGACCTTCCTCGTCGCCGACTCCACAGACTGCGATGACAACGACTACACCGCCTACCCGGGCGGCACCGAGGTCTGCGACTCCGCCGACAACGACTGTGACGGCACGGTCGACGAGGGGGTCACATCCACGTACTACGCGGACGTCGATGACGACGGCTGGGGCGATGCCCTGGGCGACCTCCAGGCGTGCGAAGAGCCGTCTGGCTACACCGACCGGGCCGGGGACTGCGATGACAACGTCGCCGCAGTGAACCCCAATGCCTGGGAAATCTGCGATGGGATCGACAACGACTGCGACGCGTCCATCGACGAGTACGGCGCAGTGGGCTCGGCCATCTTCTACCAAGACGACGACTCCGACGGCTACGGCGACTCGCTGAGCGGCACGGCAGCCTGCAGCGCACCCTCCGGCTTTGTCGACAACGACGAAGACTGCGACGACACAAGCGACGCGATCAATCCGCTCGCCACCGAGGTCTGCGACGGCGTGGACAACGACTGCGACGACGTGATTGACACCATTGACGCAGACAGCGATGGCTTCCTGGCTGAAGCGTGTGGGGGCGGCGACTGCGACGACAGCAACGCAAGCATCAACCCCGGCGTGTCCGAGGTCTGGTACGACGGCACCGACGCGGACTGCGATAGTGTGTCGGACTACGATGCCGATGGGGACGGCGTGGACAGCGATGCCCACGGCGGCACGGACTGCGACGACACGGACGCAGCAATCTACCCCGGGGCGTCCGACACCCCCTACGACGGCATCGACACCGACTGCTCCGGCGGCTCGGACTACGATCTGGACGGCGACGGCCATGACGCAGTGGCCTACAGCGGCGACGACTGCAACGACTCCGACGCCACCATCAGCCCGTCGGCCAGCGAGACCTGGTACGACGGCGTCGACAGCGACTGCTCCGGTGGCTCGGACTACGACGCGGATCTGGATGGCTTCCTCGCATCGAGCGCCGGTGGCGTGGACTGCGACGACACCGACGGCAGCATCTATCCGGGCGCAGCGGAGACCTGGTACGACGGCGTCGACAGCGACTGCGACGGGTCCTCGGACTACGACGCGGACGAAGATGGGTACGACAGCGATGGCCACGGCGGCACGGACTGCGACGACGGTGAAGTGGCGGTCAACCCCGGTGAGGTTGAGATCTGCGACGACGGCATCGATCAGAACTGTGACGGCACGCCGGTGGGCTGCGGTGTCTGGGACGACCTGGACGTCGACCTCGCCGACGCAATCCTTCGGGGTGGCGCGGCCGACGACCGGGCTGGCCAGGGCGACCCGGGCTTCGGCTCGGCGGGTGACTTCAACGGCGACGGCTACGGCGACATTGTGGTCGGTGCGTTGCGGGAGAGCAGCGTCGCATCCCGCGCTGGCGCAGCGTACGTGGTCTTCGGTCCGCTGAGCGGCCAGAAGAGCTTGTCCTCAGCCGACCTCATGGTCCGGGGCCAGAGCGCCAACGACTACGTCGGACGGGGCGTGGCGGGCACGGGTGACGTCAACAATGACGGCTACGACGACATTCTCATCGGCGCCATCGGTGTCGACACCGGCGGCCTCGAGGCGGGTGCAGCCTACCTGGTGCTCGGGCCGGCCAGCGGCACGATGTCGGCGGGTGCCTCCGACGGCATCTTCGTGGGTGAGGTCGCTGGCGACATCGCTGGTGAGCTGGGCCCCGTGGGCGACGTCAACAACGACGGCTACGACGACATCTGGATTGGCGCCCAGTACAACGACAGCCGCCGTGGCGCGGCCTACCTGTTCTATGGTCCCGCAAGCGGCACCAACGACCTGAGCGCCGCGGACGTCATCATTGTCGGCGAGTCCGCGGGCGATGAAGCAGCCAGCAGCATCGGCGGCGGCGGCGACTTCGACGGCGACGGCATCGACGACTTGCTCATCGCTTCGCGGATGGAGAGCACCGCCTTCACCGAAGCCGGCGCGGCCTACGTGGTCTACGGTCCGCCCGCTGGCGACATCAACCTGGGCAGCGCGGACGCCAAGTTCACCGGCGAACACGCCAGCGCGCAGATCGGCTGGGGCGTCAGCCTCTCGTCGGCAGGCGACACCAACAACGATGGCTACGACGATGTGATCGTCGGCGCTCGGTACGACTCGGACGCCGCCAGCTACGCAGGTGCCGCCTACATTGTCACCGGTCCTTTCTCGGGCACCAGCTCCTTGTCCACCGCCGCAGCCAAGCTGCTCGGTGAGGCCGCTCAGGACTACACGGGCGACAGCGTCCACGGTCCAGGCGACGTCGATGGCGACGGCTACGACGATGTGGTGGTCGGCTCTGGGTACTCGGACCTTGGCGCGACCAATGCCGGTGTGGTCTACGTGGTGCGGGGGCCGATGTCTGGCACCTCCAGCCTGGGCGTTGCCGCCAGCCGCCTCATCGCGGATGGTGCCGAGGACCGGGCGCGGGGCCGGGGTGCAGGCGACGTCGACGGAGACGGCCTGATGGACATCATGGCGGGCGCACAGCTCAACGACGATGCTGGGGTGGATGCGGGAGCCGTGTACCTCTTCTACGGCACCGGCCTCTGAGCGGAGGGTGGCGCAACAGGCGAGCGCCCTGAGCCGGTGGATCCCTGCGCAGACAACCCATGCGCGGGATCCGCCGGACCCGCACACTCCAGCCGACACCGCGGTGCCGCCCTGACCCCGAGACCGGTCCAGACCGGTGCTCGCCACCCCGGACAGTCAGTGTGAACAGTCCCCCACAGCCGCTTGGTCTTCCGAGCGGCTGTGGGCGTTGTGGTCGGTGCACACGCGCCAGGATGGCCGCATCTGGCTCGTTGAGCACCTCACAGCTCGCGAGCCACTGAACCCATGCGCCTGACCGAGCCGAGGCGCGAGCCTGGCAAACCACCGGTCCGCGCTGAGGTGCGCAGCCCGCTCTGGGATGGACCGATGCACAGACTGAACAAGATTCACCCTCAGGCGCCATCTCCTCGCCGAAGCAACCGGTCCGGCTCCCCCACCCCGTGGCCCATTCGCGGCACCAACGCGACCCGGAGTGCCGGCGGGTCCTCCCACCCCAACCACCGGGAGCCGGGGTTCGACAGTGACTCAGGTCATCGATTGACCCGGAATTCGGTACCGTCCGACCAAAACATGGACAGAATCAGCCTGTGTTGTCTTGAGTTGCCCATGATTTGCTTCCGACACAGCACGACCGACACTCGGGTTGCTCCAACCCACCCCGCGATTAGGCTGGCCCGTTCTGGCTAGGATGCCTTTGGTCGACGGCGGCGACGGCCACACCAGCCCAGCAAGTTGGTGTACACGGACCATGTTGCCGCTCCCACGCCCCCAACCGCAGGGGCCAGACCGTCGACAACGCCCACACAGACATCATTATCAACGGCGGCCATCCGCGCGGGTCGTCCCGCTGCTGAGCAGCGTGCGGGCGGTGTGTCCACCAATGCTGCTCCGCGGCACGAAAAGCAACGCCAACCGGCCAGGGCAACCTCACCATGGGAGCAGTCATCGCCCCTGGGCGATGTTGGACCGCAAAAGCCCAACCGAACAGAACAGAAAACTGTGTCGAGAGTGCTTGACGTAGTACCCAATGGCCTACTAAACAAAGCGTGCCTCGGTTGCGGTTGGCGCACAGCCACCAACAAACCAACGGCCCCCCGTAGAATCACGGTCAGCTCCCGCGTCGGCGTGCGGAAAGCCATCGGCCCAATCGGGCTTTCGCACAAGTGTGCGGGTTGGCAGCTTCCTGGTGAACCCCCTGGCGTTCGTGCGAGGGCCTTGACGTCCGCAAGCTCATGCTCAGTGCGTGAAGCCCAGGTCCAATCAAGCCTCAATGAACCGGGACCACCACCCCAGAATGCCCCGCCCGACAACCTTCACGCGTGAAGGCTGACCCCCATCATTCCCTCGATCTGACCTCTGCGGGCCCCATCGGCCCGACCATCACCTGGAGAGCAACAAGACATGGCAAGGAAACGCAAGGACTACCCGGAATTGGAAAGCCTCCGCCACCTGCTCGGCACCGTGCCCGACGCAAAGATTGCGGAAATGGCCAACACCAACGCTTGGACGGTGGCTCGGTACCGCCAGCGCGAGAACATCAAGGCATTCCGTTCCCGGGCCGCTGCGGCCACCCAGGAAGCCGCCGCACCGGCTCCCGTGCCCGCACCGGCTCCGGCGCCTGAGCCAGCCCCTGCACCCGCACCCGCACCCGCAGCCAAGAAGGCAAAGGCCAAGGCGAAGCCCAAGGCCAAGGCCAAGCCCAAGGCACAGCCGACCGCTGCTGAGCGCAAGCGCGTAAACACCAAGGGTGAGCCCCACCGTCGCCGGTCGAAGCTCGATCCCTTCCATGAGTACCTCGGCTTCGCGCCGGACAGCCTCATTGGTGAGATCGCTGGTGTGACCGCGCAGAACGTGAGTGCGTACCGCCGTCGCCACGCCATCCCCGCGCGCTGGCGTGAGGGTGGTGCCGAAGTCGAAGCGGCCATCGCAAAGCTCACCGGAAAGGCCGCTCCTGCGCCCGCACCGGCGCCCGCACCGGCTGCCAAAGCCGCTCCGGCGCCCGCCCCGGTTCCGGCACCTGCTCCCGCTCCCGCACCCAAGAAGGTGGCTGCGCCTGCCCCGGCTCCGGCCGTCGCATCGGGCAACAGCGTCTTCCGCGTCCGCGTGACTGGTGCCGAAGACGTCTATGTCACCGCTGCCGACATCATCGGTGCCGTGACCGCCACCGTGGCCGGACTTCCGGGCGCTCAGGTGGTTGCCGTTGAGCGGGTCGGTCGCGCGCTCTGAGCGTCGCCCCCGACGGCGCGGGGTACTTCCCCAAGCCTGCCCTCGCCCCCGAGCCTTCCCGGTTCGGGGGCGCTCTCTTTGGGGCGCTGGAAGCCAACGCCGTCAGACTTGCCTTGGCAGCAAGCCCAGACAGTGGCTCCCGGGACCCATCCGTGCCAAACAGCGACACTGCACTTGGGTCGGCAAGCCGCACAGCTTCGAGTGGCGGAGGCCTGGGCGTTCCGCCAGCGGCGCGCTACGGCGCTCAGTGTTCGGCCTGAGCCCTACTTGTCGAGATACGCCTCGAGCTGGTCGCCTTCGTTGCTCATGCTGTTGACGATCTGACCCTTGATGAAGTCGTCCGTCGCGGGAAGCGCACCGTAGTCCGCGTCCATCCAGGTCGCGATGATGCGCGCGGTGCCGCCCTTCCAAGGCATCGAGATGCCCACAAAGTACTGCGCTTCCAGCACAATGTCGGTGCCCAGCACCGTCGCGTCCGCCGGGCGCTTGAGCCAGTTCCGGCGCAGCGAGATCCACGTGTCGTCCACTTCAATCCAGCGGTACTGGAGCTTGTTGAACGTCGTGATGGCGGCCCCGGCAATCTTGGCTTCGGACCGGGTGTCCCCAATCAGCTCGAAGCAGTCCCGACTCGGGTAGCAGTTCGGGTTGCGGGTGTACTCCCGGTTGTAGTCCTCGTAGTTGTCTGGGAAGACCTTCATCTGGTCCGCCGCAGTCAGCGCTTGGACCACCGCGCGGGTCTTGTGGCGGTGGTCATACGCAACGGCCGCGCCCAGCAGGTCCCGCGCGGACCGGTTCCGGCCGTCCAGCGCATCCACCGTCTTCTCGGGAAGCTTGGTGATGCTGTAGCCGTCCTGGGTCTCGATGAAGTTGTCACCCTCGGCCAGCCAGGCCCGCAGGTTTCGGGCGCCCTCTTCCAGCGCGTCGTCGTCCTCATCGCCAATGTGATTGAAGAGGTAGCCGCACAGGTACTCCAGCTTCTTCGGGGCATCCGGCGGCGCACATCCTGAGATGCCCACGCCAAGGGCAAGCAGCCCAGCCAAGTTGCGCGAAGAGAGCTTGCCGGCAGCAGGGATGGCTGGTCGCATGGATCCTCCCGAGAGACTTCGCACCATCATACTCTGTCAAAGGTCCCTTCAGCCGGCGGCCAGCCCGTCGCCTCTCTTTTTTTGACATGGCCGACGGTGCCCCCACCCCGGCCCACCCCGGAGTTTGAGGCACTCCCGCCACTTCCGTCTCCGGCCCGGCGGATGGTCGCGGGCCAAGCCATGAGGCGTGCACAGTCGGGGCACTCGCCCGTCATGTGGGCTAGGAAGTGAAGAGTCCTGGATGAGGTCCCCACCTGTGGAGCGTGCGATGCACCCGGCCGGCGATGCCCCCGCGCCCACTCTGCCGCAGCTCGGCTGGTCTGACTGGTTTGCAGCCCACGCAGCCGAGCCGCTGCAGGACCGTCCCGAGCTTGCACCCGCGCGGGTCTCCATCGAGCACCGGGGCCGCTACCAGCTCATCGGCACCCAAGGCACGCTGCTGGCGTGGGGCGCCCAGGGCAGCCAATATGACAGCGACGAGCCAGAGGTCGCCCTCGCCCGTCCACGGGTGGGCGACTGGGTGCTCTACGAGGCCAACAGCGACGACCCTCGCATCGCCCATGTGCTGCCCCGCCGCACCACCCTCCTCCGGCGTGTGTCCCGGCGCAAAGTCGCGGTCCAAGTTGTCGCCACCAACATCGACGTGGTGGGTGTCGTGGCCTCCGCAGAAGCGGAGTTGAACCTGCGTCAGATCGAGCGCTACCTGAGCGCCGTCCGCTCCGGAGGTGCCGATGCTGTCGTCATTCTCAACAAGGTGGATGCGGTCGGAGTCGCCCACCTCGCGGACCAGTGCGCCCGCTTGGCCACCGCCACGGGAGACACCCCCGTCCTTGCGATGAGCGCCTTGTCCGGCACAGGAATGGACCAGCTCCATGGCTGCGCCGGCTTCGGGCGCACCCTTGGCTTGGTCGGGGCTTCCGGGGTGGGCAAGAGCTCCCTGGTGAACCAGCTGTGCGGCAACCTTCGCCTCAGCACCGGCGCGGTCCGCGACGGGGACCACAAGGGCCGCCACACCACAACCCATCGGGAGCTGGTGGTGCTGGACGGCTCAACGGGCCTTCAAGGTGTGCTGCTCGACACCCCCGGGATGCGTGAGCTGCAACCCTGGGCCGTGTCCGAGAGAGATGAGACCTTCGACGACCTCAATGCCCTCGCGTTGGGCTGCCGCTGGCGGGGCTGCACCCACCGCAAAGAAGACGGCTGCAAGGTCCAGGACGCCCTGCGCGCCGGCGACATTGAGCGTGGCCGGGTCGAGGGTTGGCGCAAGACCCTCGCGCGCACGACGCCAAGATCCGCACCGAAGCGCCGCACCAAAAAATAGCCCACACGCCCACTCCCACCTTGCGAATCGCGCTTGGTGAGCCGTTGTCTTGCACGATGGCCTGCGCTCTTGGATGCTCTGAAGCACACCGGCCATCGCACGGTGGACTGCAGGTCCCCACACCTCGGGAGTGCCATGCCTACCCCAATTCTGCTCGCTGCCCAGCTCGCCGCCCACCCCGCCCACGCCGGCTGGATTCGACAGAGCACCAAGAATGGTTGCAGCTACTTCAGGGGCAACACCGATCGCAGCGGCCTCACGCCCGTCCGCGTGGAGTGCGACTGGGATGATGTCGATGCCAAGGCCATTCACGAGAACCTCGCGAGTCCTGATGCCCAGGTGCGCGTGTTCAGCGGGCTGGCCGAGGCCCGGGTCATCAGCAGCACCCGGGTGTACCAGCGCTTCTCGGCACGGGGCGTGTCGGATCGGGAGGTCGTCGTCGATGTCGAGACGGACACCGTCCCGGGGGGTTGGGCGTATCGCTGGCGCAAGAGTGCCGACCAAACCAACCTTCGCGGGGATGCCGTCGAAGTGGGGGCCACCGAAGGCATGTGGGAAGTCACCGAGGTCGACGGCCGCGTGCGACTCGTCTATGAGCTCCGCCTCGGCCTGGGTGGCATGGTCCCCACCTTCATGGTCCGCTGGGCCCAGGGTGGCGCGGTGCAGCAAACCATCGAAGAGCTCAAAGCTGCGGTGACCCTGCCCCGTTGACCGGGCATGTTGGCGCCCGGGCTCCCCTTGCTAAGGTGCACGCACCCGCCACGAGGAGCCCCATGCCTGTCCTTGAGATCACCCACCGCCACGGCAAAGCCCTCTCCCCGAGCGGACTGGTCCCCACAGGTGCCCCGGACTGGATCCAGTCGATCGACAACCCCTACCTGCACGGCCTCTTTGCGCCGACGGTCCACGAGGTGCACGCCACCGAGCTGGAGGTCGAGGGCGAGCTGCCCAAGGAGCTGTGCGGGGCCTACTTTCGCAACGGACCCAACAGCGCCCACCCCCCGACCAACCGCTACCACTGGTTTGACGGCGACGGCATGGTGCACGGCATCTGGTTTGACAACGGACGGGCGCAGTACCGAAACCGCACGATTCAGACCCGGGGTTGGGCCCAGGAACACAAGGAACAACGGGCCATCTGGGGTGGGGTGCTGGGACCATTCGACTTCACCTTGCCCGGTGGACCGCTCAAAGACACCGCCAACACTGACCTCATCGTCGTTCAGGGCAAGCTGCTCGCGCTCTGGTACGAGTCCGGGGTGCCGGTGGCCCTCGATCCCCTGACCCTTGACACCCTCGGTCCCTGGGACTTTGACGGCGCCCTGCGCAGAGCATCCGCCCACGCAAAGGTGGACCCGGCGACCGGCGACCTGATCTGGTTTCGGTACGGCGACCGCGCGCCCTACATGACATACGGGGTTGTTCGCACCGACGGCACTGTCCACCGCACCGACATCACACTGCCGGGCCCGCGCCGTCCCCACGACATCGGCGTGACGCCCCACTACAGTGTGCTGCACGACTTTCCCGTGTTCTTCGACCCCGAGCTCTTCCGCCAGACCGGAAAGCGAATTCCGGTGTTCCATCGGGAAGTCCCCACCCGCTTCGGGGTCATTCCGCGGTTCGGGACCGACGCCGACGTGGCCTGGTTCTCCTTCGAGCCCTGCTACATGCTCCACGTCGTCAACTGCTGGGAAGACGGCGACACGGTGGTCATGGTGGGCTGCCGGACGGCCGACCCGACCCTGCGCCCCGACAAGCGAGACGGGCGCATTGCTGCGATGCTCTCTGGCATCAAGCTTCAGGCCAACCTGTACCGGTGGGAGATGAACCTGCGCACCGGCGCCACCCGGGAAGGGCCCCTCGACGACCTCAACGCCGAGTTCCCCATGATCAACCCGGCGATGACCGGCCGGCGCAACCGCTACGCATGGCTGCAGCACATCCCTTGGGAGATTCCCGCCACCTTCGACGGGCTGGTCAAGTACGACCTGACCGACGGCAGCCACACGCGCCACGCCTACGGCCCCGGGGTGTTTGGCAGCGAGGCGCCCTTTGTGGCCCGCCCGGGAGCAACCGCCGAAGATGACGGCTGGCTGGTCACTTTCGTCACCGACCGCGCCGACTGGAGCAGCGCGTGCCTCGTCTACAGTGCCCGAGACATTGAGGCCGGCCCCATCGCCCGGGTGAAGCTGCCCCAGCGGGTTCCCGCCGGATTCCACGCGGTGTGGATGGACGGCGCGGCGTTCCCGGCATGAGCCCACCCAACGTGGTCGGCACTTGGCACCTCGTCGACTTTGTGATCACGGCATCCGACGGGCGTGCTCCCCGCCGACCCATGGGCGAAGATCCCCATGGGCTCATCATCTATGGCGCGGACGGCTGGATGAGTGCGGTGCTGAGCCGCCGGGATCGGGCCTCGCTGGGCAAAGGGTCGATGGAGCGGGCACACCGGGCCCCGTTGGCGTCCCGGGCCGAGGCCTTCAACAGCTACCTCAGCTACGCCGGGCGCTGGCGCTTGGACGGTGCCGAGGTTGTGCACACCCTCGTGATGTCGATGATCCCCGACATCGTGGACACCGAGCAGCGTCGCACGGTGGACCTGCGACCCGATGGCACGCTCGTGCTGCACTACACCGTCCAGGACCGCCATGGCGTCGACCATCGCTTTGTCCTAAGCTGGAGTCGACCCACGGACTGAGCCATGCCCATCGACCTGTTTGCGAAGCACGAAGCACGACTCAACGCCGCTGTGGGCGCATGCCGTGACCGGGGTTGGTGGAGCCCCTTCCCCGAGTCCCCCAGCCGCCGGCTGCACCCCGAGGGCGCCAAGCAACGGGGCCAACAACGCTTCGATGCTCGCTTGGGCCAGCGCTTCAAGCTGTCCAGCCCAGGCTCCCGCGGGTGGACTGGGTACGAGCAGTCGCCCTACACCGGAGAACCGCTGGGCGTCCGGTATGCCGACCCCGACCCCCAGCGGGTGGTCGAGGAAGCCCGCGCGGCCATGGTCCCCTGGGCTGCGGCCGGTCCTCGACAGCGGGTGGGCGTCTGCATGGAGATCCTGGATCGCCTCGCCGGGGACATGTTTGAGAACGCATGGGCCACGATGCACACGGCGGGCCAGCCCTTCATGATGGCCTTCGCCGGCAGCGGCGCCAATGCCCTGGACCGGGGCCTCGAAGCGCTGTGCCAAGCGTGGCGCGCCATGTCGGAGATCCCGAAGAATGCGGTGTTCCAGCGGCGCTTCGCCCAGGGCAGCACCGTCACCCTCGACAAGCGCTACCGGCTGCGACCGGTGGGCCCCGCCCTGGTCATGAGCTGTGGCAGCTACCCGGCATGGAACGCTTGGCCGGCGGTGTTTGCGAACCTCAGCACGGGCAACGCGGTCATCCTGAAGCCCCATCCCGACGCCATTCTCCCAATGGCCATCGGCGTGGCCACCGCCCAGTCGGTGCTGCAAGCGGCCGGCTTCTCGCCCCAGCTCATCACGCTGGCGCCCGACACCCGGGACACCCCCGTCGCGATGGACTACCTGCGCCATCCCGACGTGGCCATCGTTGACTACACCGGCAGCCAGCGCTTTGGCGCATGGATTGAGCGCAACTGCACCGAAAAACAGGTCTACACCGAGACCGCGGGCTGCAATGCTGCGGTGTTGCTGTCGACCCATGATCTCGACGGCGCGCTGCACGCCATTGCCCACGGCCTGTGCACCTTCTCGTCCCAGATGTGCACGGCCCCCCAGAACATCTGGCTCCCACGCCAGGGCGTGCAGACGCCGGAGGGCCGAGTCAGCCCCGATGACGTGAAGGCGCGCTTGGTGGCCGCTGTGGATGCCCTGCTGGCCGACCCAGCACTGGCCGCCCCACTCGCCGGCGCCCTCCAGAGTCCGGACGTGCTGGCGACCATGGACAAGCTGCGGGCTCTCGCCCCCCGCGTGGGACGGGTGCTCCGTGAGGGTGGCCCGTATGTCCATCCCGACTTCCCCCGGGCTCGCACGGCCACGCCGCTGTTAGTGGATGTGGACGGACCGGTCGCGAACCTCCACCAACGGGAACACTTCGGCCCGATGGGCTTCGTGCTCACCGCGGACAGCCCCGCGGATGCAGTGGCGCGCGCCGCCGAGGATGCCCGCCTCCACGGCGCCATCGCTTGCTACGCCTGGACCACCGACGCCGACGAGATCGAGACCACCATCGATCGCTTCGCGGACGCTGGGGCCTCCCTGGGCGTGAACCTCTACCGCCAGCTCCCCATCAACTACGCCGCGGCCTACAGCGACTTCCACGTGACCGGGCTCAACCCCGCTGGCAACGCATGCTTGACTGACATGGCCTTCGTGACGCGGCGATTTCGGGTGGTGCAGAGCAAGGTGGAGCGGCCCGCGCCCAGTGAGTGACCGGCAAGCGCGTCTGCTCGTGGGCTGGGCCCAACCCAACTTGAACAACCAACCCAAGTCGGGGACCCAACCCAAGCCGGGCACCTGGCGCTGGCCCCAAGACCATGGAGCCTCAAAAAAACGAAAGGGCCCACACCGAAGCATGGACCCTCGTCGACAACAGCGGGACCCCGAGGGACCCCACAGTCGTGCTCAGCGCTGGTAGCCGAAGGTGCCCGAGTAGGTCAGGGGCACGTCGCTTCCTGCGATGGACAGCGTCGTGTCACCGGCCAAGGAGCCGTCGACCATCGTGTCGTCGTAGGTGCCCGACCAATCGAAGGTCAGCACAGCGCCCTGGATGTCGAGCATGAACTGGCCGCTGGCGGCACCGGAGCCGTCAAGTGTTCCGCTCATGTCGACGGTCTGCTCGCCTTCGACGAGGCCCGCGAGGGGTCCGGAGAAGGAACAGAAGACCTGACCGGAGATGGTGGCACCATCATCCGAAGCGTCGGTGCGACCGGCGCAGGTGTCTTCCAGGGTCGAGCCCGAGACGTCAGCCACGACCGAGAGCGAGAAGGGGTTGTCCGGGTCGGCATCCGCGTCGGCGTCGGCATCGGCATCCGCGTCTGCATCAGCGTCCGCGTCGGTGTCCGCGTCTGCGTCTGCATCGGCATCAGCCTCAGCAGCACCAGTGTCGCCCTTGCTGCCAGAGCAGCCGAAGGTCAGAGCAACGCCGAAAATGAGAGCGATGTTGCGAAGGGTCATGTCTCCTCCAATGGTTTGGACAGTCGCCGGAGCATGACCCGGAAATCGGCCGCTGACAAGCCCCACGGGCAGAACGCTGACAACCGAGTGCGTCCACACCCGCCCACTCAGGCCGGCGGGGTCGGCGCTGAAGCGCGGCGACGCAGCTCGCTACCAGCGACCAAGAGGTCCACTGCTGCGTCAATCTGGAGCCCAATGACATCAGGGCCATGCACGCCGCCCGTCCAACCCACCAGCCCGCCGTACCAAACGTTCTGGAGCAGGTGGGCCAACATGTACTCGGCGTCCGAGGGCTGGCCTTGACCCGCATCGTCTCGATAGATGGTCAGGATGATCTCGGTCACTCGTGCCCGGTATCGTGTGATCCGCTCGGCCACCTCGGGCACCCCACAAGCCACCGTGCGGAGCATGGCGGACGCAAGCTTGGGCTGTTGCACGAGCAGCGCCGTGGCTTGGCGGAAGAACCACTTGAGCCGCTGCGGCGGGGTCTCACCAGGAATGGTCGACTCGTTGAGCATCGCGGTGGCGTAGGCCACTTGCTGATCCAGGGCGGCGGCGAGGATGTCTTCCTTGCACGAGAACCGGCGGTACACCGTCGCCAGCGCCACACCCGCCCGCTCGGCCAGATCCCGCAGGCGCACGGCGTCGTAGCCATCCTGCTCGGCGAGTTCGATGGCGACCGCGATGATGCGCTGCGACCGCTCGTCCAGGGCCGGCAGCTCTCGCGCCGCGTCGCGAATGCCAAGGACTTCGGGTTCCTGCACCATCATGACCTCCAAGAGCCCGCGCACATCCGCCTGTGCACGCGCCGGTCATCCCCTATCCCCTCTCGGGCAGCGGGGTCAGACATCGCCCTCGGGGTCATCGCCGTCGTCCAGGTCCATCGGCTCCATCACGATGCCGTCGTCCCCCGCCACATCGAAGCACAACGTGTAGTGCACATCCCCCTCTCGGCGCCGGAAGGACCAGTCGGCCTCCGTGCCCTCGGCGTCGACCTCGGACCCCACCAAGGTGCCGATCACCCGTGCGCCGGAGATGCCCTTGATGGCGCGCAGGACGCCGCTGACCGCCCCCGCGATGCCACCGACCGCTTCGACACCGACCGCGGACGCGCCCGCCTGCACCACCGAGGAGGTCGCCGCAGCGATGTCGAGGGCGGCCTCCATCTTGTTGGTGACGGTCACGAAGATCACGTACCCGAAGGCACTCGGCACATCTTCCCAGTGCCGAACGAGCAGCCCGTCGCCGTGGAAATTGTAGCGCCACGGCTTCTTGCGTTTGTGCACAATCTTGATCGGTGGCATCTGGGTGTCCGCGACCTGAATGCCTTGTTTTCCGTCATAGGTACATGCGGTCACCACCGCATACCCACGCCGGGGGCCGTCTTCACCAAAGGCAATTCGCTCCAACAACAAGTTCGCGGCCATCGCCCACTCCCTGTCGCGGACCGGCAGCGCGCCGGACCGACACCCGAGCGTGCCGGATGCCCCTGCCACCTAATCAACGCCGCTGTGCCGGGGCACCCACGTGCGGACCCGCGCAACCCAACGCAGCCATGAGCCCGTGCGATACTCAGCCCTGACCGGGTGCACGACCAGACCCGGCTGGCCCTGATCCAGGAGAGCGCATGTCATCCGAGAGCAACGCCGTCCGTCCCCACTCCCCGGCGGACGCCGCCGCGCTGGTGTTGATGAACACCGCAAAGGCGCTGGCAGAGTCTCAGCGGGCAGCGGTCCAAGCCCAACAGGCTGCCTATGCGGTGCTGGAGGCCACCACCGCCAACGGCGTCAGCCAGATCCTGGCCAGCGGCGGTGCAGCATGAGCCAAAAGGGACCGGACGGCGAAGACGTGGTTCGCCCCGTCGAGATGATGATGCTCGCCCACGGCCAAGCCCACGCGATGGCGGTTCAGGACTCGGTTGCCTTCCTGCGAAGTGCGTCGGCGCTCGCAGTCGCGGCCGCCGCGAGGGGGCTCGCCAACGCCGAGGACAGCGACGAGACCTTCGCGGCCATCGACGGGCTGTTGTCGCGGGCGACCCAACACTACCGGGATGTGTCCACCCACGGCCTCGACATGCTCTGGCGCCTGCAGCACGGCGGTCGGCGAGTGCCGGACGGTGGCGGGTGCCGCAACCCGGGACACGGGCACCATGGGGGACACGGGCACCATGGGGGACACGGGCACCATGGGGGGGACGGGCACCATGGGGGGCACGGGCACCAAGGGGGACACGGGCACCAAGGGGGACACGGGCACCCGCACGGGCAGCAGGATCACAGCCAGCAGCACCCGCACCCGCCCGATCAGACCGACAACCGCCGGGGCCCCCGCCCGGCGCGGCAGGCGCATCCGGTTGGCCCCATCGGCGACATCGCCGCCCGACGTGATGAGCTGGACTTTGCGGTGCTGGGCACGTGCGCGGCCGACCAGCAGGACAACCTTCAGCGCATCCACGACATCGGGCCAGAGATCGAGGAGAAGCTCCATGCAGTCGGCATCATGAGCTACGATCAACTCAGCCGGCTCACCCCCGAGCTCATCGACCAGATCACCGACATCCTCGGCTACATGCCGGGCCGCATCGCCGAACACGACTGGGTCACCCAAGCCCAGGCCCTGTGCGCAGCTCGCCGCCCGCCGGCGCCCCTCGCCGAGGAATAGCGCGGCGTGAGGTATGCTCCCGGGCCTTTGCTTGGGAGCACCGATGGCCAGCCCCCCCGACGCCAGCGACACCAGCTCGCTCGGCTTTGTCGATCAGTTCAAGAGCTTGTCGTCGACCTACTGGATCTCCAATGCGATGGAGATGCTCGAACGACTTGCCTACTATGGCCTGCGCACGGTCCTTCCCGTGTATATGGTGCTCGCCGTCGAGCAGGGCGGTCCCCAGTTTGACCACATCCAGAAGGCGAGCATCTACTTCTGGTGGGCAGCGGTCCAGAGCTTCGTGCCCATCGTGTCGGGCGGCTATGCCGACACCTTCGGCTACAAGCGCACGGTGGGCGTCAGCATCGGCATCAAGGTCGCTGGCTACATCGTCATGGCCTACGCCATCGAGCTGGCGGCGGCGCTCAGCGGCGGGGCCAGCGTCGGCGTGCCCGGCCATCCTGCGGTCTACGGCACCTTCATCGCCGGTGCCCTGCTGCTCGCGTTTGGCACGGCCATCTTCAAGCCCGGCCTGCAGGGCATCATCGCCACCCAGATCAAGAAGGAGAACGCCAGCCTCGGATGGGCGCTGTTCTACCAGCTAGTGAATTTCGGGGCGTTCCTGGGACCGCCGCTCGCCGGTGTGATGCGGCTGATGGACTGGAAGTATGTGTTCCTGTCCTGCGCCGGCATCGTCTCGCTCAACTTCCTGATGTTCTTCACGTTTAGCGAGCCCGAGGACGGCAAGAAGGCCGGTCCCCCCGACAGCTTCTTGACCACGCTCATCCAGAGCGCCGAGGGCATCCTTGAGCCTCGGCTGATCAGCTTCCTGGCCATCTTCAGTGGCTTCTGGGCCATGTTCTACCAGCTCTTCGACCTGCTCCCGAACTTCATCGACGACTGGGTCGACAGCTCCGACATCTACGCGGCCGTTGCGGTGCCCCTCACGGGCCTCTTCGGCTCGAGCCCGCCGGAGGACTGGGCCGGGATGGTGCCCCAGGAGCACATGATCAACATCAACGCCGGGTTGATCATGCTGTTTGCGTTTGCGGTCGGGTACGCCACAGGCCGGCTGCGATCCATGCAAGCGATGATTGTCGGCATCTTGGTGTCGGCGCTGGGCATCCTGAGCCTCGGCTTGTCCACCACCGGCTTCTGGATTCTCGGGTCAATCGTCATCTTCAGCGTGGGCGAGATGATGGCCAGCCCCACGAAGATGCGGTACTTCTCTGGGATCGCGCCCCCGGGCAAGAAGGCCCTGTACCTCGGCTATGTCAACGCCACGACGGGCATCGGCTGGTCGCTGGGATCCCTCATTGCCGGCTCGCTGTACGAAGAGGGCGGCGACAAGGTTGTGCTCGCGCGGCGCTACCTCGTCGAAGAGCAAGGCATGGCGGCCGACGCCGTGGACGCGCTGGCCAAGAGTGACGTGCTGCCCGCCCTCGGCAGCAAGCTGGCGATGGCCCCCATCGACGTCCAGCACCTGCTCTACGACACCTACTCCCCCCAGTCGATCTGGACCTGGTTCACGGTCATTGGAGTGGTGTCGATGGTGGGCCTCATCGCCTTCGACCAGATCACCCGACGCGCCAAGAAGTGGGAAGAGGACGCCCTCATCGTCGCCACTGCGCTGGTGACGGGCATCTGCTACGGGCCGGCCATCGGGGCTTGGTTCGGCATCCACATGGCCGGGCGCCGCTTCTTTGGGTCCCGTCCTGTCGCGGTGGTCATCATGGTCGAGACCGCCGCCTACGTCGTCTACAGCGTCGGCAGCAGCCTCTTGAGCGCCTGATGCAGCAGCGAGGACACGCATGACCGACCCCTGGGTGGCCCGCTGGCCCATCGACGCGGACACCGCACAGCAGCGCATTGTGGACCGCTTTCCGGCGCTGCAGGGGGCCACCGTGGTGCCCTTTGCTGCTGGGTGGGACAACGAGGCCTTCCTCGTCGACAAAGACAGCCAACAGTACGTCTTTCGCTTTCCTCGACGGCCCGTCGCCGTGCAGCTGATGGAGACCGAGCTGCGCTGGTTGCCCCAGCTCGCTCCCCAGCTGCCGACCCCCGTCTCCAATCCAGTGTTTCGGGCGCTCCCCACTGCAGAGGCCCCCGTGCCCTTTGGTGGGTACCGCCACATGGTCGGCCACCTCGCCCATGATGTGCTCCAGACCTCCATGCCTGCCACGGCTCAGCAACGCCTGGGAACCCAGCTCGGCCGGTTTCTCGGCACCCTGCACCGGCTGCCTGCAAGCGAAGACACCGAGGGCCTGCCCCCGCCGGGCGATGCCTTCAACAAGGCCGACCTGAAGCTCCGGACGCGCCACCTGAGCATCGCCAAAGCACGCCTGCGCAGGCTGCTCCCGGCGGATCCCGTCGACGAGCTGGTCCAGCGGGTGCAGCAGCTCGCCACCAGCACCTACGGTCCCGCCCAGGAGCTCGGGTGGGTGCACGGTGACCTGGACCATCGCCACGTCTTGCTGTCTGACAACGGCACACTGGCCGGCATCATCGACTGGGGCGACCTGCACTGGGGCGACCCGGCCGTCGACTTGGGGGTGTGGTGGAGCGTGCTGCCCCTCGGGGCCCGCAACAGCTTTCGCGCAGCATATGGCCCCATCGACGCGGCCACTTGGCGCCGTGCTCAAGGCCGATGCATCTGCCACCAGCTCGCGGTGCTGGAGTGGGCGGTCAAGACGGAGAGACCCGCCGTCGCCAAAGCAGCGCGGCGGGCCTTGCTTCTCGCTTCAGGCTGACCTCAGAAAGTGTAGCCGTACACGACGTCGTAGCTTGAGTAGTAGTACGTCGAATACCAGTACGTGTAAGGGTAGTCGAGGTAGCCCGAGCCGAAGCCCCAGTATCCACTGCTTGCGTTGTACGTCGTGTTGTCCGTCAGCGGCACCCAGCTGGACCCGTACAGGAGCATCGCGGCACCGCGACCGCCGTAGTAGTCCGAATCAAAGCCCAACGAGGCCGAGAAGCTGCTGGAGCTGCAGGACAGGTAGGGGTCGTAGCTGCGGCCGTAGTCGTACGTGAAGTTCATCGTGAACGCGAAGTCGCAGCCTGGGCAGCCGGAGGTCGCCGAGCCGGTCGCGTTGAAGATCGCGATGCAGTCGTAGTCACCGGCGTAGTAGCCGAAGCCCGACACGAAGGCGTAGGTGCCCGAGAATCCTGCAGCACCGGTGCCGCTGCCCCCACCGCTGCCGCTGCCGCCACTGCCGCCCGTGCCGCTGCCGCCCGTGCCGCTGCCGCCGTCATCCGATCCGCCGCCATCGTCCGCCCCGGTGCCGCCGTCGTCGCCGCCCGTGGGGTCGGACGTGAACGTGAAGGCATCGACGAGGGTGGATTCACCGAAGTCACTGACCACGGTCACATCCACCGTGCCCTCGCCCCGCACGAGTGGGCTGCTGACCACCAGCTCGGTGTTCGAGATCACCGTGACGGAGACCTCGGCGGCCCCGAAGTAGAAGTCGACGTCGCCCTCAAAGCCCGTTCCACGGATGCTGACGGAAGTGCCGCCATCCAGGCCCGCCCAGTTGGGGGTCAGGGACGTGATGGAGACCGAGTCTTCCTCGCCCGAGCCGTCGTTGCCCGCGCCATTGCCGCCGCCGACACCATCGCCGCCATCCCCGGACAGCCCCTCCACGCCAGTGTCGACCAGCTTGGTGGGGTCGATGCCAAATGAGCCACAGCCCACAGCAAAGAAGAGGACAGATAGAGCGGCATTGCGCATGGGAATCTCCGAGATCGACACCCGCAACCTATCGTGGAACAAAGCCAGCCGCATCGGCCGCGTCATCGCCCCGACGGTCATGGAGGATAGCAGCTTGCTCCGCGGCGCTCACCGGGACTGGGTAGTCCCCATCGAAGCACGCCGCACAGATGTTCGGGCCCAGGGCCTCCCCCAGTCCGGACCGGGAGAGGAAGGTCACGCTCTCGGCGCCGAGTGACTCGGCGAGCGCGTCGCACAGGGCATCTTCGTCATGTTCAGCGGCAATCAGCTCGGCCCGGCTGGGCATGTCGATACCGTAGAAACACGGATTGCGAACCGCCGGGCTGAAGATGGCGACGTGCACCGCCGTGGGCCCCTGGGCTTTCACCATTTTGACGATGCGTCGCATGGTGGTGCCCCGGACGATGCTGTCGTCCACCAGCAACACACTGCGGCCCTCAAACATCTCGCGGATCGGGTTGAGCTTGAGCCGCAGGGTCTCCACCCGGCTGCGGGCGTCGGGCATGATGAAGGTGCGGCCCGAGTAGCGGTTCTTGATGAAGCCTTCCCGCATCGGCAAGCCCAGCTCTTCGGCCATGGCCTGGGCAGCCGGGCGAGAGGTGTCGGGAACTGCGACCACCACGTCGGCATCGAGCTTCCGAGCCCGCCACTCCAGCGCGAGCTGCCGCCCCATCCGCCACCGGGAGCCGATCACGCGACCGTCTTCCATCAGCGAGTCTGGACGGGCAAAGTAGACCCGCTCGAACGCGCACCGACGGGGGATCGGCGGCGCGGCCTCGAGAGTCTGGGCCGGCTCACCCGGACGCAGCATGAGGATGGCACCGGGAGGCAGATCGCCGCTCTTGGGCACGCCCAGCATGTCCAGTGCCACGGACTCTGAAGCGACCATCCAGGCGCCGTCCGACTCCCGCTGGCCGTAGACCCCGGGCCGAATGCCGTGGGGGTCCCGAAAGGCCACCAGGGTCGGCTTGCCGTCCACTTCCAGCACCGCCACCACGGAGTAGGCGCCCTGGACCCGTGCAAAGACTTCCTGAACGGCCGCCACCAGGTCAACTTGGGTGTGGCCAGCCGACCGCCGCTGTAGCAGCGCCCAGGTCAACGTGAGCAAGATGGGCTCGGCATCGCAGTTCGATAGCACCACTTGGCCCATCTCCCGCAGCCACTGCGTGAGCCCGTCCATGTTGGTCACGTTGCCGTTGTGGGCCAACAAGATGCCCGGCGCCCGGGTGCGGAAGGGCTGCGCATCTTCGGCGGTGGAGGAGGCCCCCACCGTCGGGTAGCGCACATGGCCGATGGCCGCGTTGCCCGCGAGCTGGGGCATCTGGGCTTGCGGCACCGCAGCGGAGATCATCCCCATGCCCTTGACGAGGTGAACCCGGCGGTCGTTCCAGGTGCCGAGACCAGCTGCGTCCTGGCCTCGGTGTTGGATGCTCTGCAATGCGAGGAGCACTTGGCCTGCCACCGGCGCGCCCGCGATCATTCCGACAAATCCACACATGGCGGTGGCCACCTTGGTGCATGGCCTCGACGTTCCGGCTGACGCCGGGCCGCGGTCGAGGGCGGTGGGTCTGCAGCTCCCCCGCACTAGTGCATGGGGCCCGCACCGGGGACAGCCGCAGCGGAGGTGTCGCACACTCGGCACCTGTGGTGGGCCCCCGAGATCGGTCGATGTCAGCCCTCGGTCAACCCGCCGCCAGCCCTCTTGCGGAGGGCCTTCGCATCCGTCTCAGCAGGGGCGGAGGCAAGCGATGAACAACGGACCACACACTTCGATGGCCAGCTGGGGACACGCGCAGGGCGCACTCTCCCCGAGTCGGTTCAGCGTCATTCCTGGCGGCCGGAGCCGGGCGCTGGGGAGCGAGCGGCGCCATGACAACGAGGTTGTTGATCGCCTCTATTATGTCGCGCCTGAGGCCATTCCCGACTTCTGTGCAACATGCGGTGCAGACATCGAGACCGTCTTGCACCCGTGGGGTCCGAGTTGGAGCTGTGCCCGGACCGGGTGCACTCAGCACACCCAGCCGACGCTGGTCTCTCTCGTCGATCTGGAGCTGCTGTTGCGGATCTCCGAGGACTGGTCCTGCCCCTGTTGCGGCGGAACCCTGTCGATGAGGCTGGACCAGTTCGAGCTGCTGCCCTCGTGCCCCCAAGGGGAGAGCATCGACTGGACCGCGATCGGGGAGTCCACCGTCACCGCGGCCTGAGACCGTCAGCCGACGCCCCGTCGCCCCTTGGCGCGAAGCTCGGGCGGGCGACACTGGCGACACTCAAAGTGGACCTTGCCGCCGTCTGGCGTCACAGGCTGGCGCAGAAACGCACGGAGCCCGTCGCGCAGCGCCACACGCCCGCAGCGCACGCATCGAAAAGTCGGGGTCCAGGGGCGGTCTTGCGGCATGGCTTAGCTGTGCATCCGGGTCATGAAGGTCGGCGCACGCAGCGACTCGGCCTCGTGCTGCGCGAGCACCGACAACCGGGTTCGCACCACGTCTCGACCGAACAGCTCGGTCGCGAGATCAGTGTAGAGGGTGTGGTGGCGGGCTTCGCTGGCCAGCAGCGATCGGTACAGCTCGGCCAGCTCAGGGTCGTCCAGCCCTTCGGCCAAGATCTTCATCCGCTCGCAGCTTCGGGCCTCGATGAGCGAGCAACACAGCAAGGTGTCGAGCAAGCGGTCCGGCTCTTCGGTGCGGACCGCCTTCATCAGCCGGCCTGCGTAGGGAGCGGGCCGAATGCGCTCAAACGGCAGCCCACGAGCTTCCAGCACACCCAACATCAGCTCAAAGTGCTCCAGCTCTTCCCGCGCGAGCTCGCTCAGCGGTCGCATCAGCGGCACCTTGTGGGCGTAGCGAAACATCAGGTTGAGCGCCGTGGACGCCGCCTTCTTCTCCAAGTGGGCATGATCGAGCAGCACGGTCCCGATCTGCGCCTTGGCCTCGTCGATCCAGTCCGGCCGCGTGGCTTCGGCAAGGTGGAGCATCACGCCTCCGAGTGGACGGTCCCGCTAACCGCGCCGGCATCCCCCGGACCCCCAGCACACGCCTGACCCCAGGTTAGGCCGCCCACTCTGCACCCCCTGATGCCCAGAGTCCTGCCCATGACTGCCCCCACGCCGAGCACTGACGTCACCGAGATCGACGACACCACCTTCGACGACGCCATCCAGGGCGCCGAATTCGCGGTGGTGGACTTCTTCGCGAGCTGGTGCGGCCCGTGCCACATGTTTGCACCGGTCTTCAAGGCGCTGTCCAAGAAGTACCCCCAGGTCATCTTTCTCAAGCTGGATGGCGAGAAGTCCCCCGACGCCCGGGCCACGGTCAAGATCCCGGGCTTGCCCTTCTTCGCGTTCTACCGAAACGGTGAGTACATCGACGGCGTGGCCACCTCGAAGCAGGATCGGCTGCAGGCCAAGCTGGATGAGCACTTCGGTGGTGACGCGTGAAGGCCGCCGAAGTGCGTCGACTCGCCCGTGACCTCGATCTGAACACCCTCTTGGCGTGTCGGGACAGCGTCTTTTCGGGGTCGCCCTTCACCGTCGACGTGCACGGGGAAGACGACGGCGAGCGACTGACCCACGTGCTGCTGGCCATCCGCATCGCCGAAGCGGTCGCCGACGGGGCCGAGTTCAAGAGCGCCTTTCGGGACGCCCTCGGGACCGTGCGCACCGTGCTCACCGACGCCGAGGACTGAAGTTCCCCCGGCCGAGCACCCAGTACAGCCGGCCCAGCAGCAAGATCGAGACCACCACCAGACCCGCCACGAGTCCCCACCAGACGCCCGGGGGACCCAGGCCGGCGCGCCAGCCCAGCCATGCGCCCAGCGGCAGCCCGAAGGCCCAATAGCCGAAAAGGTTGATGAGGGACGGCACACGGGTGTCGCCCGCGCCCCGGAGCACACCGGAAGACACCGCCTGCACCCCATCAAAGATCTGGAAGAACGCGGCGATGGGCAGCAGCGAGACCGCGATGGCCAGCACCGTCGGCTCGTCGGTGAAGATGCCCGTGACCTGCTTGGGGAACAGGCCGATGACCACCACCGAGCACAGCATCCAGCTCACGCCCATGGTCACCGCGATGACTGCGGCCCGGCCGGCCTTTTTGCCGGCGCCGATGAGGTTGCCCACCCGGGTGCTCGCCGCGACCCCAAGGCCGAAGGGCACCATGAAGGTGAACGTGACGATCTGCATGGCCACGGCGTGGGCGGCGAGCGGGGTCGCGCCGAAGGTGCCCACCATGAGCCCCACCGCGTTGAAGGCCCAGACCTCCAGCCCGATCTGAAGGGCGATGGGCAGGCCATCCTTGAGCACCGAGGGCACACCGCAGTGGGCACGGGACCACTGCCCCCCCATCGCTTCGCGCCCGTCGCGACAGGCCAAGAACAGCACCAGCGCCGTCGTCCAGTTGACCGCCGTGGTTGCCCAAGCACACCCCAGTGCACCCATCGCAGGCACCTGCAGCCCACCGGGGAGCGTCGCACCGTTCACCAGCACGAGGTCCAAGCACAGGTTCACCAGGTTGGCCACGCCGATCGCGATCATCGGCGGCCGCATCCGCCCTTGGCCCTGAAGCCACGCCGACATGCCCACAAACAGCAGTGAGGCCGGCACACCGATCGCCCGGATGCGCGTGTAGCCCTCGGCGACCGGCACCACCTCAGGGGCTTGGCCCAGGAGCGTCAGCCCCCATCCCGAGGCGAGGTAGCCGAGGATGCAAGGCACCGCCAAGAGGGCCGCCAACACGATGGCTTCGCCAAACGCGCGATCAATCCTGTGCTGATCGCCGGCCCCGTGGGCCTGGGACACCGCGGGATCAAGCCCCCGCAGGATGCCCATCGCCAGCAAGAAGATGCCAAAGGTCCAGATGTTGCCCGCCGAGACCCCGGCCAGCGCCAGCTCCCCGGATCGTCCCACGACCGCGACATCCACCATGCCCATGCCGACGGTGCCGAGGTTCCCCAGCACCACGGGCCATGCGAGGGTCTTGAGCGTGCGGAGCTCGGCCAGTGCCCAGGGCTGAGCTTCGTCGACGCTGGGCGGGGACGCGCCGTTCTGGTTGGGGTCGGCGGACAGGGCGGCATCCAAGAAAGCGGCGGGAAGACAGAGAAAAGCTGGCCACAATGGCGCGCTCGACGCTCGGGTGCCACCGTGCCAGGGTAAATGGACTGCCCTACTTCCGGAGCCTCGCCATGATCCCCAGGACCTCCCGCACGGCGACCGCGCCCACTCCGGTCCGATTCGGCGACCGATCCACCACGGTGATCGCCGCGCTGGGGCTCGCACTGCTCGGTTCCGCCTGCAGCGACTACGACGTCAAAGAGATCCCCGACGCTGACGGCGTCCAGCCGACCATCGAAGTCGACCCTACCCACATCGCGTTCGGTGGGCTGGAACAAGGCGAAGTCGGCACCGAGACCTTCACGATCCGCAGTGTCGGCGACGTGGCGCTCGACATTGGCGAGATCCGGCTGAGCGGGGGATCGGCCTTCGCGGTGCTCGATGCCCCAGAATTCAGCGTGCTCGCCCCGGGCGAGAGCGCCGAGGTGACGGTCACCTACAGCCCGACCACCCTCGGGGACGCCGCCGACGTGTTCATCACAAACAGCGACCCATCCCTGCCCCAAGCGGCGGTGGCACTTGAGGGCAACGGCCTCTACGCCCAGCTTGTGTTCGAGCCGAACCCGCTGGACTTTGGGTACGTGGCCTCGGGCAGCGTCGAGACCGACACGATTGAAGTGGTCAATGCTGGCGGCGCAACCCTCGATGTGTCGAGCTTGTTGGTCCTCGGGGAAGGCTTCACCGCCGGCGAGGCATCGACGCCCTTTTCACTGGCCCCGGGCGAGTCCTTCCCGCTGGACATCACGTTCTCGCCCATCGCGGAGCTGATGTACGGGGGCGAGGTCTGGGCCGAGTCGAACACGCCGGGAACGACCACCCGCGCGACGGTCACGGGCACCAGCCTGCAACAGCCTATGGCCGTGTGTGAGGCCAGCCCCTCCGAGATCTACGCCCTGTACGACCGGGCGGTCTGGGTGGGCAGCAACTCCTACGATCCCTCCGGCCAGGACATCGTGAACTGGGAGTGGTCCTTGACCTCCCGGCCCGCGGGATCCGCCGCGACGATGCCCTCGGGCACGGCAGATCGCTCCGGCTTCGTCGCGGATGTGGTGGGTGAGTATGTCGCCCAGCTCGTGGTTCGCAACGAAGACGGCGTCGAGTCAGCGCCCTGCTACGCCACGCTCAATGCCATTCCGAGCCAGTCGCTGTGGGTCGAGATGTATTGGGACATCGAGCAGGACGACATGGACCTGCACATGCTGAACAACGGCGGCTCGCTGCGCGGTGATGGCGACTGCTACTACGCCAACTGCGTGGGTCGTGGCCTGGACTGGGGCGATGCGGGGGTGGCCGACGACAACCCCAGCCTCGACATCGATGACATCCCTGGCACCGGCCCGGAGAACATCAACGTCCAAGAGCCCGAGGAAGACGCGATCTACCGCGTCTATGTCCACGACTACCAGGGCTCAACGCCGGACTACTACGGCGACAACACGGTCACCGTCAACATCTACATCGCCGGCGTGCTGGAGTGGACCGGCTCGCGGGTCATCGCCGGCGACGACGACTACGTGCCCTTCGCGGTCATCGACTGGGCCAGCCGCTCGGTCTCGTCGCTGTAGGCACTAAACTGCGGGGCAAGCGCTCCCGCACGCCCGTCCGCCACAGCGCCCACTTGAGAAGCTCGATCCCCACGAGCTTCCGCAGGCGACTTGTGCCGAGCACGCGGTCCCAGCCGGGCTCGTCGCACGCCACCATGCTGACCGCACAGCGCCCGGGCAGCAGCCGGCGGAACATCTGGCCCGCACGGCGACAGTGGTAGGGCGAGGTGACGACGACAATGCTCGTCCATGCGTTGTCTTGGGCAAGACGGGCCACCACGCTTGCCTCTTCCCAGGTGCCCGGCGCGGGGTCGAGCACCGGCCGCACGGCGTCCCCGGGCATGCCCAAGCTGTGCAGCACCGCCGCCGACTTGCGGACCTCTGTGGGCACCCCGTCCG
The DNA here is from genome assembly GCA_942491145.1 of Myxococcota bacterium. Lineage (GTDB taxonomy): Bacteria > Myxococcota_A > UBA796 > UBA796 > UBA2385 > CAXQUZ01. Next base: position 194,842 of record CALOBC010000039.1, on the reverse strand, counting down.
TCAACCGTCCGCCGACGATGGTGATGCACGGGGCCCGTCCCGCTTGCCACAACTCGACCGCCGCAGGGCACCGCACGCTCGGGTGACCACCCAACACAACGATGGTGTCATGGGCGCCATCATGCGGAATCCCGCAGCCCGCTTGAAGCCAGCGCCTCACGCCCATCGGACGGGCCCTGGTCCGGGGACTGCCGCAGCGTCCATCGTTCGGTTACACGCGGCCGTGCTGCGGGCGTGGTGTGCGTCCTGACCGGATGCGCAGCCCGGGCCAAGCGGTGCTGACCAGCCGCCTCCCCCCAGCACCACAGCATGCCCCCGACCGGTGCCCAAGCGGGCGTCGAACCAGCGCTGGAGCTCCCGTGCCTGCCGCATCGTTCAAGTCCTTCCCCGAGATGTTCCAGCACCGGGTGTCCTCCACGCCGGACACCGACGCGTTCTACTACCCCGACGCCAAGGAGGAGTGGAAGACGCTGCGCTGGAAGGACGTTGGCGAGCGGGTTCGCGCCATCGCCACGGGGCTGCGCTCGCTGGGGATGAACCCTGAAGACCGGGCGGCCATCATCTCGAACACCCGCGTGGAGTGGGTGCTCGCGGACCTCGGCATCGGCTGTGCCGGGTGTGCCACCACGACGGTGTACCCGAGCTCCACCGAGGCCCAAGTCGAGTTCATCCTGGCCGACTCCAGCTCCCGCATCGTGTTTGCCGAAGACGACGACCAGGTCAAGAAGCTCGCGAGCATTCGTGAGGCCCTCCCCGACGTGATCAAGGTCATCAACATCACCGGCCGGGGCGGCCACGACGGCTGGGTCATCTCGCTGAGTGAGCTGGAGGAGCAAGGGGGCACCTGGGACAAAGCCAACCCTGGCGCCTACGAAGCCGGCATCAAGGCTGTCGAGCCGCACCACCTCGCCACGCTCATCTACACCTCGGGCACCACGGGCAACCCCAAGGGGGTCGAGCTCACCAACGACTGTTGGGTGTTCGAGGGCGAAGCGATGGATCAGCTCGGCTTCCTCACGCCGGCCGACAAGCAGTTTCTGTGGCTGCCCCTGTCCCACAGCTTCGGCAAGGTGCTCGAAGCGAGCGTCATCCGCATTGGGGTGCCCACGGCCATCGACGGACGCATCCCGAAGATTGTCGAGAACCTGGGCCTGGTCAAGCCCACCTTCGTGGCCGCTGTGCCGCGCATCTTCGAGAAGGTCTACAACAAGGTCGTCACCGGCGCCAAAGAGGGCGGACGGCTCAAGTGGCGCACCTTCCAGTGGGCCCTGGCGGTGGGCCGTGAGGTCTCCAAGCTCAAGCAGAAAGGCCAGCAACCCTCTGGCGCACTGGCGCTGAAGCTCGCCGTCGCCGACAAGCTAGTGTTCAGCAAGCTCAAGGCCCTGTTCGGCGGTCGGCTGCGCTTCTTCATCTCCGGCTCCGCGCCGCTATCGCGGGAAATTGCCGAGTTCTTCCATGCCGCCGACATCCTCATTCTCGAGGGCTACGGGCTGACCGAGTCGTCGGCCGCCAGCTTCGTCAACCGGCCCGACCGGTTCAAGTTCGGCACCGTGGGCCAGCCGCTGCCGGGGGTGCAGATCAAGCTCGATCCCGCGGACGGCGAGATCTTGCTGGGTGGGCGCGGCATCATGCGCGGCTACTACAACCTGCCTGAGACGTCGGCGGAGTGCCTGGAAGAAGACAGCGACGGCATGTGGCTGCGCACGGGCGACATCGGCGAGATGGACGCCGACGGATTCTTGCGCATCACCGACCGCAAGAAGGACTTGATCAAGACCTCCGGCGGCAAGTACGTCGCCCCCCAGGAGCTTGAGGGCCGGCTGAAGACCCGCAGCCCCTTCTTCGCGCACGTGCTCGTCCACGGCAACCAGCGGAACTTCTGCTCCGCGCTCATCACGCTGGAACCCGAAGCGGTCCAGAAGTGGGCGGACAACAACGGACGCGAGGGCAAGTCCTACACGGACCTCACCAAAGACGCGGACGTCGTCGCCATCATCCAGGCCGCGGTCGATGGGCTCAACGCCGAGCTGGCCCGATACGAGACCATCAAGCGCTTCGCGCTGCTCCCCCACGACTTCACGATCGAGGGCGGCGAGCTGACCCCGTCGATGAAGATGAAGCGAAAGGCCATCGAGAAGCAGTACAAGCACATTCTCGACGGGTTCTACCAGGGCGCGCTGGCCGAGGTCTGAAGCCCCCCCGCCCGGCTCCCCCCAGCCGAGCCAAGGAACGATGTCCACTTCGAACCACGACGGACGCCCGATGAACACCGGCAGCCGAATCCCGGGCTTCTATCGTCTCCCGCCTGAAGCGCGGCGAGCGGCCTTGTTGGAGCGCACACCGCTGGAAGCGGCCGACCTCCCCGATCTCGACGCGTCCAGCCTGGGCATCGAGCGGGCGGGCATCATGGTCGAGAACGTGGTGGGCACGTTGGCGCTGCCGCTGGGCGTGGCCGTGAACCTCCAGATCAATGGCCAGGACGTCCTTGTCCCGATGGCGGTCGAGGAGCCCTCGGTGGTGGCTGCGGTCAGCAACATGGCCCGGCTGGTCCGCAAGGCCGGCGGCTTCCAGGCGAGCGCCGACGACGGCATCATGCTCGGCCAGGTCCAGATCACCGACTGCCTGGACATCGACGCGGCCGTGGCCACGCTCGAGGCCGAGACCGAGACGCTGTGCGCGCTGGGCGACACCTGCCACCCCCGGCTGCTGGCCCGTGGCGGCGGCATGCGGGGGGCCACCGTCCGCCGGCTCACCTACGACGAGCCCGGTGAGCCCGCCGAAGAGATGCTGGTGTTCCAGTTTCGGCTGGACTGTGTGGACGCCATGGGCGCCAACATGGTCAACACCGTCGCCGAGCGACTCGCCCCGCGCATCGAAGACCTCGTCGAAGGCAACGTGCGGTTGCGCATTCTCAGTAATCTCGCGAGCGAGCGGCTGGCGCACGCATCCTGCGCGATTCCGGTGGCGCTGCTGGCCTCTGCGGATGCGCCGGGCTCCGGGCCGGAAGTGGCCGAGGGCATCGCGTCCGCCTACCGCTTTGCATGGGCCGACCCGTGGCGGGCAGCGACCCACAACAAGGGTGTGCTCAACGGGATCGACGCCGTGGCGGTCGCGACGGGCAATGACTGGCGGGCCATCGAGGCGGGTGCCCACGCCTGGGCCGCGCGCTCAGGCCAGTACCGCTCGCTGACCACGTGGAAGGTCAACAACGGCGTGCTGTACGGCAACATCGACGTGCCGATGCAAGTGGGCACCGTGGGCGGCCCCATCGCAAACCACCCTGGCGTGCGGGCCAACCTCAAGATGCTCGGCAACCCTCGAGCACGGGAGCTCGCCCAGCTCATCGCTGCGGTCGGGCTCGCCCAGAACCTCGGTGCGCTGCGGGCGCTCGCGACCGAGGGGATCCAGCGGGGCCACATGAGGATGCACGCACGCAACATCGCCATCCAAGCGGGCGCGGACGCGAGTGAGGTGCGGGACGTGGTCCAGGCGATGTGTGGCGAGCGCGACTGGTCAGAGGCCCGGGCCCGCCAAGCGCTGGCCGAGCTGCGCGCCTGAAGCCGGACGTCCTGATGCGATCAGAGGCCTCCGGCAGCTCCCCCGCCAAGCTCATCTTGAGTGGCGAACATGCTGTGGTGCACGGCCACCTCGCGATTGCGGTGGCCATCGACCGGCGCACCACTGTGACCCTGCGGCGGCGCCCCGGTCCCACAGAGCTGGGCACTGCGCCATTTGCGGATGCACGGGTGCTCCCCGCGCTGCTGGCGGTCCTGCCCGACCAAGGCCTCCAGATCGACATCACCACGACCATTCCGGTGGGTCGGGGGCTCGGATCGTCCGCCGCCCTTGCGGTCGCCACCGTGCGCGCGTGGGCCGCGCTGGAAGGCCAGTCGTGCGACTTCCAGCGCTGCCACACCGACGGCTTCGCCATTGAGCGGGTCTTCCACGGCACGCCCAGCGGGGTGGACCACGCGGTCAGCGCCCTCGCCGGTGCCATCACCTACCGCCGCACCGAGGGACAAGTCGAGCTGGCTCCCCTGCCCTGCCCTGCCCTCCAGCTCGTCGTTCTCGACACGGGCAGCCTCGGCAACACGGCCGAGCTGGTGGCGGGTGTGCGGGCCCGACGACCCCAGGTTGACCCGGTGCTCCGCCGCATCGGCGCCCTCACCGAGCAGATCCGAGACGTCCTCCGCCGCGGTGTGCTCGACCGCCGAGCGCTCGGCGCGCTGCTGACCGAGAACCACCGCCTGCTGGCCCAGATCGGCGTGTCGACCCCCGCCTTGGACGCCCTCGTCCAGCTGGCTCTCGACCACGGGGCCCACGGTGCCAAGCTCGCGGGGGCGGGCGGCGGCGGGGTGGTCCTGGCGCTGTGTGACGAACCCGGGCCGGTGCTGGCCGCCGCCCACAAGGCCGCGGTACCCGCCGCATTCGCCGTCAAGATTGTTGCTTCGGAGACCCCATGACCGTCGTCCGGGCCATCGCCCATCCCAACATCGCGGTCATCAAGTACTGGGGGAAGCGGGACGTGCCGCTCAACCTGCCCGCAGTGCCGTCGCTCTCGCTGACCCTCGACGGGTTCGAGACCGACACGCGGGTGCGCTGGGGACTCAACCAAGACGCCGACCGCATCGTGATCAACAGAGAGCAGCTTGGGGGCTCTGCGGCCGCCCGAGTCAGCCGCTTTCTGGATTTGGTGCAGCCCGAGCGCCCCCGCTGTGAGGTGGTCAGCACCAACAACTTCCCGACCGCCGCCGGCTTGGCCTCGTCGTCCAGCGCGTTTGCCGCCCTCGCCCTCGCCGCCACCACCGCCGCTGGCGTGAGCCTCAGCCCCGAGGCCCTCAGTGTGCTCGCCCGCCGTGGCTCGGGCTCGGCATGCCGCAGCCTGTGGGGCGGGTGGGTGCACTGGCAGATGGGACAAGCGGCCGATGGCCACGACTGCCATGGCATCCCGCTGGCGCCCCAGGACCACTGGGATCTGCGGCTGGTGGTCGTCTTCATCGCCAAGGGGCCCAAGCCCATCGGGTCGACCGCTGGCATGATCCGCACCCAGACCACGTGCCCCCTCTACGCGGGCTGGGTCTCGAGCGCGCCGGCCGACGTGGATGCCGGTCGGGCCGCCGTTCTGGGCCGGGACCTGCCTGGACTCGGCGCGGCGATGGAGCGCTCGACCCTGAAGATGCACGCCACGATGATCGCGACAGAGCCGACCATTCGGTACTGGCGACCGACCACGCTGGCCGCCATCGAGGCCATCGAGGACCTGCGCCAGCGGGGGACCGACTGCTGGTACACCATGGACGCCGGCCCGAATGTGAAGGTGCTCACCACCCCCGAGGGTGCCGTTCAAGTCGCTGCGGCGATGGCGGCGGCCGGCCTGGAAACCCGCACCCTCGGTGTCGGGGGAGACGCCCATCTCTGCTGAGCTTTCGAAGGCCCGTCCGGGCACGGTGCTCTCGCCCGGGAAGCTCGTGCTGGTCGGCGAGTACGCCGTACTGGACGATGTTCCCGCGGTTGTGATCGCGATCGATCGCGGGGTGGCCTGCGATGTGGATCCAGGCGGCCATGCCACAGAGGTTGTGACCCCCGACGGCGACAGCCGCTTTGTGGCACCCGCGCTGGCTGCGGCGCCGAGCGGTCGGTACCACTTTAGAAGCTGGAACCCGGTCGACCTGCCCGGCAAGCCTGGCTTTGGGGGCTCGGCGGCGGCCTGTGTCGCGGCATGCATCGCGGCGGGTCGGCCCCCATCCGACGCCCTCGCCATCCACCACAGGGTCCAGGGCAGCGGGTCTGGGATCGACGTGCTGGCAAGCATTCACGGGGGCATGGGCACGGTGTCGGCCGGCCGCTGGACCGCCGCTCCCCCCCGGTGTCCGGTGGTCATCTACTCCGGCCAGTCCGCGAAGACCGGCCCCCGGGTCCAGGCCTACCTGGGCTGGACCGGCCGGGCAGCCTTCCTCGCGGACAGCGACGCCATCTCCCGGGCCTTCTTGACCGATCCCCACGGTGCTCTGGCCGCATCGGGCGCACTGCTGGTCGCCATGTCCCGTGCTGCGGGCATCGACTACCTGACCCCCGGCCTGGAGCAGGTGCAGGCGCTGGCCAAGTCCCATGGCGGGGTCGCGAAGCCCAGCGGCGCAGGGGGCGGTGACTGTGCGGTTGCCTACTTTGACGATGCGGACGATGAACACGCCTTCATCGACGCCTGCGCCGCCGCCGGGCTGCCCCACATCCCCGTTGCCGCAGCACCGGGTGCCCACTGGGCTGGTCAGGCTCCGCTCCGCCGTTAGCCCTACCACTCCCACCCTGGGGCCTTGTCACCGTGGGCGTTCCCACCGTGTGTTGGCCCTGCCGACCCCAGCCACCGAGTGCGCCCATGTCCAGCCCCCCGGCCATCTCGTCCCGAAAGGCCGACCACCTCGATCTGTGCACGGACGGTGACGTCGGCTTTCGCCACAAGACGAACCTGCTCGAAGAAGTGGAGCTCATCCACGACGCCCTGCCCGAGCTGGCCGTGGGCGACGTGGACCTCACCACCGAGTTCGCTGGAAAGACCCTGCGGGCACCCCTCATCATCGCCGCCATGACCGGTGGTGTGGACCGCGCCGAAGCCATCAACCGGGACCTCGCCAGTGTGGCCCAAGAGCTCGGCATCGGCTTTGCCTTCGGCAGCCAGCGCCCCCTCCTCACGAAGGGCATCCGAGCCGGCTACGAAGTGCGGGGTGTTGCCCCCGATGCGCTGGTGCTCGGCAACATCGGCATCGTCCAGGCCACAACCACATCGACTGAAGCGCTGGCGGAGCTCGTCTCGACCTGCGGGGCCGACGCACTGGTGGTGCACTTGAACCCCGCGATGGAGGTGGTGCAGCCCGGGGGCGACTCCGACTTCCGAGGCGGCCTCGACACCATCGCTCGACTTGTCCAAGACATGCCTGTGCCCATCATTGTCAAAGAGACTGGGTGCGGACTGAGTCGCCGGGTGGGCGCCCGCTTGGCCACCCTCGGCGTGCGGTGGGTGGACACGTCCGGCGCGGGTGGCACGAGCTGGGTCGCCGTCGAGACGGCCCGCGCCCAGGGCGATCAGCGCTCCCTCGGTGAGACCTTCTGGGACTGGGGCATCCCCACAGCCGGCAGTGTCGCCCAGCTCAGCGGGCTCGGGCTCGGCATCTGTGCGACCGGTGGACTCGGCAACGGCCTCCAGGTCGCCCAGGCCATCGCACTGGGCGCCACGTGTGGGGGCATCGCCCGGCGCTTCCTCCAGGCCCACGCCGCCGGCGGACGGGCCCGCGTGCTCGAAGCGGCGACACGGACCATCGCGGAGATCCGCATCGCATGCTTGCTCACCGGCTGTCGCACCCCGGCCGAGCTGCGCGAAGCCCCGCTGGTCGTGGGTCCAGGACTCGCCCGCTGGGTCCCCCGCACCAGCCCCCTCGCTGTCCGCTTGGCCCAGTCGTGAGCTTGATTCATCGGGTCATTCGGCTGCTGTCCCCGCCGCTGCTTCGGGTGGGCGACCCGGCCCCGGCGTTTCACCTGCAGTCCTGGGACGGGGCGTGGCATCGAAGCACCGATGGACCCTATGTTCTCGTGTTCTACCCGACGGATGCGACGCCCGGGTGCACCGCCCAGCTCCAAGAGTTCAGCGCCGCCCAGGCCACGGCCCGTGCGATGGGGGTCTCGGTGTTTGGCGTGAACCCCGCCAGCCTCGCGTCCCACCAAGCCTTTGCCGAGGCCGCGGGCATCACCGTACCCTTGCTCCATGACGACGGCGGCGCGGTGGTCCGCACCCACCACTGTGCCCTGCCCACCGGCATTGGCACCCGCTGCATCCGCACGGTCTACGCCGTGGATGCCCTGGGCACCATCCGGTTCGCGCAGCGTGGGGCTCCGCCGAGCTCCGAGGTTCTCGCTGCGCTGAGCCCAGGGCCCTAGCGACCGCGCATGCCCTGGAGAAACTCGACCATCGAGATGCGCTGGATGTAGAACAGCCGGGCGCGCTCACCGTCGATGACCTGTCGGCGGGGCACGTTGTCAATGCCCTCAATGATGGCCTCCAGGCGCGGCACCGCCATGCTGAAGGCCTGCACGTACTTGCCCATCACGAGTCCAATCGCGGCCAGCTCGCGGTCCAGCTCGCCACGGCTCTCGAAGCGAATGACCACCTCGGCCACCTTGGGGATCGGGTCCTTGCGGCCCGACCAGTTCAGCACCTGGGCTTCCACCCGCAGGTTGCGCAGCTCCATGCGGGAGAGCTCGACATACAGGGCATTCTCAAGCTGACCCGCCACCTTCACTTCTTGGGGGCGGGGGCGCATCCGGGCCCGGAGCTCGCCGTCGATCAGCGTGAGCTCGTCCACCGTGTTGACCAGCCGCGGGGGCAGGTCGGGGGGGAGGCTCGGCTCAGCCACCGGCACAGGATCCACCGCAAGGGCTGGGCCAACCCCGGCGACCGGCACCCCCGCAGCCGCGCCGGGTCGGAGGGGCCGCGTGAAGGACTGCCCCGCGTGGTACCGCACGTATGCGGTGAGCGAGCCCACAAAGACCGCGGCAACGAGCCCGAGGGCGACCAATCGTCCCCAGCGGGTGCCCGATCGGCGGTGCACCGGCGGGGCCATCTCGACCAAGGGCAGCGCCATGGGTTCAAGCGGCGCCGGCGACAGCGCGTGGGCACCGGCGGTGGGTGCACCGGGCTGGGACGGAAAGACAATGACTTGCCCGCGGCCACCAGTTGGCGGTCCGATGGGGCGCACCGCCTCGGCGGGCAGCGGACGGGCAGCCGGAATCTTCGGCGCCGAGGGGGGCGACCGGCGCACCTTTGCCCCTGGGCGGCTCTGCACCACAAAGCGCCCCGGCGAGGCAGGCTCACTCGTCAGGGGATCCACATGGTCGAGATCCAGCTCCGGAACGGCATCCGGAGCCGGCGCGGAGCGGGGCTTGGGGCGGACGCTCGTCGCAGCGACAGATGGCGACGCCGACTCGTCCACCACATCCCACACCGCCCACGGGTCCTGCTCGGCAATGGCCGTCGCCAGAGCCTTCACGTCGCCCGCCGGCACCCACTCCCGGCGCCCGGGCAGGCTCACGCGGGTGGTCGCTTGCAGGCCCGCCGTCGACGCAAAGCGCACCAACGCATCCAGATCGTCAAAGACCCGCTCTTGGCCGTCAATCAGGGCCCGACAGCGGGGGTCGGTGGGGTCGTCGGACTCGGTCATCTGCTGGCAGCTCCGTCCCCACCATACCCGAGCGACACCCCAGGTACCGTGCTAGGACCCAAGAGCGCCCACCCCTGGACCACTTGGCCGGGAGGACTTGGCGCCCAGACCGCTGTCCGGCCGCCCGTGCCGGCGCGTTGTCACAACCTGTCCCACCCCATCGAAGGAGCGCCCAAAATGGCGCGAAACACGGTCCTGGACCTTCAGAAGATGAAGGCCGGCAACCAGAAGATCGCAATGGTCACCGCCTACGACTACACGATGGCCCGCATCGCGGACACCGGTGGCGTCGACATGGTGCTCGTCGGAGACAGCCTGGGCATGGTCATTCAGGGCCATGAAGACACGCTGTCGGTCACCCTCGATGACATGGTCTACCACGGCCGCTGTGTGGCCCGAGGGCTCAAGAAGGCCCACCTAACGGTGGATCTGCCGTTCATGAGCTACCAAGTCTCGGCCGAACAAGCGCTCCAGAGCGCCGGTCGCTTGATGCAAGAAGCCCGGGCCCAGTCGGTGAAGCTGGAAGGTGGCGGCCGCTCGGCGCCGGCCATCCGTCGCATCGTGGACGCGGGCATCCCTGTGGTGGGACACATCGGCCTCACCCCCCAGTCGGTCAACGCGCTGGGCGGCTTCCGGGTGCAAGGTCGAGGCGAAGACGGCGCCGCTGCGCTGATGACCGATGCCCTCGCGGTCCAAGATGCAGGCGCGTTCTGCATCGTGCTCGAGATGGTCCCCGCCGAGCTCGCTGCCGAAGTGAGCGCCGCCTTGTCCATCCCCACCATCGGCATCGGCGCCGGCCCCCACTGCGACGGGCAAGTGCTCGTGTGCAACGACCTGCTGGGCTTTGACGAGAGCTTCAAGCCCCGGTTCGTCAAGCGCTTTGCCAGCCTCGAAGCCCAAATGCAGCAAGCGATGGCCGACTACGTCGCCGAGGTCCGGGCAGGCACCTTCCCGGCATCGGCCCACAGCTTCCACCGCAAGACAGGCCCGCGCAAGGTCGCGCGCCTGTACTGACGGGGCCGAGATGCAGACCTGGACGTCCTGGCGAGCCCTCCAGCGGGAGTGTGTCGATCGACGCGCCCGCGGGCAGCGCATCGGCTTTGTGCCCACCATGGGCTTTCTGCACAGCGGCCACACCAGCTTGATGGACGTGGCCCGGGCCCGGTGCGACTTCTTGGTGGCCAGCATTTTCGTGAACCCGCTCCAGTTTGGGCCCAACGAAGACCTTGACCGCTACCCCAGAGACCCGGAGGGGGACGCCCAGAAGTGCCTGAACCACGGCGTTGACGCGCTACTCATGCCCACCGATGGCGACTTCTACCCCTCCGATCGGTCCACCACCGTGCACGTGGCTGGCGTGAGCGACGGGCTGTGCGGCGGCGACCGTCCCGGCCACTTCGACGGCGTGACCACCGTGGTCGCTCGGCTGTTTGGCATCGTGCAGCCCCATGTCGCGGTGTTCGGCGAGAAGGACTACCAGCAGCTCGCGGTCATCCGTCGGATGGTTCGTGATCTTGCCTTGCCCATCGACATTGTCGGCGGCGCACTGGTGCGGGACACCGACGGTCTGGCGCTGTCTTCTCGCAACAAGTACCTCAGCGCCGATCAACGCAAGCGCGCGCTGTCCCTCAGCGGCGCCCTGCGGGCAGTCCGCGACGCGGTGACCGAAGGACAAGACGACGTGGGCGTGCTGCTGGCCCTGGCACATGGCCGCTTGAAGGTCGACCAGCTCGACTATCTGGAGATCCGGGACGCAACAGATCTGTCCCCGATGCTCGTGGTGGATCGACCGGCGCGGGCCTTCGTTGCCGCCAAGCTTGGCAACACACGCTTGATCGACAACCTGGCGGTGAACCGGTGCTGACCCTTGGCGACGTCATGCTGTTCGTGGTGGTCGCCAGCTTGGCGTCCAACCACGTGGTGGTGCGAATCACCGACTGGGCCCTGCGCCCGTACATCTTCTGGCCGCTCCAGCTGGCCAACTTAAGCGCGATTGTGTTTCTGGTGGGCTGGGGGGTTCCCGGCCTGGATGGCACGATTGCCGTGTTCAACTATGTCCTGGCACTGCTGTTTGTCATGCGCAGCGTCCAGAACAACCGCCAGTGGGGCGAGGCCCGCCGCCAACAGCGCAAAGCGTCCGCCCAACAACGCGATGAGGAGCGGGCTCGGGTGTTGCAAGCGCTGCGCAGTGGCGAAGACAAACCGCCCCAGTGAGGCTCAGGCTTGAGCCTGCCACTGGGTGACAACGGCCATCACTTCGGCGGTCTCCAGCAAGCGAGGCTCGGACTTGGCCAAGGTGCGGATGGCCGAGATCAGGCTCGGCTCGGTGGGCAAGTCCCGACTCTGCAGCCAGTACAGGATGTTGGAGTCGCCCGCCATGTGGCCAATCTCGATCTCTTGTTGGCGGCCAAACCAAGAGGCCGGCACGCCCGAGTAGACGCTGTCGGCAAGCCACGTGTGGCCGGTCTTCAGGGCCTTGATGACCGCCGCGGCGTGCACCCCTGTTCCGGTGCGGAAGGCGTCGCGCCCAAACACCGGGTAGTTCACAGGGATGGGCCAGCGGCAGGCCTCACTCGCCAGGTCAACGAGCTCCGCCAGCTTGCTCAGGTCGTTGTCGATCACCCCAAGCAAGCGCAGGTTCACCAAGAACAGGTCCAGCGGGGTGTTCCCGACGCGCTCGCCCATGCCCAGGATCGTACCGTGGACCCGGTCCGCACCGGCCTCAATCGCCGAGAGTGCGTTGCCGAGCCCCAGCCCGCGGTCGTTGTGGCCGTGCCAGTCCACTCGGGTGGTCGCACCCAGGCCCCGGATGAGGTCTTTGGTGAAGTGCACCAAGTTGAACACACCATTGGGCGTCACATGGCCGCAGGTGTCGCACAGGCAGATGCCGTCGGCGCCCTCTTCAATGGCCGCCGTGAACAGGCGCCGCAGGGTGGTCGGGTGGGAGCGCACGGTGTCTTCAGTGACAAAGGTGCACGGGATGCCCGCATCTTTGGCCATGCGCACGGCCGTGCGGGTGCGCTTCTCCAGCAATGCCTCGTCCCAGCCCTCGGCGTACAGCCGAATGGGGGACGTGCCCAGGAAGGTCATCACCTCGATCGGCACGCCCGTCTGCTCGCTCACCTCGATGATGGGCCGGATGTCGTTGGGGTGGGTGCGTGCCGCACACTGGGGCTGGATGTTGAGGTTGTTGTCGCGGATGTGCTCAACGAGGGTCTTCACGTCTGCGACTGCCCGAGGGCCGGCGCCCGGCAAGCCCACATCCACCTTGTTGACCCCGATGGACGCCAACAGCTCCACCATGCGCTTCTTCGCTTCGATTGGCGGGTCAGTCACGGACGGACACTGGATGCCATCCCGCAGCGTCTCATCCACAAACTCCACCCGCCGCAGCGGAGGGGAGAGAGTAAACCCCTGCTGGTTCCAGTCATAGATGACGTCAGATTCGCTCTGTACGGCGTCATTCTCGCTCATGTCGGGACCTCCGTGGAATGCAAATCTACCACGGTGGCCGGGCCGTCCCATCCCCGGGTGCTGCCCCCTCTCACATGTTGACCGTTCTTTGCTTTCCCCCCACATTGATCTGGAAACCCCAGTCCCCCACGGCGGGTCTGCACCGAGGACTACCGGAGGTTCCATGGCCGAGACCCGACACGCCCGCCCCCACCGCATTGCCGAGCGCCTCGCCAAGCTGCGCAAGCTCGCGGAGGACCAAGCCGGCACGCCGGAGGGGGAGCTCGCGGCCCAGATCGCGCGCCAGCTCATGCGGGAGCACGCCCGGGCACGGATGGGACCGGCGGTCGCCGGGGACCCCTTTCGGAAGAAGCGGATCAGCCTCGGCAAGGCAGCCCCGTGGCGCCGACGCCTGGCGGTTGCGGTGGCCAAGCACTGTGCTTGCGTCGCGGCGTGGCCCCGGGGCAGCGCCGATGTGGTCCTGTTCGGTCGGCGGTCCTCGGTGCTGATCGGCGAGTATCTCCTGCTGGTGACCCTTCGTGAGGTGGAGGGTGCACGCCAGAGCTGGCTGCGCATCCGGGGTGGGCTGGGCGACGAGGTGCCCGACGAGCTGCGCACCCCCCTCAATGCCTTCTGCCAGTCCGCCGTCACGTCGATCACGTCTCGCTTGACGGCTCTGCGCGAACAGGAGCGCGACGCCGATCCGGCGGGGCACGCCTTGGTGCTGGCAGAGGACCACAAGGTGCGGGACTGGATGAATGACGAGGGGGTCGAGCTCAGCCGGGCGGCGCCCAACATCACGGCCCACTGTCAGGACGGCTGGGATGCAGGCCGACAGGTGCCCCTCAACGACGCCATGGACTGGGGCCGGCCCGACCCCGATCACCAGATCCCCGCGTACCGGCCGCCCGCATGGCCATCTAGCCGCTGATCCCGTGCAGATACGGCATCCTTGACACGACAAGTGCTATGCTCGATATTACACGCAGTGTGACACCCGTCTCATCGAGGATGCCATGTCCAGGTCCCTTCACTTCTCCGCAGCGCCCCGTGTTCTCGCCGCTGCAGCGCTGCTCACCATGGTGGTCGGCTGCCGCAAAGACGAAGAAGTGGAGCCCAAGCCCCCCACGGCCACCATCGGCACCGTGCTCGACGGCTTGCCCTCCTGCAGCCCAACCGACGCAAACGGCCGGGTAAACCTGATCTCTGGGTGTGTGGACGGCGCGTGTGTGGGCCAGACCTTCGAAGAGATGGTCGAAGCCGTGCGGCTTGAGCCGGACTGTGTGCCCATCGCCGACGACCTGCCCGGCACCCGCTGCGACTTCGAGAACGTCTTCGTGGTGGACTTTGTCGACACCGACTACGACGTGGTCCCTGACAAGGGCTACGCCGCGACGTCCATCCGTCTCATCGACGCCGCCGGGGGCACCCAAGAGGGCCTCGGGGTGGGCGCCAGCAGCTCCTGCGTCATCGAAGAGTACGGCGATCCCGACCTCGTCACTTGGACCCTCATCGGCAGCGTCTATGTGATGACCGAAGCCACCTGGATCGGCTGGGGTCTCACCATCATCGACGACGACGGCCCTCCCGGAGAGCTCGATCCCGACGGCATCATCGACGAGATGATCATCGAAGGCGCGCGCTGAGTCCAGCTGGGTGCTGAAGCACAAGAGACCTGCCACGAGGCCCAACGGCTGCATGGCAGGTCTCTTGGCGTTGGGGACCCCTCAACCCGAGGCGCCCCCGACACCCGTGCTCAGAAGGCTTCGACCACGATCGCGATGCCCTGGCCACCACCGATGCACGCCGAGCCCACGCCGTACTTCTTGCCGCGGCGGCGAAGCTCGTACAGAAGGTGCGTGATGATGCGGGTTCCGGTGGCACCGAGGGGATGACCGATGGCCACACCGCCGGAGTTCACGTTGGTGATGTCCCGGTTGAGCTCCAGCTCCCGCTCGCACGCCAGGTACTGGCTGGAGAAGGCCTCGTTGATCTCGATGAGGTCCATCTGGCCGAGGTTCATGTTCGCGCGGGTCAGGGCGACCTTGATCGCTTCGACAGGACCGATGCCCATGTACTTGGGCTCGACACCCATCGACGCGCTGGAGATCAGGCGGCCAAGCGGCTTCAGGTTGCGCTCGGCAGCCCAGCCCGCCGTGGTCATCACCATGGCGCCGGCACCATCGTTGATGCCCGAGGCATTGGCCGCGGTGACCGTGCCGTCCTTCTTGAAGATGGACTTCAGGCCCGCCATGCTCTCGCGGCTGAACCGGGCACGGAAGCGCTCGGGTGCGAGGGGGCTGAGCTGGGGATGCTCGTCCACGCTGATGATCCGGTCGCCCTTGCGGGACTTCAGGGTCACGGGGACGATCTCTTCGGTGTAGCGGCCTGCTTCGTGGGCAGCCTGCCAAGCGGTCTGGCTGCGGAAGCCGTAGTCATCGGCCTCTTCGCGGGAGATGCCGTACTTCTCGGCCAGGTTCTCAGCCGTGATGGCCATCTCGCAGCCGGCCTGGGGGTCGAACAACACCTCACGCAGGTAGTCGTTCATCGGGGTGCCGCCCAGGCGGAAGCCCTTGCGTGCGCCGCGGATGGTGTGGGGGGCCTGGGTCATGTTCTCGGCACCACCGGCCAGGACCACCTTGGCTTCGCCGAGGCGCAGCAAGTGGGAGGCCTGGACGAGGCTCTCGAAGCCCGATCCACACAGGCGGTTCACGGTGACGGCGGGTGTGGGCACTGGGGCGCCGCACTTCAGGCCGATGTGGCGCGCGATGTAGATCGCATCGGCACTGGTCTGCATCACGTTGCCGAAGACCACGTGGTCGATGTCGCTCGCGCTGACACCGGACTGCTCGATGGCAGCGTTGCCGGCGATGACCCCGAGGTCGGTGGCGCCGAGGTCGGTGAACACCCCGTTGAAGGTGCCGATGGGTGTGCGCTTTCCGGAGAGGAAGACGACGTCAGAGGCGGACATGTTCGCTCCTGTGGGGGTTTTGGGAAAAATCTCTATGCGCCAAGGCGCCGCAGCACGGCATCACCGACGGCCTGGGTCGACAAGCGACCGCCCAGCTCAGGGGTGACCTCGTCGGCGAGAAGGCAGTCCTGGACGGCTTTTTGGATGCGCCCTTCCAGCTCGGAATAGCCGAGGTTGGACAGCATCATGCCCGCGGTGAGCACGGCTGCAAGGGGGTTTGCAATGCCCTTGCCCGTGATGTCGGGGGCCGAGCCATGCACCGGCTCAAACAGCGAGAGCTTGCCGGGGTTGATGTTGCCCGAGCCCGCCAGCCCGATGCCGCCCTGAAGGATGGCGCCGAGGTCGGTCACGATGTCGCCGAAGAGGTTGCTGGTGACGATGACGTCGAAGCGCTCGGGACAGCGCACTAGCTCCATCGCGAGCACGTCCACGTAGAGGTGGCTCGCTTCGATCTCGGGGTACTCGGCGGCCACGGCCTTAAAGGTGCGCTGCCACAGCCCGCCAGTGAAGCGCATGGCGTTGGACTTGTCGGACATGCAGACCCGACGTTGGTTGTTGTCCCGCGCGTAGGCGAAGGCCGCGCGAATGATGCGCTCGACGCCCTTTCGAGTGGCGATGGCCGTCTCTTGGGCGACCTCGTCCGGCGTGTCTTTCTTGAAGGTGCCGCCGACGCTGACGTAGAGGTCTTCGGTGTTTTCGCGAAACACGACCATGTTGACGTCGTCGGGGCCCTTGCCCTTGAGGGGACAGCGCCGGGCGTCCAGCAGCCTGATGGGACGGAAGTTGATGAACAGGTCCAGCCGGAAGCGCGAACCGAGCAGGATGTCCTTGGCGTGCACATTGCTGGGCACACGAGGGTCACCGAGGGCGCCCAAGTAGATGGCGTCAAACTCGTTCTGCCAGCGGGCAAACACATCGTCGGGGAGGGTGGCGCCGTCCCGCAGGTAGCGCTCGGCGCCGAGGTCGAAGTGCTCCAGCTCCACGTCGGGGGCGAGGGCCTCGATGACCCGGAGGCCCTCGGCGATCACTTCTGTGCCGATGCCGTCGCCGGGAACCACTGCCACACGCTTGCGTCCACCCATCATCAGACTCCTGGTCCAGGCACCCTCAAGAGTGCAAGGTGCGGGCCTATCGCTCGGCCTGCACACCAGCAATCAAGGGCCCAAGATGGTCACTCATCCTACATTCTGGGCGATCCAGGACAGATACGGCCCATGGCCGCCGGCCACGTCGATCGCGAGCACCTCAGGACAGTCGTAGGGGTGCTGGGCCACCACCGCAGCGGTCAGCGCGTCCAGGCTGGCTCGTCGGGTCTTCAAGACCAGCAACACCTCGGCATCGTCGCAGATCTTGCCATCCCAGGCGTAGATGCTGCGGATGCCGGGGACGAGGTTGCCACAGGCGGCGAGGCGGGCTTTGACCAGGGAGCGGGCGAGGGTCGCGGCGACGTCCATGTTGGGGGCGGTGACGAGGACGACCAGGGCATCCTCGGCAGGAACAGGAGCGGGCGAAGACATGCAGACCTCCGCCCGCCCCGTAGCCTCATGCCACCGCGATGGCCTCGGCGGGCTCGGCATCGTTGGCCGGTCCCACCTCGACGTCCAGCGGTGCCAGCGCGACCTCCAGCGCCTCGGAGACATGGTCGACAAACACGAACTCCAGCTCGTTGCGGGCCTGCTCGGGCACGTCTTCCACGTCGGCCTCATTGCGCCGGGGCAGGATGACCGTCTTGATGCCTTGGCGGTGGGCCGCGAGCACCTTGGAGCGGATGCCCCCGACCGGCAGCACCCGGCCGCGCAGGGTCGCTTCGCCGGTCATGGCCACGTCGGTGCGCACCGGCCGCCCGGTGAGCAGCGACGCCAGCGCCGTGAACATGGTCACGCCCGCCGACGGTCCATCCTTGGGCACCGCTCCCGCGGGAACGTGGATGTGCACGTCGTGTTCGAGGGCCTTGCGGGTGTCGATGCCGAGGGCTTCCCCCTCACTGAGGGCATAGGTCAGGGCCGCGCGGGCGGACTCCTTCATCACGTCGCCGAGCTGCCCCGTGAGCACCAAGCGCCCCGTGCCCGGGAAGCTCGCGGCCTCCACGAACAGGACCGTGCCCCCCACCGGGGTCCAGGCCAGACCCGTCGAGATGCCCGCCCGCCAGTCGGCGGTGTCCTTGCGCTCGTCGTGGAAGCGCTGGCGACCGAGATATTCGGGAAGGTCGTCCACATCGACCTTCAGGGGGGTATCGAGCTTGCCGCGGGCCTTGCGCACCGCGGCGGCACGGAAGACCCGGCCGAGCGTGCGCTGAAGTCCACGGACACCGGCTTCCCGAGTCCAGCCGGTCACCGCAGCCTCGAGTGCGGCATCGCTGAGCGCCACGTCTTCGGCCGCCACGCCGGCATTCCGGGCGAGCGTGTCGAGCAGGTGGCCCCGCACGATGCGCACCTTTTCTTGCACGGTGTAGCCGTCGATGGTCAGGATCTCGGTGCGGTCCCGCAGGGGGCCCGGCACGCGGGACACGTCGTTGGCCGTCGCGACGAAGAGGGCCTTGGACAGGTCAAAGGGGACTTCCAGGTAGCGGTCGGTGAAGGTGTGGTTCTGCTCGGGATCCAGCAGCTCCAGCAGGGCCGCGCCAGGGTCGCCCTGCCAGCCGGTGCCAAGCTTGTCGACCTCGTCGAGGAGGATGACCGGGTCGTCCACGCCGATGCGCCGCAGCCCTTCGACAATGCGCCCCGGGCGGGCCCCGACGTAGGTGCGCCGGTGTCCACGGATCTCGGCCTCGTCCCGCACACCGCCGAGCGCGATGCGCAGCAGCTTGCGACCCGTGGCGTCCGCGATGGCGCTGGCGATGGACGTCTTGCCCACGCCCGGAGGTCCCGCGAGCAACAACACATCGGCCCGGCCCGTGCCGGCGAGCTGACGCACGGCGAGGTGTTCGACGACCTGCTTCTTCACCTCGTCCAGCCCGTAGTGGCTCTCGTCGAGGGCGGCTTCGAGCTTGTCGAGATCCACCGCTTCGTTTGCCGACGACTTGTTGAACGGCAGCTCGGCGATCCACTCCAGCCAATCCACCGCAACTGAACGCTCGGGAGAGCCGTCGCGGAGGCGGGCGAGGCGTCCGAGCTCACGGTCGACAGTCTTGCGGACATCATCGGGCAGATCGGCCGCAGCGAGGCGCTCGTGGAGATCTCCGAGGTCGCTGTCGCCCTCCCCGAGCTCGTCCTGGATCGCCTTGAGTTGCTGGCGAAGCAGGATCTCTTTGCGATGGCCCTGGGTATCGCTGGAGATGCGCTCCTTGACGGCCTTCTCGGCCTCGACTTCCTCGCGGCGTTCGGCGACTTGCCGGGCGAGGCGCTGTGCCCGGGCGACAGGGTCTGCGGTGAGAAGGTGCTCACGGCGGCGATCGACGGGGCCCCCAATGAGGCTGGCGATGGCGTCGATCCACAGGTGGGCCGGCAGGGTTGCCTCGGCAGCGACCCGCAACGGATGGGGTGCGTCGAAGAGCAACGCAAGCTCCCGGACCTGGCCCTGTAGGGCGCGGAGAAGACCCGTTGCGGCGGTGTCGTCCAGGGGCCACGTACGCTCGGCGGCGACGAAGCTGGCGTGGAGGGCCCCGCTCGTCTGGTGCACATCGGTGAGCTGCACGCGGGACATCCCGGCGACGACGATGTAGGGCGGCCGTCCCGGGGGCTGACCGCCGTCGATGACCCGAGCGAGAACAGCCACTGGGAGCAGATCAGCGGGGGCTGGACGCTCGGTGGGCTCCCGCTGCACGGCGACAAGAATGAGGCCGTCCTTGGGGGACTCTTTGCTGGCCACACCCGCCAAGCGAGCGGCGGCGACCGACGTGGTCCGGCCGATGCTCAGCGGACCGATGCCACCGGGCAGCACGACCCCCTGGCGCAAGGGGAGGACCGGCAGCACCTCGGGAAGGTCCTCAGGCACGCCAAAGTCGACGCGGGTGACGTGCTGAGCATGAGAAGCGGACATACAGGCTCCAGGCCGGCGCGAGCACCGGCGGTCGTGCGCCCACGCCGAGTGGCGAAGACACAACACAGTCCCCACAGCAAACCAACACGGTCGCTGCGAAGCACAATGGGAACCGAGTCACCGTTGGGGCGGCTCGGTTAGGGCAAGGTATGGAGGGCTGGCGCCGCTCCTGTCGCGGCGTCGGCGCCGGCAACGATGAGAGGTTTTGCACCATCCCCAGCACGTCAACCCTTGAACCGGCCGGCACCGGGCATCCGCGCCGTGCTACGAGACAGGTCCGACCGATGGGGATTGCCTGCACGAGGGCGTCCTGACGGACTCAGCCTGGGATGCCCTGCTTGTCGTCAATGCCACCATGTGCCGTGCTCATACCGGCCCGCAATGAAGGCCCCCGCATTGGCCGGGTCGTCGCCAGCGTGCGCGCGGTCCTGCCCGAGAGTCCCGTGCTGGTGGTGGATGGCCACAGTGAGGACCACACGGCGGACGAGGCCCAGGCGGCCGGTGCCGAGGTGCTGATGCAGCAGGGTCGGGGCTACGCATCGGCGCTGATCGCTGGCTACCAGGCACTTCAGGGCCGGGGGCACCGGCGGGTGCTGACACTGGATGCGGACGGTCAACATCCGCCAGAGGCTGCCCCGGCCCTGGTGGCCCGCAGCATCGAAGGGTGGGACTGGGTGGTGGCCAGCCGGCAGGGCACACGCAGCCCCACAACTCTTGTGAATAGGCTTGCACACGCCATTCTCGCGGAGGCAGTGCGGGCGGCAAGCGGGTGGAGACCCGGTGACCCCACCAGCGGGTTCCACTTGCTCCAGAATGATGGGCTGCTGCGCTTTCCGGAGTGGCTCAGGGCGGGGGTGGCCGACGCCAACTTGCGGGCCTGTGCGGGACGAGCAGGGCTTCGGGTGTGCGAGGTGCCGGTGTGGATGCCGGGGCGCGCGGGCGGACGGTCGATGCACGCGGGGCTTCAGGGCTGGCGAAACGGGGTGCGCAGCTTGCGTGCGGTCGCCGAAGCCCGGCGCTTGGTGCCCGTCTCGACACCGGTGACGCCGTGAGCGAGGTCAGCGATGGTGGCCTGGGCGTGGTCATTGTCGCGGGTGGTGAGGGTCGACGCCTCTCCACGGTGACCGGTGTGCTGCCCAAGGCACTGGCTCCACTTGGCGACACCACTCTGTTGGGGCACCAACTTGAGCAGTGCGCCCCCCTGAACGCCGTGTGTACGGTCGTTCTGACGTGCTTGGGACGGGGCGATGACGCCATTGCCGCCCACGTTCTGGGACGGGCAATGGTGGTCCGAGAGCCGAGGCCGCTGGGCACGGCTGGGGGCCTGCACTTGCTGCCACCTGGACCGTCCCGGTGGCTGGTCGTGAACGTCGACCACGTGAGCGATGTGGACCGAGTGGCGCTTGTGAGAGAGGCCCAAGCACCGGTGACGGCGGTGCTGTGGAGAGCGCCGGTGCCGGTGGACGAAGGGGTGGTCGAGCTGAGTGCGGCCGAAGACGGAGGCTTGCGCCTGACGGCATGGCAGGAGCGCCCCATCCTCAAGCTGCCGGTGACCACGGGCATGTACGTCTTTGCGGACGCCGCGCTGCGGTCGGTGGTGGGCAACGGCAAGGGCGGCCCGCTGGACATGCCGGACCTGGTGTGCGCACTGATCCCGGCGGGCGTGCATGCCCACATGCACGATGGCTACTGGATTGACGCCGGCACTCCCGAGCGGCTGAGCAAGGCCGTCCGCTGGCTCCAGGGCGGCGTCCCCTCTCCTGCCGAAGACTGACGACAGTCGTCGGACAGGGGTGTCCAATGTTCGGCACCCTGCCCAGCAATATCAGCAACTTGCTTCCGGCACGCATCCTGCAGATGGCCTGGGTGAACCCGCCATCCGGAGGTTAAGATGCGCGGAATCAACAGAGTCATTCTTTGTGGACTTGTCGGGCAGGACCCGAAAGTTCGCACCACCCCCAGCGGTCGCCAGCTCTGTGAGCTGAGTCTCGCGACCGATCGACGCGTGAAGTCCGGCGAAGACTGGACCACCACCACTGACTGGCATCGTGTCACGCTCTGGGAGCGCGACGCTGAGATCTGCCAACGCTACGTCCGCAAGGGCACGGCCGTGAGCATCGAAGGCGAGCTGCGCACCGACCAGTGGACCGACCAGGACGGCCGCAAGAAGTCCAAGCTGCGGGTGCACGCCCGGCGGCTCGACATCATCGGAAAGCCCACGCGCAGCACCGATCCACCCCCGGCATCCCGGGCGCCGGAGCGCACGCACCCGGCACTCGCCGAAGACCCGGCCAGCGAGCAGATCCCCTTCTGAGCGTCCTCCCCGCTCCCTCCATCGGTGAGGGGGCGGGGCCTCCTGCTTCAGCGCGCTGGCTTGCCAAGTCGCCAGAACACAAGGACCGTGAGGGGGAGCAGCACCGGCAACGCAAAGATGGAGTCTTCCGAGCCCATCAGCGGAAGCTCAAAGTCGACCAGTGAACACGGGAACAGCAGCGCATAGCCGACATCCAGGTGGTCCTGAAGCAAGTCCACCGCGATGTGAAGACCCATGCCCAGCAACAACGACCAGAACATGGCCGCGCGCTGCCGGGGCACAAACAGCAAAGCGAGTCCCGCCGAGCTGAGCACCATGCCGACGGGGAGGTGCAGCGGCATGAACATCAAGGCCAGGTGGGATGGCAGATCCACGTGCGGCGCAACAAAGCGGCCCAGGGCCAGTGGCGGCACGCGGGCGAACACATCGGGGAGCAGCGAGCCGGCGAGGGCCCCCGTCCACAACACGCGGTCCGATGCCCGAGACACGAGCAGGCCGACACAGGCATGGGTCAACAGGTCAGCCACGGGCAACCCACCCGTCGGGGGTTCGCCGCAAGCAGAGCGGCAGACTGAGCAACCACAGTGCCAGCACCCCAATGCCGATGCCTTCCTTCCACGGTCGGAGGGGATGGGGCTTCATCATCGTGGCCACCACATGGGCGGGCGGGCCGGCGCAGGTCCCCACGATCGACACCACGGTGCCGGGCGCTGGGCGCGACACATCGGGCGGGGGCAGCACCGGGATGTTCCGCCAGGACTGGCTCAAAGAGACCATGGATGGACTGTTTTCGGAGACACCGACATCATGGAGGGGCAGCACCACCGCCATGCCCGCGTTGGCGACCGGATCCCGCACACACGCCGACCAGCCTTGGTCCCGCCCACCCAGCACGTGCACTGCGTGCCAGCCAAGGGCCAACAGCAAGCCGACCAACACACAGGAGGCGGCCACGGCAGCAGGTCGAGAGAGCGGGAGAGAAGGCCACATTGCAGGCCGGGCAGTAGCCCCAGCGGAGACTGCCCGCTACAGGT
This sequence comes from Myxococcota bacterium, assembly GCA_942491145.1. Taxonomy (GTDB): domain Bacteria; phylum Myxococcota_A; class UBA796; order UBA796; family UBA2385; genus CAXQUZ01. Next base: position 171,886 of record CALOBC010000039.1, on the reverse strand, counting down.
GCGCCGTGTGCGCCGACCTGGGGGTCCTCTTGCATCACGGCTTCACTGTGTGGCTGACCGGACTGCCCGCGTCTGGCAAGCGGCGACTCGCCGAGGCACTGGCGCGGCAGCTTCGAGTGCTGGGCCTCTCTGTGGAGGTCATTGACTCGGGCAAGCTGCGGCGAACACCGCTGGGTTCGAGCGTGGGCTTTAGCGTCGCCGAGCGGGATCTCAACGCCCGTCGCCACGCCCTCGCCGCGCGGATGCTGACGCGAAATGGGGTGGTCGCGGTGGTCTCCGCGGTGAGTCCGCTGCGCTCGACCCGGGACCTCATCCGCACCGAGCTGGGCGACTTCTTTGAGGTGCATGTGAGCACGCCGCCCGCGGTGTGTGCGCAGCACGACCCGACCGGCAACTGGGCGAAGGCGCTGGCCGGCGAGATTCAGGACTTCACGGGTGTCAATGCGCCCTTCGAGGCCCCGCTGGACCCCGAAGCCACGGTCGACATGAGCGTGCTGTCGCCGGAAGACGCCGCCGAGCAACTGGTGAGGCGCATGTTCGCTCTGGAGCTGCTGGAGAATCGCCCGGGCTCCCACGAAGAGGACGGCCCCTTCCTCAGCCACCAGATGGAAGTGGTGGATCTGGAAGAGTAGCGGCTGAGAGGTCCATCACCGCGAGCATCTGGCGGACCCGGGCGCGGATGCTGTGGTCCCGATGCACCGCGTCGTGTCCACGCTGAGCAATGGCCGCGGCGTTGTCGGGATGCTTGAGGTACCAGCGGGCCTTGTCGACGAGCTCGCCCACGGTGCGCCAGGTCTCGACCTCGACACCCGGGCGGAGCAGCGCACACAGGGCCTCGCTGTGGTCGGCAAGCACGAAGCCACCACACGCGAGCACGTCGAAGACCCGCATGGTGACGATGTCCCGCTGGTACAGCCGGCCGATGTCGATGTTGATGGCCGTGGCGTTGTAGATGCGGGTGAGCGCGTGAAAGTGCCCTGCCCGACCGCGCACTCGCACGCCTCGACTGGCCAGCGCTTGCCAGCCGGTGTCGCCCCAGACTTGCACGCCGAGGGGGGCGAGGGCGGCCACGCGGGTCAGGCGGCGCTCGGCGGCGACCACCTCACCGAGCAGCATCGACACCCGCGACCCACCCTGGGCATCCAGCCCGGGCAGTCGGGTACGCAAGACGCCGGGAATGGCCCACTGGTCGAGATCTTGGCGCTGGGTGTCGAGCACGCCCTGGACGAGCTGAGGGGCTTCGGTGGGCGGTCGGCCCCGCTGCCGCAGCCACGCCGCGACCGCTTGCACAGCCTGGAGGGCGGCCGGTCGGGCCCGGGTGGCCATGCTCTCGCCCACAAAGCTGACGGGCGCGGCAAACTCGGCGGTCTCGTTGGCGGTGAGCTGGAGGCGCGTGCGGCGGGAAGGCGCGGCGAGGGGCAGGTAGTGCACGGCCGGAAAGCCCACGCGGCGGAACTCTGCCTCGTGGGACTGGCGCCAGGTGAAGATGTGGGTGTGGTGCAGAGTTGTGGTGGGACTGCGGGGCCGGTCCATGGCGGGATCGATCTCCCACACCATCAGGGGCACACCGAGGGACTCGCAGAGCTCCGGCAGCCCGTGGATGTGGTTGATGACGGCGACGAGCTTGGCGTCGAGGGCTGAGACGAGCCGGGCGAGGGCACCGGGGTCGCCGCCGTCGAGCGACAAGGGCCAGGGCACCCACCCCTCGGCCGCGAGAGAGTCGGCAAGATCAGCGGCCATGAGCTGGCCGTCCCCGACCACCACACGGGGGCCTTGAGCCCCAGCCGCCGCGGCGAGCTGGCGCCGGTAGCGCGGGCCGAGCACGGGATGGGGCACCACACGGTCATCCTCGCCCAGGCCGAGCTCGAGGATCTGGACGCCGTGGACGACGCAGAGGCGGCCAGACTCGATCGGCGCGGCGAGGGGGACTTCTCTCAGAACATGGCGCAGCACGGCGGCGTCGGCGTCCCAGAGGACGATGCGCGTCGTGGGCCACGCGGCGAGCGCGGCCTGGAGCAAGCGGCCGTCCCCTGCCCCGGCGATCACGAGCCGTCCGACGGGCGGTTCTTGTGCGAGTGTGCCTTGGCACCAGGCGTCGGTAGTCTGGATCTGAACCACGCTCTGGACGACCTTCAGGGCAGGCCCTCTGGGGGTGTGGACCAGCCGACTGTCGCAGGCCGGATCGCGGAGATCTGGGGCAGCAGCCGGTCCCAACGCGGCGAGCGCCAGGGAGAGGTTGTCGTCGGGAGAGACGGTCAACACGTCGTTGTTGTGGTGCGGGCCGCTGTCGTCCACCGAGGCCTCCTGCCCAGGTGGGCGGTGGTGGCGGAGCATATCGGGCAAGGAGGGCCGACGGACCAAAACACTCTTGACGGGCGGGCGAGAAGTTCATAGAAGCGGCTGCACTTCGGAGGGGTCACCCTCGAAGCGTGTGGGTTGACGGGGCCCCTCGGTTGAGGGTGTTCTGACCCACGTTGACATTGTTATGGGCGATTAACTCAGTGGGAGAGTGCCACCTTCACACGGTGGAAGTCACTGGTTCAAGTCCAGTATCGCCCACCATTCTGGACAAGCCCTTCTCGATTCGTCGAGAAGGGCTTTTCCTTTGGGTATGGCATCCACAAGAGAACGCTGCTTTGACCAGGGTTCTCGCAAACTCACGCGAAGCACTCCGCCGCCCATCTCGCAGTTAGAGCAGAGCAATTCGAGCAGTTGGCACTTTTCGAAGGCCGAAGCCTGAGAATACAGGATGTATGCACGTTCTCCGAGTTCAAGCACCCCAATCGCCAGATCCATGCTTGAACGGTCCGCCCGGTTGAGCCGCGCCATGGTCTCCACCAGGGTCTGCCGTTCGGTGTCCCACTTGTCCCGCTGGCGCTGGAAGAACTCCTCGTCGATGGCTCCCTCGAGCTTGTCCTCGTACGCCTTGTCGATGAGGTTCGTCAGCCGGTCTGCACTTGTCGCGCCCGTTCACCGCCCCGGCCACGATGAAGGGGTGGCCGTTCATGAGGTGCAGGTACTCGCGGTCCAGGGCATCGGTGGCCCGGCATAGCTCCACCATCATGCAGTAGTTGGGCAGCTCGGATCGCTCGGTGGTGAAGCCCTCCACCCGGCCCATGGTGTTGCGAGTCACCGAGCCCGCACCGTCGCAGCCCACGATGAGGACGAAGCGCTCGGCTTCTCCGCCGATGACCACCTCGCCTGTCTCCACGTCCACCTCCTCCACGGAGGTGTGCCAGCGGAAGCGGACCGCGCCCGGATGCTTCTCCTGCAGGTCCAGCAGCAGGGTCTGGAGGATGTCGCTGCGGGCGCCGGTCCAGCCGGGCTCCTCCCAGGGCGAGACCCGCTTGATCGGCCGGTGTACCTCCACCCCGCGGAAGCGGATGAGCCGCTCCTCGAAGCGCGCCTCCGCGTCGAGGCAACGCACAGCCTTGAGCCCTTGGCCCGCGATGTCGATGGTGTAGCTGCGGTCGGTGGTGCGGGGGCTCTCGAAGGGATCGAGCTCCCGGTCCACCACGGTGATGTCCACGGTGTCACGCCGGGCGAGGGCGTGGGCGAGCACGAGGCCGGCCGGGCCGCCTCCGACGATGAGGTTCTTGGCACGGGGCATGTCGGGACTCCCTGTCGTGGCCCCGAGCCGAGTCGGGTTCGGCTCGAGGGCTCAAGCCGAGTGGCCGCCGACGCTCCCCGCGGGGGTGACCAATTCCAGGCCACCCCTGACCGCCTGCGTCCCTGAGCAGGTCGGTGCGCGTCTCCTAGAGTTGGGCGGCCACCACGTCCATGGGAGCCCTCCATGCGCCTCGTGTCTCTCCTCTGCTCGCTCGTCCTCCCGACCACCCTGCTGCTGACCGCCTGCGGCGACAAGTCCGACGACGACACCGGGGCCTCGACGGGGTCGGGCGGCGACGACACCGACGACACCGGCGACACCGGCGATGCTCCCGTGGACGCCGACGGCGATGGCGTCGACGCCACCGAGGACTGCGACGACAGCGACGCCTCCGCCTACCCCGGCGCCGACGAGCTCTGCGACGGCGTGGACAACGACTGCGACGGCGCCGTCGACAACGACGCCGTCGACATGGCCACCTTCTACGAGGACGCCGACGGCGATGGCTACGGCGACGCCGAGGCGCCCGTGGAGGCCTGCAACCTGGAGGAGGGCCTGGTGGAGGACGCCACGGACTGCGACGACACCGAGATCGCCGTCAACCCCGCCGCCGAGGAGCTGACCTGCGACGCCGTCGACAACGACTGCGACGGCACCATCGACGCCCACCTCGTGCCCACCACCTACGCCACCCTGCAGGCCGCCGTCGACGATCTGGCCGACAACGGCGAGATCTGCGTCGAGCCCGGCACCTACACCGAGCAGCTCGACCTCTCCGGCCGCACCCTCGTCATCACGGGCCAGCAGGGCGCCGCCAGCACCATCCTCGACGTGGGCACCACCGCCCCCATGCTCTCGGTGACGGGCGAGAGCGAGACCTACGGGGCCGGCGACGTCACGCTGTCCGGCTTCACCGTCACCGGCGCCGACCTCACGGGGGACGCGGAGTCCGGCACCCACGGCGGCTTCGCCCACGTGGAGGGCGGCACCCTGAGCCTGAGTGACCTCGTCTTCACGGCCAACAGCGGCGCCGAGCTCGACGAGGCGGGGCTCGTCGGCATGCTGGTCTACGGCCGGAACGCCAACGTGCACCTCGCCGACATCGAGGTCTCCGAAATCGACCTGATCACCTCGGACACTATCGTGGGCGGGCTCGTGAGCTTGGAGGGGGGCGAGCTCCAGCTCGAGACCTTCACCGTGACCGACCTGAGCGTCGTCGACAGCGGCGACTGCGTGCTCGCTCGCACCAAGGGTGCCGTGCTGTATGCCGAGGGTACCGCCCTGGAGGTCGTGGGCCTCTCGGTGGAGGACAGCGCCGTCCGCACGGCGTGCTCGGCCCTCAACTACGCAAACGGGGCCTTCGTCTACGTGGAGGAGGGCACAGGCGAGCTGCTCGACGTCTCCGTGACCAACAGCGAGATCAGCCTGACCGGCAGCGCGTCCACCAGCTCCCTCGAAGGCACCGTGTGGGTCCAGGGGACCACGGACGGGCTGAGCCTCACCGGGGTCGACCTGAGCGACAACATCTGGACCATCGACGGCACCATCAACGCCCTCGCCTACCCCGCCCTCTACGGCGAGCAGATCACCCTCGATGAGCTCCGCGTGTGGAACAACACCGCCTCGGCGACTGGAGGGAGGTCCAGCGTCGTGGCCACGGTCTTCCTCATCAACTCGGACGCCGACCACCTCGACATCCGGGGCAACTCCTTCGAGGTCGACGAGCGCATGGGTCCTCAGGTGTACTTCGAGGCCAACGACGGCGCCGAGGTCAGCCTGAGCAACTTCATCATCGCCGGCAACCACGCCGAGGCGGCCGACTTCTGGGGGCTGGGCATCGAGGTCTACGCCGACGAGAGCGAGCTGACTCTCCGCAACGGCGACATCACCGGCAACACGGCCGAGGGCCCCGCCGACGACTGGACCGGCATCATCCAGGGGGGAACGGGCGACGACACCACCGACCGCATCGACATCGTGGGTGTGCAGCTCGTGGGCAATGTGCACGACCACGACGAGCCCATGCTCGCCATCAACGCCTGGTCGAGCGAGGAAGCCTTCACGGTCCGGTACAGCAACATCACCGACAACAGCGACGACACCACCTCCAGGGGCGACTTCGCCGGCAGCGACGGTAACATCTCCGAGGCCCCGCTCTACACCGACGTCTCGGCCACCGACACCACGACCTGGGACCTGACACTCCAGACCGGCTCCCCCGCCATCGACGCGGGCGATCCAAGCGAGACCGACGACGACGGGAGCACCGCAGACATGGGCGCCTACGGGGGGCCCGGCGGCTCAGGCTGGTGAGCTCGTGCAGGGGTAGGCGTCTACTGCCCACCCCTGGACGCCTCTGACCCTGAGCAAGCAGGGGCGCACCTCCGAGGGTCCGGTTTCGGTCCCCTCCCCCAGGAGCCCCCTTGCGCCCCATGTCCCTGCTTACCTTGCTCATCAGCCCCCTGTCCTGCACCACGGCGGAGCCCGACACCGCCGCCCTGCCGCGGACCTGGACTTCCAGGCCACCGCGACCTCCCCGAGCCCTGCCCGCTTCGCCGGCGGCCCGCCCCCTCACGCAGGTCGCCCTGGTCTTCGCCAGGTGCGGTGGCGGCTGGTGGTGCTCTGTGGGCTCACCCTGGCCATCACCGGCCCCGAGCTCTTCGTGACATTCGTTGTTGAGCACCTGCCCGCCGTGTCCAGCGGCATCGCCTGCGACTTACTCGACGACAACCCGCGGGTCATCGCCAACAGCCTCGCCCCCTTCGGGCTGCCCTTCAAGCTGGTGGGCCTGGGCGTGGACCTGGACCCCTGGGTCTGGGGGCCACCGGTGGGGTCGGCCCACACGGTGCTGGTGATGGCGGCGGTGGCGGGCCGGCGGCGACTGGACCGTCGGGGGATCCTGGCCCTGTGGGCGCTCGTGCTCACGGTGGCCGGGCTCAGGAGCCCCAGGGCGCCGGGCTACCTGCCACTCAAGTATTGAGGCACGAGCCCATCGCACTCCGAAGGCGGGCGAGACCCCAGTGGAGAACTCTTGGGTGGCCCGAGTCGCCCAAACCATGAGGTCTTTCTGCGCGGCCGGGTTCCCGCGAGTCACCGGTGGCGTGTCCAGCCAGAGCTCGTCGGAGCGCGTCCGCAGGTGCTCGAGGCGGCGACGCACGGTTCCACGACGAGCCCCTTTGGCTCGGGACGTGGCCTGAAGGGACCCGAACGCGGTTGGCCAGCCCCGGGCCTAAAGATCGCCGAAGTCCACTAGCCCAACCCGTCGCCGCGTCGGCGGCGACCAAACAACACCAGCAAGCCGGCAAGCCCGAGCCATGCGGGGGGCGCGCCTGCCCCAGAGACCGTCGCACAGCCCCGGCTCTTGCCCTGGGAATCCTCCTCAGCCACGGGCGCAGCGGGGTCGTCGCCATCGCAGTCCTGATCGATACCGTCCCCGTCGATCTCCTCGGCGCCTGGGTTCACCGAGGCGTCGGCGTCGTCGCACTCGCCCGCGGCCTCGGAGGCCAGCCCCTCGCCGGCATCCCGGCAGTCCAGATCCCCGGACCCGATGGTCTGCGCAAAGTCCGGGTAGCCGTCGTCGTCGGCATCCACGTAGCAGAGCTCGGTGCCGTCGCAGTCAGAGTCCACCTCGTCCCCAGGCCGCTCGGCCACCCCCGGGTTCACAGCGGAGTTGCGGTCGTCACACTCACCCGTGGCGTCCTCGGCGCTTCCCTCCCCCGCGTCCGTGCAGTCGGTGTCGGCGGACAGGATGGTGCTGGTGGCATCGATGTAGCCGTCGTCGTCGGCGTCCGCGTAGCAGCGCTCCGCACCGTCGCAGTCCTGGTCCACCCCGTCGGCCACCAGCTCCTCTGCCTCGGGGTGGATGGCCGGGTCGGTGTCGTCGCAGTCCGCGAGGGGCACCCGGTCGGTCCCCTCCCCCGCATCGCCGCAGTCGGTGTCCTCGGAGGCCACGATGGAGTACGGGTCGGGGAAGCCGTCGTCGTCTGCGTCGGCGTAGCAGAGCTCCGCACCGTCGCAGTCCTGATCCACCTCGTCGCCGGGCTGCTCGGTGGCCGCGGGGTGGACGCTGGCGTCGCCGTCGTCGCAGTCGCCCACTGGCGTGGTGTTGTCGCCCTCGCCGGCATCCTCGCAGTCGAGATCGATGGAGCTCAGCGTGGTCTCGGCGTCCACATAGCCGTCGAGATCATGGTCTGCGTAGCACAGCTCCAGGCCGTCGCAGTCGCCGTCGATGCCGTCGCCCACAGCCTCGATGCCCGCAGGATGGATGGCTGGGTCGTCGTCATCACAGTCGCCCGTGGTGGCGGCATTGGTGGCCTCCCGGAGGTCGCCACAGTCCTCGTCAACGGAGGCCATGGTCGTGGCGCCGTCGGTGTAGCCGTCGCCGTCCGCGTCGACGAAACAGACCTCGCCGCCGTCGCAGTCCTGGTCCACCTCGTCGCCCACCACCTCGGGGGCACCAGCGTAGGTGTCCGCGTCGCCGTCATCACAGTCCGTGGTGGCGTCCTCGGCGGTGCCCTCACCCGAGTCCGTGCAGTCCGTGTCTGTTGAGGTGACAGTGGTGCTACCGTCCGTCTGGCCGTCGTCGTCGGCGTCGGCATAGCAGACCTCGCCGCCATCGCAGTTCTGGTCTACCTCGTCGCCCACCCCCTCGGCGACGGCGGGACTGAAGGAGGCATCGCTGTCGTCACAGTCCCCCGTGGGGTCGCTGGCCGTGCCCTCGCCCGGGTCTGTGCAGTCCGTGTCGTCGGAGGCCGCGGTGGTGCTGCCGTCCGTGTAGCCATCGTCGTCGGCGTCGGCGTAGCAGATCTCGGTGCCGTCGCAGTCCTGGTCCACCTCGTCGCCCACTCCCTCTGTGGCGGCAGGGCTGATGGAGGCGTCGTCGTCGTCGCAGTCCCCGGTGGGGACGCTGGCCGTAGCCTCGCCCGCGTCGGTGCAGTCCAGGTCCACCGAGGCCACAGTGGTGCTGCCGTCCGTGTACCCGTCGGCGTCGGCGTCGACGTAGCAGATCTCCGCAGCGTCGCAGTCCTGGTCAATCTCGTCGCCAACTACCTCGGACGCCCGAGGGTAGACTGTGGCATCCGAGTCGTCACAGTCCAGGTCCGTGCACGCGCCATCGCCGTCGACATCGGAGGCGCACTGGCCGTAGTAGACGTAGACGGAGCCCGAGCTGGTGCCGTGGTCATCATGGTAGGAGGCCCCCGTTGCAAAGTCATCGACCCCGTCCCCATCAATGTCGCCACCCATTGCGACCGAGGCCCCGAAGAAGTCGTTAGGCGCGCCATCGGAGGCGGTGACCTTGAGCTCGGTGGAGGCATCCAGGCCAGTGCTGCTGCCGTAGTAGGCGTAGACGGCTCCCCGCCCGTCGTTATCTCTCTCTGCACCCACCAACACGTCGTCGTAGCCGTCCGCGTTCAGGTCTCCTCCACCGGCGACGACCGCGAACCGGTCGGACGCAGAGGCGTCCGAGGCATTGATCTTCTGCTCACTGCCGCTATCGACGCCCGTGCTGCTGCCGTAGTAAATGTAGACAGACCCAGTGAGGTCGTCAGCTGTGGCCCCAACCATCAATTCGTCGTATCCGTCTCCGTTCAGATCGCCGGCGCCCGAGACGTACCCGCCGTAGCTGGTGCGCGACGCAGCGTCCGATGCTGTCAGCTTGGTCTCGGAGGAGGCGAGCACGCCAGTAGAGCTCCCGTAGTACACGTAGACAGACCCACTGCCCTGCCCGTCGTCGGAGTCGCCTTCTGCCCCCACCACCAGGTCGTCGTAGCCATCGCCGTCGAGATCAAAGCGCGAACTGCTGATGGCAATAAAGCGGTCGTTTGTGCTCCCATCTGAAGCAGTGATCTTCTGCTCGGAGCCAGCGACGAGGCCACTCGCGCTTCCGTAGTAGATGTAGACCGCGCCGGCACCGCCGGATCCGGCCACAGCCAGATCGTCGAAACCATCGCCGTCCACGTCTCCAACCCCCCCCAGTTCAATTCCAAACCGCAGGGAATCCGCGCTGTCCGAAGCGGCGATCTGCTGCTCGGAGCTGGCGACCAGCCCGGTGCTGCCCCCGTAGTACACGTAGACCAGGCCCGCGTTCGTCCCGTAGAGGTCGTGGTTGTTCGAGCCCACAGCCAGGTCGCCGTATCCGTCTCCATCGAAGTCAACGCCACCGGCGAGGCTGCCGAAGTAGTTGTATGAGGCCGGGTTGGAGGCCGTGAGCTTCTGCTCGGTGGCCCAAGCGACGCCGGTGCTGCTGCCGTAGTACAGATACACCGAGCCCGACTCCACACCGCCGTCATCGTCGTATCTTGCAGCGACAGCCAGCTCCGCGTAGCCATCTCCGTTGATGTCGCCGGCGAAAACCACGGGATTCCCAAAATAGTCCCTGGCGGCGACATCCGAGGCCGAGTTCTTGTCCTCACTGCTGAGGCTCGGGTCCACAGTGATGGGCCAGCGTGCCCCCACGGTGTCCACCACCACCCGCAGGGTGTCCGGGTCCCTGTCCAGGTGTGCCGGAAGCACCACGCCGTCGGCGTCCCATGCGGACAGGCCCGCGTAGCGCCAGACCCTGCCGCTGCTTCCCAGCAGGGTGGCCGAGCGGCCGTCGGGGTCCACACCCACGACCCCGCCCTCCGTGACCTCGACTTCGATGGTGACGAGGTCGTGGGTGCCGAGCACGGCGTCGTCAGCGGGCGCGTGCAGGGTCCAGCCCTGGTGGAGCCCTCCGGAGCTGTTCGTCCACCATTCCGTGAGCAGACCGAGGTCCCGGGCCACGCCCGCGGAGCAGCGGGCCACATCTCGGACAATGGGCGCACACTCGTGCAGCGTGGGGGCTCCAGCCCGGAGGGGGACGAGCCCCAGGGAAGCCGAGCCGTAGGCCACGGTCTCGAGGGCCAGAGAGTCTCTCCCCGAACGGACCACGAGTCCGAAGGCGTCGACCTCAGCGCGCAGGCCAAGCGGCGTGCGCGCCCGTAGGCTGCCCGTGGAGGTGCGCGCGAACTGCGCTTGCTCCCGACGAGTGAGGGAGCGAGGGCTGACCGAGAGCGGCGAACCTCCGGTGTCCAATCCAAGGGAGGCCGAGTCGAGGGGGCCCGGGCCGATGAAGGCGCCGTCCTCGGGCACGGCCACTCCTGCCGGGGAGGCGCAAGACAGGTGGCCCACGGACAGCGGCGCCAGGAGCAGGGCGAGAAGGGAAGCGGAACGCATCAGTGGCTCCAGGGGCGGTCGGCTGGGTTCAGATCGGGGCTCGGCTCGACACGTCGACGTCGGCCCACCAGCGCCAGCAAGCCGGTCAGCAGCATCCAGACGCTGGTCGGATGGGCCACAGTGGCGCAGCTCCCACCCTTGCCCGGGGAGTCGCTGACGGCTTCGGGGATGGTGGCGTCCTGCCCGTCGCAGTCCTGGTCGATGCCGTCGCCTTCGATGTCGGCGACATCGGGGTGGATGCCAGCGTCTGTGTCGTCGCACTCACCCGCGGGCTCGGTCGCGGTCCCCTCCCCTGGGTCCTGGCAGTCGGCGTCCGCGGAGGGCACGGTGCTGGCGAAGTCGGGGTAGCCGTCGTCGTCGGCGTCCGCGAAACAGAGCTCCATGGCGTCGCAGTCGCCGTCCACCTCGTCGCCTGGCAGCTCCCCCATGCCGGGATTCACCGCGGCATCACCGTCGTCGCAGTCGCCCACCGCATCGGCGTCCGAGCCCTCGCCGGCATCGTCGCAGTCCGCGTCCACGGAGGCCACAACGCCGCCGCCGTCTGCCTCGACAAAGCCGTCGTCGTCGGCGTCCACAAAGCAGATCTCCCCTCCGTCGCAGTCAGAGTCGATCCCATCGCCCACCTCCTCCGCGGCGCCGGGGTAGATCGAGGGGTTCTCGTCATCACACTCGCCCGTGGGGGCCGTGGCATCCGCCTCACCTGCGTCGTCGCAGTCGCCGTCCGTGGAGGTCAGGGTGGTGCTGCCGTCGATGTAGCCGTCGAGATCGGCATCGGCGTAGCAGGTCTCGTGGCCGTCGCAGTCGGAGTCCACCCCGTCCGCCACGAGATCCTCAGCATCGGGATGCATCGTGGCATCCGAGTCGTCGCAGTCGCCCGTGGCGGCGCTGGAGGTGGCCTCGCCGACATCGCCGCAGTCTGCGTCCTCGGAGAGCACCCCCGAGGTGCCGTCGGTGTAGCCGTCGCCGTCGCCGTCCACGTAGCAGAGCTCGGCGCCGTCGCAGTCGCTGTCCACCTCGTCGCCGGGGAGCTCGGTGGCGCCTGGGTACACGCTGGCGTCGGCGTCGTCACAGTCGCCCACCGACGCGTCCCGGGCGGCCTCGCCAGTGTCCGTGCAGTCCGCGTCCGACGAGGCGACCGTGCCGGCGCTCCGATCGACGAAGCCATCATCGTCGGCGTCGGTGTAGCAGAGCTCGATGCCGTCGCAGTCGCCGTCCACCTCGTCGCCCACGAGCTCCGTCGCGGTGGGATGGATGGTGGCATCGGCGTCGTCGCACTCGCCCGTTTCGTCGGTGGCGAGGCCCTCGCCCGGGTCCGAGCAGTCGGTGTCTGACGATGCCGTGGTGCTACCGTCGATGTAGCCGTCGTCGTCGGCGTCGGCGTAGCAGATCTCCGTCTCGTCGCAGTCCTGGTCCACCTCGTCGCCCACCCCCTCGGTGGCGCCAGGATGGATGGTGGCGTCGGTGTCGTCGCACTCGCCAGTGCCGTCTGAGGCCAGGCCCTCTCCCGCGTCCGAGCAGTCGGTGTCTGACGATGCCACGGTGGTGATACCGTCGATGTAGCCGTCGTCGTCGGCGTCGACGTAGCAGATCTCCGCCCCGTCGCAGTCCTGGTCCACCTCGTCGCCAACTCCCTCGGTGGCGTCCGGCCGGATGGAGCTGTCGGTGTCGTCGCAGTCGGTGTCGACCTCGGCGTACCCGCTGGGCACGTCGCAGGCTTCGGTGGGCGCCGCAGGGTCGCCGTACCCGTCCCCGTCGGCGTCCGCGTAGAAGGTCTCGAGAGTCGTGACGTCGACATCGACGTCGTCATCGTCGATGTCTCCATTGCAGTCATCGTCCACCCCGTTGCAGACCTCGACCGCACCGGGGTGGATAGTGGCGTCATTGTCGTCGCAGTCGACTCCCGAGCAGGCCCCGTCGCCGTCCACATCGGTCTCACACTCGCCGTTGTAGACGTAGACCGCACCAACATACGTTGGCACGGAGGAGGCGTAGTAGGCTCCCACACCCACATCGCCGACATCATCGCCGTCCACATCGCCCAAGTCGGCGACCGCGATCCCGAAGGCAAGGTTGTCGCTGGCGTTTGACGCCGTCAGCTGCTCCTCGGAGGCGGCCACTGCTCCGGAAATGCTGCCGTAATAGACGTAGGCGGCGCCCAGATTCGTGCCGTCGCCGTCCCAGCGGGACGCCCCCACGATGATGTCGGCGTAGCCATCCCCATCGACATCGACGGTGCCGACAGAATAACCGTACCAGTCTCCGTACTGGCCGTCTGAGGCCGAGAGTTCCTGGACGGACGCCTCGACCAAACCGCTGCTGCTGCCGTAGTAGACGTAGACGCCCCCCCCATCGTTGTCGAACCTCGCTGGCGCTACCAGATCATCGTATCCGTCCGCATCGAGATCGCCGGCAGCGGCTGCGCGCCCAAGGTCGTCATTCGCGTCCAAGTCCGCCGGCACCAGCTTCTGCTCGGAGGCCGCAGAGATCCCGGTGCTGCTGCCATAGTATACGTACACAGCCCCTGCGTCGCTTCCCCCGTCGTCGTCGAGTATGGCTCCCACGACCAGCTCGTCGTAGCCATCGGCGTCGAGATCCCCGCCCTTGAACAGGCGAGTCCCGAAGAGGTCGTAGTCATCACCGTCCGAGGCGACGAGCTTCTGCTCGGAGCTGGCCAAGGCCCTCGTGCTGCCGCCGTAGTAGACATACACAGACCCCGAGCTGACTGCGCCGTCGTCGTCACTTGAGGCGCCCACGGCGATGTCATCATAGCCGTCCCCGTCCAGGTCCATTCCCCCAGCGACGCCCGTGCCGTAGTAGTCGGCGGTGGCGGCGTCCGAGGCCGTCAGCTTCTCCTCGGAGCTCGCGGCCAGTCCTGTCGCGCTGCCGTAGTAAACATAGGCCGCGCCGGCCCTGTAGGCGCCGTCGTCGTCGTAGCGCGCGCCCACGACGATGTCGTCGTAGCCATCGCCGTCCACGTCACCTGCACCCGCGACGACTTGCCCAAAGTCGTCGTAGGCGTCGGCGTCCGAGGCCGTGATCTTTTGCTCAGTCGAGAGGGCGACGCCCGTGCTGCTGCCGTAGTATAGATAGACCGCGCCGGAGTCGGTGCCACCGTCGTCGTCGTGACGCGCGCCCACAACGACGTCGTCGTAGCCATCCCCGTTGACGTCTCCGGCACCAGCGAGAGCGTACCCGAAGGCGTCCCCCGCCGCACCATCGGAGGCGGTGAGCTCCAGCTCCGTGTCCAGGGCAGGATCCACCGTCACCGGCCACCGTGCTCCTGCCGTGTCCACCACCACCTGAAGGACACCCCCGCCATTCTGCAGCTCGGCGGGTAGCTCGTGGCCATCCGCGTCCCAGGCGGCGAGCCCCCCGTAGCGCCAGGTCCTGCCCGTGCTTCCAGCGAAGGTGGCGGCCAGGCCGTCGGGGTCGACCTGCAGCAGGCGGCCAAGGGTGGGGGCCACCTCGATGACCACGATGTCCGGGTCGTCGATGGGGCCGCCAACCGAAGGCGTGTGCAGGGTCCAGCCCTGGCGAAGGCCCCCGGCGTGGGCCACCCACCACTCGGTGAGCAGCCCGTGGTCCAGGGCGGCCCCGGCGGCGCAGAGGGAGGCGGCGGGATTGATGGGAGCGCAGTCATGCAGCTCGGGCTCGGGCCGGCCCAAGGCGAGCCCCCCATAGGCCACGGTGGCCAGACCCAGCTCATCCGAACCGGCCCCCGCGATGAGGCCTCGACCGTCGAGCTCGGCGGACATTCCCAACCGAACCCGCGACCGCAAGCTCCCCGCCGCCGTGGGCGCAAACTGGGCCCGGTGGACGGCGATGCGAGCCAGGGTGCCAGGCTGGGCGCCCGCGGCGGCGTCGGGCCCCGGGTGTGCGACAGCCTCGGCCGGGTCGTGCTCTCCAGAGTCGGCCGCGTCGAGGGGGGTGTCCGCTCCGGGCCCCTGGGCGGTGGTGCAAGAGATGGAACCCAGGAGCAGGGGCAGCAAGGAGGCGGGGCGCATCAGCGACTCCAGGGGCGCGGGATGGCGGCGGCAGAGGGTGAAGAGAGGGGCGAGCGGCGACGGAGGCCCAAGAGCAAGGTCAGACCCGCGGGGAGCAACCAGGGAGCAGAGCCGGGGGACGCCGCGACGGTGCTGCAGCCTCCCTTTCCCTCCTCCTCGGTGTCGTCACCGGGACCGCCGGAGGCGGGCTCCCCGGTGTCTTCTTCGTCGGACTCGGTGAGCGCTTCTTCGCCGTCACAGTCATTGTCGATGCCGTCATCGGCCCGCTCCACCGCCCCCGGGTTGACCTGGGCGTCGGCGTCGTCGCAGTCGCCCGTGGCGTCGGTGACCATGCCCTCGCCGGGGTCGGTGCAGTCGATGTCCTCGGAGTGGACCGTCGTGCTGGCGTCGGTGTAGCCGTCATCGTCCGCGTCGGCATAGCAGAGCTCGGCGCCGTCGCAGTCCTGGTCTACGCCATCCCCCACGAGCTCCTCGGCCGCCCCAGGACGCACGCGAGCGTCGGCGTCGTCGCAGTCCCCCGAGGGCAGGCTGGCGCTGGCCTCGCCTTCACCTGAGCAGTCCAGGTCGTCGGAGGCGACGGTGCTGCTGCCGTCGGTGTAGCCGTCACCGTCACCGTCCACGTAGCAGCGCTCGGTGCTGTCGCAGTCGCTGTCAACCTCGTCGCCTGGGAACTCCGTGGCGCCCGGATGCACGCTGGCGTCGCCGTCATCGCACTCCCCCACCCGGTCCGTGGCCGTGCCCTCACCGGCACCGGTGCAGCCGACCTCCCCCGACTCCACGGTCTGACTGAAGTCCGGGTAGCCGTCGTCATCGGCGTCCACGTAGCAGAGCTCGAGGCCGTCGCAGTCGCTGTCCACACCGTCGCCCGCCTGCTCGGTGGCGGCGGGGTGGGCCCGGGGGTCTGCGTCATCACAGTCCCCTGTGGACGTGTGCACGGAGGCCTCGAACTTGTCTGTGCAGTCGGTGTCGGTGGAGGAGACCGTGGTGCCGCGATCGGTGTAGCCATCGTCGTCGCCATCTGCGTAGCAGGTCTCGCCCCCGTCGCAGTCGGAGTCCACCTCGTCCCCCACCCTCTCGGTTGCGCCCGGGTGGATGGTGGCGTCCGTGTCGTCACACTCGCCGGCGCCGGCCGTCCCCAGGCCCTCCCCCGCGTCCCGGCAGTCCGGGTCCGCAGAGGCCACGGTGGTGCTGCCGTCGATGTAGCCGTCGCCGTCGGCGTCGGCGTAGCAGACCTCCGTGCCGTCACAGTCGGAGTCCACCTCGTCGCCCACCCCCTCGGCGGCGCCGGGGTGGATGGAGCTGTCGGAGTCATCGCAGTCCGTGGTGGGATCGGTGTCCGCACCCTCGCCCGCGTCTGTGCAGTCGGTGTCCTCGGAGCGGACGGTGGTGCTGCCGTCGGTGTAGCCGTCGTCGTCGGCGTCGGCGTAGCAGACCTCCGTGCCGTCGCAGTCCTGGTCCACCTCGTCGCCCACCCCTTCCGTGGCCCAGGGGTGGATGTCCGGGTCCGTGTCGTCGCAGTCGGCGTCACCGCAGGCGCCATCGCCGTCGGCGTCCGTGGCACAGCCCCCCTCGTAGACATGCACCGCCCCCGCTCTGCTGGCCGCCGAGTCGCTGAAGTGGGCGCCCAGGGCCACGTCATCGGCCCCGTCTCCGTCCGTGTCTCCGAGGATGGCCACGCTCCCGCCCAGGTAGCCGTCGCCCACGATCTCCTGCTCGGCGGTGCCCGAGACCCCAGCGGGGCCGCCCATGAAGGCGTAGGCTGTGGATGCACCCGTGGCCCCCACCAGCAGGTCGGCGAGTCCATCCGCGTCGAGGTCCCCCACCAGGGACACGGCACTACCGAAGGCGGCATTGGCCGTCGGGATCGTGGCGTGCAGCTCCTCGACCGAGGCCTGGCGCACCCCCGTGGCACTGCCATAGTAGACGTACACAGACCCCGCGTTGTAGGCAGCATCGTCGGTGTTCCGGGCGCCGATGGCCAGGTCGTCGAAGCCGTCGCCGTCCAGGTCACCGCCGCTGCCCAGGGCCCAGCCGTAGCGATCAGACGAGCCGAGGTCGTCCGCCGTGATCCGCTGCTCGGAGCCGCTCACCAGGCCCGTGCTGCTACCGTAAAAAACGTAGACCGCGTCGCCCGAACTGGCGCCCGTCACGAGGTCTGCGTAGCCATCGCCGTCAAGGTCGCCATCGAGGGTGACCGAGTACCCCACGAAGTCGCCCGAGGACGCGCTGGCCGGCTCGAGCTCGACTTCGGAGCTGGTGGACAGGCCCGAGGTGGAGCCGGCGTAGAGGTAGACCGCCCCCTTGGAGCTGGCACCGTACGCCCCCACGGCCAGGTCGGCGAGACCATCGCCGTCGACGTCGCCGCCGCCGACCGAGTACCCGAAGAGGTCGTTGCTGGCCCCGTTGGAGGCGGTCACCTTGTGTTCGGAGGCCGTGTCGATGCCGCTGCTGCTGCCGTACCAGACATAGACTGAGCCCGAGTTCGAGCCCCCGTCGTCGTCGCTGTCGGCCCCCACGGCCACGTCTGAGTAGCCGTCGCCGTCGAGGTCTCCGACGCCCGCGACACTCGCCCCAAGATAGTCGTAGGCGGCCGCGTCCGAGGCGAGGAGCAGGACCTCCGAGGCGGCAGCGATGCCCGTGGTCGAGCCCAGGTAGACGTAGGCCCCACCATCGCTAGAGGCCACGTTGTCCTTGTTGGCGGCTCCCACAATGAGGTCGGCAAGGCCGTCGCCGTCGACGTCGCCGGCACCCGCCAGCGTTTCTCCGAAGTAGTCGTCGGCCGCAGCGTCCGACGCGGTGAGCTCGAGCTCGTCGTCGAGGATGGGGTCCACGGTGATGGGCCAGGCAGCCCCGGCGGTCTGCACACGAACCTGGAGGCCGTCTTGGGTGGCCTCCAGCGTCGCGGACAGGATGCTCCCAAGGGCGTCCCACGCGGCGAGTCCGTGGTAGCGCCAAGTGTGGCCGGTGGTGCCGACGAAGGTGGCGGACCGGCCGTTCCAGGCAACCTCACGGAGGGTGCCGGCGGTCAAAGACAGGGCGATGACGGCGTCGGCGTCGCGGTCGTCGAGCTCGACGGGGGCGTGCAGGGTCCAACCCTGGCGCAGGCCGCGGGGTGTGTTCGCCCACCACTCGGTGAGGGGGCCGTGGCGAAGCTCGGCGGTGGGGATGCAGGCGTCGGTGTCGAGGCCCGCGGCGGGACCCAGCTCCACGCAGCTCCCCAGGGTGGGCACAATGGGCGCGAGCGCCAAGCCGCCGTAGGACACGGTGGCCAGACCGAGCTCGTCCATGCCCGCGTGGGCAACCAGGCCGCCCTCCCCAAGCTCGGCGTCGAGACCACGAGCCAGCACAAGCTCGACTCGGCCCTCGCCCAATGGACGAAGGGCGGGCTCGGCCATGGGGTCCGGGCGGCAGGCCGGGAGGAGCAGGAAGGCCAAGGAGATGCGATGCACGGCGATTCCTCGGAGGGGGGTCGGCGAAGGCAGCAGGGGCGACGGGGCCGGAGCGACAGGCGGTCCAGGGTCCAGCTCAAGTGGCGAGTTCGAACGGGCGACTGGCGGGACCACTCGCTGAGAGCCGATTCAAATCGCGACAATAGTGTGCGCAGGGAGGCCAGCCGCAGGACGAATGTGCTCCATGGGTGGTGCGCTCGCGTCCCCCCCCCCCCCGGTGGTGCTGGGGTGCACCAGAGTTTCCTTGGACACCCGACAAGCACCATCAGGAGTACCCCTGATACCCAAGTCCGACCGCGGCCGTTCTCGGCCAAGCGCAAGCGTGAAGCCGTCCTCCTTCGTGGTGAGGAGCTCGACGTCGTCTCCCGCGCGCTGGGGGTGAATGGCTCGACGCGGAGCCACCGCTCCCCTTCAACCCTTGCGACGGCATCCAGGTCCTTCGTCGTGTGCTCGATCGGTCCGAGAAGCAGCAACGCATCGCCACTGACCCTCCCCCGAACCACCGGACCAACTGCTAAGAGACAGCAGGAGTCCATCATGCCAGCAAAATCTGGGTCCACTTCCCGCCGCCGGCGGCGCTACACCTCGGAGTTCAGAGCCGAGGCCGTTCGGCTCGTCACCGACGGCGGCCTCACCCAGGCTCAGGCCGCACGCGACCTCGGCATCTCCGCAAAGCTGCTCTCGAGCTGGGTGCGCGTCGCGAGCGAACGCTCGCTGCCCGGCGCGATGGGAGACGCCGAGCGGGATGAGCTGAAGCGTCTGCGCAAGGAGGTTCGCACGCTGCGAATGGAGCGTGAAATCCCAAAAAAAGCCGCCGCCTTCTTCGCGAGCGAGAGCCTGTAGGCCACGTCTACGAGTTCATTGCCGCGGAGAAGGCGCGTTGGCCTGTGCGTCGGTTGTGCGTGGCGCTCGAGGTCTCGAGGTCGGCCTTCTATGATTGGTTGGCCGCCGACAAACGGAGCTCGAAGAGCTCCCGGCTGGATGTGCACATCAGGGCTATTCATCGGCGTTCACGGGGAACCTATGGCAGCCCTCGGGTTCACGCCGAGCTGGTGGACGAGGGCTGGACCATCGGCGTCAATCGAGTCGCGGCGCGCATGCAAGCCCTGGGATTGTCGGGGATCCCAAAGCGCAAGAAGCGCGTGACGACCACTGTTGTGGGTACGGAAGACAAGTTTGCCAGCAACGCGCTCAACCGGGAGTTTGCGGTAGAGCAACCCAACCAAGCCTGGGTCGCGGACATCACCTACTTGGCCACAGACGCTGGCTGGGTCTATTTGTCCGTGCTCATCGACCTTCACAGCAGGAGGGTGGTGGGCTGGGCCATCGCCGACCACATGGAAACCCGCCTCTGCCTCCACGCTCTCCACCAGGCTGTGGCCTTGCGCCAGCCCCCGCCCGGGCTCCTGCACCACTCGGACCGAGGAACGCAGTACACCAGCTACGCCTACCAGGCCGCACTCACCGAGCTTCAGGCTCGGCCATCCATGAGCAGAAAGGGCAACTGTTGGGACAACGCGGTCGCGGAGTCCTTCTTCGGGACACTGGAGCAGGAGCTGGTTCGCCAATCCTCGGGCTGGGCGGACCTGGAGGAGGCCAAGAAGGCCGTTGCTGACTACATTCACGCCTTCCACAACCGAGTCCGTCGACACTCCAACAATGGCCAACGCAGCCCCGTGGACTTCGAGCTGGCCTTTGCATCGGCCCAGCCCAAGCAGGAGGCAGCATGAGCCCGTCAGCGCGGTGGGGGCGGGGGCCCCGCCAAAGCAACCTCCGGGGTCAAGACCGCGGCAGCCGCCAGAACGTCGTAGGGTAGGAGGTTCTCGAAGCGATGCTTCCCCATGAAGGGAGGGGCCATCCATGGGAGCGCGAAGGCGGAGCGACGGCTCGTCAATGACGGAAAGGGTCCGGCAGAGGCGCGACCCCCTGCCGGACCGGGGCCATCCACGGTCGCACTTGGCTGTCGCAGACGGTGCAGCATACATCTTCGAGAACATCGTCAACATCAATGTGTTGAGCGGGCCACGCGAAGCCCTCGAATTCGCCTAACAAATTGGTCCGTCAAATCGGGGCAAGGTCATCGCGAAGCTCCCCCCGTCGGGCTCCCCCTCGCGCGGCTGGTTCTTGAACCCGCCGCCGTCCAGTTCGATGACCTCGAACTCCTCGACCGTCATGGCCGCATTGTTGATCCAGACGATGACCTCGTCCTGGGAGACCATCTGCAGGATCTCGAAGCCCACTCGCTCCACACCCTCCTCCTCGTCATCGGCCTCATCGGGGTCCTCGCCGCCCGAGGTGGTCTCGTCGCCGTCCGAGGCGTCCTCGGCGGCGACATGGTCGTGGCCGGAGTCGCCGACGGCTCCCGTGTCGTCGTCCTTGTCGCCGCAGGCGACGCCCAAGAGGACCGGGATGGAGAGGAGGAGGGAGGGTGTACGCATCGCGGGCTCCGGCAGAAGGCAGACACCTCGAGTCATAGCCAGTGGCTATGGAGAGAGTGTGGAGGGACCGTCGCTCGCACCTGGCGGCCGCGGCGGGCCTGCCACCGGCACGCGACGCCCGTCGCCTCAGCGCCCAGGGCCTCGACCATCACCAGCCCTGGCCCGCGGAAGGCGCCACGATGTCAGGGGGGGGGCAGCCCCAGTTCCGACACGCCGCCGACGGTCCTCACGTCGCCTCCCGCCTCCACCGCGGTGGGCGGCTGGTCGGGCGTGCCGAAGGGGCCCGCCCGGGGGCGGGTGTGAAGGGCTGCAGCGCCAGATTGTCGTCCTCGCATGCCGTCGGGAGAGTCCAAGGGGCAGACCGAGTGCCGCAGCAGTGAAAGAGCGAGACATCCACTGCGAACCACCGAGGGCGAACCCAGGCTCCCCCGGGCGGCCCCCTTCCTCCCCCATCCGGTGGCACGCAGCAACCGCCCGCGAGGAACGCCCGTCCCGCTCGACGAGGCCGCCCCGACATCACTCCCGCAGATCCACCGCCAGGAACCGCCAGCTGTTGTAGCCGTGGTTGTGCAGGTGCAGGCCGAGCCGCGCGTCGGGCGCCGGGTCGAAGTCGATCTCGACGACGCCATCGAGCTGGTCGGAGGGGGCGGGGATCTCCACCTCGGCTTCCCACAGGACCACATCGTCGAGCAACACCGCGATGTGGCCGACCGCCGGCTCGGCGGCGTCCAGCGTGTCGTGCCACACGGTCACGTCCAACACATCGCCTCGCTGCAGGGGCACAGGGAGCGCCTGGTCGAAGGCCGCATAGTCGCAGACACCGGTCTGCACCTCGAAGGCGCCGCCCTCCGGGCCCCACGCCGCCTCGTGGCAGGACGGCGGCTCGGGGCGATGGCTGGCGAGGGGGTCGTCTTCTGCAGAGACGGGGGCCAACCCGTCTGGTTCGAGGAGAGGTGTCACGGGCCCGGCGCCGGTCCCCGCCGAGGAGTCCAATCCGTCGCCCCGCGGCGGCGCGCACGCCAGCGCCCCGACCAGCAGGAGGGGCGGACCCCACCGAATCTGCAGGATGCCGCTCACAGCGACGTGGCGTAGAACGCGCCCAGGCACATCTCGTCGCCCGTGCCCTCCCCCCAGCTCACGTCGACCGGGTCCTTGACCTGCCCGTCCACGACCGGCTGGTTGGCGGCCGTGTTGTCCCAGGTGCAGGACATCTCCAGGCTGTCACCCGGCCCGAGCACCACCGGCTCGACGAGCTGGTACTGCCCCTGCCAATTGAAGTCCCAGGCCGGGTTGTCGAGCACGCAGGTCTCGGAGCCGTCGGCGAGGGTGAGCGTCGAGGTCATCGACGTGCCGAGCTCGTGCATGTGGTGGTTCGCGCCGTGCAGCACGAGGGGCTCGCCGTAGTCGAGGTCGAGCTGGGTGAGGGCCATCCGCACGAAGAGCGAATCGTAGTCGAGCGTGGTGCTGTGCGTGACCTCGGACTCCCCGGCAGGGATGTCCATCGACTCGCCGAACATGCCCCCCGACACCCAGCCGAGGTCGACGCCCACCAGCGTCGTCGCCGGCCGCTCGACCGAATCCGCGATGGCGATCTCGAGCGTCGACTGGTCGGCGACGGGCGCGGCGGACAGCGTGTTGTAGTGCATCTGGGCGACGATCATCGAGCCGGGCTCGACGCGGATCCCGGTGCCCTCCGGCATTGGAAGATCCGCCGCGCCCGGCACCCACGAGCCCAGCGAACCGCCGAGCCCCGACTGCTCCTGGACGCCGAGTGCGCCAAACAAGGCGGCCAGCTCCTCGGTGGTGAGGTCGCCGGACTGCAGGTCGGCGAGGGAGAGCCCGAGCTCCTCGAGCGCGGCCACGACCGCGGCGACGTCGAGGGACTCGAGCAGGCCACCCGACGCGCTCGCGGTCGGCCCGCCGTAGCAGGTGTAGCCGGGGCCCTCCTCGGCCTCGTCCCAGGCCTGGTACTGCGCGACCTGGTCGGGCCCGATGAGGAAGCCGATGGTGTGGTGCACGAGTGCACGCTGGTCGGGCACCACCCGGAACCCGGTCACATAGGTGACCTCGTCTTCCGGCCACGGGATGAGCTGGCAGCGGTAGTCGTCCGGCTCACCCTGCGGCGTGTACGGCTCGGGCAGCTTCAGGGTGAGGTCAGCTTCCCAGGTCGGGGCGGCCGCCTTGGCCGCGTCCGCCGGCTCGTCGGCGGGGTCACCCTCCGGCGCGCCCGCGTCGAACCACGCCAGCAGCGTGTCCTTCTCGGCCTGGGTCAGATCGAAGTTGGCGACGTACTCGTTGCAGTCGTCCGCCGGCTGCCACGGGGGCATCGTGTCGTTGTCGATGCTGGCGCGGACCGACGCCTCGAAGTCCTTGACCTCGGCATACGACGTCAGCGGGAACGGCCCGACGTCGCCAGCCTGGTGGCAGGTCGCGCACTTCGCGTCGACGATGGACTTCGCGTCGGCGTAGTAGGTCGGACCGCTGGCGGCCTCGTCGCCCTTGCAGGCGAACAGGAGGGGGAGGAGCGCGAGGGCGGGGCTTCGGGGCATGGAGGCCTCTCCGGTGACGGGAGCGGGGGGTTGCGGCCTCAATGTCACACGCGGTTGTGGAGCAACTGTGGAGGCGGTGCTCGCGTGCCGGGACGCCGCCCTGGCAGACCCGCTGCACCACCTGCCGGGTTCCCGGCCGGGGCACGCGCCCGCGGGCCCGCAGGGCGTCCCCTGGGCCGGACGCGGGCGCCCGAAACCCCCGCTCACGATCCGCTCAACACCTCCCGGCCACCCTCACCCGCCGCCCGCTTCCCCGCCCCCCCAGGTCCCGGTAAGCTGACCCATGGCCGACGAGCGCCCCCACATCCTCATCGTCGAAGACGACCTCAGCGTCGTCCAGGGCCTCGTGCGCGGGCTGCACAAGGCCGGCTTCTCGACCAGCCTCGCCATGGACGGCGACGCGGGCCTGACCCGCATCCTCCATGAGTCCTTCGACCTCGTCCTCCTCGACCTGATGCTCCCGGAGCGGAGCGGCCTCGAGGTCCTCGACTCGGTCAGCACCCGCACGTCGGTGCCCATCATCGTTCTGACGGCACGAACCGACCTGCCCGCGCGCCTGCGGAGCTTCGAGAACGGGGCCATCGACTTCGTGGCCAAGCCCTTCTTCATGGAGGAGCTGGTCGCCCGGATCCGGGCGCGGCTCGCGCTCACGGCACCGGCCCCCACACGGCGGGTCGAGCTGGCCGATGTGGTGCTGGACCTCGACGCCCGGCGGGTGCTGCGCGGCGAGACCGACATCGGACTCACGGCCCACGAGTTCAACATCCTGGCCTTCCTCCGCGAGCGCGCGGGGCGCACCGTGACCCGGGCCCAGCTCGCCGACCACGCCCTGCCAGAGGACGGCTCCCGGAGCGACCGCACCGTGGACAGCCACGTCTCGCGCATCCGCAGGAAGCTCGGGGCGCCCGCCTCGGACTGCATCCAGACCGTCTGGGGCATCGGCTACACCTGCGACCTGGACCGCCGCTGATGCGCCAGCTCCCCCGCCGCATCCTGCTCACCGCGGTGCTCAGCGTGGCCGCGGCGGGCGGCCTCATCGTGGGCGGAGTGCTGGCCGGGCGCCCCCTGATCCGTGACGCCGCCCTCGCCACCGTCGCCAGCACCGCCAACCACGCCGCCTGCGAGGCCGACCCCGCGGGCTGGGGAGCCGACTGGGGCGGGTACTCGCTCCACGCCTACGACACCGCCGGGCGCTCCCGGAACCCGGCGGCACCGCCCCTGGAGGCGGAGCTGCTCGAGCATGCGCTGAGCAAGGACGCAGCGACCCGCAGCGTGGTGGCCGATGGGCTCGTGCTCTCCGTGGTGCCCACGGCACCCGATGGTCCCTGCGCCGTGCTCCGGCTCGCCTCCACGCCGCCGGACCCGAAGGCCATGCGCATGTTCCTGGGCATCCTGTCCATCGCGCTGCTGGCCGGCATGCTGCTGGCGGGGGTCGGGGCGACGGTGTTCGTCGTGCTCCCGTTCCGACAGCGGGTGGGGCGGCTCAGCGAGGCCGCCAGCGGGGTGGGCCGCGACGGATTCACCGCCACCGATGACTCGGACGACGCGCTCGGCAACATCAGCGCCGTCCTGGCCGACAGCCACGCACGCATCGTCGAGACGCGCACCGCGCTGGAGGCGCGCAACCGGGCCCTCGAGGAGCACCTCGCCGGCATCGCCCACGACCTGCGCACACCGCTGGCGAGCCTCCACATGGCCCTGGAGGCCGTGGCCGACGAGGCCGATGGCCCGCTGCACGACGAGGCCCGCCGGGCGCTCGCCGACGCCGTGTACCTGTCCACGCTGGTGGACAACCTGCACCAGGGCGCGCGCCTGCAGCACGACCTGAAGGTGACCGCGGGGCGCGTGGACCTGACGGACGTGGTGGACCGCCTGGCGCGGCGCTTCGCCATCCTGGGCCGCCACGCGGGCGTCGCGGTGGCCTCGCATGGCCCCGACGCGCCGGTGTGGATCTCCTGCACGCCCGCCCTCGCGGAGCGCGCCATCGGCAACCTCGTGCACAACGCGGTCCAACACCAGCAGGGCGAGGGCCACGTCGCGCTCGTGCTGCAGGTGGATGCGGCCGCTGGCACGTTCTCGCTGGTCGTGGACGACGACGGGCCAGGCTTGCCGGACGACCTGCTCGCCAGCCTGGAGGTCGAGGGGTTCCGCACCGACGCGGCCCGGCAGCGGGGGCCAGGACTGGGCATGGTCATCGCCGCCGAGATCGCGCGACGGGCCGGCTGGAGGCTGACCTGGCGGCCGCTGGAACCGACGGGCACCCGCGCGCGCATCGATGGGCCCGTCGCCGAGGGAGCGATGAGTGGCTCCGAACCACCATCCGCATGAGGCGCCTCCGACCCGTGTCAGGAGCCGAGCTCGGGGTCCCCCTCGCCCCCCCCGCCCGACCTTCAGGATGGCGTGCTCGAGAACCCCATCCTCCCAGCGTTCACGAGCCGTCGCGAGAGTTCGAGATTCGCCCAGGTTCGCCCACCACATTGGACGAGGCCTCCTCGAATCGCCGAGGAGGGCTCTCTCGGATTGAGTCCCCAGGAGTGGTGTACGAGCCCGCCCCGCCTGGTTGAGGCGTGAGGGAGCCATCGGGTCCTGAGTAGTTGGGTCTTGCGAAAGACAACACCAACGACACAGGCAGGACCCGATGACCAGAGAGAATTTAGAGCTGCAGGAGATGCTGGGTAAGGTGCTGACGGCTGGCGACGGCGACTTCCTGCGCGGGGTGCTGGTCGAGGCGCTTCGTCAGGTGATGGAGGCGGAGGTCCCGGCGGTGTGCAACGCGGGGTACGGCGAGCGCACCGAGGAGCGGCGGAGCGCGCGGAATGGGTACCGCGCTCGTCCGCTGGAGACGCGCGTGGGCACGGTGGGCCTCGCGGTTCCGAAGCTACGCCGTGGCAGCCCAGCCTGATCTGACTGGGCCCGTCGTTCCTGGACCCACGCCGGCGGTGGGAGAAGGCCTTCGTCAACGTCGTCAGCGAGGCGTACGTGCTGGGCGTTTCCACGCGCCGGGTGGAGGACCTCGTCGAGGCGATGGGCGCCAAGGGCATGAGCAGGTCGGAGGTCTCGCGCATGGCGACGGTGCTGGACGAGCAGGTCCAGGCGTTCCGGACGCGGCCGCTGGAGGACCGGACCTGGCCGTACCCGTGGCTGGACGCGCTGTACCTGAAGGTCCGGGAGGGCGGCCGGGTCGTCAGCAAGGCCGTGCTGGTGGCCTACGGCGTCGACCACACCGGCGAGCGCCAGGTCCTGGGCTGCGAGGTCGCCTCGGGCGAGATGGAGGCGTGCTGGCGCGCCTTCCTGGAGGACCTCGTGGCGCGCGGGCTGTCGGGGACCCTGCTGGTCATCTCGGACGCCCACACCGGCCTGCGAGCCGGCATCCGCGCCGTCCTGAACGGCGTCGCCTGGCAGCGGTGCACCGTCGCCCCGACCCAAGATGGGGCCTACGCAACGTGCTGAGCCGCATGCCGCGCAAGGCCCAGAGCTTCGCGTCGGCCGCCGTCCGGGCCATCTTCCAGCAGCCAGACCGGGCCAGCGCCAGAGAAGCCGTCACGCGCGCCATCGAGCTGCTGGAGCCGCGCTACCCGGACGCCGCCGCGGTCATCCGGACCGCCGAGGACGACGAGCTGGCGTACATGGGGTTCCCCGAGAAGCACCGCCGACAGCTGAAGTCGACGAACCCGCTGGAGCGGCTGAACCGAGAGATTCGGCGCCGCACCGACGTCGTCGGCATCTTCCCCAACGACGCCTCCGTCCTGTGCCTGGTGACGATGCTGCTGGCCGAGCAGAACGACGACCTGGAGCGAAGCGGAAGGGGGCGAAAGGTCGACCGAAGGGAGGCACTGTACGGTGGGCCGTCAATAGACGCTACTTCAGCGAGGGCAGCATGTCCGAGATGCTGAACGGATCCGCGCCACCCACCGCCCTCGAGCTGCGGTAGCGCACAGGCG
The DNA here is from genome assembly GCA_942491145.1 of Myxococcota bacterium. Lineage (GTDB taxonomy): Bacteria > Myxococcota_A > UBA796 > UBA796 > UBA2385 > CAXQUZ01. Next base: position 144,698 of record CALOBC010000039.1, on the reverse strand, counting down.
AACGCCCAGACACGAGGCGGGAGAGGGACATGCTGTCCCCCTCCGGAACCCTCCCCCTTGCGACGATTCGACACGCTGAGAGGTGCGAGAGCCTGCTACGAGGTCCGATGGCTTCGTACACCACTTCCCGGGACGCGACTGACTCCTCTCCCCGACGCACCGTTCCAGGATGACGTCGCGGCGATGGACTCCGACATTCGGCATGCCACGCGCTCGTGGCCCCACTCTCGCCGACGGTCTCGCAGGCCCATCAGCAGAGCCCTGACAAGGCCGGCGATGGCGCGCACAAGACATCGCGCATTCAGGACGACTCCCGCGGTCTTGCCTGGCGCGTCGGCGCACCCTTGGCCTGGGTTGGCGTCGGCCGGGCCAGCGCCTCGAACGCGGCGTAGAACACCGCATCCGGCACGAGCTCGGGCGTGAGGATGCGCTGCACGATGAGGCCCTCGCTCAGGGCATAGATCACCCGGATGAATGTGTCGGCGGGCATGGGCAGCTCGTCGGCGGGCACCACCTGCGCCAGCCAATGGGCCCCCATGGCGAGACTCTCCTCGGTGGCCTCGGCCACACGGGCCTGCAGCTCGGCGTCTCCCAGCGCGTGGGCCATGCCTTCGAGTCGGCCCGGAGCGACAGCCGTGCGCTCCGGAAGGGTGGCCAGCGAGGCCTCCGCGAGTGCCCGCATGACCTCCAACACGCCTGCACCTGGCCCCACCTCGGGCCGGATGGGCACCCAGTAGGCCTCGGCCAGCGCCACGAAGAGTGCGTTCCGGTTCTTGAAGTTGCCGTAGATGGCGCCGGTGGTCATGCCGGCGCGTTCCGCCACGGCTTGCAGGGTGGTGTGTTGGTAGCCGACCTCGTGCAGGACCTCTCGTGCGGCTTCGAGCAGGGCGCGCCGGGTGCGCGCGCGCTTGGTGCCCGGTCGGGGGGGCGGGGTGCCCATCATGCCTCCAAAATATGTGTTGATCATTTTATATCTCCATTATATTCCTGATTCCGGAGGTGCAACATGAGTCCCGATCAGGCCTGCATGGCGGACGCCCAGCTCGGAGTGAACACCCAGACGCTCGCCGGTGCGGTCGGTCTCATCTGGCAGGGCGGTCGCACGCGATGGGTCGGCGCCGTCGGCGCGAGAGACCTCGCCACGGGCGATGCGATGCAGCACGACACCCTCTTTCGCGTTGCGTCGCTCACCAAGCCCATCACCGCGGTGGCCGCTCTGCAGCTGCTGGATGAAGGCCGCTTTCTGCTGGATGACCCCATCGCGCCCTTCGTCCCTGAGCTCTCGCGGCTCACCGTCCTTCCCCATCCGGAAGCACCGCTGGCGGAGGCCCTTCCCGCCGAGCGCGGCCTCACCTTCCGCGACCTGCTCACCCACCGCGCCGGCCTGTCGTACGCCGACTTCCTCGCCGGGCCGGTCGCCGAGGCGTACGTCGCCCTCGGGCCCCAGATCGACAACCCACGCTCACCTGGAGAGTGGCTGGCCCGGCTCGGCGCCATCCCGCTGCTCGACGCTCCCGGCCAGCACTTTCGCTACGGCCACGCCTCCGACGTGCTGGGCATCGTGCTCGCACGCATGGAGGGCATCTCGCTCGCCGCGGTGCTTCGCCAGCGCATCTTCGAGCCACTCGGCATGGTCGACACCGGCTTCGATGTCCCGCCCGACAAGCACCACCGCCGCGCCGGGTTGTGCGGTTTCGACGACGACGGTGCCCTCACGGCGCTGTCGGTCACGCCCGGTGGCCATGCGCTGGACGAGCGGCCCGCGCACTGGTCCTTCCAGTCGGGCGGCCAGGGCTTGTGGTCCACCGCTGCCGACTACGCCCGGTTCGCCGCCTCCCTCCTCGGTCACCCGCCGCTGCTCCGTCCCGAGACGCTGCGGCTGATGCGCGAGAACCAGCTCACCTCCCCCCAACGCGCAGCGGCCTCGCTGTTCGGCATGCCGCTGTTTGCGGCCCACGGCTACAGCATGGGCCTGGCCGTGGTGCTCGATCCCGACCAGGCGGACCCTCTGCGCTGCAGCGGCGGCGTGGGCACGGTGGGCTGGCCGGGAGCGTTCGGGAGCTGGTGGCAGGCCGACCCCACCACCGACACCGTGCTCGTGTTCCTGAGCCACTCGATGCCCACGCTCGACCAGATGGCTCTGGGCATCGGTCTGTCGGGCTGGGCGGCCATCGCAGGCTTCCATGCGGCCGCCACCACCCGCGCGGCGACCGACGCCACGGCTGCGTCGTAGGCGTCGCGGGGATCGTCGACGCGAGGCCCCTTGTTCGACCATCGGCCCGGTAGCGACCGCCGACTTGCGCGCCCCCTGGAGCGACCCCGCTTCAGTGGACCCCCCTATGAATCCCCGCCGTGGGGGGCAGCTGGGCGTGAATGGTGCCCCGTCCGGCCGTGCCGGAGGTCTCAGAGGAGCCCCTCTCCCCCGCAGCCGGGGCCCCGGTTCGATCCCCCGGCCACCGGCGCGCACCCACCTGCCCCCCCCACTCCCAGTTCAGGAGCCGTCTGGGCCCCCCGCCTCTCCGCCGGCCCGCTCCCTCTGGGCCCTGCGCCAAGCGCCAGGGGGCAGCCCGTACACCTTCTTGAACTGCCGGATGAAGTGCGTGGTGTCCCGCCAACCGACATGCGCCCCGATCTCCGCGACCCGCTCATCTGTGTGCGCCAGGCGCGCAGCCGCCTCGGCGACACGACCGGCCGCGATCCACCCTCCCACCGTGTAGCCCGTGGCCTCCTTCACCTGCGTCGCGACGTGAGCGGGTGTTCGGTGCACGGCAGCGGCGACATCGCGGAGAGAGATCGGGTCCAGGCAGTGCGCTTGGATGAAGGCGAGTGCGTCCCCCACGAGCGATCCCGGCTCCGGGTGGGATGCACGGCCCTGCATTGCGCGTCGCACTTCGCCAAGAAGGAGCAGCAGTACGCACCGGGAGAGCTCCCGGGACGTGGCATCCGCTCGCTCCACCTCGGCGCCGAGGTCGTCGAACAGGCGAAGCACCCGGTCCCTGCGACCTTCTGGAATCGGAACCGCCGGCAAGCTCCCCCGCCTGACCTGGTAGAAGGGCCGCATCAGCACGTGATGCTCGTCCAGCGACAGACAGCCGGCGCAGAACGTGGTCACCCAGAGCTCGACGTCCTCCCCACCCAGGAGCCGGTGGGGAACCCCCGCAGGGACGAGCGCGACCATGCCGGGCCCCAGGGTCAGGGGGGCTCCGTGGTGCACGCGCAGGCTGCCTGTCGCCACGTAGGTGAGGGCGTGCTCCGTGTGCGACGACTCCGGCTGGGCTTCCAGCACGGAACGGTGCCCGTGGAAGACCGAAATCGGGCCGCCCGTGTGGTGTTCGCCGCTCGACACGAGGCAGCCTACCCCGGCAGGCCCCCCGCCGAAAGATCGGCCGACAGAACCCGACGATTCCCGCTACCCCAAGATGAACGTTCACCCTATGTTTTTGGTGCGAAGAGGGGCAGCCGGGAGCTCTCGACGTCGACAGCCCGGTGCGGCAGTTCGGTCGATCTTCCGCTCGCCGGCACCCGGAGTCCACCACAGATGCGCAGCATGTCCAGGTCCCCCAGCCAGACGGCAACCAGCCAGGATCAGGAGCAGACGACCCATGAGTGATTGGAACGCCGAGACGGCGGAGTGGTACGCCGAGAAGTACGGTGAATACCCAACGAATCGACTGGCAGTGGACCGGCTGAGGCTGCGTCCAGACGCTGCGGTCCTCGACGTGGGCTGTGGCACCGGGGCTGCACTCCGCCACGCCGCCATCCGCGTGGTCGACGGGACGTTGGTCGGCGTCGACCCCGTGCCGCGGATGGTGGAGATCGCCGAGGCGCGCACCGAAGGCCAACCCCGCCCGATTCGCTATCGGGTGGGGTCCGCCGGGCAGCTCCCGGTCGAGGACGCGGCCTTCGACGTGGTGCTCGCCTTCGACAGCTTCGACCATTGGACCGACCCCCAGCGAGGTCTGGGTGAGGTCCTTCGGGTCCTCCGAGCCGACGGGCTCTTCGTGGTGGTCAAGGACGGAGGCGTGGCAGCCGCGCGGAGCTTCCGACCGGAGGCGGAGGCTGCCGGGTTCCGGGTCGAGAGTGAAGACCACATCAAGGATGAGGGCGTGCGATTCACCCTCTGGCGGTGCCGCCGATGAGCCGGATGGATGTTGTGATCATCGGCGGTGGGCCAGCAGGCATGAGTGCTGCGCTCGTCGCCGGCCGAGGGCTGTTGAACGCAACGGTGGTCAATGCCGAGGCTCCCCGCAACGCGGTGACCACGGCTTCCCATGGCTTCCTGACGCGCGACGGCGCACACCCCAGCGAGCTGCTCGAGGTCTCGAAGGAGCAGCTCCAGAAGTACCCGACCGTCCGGTACCTCAGGGGGCGCGCCAGGAGCGTCCATGAGCTCGAAGGCGGGTTTGAAGTCGAGCTCGCTGACGGCACCACCCTTGCTTCCGACTACATCGTGATCGCGACGGGGTACAAGGACGACCTCGGCTCCCTGAACCTCGCCGGGATCGAAGCCGTGTACGGCAAGACCGTGTACCCATGCGCATTCTGCGACGGATTCGAGCACCGTGGTGAGCGGCTCGCGGTCTTCTCGAACAGTGGTGAGGACTACTACGTTCCGATCGTGAGGATGTGGTCCAACGACGTCGCGCTGTTCACGAATGGCGCCCCAGTCGCAGACGAACGGAAGGAGTCGCTCCAGCGCCGAGGAGTGCTGGTCTACGAGGAGAGGATCGCCAAGCTGGTCGCCCATGGGGGGAAGCTCCTGGCGGTGGAGCTGGCATCCGGCATCCGAGTCGAACGGGACGCCGGGTTCATCAGCGACGACTACGCCATCTCGGCAACCGAGTTCGCTGAGAATCTCGGGGTGTCCAAGGCGACCAACGACTGGGGGTTGGAAGTGCTCGAGGTGGACTCCTCCGGGAGGACCAGCGTCCCTGGGGTTCGTGTCATCGGTGACGCAAGGAGCGGCTTCGGTGGTCTGGTCGCCTCCGCTGCCGAAGGTGCAGCGTGCATGGAGGCCATCGTGCACGAGATCGCCAGTGCCCGTTGGACCGAAGACCCGGATCAACACTGACCGCAGGAGGGCCCATGGCCAAACGCCTCGATGTCGAGCAATTCCATGCCAACTACGACGTCCACAAGGACCACCGGCTCCATCTGTTCGGTGCGATTGCCGACTTCGTCGCCTCCGACTCGGTGCTCTACCCCGGAAGCTACGTTGACATCGCCCCATCCGTCTTCTTCCACAAGGTCCACTACGTGGACACCGACCGACGGGCGGATCGGTTCTTCGGGCAGCGCGAAGACGTCACCCAGCTCGTGTCGTCGAAGAGAGACCAGCTCGGGCGCCCTCGCGGTCCGTTCACATGGAGCTTCGAGTGCACGGACTACCGCCAGCGCCTCGCGGTCGAGGAAGGCTCCGTAGACCTCCTCATCTCTCTCTATGCGGGCTTCATCAGCGAGTCCTGCACCCGGTACCTGGCTCCCGGGGGCCACCTGTTCGTCAACAACAGCCATGGCGATGCATCGATGGCCTCTCTGAACGAAGCCAACCGTCTGGTGGCGGTCGTGCTGTCGAAGGACGGCGGATACCGACTGTCCACCGCGAACCTCGGTGCCTACCTCGCGCCGAAGAGCGGTGTCTCACCGACGGTCTCGGGGCTCCACCAGCGGGGTCGTGGCGTCGCCTACACCCGTCAAGCCTACGCCTACGTCTTCCAATCAGGGTGAGCCTCGGCCCCCCACACAAGCCCGAGCGGTCGGCCCTGAGCGATCGCCATCAAGCCACCGATCCTGGGCGGGTCGAACAGATCCATGGCCCAGCCGCCGGGTGCCGGTTCGAAGGCGCCGGCCGCCGCGGCGAGAGCGGGTGCTCGGGCCGTCGAGGGGCAGGCAAACCACTGCCCGATCACAGCAGCGCCTGCTCCCCCTCAACCACCCCTCGCCCCAACTTCAGCATGGCGCGCTCAAGAACCCCATCCTCCCAGTGTCCATGGGCCGTCGCGAGAGTTCGAACTTCGTCCAGTATCGCCCACTTCGATGCGCCCTCCAGAACAATGTTCTGGAGGGCGTTTTCGCGTTCTGGACGGACAGATTCCTGAAGGAACGGCCTGAACCATCGGCGTCAAGGTCGGACGAAAGGAGAGTCTCGGAGGAGCTTCTGGTCGAAGGTGTAGACCTCGGAGCAGCCCGCGTCGCGCGCACGTTCTCCGATGAGGTAGTCGGCAAAGCCTGCGGCCCCGTGCTCGAAGGCGTGGAGTGCACGAACCACACGGTCAGCAGACTCGAAGGTGAGTTCTTCCGCACCCACGAGCTGGCGAATCACCGCTGCGAGCTCTTCGCGGCTGCAGCGATAGCGGCTGCCGAGCACCCACGAGGTCTCCGCCAGCGCGACCTCCCCGATGAAGAACCTCTCCCCCGCCACGACACCGCGCGCGAGCAGGTCTACTGCGGCTTGGTGCTGCGCTTCGTCGTCTCGAACCAGGAAGCGCACCAACACATTGGTGTCGAGACCGATCACTCGCCCCCCCGACCGAGCCGCTGGACCGCCACCTCTGAGATGGCCGCGTCCATGTCTTCCACGGTGACCCCGAGCCTCCGTTCACCGAGCACCCCCGCGAGGTCGAGCAGCGAGCCAGTCCGCGCCACGAGCTCCACCACGCCGTCGGGCCTCATGACGAAGCTCACACGGTCTCCCGGCTCTACTCCGAGTGCTTGGCGGACCTCCTTGGGGATGGTCACTTGTCCTTTCGATGTGACTTTTGCGGCGGGCATCCTTACCTCCATGACCCATTCCTTACCATGGAAGGGCGCGTGCGTCCATCCTCATGGGAGGGCCTCCTGCTCCCCCTCAACCACCCCCCGAAATCGCTCAAGAACCCCATCCTCCCAGCGTTCATGAGCCGTCGCGAAAGTTCGAACTTCGTCCAGTATCGCCCACTTCGATTCTGACGCCCTCCAGAACATACTTCTGGAGGGCGTTTTCGGTTTTTGGGCAGGTGGGGGCCTGACTGGACGGTCTGAACCCTTGGGGACTGGGGCCTCCTGAAAGATGCACCTCCTCTGGTGCTTTTCGCTGACGTTGCGAACCTGCCCGTCCCAGTCCCGAGCATCCCTGCTCGACGGTCATCGAGACCCGGTTGCAGGATGGTCGAACCGCACAGTCACCACCAGACCCGGGGGCTTGGACAAGGAGACCGACCCACCATGAAGCTCGGCGACGCGGGCCACGATGGCGAGGCCGAGGCCGTGTCCGACCGAGCCGTCCCCACGCCGAAAGGGTGCCCACACTTGGTCGTGCTCACAGGTCGGTATCCCGAGCCCGTCGTCTCCCACGACAAGCTGGCCGTCCGCCACTTCCACCCACCTGCGACTTCCGGGAGCGTGCTCGGCGGCATTGGCGAGGAGGTTGCGAACCAACCGGGAGACCAATCGTGGGTCAACGGTCGCGGTGCCGGCCCCCCGAAGCTCGACGTCTCCGGTGTCCACTTCGTCGAGGACGCACTGCACCAGCCCGGCGAGGTCCACCAGCTCCCGTCGCACCAGGGTCTCGCCGACCATCTCCAGCTGGGACAGCTCCAGCATCTCCCGGAGCATCGCGTCGAAGCGCTCGACGTCCTGTTCCACACGGTCCAGCCGGGACACCGACGCCCCCTCGCGCCGGGCCAGCTCCAGCTCGAGACGGATGCGGGTGAGCGGCGTGCGCAGCTCGTGGGACAGGCCGGCCATGCGCTGACGGTCGGCCTCCATCAACTCCTGGAGTCGGGCTGCCATCTGGTTCACCGCCGACGCGACCGCGCGGACCTCGTGGGTTCCGGCCTCCGTGTCCAGCCGCACCGAGAGGTCCCCGTCTGCGATGCGTGCCAGCCGCCGCTCCGACTCTTCGAGCGGTCGTCCTGCGCGGCGCCCGACCCCGAAGGCCAACAGCACGAGCGGCAGGCCGACCCCACCCAAGGCGAGCGCGAGCGTCACCGCGTGCGGAGGATGGGCTTGGAGCACCACCCAGCTCTGGCCGGTCCACGCCGCGAGGTCGTGGTTGCCGCCCTCACGCTTCCAGAGGGTCCCTCGGTCGGTCTCGAGCGGAAGCCAGCCGTTCCCTACGGGCGGACCGCTGGGAGGCCCCTCTACCAGCCGGACATCAATGGACCGACTGACTTCAATCTCTCGCTTGGTCACCCCGGCCTGGAGCAGGGCCGCCGCCTCGCGAACTTGGAGGATGCGCGCCTGCTCCTGCGAAGCCACCGAGGGCTGGATGACGAGCACGAGCACGGCCGTCCAGGCCACAAGCAGGGTGCCACCCACGGTCGCCCCGATGCCGAGGAGCAGCTGCATGCGCCGCTTCATGGGTCATGCACCGCGACGACCACCTGGTAGCCCACCCCGCGGATGGTCCGGATCCACCGCGGGGCGCTGGCTCGGTCGCCCAATTTCTTGCGGATGTTGCTGATGTGGACATCGATGGCGCGGTCGAAGGCGCCGAACTCTGTCCCCCGGGCCAGCTCCATCAGGCGGTCTCGGGACACCACCCGACCCGCCCGCTCGACGAGGGCGCGCAGGATGTCGAACTCTGCACCGGTCAGGAGTGCCTCTCGCCCGTCGACGTTGACGCTCCGCGCCCCCGCATCCAGTCGGAGGCCGGGGAGCTGCAAGACCGCTCCTGGCTTTCCGGCTGCTGGCTGCTTGCCCCTTCGGGCGAGTGCGTCCACCCGTGCGAGCAACTCCTGCGCATGAAACGGCTTCGCGAGGTAGTCGTCTGCGCCCTGACGGAGACCGTCGACGCGGTCCATCGGGGCGCCGCGCGCCGAGAGCATCAGGATGCGCACGGCGGAGAACGAGCGCATCTCCGCGCAGATTGAGGTGCCGTCGCGCCCCGGTAGCATCACATCGAGCACCACCAGGTCGACGGGCGCGCGGCGCAAGTGGTCGAGCCCGTCTTCCCCGGTACGGACACAAGTGATGTCGTGTCCCCCAACTCCGAGCAGCTCGTCGAGGAGCTGGGCGGTCCGAGGGTCGTCTTCCACGATGAGGATGTGCATTCGGCCTCCACCCTCGGCGTAGCCGAGCCCCGAGGCCGGGGACTCCAAAGAAGCGTAAGTCTCCAGCTGTCCCTCCTGCCAGACCGGTACACCTCCGCTGTACCCGTCGACCCTTCGGGAGGCAGCAGACATGACGAGACGAACGCTTCCGGACTTCCCCAACGCCGTGCTCGCTGTCGTCGCGGCCCTCCACCTCCCTTCATGTGCGACGGACGCTGAAAGCGGCAAGCTCCGCGTCGGAGCCGACACCGCGGCGGACGACGGGGACGGCGACGAACCTCCAGCGGAGACCTGCGCGGCTGCGCTCGGCCTCTACGCAGACCTCGGCTGCGAGACTGTCGGAGAGGGCATCCTGGCCTTCACCCCAAGGTACACCCTCTGGAGCGATGGAGTCGCCAAGGCGCGCTTCGTGTTCCTGCCGCCGGGGACGCAGATAGACACGAGCGACCCGGACGCCTGGATCTACCCGGTGGGGACCCGCTTCTGGAAGCACTTCGAGACCGCCGAGGGGGTGCGTCTCGAGACGCGGGTCATCGAGAAGGTGGCGGACCTTCGCGGGGAGGCCGGCTGGACCTTCGAGACCTACGCCTGGAACGAGCCGGGAGACGACGTGGAGCGGGTCATGCTGGGCCGGCGAGATGTCCTCGGGACCGACCATGACATCCCGGCCGCAGACGACTGCACGGAGTGCCACAGCGGAGGCGAGAACCAGCGAGATGCATCGCTCCCCCAAGACGAGCTGCTCGATCTCGCGCTCGGATTCGGCGCCATCGCGCTCAACCACAACGGAAGCGACACCACCTTGGAGTTGCTGTCGGCCGCAGGCTGGCTCTCCCACGAGGTGGCCGCGGTCGACGCAGTGGTTCCCGGCAACGACACCGCCCGCGAGGCCCTCGGCTACCTCCACGTCAACTGCGGCTCCTGCCACGGCGGGGGCGCGCCCTCCAAAGACATGAACCTGGTCGTCCCAGTCGGCCTGACCGCGGTGGAAGACACCCCCACCTTCCAACACACCATCGACCAGCCCACAGACCCCGACAGCCGAGCGGACGGCATCGAAGAGATGCCGACCACCCGCATCACACCGGGCGAGCCCGACCAGAGCGCCATCGTCTGGCGCATGCAACAGCGCGGAGACGACGACGCCCAGATGCCACCCCTCGCGACCGATGTCGTCCACGACGCGGGTGTGGCGGCGGTGGTCACTTGGATCGAGTCGCTGTGAGGCGAGCGGGAGCCACCATGACGACGCACCTGCCCCCGACAGCGCTCCTGCTGTCGGCCACGCTGGTCCTCGGCTGCGACCGCAAGCGGGACGACTTTCGGGACTGCAGCGGGGTCGACACCTCGCTGGCCGAAGAACTGCCGACCATGCTGTCCCAGGCTGGCCTGTACGATGACATCGAGACGGAAAGCTTGGCGGAGAACGCCCTGGAGTTCACGCCAAGGTTCCCCCTGTGGACCGACGGCGCGACGAAGCGGCGCTGGCTCCTGTTGCCGCCGGGTGAGGCGGTGGACACCCGCGACCCGGGCGACTGGGTGTTTCCGGTGGGGACGCGCACGTTCAAGGAGTTCACCCGGGACGGGGTCCGCGTCGAGACCCGGCTGAACCTCAAGACGTCAGACGGGTGGGCCGCCGCCTCCTACCACTGGGACGAGGCCGGCTCCGACGCGACCCTGCAGCTCAACGCCGCCGACAACGTCGGAGGCACCGCCCACGACGTGCCCTCGGCAACGGAGTGTGCGGCCTGCCACGGTGGGCGTGGGGACTTCACTTTGGGGTTCTCCGCCACCCAGCTCGATGGCGAGGCACGCACCTCGCTGTTCGAGGCCGGCGTGCTGTCCGACCCGGTCGAAGCCGCGCTCGAGCTGGACCCCACGGCTGCGGAGGGGCTCGGCTACCTCCACGGCAACTGCAGCCACTGCCACAACCCCACGCGGGACCAGCAGCCACAGGCGACGGACTGCTATGCACCGGGCGAGCGCAACGAGTTCGACCTCACGCTGCCGCACGACCTTGGTGATGTTGCCCGCGCCCCGGCCGTTCGGACGGCGCGGTCCCAACTCGGCGGTCCGCGGGACAGCAAGGTCCTCGATCGAATGTCCACACGGGTCCAGGACGACGACCGCCCTGCCATGCCACCGCTGGGGACGGAACTCGTCGACGAGGAGGGGCTCGCCGCGGTTCGTGCGCTCATCGAGACACTCTGACCTCAACGGGACCCGGTGCAGGTCACCTCGTCACACGCTCCCGCTCCGCCACTCCCCGAAACCGCTCAAGAACCCCATCCTCCCAGCGTTCATGGGCCGTCGCGAAAGTTCGAACTTCGTCCAGTATCGCCCACCATTCTGGACAAGCCCTTCTCGATTCGTCGAGAAGGGTTTTTTCTTTGGGCATGGCATCGACCAGAGAACGCTGCTTTGACCAGGGTTCTCGAAGACTCACGCGAAGCTTCCCGCCGCCCATCCCTCGGTTCAAGCAGGCCAATCCCAGCAGTGGGTGTTTTTCGACGGTCAAAGCCTGAGAATACAGGCTGTGCGGACGATCTCCGAGTTCAAGCACCTGAACGGCCAGATCCATGCTTGAACGGTCCGCCCGATTGAGCCGCGCCATGGTCTCCACGAGGACCCGCCACTCGGTGTCCCGCTGCCGCTGGAAGAAGTCGTCGTCGATGGCGCCTTCGAGCTTCTCCTCGTAGGCCTTGTCGATGAGGTGGGTCAGCCGGTCGTACCGGGCGCGGGCAGCCTTCAAGCGCGCCTCGGCGGGGGGGAACGTCCGGTAAAGCGCCCCCGCGCAGCGGATGTTGAGGTTGTCCATGACGACGCGCAACACGTCGGCCTCGGGGTGGAAGCAGCCCTCGAAACCCGCCGCACTTCGGTGAGAACCGCGCCTCGCGCCCAGCCCACCGCCGGTTGCACACCCAGCCAAGATCAACGGACATCGGGGTGCCGGTTGCGTCGGGGCGAGGGAGCCGGGCCTCGCAGACCTTGCGCCCGGCCCATGAGGTGCAGCCGGTGAGCACGACGCCCCTGAGCACGTCTGGCAAGACCAGTACGCCGGGCCAGTCTTGAATCACCGGCCAGTTGGTCAGCTCGTAGGTGGCGTAGGTGGCAAAGCCCAGCGCCGCACCCCGGCGAAGTGCGTCGCGGGTGGAAGTGGCTCGGTGAATCCCATAGACCAGGATCAAGCCGAGGAACATCCCATAGTAGAGCGCCGCCGCGACCCCGTTGATGGGCGCGGCCTTCAGGGGGCCCATGGGGGTGTCGTAGAAGCTGCGGGCCACCACACCCAGCCAGATCAGGGCCAAGGCCGAGAACGCCACCGCGCTCGTCACGAAGGCGGCGAGCAGAGCCCTGACGGACAAGGCGGCCTCTGACGCTGGGGGGGAGTGTCTCACCGGAGGCGCAAGCCGACGCCAAGGGTGGGTGGGCGGTTCCAGTTCCGAGCACAGCCGTCCCCAGCACCGGGGACATTGTCGCGGGTGCCCACGCCAACACCGGCGCAGCGCAGGCTCGCGAAGGCATCGACGACTCCCCTCACCTGTCCCATGTCGTGGCTGTCCAAGATGCACGCGACCACTTCGTTGTTGCCCCAGTTGATGTAGCTCGACGGGCCGCCTACCCCACCCGTCTCAAAAAACCCCAGACGGCGCTGTCGGCCTGGGACTGGCGCGCGATGCCACCGCAAGCAACCCGCTCTCGGATCCTCCGCGTACACCCCGCCCACGTCTCGACACACCACGCCAGGAAGCCCTGCGCATGGGGGCGCAGGCCCAGGTGCCGACGGGCACGCAGGCTGCTCGGAAGTGCGCCGGCAGCCTCTGGAACGGCGACCGGCTCCCCACTGGAGGCGCCCAAGAAGACTCCGCAGGGTGCCCCCCGAAGCGCCGCCGGTGGGCGGTGGCGCTGGGTGCGCTAGCGGGAAGGCCCCAAACCGGTCAGCGCTGCGTACCGCGCCGCCAGGGCCTCCTTGAGCACCCGCTCGAGCGGCACGCCCTCCAGCCGGTGCTCTTGTTCCAGCGCGCGCACGAAGGACGAGTCGGCGAAGTGGCGCACGTACAGCAGCGCCTGGGGAAGACGCTGCCGGAGGCCGATGGCGGCTTGCAGGTTGGTCCCTTCGTCGTCGGTGCACAGCAAGACCACCGGTCGCGCGTGGGTGTCCAGGGCGGCCGCGACCGCGTCCCAGGTGGCGGGGTCTCGGATGTCCCCGTCGACGGCGGTGCAGGCGACGCTCGGATCGATGGGCTCGTGCTCTCGGAACATGCGAAGCAGCCGCTCCGCCCCCCGATCGACGAGAATGGCGCGGTCGACATCGCCCACGCCGTGTTCCTGGACGTAGCGCAGCACGGTCTGGCCGAAGCGCCCGAAGCCGATCAGGACGACAGCATCGTTTTCTTCCGTCGACGCGAAGTGGGGGGCCAGCGTAGACGCGAACAGGCTCGCGGCCGCCGCCTCATGGCTGTTGAACATCTGCACCCCGGACCCTCTCGCCGGCGCTGTGGCCCGCCGCCGCAGGCCGATCTCGGCAACGTGGCAGGCCACGGCCAGGCCGACATGGACACGGGCCAGCTCCCAGGCCTGATCTAGGTTCCAGAGGTCATTCCCGGAGATCAGAACCACGGCGCGGGCCTGGCCCAGGGCGAGGTCCTCTCGGGCAGCAGGGTCGCCCAGAACCTCCGGCGGCACGACGCTGAGCCGGTGGCCTCGGGCCCGCACCACCGCCGCGTAGGCCCGCGCCACGGGCCCGTCGCCGACGACGACGGTGTGGCCGCGGTTCCATAGCCTGACGATCCAACGAGGTTGGGCCAAACGCACCACGCCCTCCGCCACCGCAGAGGTCGTGATGGCGGGCCCTGCGAAGTAGCAAATCCACAGGAGCGCTCGGGCCCATGCCGGACCACCGGTCGGCACGCCGAGGTCGAGCCCGCCAAGCACGAACAGGCCGAAGACGTAGTACAGCTGCACCAGGAGAGGGTCCGTGGGCAGCCCGGGCCGCTGGCTCACGTCCACCCCTGCCTGCACGGCGACCAGCCCCCCCGTCACAACGAGCAGCACGGGGACGGCCCGAGCAGCAAGGCCAACGAAGGCCCTCATGGGGTGACCTCGGAGTGGGCGCGGGTGGGCGCGGCTGAGGCCAAACTCTCGGGATGGCGGACCCCCACGAACGGCTCGGTGGCCCCGAAGGCATGGTCCACCAGCGCCTGACGCATCGACGCCGAGGTGGCGGTGCCGGGCACGGACTCGGTGGCGGTCTGTTCGCGGTCGAACCAGAAACGGCCCGACGGGCCCACCTCGTCGTGGGCCACCAGCCACACGATGGTATCGGCGCCTTGGGACGCGCCGCGGAGGATCGCCTGGGTGAGACGGCGGAACCAAGGCATGCTCTGTTGGACCCCGCTCGTGTCGGCCCAGCCCGGATGCATCGCGGCCGACCACACGGCGGGCCAGCGCTTCGCGAGCTCCTCTTGCAGCACGATCTGCGCGCGCTTGGCGTTCGCGTACACGGCGTGGCGCTGGTAGCCGTGGTCCCGTCGCAGGTCGTCGAGGGAGAGCCGCTGCAGGTACATGCCTCCGGACGACACCCACACCACACGGGTCGTGGGCGACAGCAGCCCCCGGCGGTGAAGCTGCCGCAACAGCAGCAGGTGGCCGAGCACCTGGGAGCCCCACACGAGCTCGTGGCCCTGCGGCGTAAGCTGGCGGTCCAGCGGCATCGCGCCGGCGTTGAGCACGACCGCATCGAGGGGCCCGTCCACCTGAGCGGCCGCCGCGGCGACCGCGTCGAGGTCCCCCAGGTCGACGGCCTGGAATGTGCCGCCGGTGGCGGTGGCGACCTCCGTGCCTCGCTCGGTGCTGCGCCCCCACACCAGCGGCCGGGTGCCCAAGGGCGCGAGGGCCTCCGCGGTGGCGCGGCCGATGCCCGCCGTGGCGCCCGTGATCAGCGTGGCCCCCGAGAGGGCGCGCGGGGTGAGCGGGGGCCCCGCGGCGAGGTGCCGTTTGAAGCCGCCACGGCCAAAGCCGAGCCTCACTGGGGGCACGCGGTGCGGTGGGCCTGCAGCCCGTCGAGGGCGACCCGCCCGAGGCGACGGAGCACCGGACCAAGGAGGGGCCCCGCCATGCGCATGGGACCCTTGCCCTGCAGCGTCAGCGACCAAGTGACCTCGGTGGCGCCGTCGCCGACGGGGCGCAACGCAATCACGTCGTGGACAACGCTGGCGGACGCCTCCCCCTCCAGCTCGAGCCGGCGGGGAGGGTTGTGGTGGACCACACGGTAGGTCATCGGCACCGACTGGCCGAGGAACCGGGCCACCACGTGGAATCGGGTGCCGACCCCGACCGGGCCAGGATCGAGGCGCTGGGCCGACGCGACGCCGGGGTCCCACTCGGCCGTACGCTCGAAGGCGGCGAGCAAGTCGAACAGGGCGTCGGGCGTGCCCTCGACGATGCGGGTCTGAGTGGTGTGCGCCACGGTCGGCCTCCATGGCACGAGGGATATCGTTTCCTGGTCGGGTCGGAATGGTGCCCCAGCGATTCGACGCGCTCCAGGCGGGCGTCCACGGCGACCTGCTGCTCACGGAGCGCGGCGGGCTCGGCGATGTCCGCGGCTTGGACACACTTCAGACCGGAACGGCAACCTCGGCGTGGACGGCCCCAGCGGCCCTTCCGATGCCCAGATCGACGCCCTCATCACACGGTTGGCTGAGGTCGACGTGGCGGGAGAGCTGTGGGTGGACCTGGACTGAGCGAGCGGTCCCGACGGCTCAGCGACGCACGAAAGTGACCGCGTCGACGCTCGCGCCGAACACCCGCTCGCATTCAGCCGTGAGCTCCACGGAGACGCTCTCCTCGCTGCCGTCCTCATGCACCCGGCGCTGGTGGGCCGGGTCGCCTGTGGTGGCCACGACGGTGAAGTCTCCGCTCTTCTGCACGCGACCCAGCCGAGTCAATAGCCGGTCTGGTCCGATGGACCGCGCGCTCGCCTCGAGTCCGGCGAAGGCAGCCCGGAGCTGCGGGGTGCGTTCCCCGTCGAGCTCGTCACCAAACCAAGCTTGACGATGCAGCGCCGATGAGCATCGCAATGGCAGGAATCTCAACCACCCTCCCCTCCCCGCCGCCACCCAGAATGTGGGGTGCCGAACCGGCGGCCACCCACGCCGTTGGCGTCATGTGGACGCTCGGAACGAGATGGCTCCAGTTCGACGAGGCCCGGCCTCGACTCCGTCTCGCAGAGTACCCGTGACGCCATCCGCTTCGACACGCCCAGCTCCCTCGTCTGTCAACCCCGCGTGACAGGGCCCTGAAGCGCCCCCGCGCTGGCTTGGAGCACGGCGCGCGGAGTCGGGAGGACATGGCCAGCCACCAAAGCCGGCCCGGTTCGGCGTCAACAACGCGACGCCTTTGCTCCCCTTCAAGCACCCCCCGAAACCGTTCAAGAACCCCATCCTCCCAGCGCTCATGGGCCCTCGCAAAAGCTCGAGCTTCGTCCAGGTTCGCCCATGCCCAAGAGTGCGACCTCCGGAACATTGTTCTGGACGGCTTTTTCGCGTTCTGGTGTCGAAGCACCTGGCTGGACGGCTCGAACCCAACAGGCCTGCGGTCTCACGAAAGGAGCGCCTCTGAGCAGCTTCCGGTCGAACGTGGCCTGCTCTGGACTCGGCTGCGGGGCCGCCATAAGGCCGCGCGATGATCCACGACTTGACCCCTTCGAGGCTCCTGACGGACCTCCCCCACCGCATCCAGCGCGCCTGGGTGCACACCGAGACCGGCGGGATGCGATGACACTGTCCCGCATGCACTGGGCCGTCTTCAACGCCGTCGGACTCGTCTGGGCCCTCGTCTGGAACGCCCTTGCGAACGCCATTCCGCTGGGCGGCATGGGCACCGGCGAGCTCTCCGCGCTCTACCCAAACCTCTTCGTGCCCGCTGGGCTCACCTTCTCGATCTGGGGGCTGATCTACCTGGGGTTGCTCGGCTTCGTGGTCGCGGGGTTCGTCTTCGCGCGCCGGAGCGAGACCGCAGATCCACTCCATGCCGTCGGGCCGTGGTTCGTCGTGAACACCGTGGCCAACGGGCTCTGGATTGTGGCGTGGCACCACCAGCTCCTTCCGCTCAGCCTGCTGCTGATGGGTGTCATCCTCGGCTCGCTGATCACGATGTACCTGCGGCTTGGCATCGGGATCACGCCGTCGCGCAGTGCCTTGGAGACCTGGGCCGTCCGGGTGCCCGTGAGCACCTACCTGGGTTGGATCACGGTCGCGACAATCGCCAACGTCACGGCAGTCGCCATCGACCTCGGTGTCCCCCCCTACGGGCCCGTGCCCGCCGCGCTCACCGTCGTTGTTCAGGTGGTCGCGATCGGCATCACCGGGCGCATGCTCGCGGTGCATCGCGACGTCGCCTTCGGCGCGGTGGTCCTCTGGGCCTTCGTCGGGACCGCCCTGGCACGCTCCGGGGCCCCCGACGCCGGGGCCAGCCTGGTGTTCGCGACCTCCGCCGGGGGTGGGGTGGTCGTCGCCCTCGGGCTCGTGGCCACGCTCACCCGACCACCGCGGCCTGCTCCGACCTCAAGGTCCTGACGTCAACGCCGTTCTGGGCTGCGACCGGGCGGGCTGCTCAAGCAGCACGCGGGGTGCGGCGTCGAGCAGGGCTCAAGCCCAGGTCACGGTTCCGGCGTCCCTGCCCCACGCTGAGGGCAGGCGCGACGAGGAGCAACACCCCCGGCTCGCCCGGCGGCCAGACCACGTGGGTCGGTCCCACCGGCCTAGGCCGAGCTGCACCCGCATGGACCTCACGGAGACCGGCGCCGCCAGGGTCGACAGTGTTCCGGTGCACCGGCGCTTCCCGCCGCCGACGCCCAGCCCCCGGAGGTCGGCGGACCACCGGAGAACGGATAGCCCGCGGCCATGAAGACACGAGTGAGCGCCTACGCGCTGGTCATCAACGACGCCCACATCTTGCTGACCCAGCTTGCGGACCACTGCTACCGGCCGGGCCACTGGACCCTGCCGGGTGGGGGCATGGACCACGGCGAGCTCCCTGAGCAGACCCTGCTGCGCGAGTTCCACGAAGAGACCGGCCTCCTGGCGCACAACCTCGAGCTCTTCCATGTGCACGCATTCTCCGAGAGCGAGCGGGGGCTGTTCATGGGCGTGCAGATCGTCTACCGCGCCCATGCAGCGGGCATTCCCCGTGTGCTGGAGGTCGGAGGCTCAACCGCAGCCGTGGCGTGGCTTCCGCTCGACAGGCTTGCAGGGCTTCCTCGCGTGCCGGGGCTCGATGTGGTGCTCAGCAAGCTGGGAGTGTCCCCCGGGTCGTAGACGACTCGCGGGCCCCAAAAAACACCTCAGCGATAGACAATAAGGCAGCTTCCACCAGGTCCTCACATGGCGCCCGAGCGGAGCCGACTGCCCACCCCCTCTCGTTGAGGGGCAGCAGGCCACCGCCGGGAGGGGAGCCGGCGGCTGCCGAGTCAAAGCGCCACTTGCTCCCCCTCAATCACCCCTCGGCATCGCTCAAAAGCCCCATCCTCCCAGCGTTCATGGGCCGATGCGAAGGTTCGAACTTCGTCCAGGCTCGACCATCACATGCTTGGTGGGCCGCCTTGAACAGCAGTTTTCGGCGGCCTCTCTGGGTATGGACGCGCACCTCCGTCGGGACACCAGTTCCCATGAGTACCGGCTGAAGAAGGGGTCTCAACGCCCCCACCAGTGCAAGTCCAGCGAGACCTCAGCAGAAAGGGCGAAGCACCCGGTGACCACCAGGCGGGGGGTGCCGAGAAGCTCGACGCCCCATCGTCAACCGCTGGGTACTGGGACACATGGCCACGCCTCCGGCGCTCGCGACCGTGGTCCAGAGCGCTGTGCAGGTGCAGACCCACATCTGCGCCGACAGGGCGGCCAAACAGGCAGGAGTCGGCAACTACCCGTCTCGGATGGGCTTCTTGCTGAGGGTAGCCTTCCTTGAGTCCTGCTTGTGCCCGAACAGGCCCAACCCTGGGACTGGTGTCACCCGCTTCCCCTGCCCCTCCCCGGCGCAGTTGCGCTCGAGGGCCCACCGGCGGCGCCGCGAGCACCCGGTGGTCGGTTTCCGTCCATCGAAGCCCTCCAACAGCGCCATACGCTCCATCCCTGGTTTTCTGTCGTCGACCAGCCAGCCCCTCTCCTCTTCCGCCAAGAGTCGCCCCGTGTCCAGTCGTGTCCTGATCCTTCTCGGCCTCTCCACCCTCACTGCCGCGTGCGGCGACAAGTCCCGCGAGCCCCAAGCCCGCGACTCCGGCACCCCAGCCGAAGAGGCCGACACCGACACCGACACCGACACCGACACCGACACCGACACCGACACCGACACCGACACCGACACCGACACCCTGCTCGCCGAGCTGGCGTTCGACCTCGAGCTCTACGAGCTCCGACTGGGCGAGGCCGTGCCCCTCACGGTCACGGGCACCTGGAACGACGGCTCCACCTCCGACGAGACCTCCAGCTGCGCCCTGTCCACGGGCGATGCCGAGGTCGCTGGCGTCGACGGCGACACCCTCACGGGCACGGGAGACGGCGCCACGGTGCTCACCTGCGTCATGGACGCCCTCGAGGCGTCCGCCGAGGTGACCGTCTCAGCCTTGGAGCTGAGCGGCCAGGTCCACCTGCGCGGAACGGGGCTGCAAGGCGTCGAGCTGTGGGTCGCCCTGGGCGACGAAGAGGAGGCCCTCGGAGCAGTGTCTGACAAGGAGGCGGGCACCTTCACCCTGGGCGGCCTGGGCTACGGCGACACGGTCACCATCACGCCGAGCCTGCTGGGCAACCGCTACCAGCCCAGCTCCATCACCCTCGAGCTGGACGCCGACACGGACCTGGAGCAGTCGCTGGACTTCGAGCAGGTGGGTCAGGCCTACCCCTCCACGGACGACGGCTACCCCAACACCGAGGCCGCTGCCGCCGAGGCCTTCGCCGTGGGCAATGCGGTGCTCACCCGCACCGTCTGGCCCCCGAGCGAGGGCGACTGGTACTCCTTCGAGCTCGGCGCAGGCGAAGTAGTCAACGTCTTCACCACCAACCTCGCCGCCAACACGGACTCCAAGCTCATCGTCTTCGAGTCTGACGGTCTCACGGAGGTGGCCAGCAGCGACGACTGCCACCTCGGCTACGACTCCTGTGTGCGCATTGAGTCCGCGTCCGGCGGGACCTACCTGGCCCTGGCCGCCACCACCCGGCCGGACGTGGGCGTGATGCAGTACGGCTTCGGCATCGAGCCGTGGACCGACGCCGACGGGGACGGCTTCTCCACCTTCCATGACTGCGACGATGCCGACCCGGACGTGAACCCAGAGGGCGCCGGCGACGAGGCCACGGACGGCGTGGACTACGACTGCGACGGCATCGTGCGCACCGCAGCCGACGTCGCCGACGCGGTGGACGCTGCCGGCACCGACGAGCAGGCGAGCCCCCGCACGGGCGAGCTGGTCTGGAACAACCCCTGGGACTACCTCGACATCGACTGGTACAGGTCGGACCAGGCCGCGACCCTGCACGACACCGACGACGTGGACCGCTACGCCATCGACATCCCGGCCGGGGGTGCTGTGGACTTCTCGCCGGTGTACTCCCTCTGGGATGCCACCGGCCTCACCTCTCATAAGCTGGACATCGTCGCCTACGAGCCCGATGGGATCACGGAGCTTGCCTCCGAACGCTATGAGCTGCGAATTGAGAACACCACGGGCGCCGACGCCACCTTCTACGTGGACCTCGGGCTGATGTCAGCGGGCGATGCGGTGTTCTACCTGCCCCACTTCGTCGATGTGGGCACCGACCTGGACGGCGACGGCGCCTACACCCAGGACTGGGACACCGAACGGGACTGCGACGACACAGACGCCACCGTGCAGAGCGTGTGTCCTTGAGGCCCTGAGGCTCGCCCGCCTGGGGGCCCTCAGGTCCGGGTCGAGGCTCCCTCCGCCGATCCCCGCCGACGACGCCCGAACAGCGAGGCCAAGCTGAGGAGCAAGGCCGGCAGTGTGCCGGAGGAGGTCTGCACGCTGGCACAGCTCCCGCCCTTGCCCTCCCCGTCCCTGTCGGAGACCGCGTCTTCGGCGTCGGCCCCGTCGCAGTCCTGGTCCACCCCATCCCCGGCGATCTCCTCGCCGCCAGGCAAGGTGTCCGGGTCGGAGTCGTCGCAGTCGGTGCCGTCCGCCACGAAGCCCTCGGCCGCGTCGCAGGAGGACGAGGTGCTGGCCGGGTCTCCGAAGCCATCGCCGTCGGCATCGGCGTAGAAGGTCAGGAGGCTGGCGCTGTCCACATCGCCGTCAGCGTCGTCGGCGAGACCGTCGCAGTCCTCGTCCACGTGGTCCGAGTCGCAGACCTCGGTGGCGTCGGGGTTCACGCCGACGTCGCTGTCGTCGCAGTCGGTCAGGGGCGCGCCCTGGCCCACCTCGCCCACGTCGCCACAGTCGGCGTCCACGGACGACACGGTGCTGCCGTCGCTGAAGCCGTCGCCGTCGGCATCGACGTAGCAGAGCTCCTGGCCGTCGCAGTCGGAGTCCACCTCGTCGCCCACGGTCTCGGCGGCCCCCGGGTTCACGTCGGGGTCCGTGTCGTCACACTCCCCCGTGGCGTCCGTGGCCAGGCCCTCGCCCGCGTCCGCGCAGTCGGTGTCCTCGGAGAGGACCGTGGAGGACCCGTCGGTGAAGCCGTCTTCGTCGGCGTCGGCGTAGCAGTACTCCTGGCCGTCACAGTCCGAGTCGACCTCGTCACCCACGGACTCCGGAGCGCCCGGGTAGATGGTGGGCCCCGTGTCGTCGCAGTCGTCGGTGGGGTCCGTAGACAGACCTTCCCCCGGGTCCGCGCAGTCGGCGTCTTCGGTGCTCTCCACGGTGGCGTCCGCCAGGGTCACCCCGTCGTCGTCGGCGTCCACGTAGCAGAGCTCGACTCCGTCGCAGTCGGAGTCCACCTCGTCGCCCACGACCTCGGCGGCACCCGGGTTGATGGCCGCGTCGCTGTCGTCGCACTCTCCGGTCGGGTCGCTGGCGGACCCTTCCCCTGCGTCGACACAGTCGCTGTCGGTGGAGACCACGGTGGTGGACCCGTCGATGTAGCCGTCGTCGTCGGCGTCGGCGAAGCAGACCTCCCCGCCGTCGCAGTCCTGATCCACCTCGTTGCCCACCCCCTCGGTGGCACCAGGGTGGATGGTGGCGTCGTCGTCGTCGCACTCGCCCGTGGGATCCGTGGCCAGGCCCTCACCGGAGTCCACGCAGTCCACGTCCATGCTCGCCACTGTGGTAAAACCGTCGATGTAGCCATCGTCGTCGGCGTCGGCGTAGCAGACCTCGCCGCCGTCGCAGTCCTGGTCCACCTCGTCGCCCACCCCCTCGGTGGCGCCAGGGTGGATGGTGGCGTCGCTGTCGTCACACTCGCCCGTGGGGTCCGTGGCCAGCCCCTCCCCCGTGTCCGAGCAGTCCTCGTCCGACGAGCTCACCGTGGTCGAGCCGTCGATGTAGCCGTCGTCATCGATGTCGGCGTAGCAAGTCTCCAGCCCGTCACAGTCGGAGTCCACCTCGTCGCCAACGACCTCGGTGGCGCCAGGGTGGACGGAGGCATCGTCGTCGTCGCACTCGCCCGTGGGGTCCGTGGCCAGGCCCTCGCCGGAGTCCGAGCAGTCCTCGTCGCTGCTGTCCACAGTGGTGACGCCGTCGGTGTAGCCGTCGCCGTCGGCATCGACGTAGCAGATCTCGCCGCCGTCGCAGTCCTGGTCCACCTCATCACCCACCCCCTCGGTGGCCGCTGGGTGGATGGTGGCGTCGCTGTCGTCACACTCCCCCGTCAGGTCCGTGGCCAGCCCCTCCCCCGAGTCCACGCAGTCCACGTCGGAGGAAGTCACAGTGGTGGACCCGTCGATGTAGCCGTCGTCGTCGGCGTCAGCGTAGCAGAGCTCGCCGCCATCACAGTCGGAGTCCACCTCGTCACCCACCCCCTCGGTCGCCTCCGGGTGGATGGCGGCGTCGCTGTCGTCGCAGTCATCCACCGAGCTGACCGAGCTCGCCAGGCCCGTCGCCGAGCATGTGAGGTCGGTGGTGGTGCTGGTGCCGCTCGCGTGCCCGTCCCCATCGGCGTCGACGTAGCAGGCCTCCATGCCATCGCAGTCGCTGTCGAACCCGTCACCTGGGGTCTCGACGGCGTCGGGATGACGGTCGGCGTCGAAGTCGTCGCAGTCCTCGGAGGAGCAGGAGCCATCCTGATCGAGGTCTCGACAGCCGCCGCCGAAGACGTACGCGGCGCCGACGTCGGAGCCGGACACGCTCACGCCATCGGCGCCGACCACCACGTCGCTGAGGCCATCGCCGTTCAGATCCCCCGCACTGGAGACCGAGTTCCCGAAGTAGTCAGATCGCGATGCATCCGGCGCGAACAGGATCTGCTCGGTGTCCGCGTCAATGCCCGAGCTGCTTCCATAGAAGACATGAACGGCGCCGGCGTACTTCGCCTGCTGCGAGTCCTTGTAGTTGCCCACCACGAGGTCGCTGAGCCCGTCTCCGTCGAGATCCTCGACCAGGCTGAGGGAGTGCCCGAACACGCTCGTGGACGCCTCGCTCTCGGGCGTGACGATCTGCTCGCTGCTCAAGTCCAGGCCGGTGCTGCTGCCGTAGTAGACGTAGACCGCCCCCCCCGTGCTGGAGCCGAAGGCGCCCACCGCCAAATCATCGTACCCATCCCCGTCGAGGTCTCCGCCACCGGTCAGCTCGTTGCCGAAGAAGTAGGAGGCCGCTCCATCCGACGGGAGCAGCTTCAGCTCGGAGCTCTCGACCAGCCCGGTGCTGCTGCCGTAGTACACGTAGGCCGCGCCGCTGTACGAGCCGTTCTCGCTCTCTGACCGGGCGCCGACGATGACGTCCATGTATCCGTCACCATCGAGGTCTCCGGCGTCGCTCACGCTCCACCCGAAGTCGTCGTCGCTGGCACGGTCCGAGGCGGTGAGCTTCTGCTC
This sequence comes from Myxococcota bacterium, assembly GCA_942491145.1. Lineage (GTDB taxonomy): Bacteria > Myxococcota_A > UBA796 > UBA796 > UBA2385 > CAXQUZ01. The sequence continues at coordinate 120,690 of CALOBC010000039.1, read as the reverse complement.
GGAGGCCAGGGACACGCCGGTGCTGCTGCCGAAGAAGGCATAGGCCGCCCCTCGGTCGTCGTCGTCGCCGTAGGCACCCACGACGACATCGTCGTAGCCGTCACCGTCGATGTCACCCGCGCCCGCTACGGAGTATCCGAACCCATCCCAAGCCTGCCCGTCGGACGCATCCAGACGGTGCTCGGAGGCGGACACCAAGCCCGTGGCACTGCCGAGGTAGACATAGGCCGTGCCGCTCTGGGTGCCGTCGTCATCCTGACCGGTGGCCCCGATGATCACGTCGTCATAGCCGTCGTTGTCGACATCACCTGCGCCCGCGACATCGGACCCGAATTTGTCCCCCGATGTCCCATCCGAGGCGGTGAGCTTGACCTCCCCGGCGACCTGCAGGCCCGTGGCCCCTCCCAGGTAGACGTAGACCGCGCCGCTCGAGGAGCCGTTGTCGCTGTCCGAGTCGGCCGTGACCAGGATGTCGTCGTAGCCGTCCCCGTTGACATCCCCGGCATCGGCCACGTCGAAGCCGTAGTTGCCCGAGGAGCTCCCATCCGAGGCCAGCACCCGGCTCGCCGTGCTCCAGGCGTACACCGATCCGCTCAGGGACCCGTTGTCGTCGTCTCCAAAGGCGCCCACGAGCACGTCGTCCCGCCCGTCGCCGTCGACGTCGCCGCCTGAGGCCACCGCGTAGCCCAGGCCGTCGCTGGACGCGCCGTCCGAGGCCGTCAGCTTCAGCTCGGCGGTGTTGCCGACCCCCGAGGCGCCGCCGAACCAGACGTAGACGGAGCCGCTGTCGGAGCCCATGTCGTCGTCGCCATAGGCTGTGGTCACCAGGTCGTGGACCCCGTCGCCGTCGACGTCCCCCAGGGCCAGGCTGCCGCCGAGGTAGTCCGAGGCCGCGAGATCCGTGGAGTCCAGACGCACCTCGGAGCTCGCCTGCACGCCAGAAGCGCTCCCGTAGTAGACGTAGACCGCTCCCGCGCTCGAGAGCACCGAGGAGTCCAGGTATGCGCCCACGGCGAGGTCGTCGTAGCCGTCGCCGTCCAGGTCTCCGCCCCCCGCCACGCTCCAGGCGAAGTAGGCCGAGGCGGAGGCATCCGAGGCGGTGAGCTTGGTCTCCGAGCTCGACGAGATGCCCGTGGACGAGCCGTAGTAGACGTAGGCCGAGCCGCTGTTGGTCCCGCCGTCGGCGTCGTGCCAGGAGCTCACGACGAGGTCGTCGTAGCCGTCTCCGTCGAGATCCCCCGCTCGGGAGAGCTCGCCGCCGAACCAGTCCCCCGCGGCGACATCCGAGGCGGCCAGCTTGTCCTCGGAAGATGAGCGCACGCCGCTGGCGCTGCCGTAGTAGACGTAGACCGCACCGGCCTCGGTGCCCCCGTCGGCATCGCCCGGCGCGCTCACAGCGACGTCGTCGTAGCCGTCCCCGTCGACGTCGCCGGCCCCCCGCACGGTGTAGCCGAAGTAGTGGCTGGCGGCGGCGTCGGAGGCCTCGAGCTTCTGCTCCGAGCTCGCGGAGATCCCGGTCGCGCTGCCGTAGTAGACGTAGGCCGAGCCGGAGGACGAGGCGGTGTCGTCGTCGTGGTGGGCGCCGATGATGAGGTCGTCGTAGCCGTCCCCGTCGAGGTCCCCCGCGCCGGCGACGGCCCGGGCGAAGTAGTCGAGGTTCGCAGCATCCGAGGCGGTGATCTTCTGCTCGGAGCTGACGTCCAGCCCCGAGGCGCTGCCGTAGTAGACATAGGCGGAGCCGGTGCTGGAGTCGTCGCCGTAGGCCCCGGCCACCACGTCGTCGTAGCCGTCGCCATCTGCGTCCCCCATGATCGCCACGGCCCAGCCCAGCCGGTCATTCTTGGCGCCATCCGAGGCGGTGAGCTTGGTCTCTTCGATGATGATGGGCTTGAGCACGGGGTCGATGGTGACGGGCCAGGACGCGTCGGCGAGGTCCACGACGAGCTCGAGGCCACGTCCGACCTCCAGCAGGGAGGCGGCCAGCAGCTGCCCCTCGGCGTCCCAGGCCAGCAGGTCCTCGTAGCGCCACAGGCCCCCCCCGCTGCCGAGCAGCGTCGCGCCAGTGCCGTCGGGGTCGACGCCCAGCACGCCGCCCTCGTCGACGGCCAGGCTCAGGCGGAGCTCCGTGGCCCCGTCAGGGGAGGCGGGGAGGGTCCAGCCGTGACGCACGCCGTCTGGACCGCTGGTCCACCACTCCGTGAGGGGCCCGTGGGCCAGCTCAGCCGAGGGAGCGCAGCGGGGACCGACCTGCTCGCTCGTGGCGGTGCAGGCGCCCAAGGCGGGATCGACGCGATGGAGGGACTGCGCCTGGAGGGCGACCGTGCGCAGGGACAGGGCGTCGCCTTCTCGGAGAGCGCGCAGGCCGATGGCAGAGAGCTCGGCGTCGAACAAGCCGGGGATGTGAGCGCCCAGCACGCCGGGCTCGCGCACCTCGAACTGACGCCGATCCTTGGAGATCTGGGCGAGCAGCGATGTGAGGGCCGGCGTGGTCGATGGGGAGGACAGCTCTCCCTCGGCCGATGCGGCCTCGACAGACTGCGGGACGGCGATCTCGGCGGAAGAGTCCGGGGGAGTCACGCAGCCTGACAGCAGGGTGGCGGGCAGGAGGAGGCGAAGGCGGGGCGAAGACATGGGCACCTGAGGGACTCTGGAGCAGGCCTGGGGCAGCGCCTCCCCGGGGATCGGAGGGTGCGGTTCGCTTGGCCGCGAACCCCGGATGCCCTGAAGAACCCACACCCAGGGAAGGCATTGGAGGGTAGCCGGACCCGTCGTGAACGAAGCGACCAGCGGCTGGTCGGAAAGCGACCAGCTCATCCAAGGGACCCATGGGGCCTTGCCTGGCCCGGCCCCCCTAGGCTAGACCGAGCCCATGCAGCTCTCCCAACTCGAAGCCCTCCTCGGCGTCATGGAGCACGGCAGCTTCCTGGCGGCAGCCCAGGCCCTCAACCGCCGACGCGGCACCCTCAAGGCCCAGGTCGAGGCCCTCGAGACGGAGCTCGGCCAAGAGCTCGTCTTGCGCAGCACCCTGGGCACCACCGCCACCCGAGCGGGGGAGGTCTTCGCGGTGCGAGCCCGCGCCCTGCTCCAAGACGCTGCGAGCCTGCGGGGCTTCCTCGACCAGGGGGCACCGGTCCAGCGCCTACGGGTAGCCATTCCGCCCGGCCTGCCACCCAACCTGCTCGCCTTCACGACCGAGATCCTGGACGCCCGCCTGCCTGGCACCCGCCTCGAGTTCGTGGTCTGCAGCCCGGAAGAGGCCCTCTCAGACCCCGACGTCGACCTGATCGGACAGTTCCGTGACGTGCTCCCCCTCGGCGACCACCGGACCTTCGTCATGCAGCGCTTTCCTGTCCGGCTCCTGGCCAGCCCGCGCTACCTCGATGCACGGGGGCGTCCGAGCTCCGTCGAGGACCTCGCCGAGCACGACCTGCTGGCCTGGACCGGTCACCGACCGGAGCGGGTCGGGGTCTGGCGTTGCCTGGACGGCGCGACCTTTCCCGTGACCCCCGCCGTCGCGAGCAACGACACACACCTGATCCGGTGCCTGGCTGCTGCGGGCCAGGGCATCGCCCTGGTGGCCGACGCGCCACAGGTGGTGGGCACCCTTGGGAGCATAGAGCTCGAGCCCGTGCTGGACGGCATCGTCGGCGAGGAGGCCCATGGCCGCATCCTGATCCCAGATCGGGCCGCAGAGCTGCCGGCGGTGCGGGCCATCGTCCAGCTCGCCAGAGAGTTTGCGCTCGAACAGCACGAGCTGCGACCAGTATCGGTGGTTTGAGCACCCCCGCCAGTGGATGTGAGTCGCCGGCGGGATCTTGGTCCGTGCGTCGGCTTTCGGAGGGGTGGCGCACGGACTTCGCGGGACGGGCGTTCGTCTTCCCTCACCACAAAGCGCACTCGGACTACACGACCCTGGTTCACCGACATCCTTGCACCGAGGCGTGCCCGGACCGCGGCGGTGGGGCACTGGGGCGGGGGGGCACCCAAGGCCAGGTGCCCCATCCACCTGGGCCAACCAACGACAAGTCCCCTTTCCAGCAGCCGGACTTCCGCCCTGTCCGCCGGGGCACTGCTCCTGCTCGGCGGAGCTGTCACCCCCTCGGCCATGGCGCCGAGCGCTGTCGGTGGGCTCGCTTGCTGGGGCTGCACTTCGTCAGCCGGCCCCGGCTGGGTTCAGGCTCGGGTGGGGTGGGCACCATCCCTGGGGTGAGCGAGCCAGGCACCGCTCGCAGGCGCCCCGTGCGCCACCAAGCCCACGCTCGCCAGCTCCGGTTCTTGGCAGAGCGCCACCGTCGACGGCGATGGTGGCTTCGGAACGGTCAATCCACCCAGATGGGGCGTTCGTTGAGGGGCTGGGGGTCGCGGTTGTTGCCCAAGTAGGCCGTCTCGAGCTGCCCGAAGTCATCTTCCGACAGCTCCAGCGGCCAATTGAAGACCACCCAGGCCACGCCCTCTGTGCACGGTGGCGTGGTGAGAGAGCCGGAATAGAAAGCGGGCAGCGCCTCCGGCTCCACCATGGCGATCTGGAGGAACGCATCCAGGTCGATGGTCTCGTCGGAAGCGAAGCACTCTCCCGGTGCCAGCGGAACACTCGCGCTGCTGGGAAGTGACCAGCCGTCGTCGCCGGTGCTCAACAGAAACGACACGACCGCGATGCCGCCCGCGCCGTCGGTGTGCACGAGGTGCATCTCTTCGCGGGCACTCTCGCCCTGAACCGTGTGTTCGCTGGGCGTGTGGAAGTGGCACTGAGCGAGGGACCAGATCTTGCCATCCATCGTCAGGCTGGCGGTGTCTGGCTCCACCTCGAGCTCGACCGAGTGGCCGTTGTTGATGATCGACACAGGCGTGACACCATAGCTGAACGCCAGGTCAGGAACGGCGCCGCTCGACAGGTCCTCCAGCTCAAAGTTGATGGGCGACTGCGACGAACCACCACAGTCTGGGGCGTCGAGGGCCCACGCGGCTTGGTCGGCGTAGTCGAATGCTGTGGGCTCGGGGCACTCTTCTTCGTCGGTCCCTTCGTCCGTCATGCCCGAGTCCTCGAGCCCGGAGTCATCGACCGACTTGGTGGGCTCGCACGCCACGAGAACAAGGAGGGAGCCGAACAGCAGGACATCGCGCATAGAGGCCACAATTCGGCATGAGCGCCGAGCGGTGAAGCCCTCTCCGTGCTCCGGTCGCCAGAGATCAGCCGTGAAGATGTGGGCCGAGCGGCGCATTGTTGGGCGGAGTTGTGGAGCGGAGGTGTGGGCTTCGCGCAGCCCCCTCCACGCTTTGATGTGGACGGTGTTCTCGACGGTGTTCTCGACGACACAGTCACGAGAGCCTGCGACAGCCATCAGCGACCGTGGCTGGCCCCCCCGAACTGGAGGACCGTCCCATCCAACACAGAACAACCCATTGGGAACAGCGGTGGGCTCGGTGAGACCGCCGTCGGTGCCAAGCCGAGGGGGCTCCGCTCTGAAGTCCGACGAGGGGCACCACCGGCCCCCCGGACCAGGAGCGATAAGGGAGGCCCGGCGCCCCGCACTCCTGTGAGCGTCTCGCCTCCCCCCTGACCCCTCGATCGATGAGCCAGCTCGACGCCCTCGCCCGCACGCTCGCGCTCGAGATCCCCGTGGCGGTGGGCCTGCTCGCGGTGACGCGGTGGGCGCCCCGGTCGGAATTGCTGCGCGCGGCGGGGGTCTCGGCGGCGGCCAGCCTGCTCACCCACCCGGTGGCCTGGACGCTCTTCGTGTGGCTCGGGTCATCGGTGGAGGACTACTGGGTCCGGGCCGTGCCCATCGAGCTGGTGCTCACCGGGGTGGAGGCGGCGCTCTACGCACGCCTGCTGCCCCTGCCGTGGTGGCGGGCACTGGCCGTCAGCCTGGTCGCCAACGGGGTGAGCTTCGGCTTCGGCGTGGTCCGCCAGCCGTGGATGGCGGCGCTCGGGCTCGGCTGAGATGAGCTGCGCGCCGTGCACCCGAGGTGCTGCGCCGTTGCGCTCAGACGTTGTCGCGACGGCGCAGGCCGAGGGCGAGGCCGATGCCGACCAGCACGCTCAGGCCCGAGACAGGCGCCGCGGCGCTGGAGCAGCCCTTGTCGTCGTCTTCATCGCTATCTTCGTCGTCGCCACCGTCGTCGTCGCTTGTGTCGACAGGGTCGGGCAGCTCGTCGGCCGAGGCCGGCGGGGAGGCCAACAGCGGCACGCCGATCAGGAGTGCCAGGAAGAGCAGGTTCGAGGGCTTCATGCAGGTCTCCGAGACGCTGGATTGGGCGACGCTACCACGGCAGAGCGGCGGGCATGCAGCAGGCCGAGGCCGGCGAGCTCAAGGTAGCCGTGGAAGCCGGCCAGCGCGAAGTACAGCACCCGTGCGGTCTCGAAGCCGATGAAGAGCCAGACCAGCCCGCCACCGACCGCAACGCCCAGGATGATGCGGGTCGCCACGGCGCCAAAGTCGGCGCGCAGGAGCCGCAGGCCATGCTGAAACGAGGCGGGCACCTCGGCGGTGTGGGCCTGGTCGGGGATGGCCTTGAGCCAGACAAAGTAGTGGGTGGACTGTCCGAAGGCGAAGGCTGCTGTGGCCGGCATCCACCAGTCAGACCCCAGCCCTGGGGCCACCAAGCGACCGATGCTGCGAGCGCTCACGCCCCCCACGCCGGGGTCGGCCCACGACCCGAATGCGGTGGTCACCGGCGTGAGCACCCCGGCGAAGAGCGCGGCGGAGATCGCGGTAAACACCACCAAGGCCGCGACCGCGACCTGGCGTTCCCGAGGCCGGGTGGCGAGGGCGATCCAATACAAGAAGCCGACGAAGTTGTGGGCGAGGGCCAGCACCCCGATGGTGAGGCGCGGCGCGGTGGCGAAGCCCCACAACAGTGGCGCGGCCACCAGCAAGCCCAGCCCGATGCGCCCGGGCCGCTTCCCGTACAGGCGCGCCCCCGCGATCAAGACGAAGAGCACGAAGGCACCGTCGAGCAGCCAAGCGCCCTCGAACTCCGACAGTCGAGCCGCCACATCGCCGCTCAGGGTGCGGGACCGGGCAATGCGCCACAGGGTGTAGAGCCCCGAGGCCACCGCGAGCGTGCGAAAGGCGCGCCCCTGCAGGGCTCGGTCGGCCACCTGCCGCGGTGCGCTCAGCCCGACATGGAAGTAGCGCAGGCTCGACACGAGGTGTGCGAAGCCAAAGAGCAGGGGGCCCAACAGCAGCTGCCACAGCGGGATCACCGCGGTCAGCGCCAGCGCGACGCACTCGAAGAGCACGAACAGCACGAACAGCCGCCTGGGCCGCGATCGAAACAGGTCCCGCAGCAACCGGCTTTGCAGAAAGAAGCGCAGCAACCGCGCCCGCAGGTGGTCGAGGCGGCTCGCGACACCGAGGGCCAGCGTGTCCATGACGCGCAGTCTACACCCCCGTGGGAAACGCACCCAGCATCGCCGGCCCAATGCGGGCTGGATGCACCGGCGGCGCGGGGCCCAAGCAAGTCCCAAAAGTCCGCGAAGCCGACGCGTGAGGCAGTCATGTCGGTGTCGGGGGCTATCCGAGGGGCCAGCCGCTCCTTGGCCACACGGCGGCGGACAGATACGTTATATCACTCATAAAAACACCCCAAGGATCCGTCGCCGCCAGGGACACCCTCCCACTCCGGCCTCTCCAGCCAGGGATGGGTTGCGCGGACTGGGAGGGGTGGGGCGCGTTGCGGGGAACCGCCTGCCCAAGCCCGGCACTGTCGTCACAGGCTCTCGGAGGACAGCCTCACAGGCTCTCGAAGAACTGCTGGTTCGTCTCCAGAATCGCCTTGCCGATGCTCCTGCTGCCAAAGCTGCGGTACACGAAGCCGAGCAAGCCCGGCGCCTCCATCCCGCTGATGACCAACTGGAGGGACACCCCGTCGGCGACCGGGGTGAAGGTCTGCTTGAAGTGGGCGTTGGCGGTGACCACAGTGCCCATGGAGTAGACCTCGTCGAACTCCACCACGACACGCTCGGCGTCCGCGTGAACCACGATGTTGGACCGCGCCATCATGCCCTCGTTGGTCCGGATGGACACGGAGTCCGCCCCCTGCTCCAACAGCTCCACCGACGACAAGCCTGGCATCCGTGTGACCACCCCCAGGTGGTAGCGCCCAGGGTCTCTGAGGACCTCGCTCACCTGTTCCAAGCCTGTCGCGATCTGGGCTTCGCCGTCGAACCACACCTTCATCTCAACCTCCTGAGCTCCTGCAATCTCGGCCTTGCTGTGGGCTCCGCAGCCGGGACCCGCGCCCCACAGGGCGATCAGTGCAAGCCCCAGCAGCGCACGATGCCGTGCGTGCCGGCCGACCGACAGCAGTCGGTTCTGGTGATGTCTCATGCCTCCACCTCCACACACACCCGCTCGCCCAGCACGGGCAGCAGGGACTCGACGAGTCGCGCCCAAGCCCGGTCCAGCCGCTCTCGGTCGCCCGTGAGCATCAGGTGGGTGGCGAGGCCGTCCACAGCCGGGATGGCGATGTCGGCCACCACGCGAGCGCTGTCCAGATCGGCGTGGGGAGCGAGACGCACAAGCTCCTCAGCCATCAGATCCCGGTAGGCGGTGGACAGGGCCGACATGCGCTCCCGGAGCTCACTGCCCCGACTCGCGCCCGTCAGCAGCGCGTTCATCGCGAGGGCTTCATCGGCCTGCTCCGCGGTGAGGCGGAGAACATCACTGCCCGCCTGCATCAGGTAGTCCCTGGCGCTGGCTTGGTGTTGGACCGCGTCGACGAGCCCCACAACAATGTGGTCGAGCGCCGCCAAGGGCACCTGGTCCATGGACGGGAAGTGGTGGAACACTGTGGCCTTCGAGACGCCGGCTTCGGCGGCCAGCGCGCTGCCGGTGAGCCCCTCAATCCCGCGTTGGGCAATGAGCTTCACTGAAGCCTCCACAATCCGTGCTCGTGTTTGGGCACCACGCCGTCTTCGACCGTCTCGCATGGGGTGACCATAACATTGACCGACCAATCGGTCAACTTCTTTGGGGCGCGCCCGTGGGGCACAGCATGGCGAACACCACCGGCAGACGACAACACGGCGGTCCGGCAGCGCCACCGCCAGCCGGCAAGCTGGAGGGCCAGCAGTCCGAGGCGCCGATACCTCATCTGCCGTGGTCATTGCGCGGCCCCCCGACCCGGCCAGAGCAACACAACACAAGCGCCCGCTTGACTTGTCTTCGCCTCAGGCTTGCCCATCTCAACACCCACGCCGATGACGTTCGCGAGCCTGCGCTGCAACGAGCACCGAGCCAATGCTGGGTTGTCGTGTTGGCGGACACCCGCTGAACCAAAGTCGATCAGGTGCAAACAGCAGGGGGGCGGTATCATCCGCGCACAAAGCGGCCGCAGCCCCCGCCGAGGTGAGCCCGGCCGAGGCGAGCGCCACCGAGGCCCAGCGGCCCGATCCCTTCGCACCCATCGATGCTTTCGCCGACTCGGCCGCCCACCGTGGTGCCCCCCCCCCCAACGATCCCTGGGGCGAAGACGTCACCGACCCGATGCTGCTCGACCAGAGCTGGGGTCCCATCGAGGGCCTGTGGTTCTGGTATGCCGACCAGGGCTCCCGGCTGATCCGCCGTGAGCTGCTGCGCCACCTGGAACAGGCCGACAACGCGCGTCCGCTGGCCTCTCCCGAGACTTGGGCGCGCTGTCGCCTGCTCGCCCGGCACGCCACGCCCGACAACCCCGATGGCCACCCCGTCGGCTTCACCCGAGACGGCGACCACATCGGCCAACTCGTCTACAAGGGCACCGCAGTGCGCGTCGACGGCGGTGCGGCTCAGCTCGACATGAACGGGCTGCTCGGCGCCTTCCAGGCCTCCATCAACGCCAACTTGGACGATGATGCCAAGCTGGACCGCTTCGACGCCTCAGCCGGCGTCGACGGGGGCGATGACAAAGACGCCGCGCTGCTGATCAACCTGCAACAGGCCCAAGCCTTCACCACTTCAACCAACCGCAGCTCGAGTCCAACCCCGGCGGCGATGGTCGGGTCGACGCCATCGGCGGCATCGCCAACCAAGTCATCCGGGTGACGAGCGGCCCCAGCTACCGCCTCACGGCCGACGCGCCCACAAGCTGTCCGGTGTTGTGGGACGCGCCGCGCCACGACTGGCTGCGGTGGATCGCGCTGTCGTCCAATGCCGGGCCCGGCTCGCTGGGCCGCAGTGTGGGCGAGGTCGTGGGCGGTGAGGTGCACGCCACCGCGATGCACGACGAGGCCGAGAACAAGCGCGGCTGACCGTCCGCCATCAAGGCCCACAACTTGGTCGACAGGGACGCGGCGGTGTGGCGGCTACAGTCGCCCGTGTGGCCCGAGGACCTGCTGCCGTCCATCGATCGTGACCTCGCGGCCCAGGGGGAAGCGGTCCATGCCGAGCACTGCACCAACGGTCACGCCCTGCTCGACCGGGACGACCCCGCGAGCCGGGTCACTGCACAACAGCTCTGCGCCCACGCCCTACGACCTGATGCTCCCCGACAACGAGCGCCCGGAGCGCTTCACCGTCAGCCGATGGGCCTTCGATCCCGTGCTGGTCCGGCGATGTGCCGAATTCAGCGACCGTGACCGTGAACGTGACCGGCGCGCACCGCCCCCGAGTGGCTTGGTCGGGCGAAGTGACACGGGTGTCGTCCCAGGATCGGCTGGTCCTGCGAGAGCGTGCCGATGCGCCGGGCACGTTCCGTCCGGTGGCGACCGGCGCCGAGGCCACCGTCGGCCCGGCCACTTCGGCCAGCGCCGGCACCGCAGCACTGGGGTGGCTGGTCGTGCTGGCCGCGGCGCTTGGACCGGCGCTCGTCCGTCCCTCCCCGCGCCGGCTCGGGGTGGCCGCCTTGTTGGCACTTGGCCTGGGCACCGGCGGAGTCGCCCGCGCCCAAACCCTCCCCCAGCTCCCCGTGTCCAGCGTGGATGAGCCCGGGCTCATCCTGGTGGTCGCGGACCCCGAGGGTGTGCTCGGCCCAACACCGACAGCGTTCATCGAGGGCCAGAACGTGACCCTCCACGATGACGGGGTCGCCCCCGACGCCAGCGCACACGACGGGGTGTTCTCCGGCATCGCGGTCGGGCCCGTCGACCCGCGGATGGACCTGACGCTGCTCGGGGCCAACAGCGAGATGGCGTGGCAAGACGAGCTCCGCATCGACTTGGTCCAACCGGTGGTGCGGGTGCGCCTGTCGGGGGCCGAGACCGAGGTGCACCTGTCCCCCTTGGCCACCGAGACCCGCCACACCACGCCCGTCGGCGGAGGCGACGGCTGGCTGACGCTGCTGGTCGCCCTCGTCGCGTCGCTGGCTGGGTTCATATACGGTACACACCGTGTACGAGACCCCCAGCCCCTCCGGTGGGCCTCCTTGGACGACGCCCCCCTGGGCCCCCGCCAAGGTGAGCCATCAAACTGCCCACAGTCCCGACGCCGTCCGGGCCGCGCTGCGCAAGGCGGTCGAGGACACCGAGGCTGCGCGGGTGCTGGTGTTGCCTCGTCCAGACCTCCCGCTCACCGCACCATCCCGGGCGCCGTCGCCCTCCAGATCGAGCGCACCTCCGCGACCGCCGTGCGGGCATCGGTGGTGTCGCTGGTGGCCCCACTGCCCGCCAACGGCCAGCTGGCCGTGCTCATCGAGGGACCCGCCGCTCTGGCTCCCCCAGCCGGTGACGAACCCCCCACCGCCGTTCTCGACGAGCTGCTGGCGACCCTCCCCGCCGGCGTGCACGCCCGCGTGTGGACCGTGGGCGAGGACACGCCGTCCTGATTGGGATCCCGCCGCGATGGGACGTCCAGCGAGCCGGTGACGGTTCCCCCCCGGGCATCTGGAGGGCCAAGACACCCGTGCGACGGAAGACCGCTGCGGCTGCCTCGGGATGGCGCACCGCACTGTCGCAACCGGCTGCCCAACCATCGGGCGACGCACCCAACCCCACGATAGGCCCGGGCCAAAGCCCGGAGGCCAACGATGACATCCGACGAAGTCCATGCACTGCTTGAGCAGCACCGCGACGAGCGTGGCATCCGCAACTGGCAAGCCCGCTACTCCGACAGCCCCCTCCGCACCTTCGGCATCGGGCTCACCCGGCTGCGCAAGCTCGCCAAGCAGATCGGTCGCGACCACACGCTGTCTCAGCAATTGTGGACCAGCTCGGTCTACGACGCCAAGGTGGTCGCGCTGCTCATCGACGAACCCACGCGCATCACCCGCGCCCAGGCTGAGGCCCAGGTGGAGCAGCTCCAGGGCGGCATGCTGGCCCACGTGTTCTCGTCCTGCGACGCTTCCCTGGCCAAGGCCCCCTTCGTCCAGGACCTGGCCGAGAGCTGGATGGCCAGCGACGACCCGGTGCGCCAGCGCTGTGGCTACGGCTTGGCCTACGAGCTGTCGAAGTCCACCAAGAAGTCCGCCCCCGACGACGCTTGGTTTGCTGGCTGGATTGCGCACATCGACGCAACGCGAGACAGCGTCGATGTCGACACGCTGTTGGCCATGGCCAGCGCCTTGATGGGCATGGGCAAACGCAGCGCAGCGCTCAACGCCCAGGCCCTCGTGGTGGCCCGGGCCATCGGTCCGGTCGACTGGGACCCGAGCGGCAGCTGCGATCCCTTCGACGTCGTCAAGCACCTCGACAACGACCGGCTGCGCAAGAAGCTGGGCATCCCTGGCTGACCACCGCTGCCCCGCAGCAAGCCATGGGCACTGGCCTGCACACCACTGAACAACTCAAGCGGTTCGAGCCGCGCGCCGCCTCCCGACGCCGAGCAGCGCCAGTCCCAGTGCCCAGAGTCCAGCGGACTCCACCGTGGCGCACCCTCCCTTGCTGGCCCCCTGCTCACCTGCAGGCGCAGACTCATCCGGGGTCTCTTCGGCGTCCGCCCCCGCTGTGCCCCCTGCGGAGTCGTTCACTTCACTGTCCGTGCCCGAGTCCAAGGGACCGGTCCCCGTGTCGCCCGATTCGTCAACGGAGCCATCGCAGTCATCGTCGATCCCGTTGCCCACCACCTCGTCCTCCGGCGGACAGTCCACCGGACAGCTTGCGCACGACTCACCGTCATCGCAGCTGGAGTCGCCGCAATACGCACCCACGCGGGTGAGGCGAACCGCGTCGAAGACGATGTGTTGGTTGGACGCCACGCTTCCGCTCGCGTGGTCTTCGATGGCCAGTCCCTGATCGCCACCGGCTGCAAAGGTGAAGGTCCCGAGCGGATGCCAGCCGTCGCCCACCGACTGGTCGACAAGTGCTTCGTGGTCCATGCCGTTCGCCCGCACGCGATGGGGCACGGCATCGGCCACCGCATAGTCGGCGACCCCATGCCACTCCAGGAGGTAGTCCCCACCTTCCTCAAAGTGAAAGCGCCACCACGCCTGATTCCATGGCTGGCTGCCCGAGAATTGGTTGGTCCACACGAGGCTGCCCCCCTCCCCCTCCCCAGCGACCTCCCGGAGGTACACCGGCGGCCCGAATGGATAGAAGCAGTCGCCCGCTTCATCCAGCGTGGCCCCGCCCGGCGGAATCTCGGCGCAGGGCGCGCGGGTGTCGCAGTGCCAGGGGCGCACCGAGCCACCCGTGGGCGGGCCTGCAAAGATGCCGAGGTGGTTGGCCACGGCGCGTGCGGACCCATCCGAAGGGCGGTTGACGACACCTGACGCGGCGGTCCAGAGGGTAGATGAGCCACCACCGTCGAGGTTAAACGCTTGCCAAGCGCCGAGTTGGCCCATGAGGTCGGCAAGCTCGCTGCCGTACATGCCGCTCGACCTCGACGAGCGGCCGTCCACCGTGACCAGGAAGAGCGTGTGAAGATCTGACGAGAGCCCCAACGCCGTGCGGGGATGCCGGTCACGCATGTCCGAGCGATCGGGAAAACAGCTGCTCGCGACGGGATCGGCGCAAGTCATCGGCGCGCCCTCGATGACCAGCGCCGGAAAGCCGCTCACCAGAGCCATCGCCTGGTCGGGCGGGTCGGGGTTGCGTGTGGTGGGCGCGTGACCCGCCGAGATGCCGAGCGTGGCCGCATTGTCCTTGGACCAGCCCGTGTGGGTGAAGGTGACCTCATCATGCAAGAACGCCACCCATCCAAAGTCCCCGTAGAACCACTCTCCAGCGTAGGAAGGGTCGCGTCCAGTCTGGATGGAAGGCCAGGGCACACCCCCACCCACCGCGTCTCCATAGACCCGTGTGGGTGAGGTTCGGAAGAAGTCCCCGTTGATGGCGGCGACCGGGCCGAGGTCTGCCGCCCACGCCGCCACGGACTCCGTGGACGTCGGCGCTCGGCTCGCGTCCACACGAACACCATCGGCACACAAGTCTACCTCGACCACAAAGGCGTCCGTGGCAGGCGAGCTGGTGCGGTAGGTCACCAACTCCACACCGGGCGACAAGCTCGAGCGCTCCGCTTCCGCCAGCGTCAACGCAAAGGCCGAGGGGTTCAAGCCAACCAACGCGATCATCTGCAACACAACGCACCCCAATGTCGAGTGAAGAGACGGGAACGGCGGGCCCCTGCCCACGCCCATCCTATCACCGACGCCCTCCAAAGAACCCACGACTTGGCGGCCCCCTCTTGCTGACTCTGGGCAGGGCGCGAGCCACAGCAGTGCTGCCGAGTGCTGGATTCAACACGTTTGGGGAGGCCGCCAGAACACAAGCGCGCTCGCTTGCGCGTGAGATCCGTGGGGGATTCCGGCAGCCGGTCTGGCCCATAGCCTGACAACATGCCGGACTTCGACATCTTCTCCACGCCCGTCGTCGTCGTTCCCGACGCCGTGGAGGTCGCCTTGTGCGGGCGCTTGCGGCAACGCCTCATCGTGTTGTCCCAGCAGCTGCCGGGCATCCAACGCAGCAATGCCGGGGGCGGGTGGCACTCCGACGCCAACCTTCTCCAGCGCCCCGACATGGCGGGCCTCGGCGACTTCTTCGCTGGCCAAGCACGGGTTGCCCTCGACCAGCTTGCTCGTCGAGCCGGACAACCCACCCCCAATGTGGCCGGTCTGCACATCCAGGCCTGGGCCATGGTGCTGCCCGACCGCGCCTGGGTGACACCCCACGACCACGCGGACGCGCACCTCTCCGGCGTGCTCCACCTCGACGACGGCGACGGGTCCAGCGGCAACCTCACGCTCCTCGACCCCCGCAGGTGCCAACTGCCATGGGCCCCCCTGGACCCCACGTCCTTCGTGCTCCGGCCCCGCGTTGGCCAACTCGTCTGGTTTCCGTCCGGGCTCCAGCACTGGGTCACCCCGATCCAGGGCGCCAGCCGGGCCAGCATCGCCGTCAATGTTCGCTTCGACCTCAACCCCAGCCCGGCACCCCCACAATGAAGTCACACCGCTCCAACTCGTTTGCCCAGAGCCGTGCACGTGTGGCCTCAAGCACGGGGTCGTCTCGGGGCATGCCGTCCCGATCCGTGTGGGAGTTTCCCGGTGGCGCAACACAAGGCACAACTCAAGACACCGATCCGCCCTCCCTTCGCAGCGCCATTGAAGCAGCGCTGACCGCCGTCTCCTCCGGCCAGCCGGTGCCCCGTTCGTCAGTGGAGGCGCTGATTGCCGAAGCACGCAAGGCCCTGTCCACCGGACGACTCGGGGTCATGCGGGACCGCATCGGGGGGGCCACCACGGCTTCACCCAAGGAGAAGGCTGGCGACAAGGCACTGGAGAGCGCGCGTGTCGAGGCACTGACCGCGGCAGAAGCCAAGGCAGCGGCAGCAAATGCCGACCTGGAGGAGGGAGCTCCGCGCCAGAAGGTCAACAAGCCGGGCAAGCTCGACAACCGCTACTATCAAGGATTCGCGGCCCTCTGGGATAAAGTGTGCCTGGAGGCCTCCCCCTCGGAGCGCACTGTGCTCGCCCTGGCCATGGCGTCTCACGACGACCTGTGGTCGCTGTCGGGCGGCGTGGATGCCGACGACATCATCCACTTCGGGATGGAGCGGGCCCCTGACTTCGCCAAGGACGTCGCCCGCGCGGCGCCCCGCCTGGGAGGAGATGCGCTGTGGTGCGCTTACATCCACGGCATGCAGCCGAGCCACCTCGTCAGCGCTGACCTCTTCGAGGCCACCCCCGCCCACATCCGCCCGGAGCTCGTCGACCGCCTCATGCGCGACGAGCCCTCGCGCAAGCGCCTCGCGTCCGACATTGACCTGTTGGAGAAGATGATCGGCGACATCTCGCCAACGGACATCAACTACCTGCCCCTCGCCGCCCAGGTGGCCACCCGCGATGCCGGCAAGCTCAGCGCGCAAGGCCGCCGACGCTGGGCCAACACAACCACACTCCAAGACCTCCAAGGCTTCTCGTCCACCGCCCAAGCCAACCTCAAGGCGGTGTTGGACCCGACCATGATGTCGAACGCCATCACCGAGTGGCTCGACGGTCGGGTGAAAGACGCGTCGTTGGGTGAGCTGGTCGACCTGTTCGATCGCCGCTTCGCCATCGCAGTCGGGCCGCGCAACGGCATGACCTTCGAGGAAGACGTTCTCAAGCAGCTCTGGACCGAGCTAGGCCGCCTGCCGGCCAGCGACGTGGCCAACAACCCTTCGGTGAATGGCTTGCTCCCCCAGGACAACCAGTCCAAGTACGCGGCGGGCGGCCACTCCGTGACCACAGGCGACATCTACCTGTCCTACTCCCCATCCACTGCAGCCACCCAGACCCTCGACGACATCGACAATGTCAACGTCAACGATACGCTGGAGGGACTCAATGCCCTGAGCCACGCGCTCCGCCACGAGGTGGGCCACGCCGTGGACGACAACCAACAGGTCATGGCGTCGAATCGGGGCACCGCAGCCTTGGGAGGCTGGGAGACCTACTCAAGCGACGCGGCAGTGGCCACCGCCATGGCCAACGAGTCGCCGGTGAAGGCGGGCAACGCAGCCCTCGCCAAGGCGCTGTCCAGTGGAGATGCCAACCAGGTGCGCAAGCTGGGCGGCAACGAGCTGAACGGTGTGGCCAACACCCTCGACCCGGACAGCCGCACGTGGATTGGTGAGCCCACCACCCAGGTTGGCAAACATGTCTATCGCACGGGGGCGGACGGCTGGGTGCGCTACGACGCCGATGCCCGCGACCGGAAGGTCTCGGACTACCAGTTCAAGTCTCCGGGCGAGTGGTTCGCGGAAGCCTATGCGGCCTACTACGCACTCGACACGCCCGGCGTGGGCCTGTCCATGGACGCCAAGGCCGCCGCGTGGATTCGGGGCAACGTTGCCGAAGACTGACACGGGTTGCTCGGGAGCCGCCGTGCAGTCCTTTGTGTCCATGGGCAGGGCGTTGAGCTCAGCTTCGGCGCGTCCCGCTCACCTGGTTGTCCCCTGCACAGCGTTCCAGCGGGTCTCCAAGCGAACACGGCCAGCGTGAGTTCGGTGACCGGTGTCAGCGGCCGATCCCCTCGGTGGGATTCGGGTCTGGCAGGGCAATCCAGCCGACCCATCTCCGCCTCCAGCAACGGCGGACAGGAACCCAGCGCACCGGCGAGCTTCCCCCCAAGCGGGTGCGACTCCTCCACTCCACGGGCACGTGGACTGGCAGAGACCTGGGGCCCGGCCCCGGTGTGCCCCCTGCCTTCTTGGCAGAGCACTTGGCGGCTGGGGCCACAGTCTCCGTCCATCTCGTCGAAGACCTCGAGCCCGTCGTCCATGGGTTGACACAGGCCTTCGCGCGGGCCCTCGGTGCACCCCACCGTGTCAACGCCCACTGCACCCCCGCGGGCCACACAGGACTCGCCCCCCACAGCGACTCCCAAGAAGCCTTCATCCTGCAGGTTGGCGGCGCCAAGGACTGGGAGGTCTACGCTCCGCCTGTGGTGCTGCCGGCGGTCGGCGGTCCAGGGCAGGACGCAGACATCCAGGGTCAAGAACCGCACTTGTCGGAGACCCTCGAGACCGGCGACCTGCTCTATCTGCCACAGGGCTTCGCCCATCGGGCGCGCGCGCTTCCTGGCGCACCCAGCCTGCACCAACCGGGACACTCCCCGATCGGCCGACGCGGCGGGACTCACTCAGTGCGTGCAGAACCTGCGCTCGGTCAGCCCGTCGAGTCCCGAAGCAAGGCGGGTGCGCACGGGGGCCAAGCAGGGGTTCCTGAAGACCCAGTCGCTGGGCGTAGACGTCCACTCTTCACGCATGCCCGCCCCCAAGCTCCATCAGCTGACATAGGATACTATACGTATATCGAGCCAGACAACCGGCAGCAGCGGCCAGGAGACAGAGGAACCTCGACCCGGCGTGGTGCAGGCCGGTTGACTCGGCACCCATCCACGAGTAGAACGTGTTCTCGTTTCAGCGACGCTTGGCACACCGCTCGACGTGTTCCGACGTTCAACCGCAGACCTGCAGACAACGCATCACGCGCTGCCTGGAGGCGTTGCATTGTCTTGCATAGAGGTGGCCCCTGGCTGCGACCGCTCCGTCCCTGCTGAAAGGCCCCGTCCTGTTCCCCTGGGGGCAGACCACCGCGTTCGGCGTGGCGCCCTATCGCTACCTTCGCCACTGCCAGCGTCGGTACGGCGACACCCATCGCCTGCAGCTCGCGGGCATGGGCGAGATGGTGCTGTACAGCGCACCGGAGGACGTACAAGCGGTCTTCTCGCTCAAGGCCGCTGAGTACGAAAACGGCAATGACCCCGTCCGCTACCTGCTGGATCCCCGCAGTGTGGTCTTTCTGGAAGGTGAGGAACACCGGCGTGCCCGGCGCGCCCTCACTCCACCCTTCTCGGGTCGTGCGTTGCGAGGCTACGCCCCTCGATTTGTCGAGTCGGCCCGACGGGTGAGCGCGGACTGGCAGCCCGGACAGGTCGTCGACCTCACCGCGGCCTTTCAGGAAGTCACCTTCGACGCCCTGATGGGGGCCACTCTCGGCATGGGCACCACAGACTGCCCACCGCTCCTGCGCGCTGAGCTGCTCCGCTTCGTCAGTGGCCAGCTCTCCACCACAATGTTCTTCGCTTCGGCTGTGATGGGGCCATCCCTCTACTCACGGCTTCGCGCCCACACCGACGCCGCCAAGGCCGCGCTCCAGGCCGGTCGTCCCCTCAACGGCCGCAGCCCCCTGGCCAGCCGTGCCCACAACCTCGCTCGGGTCGAGGTCTGGCTGGCTGAGCTGGTGCACAACCGGCGCCAGGCCCCCACGGACGGCACCGATGCGCTCTCTCGGATGATCGCGGAGGGCAGCGCCTTCAGCGACACCGACATCGTGCACCAGCTCCTCACCTTGCTCATCGCCGGCCACGACACCACCTCCCTCGCGCTGAGCTGGGTGGTTGCACAGCTCATGGCACGGCCCGCCTTGCTCGCCGACGTGGTCGCCGAAGCGTTGGCTTGCGCAGAACCCGAGCGCGCCGCATCCGCCGCCGAGGCCTTGCCGTTGCTGTTTGCGGTTGTGCAGGAGTCGCTGCGGCTCACCCCCGGTGCTGCGTTGGCCCCCCGCCGCCTGCTTGTCGACAAGAAGATCGCTGGCGAGACCATTGTCGCCGGCACCGTCGTCGCTGCCAATGTCGTGGGTGCCCACAGCCGGGTGGCGACCTGGGGCGACCCTGAGGTCTTTCGTCCAGACCGATTCCGGGGTGAGCCTCCGGCCTCCAACACCTTCTTCCCGTTTGGTGGAGGGCTCCGGCGCTGCCTGGGGGCGGCCTTCGCGACCACCGAGATGCCTCTGGTGCTGGCGGTCTTGCTCCAGGACTGGGCACTGTCTCCAGCCTCCTCCCGTGCCCCCATCCCGGCGATGCACGGCTTCTTGATTGGACCCGCCCAACACGTGCGGGCCCGCGTCTCCCCTCGGAGGTCTCCATGAAGATCGCAGTCACCGGCGCCACCGGCCACGTCGGCGCTTGCTTGATTCCCCGCCTTCTGGAGCACGGCCACACCGTGCGGGCGGTCGTCCTCGGCGATGCCTCGGTCCTCGATGGACTCGATGTCGAGCAGGTTCCGGGCGATGTTCGCGACCTTCAGGCCATGCGCACGGCCCTGGTGGACCAAGAAATGGTCATCCACCTCGCCGCGCACATCTCGGTGGAGGTCAAGGACGAGCCGCTGATGCAGGCCGTCAACGTCGGGGGTGTGAAGAACACGGCGGCTGCGGCGCTCGAGGCCGGGGTGCGCCGCTTCATCCATGTCAGCTCGGTGCACGCCTACGACACGTGGCGGCTCAATGGGCCACTGACCGAGGAGCACGCCAAAGCCGACCGTCCGCAGCTGCCGGCCTACGACCGCAGCAAAGCCGCCGGAGAACGTGCACTCCAAGCGGCCATCGCCCAAGGGCTGGACGCGGTCATCTTGAATCCGGTGGGCATCCTCGGACCCAACGACCACCGGCCCTCGCTCATGGGCAGCGTGCTCCAACAGATGCTGCGGGGGCGGATGCCGGTGGTGCCCGATGGCGGGTTCTGCTGGGTGGATGTGCGGGACGTCGTCGACGCAATTCTCGCGGCCTTCGACCGTGCCGAGACCGGGCAAAACTACCTGCTCAGCTCCGAGCACCTGACCGCCCAAGACTTTCATCGCTTGGTCGCCCGCACCCAAGGGCGGACCTCCCGAGCCGTCCGGGCCCCCCTGCCCCTGCTGCGGGCCGTCAGCCGGGCCTCGCCAGTGCTGGCCCGCTTCTCGCCCGCGATGAAGGGGTTTACCGCCGACTCCCTCCATGCGCTGGACGCCCGCCTGTCGGTGGACTCCCGCAAGGCCCGCCGGGTGCTTGGCTTCGAGCCCCGGCCCATGGTGAGCTCAGTGCAAGAGTCCATCGCGTGGTGGCAAGCCCAACAGGTGGTCTCATGAGCGCAGCGGCCAAGCCTTGGCGTGTGGGCCCATCGTCCGCCCCGCTCCCGCCGCTCGTCCCTGGCTTGCCGGGCATCGGCAATGCCCTGGGCTTGCGCAAAGACCCCACTCGGGCCATGGTCGACTGGGCGGCCACACACGGGGATGTCTTTCGTCTGAAGCTCGGTCCCCAGACTATCTTCGTGGTTGCCGGTGCCGATGCGAGCCGGCTCGCTGCATCCACTGGCTACGATGTGCTGTCGAACTTCGACACCTTCATTGGTGTGATTCGGGCGCTGGGAACCGAGAAGAACCTCGCTGTGCTGGACGGAGAGGACCACAAGCTGTTTCGTTCCATCGCACAAGACGGCTACAAGAAAACCGCGATGATGCGGTCGCTGCCAGTGGTTCTGTCCACCATCGAACGCTACGTTGCTTCCCTTGAGCTGGGCGACTCGGTCGATGTGTTTCCCGTCTTTCAACGCCTCATCTCGCTGGAGCTTGGCGAGGGTGTGGCGAAGGTGCGCGTGGACGAGAACATCGATGAGCTGCAGCGGTTCATGCGGTACCTGATGAATGTGCACATCGCCGGCATCTGGCCCCGGTGGACCCGCCACCTGCCGTCCATTCGGCGGTCCATTCGAGTGTCCCACCAAGTTGTCGCCGATGTGGTGCGCCACCACCAGGACAACCCGCCGGGCGATGAGCGGCCCCGCAGCCTGATCGACGACTTTCTCGATGCCCACCTCGCTGACCCCGTGCGCGTTCCGATGCATGCGGTCAAGGCGGCGGCGTTTGGCCCATTCCTCGCGGGCCAAGACACCGTGGCGGCGACCACGGCATTCTTGCTCTACGCCTTGTATGACTCGCCAGCCTACTTGCGCCGTGTGCAAGACGACGTCGACACACTCTTCGCCGATGGGCCGCCAGACCCGAAGGCCTTCAAGACCGCCCGGTCACTGATGGACGCAACCCGAGAGACACTGCGGCGCTACCCAGTGGCGCCGTTCATCCCGAAGACCGGCTTGGTCGAGTTCGAGTTCAAGGGGCACCGTATCCCAGCGGGCTCACGCATCTATCTGTTCCAGACACTGTCCCACTTTCAGCCCCACAACTACCCTGACCCGTGGACCTTCGACATCGACCGCCCCAGGGCGGGACCCGGCACATTTGCTCCCTTCGGATCGGGGCCCCACCTCTGCATTGGCGCGGGCATGGGTGAGTACCAAGTTGCGGCCAATGTTGCGGCCTTGCTGCACTATGGCGAGTTTGAGATGACCGACCGCAACTACGTTCTGAAGAACAAGGCGATACCGCTCTCGCCCGACGGTTTTGGGTTGCGCTTGCTGAATCGACGGGCGTCGGCATGAAGGCGTTGACCGTTGTGTCGACCTTGTACGGCACGCACCGAGTGGACCAGCCAGCCCGCACCACGCCCCTGTTTTCGCTGTTTCTGCGCGCACCGCCGGTGGACATCGAAGCACCGGCTGCGTTGGTCTGGTCGGTGATCTCAGACTTTGTCGCCTACCCCGAGTGGAACCCGCTCAATCGTGGAGTTGAGGTGGCCGAGCCAGGCGGCCTGGGGGCGCCGGTGCACCTGTCGGTCAGCTGGGGCCCCTACGTGCGCCACGGCGACGGCTTCACAATGGACGGCCTGTCGGTGGACCTCCAAAATGACGAACGGCTCACCATCTGGGAAGTGGGACGTTGCCTCGCATATGGCGATGACTACGGCTTCTTGCACCGCGCAGAGCGAGTGCAGCTGCTGGAGCCGCTGGGCCCGAACCGCACCCGGTACCACAACGTTGAGACGATGGTGGGGCTGCTCAGTCCGTTCGTGCACATCCTGGGGGGAAAGATCGAGCGGGGCTTCGCGGCCGCCAGCATCGCGCTGAAGGCCCGCGCCGAGGCAATCCACAAGGAGCAGCTTGCCCAAGCCTGACCGCCCACCCCACTCGGTGTGAGTCCGGAAGGGGTGGGGCCCCATTCGCCCACACGCGCAGCGCCCGGGGGCCACACACACCAGCCCTTCTTGGCTTGCCATGCATGGTAGCCTCGCACGTTCGCCGACGGCCGGCGGAGGAGGCGAGGCATGAAGCAGACTCGACGCTCGATCGATGGGGGTCCACGGCACCACTGGGGACTCGGGGCCCTGATGCTGTCCGGGCTGATGACGGCCGCCACACCCGGGCTTGCTGCCGACCCAGGTTTGGAGTCGGCTTCGGTGCTCGACTCGTCGGCGGCCAGCTGGGCGCCCGATGCCCAGCGCTTCATTGGGCCGGCTCAGCCGCCGGCGCTGGGATTGGCTCCATTGACCAAGGGCGGCAACGGGGGCCCCAAGAAGCAGGGGAAAAAGAAGAAGGGCAAGCAGCACAAGAACAGCGCGAAGCAGAACGATGTGGTGATCTTCGCCGGGCCGCAGTTCATGTTCAACGCCATCAAAGAAGTGCGGGCAACCGAGGACCCCGAAGAAGAGTCCGAGGGCTCCTTGTTCAGCGAGCCCACCCCGTCGGAGGCCGAAGATCCCTACACCAAGTGGGGTGTCGGCCTCGGCGCCAGCGTGTCGGTCTACCTCCCGGCCATTTTGGGCACCAACGGGCTGGTGGCCCCCGGCGTCACCTACACCTTCTCCAAGCCAACCTACCAAGGCCGCGAACGCACCGTCTTTGTCGATGAAAGCGCATCGCTCGCATCCAACACCACGACCGACAGCGCTGTCTACACGGCCAAGCAACACACGCTGACCGCGGGCATTGGCCTGGGGCTCAACCAAGCCAAGAAGGGGACCTTCCAGCTCATTGCGCCGGTGCAGGTCGGCGCGTCGTGGGGCAATGTGGAAGCAACAGTGGCGTCCAAGCCGGGCACCCCCCTTCAGTCCAGATATGTGGGCGGGGCGTTTACCTTTGGCGTGTCGGGCATCGTGCGAATGGGCAAGCACGCCTACCTGCTGGTCAACATCATCGAGGCCCACCTCGCCTTCGGTGACCTCAAGGGAGACGGCATGCCCTTCCGGGAGTCGGACCGGTTCAACGCGAGCTACTTGCCGCTGTCGCTGCAGCTTGGTGTGGGGTTCTGAGGCGAGGGCGTGTGTGGGTGCTGCCCCCTCCCCTGGTTGCACCACGGCCTTGGGTTAATGCGCCGAAGACCCGCGCTCCCCCGACCTGAGGTGTCCATTCTCTCCCCCGTCTTCGCATCGGCCCTCGCGCTGTTCACCGCAGCAGGCCCGCTCATGGGCACCGCCCACGCCACCACCCCCGTCGCCAAAGACTCGGTCCTCAACAAAGCCAAGCGCCCCTACGCCGTGCACCTGTCGGCCGAGCTGGGCAACGTCGCCGTGCTCTCCCACCGCATCCAGTTCTCGAAGTCCGGCACGATGATCGACTACGTCGACGAGGGCGGCCAGGACAACCTCTTCCTCTATGCCCGCTTGCAGTCTGAGCTGTCGCTGGGAGACCGCCACTCCGTCGTGTTGCTCTACCAGCCGCTGAACTTGGTGACGAAGGCACGGTTGTCCCGGGACCTCGTGGTCGACGGCGCTCGATTCGACAAGGGCTCGGGCATGCAGTTCCGCTATGGCTTCGACTACTACCGGGTCTCGTACCTCTACGACCTCCAAGAAGACCCCGAGCGTGAGCTCGCGCTGGGCCTGTCTCTCCAGATCCGAAACGCCACCATCGAGTTCGAGAGCCTCAACGGCAACACGTTTCGGGCCAACCGCGACATCGGCCCCGTGCCCGTGCTGAAGCTGCGCACCCGCCAGCCGCTCGGCGCCAAGGGGGCTTGGTGGGGCTACGAGGTGGACGGCTTCTACGCGCCCATCAAGTACATCAATGGCAGCGGAACCGACGTGGTGGGCGCCATTGTCGACACCAGCGCCAAGGTGGGCGTCCCCCTGTCGATGGGCACAGATGTCTTTGCCAACCTCCGCTACGTCGGCGGCGGCGCGGAAGGCACGAGCGACGACAACCTGCCGCCGGCCGACGGCTGGGTGGAGAACTGGATCCACCTGCTTGCATTCAGTGTGGGCGTGCAGCTGCGCTGACGGCGGCTCCCCACACACTCGGCCCCCAGCACCCCGTCTGGCCGCGGGTCGGTGCGTCGCGCAAGGCCCTTGCCCAATGCACTGCAACAGCCCCTTGACGTCGGCCCGCGGCGCGCATACCCGTAAAGCAAGCACTTACTTACAAAGCGGAACCCACCGTGTCCTCGCTCGCTTCTGGTCGCTGGAACCTCTCCGTCGGGATGCTCGGCCTCGCCTCCTTCATGGTCTACGGCTTCATTCTCATCTACCTTCGGGACTTCGCGCCGAACCATCTGGAGTGGGCCGCGGACTACGGCATCGGAAAGCACTTCGAGGCGCGGCTGGCCCATGTGCATGGCGCGCTGTTCTCGCTGTTGAACCTGACGATGGGCATTGTGGTCTCGCGGCTGCACGTCAGCGAGCGCAGCCGGGCCGGGATCTCGGGCCTGACCCTCGCCGGACTGTTGATGCCGCTGGGCATCGTCGCGGAGCTGTTGCTGGGTGCCCCGCCCTACTTGGTATTGGTCGGTGCCCTGGCCATCCTCGTGGCCTTCTCTTGGGCCGGCGTCGCTGCACTCAAGGCCCCCCCAGTCGCCAGCTGAGCACCCTCGACGCTCCTCCATCTCCTGGATGCCGCCGTGCCCCGCCACTACGAAAACACCGAGACCCGCCGCCAGCAGGTGGCCCAGGCCGCGCTGCAGACGATCGCCGAAGACGGGGTCGCCCGCTTCACCACCAAGGCGATCGCCGGACGGGTGGGCATCAGCGATGGCACGCTGTTCCGACACTTTGGCAACAAGCAGGAGATCGTGCTTGAGGCGATGGACCTGCTGGAGTCCGAGCTGGAGGCCAGCCTGATCTCCACCGGCGACCCGCTCGATGACCTGGAAGCCTTCTTCCGCCATCGGGCCGCCTTTGTGGGTGCCGAAGGCTCGGTCGGTCGGCTCATCTTCTCCGATGAGCTGGTCCACTTGGCGGGCGAAGACGGCCGCCAACAGGTCGCCCGGTGGCGCCAACGCAGCGTCCACTACATGCTCGAGCGCCTCAGCCAGCTGGTCACCCACGGGCGGACTGCCACGCCGGTCGACATCGCCGCGATGAGCATGCTGATTCAGGGCGCACTGCTGACCTTCGCAATGCAAGCATCCATTGGCAAGGCTGACCCGCCCGAGCGCCTGCGGGCCCGCATCGACCACGCCTGGAGTGCTCTGCGCACCCTTCTCTTCGTGTAGCTGGAGCGGACGGGCGACGCCCGCCCAGCGCCGCAGCACCATGTCGGTCCAGTGTGCCGCCGCGAAACAAGCAAACACTCGCTTACTACCGCTTCCCAACGCCCGCGCCCCCCAATCAGCGCCACACCCCCCACCCCCTGGAGACCACCATGAAGAAGCTGATCCTGCCCCTCGGCCTCGCCGCCTTCGCCCTCGGGAGCGCCGCCTTCGCCGCCGACCCGCCTCCCCATGCCCACGAGTCCGCCGACCTCAAGACCATCATGGTCGGGCTGGGCGAAGACATGGCCAAGCTGAACATGGGCCTCTGGCTGGAAGACTTCGGCGCCGTCACCACGGCCGCCACTGCGATCGCGGACCATCCCCACGTCAGCGCGGACGAACGGCAGCGCCTCCAGGCCATCTTGGGCAAGGACTTCGGCAGCTTTGCCGCCGCCGACGGAGCGGTGCACGATCAAGCCGTCAACCTCGCAAAAGCCGCCACCGCCAAGGACCTCGACCTGACGGTTCAGCGGTTGGCCGAGCTTCAGACGGGCTGCGTGTCATGCCACACCGGCTTCAGGGCGCGCCTGGCCAAGTAGGGCACAGCTGCAGAGGGGGCCGCGGAAGGTCCGTGTGGTGCCCCCCCCGCCAGCGAGGACCTTGGAGGGTGGGTCGGGGCCGTCGAGCGCCCGAGTTGGAGAAAGGGGCGCCCTGCCGTATGATGAACCTCCACGCTGAGACCCAGGCGATCAGCGGGAAAACACTTATTCCCCAGGGCCCAACATGCCAACTCTGCGGCTCCCCACCGGGCGTGAACTCCAAGAAGCCCTTCGTGAAGACGACGGATTTGTCGGCGACGAGACCACAGGCGCGCCAGGAGTCCCGACACGACGTACTTCCCGAGGTCTGGGAGAGGCCCATGGGGGCACGGACCCCGAGCACGTGACTTGGGCCTTCGACCATGACCACATCGACTACGATCTGCTACCAGCCGGATCCACGGCAGAATTTGAGCTGTCTGGGCGGACGTTGCGTGAGCTCATGGCACTCAATGCCTTCCCAACCCCCGATCGCAACGACCAGCCACGGGTCCTGTTCGGCCTCCGAGGCTGCACCACAGCGAGCGGGACCGACAGCGATCAGTGGCGCACATCGGTTCGGCTAACTGAGGCCACGCCAGATCACGACGAGCTTCGGTGTGTGCTGGGGATCTGGGACCAACACACCGACAAGGTGACCGCCTTCGTCGCTTCGACTGTGCCCAACTGGGCGTATATGTGGAAGACCACGCTGTTTGAGTGGGCGGGCAACGACAAGGCCGACCCGAAGCAGTGGGCGAAGGCTTGGCGCAAGCCGGCGGGCAAGCTGGAGTCTCACACGATGCGGTCGTGCTTGCTGCCCACAGGCCTGTACACCTACAAGGCCGGCCGTCACAAGGAGATGCCTGGCGCGTTTCGTCTCGATCAAGATGTCATGGTGCTGCGATCCATGACCAACCTTGAGTACACAAGCCAGGACTTCTGGGATGGGCCCATCAATCCATTCACCAACATCCACCCGGCTTACAATGACCTGCGCCGGTCTCCGACCCACCCCAACCACCACAAGCCCAAGTTTGCGGCCGCAGGCTGCCAGACCGTGCCGGGAGCCTACTCTGGCGGTGAGCACAAGCGTGCCTGGGCCAAGTTTCGAACGCTGGCCGGACAGCAAGATCTCAGTGGCGACGGGGATCATGGGCGCCCATACAGCTACGTGCTTCTCACTGGAAGAGAAGCACGAATGGTCGCAGAGGGCGGACACACCGGTACGCTTCAACGCCTGCGACACGGCTCGGTGAGTCCACTGGTCGGCATGCTCAAGGACAAGCTCAAGGCCTCCGGACATCTCTCCCGCAGGGCCAACAGTGCGCCGGACCTCGACCCGTGGACAGTCGATGCGTTGATCCGGTGGCAGCGGCGAGGCGGCCCGAAAGCCAATGACGCCTTGGGGTTCGCGCCGCCGGCAAATGGGAAAGTCGACGCCAAGCTTGCCGAGTCGCTCGGCCTGCCCTGGCACCGCGGTCTCGTCTAGAGTCGAGCCGCCCGCCCGCGGACCGCACCCGGTGCCGCAACGCCACAGGAGTGCTGAACATGGGCGAGTCCCCAGACCAATGCCACCTCCTGCTCTGCGAAGCCGACTCCGGGTCGCCCGCACTTGAATCCGGAGCGCCCGCCGACCAGCTGACCCCTCCTGCGAAGCCGGAAGCCTCGGGCTCCTCAGTGCTCAGCTTCCGCTCACGACGCGCCGAGTGGAACGAGCTCGCGGTGCAGCGTTGGGGAATCGTGTTGCCCCAAGGCAGCCGGGGCGATCGCCTCCGGAACCTCCTGGACCCACTGGTGAAGCGCCGCAGCGCACAGCAGGGCGGTCTCCCGGTGGCCGAGTTCCGCGTGCCCGCGACCATGGGGCACACAGAAGCGCAACAATGGCAGAAGCGGCACTTCGACAACCAGTCCGGGCACGAGGACGACATCCCGCTCTACGTCCTGATCGCGGGCGACCTCGACGAAGTGCCCTCCGCGGTGGAGCAGGTCCTGGCCGCGCAAGCGCTGGTCGGGCGGCTGGCATTTGACCTCGACGATGACTACCGGCGCTATTGCGCAAAGGTCGCACGATGGGAGGACGCCCCTCCCCCGCCGGAGCTTCCGACTCTCCTGCTGCACTCGGTCCGTGACGGAACTGCTGCCACACACCTCGGCCACACCAACTTAGTGGCACCGCTCGGCAAGCTCTTCCAGCGACGGGTTGCCGCCGGAAAGCTCCCGGTCGCTGCGGTACAGATGCGGGGGGATCCACATGGCCCCACACCAGCTGACTTTCTCTCCACGCTCGACAGCATCTCCAACCCCGGAGTCCTGTTCAGCATGAGCCATGGCGCGGGCGCCCCGAGAAACGGATGGGCATCGCCCGACGACCAGCGCGCGAGACAAGGCGCAATCGGCTTTGGCCCGCACGGCACCCTGCCTGCGTCGGCGCTGGCAGAACGCAACTTGGTCCCCGGCGGAGTCTGGTTTATGTTTTCCTGCTTTGGCGCCGGCACGCCCACGCAGAGTGCCTTCCACCACTGGCTCGAGCACTTGAGTGTTTCCGGCGGTGGCGAAGGCTTCGGATGGGTCCAAGACGCCCTGTCCAAACGACCCTTCGTTGCCCAGATCCCCAAGGTCGCATTGGCGTCGGAGCAGGGGCCTCTGGCGTTTGTCGGGCACTTGGATCTTGCGTGGACCTATGGCTTCACCGACGGCGAGACCGGGCAGAAGACCCCTGGCACAATCTATCGGGTGGTGGACGCCCTCGTGAAGGGGCACAGGGTCGGCGCGGCCATGGGCAACCTCAGCGACGCACTTCGCGTCCTCGATGCGGACCTCGCCGACCGCATGGATGCCGATCAACAGCGTCAACACGGTGGGCACGCGCTCACCCCCGACCGCGCTCGCGCGCATGTGTGGATGCGGCGAAACGACTTGCGCGCCTACAGCCTGTTGGGTGATCCCGCGGTTCGACTGCCCTTGAGGCACGCGCTGACCGCTCCTCCAGCCAGCCCCCACGTGCCCTCCGTCGCAGCAACCGCGCCCGCGACCCAGCCGGCCTCCCCCTCGACGTCAGTTCCGGACTCTGTCGATCCAGATGAGTTGGTGGACGCCATCTATCGGGCACTCAATGGCGAGCTGCAGGACGCGGCGTCCTCGCTTGGCATGTCACGCTCGGATCTGCGCCGCTTGATGCGCATCTATGACCGGGCCGGGCGCACGGCGCTGGGCCTGAGTGACGACTGACACTGGATGTTCGGGAAGCACCCTCCAATCTCCGGCATCCATTTGCTGACGGGCTCCGACCAGAGCAGCCCTGCACCCGAGCTGAATCAAATTCAGCTCGGGTGATTGTCCCCCTTGAACATGTCCCGCCAGCGACGACGCGAACAACCGATGGGGGCCGGTGGGGACGGTTGCTCCCGCGCCGCTGTTCGGTCGTGAGCCCCATGGTACGGTGCGCGGACTCAACCCTTGGCAGGGCAAGCACCCCGCGCCGGAGGCCCAATGCAACGGCTCACTGTCCTGGTCCACCACCCAGAAGACACCGGACTCGCGCGGCGCCACAAAGACGACTGCGCCGACGAGACGACGGCGCTGCTGTCCACCGAAGCGCTCGTCAACGGCACCCTCCCCCCGGAGCTTGCCGGCGCCAAGGAGGTCCAGCTTCTGGTCACTCCCGCGCTCGCAGACTGGCTCCAGGCGGGCCCCCACGAGGGATCCAGTCGGCTGTGGGAGCTGCGCCTGGGCAGCCCCAAGGCCCACGTGATCCCGCTCGACGCTGGCGGGGTGCTGCCGGTCGCCTCCGACAACGCACCGTCCAAGGCGGGGGTTCGCCCCCAACACGCGGCATCGGCGCTCGCGGGGCTCGAACCGCCACTGCCGCTGTCGTGGAGCCAGACCATCTACCTGAACCTCGCACCTGCACGCAGCCGGTCGACCGGCAAGGTCCCCCCTGCATTGTTGGTGGAGCCCGAGCAGCAATGGGGGGGCGAGGTCGTCTTCAACGCACTTGTGCGACCGGCATCCCGTGCGGACACCACCGAGCGGGTGGAGGTCAAGACCGACGACCTCGTGCGGCTGGAGTGGGACGACGGGGCATGTGAGTGGATGACCGCCGCCGACTTCCAGCGGGTACACGGCAAAGGCCTTGAGACCCGAGCCGCACCGGCCAGCTCACGGGGCTTCGTGGCGGCGGCCATCAAGAGCGTGTTCATCGAGCGCTTGTCGTTTGAGGGGCTGCTCGACGCAATCGAAGAGACGCTGGGTGCAACCGCCCGCCGCTGGCTCAAGACCCGGCTCGCAGCCCTTGCCGAGGACCGAGTGTCGGTCATAACCGACGAGCTCGCAAGGCACGTCTTGGTTCTGCTGGAGGACATCCTGGCCGCTCGGCGTCAGGCGAGCACGCGGGAGGGCGGGCGGGCGCTCCCGCCCGACAGCCTCGAACGAACCATCCAGGCACGGTGGGCGGAGCCCATGGCGGGGCGGCTGTGTCGGGTCGTGGACTCGCCCCACGGCGGGCACCTCGAACCGGTGGAGACCCACACCAACGCCCAAGCCACGGAACGAGACGGGGAGCTGCTCATCCTGATCCACGGGACACTCAAGCCCACCGAGCAGGAGTTTGAAGAGTTGTTGGCCGGCAGCAACCTGGCCACACTTCGCAACCGCTTCGGAGACCGAGTCTTCGCATTCCAGCACCGGGCGTGGAGCCACTCTCCGGTGGCCAACGCCGCAGCGTTGCTGGAGCAGCTCCAAGCGTGCGGCCTGATTGGCGGGGCAGCGCGCCCCAAGGTCACGTTGCTGTCCCACTCTGGGGGCGGACAGATCGGCGAGATTCTCTGCGGCACCGCCGACGTGGGGCTGCTCAAGCAGCTGCTCAAGCGAGGCGGCTGGGGCCGGGAAGAGCGCGAGGCTGCGCAGACCGTGGGTGCGCTGCGAAGCAAGCTCGAGGTGGTGCGCTTCATCCGATGTGCGGCACCGGTTCGGGGCACCTCTCTCGTCACTTCGCGGTTCGATCGCTTCTTTAACGCCCTGCTGGGGGGGCTCACCTCCTTGGTCGCAGCCACTCCGGTGGGAGCAGTGGGCCTGCCAGTGCTGCGTGTGGTCCGGTACTTGGCCGGCATCGCACTCAAGACAGTGCGACGCCCCAGAGCTGCCCCAGGGTTGGCTGCGCTGTCGCCCGAGTCCGCCCTTGTGTACTGGCTGAACCAAGACCAGGGCCCCCGCAGCCAAGCGGCGGAGGGCACGCTGTACGTTGTGGCCGCCGAGTCCCATCTCCGGATCAAGGGGGCACTGGGGGTCTACTTCCGACACAACATGATGGTGATGCTGTCGACCGGGGTCTTTGGCAGGCGCCCGAACGATGGGTTTGTGGACACTGACGCCATGTTTGGGGGATGGCGCCGTGGCCCGGGACAACACCTCCAGCTTCGAGACACCAGCGGCAAGTGCAACCACGGCACCTATCTTGCTCACGAGCGCACACGCGCGGCGGTGATGGCAGCCCTGGTGAGCCCCGAGTCCGCAGCGCGTCACTTCGAGCAGTTCGAGTCGGGAGAGTCGCGCGGCTATGTTGGCATGCTGCTGACCAACTCAATTCAGCGGGCAGTGCCCCCGGTGATTCCATCGTCCCGCCAGGACACGCTCGGGGTCGTGCTGATGGTCCCCGGGATCATGGGATCGCACTTGGCCGAGGGCCGAGTGGACGCCTGGGACGAAAACAACCTCTGGGTCGACCTGGGCGAGCTCTGGCGCGGCGGGGCTGCTCGGCTTGCCTTGCCTGGCCAGGTCGACAATCCCAGCGAGCTGCACCCCACTGGACTGGTCGCCGGCTTCTACGGTCGCTTCGCCGAACACCTGGGCAAGCGCGGCTACCGGGTGGTCGCGTGGCCCTACGACTGGCGTCGCTCGATCACAGACGACCTGGGCCCCCAGCTGGCGAACCGGCTTCGCGCGGTGCTCGACCACGATGAGACACGCGACAAACCGGTGCACCTGGTTGGGCACTCCATGGGCGGGCTGGTCATTCGCGCCGCGCTGGGCAAGCAACCAGGGCTCTGGCACCAGGTTCGGCAGCGGGGCGGTCGCGTCGTGCAAGTGGCAACACCCAACCTCGGCGCGCCCAAGCTGCTCGCCATGTTGGCGACCGGGGACCACAGCGTGCTCCACGGCCTGAATCGCTTCGCCGAGAAGCGGCGCGTCAACGGAGTTGTTGACCTTCGTTCCGTCCTGTGCGGGATGCCTGGGGTGCTGGAGATGCTGCCTCGGGGGCTGCCCACGGACGCATGGTCCGAGGGTGACACACCCGGGCGATTCGCCGAAGGCGCACCTCCCGACTGGTTCACTCCGGGTTGGTGGGACACCTTCCTCGGCGGGCGGACAGTGCGCTACTTTGCCGAAGACGGCACCCTTGTCGACGCCAGACCGGCGCCCGCTGCGCTCGCCGCCGCATGGACCGCTGTTCAGGCGTTAGACAGCTACGAAAGCTCTCATCTGACGGACACTCCCGACGATGAGGACACCCGCGTGGTCACCCACCCCACGGCGTGCATCTACGTGGCAGGTTGGGATGACAACACCCCAGTTCGGGTGGACGAAGAGGGCTTCATTTCGGCCAACGACGCTGGCGACGGCACTGTCCCCCACTGGAGCGCAGGACGGGTGCCGGACGCCTACATCAAGGAGGCCCACGATCTGGTGTTGACCCGCAAGCGTGACTTCGACGGAGTTGTGGA
Source organism: Myxococcota bacterium (assembly GCA_942491145.1). Lineage (GTDB taxonomy): Bacteria > Myxococcota_A > UBA796 > UBA796 > UBA2385 > CAXQUZ01. The sequence continues at coordinate 87,435 of CALOBC010000039.1, read as the reverse complement.
TCTCATGGAGGGCAAGCCAACCTCCCGGCTCAGCAGGGTTGGATGGAGTCGCGGCTCGCGGGGACAGACCGAGCCGAGCCCTGCGCCCTGGGAGACCACCGACACGCTCTTGCTCCCAACTCCCGCGGAGCTGGCCGCGCTGCTCGCGGGCAAGCGGCCGGACAGTCCAGCTGCGGCGGGGTTGCACCAACCCTCGGTGCGCGAGCTCGCCGTACGGGTCACCCATGGCGACGTTCGCCACGCGCGCTGGCCTGTTGTCGTGGGCCACTTGGCAGGAGATCCGCTGAGCGGGCCCGAGCGCGCGCTCGATGCCGTCCTTGGCGGCCGACTCACGTCGCTGCTGGCGGGCGGGGCCTACCCGGTCGCTCTGGGGGCGTCGCTGTGGCTGCCCAGCGGGGGCCGAGACGAACCCAGTGTGATGCTCGTGGGACTCGGCGGTCCGGGTGAGCTGTCACCGGAGACGCTGGGCACGTCACTCCAGCGCGCCTTCGAGCAGCTCGCGGTCTTCGAGGTGGACGGTCCCCGCGGAGTCAGCTGCGTGCTGGCCCTCGGCCGGGGCGCCATCGAGCTGCGCGATGCTGTGGTCCAGACCCTCAATGCGGCCGTCGTCTGCAACGAGAACCTCTGCCAGACCGAACACTACGGGCTCGACGAGATCGAGGTGCTGGAGCGCTATGAGGACCGCGCCCTGCAAGCGCGGGCGGCGCTCGAGTTCGTCGGGGAAGCCACCTTCGGCTCGCGACGGGGAACCAGCCGCATCAGCATCCAGCGCCACATCTCGACAGCAGACGGCGGACTGACCAACCGCGCCGTCCCCCGGCTCTCGACGGCACGTCCCCACACCCTGCGCATCCGAAAGAGCCCAGGCAGCGAGCACCTCGAATTCGAGCTGGCTTCCGGCAGGGCACGCGCGGAGCGAGAGCATCACTTGGTCGACTGGCACATGGTCCAGGAGCTTGTCGACAGCGCCCGCATCCACTCCTCGCCCGCGACCCTCGCGAGCCGGTCGCTGGGACATCTGCTGCTGCACGACCTCGTGCCCCAGAGCATGCGCGCACGCATGCGCGTCAGCCTGCCCTTGCAGCTCGTCCTGGACCGCCAAGCCGCCGACATCCCCTGGGAGCTGATGCAGGACGGCGAGTCCCGTCCGCCGGCAACCCGGTTCGTCTTGACGCGACAGCTCAGTGTTCCAAGGTATCGGGCGACGATGCGAGAAGCGGTGCTGCGCCAGCTCCTGGTCATTGCGGACGTGGAAGGCGACGCTCCGCTGCCAGGCGCCCGCAGTGAAGCCCGTGCGGTCGCTGCGTTGTTCGATGAAGAAGGCTGGGGCGTCGTCTCTGTCGTGGGCCACGAGACCACAGCCAACGAGGTTCGGGCGCAGCTCACGCCACCGATGGGCCGCGCTCTGCACATCGCTGCACACGGCGTGCTGGTGAACCATCCCCTCCACGACGCGCCCATTTCCGCGCTGGCGCTGCCGGGTGGGCGGGGCCCCGATGGCCAGCCGCTGCGGGTGCTCACCGCACATGACCTCGCCCAGCTCGACCCGCTGCCACAAGTGGTGTTTCTCAACACTTGCCACAGCGGGAGGCTTGCTTCTGGGGATGGTGTGTCTGGACACGGCCCCGCCTTTGCGCCCGACATCGCGACCGCACTCATCAGCTCCGGGGTCCGCGCAGTGGTGGTGACGGGCTGGGAAGTCGACGACCAAGCTGCGTCCACATTTGGGCTGGCCTTCTGGCACCACCTGCTGAGGGGAGAGCCACTGGGAGACGCCGCGTTGGCCGCCCGACAGGCCACTTGGCGCAACCACCCAGAGGTCGACACTTTCGGTGCGTACCAAGTCTACGGTGACGCGGGCTACCAGCTGCCCGGCACCGAAGCGGGCAAGTCCCACAGCCTGACCGGGCGGATCCCCGTCACCGCGCCCGCCGTGGTCCTCGGCCTCGCCGCAAGAGCAATGGTCGACCTGGAGACCGACTCCGACGCACTGGCCGCCGAGCTTGAGCGCTTGGAAGCGGCCATCGAGCCGGGCTGGGCGAGCGCGCCCGGCTTGGCTCTCAACATGGGGAGGGCGTGGTCCAGCGTCCGCACCGGCGATGCCACCGTGCGCGCCCTGATCTGGTTGCAACACGCCGCAAGCAGCCAACGGGATGCCAGCTTCGAAGCCCCCGAGCTCATTCTCGAGCTGTGGAATGACCTGTTGTGGCGCGCCGCAAGCAGCGGCACCACGGAGTCCGCATGGCTCGCCGGCCTGCTCAGGGAGCGCGCCGACGGCAACACGGAGGGCACCGCGTCGACCAGGGACGATCACGAACCAAAGGGCCAAACCTACCGGCCGGCCCCGGACTCCTTTCTGCATGACAACCAGACCCACCCCTTTGTGTCGCTTGTCCAGCTCTTCGAGCAGCCTCCTGCCTGCACCGCGCTCGGCGTGACCACGCCACAACGCTGGCGCCCTCGTGTGGCAGGCCTTCAAGCGGAAGTCTGGACGCCGGTCTTTGCCCGCGAGGCGGTTCGTCAAGTCAAGAACGTGCTGCCCACCCATCGACGAGCCCGACTGATTGGCGACGCATGTCTGGCAGCCGCCTACTGGATGCCCCGACACAAGCTCTGCCGAAAGCTCAGCCACATGGCGCGGAGCTACTACCGCAGCACGGTCCAAGCGCCCGGCGCGGAGGGCCTGCTGGCCGCGACGATGGACTTGGGACTCGCAGTTGTCGTCCCGCCCAGGCCCAATGCACCAGACTACGGAATGTCAGAAGAGGGCTACCAACAGCAGCGCACTGAGCTGCTCTCCCGCGCCGGCCGACGCACCGTCTACTACTGGAGTCAGGTGGCAGAAGTAGACCTCGCATTCATCGAGGTGATCCGTCAGCGAGACCAAACGCCCGACGCACAGGACAAGCTCGCTGACATCTCCGCGCGCTACACCATGCTGAAGCAGCGGTTTGCGGCCGACCGACGCGCCGTTGAACAAACCGGCCGCACCGTGGTGCTCCTCACCCGCCTCGCCGAGCGGCTCGCCAGCCTCCAGCAAGCCGAACAGGCCACTGGCGACGAACCCCTCGCGTTTGCGCCGAGGACGGGCCCGCTCCCTGTCGGTCCGGATGCGCCCGTCTCCGACAGGGCGATCTCCAGGGCCGCCGCCAAGACCTGGTCGCGGGTTGCGCACAAGCTCTGAGGGCCGAGCGAGGCAGGAGGCTGCCGCTCGCCGCCAGCTCACACTCCCGTTGCCCACAAACACTTGAGAGCCGAGGGCGCTCCAAGTGTTTACTGCCTTCCGGCCCCAGTGGTCGAGAGCATCGCGTCGAAGTCGGCATAGTGGAAGAGGTCCAGGCCGCCCGCATTTGCCGGCCCCCGAGAGCTCCGCCATGCCCGCTCTTCGTCGGGGTCCGCATCCTCAGGGAGCACAACAAAGCCTTCCTGAACCGGCCCCGCGACCAATGAACGCAACACTTCCCTGCTCGTCCAGCTCAAGACCGACAGCCCGAACACAGCGATCGGAGTCTGCCGCACTCGCTCGAGAATGCTCACCGGCAGGTGCTGCAGACTGCGGGTCTGCGCCAGGACGTCGTCTTCGGTGAGCACGGGGGACACATTGATGCCATTGGATGCCAGTCCGCCGAAGAGTCGCACCAACACGAAGGTCTCATCCAGCTCAAGATCATCGATAAACTCGATCTTCTCCGATAGAGTCCCCTTGACCCGTCTCCACCGAGTGTCTCCCGGGGGACGGTGCAGCAAAGACAGGTAGTCCATCTGTCCCCGAAGCCCCGGCTGAAAGATCACCACCACGATGTCGGCATCGGGCCGCCGAGTGGCCAGGGCATTCTCGAGGGTCGGCAGCCACAGCAATGAGACATAAACACCAGGCTGACCCACCGCGGCCAAGCGTGCAACGATGGACCCCTCGGGCTCGGGCGAGACGGAGACCCTGCGAATCTGCACCTCCCACCACTGGGCGACAAACTCCGGATCTTCACGAAACACCGCTCGCTGAAGCAGCCAAGGGGGCGGGCCATCCGCCTCCAGCTGGAATTCGTCCCGAGCGCCGATGCGCACTTCATCGTGTCCTTGTCGGCGCTTGCTCGGGTCTGTCAACTCCCCGAGAAACACGGTCCAACCACCGCCGTTCAGCTCGACGAGTCGGTCCCATGCCAGCCGCTGTTCGGCGTTGAGCTCGGTGGTCCCCGCCACCGGCAGCACCATGGACGAGGGCGACTCCAGGGGCTGGGGCACGTCGAAGAAGTGCAGCAGCCGGCTGTTGTCGCCACGCAGATACAGCACGGGGCTCAGCGACGCCGCAGAGCCACTCGCACACACATGGCGACGGGCCAGGTTCAAGCTGCCAGCAACGTCCCCGCGCACATTGTGGTCGGTGAACAGGCGCTCGTAGAATGCGCAGGCGAGCTGGGTGGCGAGCCCAACGGGCACCTGCCACAGGTGGGCCACGACCGCCGCCGCCGCGTCTGTGCTGAGCAGCTCGGCCCCGCTGGCCAGGCTGCCCGGTTGGGCGCCCTCACAGCACTGCAGGTAGATCAAGCGCAGCGTCTCGCGCACGGAGCGGACGTTGAGTTCCTGAAGAATGAGGTCCACGCCCGCCCACCCATCGGGGTCACGGCCGAACAGAAGCTCCGGAGCACCCGCCGCGGTGCGCCCATGGCCGATGAAGTGCACCACATGTGGAGTCTCGGAGCGGCCCAGGGCCTTGCGCAGCGCTTCCAGCGTCACTTGATCACCCACCAGCGGCGACAACCAGCGCACCGCACCCACCTCCAACAGCGGCTCCAGCTCTCCCTTCAGCGCATCCAGCAAGTACTCCATGCCTGGGGGCGCAATGCCGAGAACCCGCACGCCACCATCCACTTCACGCACCACAGTGCGACGGGAAGAAGAGGGAGCCCGCACGATGCGGATGTCATCGGACAGTGCCACCGAGGGTGAAAACTCCCGTGGCCCGCGCATCGCTTCCCACGCAATGCTGCGCAGGCGGGGGTCGCCACGCTCGTCGCTGGCCGCGAGCCGAACCAACAACGGGACGTCGCCATCTCCGCGCAGCCTGTCGGCGAGCGTGCCACGCTCCCCTTGAAACACCCGTGTGTAGACGTCCCGCCATGCTTGGCGCAGCTCCGCGGGCAACGCACGGTCCGCGTAGGCCTCGCGTCGAGTTGCGTCGTTCAGGCGGGTGAGCTCCGTGAGGGTGAGCCCGGGAATCCGCTGCAGGCCAACTGTCTCACCACTGCTGCTCGCAGGTATCCCTGCGCTCAACCCGTCGTCGGAGTCCGCCGTCAGCAGCAGGCTGATCCATCTGGTTTGCTCTGTCGCCAACGGCCCCCCCCACGATGGGCGGAACCCTATCATTCGCGGCCACCGACCAGTAGACTGCGCGCCATGCCCGACTCGACAGCATCAGACCCCATCCCTGCGCCCGCCGCGAACCCGTTTCCCGGGCCGCAGCCCTACCGGACCGAGGACCAGGCGCGGTACTTCGGTCGGGAGAAGCTGGCGCGGGCACTGGTTCGCACCGTCTTGGCACGCCGGGTGTTGACCGTGTTTGGCCCCTCAGGATCGGGCAAGTCATCCCTATATCATTGCAGGATTATCCCCAAGCTGCAGGCGCGGAGGATGCGGGTGACGGTCATCGACTCATGGCCGATTGCCCAGCGGGGTGGCGCGGACCTCATCAGCGAGATCCGGCGCGAGCTTGCGCAACAGCTCGACATCGACATCGGCCAGCCCCTGATCGATGGCGCCGCCGCAGAGTCCGCCCCCCGTCGTGTGCTCGATGATGCGTTTCTGCAGTCCAGTCGCCCCATCTACATGCTGTTCGACCAAGCCGAGCAGCTTCTTGACCGGGCCCAACCCGCCCAGATTGAGCTGTTTGTAAACACTCTGGCACGACTCACCCTGACCGATCAGGGACCGCTCCACGTGATGGTCAGCCTGCGGGAGGACCACCTCGGCAGCTGGATGGCCGCCACCAGCCGGTACCCGGAGCTGCGGGAACACACATTCCAAGTTCCCCGCATTCGGGCAAGCGAAGCGGTCGCGGCCGTCGTGCAAGCTTCGGGCCTCGCCAAGCCACCCCGGAAGCCTTGGAACGAGGCTGTGGTGAAGCCGCTGGTCCACAGCATGGTCGCCCAGAGCTCGGCAGCGGGAATCGATGAAGACCCCGAGATAGAAGCAGCCTACGTCCAGATCGTCTGCCGGGCCCTCTGGGACAAACAGGGGCCGCTCGAGCAACAGTCCGTCGATCCGAAGGACATCCTCGAGGGCTACCTCAACGACACCATCAGCAGCCTCGGACCCGAGCTGGTGCCTTCGGTTCGCCGGCTGCTCGAAGAACACTTAGTGGTCCATCCAGGGCGCAGGGCGCCGGTCATTGAAGAGACCGTCGCGACGGTGATCGACCAGCCGGAGGCGGTGGCGTCTGTCTTGACGATGTTGACGGACGCCAAGATCCTAAGCCAAAAACAGCACGACAACACCGTGCTGTACGAGCTTGGACACGACTGGCTGGCCCTGTATGTGTGGCAGCAGCGCATCAGCCGGGAACACAGAGAAGCCGAAGCGCGGGCTCGCCAAGAAGAACAAGCCAAGGCCGCACGGCTCCGGGAACAAGAACAGCGAGCAGCTCTACATCGCCAGAACGGCATGTTCCGCCTGTTTCTCGCCACCAGCGTTGTGTTGATGATCGTCGGCGGCTGGGGCTGGACTCGAGCTTGGCGCCAGCTCGTCGTCAACCGCGCTGCCGTTCAGCTCGCCGCACTCACGCCCAACCAGTACCCCCGCGACCTCCAATCGCTCAGTGGCACCGCTGGCAAGCTGCTCCAACCTGCTCGCTACCTGGAACAAGCACTGCTCCTTGGGGCAGACCGTCGCGAGCTGCTCAAGCAGGCGGGCGGACAATACGCAACATTTCGTATGATCAGTCGACCGCTGCCCACGGCCAACAACCAGGCCGTGGCCTCCAGCAAGAATGGGTACCGGTCGTTGGTGCTCTCGCCTTCGGGAGAGTCGGCATTCGCCAGCTCCGCGAGCGCCGACACCGGCAAGGACAAGGGCACGATGCAGTGGACGCCGGACCCGCCGACCGAGTCATCGGGCCTGTGCATCTGGCCCCCAGCTGCGCCCGAGGACTCTCTGTGGCAGGAGCTGCTGCTGGTGGATGGGTCGCGGAGGTTCGGCGCCAACCTCCAGCCCCGCTGGCTTGCGATGCAGAGCGATGGCCAGACCCTGAGCTGGTTCGCCCCGGCGGATCCCTCACGGGACTGCGAGCAGCAAGTGGGGCCACCGCAACAGACTCACTCGTGGACCCCAGCGAGTCCCGAACAACCCTCGATTGGCAAGCCGCTGGCCCTTGCGCTGGTGGGCCAATCGCAGCACCTTGAGGTTGCGATCGCGAGTGTGGACGGAACGGTGTGGCGCTGCGCTCTGGAGGACGACCACTGCACAGCGGACAAGCTCGGGGACACTGTTCGAGCCTTGTCGGTCGCCACAATCGCCACCGGTGGTCACTCCTGGGCGATTGAGAGGAACGAGTTCCCCAAACCAAGTGGCACCACTCACCTCAACAAGCATCGACCCGCGGAGTTCAGGCCAGACGCCACTGTCCCCAAGAGCCTCTGGCTGGTGACCGACGCGCCCGCGACCCCGGACTTCCCCACCGGTCGCATCGACCTGTGCGCAGGCTTGTTGGCATCCGACTGTCCCCGTGACCGCATGCCGCAGGCCACTGCACTCGCACTCGATCAAGACATGTTGGCAGTCGGCCTGAGCAACGGTTGTGTCTTCATGCGTGACCGCGCCAACCCCAGCAAGCGACCGACCCAGCTCGCGGCTCCAGGCATCGTGTGTCTCGCCGGCATCCCCGTCGATGAGCTGGTGATTCGTCCCGATGGCCAGGGCATTGTGGCGGGCTTCGAGCACGGCCAGGTGATGACCGCCACACCTTGCACACACCAAGACGACCCAACGCATCCTGTCTGGTGCACCACTCTCGTGGGGCAACACACACGGCGAATCGAAGGCCTCGCGCTCAGCAAGGAGGGTGCCGAGGTCTGGTCGTCCTCCACAGACGGAGTGCTGTCCCGCTGGCACTTGTCAGGAGAGACGTCGGCGCCAGCACCTTGGAAGCTCGGAGCGGTGAGTGGACTGGGCCTGGATGTCCGCATCAAGCTGTGGAGAGCCAAGGACGTCGACGACGGACAACGTCATCTCATGGTGGCCGAAGACGCCCTCTGGCTGGTGAATCGCTCGGCCTCAGGTGCAGACGGCGGTCTTGCATTGTTGGAGTCCGGGATGGCGGACGCCACTCGCTGGCTCAACTACGAAGAAAGTGGCCGCATGGCGGAGCTCTCCGGTGAGGTCCGAAACTACTGCCGCCAGGACCCACTACCCTACTGGGCATGTGTTCTCGACGGAGCCGTGGTCGTCCTAAACGACACCCCTGGCGTGGGCGACGATGCACCGTTTGCCAGAGTTGCGGCAGCCTACAAGGACGGACTCGCGGTCTGGGAGATCGACGAGGCGGGCCGCTCGCTCGGCGTGATCGACCGACTGGAGGGGCCCCTCGCCATCAACAACACCGTGCCTCCACCGCCGCCGGGCGTCCCCGGTGCGCCGGCAACGGACCCGGCCGAGCCCCAAACCGACGACCGGTCCCCCCTGTTCGAGGACGCTGCAGCCGGATCAGTCGTGACCGCCGCTCCAGAGCGCAAGAGGTTTGCGTCGCAGCCGACCAGCGTCGAGTGGCACGAGGACGGCAACCTGCTGCTCACCGCCTGGTCCGACGGCGCTGTGAAAGTGTACGACCTCGAGAGCGGCAAGCTGACGGAGCTCGCAGTCCCCGCCGTTTCGGCCTCGTCAGGCGCCAGCCTGCAGGCCAGGGCCGTGGCCTGGGCGCCCCCCAACCCGGACTCCACTGCACCGGCCTTCGCGGTGGCGTTCAACGATGGTCGGGTCTGTGGCTGGTGGTCCAGCTCCAAAGACGACTCCGTGTCCCGATGGGACAGCCCCATCTGCCCATCTCGCAACGCCGATGGACGGATCGTTCGCGGCTTGCACAACCATCGCGTCAACTCGATTCACTTTGGCAAGGCATGGTCAAAGAACGGAGTGAGCGGAGCGAAGCCGACGCAAAGCCCCAAGCTGCTTCCGTTGCTCGTGACGGGCAGCGCGGACAACACGGCAAGGGTCTGGACATGGAGTCGGGTGCAATGGCAGGACGCTGACCCGGCGTCTGAGACCGGTCGCGGCCTCTACTCGCGAGCCCTCGTGGAGGAGTCTGCGCGGGTGCGGGATGCCCAGCTCTACCGCTTGGAGCACCAAACGGTGCTGGTCACCGCGGGCAGCGACCGCTCGGTGCAGATCTGGGAGCTCCAGCCAGACCTACCGCCATCCTTGGTCGGGGAGCTCCAGATCGGGATGACCGATGGCCGTGGCGGTTCGAGGTGGCCCGTGATGAGCGCCTATCTCAGTGCTTCGACCCTGGACGACGGACTGCTTCTGGTCGCAGCCGACCAAGCGGGCGCGCTGGCGCAGGTTCGGTGGGGTGCGGACCCCGATGAATTGGCCGAGCAGATCGACAAGTGGCTCGCCGACTTGATGAAGCCGCCGCCGCCACGGGAGCAGAGCGAGTACTCCGGCTTGCTGGAGTTCGGACCTGTCAAGTCCACGCTGGGGTCCGCCCAGTTCATTGGCGGCACCAAGTAGCCCCCTCGATGGCCGCTTCGACGGCCGCCCCGCCCGCTTCGTCCCAGACCGCGTACCAGCGGGCGAGGGCCGACGCCGTGAACCCAAGCTCACGGGCCACAGCGCTCGGGTCTTCCCCCTGCTCCACCACCCGCCAGCCCCAGGCTCGCAGCGCACGCCGGGGCACCGGCAGTGGGGCAAGCTCAGGCGCACTGACTGCGTCGACCAACGGCTTGTGGTGGGACAACGTCACCCGAGCGGCGGGGTCGCCCAGCACCAGCCATCCCCGAAGGTCGTGGTGGGCCATCCAGTTGTGGCCAAGGTGCAGCAGCTCGGCCCGCGCAGCCCCCTCCGAGAGCGGAAGGCCAGCAAGGGGGCTCGACTCTTCCCACCTGTGCCAGGACGAGAGCAAGGCTTCATCAGCTTGCTGAACAAAAAAGCGCATGGAGTGGAGCGCGAGGCCTGCCCGTCCTCCCCGGGTGAGCGCATTGACGACCCCGCCCAACACTTCATGCCGGCCCTGGCGCCGCGCTCCCGCCGACGTCAGCTGCATCGGCAGGGACTCGAATGCGTAGGAGAAGGCAATGTCGGCGTGGCCCACCACTGCAAGGGGACCGTCGGGATTGGCGAGGGCCAGCTGGGGTTGACGGGCCACGAACGACGGACCGCGCGCTTGTGTCGACAACAACGCCGCCACACTGGCTTGGCCCTGACCCACCCGCTTGAGCCAGGGTCGGTACGCACTGAGTCGCGGCGTCCCGGCACTGTAGCAAGCGTAGTGGAACCAGATCCCACCCGGTACGAAGGGCTGGTTGGAGACCACATCGTCGGCGAGGACTTCATCTTCGTCCAACATCAGCGAGCCTTGATGCAGCCGCTGCGCCTTCGCGTCAAAGTCCGGGTCGCCGAGCCCGTGGCCCAGACTGAACAGCACGGTGGGTTCGGGCAGTCGAGCCGACTCGGCCAGTCCGTCCTGCAAGGTGCCGTCGGGGAGCGTGTGGCCCGACATCAGGGTCACTCGGTCGCGCCCCAAGCTCGCGCGGGACAGCGGGTCGGTGAGCTGGCGGTGAAGCGGCAACACAAGCTGCTGGTGCCCCATGTCCAGCGCGTGGTCACCAAAGGGCGAGGCCGTGGAGACAAAGACACATCGGGGAGAGCGCACGGTGGCTTGTCGGGACTCGTGCCGAATCAGCTTCTCGGCGTAGCATGCGTAGTCGTCTACCTCGGGCAGGCAGATGCGACCCACCCACGCATGACGGGACAACACAAGGTCCCAGTCCAGCGGCAGCTCGTCGAAGTCACCAAGCAGCGCGAGGTACATGGGGCGGGCTTCGCCTTCAAGCGGCAGCCAAAGCTCGCTCAGAAACCGCTCGGGGGTGTCCACTGGGCCGACCGGCCACTCTTGAAGGCACGGTGGTGCTTCTGCCAACCAAGGCGAGCCAGCCCGCCGCTCTGCATAGGCGGCTGCGATTCCACGGGATCGCCAAGCAACGAGCGGCTGAAGGGCGGCTCGAATCGCCCGCGCCTTCACCGTGTCCGGAAAGACCACTGCCCAACCTTGGTCGAGCGCTTCCTGATCTCCGGTGTGGCCGAGCAGGCCGTCGGGCCGGCTGGATGGATCCAGGGTTCCCGGCCGGCTCGCCAAGGCGAGTGTGTTGTCGGCGAGCGGCGAGTGAAGCACCCGACCTGCCCGTCCACGCATGAAGAAGTCGAGAGCCATCCAGACGCTCCAGCTGCGGGCAGCACCCAGGCCAAGCCACCGACCACCCGATGCACCCGCTGAGGGGGAACCACTCCCCAAGACGATCGGCCCGCAGCCGCACGGGCCCCGCACACCCGACGGTCAACCCAACACACCATGGGAACGTCTCCGTAACACCAACGCCGCAGCGCAAGACCTGCCCACACACTGGGCCGGCGAAGCCCGCCACGGTGGGGGGCCGGGGGTCAACCCTGGCGTCCACGGGCTGCCGAGGTGCGCAGTCTCACCGCCAATCTACCGGGTCCAGCTTGCCTCCCATCACCACGCCACCGTGGTCTGGCTGACGCGCGGGGCCGGGGCGCGCAACCCGGTGAAGGCGACCCATCCGTCGTTTGGCCCCTCCACCGCGCTGTCAAGCCGGTCCCCCACGCCAGCCCCGATCGCAGTCCCCCGCCGACGGGCCAGCGGGGCGCGAGGGCAACGCGGCAACCGGCACAAATGACGACGGCAGAAGATCCATCGGCACGACCATGCCGGCCTCTCCCCGCAGGAGACTCAACCACGCTGGTGCCCCGGAGTGACGCCCGCTGACCTGCTCCAGCGCCCCTGGGGGATCCCGGCCGAGCTTCATCCACGCCAGTTGGACATGGCCGTCGGCAACCGGGCCGAGTCCGCGCCCTCCAAGCACGAGGCCACAGTCCCAGCTCCGACTGCCGCGGGCCCGAGCTCACCGAAGCCGACCCAAGGGTCCGCGCTGTCCGTGAGCGGGGGCCGGACCCGAGCCAGCGCCAATGTCGCAGCTCAATTCGGGGCTGCCTGCCCTGGCGCCAACTCAGCTCGCCGGCCTCAGGCAGGGCGAGGCCCCCACGGTGGCCCAACAGCCCGCCACCACGACCCTGCACCTGGACTGCCCCCGCCATGAGGTGGTGCAGGCGACTGCCATCCGAGCCCCGGCAACAGTCCCAAGCTCCTGCCCAATCCTTCCGAACCCTGTCCTGGGTCGCCGGTGCTGCACTCCGGGCTCCGATACTGCCTCACCTCCCCTTTGCCGCCGTCGGCGTGCCCCAATCCGGTTGTCTGGGGCCCTCAGCCTGCGCTGGAGAAGCCCATGAACACCCTACTCCGCAGCATTCCCACGGTGCTCCTGCTCGGTTGTGCGTCCGACAAGGCCGGCCAGTCGTCCACCCCCACGACCCCGACCGGACATGGCGCTGATGGCGCAGACGGTGCGGCCGGCCCGGACGACTCGGGCTCCGGCGAAACCGGCGCTCCCCCTGACCCTCGACTTGCCTTGCAGATCGCCCCTCCCCGTCATGTCGAGTCTGGAGTGTTCGCGACGCCCGACCTCTGCGCCGACTGCCACAGCAACGCCGCAGGGGCCACGGCCATGCGCACCGCCGACGGCACGGGCGTGTCTCCCTACGACCTGCAGCACGGCAGCATGATGGCCAATGCCGCCCGCGACCCGCTGTTCTGGGCAGTGCTCTCGGCCGAGCTGGACGCTGCCCCCAGCCTCACCGCAGAGGTGGAGGCCACCTGCCTGCGCTGCCATGCCCCCATGGCCGTGCATCAGGCCGCACTCGACGGGACCACCCTGCCCTCTGCCGCCGAGCTCCGCCAAGCCACCGACAGCACCACCGCCCTCGGCCGCGAGGGTGTGTCCTGCACCACCTGCCACCGCATCTCCCCGGATGGCATGGGCCAGCCAGAGACGTGGAGCGGGTTGTTTGAGATCGAGCCCTCCAAGGCCATCTTTGGCCCCCATGCGGACCCCTTCACCACGCCGATGGAGAACCACACCGGCTTCACGCCGACCGAAGGCTCGCACATGCTCGAGAGCGAGGTGTGCGCGAGCTGCCACACCCTGCAGACCCCCACCGTCTCGGGCGACACCCCCACCGGGCACACCTTCCTCGAACAAGCGTCCTACTTGGAGTGGCAGATCTCGGCATTCGGGCCGGATGGGGACACGCCGAGGGCCTGCCAGTCCTGCCACATGCCCACGGCAGACGCCGGCGGCACCGCCATCGAGACCCGCATCGCCCGAAACCCCGGCGGCTCAGACTTTCCCATCGACCCCCGCCAGCCCTTCGGCCAACACTTCCAAGTGGGCGGGAACACTTTCCTGCTCGGCATTCTGCGCGACAACGCGGACGTGCTGAACCCCCGAGCAGACCGGGCGACCTTCGACGCCGCCATCGCCCGCACCCAGACCATGCTCGGCACTGCGGGGGGCCTCAGCCTCAGCCCACCGGTGCGCTCGGGGACGAGCCTCAGCCTCGCCGTCACCGTCACCAATGACACCGGCCACAAGCTCCCCACCGCATACCCCTCACGGCGGGCCTGGCTGCAGCTCACCGTGACCGACAGCACCGGCGCCACCGTCTTTGCATCCGGCCAGACCGACGTTGCTGGGCGCATTGTCGACACCACCGGCGCACCCCTGGGCTCGGAGCTGGCCGGCGGCCCTGTCCAACCCCACCGCACCCAGATCACGGACCCGACCGAGGTGCTCATCTACCAGTCGCTCATGGCAGATCCCGAGGGCGCCCCCGTGTTCCGACTGCTCAACGCCGCCCAGATGGCCAAGGACAACCGCATCCTGCCCCGGGGCTGGCAACCTGACCGCACCCTCACCCCTGTGGGAGACCTCGCGCCCGTGGGGGTCGACGGCGACCCAGACTTCGTGGCGGGCAGCGACACCGTTGCCGTCCAGCTCACCGACCTCGGCGGCAGCCCCCCCTACATCGTGGATGCCGCGCTCGTGTACCAGCCGGTCTCGCCCCGCACCATCGCTGAGCTCGCCCTCGTCGACACGCCCGAAGTGGCGGCCTTTCTCGCCATGGCTGAGACCGCGAGATGGACCCCCGAGGTGGTGGCCAGCGCCCAAGTGACTGCCGACTGACCCCACCCGAGGCAGCAAAAGTCGAGCCCACAACCGCCAAGGCCACCAACTGGGCCCCCAAACGCAATATACTGCGCCTAAAACGCGGCATCTTGTGTCTTCCGCCAGATACCACGCCCCATCTCCGAGCGGAACACCATGTTCATCGACCCCAATGCGTTCTACCGGGAGGTCAGCCTGCGCCTCACCCGCAGCCTGGACCTCGCCCAGAACCTCGATGAGCTGCTCGAATACCTGCAACAACGGGTGCCCGCCGACAGCATCGCACTGGGCCTCGGTGACCTGGAAGCCGCCCGCATCCAGCTCTTGGCCACCGCCAGCGCCACCGATGATGGGCTGCTCTGGCAGGCCGGCACCCCCGAGCTGCGCATGTCTCGCACGCTCGCGGCCTACACCCGGCGCCGCTTGTGGGAGCGCCAGCGGGCCCTTGTCGTCAACCGGCCCGTCGACCAACCCCCTTGCATGGTGCTGCGCTTCCCGGACCTGGAGCGGGCCTCGGCGATGTTCATCCCGCTGCCCGTGCATGACCGCGTGGGCGGTGTTCTCATCCTTTCGGCGGTGGGCCTGGACCGCTACTCCCCGCGGCATGTGCAGCTGATGGAGTCGGTCCGGGCGCCCCTGCACCACAGCATGCGCAACGGGCAGCGCCACCGAGAGCTCCACCACACCCACGCCCGCCTCGTCATCGAGTCTCGGGCCCTCGCGCAGGACCTGGCAGACCGGGTCGGCACCGAGGTCATCGGGGCCCAGGGCGGGCTGCAAGCGGTCATGGACCGGGTGCACCAGCTCGCGCCCAGCACCGAACCCGTGCTGCTGTTGGGCGAGGCGGGCACTGGCAAGCGGGTCATCGCCCACGCGCTGCACCGTGCGTCCCGCCGCCACGACGGCCCCTGCATCACCCTGCCCGCCGGGCCGCACCGAGATCAGGACCTCCAGGATGCGCTGGAGCGGGCCCGGGGCGGGACCCTGCTCATCGACGACCTCAGCGCCCTGTCCTCGGCCTCCCAGAAGCACTTGTTTGACGTGCTCCTCGCCCTCCCCAAGGACGGCCAAGTGCCCTGGGGTGCCGACAGCCCCCGCATCGTCGCCACCACCCACCAAGACCTGGAGCAGCGAGTGCGCACCGGCGCGCTGCGGGAAGACCTCTGGTACCACCTCCAGACCCACACCCTGCGGTTGCCTCCCCTGCGTATGCGCACCGAAGACATCCCCGCGCTCACCGACCACCTGCTCCACCGCGCGGCCCGCACTCTCCGGGTCCACACGGTGCCCCGGATTCCCGCACACGCCCGAGACCAGCTCGCCCGCCACCCTTGGCCCGGCAACATCCGAGAGCTCCAGCATGTGCTTGAGCACGCCATTGTCATGTCCTCTGGGCCCCACCTTGAGCTCCCCACCCTCGCACCGACCCCGCCCAGTGCATCCACCGCCCGCCCCATTGTCGCCACCCTCGACCAAGCCATGCACGACCACATCTGCTCCGTCTTGGAGCATGTCGGCTGGCAGGTCGCCGGCGACGGAGGCGCGGCGGAGGTGCTGGGCGTCAACCCCAGCACGCTGCGGTTTCGCATGAAGAAGTTGGGCGTCCAGAAGCCCCGACTGCGCTGAGCAGACCAGCCTCCTGCACCTTCGCGGTACCCTGGCCGTCCCCCACCGCCCGGGCCTTCACCGTGGTTCTGCTCCTCGCCGGCCTGGCATGCTCCCCACCCGCCCAGGCCGAGGGTCCCCTCGCCCTCACCGTCGCCGCCGCCCCCCTGCACGTGGGCCCGACCCCCAACAGCGACGTTCGCGGCACCCTGCCCATGCACACGGTCGTCACCGCCGTCGCCACCACCGTCGGGCTCTTCCCCGGGGTGCAGAAGACGTGGGCAGGCTTTCCCATGGTGCTGGTCCACAGCGACCAAGGCCCGGGCTGGGTCGTCGGGGACCTCGTGGCAATTGAGCCCAGCGACAACACGGCTCCGCCCCCCGGCCAGACCATTCCACGGCGGCAGCTCGGCAACACCCACGTCTGGTTCGCCCAACACAACGGCGCGGAGTGGAGCGCGTCCACAGAGGCCTGGGACCGCCCCGTCCACGAAGGCTGGCTCGTGCTCCAGCGCGGCCCCGACATCACCACGCTGCCGTGGAGCCACGCCAATGGCTGGGGCACCAGCCGCACGGTGGACACCCTCATCTATCGAGACTTCACTGCAGATGGCCACGACGACGTCCTGGTCGTGGCATCCGAGACCCTGACAGAAGTTGGGTTTGTGGGGAGCACGGTGCAGCTCTGGGATCTGACTCGCGCCGAGAACACCCCACTGTTGGAGGTTCCGGTGGACGAGCCCCACTGGAACGGGCTCGCAACCCAAGACCGACACGGCTGGGTCGACCTGCACTTCGGCGTGGACCGACTCGACAAACACGCCGTGGAGACGGGCCCCTGCACGCCAGCACTGCCGGATCCAACGGCCCGGTGCATCTCATTGAGAAGCGAGAGCTGGACGCTGTCCTCGTCGCCGGTCCACACCGCCTCGACCGCCCCCGTCACGGCGTTGCTGCCCCCCAGCACTGCCCCGTCTGTCTGCACGCGGTGCGAGGGCCCGTGGGCATCGGCGACCCCTTTGACGTGGAGGTTCGGCCCTGTGCGAATCCCACGGCGCCCGGCAAGTGGGTACCCTCCACCGCGCTGCAGCTTGCGTCGCCGATGCTCGCAGAGATCCTGGGCCCATGGCCAGACTCCCCCTCCCCTTACGTCCGCATCCACTGGTCACCCTGAGCGGGTGGCACCCCATCGGTCACGCTGGGCCGCGCTCGCAACCCAGGCGTCAAGCACTGCATCGAGGTCCCTGATGTTGCTCCTCTCCTCTGCCCTGACCCTGTTGCTGGCCGGCACCGCCCATGCTGGAAAACAGCCACACATCGACATTCACGCGGACTTGAGGGGGTCTGCAGACCGGTGGCGCTCGACCGTGCTGACGGCCGACGCAAGGCCTCAAGTGGGCCTGGGCATGGGCGGCGATCTGGGCGCCTATGCGGCCTACCCAGTGTCCCGCCAGATTGCCCTTGGCCTCGGTGTTCAGGGCGCCATCACCCAGATCGGCGTGCGACCCGCGGGCCAGTCCAAGTACGCCCAGCAGCACCTCAAGGCCGTCGATGCCCTGTTTGTCATCGTCGGGTCCACCCCCGGTCGGTTTGCCGTGCTCCACCAACAGCTGGGCGGCGGCCTCACCTTGGGCCAAGGCTGGACTCGCATGCTGGACGATGACACCGAGGCAGACCCCGAGACCACCGGCTTGAGGGGCGTCTGCATCGACTACGCCGCCCACCTCAACCTCTCCGATGCCTTCAGCGACGGGGCATGGTCCCGCCAAGGCCACCAGTGGACCTGGGGCATCAATGCGGGCGTCGGTGTGCGGGTGCTGACCCCCCAGAACCTGCCCGACTACACCCCAGGCAACACATGGGGCACAGTGCCAGGGGTCTACGCAAAGTTGGGCGTGGGCACACACTTTGGCGGGCCGCCGTCCCAGTCCGAGCGGCGTCGGCAGCAAAACCAAGCCAAGAAGAAGAAACAACGCAAGCCAAAGGAACGCAAGAACACCGGTCCCGGCCGCCGCTGACCGACGGGCAGCACGGGGGCCACCGCGCCCTTTCACGTCCCAGACGGGGCACCGCGGCCCCCTCGGGATACCCGGCACCGGCACTCCCTCCTGGTCCGGCACCCCTGCCACTCGACTGGCGGAGGCACGGAGTTGTGGTGTCCGACCCCACGACGGAAGCATCCGGGAATGCCGCCGCGGCGCCCATCAACGCTCCGTTCCGCTTTCGGGCCGCCCGCGCGGCAGTGTTCCAGCTCGAAGGCCCCGACCGCTTCACAGCCCGGGGGTCTGTCTCCTCGCCGCTGGTCACCAACCTCAATCCAGATCACCTGCGTGTCTTTGCGGCATTTGGTGAACCGACGACCCTCGCCCGTGCCCAGGAGGAGCTCTACGACTGGTACGAGCCCGAAGAGGTGCAGCGGCTTGGCGACGAGCTGCTCGAGAATGACCTGCTGCACGTGGTCGGGCTGGACCGCTGCCTCGCCGATGGGTTTGGCAAGGTCGACGCCCACTTCCCGATGGTCGCGGATGTGGCCCGGGTCGACGGGTATGCCGCCGCCATCTACCGGCATGTCCGCGGCAAAGATGTGGCAGAGCTGGGCTGTGGCAGCGGCATCCTCACGGTGCTCGCGGCCTTGGCCGGCGCCAGATCAGTGTGGGCGGTGGAAGAGACCGACATCATCGAAGCGGCCCGTGGACTGGTGGCCGCCAACGCCCCCCACGTGCCCATCTCTCTGGTTCGGGGCGAAGCCTGCGACCACGAGCCACCCCGCACCGTCGATGTGCTCGTCCACGAGATCTTTGGCCTTGATCCCTTTGATGAGGGCGTTCTCGGCGCAATCGCGGATGCCCGGGCCCGCTGGCTCAAGCCCGGCGGACGGCTGCTGCCCACGGGCTTCTCGGTCTGGGCCATGGCCCTCGATGAGCCGGCGGAGGGCCCGTTGCCAGCAGGTGTGCGCCTCACCGCGCTCGAAGACCGCTGGTCCATCGACCTGGGACCGCTGCGAGAGCTGGCCACTGACGGGCTCTTTGTGCACCCCTCGCCGCTGTATGCAGAACCCCCAGATCGGGAGCGCATCACTGCCCCCACCAAGCTGTTCTACGTCGACCTGACCGATCCCCAAGTGCCATCGGTCCTGAGCTGTCAGCTCCCCGTACGCACCGATGGCGCAGTCAGCCGCATCATCACGTGGTTCGACATCCAGCTCGACGAGACCCTCGTGCTGAGCACCGGCCCCCTCGGCCCCCACACCCACTGGGGGTGGCAGCTCCACGAGCGCCTGGAGTCCCTGCCCGTGAAGGCCGGCCAGACGCTCCACTTGGAAGTGATGGTCGACATCGAAGACACCGGCGAGTCGCTGCGGGTGCGCTCCTTGCGCGCCGAGTAGGGTCCTCGTCCCGAGCTGGTGCCCTCCGAGACGCAACCCAAAACGCGCACAAGTAGGCCCCGTGAAGAGCCTGCTTGTCAGCATCTTGGCGAAGTCAGGCCGCTGCGGCCTGCTTCACCACTCCGCGTGTCGACTAGCGCCAGCCACTGTCGCCGCGGGGACGGCCACCGCCGCCATCACCACCGCTGCGACCGCCGCCGCTGCTGCGACCGCCACCGCCGCCGCTGCGGCCTCCACCACCACCGCGGCCTCCGCCACCGCCACGACCACCTCGGCCTCCCCGACCACCGCTGGGACGGGACTGGGCAGGACGGGCGGACGACGACGAGCGACGCCCTGGCATGGCGTTGGGCGCATGCCACTCATGCTCGAGGTCGATCTCGATGCTCTGGCCGATGAGACGCTCGATAGCGCGCAGGTAGTCGCTCTCGGACTCATCACAAAACGCGATGGCCGTGCCCGCACGTCCCGCCCGGCCGGTGCGACCGATCCGGTGCACGTAGCTCTCGGGCTCGTTGGGCAGGTCGTAGTTGAAGACGTGGGACACGCCGTCAATGTCGATGCCGCGGCTGGCCACATCGGTCGCCACCAGCACGTGCAGCTTGCCGCCGCGGAAGGCGTCGAGCGCCCGGGTCCGCGCGTTCTGGGACTTGTTGCCGTGGATGGCCATGGCCCCGATGCCGGCCCGGTCGAGCTGTTCGACCAGCCGGTTGGCGCCATGCTTGGTGCGCGTAAACACAATGGCCTGGTCGACCTCACCGCCGCTCAGCAAGCTCGCCAGCAGGCGCCGCTTGTCGCCGCGCTCGATGAACATGACCTTCTGGTCAATCTTCTCGACCGTGGAGGACTGGGGGGTGACCTCAACATGGACCGGGTTGCGCAGGAAGTCCTTGGCCAGCTCCACGATGACCTTGGGCATGGTCGCCGAGAAGAGCAGGTTCTGGCGGTCGCGGGGCAGCACCCGCAAGACGCGGCGAACGTCGTGGATGAAGCCCATGTCGAGCATGCGGTCGGCTTCATCGAGGATGAAGAAGTCCACCGCCGACAGGTCGATGACACCGTCACCGTACAAGTCGAGCAAGCGGCCGGGGCAGGCCACGAGGATGTCGAGGCCGCCGCGCAGTGCCGCGAGCTGAGCGCCCTTGCCGACACCACCGAAGATGACGTGGTGGCGCAGATCGAGGTTCACGCCGTAGTTCTTGAAGCTCTCGCCGATCTGGGCGGCGAGCTCCCGCGTGGGGGTCAGCACAAGCGCCCGAATCTTCCGCCGGCCGCGGGAGGGATGCTCCGCGAGGTGCTGGAGCACGGGGAGCGCAAACGCGGCCGTCTTGCCGGTTCCGGTCTGGGCGGCGGCAAGCACGTCGCGGCCGTCCAACAGGGGCGGAATGGCTTCGGCTTGAATGGGCGTGGGGGTGTCATAGCCACAAGCGAGAACCGCTTGGACGAGGGGCTCGGCGAGGCCGAGCGAGGCAAATGCCTGCACGATGGGTCTTCCAGGAGTCTGGTCGTAGGGAGTCCTGCGCGCGGCGGGCCATCTGGGCCACGGGTGCCACACCAGGGTTGGGCCTCCGAGAAAACCATCGAGCAGCAGGTTGCCAGGGGGCAACGGCTGCCAGGGGCGGGACGTCGGGGCCGAGCAGTCGCCGAGATGGGACTGCTGCCTCCCTCGTAGCTCCCCCTCTCCCGCACGGGACCCATTGGCACCTGATCATCACTGCTCTGGCGGCAACACCCGCCCAGAATGCCCACGACTGCGGCAGTGCCGAGGCATCTTGCAGCCGTACCACACCGCCGCGGATGATACGGTGCGCCCATGAGCCCCTCCCCCAAGTCCCCGGTCACGACGTCCCCAGAGGTCCCCCCCGTGGTGCTTCGGGACGCCGCACTGGCCGCAGCGCAGGCCTACTCCCGCGCCCTCGGCGACACCTTCGAGGCCAGCGCCGTCCGCTACGCCACGGGCCGCTGCTTGGAGCTCACCGGCCAGCCCGAAGATGCCCTGCAAGTGCATCTTCGGGCCCTCTCCCTCCCGACGGCCCAGGCCTGGCCCTACCTGATGAATGCCATCGTGCGCCTCGCCGGCTTGTGCGGCCGAAGAAGGCCCACCGCTGCGGCCCTCTCGGGGCTGACCGCCCGCTTGCCCGAGCTGCTGCTCTGGCAGGGCCACTTGCTGCGTCTGGAGGGTGCGCTCGACGATGCCTTGGCCCCGCTGACTGCCGCCGACGCCCGGTGCGGGGGGACCATCCGCTTCACCGCGACCACCGAGCGGGTGCGGTGCCTGTGTGCACTGGACCGCCATGAAGAGGCCCTGGCCGTGTGTATGCAAGGTGCCGCGGACCAGCCCGATGCCGCCGCCCACCTCTACTGCAGCGCCGCCGGTGTGCTGTGCCACCTGGGTCGCCCCGATGAAGCCCTGTCCCTCATGAACACGGTTCTGCACGCCATTCCCGAGCTTCCCGAAGCCTGGTTGAATCGAGGGGCTGCCCTGCTCCACCTCCATCGATGGGCAGAAGCCGACGACGCCCTGGACCGGTGTGTGGCCCTGTCCCCCGACCTTGAGTCCACCGTGCAAGAGCTGCGTTCCCGCCACGTCCCAGGGCCCGCCCAATGAGGCCCCACATCACCCTGGTCAACCTGTGGATGACCGACCCCGGCCAGCGCTACATGCCGCTGGGCCTGCTCTGGCTGCGCGCCTCCCTCGAAGCCGCTGGCTATGTCGTCGAGCTGCGAGACCTTCAGACCCTGAGTCCCGCCGAGCGGGAAGACCCCGAAGCCCTCGCCGCGTCCCTGGACGACTCGGCCGATGTGCTCGGGTTCAGCCTCATGTCCAACGCGCTGCCGCTGGTGGTCGCGGCCGTGCGCTTGCTGCGGGAGCGCCGCCCCGAGCGAAGGGTGGTGCTCGGCGGACCCGGCCCCACGACGGTTGCCCGGCAGCTCATCAGGGCCTTCCCATGGATCGACCTCATCTGCCGGGGGGAAGGCGAACACACCGTGGTGGAGCTGATGCAGGCCCTGCGAACCGAGGAGCTGCGCAAGGTCAGCGGGCTGTCTGGGCACGACGCAGAGGGCCCCTTCCACACGCCCGACCGCGACCTCATCATTGACCAAGACATCCTGCCCACGCCCCGAGTCGACGACCTGGACCTCGCCGCCTACTCGGTCTACACCAGCGTCACCGCACGGGGTTGTCCGTACAAGTGCAGCTTCTGCGAGATACCGTCGTACGAGTCCCGGAGGGTGCGAAAGCGCAGCGTCGAGGCGGTCGTCGACGAGCTGGCCCACGTCTGGGACACCCACGGAGTGCGCACTGTCGCGTTTCAAGACGACATCTTCCTGCTGTCCCGACCCAGGGTCGAAGCCATCCTCGATGGTCTCGAGCGCCGGGGCCTCCGCTTCAAGTGGGGCGGCTTCGCCCGGGCGGGAAAGGTCGATCCCGAGTGGATCGCCAGCCTCGCCGACCGGGGCATGTCCAGCGTCGCCTTTGGCATCGAAGCCGGCTCGGACCGCCTGCTGGGCCAGATCTCCAAGGGGCTCACGGTGCAAAAGGCGCTGGCCGGCATCGACCGCGCCATCCCTCACATGCACACCCGCTGCTTCTTCCTTTGGGGCTTCCCCCAGGAGTCCCTCGAGGACTTCCTCGGCACCGCCCACGCCTTCTTCCACGCCCAGATCCTCGGCGCACACCCCGAGATCGGCCACGTGGTGCCCCTGGGCGGCTCGCCGCTGTACCTGAGCTGGCGGGATGGCCCGCTGGAGTACCACCCGACCTACCCCTTCGCGCGGGTCATCGTCCCTCCCCAGTCGCCCGCGCTTCAGGACTTGATCATGGCTCACCCATCAGTGTTTTCGGCATTTTACGCATTCCCCACCCCCGACCGCGACGCCAAGTGGGCGATGGCCAGTGCCCAGTGGCCGGCCAGCACGGAGGCCCAGCGATGAGTGCCCTCGACACCGTGGTGCAGGGCGTGCTGGGGTCCAAGCGCTACCGAGGCGTCGACCCCAAGCTGGTGCACCGCCTGGCCACGGACGCCCTGCGCAAGCACCCTGGCGACGCCACCGCTGCCCGAAAGTCCACCCAGCGTCAGCTGCACCAGCTCTTTGGTGCCTACATGCCCGGACGGCCGCGCTGGTCGAAGCTCTTGGCCCACATCGAGACCGCAGGGACCGACCCGGTGGCCCGGCGAGAAGCCTGCGTGCGGGCCATGTCCACCCACGCGTCCACCCAAGAGCGCCTCGCGGGCATCGACGAGCATGTCGCGCTGCTGGCCCAAGTCGTCCGCCCGACTGACCGGGTGCTCGATCTGGCGTGCGGCATGGGGCCGCTGTCGTGGGCCTTCACCGACGCCCGGCCGGCCAGCCTGCACTGTGTCGACATCGGCGTGGAGATCATCGAGTTCTTGGGCAAGGCCCTGCCGATGCTGGACGTCAATGCCACCGCAGCTGTCGGGGATCTGGGCGCACCGACCGAGCTGCCCGACGCCGACCTCGCCATCCTGCTCAAGGCCCTGCCCTGTCTGGCCCACACGCTCAGCGTCAACGAGATGACCCTGCTAAAGGGCATTCCCGCAAAGCGCTTCTTGGTGAGCTGGCCCACGCGGTCCTTGTCGAACAAGGCCAAGGGCATGGAAGACACCTACCGGGCCCGCACCCTCGACATCGCCGAGCGCCTGGGCTGGACCGTCGAAGAACACATGACGCCCGGCGAGCTGTGCTTTGTGCTGGCGCGCCCCGAAGAGCCACCTTCAGGCCAGTGACCCTGCCCGCTCGTCCCGCAGCATCTGCACCAGCCGCGCGTAGAACCGCAGGTTGTGCAGCGTCGAGAGCCGCAGCCCCAGGGGGTCTTTGATGCGGGCGAGGTGGTGGATGTAGGCGCGGCTGTAGCGCTTGCAGCAAGGGCCATCACACGTCTCGTCCACGGGACCATTGTCGCCCGCGTGGTCCTCATCAAGCAAGTACGTGTACTTCCAGAAGCTGCCAACGGTGTTGAGGGGCTCCCCGGTGAAGCGAAACAGCCGATACCGACGGGCATCCCGGGTGGGCAGGGCACAGTCGAAGATGGTGGAGGCGCCGAGCCGGGACACGGCCACGAGGTGCTCGGGACGACCAACCCCCAGCGCGAAGCGGGGGGCATCCGGCGGCAGCAAAGAGTGCAGCAGCTCGAACATCTCGATGTGCAGCCGGCCTTCTTCGTTGATGGGCCAGCCCCCAAAGCCATAGGCGTCAAAGCCCAGGTCCACGAGGGCCTCGGCGCAGCGGGTGCGCAGGCCCACGTCCAGGCCGCCCTGGATCACCCCCACAATGCGCGGGGGCAGATCATTCCCGCGCCACTGGTCCAAGCGCCGGGCGTGCTCTTCAAAGCCCCGGCGGGCCCACGCAATCGTGCGGGTGACCGAGCGCTCCTGCTCTTCCCGGGGGGCGGCGGGATCGGTGCAGTCATCGAGGCAGATGACCACGTCCGTGCCCAAGTTGAACTGGATCTGCACCGTCTTCTCAGGGGTCAGCCGCACGGTCTTGCCCCCATCGGGCGGCTTGAAGCGCAGGCCGTCGTTCTGGATGCTGCCGTTCTTGGGGTTCTCGCGAATGAGGGACAAGGCCTGAAAGCCGCCCGAGTCCGTCACAATCGGGCCATCCCAGCCCATGAAGCAGTGCAGCCCACCGAGGCGCTGCACCCGCCGGGCACCGGGCCGCAGCGACACGTGAAAGGCGTTGACCATGATGGCGTCAATGCCCATCCGGTCGACATCTTCGGCATCCACCGTGCGCACGACAGCCCGGGTGGCATCGGGCATCCACGTGATGTCGGGGATGGGGCCGTGGGCAGTCTGCAGCGACACCCGGGGGGAAGGCAACTCAAGCATGATCAAGCCCCTGGCGTGCGCCTTCAGCTCCGAAGACCGCGACGGGGTCCCGGAGGATCTGGGCAAAGAACGACAACATCCGGCCGGCCATCACACCGTCGACCAACCGGTGGTCAAACATCAGCATCACCGGGAGCACCGGCCCCACCACGGCCTTGCCGCCGATGGCCACCACGTCTTCGTGTATGGGGGAGATCCCCCACAGCGTGCCGATGTGCACGAGGCGCTGGGGCAGCGTGAAGGCGCCCCCGAGGATGCGCACCCCCTCCACCGACGCGATGGCGGCGCCCGGGTTCGTGAGGCCCGCGGTCACGGGGTACATCTCGTGGAAACGCTCGGCCAGCAAGGGGTTCTGAGACGCCGCGTGCATCGAGTTCAGCATCCGATCCAGCGCCGGCTGGGGCAGCGCGAGGCCCAGCGCCTTCATCCCCCGCATGAAGCGGTTGGTGGACCGCCCCGTGCGCTCCCCGGCCACCGCCTTGCGGGTGTGTTGGGAGATCTCCCTCAGGCTGCGCTTGTGCACGTCCTCCACCAGGGCCATGCCGAGCTCGCCGCCCTTCTCTTGGTCCGAGCCGACCAAGTTCACGGGCATCGCGACCCCCACCCGGGACTGCGGCACGATGCGGCTGCCCACGATGCGGGCATTGGCCATCGGAAATGCGCTGAGCGTGCGGCCCACCGCGCCCGCGAGCAAGTGCTGCACCGTCACCTTGGGCAGCTCGGGATCCTGGTCGCGCAGGGCGCTGAGGTAAGCCAAGGCCGGGCTCATCTCGACGGCAATGTTGACCGACACGTGGGTCTGACCCCACGGGGCCCGAAACCACCACATCAGCATCTTGCGGACGACGGAGTTCGGGTTCAGCGCGGCCCGGGCACCATCGTCCCGGCGGTCTGTGGGCATCGAGGACCTCTCATCCGGGATCTTGGGGCCCTCCCCGCCAATCCCTTGCGTGCATCGGCGCGTCCCGTAGCGTGGCCAGCCTCGCCCTGCCGCCGCCCTGAGGGCTGCCCTTGGGAGGACAACGGCCCTGGTGTCGGCGACACACGCCGGCTACAGCGGCGCCCCCCAGGAGTGCCCATGCGTTCGGTCGACGAGACCCAAGCCGCCCTTGCCGAAGCATCCACCGTCGCCCATGCGCGGCGGGTGGCGCGCCAGATTGCCCCACTGCGCGGCATTCGTGGCGTAGGTGGCGCCGACATCACCCGCGTGCTGACCGAGACCTGGGCAGCGGGCGGAGTGGACCTGGAAAAGGACGCAGACGGGCTGCGGATGCTGTTCTCCACCGCGTTCGAGGACGGCTTGGTGGCGATCGGACTCACCGCGGCCGCGCTGCCGGACAACCCCGCCGCTGCACTCGATCTGGCGGAGAGCTGGATGGAGATGGTCGACGACATCCAGACCGCCGATGCCCTCGGTTGGCTGGTGCTGGGTCCCGCCCTCATGGCGGTTCAAGCACCGGTGGCCGAGGCGCTCGGGAGCTGGCGGGAAGACCTGATTCCCCAGCGCAGGGCCGCCACCATCGCTGGTATGGCTGCACTGCCGGTGCCGGTCGAGGGCCCCGCTGCGGCCGCCCTTCGCGCTCGCTTGGGTGACCGGCGGGTGGCCTTCGTCGGCGACGCCATCGACGACATCCTGACGCCCCACCTGACCCTCTGGCTGCGGGACGACGAGCCCCACGTGCGCCGGGCCACTGCGCGGCTGCTCCGGGAGTGGGCCAGCGTGTCGCCCGAGTCCGCCCAAGAGGTCGCCACCGCTTACCGAGGCGGGCTGCCGAAGTTCCTGCGGGGTGCCCTGGAGAAGGGCCTGCGCAAGCAACGTCGCCCCTAGACCTTCCTAGGGCTCGGCGGCCACCAAGCTCACCTCACCCACTCGCCACGAGTTCACCCCGTGGTTGTCGAGGTGCAGCGTCGCCGTGGCGCCTTGGGCCGCACTCACTGGCACCAAGACCTCGACCTGAAGGACATTCTCGGAAGACGGCACGTCGACTTCATAGTGCCAGATGGCGTCGCCTTCGATCGCCATATCGAGGGTTGCTCGGTACGGCGGATCGGCCCACAGATCGAGGTGCCAGAACACAAATTCCAGGGTGTCGCCGGCCGCCACATCCCCCAGCAGCGGCTGGGCCCAGGTCGCCTTGGCGCAGTAGTCGCTCTCGATCTCGAAGAAGCCCGACTCGGACTTCCACCCGAGGGGGGAACACTCGACCTCGTCGTCGCCCTCAACCCGGTAGGGATCGTCGTCCCCGTCCAGCCGCGCCCAGGCGTCGGCAGCCAGACGCAGGCCGGGCACCGTCGCCGGGTCGGGGTCGGGCCCTTCAGTGGTGTCTCGGCTGGTCTTGTCACCGCCCGTGCAGGCCAGCAGCAGCAGGACCAGCGGACTCACTTCGGTTCCGGCTCAGCCCGCTCCACGCGCGCCCGGGCACGCTCCGCGAGGCGGGCGTCCTTTTCTTGAAGCTCGCCCAGGACTTGCGTGGCGAGGTCGTCTTTGCCTTGCCATGCGTAGGCTTCGGCGAGCAGCGCCAGACCATCGGGCGCGTAGCGGCTGTTGGGGTGCACGGTCACAAAGCCCCGGGCGCGCCCCTCCACCGCTGGCCAAGCCGCGCGGCGCTCATAGAAGCGGGCGATCTGGAGCTCTTTCTTCGAGAGTCGGTTGCGGCACTCGGTGAGCTTCTCGGTGACCTCATCACGGTGCTCACTGTCGGGAAAGCGGCGCTTGAACCCGGACCACGTGTCCACCGCCGAGCGGGTCCAGCTCTGGTCGCGCTGGGACCAGCGGCTTGCGTCCTTGTACATGGTCAGGCCAAACCGCCAGACCACATAGTCCATGTCCTCACTGCGGGGATGCCACCGCATGAAGTCCTCATACGCCAGCCGCGCTTGGGCCCAGTCGGCCTTTTTGTAGTGCAGGTCGGCAATGGCGAGCTCTGCCTTCACCGCGAGGGGGTCGTCGCGGTGGAAGTTGCGGATCAGGCTAAACATCTCCAGGGCACGCACGTAGTAGCCGCGCTTGAGGTACTTCAGGCCCTTCTCATACTGCTCTTGGACCGGCATGTCGGCGGGCAGCACCCGCTTGGCTTCGGCCACAGAGGGGGCAGCGCAGCACAAGACCGCCGCGATGAGCGCCAGTGCACGGGCCCCCCGCACGAGGCCCAGAGCGGTCAGACCCATGGAGAAGAGACGCATGGGCCGGGCAGAGTGAACGGGCATCGGAGAAGCAACCTCAACAAGCCGGGCATGAGGCCCAGGGGGTCGGGACGTAGCGTGAAGGCAAGCCGCCATCCAGTCCGCCGGCCCATGCCGGGCACCCCAGACAGCACACTGCAGACAGAACACCCAAGGAAAGGGAACACCGACCGGGTCCCGGGCATTGCCGCGGCAGCCTCGGTGAATACCGCCTGATGTGCGCCCATTCCCGATCCGGCCCAGTTCCACCCACTTGTTCGCTGCGGAGCCCCGATGCCTGTTCCCAAGCGTCGCCTGGATGGCATTGCCATTGGTGCCTTTCTCGGCGTGCTCGGCACGGTGGCTGCCGGGGCCTTGGCGACCGCTCCCGATGACCCGTCCGCCCCCCCCAAAAGCCCTTCCCATGCGGGCCCACTGACCGCTGTGCAGGCCCCGATTCCCGACGATCGAGACCTCCGCCGCACCGCTGTGGTCGCCGCGACCGAGACCGCCACCCCCGCCGTCGTCTCCATCACCACCGAGACCACCTATGTGGACTTCTTTCGCCGTCCCCAGGTCAGCAGCGGCGAAGGCTCGGGCGTGATCATTGACTCTGAAGGCATTGTGCTCACCAACTACCATGTGGTGGAGCAAGCCCAGCGCATCCAAGCAAGCACCAGCGATGGGCGGACCTTCTCCGCCCGGTTCATCGGTGGGGCGTCCGAGCTGGACCTCGCGGTGCTCCGCTTGGAGGGGGCGAAGGACCTCCCCACGGTGCCCATCGGCACGTCGAGCGACCTGCTGCTCGGCGAACCGGTCATCGCCATCGGCAACCCCTACGGGCTCGGCCACACCGTCACCACCGGCGTGGTCAGCGCGGTCAGCCGCCCCCTCGAGACGTCGGACCGCGTCTACCAGGAATTCATCCAGACCGACGCCAGCATCAACCCCGGAAACAGCGGTGGGCCCCTGCTGTCGGTGACGGGGCGCCTGATCGGCATCAACACCGCCATCCGGGAAGGTGCCGAGGGCATCGGGTTTGCCATTCCGGCCGACCGCGCCCTGAAGGTCGCCCGGGACCTCGTCCAGTTTGGCACGGTCCAGCTGCCCTGGCTCGGTGTGGACCTGGCCGACCGGGTGGAGCGCAGCCCGTCGGGGCGCAAGGTCGGTGTGCACGTCCTGCGGGTGCATCCCGAGGGTGGCGGTGCCCTGGTCGGCGTGCTGCGCGGCGACCGCATTCGCCGCATCGGTGGCCACGAGGTCCAGTCGGTGGCCGATCTAAACGCCTGGTTGTCGGCGCTTGAGCCGGGGGCCGAGGTTGAGCTTGAGCTGGCCCGAGACAGTGCGCCCGTGGTCGTGCATGTGGCGACCGGCGCGGTGCCGCCCTCCGTGGTGGACCGCGCCCTCGAGGAAGTGCTCGGCATCTCCCTCGGTCGGGGCATTCCCGGTGTGGGCGTGCCCATCGCGCGGGTGTCCCCCGATGGCGAGCTCGGCCGGGCCGGCTTTCGCACCGGGGACATCATCGTGCAAGTCAACGGTGCCCCGATTGAGTCAGCCGACGCGCTGCGCCAGCGGCTCAAGGTCGAAAAGAGCGGCCATCGTCATCAAGCCGCCATCACGCTGCGCCGGGGCGACCGGGGCGGCACGGTCTTCTTCTCGATATAGCGCGGAGCCCAGCCCGGCTGACGTCGCCGGCATGGACCCGCACTCCCCCACCCCGCTGCTGGCGAGCCCTTCGCTGGCCACCGGAGCCCCCAATGTCCAAGCCTGCCGCCACCTTCGCCCACCTCCTCGTCAGCCTGGGCCAGTCCGCCTATGTCGCACTCGGCGAGGTCAAGGACCCCTCCGGGGCCTCCCAGACCAACCCCGATCTGGCGGCCTACAACTTGGCCATTCTGGAGATCCTCCAGGACAAGACCCGCGGCAACCTCGATGCGGATGAGGACAAGCTGCTCCAGACCCTGGTGGGCGAAATCGGTGCAAAGCTCGGCAAGACCTGAGCAGGGCCACCGCGCCCAGCGACCGCCGCCAAGCACGGGAAGGCGGTTGAGCACCACGTGTTCGAGAGGCGCGGCACTGCGCCGGCCCGATTGACAGAGGCCAAATTGACGAGTAACGTGCGCGCGCGGAGCATCTCGGCTCCACTACAGTTCCAGGTGCCTTGCCCTCAGCGGGGCTCCCAGTGGCAATGATGGAGGAGGACTCATGAACAAGACTCTCTGGTTCGCAGCCATGTTCGGCTTGGTTGCCTGCAGCAACGACGGCAAGGGCGACAGCGGCGCAGACGGCGGCGGCGATGGCGGCAGCAGCGCCTGCGACATCCAGGCCACCAATTTCTTGCCCGGCGATGCTTCGGCACACTACCGGGACGACATCGGCTGGACCCTCTCGGCAGCAGACGCATCGGCCAGCATCAGCCTGTCCGACAGCGGCGGCACCGACGTGGGCGGCTCGACCTGGACCGCGGACGACGGCAAGGTGTACTTCACCCCCGATTCCCCGCTCACCCCCTCCACCAGCTACACGAGCGTCATCTCGTTCTGCGACGGCGGCGGCAGCGAGTCCCATGACTTCAGCACCAGCGACGTGGGCACCCCCGTCAGCTGCGACCTGACCGGTCGAGGCTACCGCGTGGCACTCGGCCAGGCGAACTTCGTCGAGCCCGCAGCACTTGGCGGCCTCATCGGCAGCCTGCTTGAGCAGGACATCCTCCTCGGCGTCGAGGCAGTCGCCGACACCGAGCTGACCATGCTGGGCGCCATCAGCGTCGATGCGGGCGGCAAGCAGGACTACTGCAACCCCTCCATCGCGTTCCCCCCCGCTGAGTTCAGCAACCCCACCGTCCAGATCGGTCCCCAGGACACCACGATCGACGCGGCGGGTGTCCAGGTGACCATCAACGGTCTCGAGATGACCGGTGACTTCGCCCCCGACTGCTCCTACTTCGGTGGCGGCACCCTCTCCGGCGAGCTCGACGCCCGCGACCTCGCGGTCCTCCTGGCTGACCTGACCGGCTCTGAAGACCCGGCTGTGGCCTGTTCCACCCTCGAAGGCTTCGGTGTCACCTGCGGCCCCTGCGCCAGCGATGGCGAGCCCTTCTGCGTGAGCATCGTCGCCAACCAGATCACCGCCGAGAGCGATGCCGACTCCACGGTCGAGTGCGTTCCCGACGTGGACTGCCACACCAGCTGCCCCGATGCCGGCGGTGTGACCGCGTGTGAGTGCTGAGCTCCGCTGAGCGCTGATGCAAGAGAGGCCTCGGCTTCCCACACTGGGGGGCCGGGGCCTTCGCATGTCTTGCACCGGACCCAGCCCGGGGACCCAGCCCGGGGACCCAGCCCGGGGACCCAGCCCGGGGACTCAGTCCTCGGGGACCGCACCCAAGAAGGGAATGGCCATGCCCAGGCCATCGAGCACCGCGCGGAAGGCCGCAGGCGGCGGGGTGCTGAACTGGACCCGAGCCCCTGTGCCGGGGTGGACAAAGCCCAGCTCACCGGCATGCAGCATCTGGTCGGTGAGGGGCTCCAGCAGCGCCTTGAGCGGCCCTGGCACCGGACGCTTGCGCCCGTAGAGAGGGTCGCCGACGATGGGCAGGCCGATGTGGTGCATGTGCACCCGAATCTGGTGGGTGCGGCCCGTCTCGAGCTGACACCGGAGCAGGCTGATCACCCCACCCTGGGCATCCCCGGCAATTCCGTAGCGAGCCTCGTCGATGACCTCATAGTGGGTCACCGCGCGGCGGCCCTCGGGGTTCACCGCGACCCGCAGCCGATCCTTGGGATGGCGCCCCAGCGCGGCGTCCACCGTGCCCGTGTGGTGCTTGGGCTGGCCCCAGATCAGCGCGGCATACCGACGATGGACCGTGTGGGCCGCGAACTGGCCGGCGAGGTGCTGCAGGGCATCGGCCGTGCGGGCGGCCACCATCACGCCGCTGGTCCCGCGGTCGAGACGATGGACGATGCCGGGCCGCGTGGGCGGGGTCGGGAACTCGCCCAGCCTGACCTTGGCTTCTGCGATCAGGTGCAGCAGGCCATTGACGAGGGTTCCATCGATGTGGCCCCGGGAGGGGTGGACCACCAGATCCGCGGGCTTGTCGACCACCACCACGTGGTCGTCGACATGGAGGAGCGGCACATCAAGATCCTGGGCCACCAGCTCCGTCGGCGGGGGGGGTGGCTCCATCACCACCAGCTGTTGGCCCCCGTCCACCTTCGTGCGGGGACGCGTCTCCACGACACCGTCCACCGTGACGGCCCCCTCGCGAATCAACACTTGCAAGCGGGACCGCGAGAGCACCAGCAGGTCGGCGAGTGCCGCATCGAGGCGCCCCCGATCCGTGGCCACAACGCTGTGGATGCGTGCGCCGCTCACTCGCGGTTCGCCCGGTAGGCTTCCATGAACGCGTCCACGAGGCCATCGTCGTCAACCTCAAGCACCCGCTGGATCTGCTTGATGTAGCCCCGCACGAAGGTCGCCGACGGCAGCCGGTCGTAGCCGTCTTCTTCAATGGCCGAGATGTAGCGGGTGCTGATGCGGGTGGCCCGAGACAGCTCTTCGACGGACATGTCGCGCAGCTCCCGCACACCAGCGAGGAAGGCCCCCGTGGCGCCGTGTTGTTGGGCCAAGCGCTCGACCGGGTCGGCGGGGACCGCAGGCAGGCTCGGCACCGGCATCTGGAAGACCGGTGCTGGCGTCACCCGCGGAGGCTCCGGCGCAGCAAAGAGATCTGGCGCAAAGAGGTCAGGTTCCATGAAGTCCTGCCCCCCCTCGCGGTGGGCGTCGTCGCCAAAGTCATCGTCGAAGTCGTCGTTGTACTCGTCATAGTCGTCGTCGTAGTCTTCGACCACATCGGTGACTTCGGCGACCGGCACACCCACTGGCCCACCCTTGGGAAAGGGATCAGAGCCCGCGCTGGCTTCGATCCAGGACGGCTCCAGCGTCACCGCCGGCAGGGCCACATTGGGGATGCCGGAGTCCGTCGACGGCACCGCAGTGGGACGCGGGGACTCACTGACCGTGGGCCGGTCTTCGTCCCAGCGGCCCGCACCGCTGCGGGCAGGCTCCCCTCGCGCGCCGGGCGGCCGACTCGAGCCCCGCGCCGGGCGGTCTTGCACCCGCTGCACACGGCTCTCGGGCGGCAGCGGCAGCGGGTCGCCGACCGGCAATTGGGTCAGCTGGCGGACCAGCGCCAACGCCAGGGCGCTGCTTGGATCGATCATCGAGGCGCGCGCCCGCTCCCACAGCTCTTCGGCCCCCGACGGCATGCCATCCCGAGAGGCCAGACAGTACGCATCGTAGCGACGGCGGCGGACCGGGTCGGCGAGCACGTCCATCGCCGCCCGAAGGTCCCGTTCTTGGGACTCGAGGATGCTGACATCGGCGCCGAGCCGGCGGGAGTCCCGCAAGCGGCGGACGAGCTGAGCCAGACGACGCTGGTACGCCGCGCGCACCGCATCGAGAGAAGCGTCTTCATCGACGCCGAGTAGCTCGTAGAAGCCTTGTGCCACCGGACCTCATCCGCAGGGCAAGACCCATGCGAGAGCCGCGACTAACCGACCGCCCCGGTCCTCGCGACCCGCTCACCGCACCGAAGCTGCCCGCATTTGGTCAATCCGGCGCACGAGGTCGTCGGCGTCGCCAGCCAGCAGAGTGCGGACATCCAACAACACACGGCCGTCCGCGACCCGACCGACCACCGCCGGAGAACCCAACCGCAGCTGGCGGGCCACACGCTGCGCCGGTCCCAGGTCCTCGGGCAAGACCACCACCCATCCGGGCAGCGGGTGCCCCGGCAAGGCACCACCGCCGGAGAAGCCGACGTCATGGCGCACCTCGCAGCCACCCAGCCGCCGGGCAAGGTCAGCTGCCGTCGCCTCACAGTCCGTCGACGTGCGGGCCAGCAGCGCCCGCGCCGGCACTTCAGCGGCCCGGCCCGCTCGGTACAGCGCCAGCGTGGCCTCCAGTGCGGCCAGCCCGAGCTTGTCCATCCGCAGCGCCCGGTACAGCGGGTGGTGACGCAGGATTTTCACCAACGGCGCCTTTCCGACGATGATGCCCGCCTGAGGACCGCCCAGCAGCTTGTCGCCCGAGAAGCACACCAGATCGACCCCATCAGCCAAGGCGGCCTCGACCCGCTCTGGGCCGAGCTCTTCGGGGGCTGTCGGGGGCTCACCGATGAGCCCGGAGCCGAGGTCCTCCACTAGAGGAATGCCGCGCGCCTGGGCCAGCTTGGCGAGGGCCGGCCGGTCCGCCCGCTCGCAGAAGCCCACGAGCCGGAAGTTGCTGGGATGGACCCTGAGAATGACCGCTGTGTCGTCACTCACGGCTGCTTCATAGTCCGCGGCACGGGTGCGGTTTGTGGTGCCCACTTCCACAAGGCGCGCGCCCCCCGTGCTGATGACATCGGGCACCCGGAAGGACCCACCGATCTCCACCAGCTCCCCCCGGCTGACGATCACCTCGCGGTCCCGGGCGAGCGCGGTCAAGGCGAGAAGCACCGCTGCTGCGTTGTTGTTGACGACAATCGCGGCCTCGGCACCGGTGAGAGCGCACAGGTGATCGGTGACGCCCGCGAGCCGGCCCCCCCGCCGCCCTGACTCCAAGTTCAGCTCGGCATTGCTGTACCCACGGGCCACCTCGGCGACTGCACGGGCGGCAGCCGCCGGGAAGGGGGCCCGGCCGAGGTTGGTGTGGAGCACGATGCCGGTGGCGTTGATGACCCGCCGCAAGCGGGGGGTGAGCGCGGCGTGCACCCGGGCCCGCACCCGCGCAATGATGTCGGATGACGGCGGTTCGCCCGCCCGCAGCCGTGCCCGCTGGTCGTCCAGCTCCAGCCGGGCCTGTGCCACCACGAGCGTGTGGGGAGCGCCGTCCAGCTCGGGGCTGGCGAGGATGGCCGCCACCGACGGCAATGCCGAAAAAGGTCCAGCCGCGCGCCCCATCTCGACCTCCTGCCGCCCCTGATGGGCACCGCCCGAATAACGAGTTCACTGCGGCCCGGTTGCGGGAGCGCCCCCCGGAGGACCATCCGTGAACACGCTCATCTACCTCATCGCCGCAGCCGCTTGCGCCACGCTCGGCATCCGGGGCTGGTCCGGTGACCGCACCCACCCCGCCCGCCGGGCCTTCCTCGTCGTCGCTGTGCTTGCAGCGGCGTGCTTTGGCAGCTTCACGCTGTACCTGCTGCCTGGCCTCAACCCCCTTCGCTACCTGTATGCGGCGTCGGGCACCCTGCTGCCGCCCGCGTTGCTCGGGTTCCTCGAGGAGTACTTCGGTCCACCGGATCACCGTGCCCGGGCCCGCCTGCGCCGGCACTGGCTGCTCTCGTCCGCTGCGGTCATCGCGTTTCTCATCATCGACGTGAGCACCTACCGCGACGAGCTCCGCGCCACATGGCCCGAAGTGATGCTGGCCATCTTCATTCTCGGCGGTCTGGGGC
The DNA here is from genome assembly GCA_942491145.1 of Myxococcota bacterium. Classification (GTDB taxonomy): domain Bacteria; phylum Myxococcota_A; class UBA796; order UBA796; family UBA2385; genus CAXQUZ01. The sequence goes on along the minus strand of CALOBC010000039.1, from coordinate 51,705 downwards.
TGAGCCTCAATCGCCTGTGGACCGAGCATCAGCTCAGCGACCAGCCGGTGCACAAGGTGCGGGTTCGGTACCTGTTGGGGCTGCTGGGGGCGACGGTGCTGGCCACCACGCTGGAGCTGCTCATCCGCAGCCTGGCCCCCCCCGAGACCATCGACCAGGCCGGCGCCTTGAGCCGGAGCTTCCTCCTCCAGGGGGCCGCTCCCCCCGCCGGGGCCGTGCTCGGCGCCACCTTCGTGTATTTCCTGTACCAGATTGTCCAGCTCTACCGGCTTCCCGACCTGCACGAGGTGTTCGTCCGCATCCTCGTCTTGTGCTGCACCAGCCTGATCCTGCTGACCTTCGGCGGGCTCACGGTGCTCGGGTCGGAGGCACTGGTCGACTATCGGCTGCACGTCGCATTTCAGGTGTTCCTGGCGAGCGCACTGTTCCTCAGCGTGTTTGAGCCCCTGAAGAACCGGCTGGAGCGCCTGGGCTTCGCGTACTTCAACCGCCAGGGCCAGCGCCTGGAAGAAGCGGTGGCCGCCGCTGACGTGGCGCTGTCCAAGGTGATTCGCTTGGATGGCCTGGGCGACGAGCTTCTCGGGCACTTGCACGCATCGGGCCGGGTGCCGCTGACCAGCCTGTACCTGTGGACACCAGAGCGCGGGTCCTACCGACTTCGGCTCAGCCGGGGACCGATGCCCCAGCCCCTGATGCCGTCCATCGCGGCCCGCCCGTTCACCGAAGGCTTCCTCGCGGGAGAGCGCGTGTACGCCGCGTCGACCCTCCGCCGTCGGGTCCGCCGTCGCTTGCCGGGACACGAAGAGGCCGCCCTGCGCCTGCGCACCCTCGAAGCCATGGACGCCGATCTCAGCATCGCGGTCATGTCGGGCGAGCTGGTCCTGGGGTGGCTCAACCTCAAGTCGGCGCCCTGGTCCGATGGCTTCTCCCGCGAAGAGACCCGACGGCTGTCCGAAGTCGTCGACCGGGCGGCTGTGGTCATCGAGAACATCTACAGCTTCGAGGCCCTCGAAGAGCAGCACCGCCTCGCAGCCCTCGGCACCATGGCGGCTGGACTCGCCCACGAGATCCGCAATCCCCTCGCAGGCATCAAGGGTGCGGCCGAGTTCGTGCGCCAGGCCCGGGGAGACCCGGATGCAGCCGAAGAGCTCGAAGACCTGCTGGACGTCATTGTGGACGAGACCGACCGCTTGGCGGGCGTGGTCAACCAGTTCCTCGACTACTCCCGCCCGCTGATGGTTCGGGCCGAGCGCATCGACCTGGTGGACCTCGTGGCCCGGGTCTTCGCGCTGGCGCGGGTGGAGGGACGTGACGACGGCATCGAGCTCACCCAGGAGATCCACCACGAGGGGGACGAGCCCCTGCCCGAGGTGTGGGCGGACGCCGACAAGCTCGTCCAGGTGCTGCTGAACCTGGTCAAGAATGCCGTCGAGGCGCAGCAAGGCAGCCCGACAGGTGCCGTGCGCGTCGCGATCCGTCCCACCCGCTTCTCCGATCCGTCGCGGAGAGGGGCCGCCGCCGTTGAGATCACCGTGGAGGACGATGGCCCGGGCATTCCAGCCGACGCGCTCGAGAAGCTGTTCATCCCCTTCTTCACCACCAAGCGGGCCGGCACGGGGCTGGGACTGGCCATCAGTCGTCGACTGGTGGAAGCCCACGGCGGGGAGCTGACGGCACGCAGCGGCCCTGAGGGGGGGACGGTCTTCCAGCTGCGCCTGCCATCCCGTGCGTCCGAGACAGCGCCGGTCGGACCCGCACCCAAGAGTCCCAAAGGCCCTCTACCACGGGGTCGCCGCCTGCTCACCCTCGCCCCGGGCGCCGCCCGTCAGGGTCTGTTCGCGGGGCTACCGCGGGCGGGGAAGGCCCCCAAGGACTGACCCTCCGTCCGGCTCATTTCCCCAGTCCAGTCATGCCCCGGAGCAGGGCGCCGGCCTGCACCTCCAGCTGCCACCGCACCGCCCGGGGCAAGGGGGTCAGCCACCGGGCCAGCCGATGGAACCGCCGCTCCACCCGGCCCTCGGCCACCAATGTGGGGGCGTCGGGGCGGCCTTCAACGATCCACGCCGCCGCTCGACCGGCCGCGAGCGGTCCCAGATCTGCCGCCGCCCAGACCGTGGCCCCAGGCCCGAGGACATCCTCGAAGATCTGCTGTGCACGGGGCACATGGTACGAGGTCGTCAACACCAGCACCCGCTGTAGACCCCGCCCGCGCAGCACCCGACGGGCGCCCAGCGCTTCTTCGCGGGTGGACCGGGTGCGCCGCTCGACGACCATCTGGTTGTCCAAGACGCCCAGCTCACGCAGGTAGCGGCACACAATGGTGCTGCCGGCCTCGGCCTGTCCACGCAGCGGGGCTTCCAATGTCAGCACACATCTTGGGCCGCCCTCGACCGCCAGGGCCACAGCAGCGGCCGCAGATCGTGCCCGGAGCTCCCGCTGTGCGCGATTGGGCTCGTGGCGCAGCTCTTTGCCCAGCACCATGACGGCATCGTGGGCTTGCACGGCCGCGAGCAGCGCTGCTTGCGTCAGGCCCCCTCCGCCCGTCGAAGCACCACCAAAGTGGTCTATAGATGGCAATTGTCGGCCGTCTTCACTCAGTGAGCTTGGAGTCGCACTGTCCGGCGCCGAGCCCTGGGTCATCGGTCCCCCTCCACACGACTTCCGATTGTTGCACCCTCGGCCAGAAAAAGGGGACGATCGCCCTGTTCCCGACCGGCAGTGCTGCCGATCTCAGCAACATGAGCGTCGCCCTGTCTGCCACTGCTGCCACCGTCACCTTCTTGGTGACCACCGCTTGGACCCCCGAGGCACGTGCCGTGCTGCACGACTCGGTGGCGATCGAGCTGGCGCTGGAGTCCAACAGCGTCGAACAGCAGGACGCCAGTGTGGTGTACGGGATGGCCACACGCCGCCTGAACCCGGACGGCACCGACGAGCTGCGGGATGCCGTCGGCTGGACAACCCTCGATGACAACACCGTCGTGGACCCCCGCCAGTCGGGTGTGGAGCGGGGCGACCCGAGCTGCCACTTGGTCTCGGGTCGGGATCCGGTCCCCAGCCAGCGCCGGCTCAAGATCTTGCGGGGGCGGCCCGGCGGTGAAGATGACTCCAGCACCACCGGCGGACCCGAGCTGATCCTCGCCACCCGCTGGGACCCGGCCCTCGGACCGATCGAGCACCGCTGGGTCCGGCTCAGTCCCGGCGACACCGTGCAGCAGACCATTGTGGAGCCGAACCACCAGCACCAGCGGTCCGAGTACTTGGTGTTGGACACCCACGCCCGCGGTCGCTTGACCCTGCGGCGGGAAGGCCACGGCGCCGAGGTCTGCTACGAGCGGTCCGAGCCCTCACCCAAGTGAAGGTCCCAAGACGTTGACCTGGACGGCGCCCTGAGCGAGCCGAACCCGCAAGCGCTGCCCCTCCGCGAGCGCGTCTGGGGCGCGGAGCACAGTGCCCTGATCGTCGGTGACAATGGCGTAGCCGCGGTCCAAGACGGCTTGTGGCGAGAGACGACGGAGCGCCTCGCTCGCCGCAAGCAACCGGCGGCTGCGCATCCGCACCGCATCCCCCGCGGACACGGCCATGCGGTCGCCAGCGATCTCCACCCGCCGGCGGGCCCGCTCGATGACCAGCGCTGGCGTGCGCAGCCGGCATGCCCCCAGCCGAGCCCGACGACGATCGGACTGGTGCCGCATGCGCAGGCGCAGGTGGAGCCCCAGGCCCTCCACCATCCCGACCAAGGCCGCCCGCTCCGGGACCACCAGCTCGGCGGCATGCGACGGGGTGGCGGCGCGCACATCTGCCACAAGATCAGCGATGGTCACGTCAGTCTCGTGACCCACGGCGCTCACGACCGGCATCGGCATGGCGGCGATCGCCCGGGCCACGGCTTCGTCGTTGAAGGCCATCAGGTCCTCGGCCGAGCCACCGCCCCGGCCCACGATCACCACGCTCGCCCGGCCGTCTTCGGCAAGCGCCCGCAGGGCCGCCACCACGCTGGCCGGCGCACCGACGCCTTGCACGGTGCAGGGGGCGATCAAGATCGGCATGCCGGCGAAGCGCTGCTCCGCCACCCGAAGCACGTCTTGAAGGGCCGCGCCCGTTGCGCTGGTCGCCACCCCGACCATCGCCGGAACCGCGGGCAGCGGCCGCTTGCGCGCCGGATCGAACAAGCCTTCTGCCGCCAGGCGCCGCTTGATGGCTTCGATCTGCTCGGCGAGGGTGCCCGCGCCCGCGCGGGTCATGTGGCGGACGACAAAGCTGAGCGATCCCCGGGGCGCGTAGATCTCCAGCTCACCCGTCAGCACCACCTCTTCGCCGATCTCGGGCTGCCAGCCCAGCCACCGGTTGGAGCCCCGAAACATCGCGCAGCTCAGCACCGAGTCCCGATCCTTGACCGAGAGGTACCAGTGCCCCGACCGAGCGGCGGTGAACTGAGAGACCTCACCCCGCACTTGGATGCGGCCAAAGTGGCCCGCCATGAGCTGCTGGAGCTCTTCGAGAAGCTCGCTCACTCCTGGCACAGCATCCGTTGACGACATTCGCACTCCCCGATTGGATGTGCTTCGTACACCGTCCCTAAAGGCCCGCAAGGCGCGCACCGGGAACTTCCCGTCGCCAGCCGTGTCTCAATTTGCTTGCAAGCCGCCCGCGCCCGGCCGAACCGAAGATCCCCACCGCGGATAGGAAGCCTCCATGCCCCCTCAACCCCGCTTCGCTTGTGATCGGTGCGGCCGCACGCTCGACGGCGCTGCCACCTGTGGCCGCCATCCCCACTCCCCGCGGCTGGATCTCACGCGCCGGGCGGACGCGGAGTGGCGAGAGCAGGTGCTTCAGCTCCAGCGGGGACGCCGGGTTCGCATGGCCAGCTTCGCGGCGCTCGGCTTGGCAACAGTCGCCGGGCTGGCGACGCTGGGCCTCAGCCTGTTCGCCCAGGGCTTGGTCCAGCACCTCATCTTCTCCAGCGCCATGGCCGAGGGGGTGGCGATGCTCGCCCACGGCCTCGTGCTCGGATTGAGCGTGGCGGTGGTCTCCGGCTCGATCTGGACCACGGCGCGGTGGCTGATGTCGGGCGTTTTGGCGCGACTGGGCACGCCGTCGGTCGCCCTCAGCTCGGGCCGACACGGCCCTGAAGCCACCTGGGGCTTGGTGTACGGTGCCCTGCTCACAATTGCGATCATCAGCCCATTCGCGACGGTCGCCGACCTCGCACTGGTGCACGTCCACGCCGGTGCAGCCGTCGCCGCAACGGTGCTGCTGTACGGGGCTCGGTTCATCATCGAGCTGTGCGCGCTGATCCGAGACACGGTCCGCGGACGCGCCCAGCCCCAGACCCCCACCCTCGCAGGAGGCTGGGACCTGGAGCCGGTGCGCACCACATGGGAAGCGTCACCGCTGGGGTGAAGCCAACCCAGTGCGACCCCTTCCACACCGTCAGTGGCCGTGGCTGTGGGAGCCGTCGAGCCCGTGGGCATGACCGTGCTTGAGCTCGTCGGCGCTCGCCGGCCGGGTGCCGACCACCTCGACCTCGAAGTTGAGGGCCTGGCCCGCCAGCGGGTGGTTGCGGCTCAACGTGACCCAAGCGCCCTTGACCTCGCTGATCCAGACGTTGAGGGGCGCGCCGCCCTCGCCCTCCAGGGGCACCATCTGGCCGACCTCGATCGGAAAGTCCTTTGGGAACTGGTTCTTGCGGACCTTCTGTTCCGGTGCGTCGACCAGCGCGCCATAGGCGTCTTCGGCCTCGACCCGCACGGTGAAGGTCTCGCCGGCCGCACGACCCGTGAGTGCCCGCTCGAGGCCCTCGATCATGGCGCCCCTGCCGTGCAGGTAGGCCATCGGGTCTTCCCCGCGGGTGCTGTCGAGGACAGTGCCCTCGTCATCGGTGAGGTGGTAATGGAAGACACCGACCACACCGTCGGCAATCACAGCTTCAGGCCCAGTGGAAAAAGACATCTGGTCTCCAGGGGGGAGCGCCCGGTGTCACGGTGGACCGCAGTCTGACGACTCATTCGCCAGCGCTCAGCCACCATCCCAGGGCAATCCCAATCGCGAGGAAGCCGGCCCCTATCATCATCACGGTCTCCGCCCAGCTTCGGCCCACCCACAAGATCCTCGGCAGGAGATCACGGACCAGCACCAGGGGCTGGCCGGATGAGGACATGAGCCCGCCCTCAGGGGCTGCGACGCCGGTGGCCACATAGCGCTCGGCAACGGGCAGCACGGCCTCGGAGACGCGGAGGAACTCGACGCGCTCTGGGAGCTGGGCACGCTGGGCCGGCGAGATCTTGATGGGACGCCCCACACGGGCTTCGATGGGGCGCTCGAAGACCGCGTCCAGCAGGGTGTACGCGCGGTCCTGGGCATGGGACGGAACCCACTCGATGCGGTCCCCCGCTTGGGGACACACGCGGATGGGGCCGCTGCCATCATCGAGGCTGAACGCGCTGTACTCGGCATCTTCGTGGATTCGGACCAGCTTGAGAACATCGCCGTCATGCCAAGCCGCGTCGACCTGCAGGGTCCAGGCCAAGCACTCCAGCTCCCCCATCGGGGAAGTCAGCGGGGTGAAGTCCCGCAACACGCCGCCACAGGTCACGTTCTTCAACAGCCGAAAGCGCCGTCGACTGGCGACATGTCCGGTGCGCAGGCGCGGCGCATAGCCATGGCCCGCCGCCCGCCACCACAGCGCAGCCCCGCCCGCCAGCGCCAGCATGCCCGCGACCAAGACCACCACCTCAAACACCCGGCTCATGGTGGTGCCCCACGAGATCCCTCCCGCCGGATCCGCATGGGCCACCCCACACGCCACGACTCCCAGGCTCCAGGCCAGCATTCAGACTCTCCCGCCGCCATGTCCTTCGTTGCGAAGGACTGGCGACCGCCCCTATCCCCCTTCCCTCGGTGCAGGACGCCGCAAGAGCGCTTGCAGCCACCGGGGGCCACTGGGCGGCGGGACTTCCCGCCACAGACGCCCGGCCTCGTCTTTGATCCGGCCCTCCAGCACGTCGGCAGCGGTGGGCTGAGACTCGGCGACACTGACTTGTTCGTCGGGATCTTGAGCCAATGAGTAGAGCTGTCGGGCGCCGCTCGCTGGGGCCACCACCAGCTTGACGTGGCCCTCCCCCCCGGCGTCTTTCGCCCGGTAGCCGAGCAGCAAGTTGTCCCCTTCCCAACCCATCAGCAAGCAGCCGTAGTCTCGATCCTTGACCCGCTCGGCAAAGCCCGTCAGCTCGGCACCCTCGGCATGCTTGAGCGGATCGAGCTTGAGCAGATCGAGCACGGTGGGGGCCACGTCCATCAGTCGGACTTGTTGGGGGATGCGGCGGGTGGGGTTGTGGAGGCCGTGGGGGACGGTGATCAGCGGAACACGGACGGCCCGGTCCGAGATGCCTGTGGCCTCGGGGCCGCCTGAGCCCATCACCAGCACGATCAGGGGACGGTCTCCCACAGCAGCACGGGCCGTGTCCACCAGCGCACCGATGCCCACGTCAAGGTTCTTCACGACCGCCGCACGCCCTCCTTCCGGGGTGCGCCGGAGCTCCGAGAGTTGGACCCAAGCCAGCAGCGACCGGCTTCCCAGGCCTTCGATCCAGCGCCCGGCGCGATCCAAGGTGGCCGCATCGTCCCGCCCGGGGCTCCACGCTGGGACCTGGCCCAGCAGCACCATCAACTGCTCGACATGACGCACCAGCAGGATCTCTTGGACACCTGGGGGACCGGGCGCCCGGCCGTCGTCATACACGGCGAAGCCTTGCTCAAAGCCCAGGCCCCGACCCAGTGCTGCGGAGGAGACAAAGGCCGCCGTCGCGTAGCCCTCTTTGCCGCGAAGCTGTTCAGGAAGGGTGTCGTAGCCAAGTGCCAGCCGGTCGCCGGACCGCAGGATGTCGGCCCGCAGTGGGTGACGGCCTGTCAGCATCGCGGCCGCCGCCGGTCCAATCTCGGGGGACGGGGTCACGGCCATCTCGTAGGCGATGCCCGCGCTGGCCAACGCCTCCAGGGCCGGTGTGGCACCGGACGCAGCACCAAAGCCTCCCACATCTTCGACACCCAGCCCATCCACGGTGATCAGCAGCACTGCGGGATCCGTGGCCAAGGCCCGGGCGTTGCCCTGGTCGGCGGAGGCCAGCCAGCCCGCAGCCGCCGTCGCGAGGACCAGTCCGAAGATCGGTGCAAAGAACCACCAGCCCAGCCGCCGCACGTCGCCCATGTCTTCGCGGATCAGCCAGTACTTGGCGTTGTACCAGACCACCCCGCCCACCCCGATGGGCATCGCAGCGATGGCCAGCGCCGCAGCGACGATGCCCTGGTCGAGCTTGAGCGCCGCGGCCGGCAGCAGGTACCACAGCCCAAGGACTGCACCGGTGAAGGCCATGGCGAGGGCATTCTGGCGAGGCTTGAAGCCACGAAAAGGGGGCAGCGAGACCACCAGGCCCGGCCCGATGGCGCCCACCGCGCCCACCAGTCCGCCGCACAGGACCGCCACGAGCGCACCCGCCAGCGCCTCTCCAAAGCCCACTGAGAGCTGGAGGGTGAACGCCAGCTTGAGGGCCTCGAAGCCGCCCGCCACCAGCCCCAGGCCCCAGCCCAGGACCGGCGCCCGGAGCATCGGTCGCCACTGCACCATCCCGCCTCCTCAACCCGAGATCCTCGAGCGCTGCCCACCTTCCCGTTGCCCGCCCCATCGACCCGCTGTGGACCTTGGGCGCCTGCCAGCCGCACCCAAGGCCGCTTGGGCGCAGCGAGGCCGGGATCAGCGGCCCTTCTTCGCTGGCACGGGCATCTTCTTGAGGCTCTGCATCATCACCCAGCCCGGCCCGGTCAGCTCCGTCATGAACAGCCCCTCACCGCCGAGCAGGCTCTTGAAGCAGCCCCCCACCCCCCGCACGCCGTAGCCGACCTTGTCGCCAAAGCAGGCGAGGTTGCCCGTGCTGACCAGCAAGGACTCTCCCGGTTCCAGCGCGTGAGCAATGAAGTCCCCGGCACCGTGGATGACGACCACCCCATCGCCGGACAGCCGCTGCATGAAGAGGCCTGCGCCGCCGAACAGCGCCCCGCCGATGGAGCGCGCGACCGTCACATCGATGTCCACGTCACCGAGCGCGGCCACGAAGGCCCCCGCCGTGCAGACGATGGGCCCTCGGCGCAGATCCCAGGTGACCAAGCGACCGGGCTGGTTCGCTGCGATCACCACCCGCGCGGTCTTTTCGGCATGGACCCGCACGAGGGAAGCACTCTCTCCCGACATCATCCGGGAGACCGCCTTGCCGGCACCGCCCGGGATCTTGAGCTGCCACTGAATCCCGGGAGAGTAGGCCAACAGCGAGCCCTTGGCGCACCACAGCTGGTCGCCCTTGTTCAGCGACAGGTCGAGGGTCTGGGCGATGGTGCCCTCCACCCGGCACTCCCCACACCACCGCTCCAGCGCGGCACTGTCCAGCGCCACCAGCGCACTGAGGGCATCTTGGGCGGTGGACACGGGCGCAGGGCCACCGTCAGCAGCTCGATCGGACATCCGCACTCCTCAGCCGTCTGTCCCGTCACCAACGGATGACCGGACTCGGCATTGGGCGGCTAACGCGGCGATCGGTCGCGGCTGACCTCAGACTTCGGTGGGCACCATCGCCGGCACCGGCGCACCAGGCGCTGCGGCAAAGGCTTGCATCGCGAAGCGCATGTCTTCGGGCGTGCGGCCCAGATCCCCGCGCAACCAGGCGTTCACAGCGCTGGGACCGGCCTGCAGCACTCCAGTGAGTGCGACCGTGCACAGCACAAGCGCGGCCAACAGACCGACTTGAAGGGGCTCGGCACCGCCGCCATGCGCAAGCTGGGTCGCCAAGAGGAATGCCGAGAAGCCAACAGCGGCACCACCCATCAAGCTCCGCACCCGCGGCGAGAGCTCGGGCAATGCCTGCTCGTGGGACGTCTGCTCCTGCATGTGGTTGTCTCCGTACCGCACCGCCCCGAGGGTGGCGCTGGTGTCCCTGCCGCGACCTAGGGATCGGATCTGGGGACCACCCCCCCAAGGCCCAAGGCTCCTCCTCCGCACTCAGCGAGGGCGCACCCGACTGGGAAGGCTCCGCTTGAGGGACTTGAGGGCCACCCGGGCTTCTTCGCGGGCCACGGCTTGACCGCCGTACTCCGCCCGGTACAGCGCCCAGGCGATGACGAGCAGCGGCTCGGCTTGGTCCCCGGCGATGTGGACCAAGTGCTCGGCAGCCTTCACCGGCGGGAGTCCGTGGGGGAGCTGCCAGCCACGCTTCTCGACGAGGCGGCGCGCTTGACGGTGGATGCGGCGCAGGGCGGTGGCCCGACGCCGACGGATGGACTTTTCGCCGGCCAGAAAGCCCATCAGCAACGAGATCAGACGTCCCGTGAGCCCCAGCCCCACCACCAGCGCGCCAGCGCCGAGCAGCCCGCCACCCGCCGCCGCAGCCCCGCCCCCAATCCCGCCCGCGGACAACGCGCTGAATGCGCTGAATGCGCTGAATGCGCCCATCACCGCACCGACCTGATCCTCCAGATCAAAGTCCAGCACCAGACGCTCCCACCGCTCGCCGGCGAGGTCCAGCGCTGCCCACACCGCGGAGGGCTCGGCGAGGGTGTCGGAGGCGGGCGTGGCGTCCAACTGCACCCAGCCCCGCTCGGGAATCCAGGCCTCCACCCACGCATGGGCGTCCCGTTGGCGCACAATAAGATATTCACCGTATGTGTTCCACTCTCCGCCATAGAACCCGTTGGCGACCCGTGCGGGAATCCCCTCGGCGCGCAGCATCACGGCCAGTCCGGTCGCGAAGAACTCACAGTGCCCGCGGCGACTGCGAAACAAGAAGTCGGGCAGCGGCTGGCGCAGGTCTTCCACGTCGGGAACCAGCGTGTACTGCAGCTCCCGGCGCATCGCGGTCTCGATGGCTTCGGCCTTGTCGAGGGGCCCGGCGTCCGGACCGGCCTCTGCCGCCCACTCCGCCGCAAGCTCGGCCACACGGGGATCCAGGCCCGGCGGCAAGGTGGTCAGCGCGCCAGACCGGATGACCGCTTGTTCTGCACGCATGCCCGCGGCCCGCGTGCGGTCGGCAGGCGTGGACGCGACGGGGGCCCGACGGTCGCGAACCACGCTGCGCACGACATACTCGATGGTGCTCGCGCTGCTGTCCATGCGCCAAGTGCCGTTCAGATCCAGCGCCGGCCGCCCACGGACGCCGTCGACACTGTGCACGTGGGGCACACCGAACAAGACGCCCCCATCCACAGTCTTCTGGACAATCTCCTGACGCAGGATCTCGACGCCAGGCCCCGGCGAGTCGGGCCACCAACCAGCCTCCACCCGTCCGTCCAGGGTGGCTTGCCACGACGTGCCGTCGAAGTGGTCCAGTGCGGAGCCCCGGAAGTAGGTGGGCTCACGCCGCACCTCGCCCCGCTCGTCGGTGATGCGCACCCGCATGAACACGGCGGGGTTGTCCTTGATCTCGCCCAGGTCGCCGAGGTTCATGCCCTCGGAGAAGCCCACGACGGAGTCTTGCAGCGTGCCGCCCACCCCGCCCGCCTGCATGCGCGGAATCGTCAAGAACAGGCCCAGGCTGCCCACAAGCACCACGGGCGCCACCAACCACAGCCCACCGATGCGGCGGCTGCGACCGAGGGCTCCCGCGGGGGTGCCGTCTTCGAGGTGGGCCAGCAGCAGGTGCACGGGGACCAGTCCCGCAAACAGCGCAAAGATGAGGGCCAGCCAGAAGGAGATGCTGAGAATGCAGGCCAGCAGCACATGCAGCAGGGTCAACAGCAGGGCGACGCGGGCGTCTTGGCTGGTCGAACCGGTCCATGCCCGGTGCACCTGAAGCCAGGCGACCAGACCCAGACCCACGGCCAGCAGGGGCACCCCGAGGGCACCGAGGATCATGCACATCACGAGCACCGCGGCGTTCGCGAGGCGCCAGCGGGCGAGGGTCTGGGGCCGCGGAGGCTGACGCCAGCGCTGTGCCGCGAGGACCGCTGTGGCGGCGCCGATGGCGATGCCCAGCCCAGCAGGACCCGAAGCAGCCGCGGCACCCAGTCCGACCAAAACGGTCACCAGCTCGACCTTGCGGCGCAGCGCGATCGACGACGGCGGCCCGCTCAACGCCCCTCCTCGGCCTGCTCCGAAGCCAGCGCCAGCAAGGTCAACAGGTGCCGTCGCCAGCCCTGTCCTCCCCGGGGCGCGTGCCGGCGACCATCCAAGCTCAGACCGACCGCCCGCCCCCAAAAGAACTGGCGCAAGACTTCCCCCGTCGCCCGGGAAATGGCGAGCTCCCTCGGTGACCGGGGATCGACGAGGATCTCGACCTCCTGCGCATGCTGGCCTTCTCGTTGCACCACCATGGCCTGACCGGTGCGTGCCGTGGTGGGCCAGTGCACGTCTCGAATGGGATCCCCCGGGACATACTCGCGCAGGCCGATGAGATCGCCGTCTCGGCTGCGCTGGCGGGGATCAGGGACGAGGTTGCCCCGTCCGCCATGCCCCCGGGACACGGCCCCATCGATGGGCCTAGCATAGACGAGCAGCTCGGCGGGCAGCTCGATGAGGCGCCAGCGACGCATGAGCCCGAAGGGGTACCCGCTCTCCAGCCGCAGCCGCCGCAGCTGCACTTGCCCTCGCTCGGGCAGCATCCAGCCCGCGCCGACGTCCACTTGGGCCCCAGCAGCGAGCTGAAGCAGCCTGGCTTCAGCGATCACCGCGCCCGTCTCTGGGTCTTCTTCAGCGAGCCGCAGCGTCCAGCTCTTGCCCAGCCGACGGCGGTTCTCGACGATGAATGCACCGGCCGCGGCCTGAGAAGCGAAGACCTCCACCGGGAGCCGGCGGCCCACATGAAGGCCCCGGAGGTTCCACTCCGCGAGCACATTCGACACCAACAAGGTGGCCAGGAGACTCGCGAGAACAAGGTAAAGCAGGTTGTTCCCGGTGTTTACCGCAGCGAGCATGACGCCCACCGTGACCACCAAAAACCAGATGCCATCGGTGGTCAGGCGCGCGCGGATTCTCCGACGGGCCCGCTCTCGCATGCGCTCGGGGAGCCAGCGGACCCACCACTCGTCCCGACTCAGTGGACCCTTCACGCGGGCGGCCGCACGTCCTCAAGCAACCCACCCAGCGCAGCCACAGCCGCTGCGCCCGGTCGTTCCCCCTCGGCGCGGGCGATGAGGCGGTGAGCGAGAACCGGCAGGACAAGGTCGTAGACGTCTTCAGGGATCACGTAGTCGCGCTTGGACAGCAAGGCCCGGGCCCGCGAAGCTCGGTACAGCGCCTCGGCACCGCGGGTGCTGACACCGCGCAGGAACCGGGGGTCGGTCCGCGTCGCCCGCACGATGCGCAATAGGTAGTCTTCCAGGTCGCTGTGCACGGTCACCATGTCGACCGCGGCGATGATGCCGATCACATCGTCCAGATCGAGGGCGGTGGCCAACGACGCGCTGCGCAAGCCACCGGACCGGAGGATGGCCCGCTCGTCTTCGAGGTCGGGATAGCCCATGGACAGGCGCACAAGGAAGCGGTCGAGCTGGGAGTCGGGCAGCGGGAAGGTGCCGTGGAAGTCGAGCGGGTTCTGGGTGGCCAGCACCAAGAAGGGGTCCGGCAGGAGGTGGGACTGGCCGTCCACCGTCACCCGGCGCTCGCTCATGGCTTCGAGGAGCGCGGACTGGGTCTTGGGGCCGGCGCGGTTGATCTCGTCGGCCAGCAGCACATTGGCGAAGACGGGGCCCTTGCGAAAGACGAAGCCACCTTGGCGGTCGAGCACGGTCACGCCAGTGATGTCACCGGGCAGCAGGTCGCTTGTGAACTGGACCCGGTTGAGGGTGCCCCCAATCGCCGCTGCAACCGCCCGGGCCAGCGTGGTCTTGCCCACCCCGGGCACATCTTCGACCAACACATGCCCGCCTGCCGCCACGGCCACGAGGGCCAGATCGACCACTTCAGGCTTGCCCCGAACGGTCGCGCAGACGGCGTTGCGGGCGCGGCCGAGCGCGGCTGTGGCGTCGGCCAAGATGCGTTGCCGGGCCTCCGGAGTTGCGGTCTCGCCCTGCACCATGGGTCACTCCCGCGCTTGGTTCGCCGATGGCCAGTGGTCGAGGTTTGCGGACACGTCCAAGGACACCTTCTGGGACATCAGGGCCCTGGCGTTCATCATCCGCCAGAGACCAGCGTGCCTTCAGCAGACATCAAGTACGTGCAGCCTGACGGCACACTCTCGTCCTCGGACTCCACCACGGTGAGCACTTCTTCACCCTGCCAGTCGAGCCCATCACTGAGATCGCAGCCGCCGGCCGACCCCTGATAGGTCGCCGTGCCCGCGATCTGCCACTGAAGCAGCCCAGTGGACTGATCCTCGAGCCAGACGGCGCTCTGGTACGACAGGTTGCAGCCCTGGCGCTGGCCGGTGGCGAAGCTCTCGCCGGCGATCTTGAGCTCGACGGTGCTGCCGCCGCTGTCGTCCACATACAGCTCGTACTCGAAGGTCTCGGAGTACGTCGGCGCCTCGGAGACACAGTCGGTGGACAGGCGCCCGTCATCGTCGAGGACGCTGGCCACCGTCACCTTCCAGACACCGTCGGGCACCGCTTCCTCGGCGCCGCAGCCCACAAGGAAGGATGCAGCAAGGCAGACCATCCCGAGGGGACGGACCGCGGCAGAGCCGGCCGCAGCCTTGGAGACGGGCAGAACAGGGGCGCGATGGCCAGAGCCAGCAGCACGGTGGGGCATGGAGTCCTCCGGGGCGGGGCAATATAGCTTCAGCGCCGCAAACGCGGAACCGAACCCAGCCGCGCGCAAGGTTGGACGCGGGCACCGGCGCCCTTTATATGCACCGGCCCTCGTGGGCAGCAGCGCTCCGGGTTCTCAGGCACCGGACGTTCCCCCCCACAAGACCGCGTCACGCGCCCCCCAGCGGGGCACCGGCGCGGAAGCTCTGTTTTCGCCTGCGCAGCTCGCGGCACTCGACCGCGCACTGCCTTTTCTGGTCGCAGCCCGCCAGCGCAAACTATTGATCTTGCTGGCGATGTTGCTTGAGCCGGGTGCCCCGCGGAACCACGCCCCTGTTGGGGTGGGTCCCCCGCAGCCCCCGCTCTGCTCCACTCCCCCCGCTTTCATCGGAGTCCCGCCGTGGCCGACGAGTCCAACCAGTCCACCTTCGTCGCCCGCGAGGCCGACCTCGCAATCCTTCGGGAGCACTGGCAGTCCGCCCGCGATGGCGAGCCCCGCATCGTGCACCTGGTCGCCCCTCTGGGGGGCGGCAAGCGCGCGCTGACCGGTGAATTCGCCCGTCAGGCCGTTGCCGAGAACGAAGACACGTTGATCTGGCGCGCCGCCGTGAGCGACGAGCAGGACGGCGTTCAGACCCTTGTCCGCCTCTACGCTGGCCTCTATCAGGCCCTCCACCGGTCCCCCTCCATGCGGGGCCGGGTCGAGATGGCCCTCAGCTCCCAGCTCCCCAGCGAGCCGAAGCGGGTTCAGGGCTGGTATCAGGCGTTCATCGAAGGCCTGAAGAAGGGTGCCCCCAAGGCGGGCAGCCAGGAATTCCAGGTCATCCTGCCCCGGGACAACCCCCTCATTGGCCTGATCGAGATCGCCAAGGGCATCGCCCGGCGCTTCCCGATCGTGATGGACGTGCAGTCCCTCCACAACTGCCACTCCGTCGGTGTCTTCGGCATGTTCGAGGCCTTCGTGGAAGAAGTGCTCGCGGACGAAGACGAGAAGCTGCACCTGCTCGCCATCTGGAGCACCGAGCCCGTCGATGCCACGGCGCGCCTGTCGTTTGCCATGCCGCTGCTTGACCTGCTCGACCGCCGCAAGGACGACCTCGACCACCTTGAGATGGCAGCCTGGGGCGAAGAGGAAGTCGCGAACTACCTCCAGAGCCTCGAGCTTGAGTCCTCCGCCGCCGACATCGCCCGCATCGCCAGTGGCCGCCCCGGCTACATCGCGGAGCTGGTGGACTGGCTGAAGACCGAAGACAAGCTGGGCGACGACCTCTCCGCGTTCAACATGGGGGACATCGCCGATGTGAGCCCCGACGAGGACGAGCTGGAAGGCGACGACAAGGACGACACTGAAGAGGGCGAGGCCGAAGAGGGCAAGCGCCCCGCAGCCACCGCCGCGGATGCCGAGAACGTCGCATACACGGCCGCTCTGCTTGGCCTCACCTTCCCCAGCGGGCTGGTGGCCGACATCCGCTCGCTGGAGCGTGAGAGCGTCGACGATCTGCTCGACGCGACCGAAGATGTCTACAAGGAGCTCCAGTTCGTCGAGGCCTTGGGCAGCTGGGTCTACCAGTACCACAAGGCCCTCCTGCGCGAGAGTGTGCTCGCACGGCACACCACCGACGAAGACAACGCCCACCGCCTCCAGGTGGCCCAAGTCATGGAGCGCTTCCTGGCGCCCCGCGGCTACGTCTACGTGGTGAAGGCTCTGCGGCTGTACGCCGAAGCCGGCTCGGAGCAGCGCTCCTTGCTGATGCGGAGCATGGCGCTGGGTGCCGATCAGGCCCAGATGTGGGCCATGACCAACGACATGCTGCGCTACTTCGACGAGGTGACCTGGCCCGAGGCAATGCGCCGCGCGACCTACCTCCAGCTGATGGATGCGCTGCTCAAGCAGGGCGGCAACCCCGAGCAGGCCGAAGCCCTCTTCAACGAAGCCAACAAGTGGGCCGTCGAGAAGGGTGACCGTCGGATGCAGGCCACGCTGCTCTACCTCGGCAGCCAGCTCGACCTGCGCCGTCAGGACCTGTACCGCGCCCGTGACCGGGCCCAGGACGCCGCCAAGCTGTTCGGCGCTCTCGAAGACAAGGTCCGCCGCGCCGAAGTGCATGGCCACCTCGCCACCATCGAGCTGAACGACGGCAACCTCAACGCCGCCACCGATCAGGTCGCCCTCGCCGAAGAGCTGGCACCCGTGCCGCCGATCCAGGCCCAGGCCGAGTTCGTGCGGGGCCACGCCGCCCGTCAGGAGCGCAAGCTTCCCCAGGCCATCGAGCACTTCCGCAAGGCCAACGAGATCGCGGGCCGCACCGGCCTCGCTCCCCAGGCGCTGCAAGCGGGCCTCGCCCTCGGTGAGACCCTCTTCATCTCCCGTGAGCACGCCAAGGCCGCGGACGTCCTCAACCAGGTCGCCCGCATCGCCAACCAGGTCAAGGCCACCGTTCAGGAGAGGTCCGCCGTGTCCCTGCTCGGCCAGTCTCAAGCTGCCCTCGGCAACTTCGAGGCCGCCATGACCGCCGGCAAGCGCACGCTGGAGCTCACGCGCGCCCTCAAGTTTGAGCGCTTCGAAGCGGTGGACCTCTTCAACCTGGGCTTCTATAACCTCCAGATGAAGCACCCCACCGAGGGCGTCAGCCTCTTCCGCCAGTCGCGCGAGAAGGCCAACCCCCAGGACGGCAACTTCATGAAGGAGCTGCTGTTCCACATGGGACATGCCCTCCTCCAGATCGGCCAGGCCGGCGAAGGTGAGCAGGCGCTCGAAGCCTCCATCGCCCCCGCCACCCAGGCCCGGGACTGGCGCAAGGTGCTCACGGCCAACTCGACGCTCGCCACTGTGGCCGAGCAGCGGGGCAACATGGACGCCGCCCGCACCCGCCTGAACGCGGCCATCAAGGCTGCTGAGGCCGGAAGCTTGAAGGAAGAGCGCAAGAACCTGCGCCGCCGCCTGGACCAGCTCAAGGGCTGATTCCACACGGAATCCACGCAGAGGGCCCCGTCCAGACTGGACGGGGCCCTCTCTCGTTTGGGGGTGCGTGGCCGTTGGAGGCCGACGCTTCTTGGCCAAGGCTCCGCATCGCCATGGCTGCCCACACTGTAAACCGGATCCGAGCGGTCAGTCGCCGAGGGTTTCCGCCACGAATGCGCGGAACTTGGCCGTGTCGAGGATCGGCTTCTCGACCACCGGCAGGCCCGGCGCCGACTCCGCAAAGGAGCTCGCCAAGCGGCCAGTGAACAGGTACACGCGGCCGTCCAGCTGGGGGTATCTCGCCAGGATCTCCATGCTCAGGGCGATGCCGCTGGACCAACGGGTGGGGTAGTCCCCCAGCTCGTTGTCCACCAGCACCATCCCGACTTCACCGCTGGTCAGCGCCTCAAGCGCGACTTCACCGGTCAGCGCCGTGATCACTTCGTGGGTCTTGATGATGCGACCCACCGCCCGGCACACGGGTTCATTGTCGTCGATGATGAGCAATTTCCGCCCGGGCATGCGAGCCTCCGCTGCTGCTGTCTAACGAGCTGCGGTGCGGGCGCAGCGACTTGCACCGGCAATGTGAGGCGATGTTGGAACCCGGTCTGCGCCGAAGAGTGCTCTGGATGCTGGCGCTGTCGGGCGCGGCGGCGCTGCTGTGCGAGATCATCTGGATGCGACGGGTCGCGCTGCTCGGCGGCAGCACCGGCCTCGCGCTGACCACCACCCTCTCGGTCTACATGGGTGGCCTCGGCATCGGCAGTCTCGTGGGGGGACGGGTGCGATCCGGGCAGGGGCTGCGGGCCTACGGCATGGCCGAGCTGATCGCGGCAGGCTGGATCCTGGCGATCCCGGATGTGCTGGACCAAGCCGCCTTGCTGTCGGACGGCTTCGGCATGGTGGGGCGAGCCGCTTGCCTGTCGCTGCCGCTGCTGCCCGCGGCGATCATGCACGGCGTGAGCCTCCCTGCCCTCCGAGCGGAGCTCGCTGACGGCCGTGCCCTCGCCCGCGCCTACACGATGAACACCCTGGGCGCGATGGGCGGCCTGCTGGCCGGCGCGTTCTTCCTCATTCCTGCGGCCGGGGTGCGCCAAACCGAGCTGATGGCGGCGGCACTCGCTGCGGTGGCCGGCATCGGAGCGCTCCAGCTGGCCAGCGCATCCCTTCCCGTCGACCGGCCCACGCGCCCGCGCAGTCCGGCGCCGCTGCCCATGCTGCTGGCCGCCGCCGTGTCCGGCGCCGTGGCCCTCGCGCTCGAGGTGTGCTGGAGCCGGGTCGGGGCGATGCTCCTGGGCGGGAGCGTCTATGCCATGGCCCTCGTGCTGGCGGCGTTCTTAGGTGCCCTCGCGATCGGCGCGGAGCTGGGTCGCCGACGGGGACCCGCGGCGTGGCGAGGGGGCCTGGGCTTGCTCGGCCTCAGCTTGATCCCGGCGCTGCTCGCTTGGCGGGGGCTGCCCTACGCCGTGGGCGCAGCCTTCCCGGTGGTCGGCCCCACGCTGCTGCTGCCGGTGGGTGCGCTGCTGCTCGCGCTGTCGATGGCCCCCACGCCCATCGCGAGCGGGCTGGTGCTGGCCTCACTCTTCAGCGCCGCACCCTCCGGCTCCCGGGCTGCTGGCCAGCTGATGGCCGCGAACACACTCGGCTGTGTGGTCGGCAGTGCCACGGCGGGGTTGGTTGGCCTGCCGCTGCTTGGCCTCCAAAACACTGCATTGATGGCCGCTTTCATCGCCATCCTCGCCAGTGCTTCGGCGCTGTTCACCATCGGCCGCACGCGGGTGGCGGGGGTCCTCCTCCTGGCGCCGCTCACCCTGCCTCTGCTGCCTTCTTGGGATGCAGCGCTGTACTCCGTCGGCCTCGGGCTGCGGGTCGCGGACTTTGTGGACCTGTCTCCCCGGGCCATCGATCGCTTCGCCCGAGAGGGGTGGGACCTCGTGTTCTACCGCGATGGCCAGAGCGCCACGGTCGCGGTCGGAGAAAGCACCCGCACGGGAAACCTGTGGCTGTCCCTCAACGGCAAGGTGGACGCCAGCACCGGGGGCGACATGCCCACCCAGCTCCTCAGTGGGGAGCTGCCCGTGCACATCATCCGGGGGCGCCACCCCTCCCCCGCCACCGGCATTGTGGGCTTGGCCAGCGGCGTGACCGCCCGTGCGGCCCTGGAGGCGGGGGCGTCCAGTGTCACCGTTGTCGAGCTGGAGCCTGCTGTGGTGGAGGCGGCCGCGCACTTCGCCGAAGCCAACCACCACTTGCTCGAAGATCCGCGGGCCACGGTCATCATCGACGATGCCCGGGCGTGGCTCGCCCGCCCCGGTCTCCGCTACCCGGTGCTCATCAGTGAGCCGAGCAACCCATGGATCACCGGCGTCAGCAACCTGTTCACCGTCGAGTACTGGAGCCTCACCCGGGAGCGCTTGGCGGAGGACGGCGTCATCTGCCAGTGGATCCAGCTGTATGCACTGCCGCCCAAGGCGTTCAAGTCGCTGGTCCGCAGCTTCACCGCGGTCTACCCGGATGCCTGGCTCTTCGAGAGCATTCCCGGCGCAGATGCCCTGCTCATCGCATCTCCCAACGGCCTGCCCCCGCTGCCCGACGACCTGAGCCTGCGTCCAACACTGGGTCCGGCGCAGCTCCGCCAGCTCAGCACCGGCGCGCCCCTGAACACCGACAACCGCCCCTGGGTCGAGTTTGAAGCGCCCAAGTGGCTCCACCGCAACACAGGACGGACCAACCGGGCCCTCATCGAAGCGGCCGCCGCTGGTGGTCCCCCTCGCTAGGGTCAGTCGCTGGCGACCACTCGAAGCGGGCTCTTCTTGCCCTTCCACAGCACCACGGGGCCTTCGATCATCGCCTCTCCATCGGTCACCACGGACTTGTCACCGTCCACTTCCAAGCGCACCCCCCCCTGCTTGACCAAGCGACGGGCCGCGCCTTTGCTCTTCGCCAGCTCGGCACCAACCATGACGTCCAGCACACTCACCGGGAAGGTCGTCGCAAAGCTCGGCGCACTCGCCGCAGCACCGCCGCCCCCAAACATCGCCGCTGTCGCCGCCTTGGCCGCGTCCGCCGCCGCTTGTCCATGGGCCATCCGCGTGGCCTCGTAAGCCAGCACCGCCTTGGCATCGCGCATCTGGGCCCCCTCCAGAGCCTCCAGCTCAGCAATGCGTGCCAGCGACAGCCACGTGTAGAGCTTGAGAAAGCGCCCCAGATCAGCATCCTGGATGTTCACCCAGTACTGGTAGTAGTCGAAGGCCGACACCTTGTTGGCATCCAGGAACAGCGCGCCCTTCTCGGTCTTGCCCATCTTCTTGCCGTCCGCCGTCGCCAGCAGCGGCACCGTCAGCGCATGGGCGTCGGTTCCCGATTCTCGCCGGACCAGGTCAATCCCGCCGAGAATGTTGAACCACTGGTCATCCCCGCCGAGCTGGAGGGTGCACCCGAGCGTGCGGTTCAGGTGAAGGAAGTCGAAGCTCTGGAGCAAGTGGTAGTTGAACTCAATGAAGCTCAGCCCCTGGTTGCGGTCCAGCCGTTGCTTGGCGCCTTCAGCGGACAACATGCGGTTGACCGAAAAATGCCGCCCGATGTCCCTCAAAAACTGCACATAGTTGAGCGGCAACAACCACTCCGCATTGTTCATCAGCACCGCTTGGCCCGCAGCGGGCTCGGCACCCTCTTCCGCCACGTCGAGGAAGCGCCCAAACTGGGGGCGCTGGCCCGCGAGATTGTCGGCGATCTGTTCCGGCGTGATCATGTCCCGGGACTTGTCTTTGCCGCTCGGGTCCCCCACCATGGCCGTGCCGCCGCCATGCACGATGATGGGGCGATGGCCCCCCCGCTGCAGCCAGCTCATGGCCATGATGGGCAGCAGGTGCCCAACGTGGAGGCTGTCGCCGGTGGGGTCGAAGCCCACGTAGAAGGTCACGGGACCCGCGTCCATGTGGGCGCGCAGGGCGTCGATGTCCGTGGACTGCTTGAGGAATCCCCGGGCAGCCAGGATGTCGAGAACGGCCGAGCCAGGGGCGACGGCGGGCATGGCTTCACGGGCGGACATGGCGAACTCTCGGATCTCAGGGCACGCCCCAACGCAGAGCGGCGCCCGCTCCTAACCGACAGCCCCCCAGACGGGGTCGACGGATTCCGTGTGCAAACCATGTACAAAACCGATCAATGTGCTGTCATGGCGGTTGACGTTGCCCACCCAGCCGATACCCTCACTCCGTCCGCATGTGGCGGGCACGCCTGGCACCCCACGTGGCCCCCGCAGCTTCCTCCCTGTCCCCAGTTCGGTCGCCTCGTGCGTCCAACCGACAGGAGCCGCTGCGGCAAGGGTCTCCCGAGACCCGCGTGGATGCCTCAACAATCGAGGCCCCAAGAACCCCATGAACCAAAAAGCCGCCCGCCCGACGCTTGCGACGGGGCGCTTCGCTACCCTGCGCGCTGAAGCCCAGCTCCCTTCCCGTTTCGGCAACTTCCGTGTGTACGCGTTCGACTCTTCGGTCGACCGCCATGAGTACGGTGCCGTGGTGGCGGGCAATGTCCGCGACCTGGAAGCTGTCCCTGTCCGTCTCCACAGCGAGTGCTTCACCGGTGACGTGATGGGCAGCCTGCGCTGTGACTGTCGTGACCAGCTCGAAGCTGCCCTCGAGCGCATCGGCCGCGAGGGCATCGGCGCCGTGGTCTACCTGCGCCAAGAGGGCCGTGGCATCGGCCTGATCAACAAGATCCGCGCATACGCCCTGCAAGATGGCGGCATGGACACGGTCGACGCCAACCACGCCCTCGGGTTCGACGACGACCTCCGCACCTACGAAGTGGCGGCCGACATCGTGCGCCTGCTGGGCATCCGCAGCGTGCGCCTCATCTCCAACAACCCCAAAAAACAACAGGGCCTGGAAGACAACGGCATCCCCGTGGTGGAGCGCATTCCGCACATCATGGAGACCAACGCCCACAACCGCGAATACCTCGCGACCAAGCGCGACCGCAGCGGCCACGTGCTGCCCAAGGTGCTCTGACCTTCCACGGTGCATGCTGAAGCGAGACGGGCGGGCCCCCACAAAGACTGGGGGCCCGCCCCCACCTTTCTTGGCTCAGGCCCGCCGACGACGCCGGGCCCAGCCCAGCCCGAACAGCGGCAAGAAGGCCAGCGCGGCGCCCGAGCCCCGTGCACACCCACAGCCGGCCAGCTCGGCCTTCAGGTTCTCCTCCGCCTCGGGCACCGGCCCGGCCTGCACCGTTAGCGGCATCTCGTAGTTGCCGGTGTTCTGCGGGTCGTGGAACTGGGACTGCCACTGCACCGTCTGGTCCGCGCGGCCCAGGGTGGTCCACACAAAGACCATGCCCTCGCGGGTCGACACCGCGAGATCCAAGTAGCCGTCCCCATCGACATCCCCGATGGAGGGGCTGCCGAGGATCCACTGGCCCGTGTTCTTCGGGAAGCCCGGTGCTTCGATGCCGGCCGCGTCCCATGCGTGCACGAGGTAGCCAGCCGAGCCGTAGGCCGCTTCGGGCATGCCATCTCCCGAGAGATCCGCGATGACCGGGGCCAACAGGAACTGGAAGTCCTCGATCTGGCGAGGCCAGCCGGGCAGCAGCTCGCCCGTGGCACCGTCCCACGCACACACCATCTGTTGGAACTCGACCCACTCCGTGAGCGCCAGCGCCACCAGCGCGAACGCCGATGCGCCGCCGAGCACGTAGTCGGGGGTGCCGTCGCCCGTCATGTCGCCGAAGGCGGGATTGGTCACAAACTGGACCATTGCCGGGGCGATGGCATCGTCCACATTGGTGCCTTCGGGGAAGGCTTCTGCGAAGTGGGGCAAGGCCAGCGCGACGGTGCCGTCATGCGCCATCAGGCCGCCCGTCCCGAAGATGATGGGGTTGCCAATCTCCAGGTCCCCGTCCCCGTCGATGTCGGCAAACGCCATCGACGCCGGGTGGCCTTCGCCCAGCAGGGGCAACAGCACCGACTCATTGACCAGCCCGACGTCTGCCCGGGGCCACCCCTCAGCCGACAGGCCGGTGTTGGCATCGAACAAGTGTGAGACCACCATCCGACCGTCGTTCGGGGCCTCATTGCTGCCGATGGCAATCTCGTAGTCGCCGTCGTTGTCGACATCACCAATCGCCGGGCTGGTGATGATGCGCCGCCCCTGCACCCCACACGTCAACGGGTGGCAGGCTTCGATCGGGTACGGTCCCCAGTTCTCGCCATCGCCGGTAAACACATACAGGCGCTGGTCCATCGCTGCGGCGATGATCTCCAGCGTGCCGTCGTCATCGAGATCAAAGAGCGCGGGAGCGCCCACGAAGCCCTGGTCCCAGGTGTTGTCGACCGAGAACTCTTCTGGCGCGCGGCCAATCGTCTGGACAGGGAAGCCATCCAGGCGGTCTCCCGCTGCGGACCACGCATAGATAAACCCACCGAAAGTGGTCGCCACCACTTCATTCTCGCCGTCACCGTCCAAATCACCCACCGCCACCGCTGCGATGATGGCGTCATGCAGCGGCGGGACCTCACCGCTCATGGCGCCCTCGCCACCGGACGCGAAGTCCGCGACCACATCGGTCTGGACCGGCCAGCCCGGGAGCACGTCGCCAGCCCCATTGAACGCGGTGACCCGGCCGTCGGAGGTGCCCACGATGATCTCGAAGATGCCGTCGCCGTCGAGGTCAGCCATGCGGGGGCTCGACTCGGCCGAGCCTGGCAGCTGGACCGGCCAGCCCGGCAGCAGGTCCGGGTCTGCATTGACCGCAAAGGCCTTGCGCTGCTCTCCCATCAGCCCGCTGTCGTCGGTCACCCGAACGCGCACGGTGAGCTGGTTCTCATGGGCTCGCGCGATGCGGCCCATGATGCCCTCGGACACGTCGGCTTCGAGGGGTGCCTTCCACGCAAAGCTCTCGAGGTCCAGGGTGGCCAGCACCCCCGTCTCGACACCACTGCCGCTGCCGTCGCCGATCTGGGTCCAGTCCCGGGGATCATGCCCCCGGCCCACTTCCACAATGTAGGAGTAGCTGCCCGCACGCTCCGCCGAGATGGTGCCCTCAATCAACACTTGAGGCGACACCATCGGGTCCACCTGAGCAAACCAAGTGGGGCTGCTGATCGACACCCACGGCGGGATCTCTCCGGCCACCACCGCCTCGACCGCATGGGCAGCGTTGACCCGTCCATACCCATAGAACGCATCCCAGCCCTCATCGGAGGGGTAGGCATTGCTGATGACCCGCTCGGCCTCGGGCAGCCAGATGTCGTCGGCCGTGCCCTCCAGTAGCTGTGCCACCTCGCCGGGATGCAGCACCGTGCCCTCGTCCTTGGCCACACTCTGCAGCAGGCCCACCATGCCCGTGATCATGGCCACCGCCCCGGTCGCGCACGCGCTGGACGGCGCCACCACCGTCAGCCGGGCGCCGTAGTTGTTGCAGTTCCAAGTGTTGGAGTAGCTATACGCGGCCGACTCATCGTTGATGGTGTTGTGGCGGATGCTGTGCGTGTAGACCACATTGTCGAGCATCGCAGGAAAGTTGTGGTGGTAGGCATTCTCATCGCCAGCCGCCCCCACAAGAGTCAGACCGTGCTCAAACGCATACTTGGCTGCAGCCGTTGCCGTGTCGGGGTTTGTGAGCGCACCCACCGCCAGCGACATCGACACCGCCCCCGAGTCTGCAGCAAACAGCATCGATTCAGCCGCCCGCCCGCCATCGGTGACGAAGGTGTCGCCCAACCGGACAGGCAAGATCATGCAGTTGGGACAAACGCCGATGTCGCCGCCGTCCTCGTCGTCCCCTTCTGCCGCGGCCGTCTCTGCGACACCGTCGCCATGGGTGCCATAGCCGTCGGCATAGGTGTGGTACGCGTTGTTGTCCCGACCAAAGAAGTCCCAACCGCTGATGTCGTCGGTGTAGCCATTGCCGTCGTCATCGACACCATCGGAAAACGTCGCGATGAGGTCAGAGGGGTCGAGCATCCCGTCGGCCACGTCCTCGCCGGCCGTGATGTCCACCCGGGGGTCCTCGGCCCAGTCGTCGATGTTGAACACACCATCGCCGTTCAGGTCGTGTTCGGCGGCATCTTCGCCGTCCGCAGTCTGCGGGAGGGGCAGCTCCTCGGCGTTGAGGAACCACTTGCGGACGAGGCGCCCGTTGGCCCAGTTTACCCCACTGTCGCCGATGGCGACGAGGACGTCGGTGCGCCCCATCGTGGTGCGCCAGGCCCGGTCGACCCACATCCCACTGCCCAGCGCGCGCTCCGCCGGACGGATGTCTTCCCGGGACTGGATGGGCACATACGAGATGAAGTCCCAGGCGGCGTCCAGGTCTCGAGGACAGCACTCCTCACAGTCTTCTTCTCCGCAGTCGGGGTAGTCTTCTGGGTTGAGGGGCAAAGTGGCGTGGGCGAGGCCGGACAGGGCCAACCCCGACACAGCGACGAGGGGCAGCAACAGGAGTGCAGCGCGGGACATCGGACCTCCGAGGGCGGGCGGAGGATAGCCGAAACGGGCCCCTGGCGCCGGGTCCTGCAGGACAGCTTCAGCGGAGGGGGGACGCCCGGAGGACCTCGGAGACATGCTCCAGCGCGGTCTCTCGGGGGTGTCCAGCCCGCCAGATCAAGCGGAACCAGTCGGTGCGACAAGCCACCTCAGCCTGCAGCCGCACCAGCCGGCCAGCCGAGAGGTCACCCGCCACGAAGTAGGCCGGAAGCACCGCCACGCCGCCACCTTGCAACACACGGGCACGAATCGCCGCGATGGTGCCCAGCCAGCGGTGCTCGCCGAACCGCCACGACTGGGGCTGTGGGGCCTGGTCCACCCAGTACCGAAACAGAGGAAGGGACGCGTCAATGTCGATGAGCACGTGATCTCGCGCATCCTCGGGGCGCCGCAGTGGACGGTCGGCCACCAACCCAGCGCTCCCCACCAGCGCGTAGCTCTCCTCGTGCAGAGGGGCGGCGAACAGGTCCGTCGCGTTGAGGCGCATGCTGCCGACGACGGCGTCCAAGCGACCCTGGCGCAGCCCGTCCATCAGTGCGCCCCCCTCGGCAAAGCGCAGGTGGATGCGGTGGTGGGGTTCCCGGGCCTCCAGCTCGGTCAAGGTCGGCAACACCCAGCTCATCCCCAGCTCAAAGCGGGTGCCCAGGGTGAGGGTCACGGGCGCAGGGGCACCGTCCCGCGCGAGCTCCATGCACGCTTCAGCCGCGGCGAGGGCCCCCCGGGCCAAGGGCAGCAGGTGCTCACCGGCCGCGGTCAGCCGGACTTGGCGGGTGCTGCGCTGAAAGACCGGTTGGCCCAAGAGGGCCTCCAAGCGCTGAATCCGATCAGAGAAGGCCGCCGGCGAGAGGCCCACTTCAGCCGCTGCCGCACGGAACCCCAGATGCCGTGCCGCCGCCTCAAAACAGCGCAAGCTCGTCGGGTCTGGCAGGTCCAAAGCGGCCTCCTATTCGTTGTTCTCAACGTGGATCGAACCAGCCATCTCAGTCCCGCCGACCCGGATGGGGCCCCGTGCCCAACACCGCCCCGTTCACCGCACGCGCCGCCATGCCCACCGACACCAACACTCCGACCCCCAGCACCACCAGCGAGGCGCCGTGCCCCCGCGCCCCGGCCCACCCAAGCGCGAGGCCGTGGGCCAACACCCCGAGCCCCACCGCCACACCCCACGGCCGGCCGTCTCGGGGTGAGCGTGCCCCCAGCCCCGCGGCAACCACCACCACCACGGCCCATCCAAGGGTCAGGCCGTCTCCCCAAAACCCGTCCAACAGCACCACCACCGCCACCAGCAGCAGCCCCCAGCCCATGGCGCGCTCGGCGCGGGTCAGGAGCTCCACAGATGCATCCCCATCGGAGTGTGGTGCGGGTGCCAACGCCACACCTCCCCGGCAGACCGCTGATTGTGGGTCAGGTTATCGCACCGACCGTCCCCGCTCCACGACCAGCCTGGAACGTCCGCGATGAAGCGCTTCGAGCTCAGACACGCCTTTCCGTTTCCCCGCGATGCCGTCTGGGCCGAAGTCTTCGGCGATGCCTACCAGAAGGCCAGCGGCGTGGATGACAAGGTCAACCGCGAGGTCATCGAGGAGCGGGAGGTCGCCGGAGACGTGCGCCGGCGCATCCGCATCACCCACAAAGACCCCATGCCCAGCTTCATCCAGCGGTGGACGGGGCCCCACCTCCGCTACATCATTGTGCAGCGAGGCCGGGTCGGAGAGACCGCATTCGACTGGCACATCGAGCCCGCCGCACTGCCCGACAAGATCCAGGTGAAGGGTCGCTACGAGCTCGTCGACGCCCCCGGCGGATGTGAAAGGGTCGTCAAGGCCGAAATTCGCGTCACCATCTTCGGCGTGGGCGGCAAGATCGAGAAGAGCATCGCGGACGACCTCCGCAAGTCCTATGAAGACTCGGCGACCTTCGCCCAGCGTTGGCTCCAGGAGAGACTGGCATGACCCCCCGACTTCCCCACCGCACCGGCTCCCTCAGCGCCCTGTTTCTCTGCGTGTCCGCCCTCGTCCCTGCCGCGGCACACGCGGGCTACGGCGACGTGGTCGACGGCTACCCAAGCTGGGCAGAACGGGACCTCCACATCTGGACCAATGCCGTACGGGTTGCACCTGAAGAGTTCTCGGCCGAGTACGAGGCGGGGGGCTGCACCTTCGACAGCTTCGAACCCGGCGAGAAGCTCGTCCAGAACATCCTCTACTTCGACGCAGGGCTGTGCGAGGCATCGCGATTCCACTGCGAAGACATGGAGTCCAATGACCACTTCGCCCACGAGTCGAGCGACGGCACCAGCTTCTTCGACCGGGTGAGCCGCTGGTACACCGAAGGCGGCGTCGGCGAGAACATCGCGTACGGCTATGGCGATGGGTACGTCACGGTCATGCAGGGCTGGATGTGTTCGGCGGGCCACCGCGAGAACATCATGCGGGGCTCGTTCAACGAGCTGGGCGGCGGTGTCTCGGGCACGTACTACACCCAAGACTTCGGCGGCGGCGCACCCAACTGGGAACACCCCATGGCCATGGGCTCCCACTCGCCGGGCGAGGCAACCGACGGTGCGACCTTCCTCGCGGACTGGCAAGATGCCGAGGCGCCCGCCAG
Source organism: Myxococcota bacterium (assembly GCA_942491145.1). Lineage (GTDB taxonomy): Bacteria > Myxococcota_A > UBA796 > UBA796 > UBA2385 > CAXQUZ01. The sequence goes on along the minus strand of CALOBC010000039.1, from coordinate 22,923 downwards.
CTTTGTGGTGGTCATCGACGGCAACCCCAACCCGCTGGCATTGCTCCATGGCGCGCCGGAGCAAGGCATCTACTCGGCCGATGTGACGCCCGCGAGCGCTGACTGTCACGAGTACTACTTTGCGTGGACCGACAGCCAGGGTGCCGAGGCGTCGTTCCCCGAAGAGGGCAGCTACCAGTACGGCAAGGACTGCGGGGACGCCCTGTGGGTCGACGGTCACAAGGGTGACGTGGGCGGCACGCCAGACGGCGGCGACGATGGGGACGGGGGCACAGAGCCCACAGCGGACTTCCCCTTTGCGGGCAGCGAAGGGACCGAAGGCGAGAGCCCGAAGCTGGTCGGCTGCGCATCGGCAGCACTGGGCAGCAGCGGTGTCCTCGCGCTGCTGGGGCTTGCCTTGGTGGGCCGCCGCCGGGCCTGAGGGCACGGGTCTGGGGCCCCCACCGAACGATTGACCGAACCCGGGGGGCGCAGGGGTGGTGCCGGTGACGGCTGCCGACTATGCTTCCGGCAGCTCCGCGCGCCCCGCACAGTCCCCGTGCATGGGTGGAGCTCCTTCCCTCCCCTCCCCGCATCTCGACCAGCGCCGCGCCCGGCTCCCCTCCGGCGTCGCTCCCCCGCTGGCTCCTGCCCCGGTTCGCACATGCGCAAGCCCCTTGTCTTTGTTCTGCGTTCGCTCACCGCTGGAATGCTGCTCACCATGAGCACTTCGGCCTTCGCCAAGGACCTCGGCGGGCGCTTTGGCGTCGGCTTCAACAGCTCGCTTGGCCAGGGCAGCGCGCTGTCCGCCCGCTACGCCGTGCCCACGGGCGACAGCCCCGTCAACGTCGTGATTGAGGGCATTGGCGGCTTCACCAGCATCGATGGTGCCTCCACCGAGATCACGGCCGGCGGCCGCCTGCTCGTGAGCACCGTGGTGGAGGACAACATGAACCTCTACGTGGGTGGCGGTGCGGGCTACGTGTTCGGCCCTGAAGGCGAGACCGTGCGCCTTCAGCCCCTCGCGGCCATCGACTTCTTCTTCTTCGGACTCGACAACCTCGGCTTCACGACGGCGTTCGGGCTGAACATTGATGTGGGCGGAGACTACGGCGGCGTCGGCACCACCTCCACCGCCCAGGCGGGCGTCACCTACTGGTTCTGATGACCCGGCCACTTCTCTCCTCCGCTCTCCTCAGCGTGGTCCTGGCCGCTGGCCCCGCCCTCGTGCCCAGCGCCCATGCGGCCAGCTACGACCCGGCGCTGACCTGGCGCACGCTGCACACCGCGCACTTCAACATCCACTTTCACGGTGGTGAGGAGCAGCTCGCCAACGAGATGTCCCGGATGGCAGACCCCATCTGGGAGGAGATGACGGCGGAGCTGCAGTGGCAGCCCAAGCGCCCCATCGAGCTTGTGTTGGTCGACAACACAGACTCGGCGAATGGCTACGCGATGACGTTGCCGGTGAACTCCATCGTCATCTTTGTCACCGCCCCCACCGAAGACAGCACACTCGGGTTCTACGAGAACTGGCACGAGCTCATCCTCACCCATGAGCTGACGCACATCCTCCACATTGACCACCTGGGCGGCCTTCCCAAGGCCCTGCGTGCCGTGTTTGGCCGCATTGTGTCGGTCAACCGCATCTCGCCGGGCTGGGTGACCGAAGGCTTCGCGACCTTCCAGGAGACCCGCCACACCACCACCGGTCGTGGCCGGGCCAGCATGGCCCACATGATCAAGCGGGTGGCGGTTCTCGAAGATGAGTTCCCGCCGCTGTCCAACCTGGACGGCTACCAAGTTGCGCCGCCTGCGGGCAACTTGCGCTACCTCTTTGGCCAGGACTTCCAAGCCTACGTGGCAGAGACCTACGGCGACGACACGTGGACCCGCTTTGTGCACCAATACGGTCGGTGGGTGCTGCCTTGGGTGCTCCCCGGCAAGCGCACGTTTGGCAAGGGCCTGCCGCCGCTGTACCGCGAGTGGCGAGACGCCATGTCGGCCCGCTACACCGCGCAAGCCGCCGAGCTCGAAGCCGAAGGGCTGACCCCATTCACGTTGCTCAGCGACGGGGTCGACCAGTGTGCGGCCCCCAACTACAGCCCCGACAGCGCGCGGATTGTGTGGAGCTGCTACGACCCAAACGAAGGGCCGGCGATCTGGCTGGCGGATGGTGCGGGCGAGAACGCCGTCAAGAAGCTCGACCAGCGCTTTGCCACCGACTTCGGCTGGCGCGCGGACGGCGAGGCCTTTGCGTTTAGCGCGCTCCACGTCGTCGACCGGTTCAACACCTACAATGACGTCTACTACTACGAGCTGAACGGCACCTTCTCGGCGCTGACCAACGGGGACCGCGCCCGCAACCCGGCGTTCTCTCCGGACGGACGGGAGCTGCTGGTCGTCACCAACGACGTCCAGAACAACCAAGTCAAGCGGGTCACCATCGACCAGCGGGTTGTTGAGTTGATCGGTCCCGAAGACCACACCCAATACAGCACCCCCCGGTGGTCCCCCGACGGTCGCCACTTTGCGATGTCGGTGTGGAAAGAAGGGCGCCGGGACATCTGGATCCACGACGCTGACGGCACTCCCGTGCGCCGCGTGACCGCCGACCTCGCCATCGAGCTCGACCCGGCATGGGCCGCCGATGGCCAGACCTTGTTCTTCTCGTCCGACCGCACAGGGGTGTTCAACATCTATGCGGTGGACCTGACCGAAGAGCGGCTGTACCAAGTCACCAACGTGCTGGGGGGGGCCTTCGCGCCCTCCATCAAGACCGACGGCAGCACCATGGTGTTTGAGAGCTACTCGAACAACGGGATGGACATCGCCCAGATGCCGCTGGACCGCAGCGCCTGGCGCGACCGCGGTGGCTTGCCCCGTCCCCTCGGGGCGGCCCGGGCCCCACTGCCCAGCATCGTCCCCGGCGAGACGTTCACCGCACGCATCCAAGCCGAGCCGGCCGCCCCGGACCAAGCCAGCGATGTGTTGGCGCCAGACCTGGGCCGCAAGGGACGCATCCGTCGCACCGACATGCGGGGAACTCCGGGCGCGTTGACCGACGGGCTGCAGGTTCCCGGGCTCACGGGTGTGGGCGGGTCGATGGCCGCCATGCCCCCGGGTGCACCCCATCCCCTGTTTGGGGGCCAGCGCACCGACCCAGGCATCGCCAATGCCGGCATTCGGGACGCCCCGGCCGGCGGTGTCGACGTGGACGACCCGACGCGCACCGGTCGAAAGGGGCGCGCCGAGAGCGAGTTCGACTTCGACTACCCGGTCGAGCGCTACAGTCCGCTCAACACACTGGCGCCTCGCTACCTTGTGCCCACGTTGGGTCTCACCCAATACAACTCCGTCCGTGGCTCGCTGGCCACCGGCGGCTCAGATGTGCTCAACCGCTACTTGTACTCGGCTTCGGTGTCGTACCGCGTCGATGCCAACATGGTCGGCTGGGGCGCTGGGTTCACCTACAACAAGCTGGTGCCCGTCATCAGCGTCGGCGCCTACACCGCGGCGATTCCGCTGGACGCGGTCCGCGAAGTGAACACCCCGCCGGCGGAAGGGGGCACATGGCTGCCCAGCACCTCGGCCACGGGCGACATCTTCTGGGAGAAGCGAACCACATTCTACGGCAGCGTGGCCTACCCGATCAACCAGTACCAAGCGATCTTCGGCACGTGGAAGGGCGAGCTTCGCGACGCACTGCGTCCCCTCGAAGGGGGCCAGTACATCCCGAACGCCGCCACTCAGGGCTTCTTGTCGTCGGTGGGCGGTGGCTGGAGCATGTCCCGCGGTCGCTTCTTCAACTACTCGGTCAGCCCCGAGCAAGCGCGCACGCTGGCGGTGGTCGGTGAGCTGACCCATCCGTGGCTGGGCTCCCGCACCCGCACCTACTCCAGCGCCGCCGACAACGATCTGGACGCCGTCTCGCCGTTCACGCGGCTGCAGCTCACGAGCGAGTGGAAGGAATACCGCACCCTCCCCTGGGCCCAGAACCACGTCGCAGCCTTCCGTCTCGCGGGCGGCGTGTCCCTCGGCGACCAGCTGGCACAGGGCTCGTTCCGCCTCGGCGGCACCATCGGCGACAGCTCATCGTACACCCTGCCCACCGAGTACCGCGCGCTACGTGGTTTTCCGTATGGTGCTGCGTTCGGTGACTCCTTCTACCTCGCATCCGCCGAGTATCGGCTTCCGCTGTGGTGGATCGATCGGGGCGTCGGCCTCATCCCCGGCTATGCCCGAAACATCCATGCCGCCGCATTTGTCGACGCGGGCAACGCGGCGGGATCGTTCGACGACCCCGACTTTGTGCCTGGCACCCTCATCGGCACCGGCGCCGAGGTGCGGGGCTCATTCATCATCGGCTGGGCTGTGCCTGTGTCGGTCCGCGTGGGCTATGGCTTCGCCCTGAAGGGTGACCCTGGCTATGCTCTGGGCGACCCCGGCGGCTTCTATGCCTGGCTCGGCGGCAGCTTCTGATTCTGCAGCAACCCCCGGCGGACGGACGCGGTGGTGTCCAGGGGTCGGGAGTTCGACCCTCTTGACCCTGGTGTTGCATGCTCTCTGTGGTCCTCCTGACCCTCTCCGCTGCTGCCTTGTCCCCTGTCTCCCGCGACGGCTTGTTGGTGGGCGACTGCCGCCCGGCCCTGCAAGACCCCGAGGGCGCCACCGGCACGGCACTCGAGGCGGCGGCTGAAGACCTCGCCCTGGCCCGGTGCTGGCTGCAAGCGGGGGACCCCGAGGCGGCCCGCCAACACCTCAGCGCGGTCTCGGCGGGTCCCTTTGCCGCCCATGCCCGCCTGCTCGCCGGCGAACAAGCCCTCGCTGCCGGCAACCTCACCGCTGCGGTCAAGGCGCTCCAGGGCTTGTCGCTCCCCGGTCCTGCAGGCCGACGGGCCCAGATGCTGCTCGGCGAAGCCCTCGTGCGCACCAAGCGCTACGACGAAGCCCGGGGCGTACTCAATGCCGCACTGGAGGGCAAGCTCGGCACCCGCGCAGCGCTCGCTGAAGCCGGCGGTGCCGATCCCGCCACCCTGCGCTGGTGGCTGGCCCAGGGCGCGATCCAGCGGGGCGAGCCCAACGCCGCCGTGCCCGTCCTCCAGCGGATCTGGACCTGGAACCCCACCAGCCCCCACGCCGACGCGGCTCAAGCCCTGCTGGCCAAGCTTGGGGCACCCCACGGCGCCACGGCCCAAGGTGAGGATCGGGAGCTGCTTCAGGACCGTGCAAAGACCCTGGGCAAGCTGCACCTCTACGCCGAGGCACTCGCGCTGCGGGACCGCCTGGGCTGGGGCAGCGGCCAAGAGAGTGTGCGGTTTCTCGCCAGCTCGGCCTTCAAGGCCAAGGACTATCCCCGGGCGGTGGAGGCCTTCGGCCGCATCACCGCGCCCAGCCTGGACGAGCAGTTTCAACACGCCCTGGCGACCTCCCGCACGGGCGACTACCCCGGTGCCGCAACGCTGTATACCCGCATCTACACGGCATCACCGGGGGCATCCAACGCCGACACGGCCAGCTTCAAGGTGGGCTACCTCAGCTACGACAAGGGCGACTTTGCCACCGCAGTACCCCTGCTCAAGGCCCACCTCGACCGCTACCCCCAGTCCAAGCACGCCGACGAGGCCCGCTGGTTCATCGGCTGGGCCCAGTACAAGCTCGGCGACCTCAGCGCCGCGTCCGCCTCATTCACCGACCTGCTCCGCAGCAGCCCCCGCAGCTCACTGTGCTCCGGCGCGAAGTACTGGCAGGCCCGGATTGCCGACCAACAAGGCAATTCCGCGGCCGCCAGAGAAGGCTACGAGGCCGTCCGCCGGTCCTACCCACTCAGCGGACATGCTTGGTATGCGAGCTGGCGGCTGGGCCAGAGCATCCCCAGCCCCAAGCCGCCCACCATCCCCGACATGCCCGCCCAGCTCCAGACCGAAGAGTGGAAGACGGGCCGCGCCCTCGCACGGGTGGGGCTCGATGCCTGGGCCCGTGCCGAGCTTGGCCAGCTGGTGAAGCCGGCCCGTGCTGCAGGTTCCCAAGCCCGACTGGCCCTCGCCCACGCCCTCATCCAAGCTGGCGACTACACCACCGCGGGAGGGCTGGCCAAGGGGCTGTGCGGCAGCCCATGGAAGGGCTCGGGCGACCCGGCCGCAAACACTGCGTGTTGGCCCCAGCCCGTGGGCAAGGGCCTGGTGCGCCGCGCCACCGATGGCGGGCTCGATCCCAACCTGCCCTTCGGCATCATGATGGCCGAGAGCGGCCTGCGGCCCGAGGTCACCAGCATCGCCGGCGCGCGGGGCCTCATGCAGCTGATGCCCGAGGTGGCCACCCGTGTGGCGGCAGAGGCCTTCCCCGACATGGCCTTCCACCCCGACCAGCTCTACACGGCCGGCACCAACGCCGCCCTCGGCACAGCGGAGCTCGTCCGCCTCAACGCCCAGTTCGCCGGGCGGCTCGACGGTCCCGCGCTTCCCGCCATCATCGCGGGCTACAACGCGGGCCCGGATGCCGTCGAGCGCTGGCTGGCCAAGTACACCAGCCCGCCACCGCCCGATGAGTTTGCTGAAGACATCGGCTACACCGAGACCCGGCGCTACGTGAAGCGAGTTCTTGGATACGTTCAGACGTGGCGCTATGTCTACGGAGACGCTGCCCAATGAACCGAAAGATCCCGGTCGACGAGCTGGTGCGCACGCTCAAGGTCCGGTCGTGGAGAGACCCAGAACACCCCATGCGTCAGGCTGCCCGACGTGCGGGCATTGACCTTGGCGTACTCGAAGATGGCGTCGTCGTCGACGTTCCCACCACACCCAACACAAGCGAGGACCTCGCCGGCTTCGACGAAGACCCCGCCTGGGTGCGCCTGGGCCGAACCTGGGGCATCCACCCGGGCAGCCTGCGCCGCCTACACAACGGGCGCAAGCGACCCGGCGAGACCGTCTACATCCCCAGCGCTGACGACCGGCTCGTGATGCAGCTGATGAAGCGCACCCGAGGCCAACCGGGACGAGCCCTCCACCAGCTGCGCCAGCTCCAGAAGGGCCACAACGTGCGGATGCTCCGGGCCGCCCGCCATCGCTGCCAAGGTGTGCTCGGCCAGGGCTATGCCAACGTTGGCGACAGCTCGGTCTGGCCCCATGTGTTCTGGAGCCCCAACCTTGCGCTCAATGGCGCTCGGGGTGACCGCCGCAAGCGCATTCTCGGCGACATGGAGTATGCCGTGGCGTGGGGCGCCGACTTCTGGAAGTGCTCGGTCTATGTGCAGGATGTGGTCCACAGCGCCGGCTACCGCCCCCATGTCACGGACCACGGCCACTACCTCGTGGCCGGCCAGCTCCACCAATCCCCCCAGTTTGCGGTCATTGCTGTCGCGGACGCCCGCCCCGGCGACTTGTGGCAGCGGTGGGGCGGCGACGGCATCGAAGACTCCCACAATGGTGTGCTGGAGAGCTTTGTGCGCTGCTCTGAGGTGCGGCCTGGGGTCCAGCGCTGGCAGTTCCGCATCTTTGGGGCCGAGCTGGCGGGGGCCGGTGTGAGCCAGCGGGAACACGAGGTGTTGACCCCTGCCCCGGGGGCGACCGAAGCAATGACCACCGAAGGGCGGATCCTGCGGTTCTTGCGCCCTGCCTGAAGAGCGCCCACCCAAGGGGCAACGGACCCGCAACAACCGCGGCCGATGGGTCACAATCCTGTAGCGGCCGTTGACGGGCCCCACCACCGCGGGGCACCTGCGCAGACCCACCGTGCGGCAGCTCATGAGCATCGCCGCGCCCCTGTCCTGAGGTCCCCATGCGCAGTCCGTCCTCCATCCTGTTGCTCCCTTTGATCTTGGCGGGCTGCTCTGGCGCGTTCGGCGGCAAGGGCTCCGACCCGGAAGGCAAAGGCAAGCAGGAGGCCGATGCTGATGCCGATGCCGACGCAGACAGCGACACGGATGCCGACGCAGACGCCGACGCAGATGCCGACGCAGACGCAGACGCAGACGTTGATCCCGACACGACCGACGATGACGGCGATGGCCTGAGCGAGGACGAGGGCGACTGTGACGACACCACTGCGGACGTGGGCCCAGACGTGGACGAGGTGCCCTACAACGGGGTGGACGACGACTGCGACCCCGCCACCCCCGATGACGACCTCGACGGCGACGGGTACGCGCTGGCCGATGACTGCGACGACACCAATGACCGCATCCATCCGGGTGCCTCGGAAGCTCCCTACAACGGGGTCGACGAGGACTGCGACGAAGGCACGCCGGACGACGATCTGGACGGTGATGGGTACCTGCTCGAAGACGACTGCGACGACAGCGAGAAGGACATCAACCCCAGCGCTCCTGAAGTGGCCGACAACGGCGCAGACGACGACTGCGACGGCGACATCGACGAGCGCTTCGAGTACCTGACCGTCGACTCCTCCTGCGACTGCGGCGCGCCCAACGCAATGGATGTTGACTCGGCCGGCCAGGTCCAGCTCGCTTGGTACAACGCAGACACGGGCACGATGAAGCACAACCTGCGCACCGCCGGCGGCACCTGGACGGGCGCAAGCACCATCGCGACCACGTCCGGCTTGGACGTCGGGGCCCACATGGACGGCGTGGTCGACGACGCCGACGACTTCCACATCGGCTACTCGGCCTTCTCCAGCGTCTTGGCGACCATGTCGCTGGACTACCAGATCTACAACACATCGGGCACGTGGTCCGGTGAGTACACCATCGACGACTCATCGGTGAGTGGCACCGACTGGGTGGGCGAGTTCGTCAGCATCGACGTGGACGACGACAACCTGCCCAGCTTCGGCTACTACGACGCCGACTACAACCTGCCCATCGTGGCCGACACCACCAGCTTCGGCATCACCACGATTCTGCAGTCCGACTATGTGGCCGTGAACGTGGCGGGCGTGCCGATGGGCTGGGACACCGACCTGATTGTGGACCAGAACGGCTTTGACCACCTGATCTACACCGACTACACGTCGCCGTATGGCTTCGGCACCGCGCCCGAGAGCCAGTACAGCAGCTTCGACACCTCGCTGAGCGACGCTTGCTACAGCAGCACGGTGTTTGCCCACACCCGCACCTACTCATCGTCCGACCGGGCCTTCCACAGCCTCGCGGAGAAGTCCGACGGCACCATCTGTGCAGCGGTGCACGACTATGGCAGCAGCGATGTGGAGTACCTCTGCCGGACGTCGGCCGGATGCGAGAGCTGGACCACCACCACCATCGCGTCCACCGGTGCGGTCGGTGAGTACGTCGCACTCGCCTTCAACAGCGACGACGAGCCCTACATCGCCTACTACGACGCCACCAACGGCCGGCTGATGGGCGCCCACAATGACGGCACGGGCTTCGTCACCTTTGTCATCGACGACTCGGCCGACGTGGGCACCCACATCAACCTCGCGGTGGACCCGTCGGACCGGGTGCACGTCACCTACTACGACCTGGACCACACCAGCCTGAAGTACGCCGTCGGCGAGTGAGTCGCCAGGCCTGGGTGGCGCCTCTTGCCGTTCAGGGGGAGCGCAGGACCGGAACCCTTCGCCGCACCCATGCCGCCGCAGCGTGAAGCTCGTCGGCATGAAACGCGGCCGGGTACAGCGCCATCACCGCAAAGGGGAAGATGCCCAGGCGGAACGAGATGTGGGTGCCCGCGTGAAAGAGGGCACCGACGGCGAGGTAGACCAGCCGGTAGTCGAGGCGGTTGAAGGTGGCCCGCAGCCAGCCGCCCCGGTCCCGGGTGGCCCGAAAGTAGTACGCGAGCAGCAGCGTCGGCCCCATCCACTCCCAGATCCACGATGACCCGGTCAGGGCCTGAGTGAACGGGAACAGCGTGTCGACCACATCGTCCGGCAACACTTGGAAGTGGGGGTCTCGCATCGCTATGTAGAGCGCGGTCCATCCCCCAAACGGCGTCCACGAGCTGGCGACCTTGGAGACGCCCGCCGCAAAGTAGAGAACGGTGAGCTGCACGAGCAACAGGTATCGGGGCCAGGCGGGCACCTGGTGGTCCAGCGGCGCAGTCCAGCGGCCGGTCCGTGCCCGGCGGCCCAGGCTGAGTGTGTCGCCACAGCGGGCACAGGCGAGCAGCAGCATCGCGTTGCGGATGAGGGTGTCGATGCCCCGGTCGGCAGCGGGCAATGTGATGGCAAACTGGGCCGACAACAACACAAAGACAACAGCCGCAACCCGGGGCGCGAGCCCCACCAACACACACAGCGCGGCGCCCAACATCAGCGCCCACTGCAGCACCGCCATCCCGCTGGTGGGCGGCACAGATGCCCAGAACCAGGGCACATGGTCCAGCGCCAGCGGCACACCCCAGCCCCCGGCCTCCGCCGGCGCCATCAGCGGGTTGACGAGCCCCAAGATGCCCATCCTGAGAAGATCTACGAAGACCAAGGCGCCCAAGAGGATGCGCACCAGCGCCATCGGGAGCGGGTGTTCTCTGCGGTCCCAGATGTCGACCCAGCGGCCCCAGAAGCGCGTGATCATGGCTCGTCCCCCGCACTTGGCGGGGAAGGCTCGGATCCCGGCAGCGGCCCATCCGGACCAAAGCGCCGCACCGACCGCACTTCAGACTCCTCTTCTCCCCGACGCCGGTCGGGCCGCACCACGTGGGTGCGCTCAAAGTAGACCTTCACTTCGGTGGTCTCGGGCAGCTCCTCAAACGTGCGCTGCGCCACCCATGCCGCCAAGCGGTCGTAGACCTTCCGTGGCTTGGGCCGGTCCGCGGCGTCGTCGTAGACACCCCGCACCCGCCGATACTCAAGCTGAGCCACCAGTGCCGGATGACCTGCGCCTGGCGCACGATACGCCTCTCGCCACTGCCCGTCCGCGCCGAGTGCGTCGACGGTCAAGCGGCCCGCGTAGGGGTCGGGATACGCGAACAATCCCCAGCTCTGGCCAGTTCCGGTGAGCCGTCGAAACGGATGCCACGGTCTCAGCGCCACCTTTCGAAAGGCACGGGACCCGTCTCCCAAGGCCAAGCCGAACTGCAGCATCTCCTCGGGGGTCATCGCGATGCCCGCTTGGGTCAGCACCCGCGACCAGCGGTTGAGCTCATCCCAAGCGATCGGGTTGCGCAGGTGACTCTCCCGCAGCTCCGGCAGTGGGGTGGCGTCGAGAAGCTGCAGCAACAGGACCAGCGCGATGCCCAGCGCCCGCACATGGGCGACGAGGGACCGGGTCGGCTCAGCCATGCCCGGGGGCCCCCTCACCGATGGTCACGGCACCCGCCAAGCGACCCAGTGCACCGTCCAGCCCTCGGTCCACATGGTGGACCGTGAACAGTGGCGCGCCCGCCCGGACCTCTTCGCCAGTCTTGGCGTGAACCATGATGCCCACGCCATGGTGGACCGAATCGGCCGCCTTTTCGCGACCGGCACCGAGTTCAAACGCAGCCATGCCCACGTCCAGGGCATCACAGGTCAGCACCACCCCCGACGCGGGGGCCTTGACCACCACCGTGCGGGTCTGGGCGAGGCCAGCGAGGGGTGCGTCGGGATTGCCGCCCTGGGCCACAACCATGCGACAGAAGCGATCGTGGGCCCGCCCGCTGTCCAGCACCGCCGCTGCATCGGGATGGTCCGCGAGCTGGAGCACCAGGGCGCGCAGGTCCGCCGGCCCGCCCCCGCTCAGGCACGCCACCGCTTCCTGGACCTCAAGCGCGTTGCCCACTGCACGGCCCAGAGGCTCGTTCATGGGCGAGAGCACCGCCCGCGTCGCCACGCCCGCCCCCTGCCCAACCGCCACGAGGGTGTCGGCAAGCTGCTGGGCCCGGGCGAGGGTGGTCATGAAGGCGCCGCGGCCGTACTTCACATCCAACACCAGCGCACCGATGCCCTCCGCCAGCTTCTTCGACAGGATGCTGGCCGTGATGAGCGGCACACTCGCCACTGTCTGGGTCTCGTTGCGCAGCCCGTAGAGCACCCGGTCCGCCGGCGCGAGGGCGCCGGTCTGGCCACTGATGAAGCAGCCCACATCGGCCAGGCAACGCTGGAGCGCGTCCACCGACAGGTCCACGCCAAAGCCAGGAATGGACTCGAGCTTGTCCAGTGTGCCGCCGGTGTGGCCGAGGCCCCGGCCCGAGATCATGGGCACCCGAAAGCCCAGCTCGGCCCACAGCGGCGCCAGCACCAAGCTGACTTTGTCCCCCACCCCACCGGTGGAGTGCTTGTCGATGAGCGGACCACCCTCGGTCGGCCAAGACAGCTGCTCACCCAGCTCGGTCATCGCTTGGGTGAGGTGCAGCGTCTCGGACCCATCGAGCCCCTGCACAAACGCAAAGGCCAAGAACGCAGCGGCTTGGGGACGGGACACCGACCCATGAACCACACCGTCGACGAAGGTCCACAGTGCGTCCCGATCGAGTGTTCCGCCGTCGCGCTTGGTGCTCAGGATGTCGGCGATTGAGGGCCTGTCGGTCATCGGGTCAGTACCCGCCCTTGCCCGTCCCGCCCGTGACGATGGCCACGCTGGCACTCGCGCCCAGACGGGTGGCCCCGGCCGCCAGCAACTTGCGGGCGTCGTCGGCAGTTCGGACCCCGCCCGAGGCCTTGACGCCCATCGTGGGCCCCACCACAGAGCGCATCAGCATGATGTCTTCGACCGTGGCCCCGCCGCCGCCGAAGCCCGTGCTGGTCTTCACAAACGCTGCGCCGGCCGCTTTTGAGATGGCACAGGCGGCGATCTTCTCTTCCCGCTCCAGCATGGTGGTCTCAAGAATGACCTTGACCGGCTTGCCCGAAGCGGCCTCCACCACCGCCCGAATATCGTCGAAGACACCGTCGTGATCGCCACTTCGGAGCAATCCAATGTTGATGACCATGTCGATCTCATCGGCACCATCGGCCACCGCTTCCCGCGTTTCTTGGGCCTTGGAGCGGGTGGCCATTGCGCCGAGGGGGAAGCCCACCACACAGATGGGCATCACCGGCGAACCGGCGAGAAGCCGTGCCACCAGCGCAATCCACGTGGAGTTCACACACACGCTGGCGAAGGTGTAGCGCCGGGCTTCTTCACAGACCTTCACGATGTCCGCACGGGTGGCCGTGGGCTTGAGCAGCGTGTGGTCGATGGTGCGGGCAATTCCAGAGAGATCGGCCCGCACATCGCCATTGGACCCCAGACGAGCCGCACCGGCGCCCAGGAGCATGTCCAGCGCGGTGCGGTCATTCCAGGTTCCCCGGAGCACCGGCGCAGGGGTCACGGTCTGGTTGCGAAGTTCCTCACGAACGCGGGCGACAATGCTGTCGACCAGGGCATCCATGGTGGGATCAGAGGAGCGCGACACGTGGTCTCCAGGGGGCAGTGGCACAAGCGGGACGGGGCATCTAACGCCCTGTCGACCCGGTCGAGCGCATGCGGAACGGCATTGCATCACATGCTGACGCTCGGTGCACCGGACTTGACGGGCCCTCGACATGCAGCCGGCGCCCGGGCGCGGCATAACGGGGGTGCTGAGGAGGCCCCATGACCGGCACACCCGTCCCCCGTCCCTGTGCGGCCGCCGCAATGGCCTTGGGCCTGCTCATCGGCTGCGGTGGCGCAGACCCCGACAAAGACACCACGGGTGCGAGCTGGCGGATCCCCGACCAAGCCCTCGGACTCCCCCTCGCGAGTGGGCAGGACGCCGCGTTTGGCGACGGCACCGATGTGTGGCTGGCCGCGGCCCAGGTGGTCCCCGGCATCGACTGGGATCAGCCCATGGTCGACATTCCCCTGTTCGTGTGGTCCGAGCTGCAGACCGAGCGGCTGTCCGACCCAGGAAGCTGCCCCTACGCAGCGCTGGAGGGCGACGCGACGGTCTACAAGTCGGGCTGTCGCACCAACGAGGGCTACGAGTGGACGGGTGAGGTCCGCACCGAAGAGTGGGAAGCTGATGGCTGGCAGTGGCGCCGGTGGGAATTTGATCTCGAAGTGGTCGCCGACACCGACAACCCCTCGCTGGACCGTGCCGCGATCGAAGGCGCGATGGTCTACGTGGTCGCTGAAGAAGAAGGCTTTGACCGGGGCATCCAAGCGAACATCCGCGTGGAGCTCGACGGGTACTGGGAGCGGGCCACAGCGCAGGACCCCCGCGAAGACGCCTGGACCACGCTCGCCTACACCGGGCGGGATGAGTCTGACACCGAGGCCCAACACCGGTTGGATGTCGACGGCGAGCTGGCCGGCGTGGGCTCCTTTCGACTGGCTTCAGACAACCTGACGGTGGGCAGCTGCGGGGTGACCCCCACCGGCACCGCAGACCTCAGCGGCAGCGCGGACAGCACCCTGCGCTTCGGCGACACATGTGCCCGTTGCGTCGCGTGGGAAGGTGCCGGGGCCAACGCCGAGCAAGCCTGCGGCGGCTGAGCCGGACGCAACAACGCCAGGTCACCCGGGGAAACCCAAGGACCTGGCTTTGACGAAAAATTCCTGCCAGTCATGATCTTGAAGAAGACATGACCGGCAGCAGCCCGCTCAGCGGTTGACGGTCACCGAGATGACCTGACAGGGCACCGAGGTCTTGCCGGAGCGGGAGCCCTTGCCCTCGAGCACCTTGATCACGTCCATACCGTCCACGATCTTTCCGAAGACCGGGTGGCTGGACTCGGTGCGCTTGTCGAACCAGTCGAGGAACGAGTTGTGCACGGTGTTGATGAAGAACTGGCTGCCACCGGAGTTGGGGCGGCCAGTGTTCGCCATGCTGAGCGTGCCGGGCTCGTTGCTGAACTTGGCGGAGTCCAGGAACTCGTCCTGAATGTTGCCGTGGGGGGGGCCGCCCGTGCCGGCACGGCCACTGTTGGGGTCCTTGCTGTGGGGGCAGCCGAACTGGCACATGAAGTTCGGGATGATCCGATGGAAGTGGAGTCCGTTGTAGAAGCCACTCTCGGCAAGGCTCAGGAAGTTCTCCGCCGTGATGGGCATCTCCTCAAGGAAGATTTCGGTGGTGAAGCTGCCGAAGTTCGTCTCGAACACTGCGGTTGGGTTGGCCATGGGATCCTCCGAAGGGGTGCGGTTCCTGCGAGCCATACAGCTCGCAGGGAGGGGCCGTGGGGACAGGGCGATTGTGCGAGACTCACGATGGAGGCACACTCGCCGGGTTGACCGAAGCCCGCTATCCCGTCCGACCCGGCTGGTCCGGGTACGGCCCTCGAGTGGCCACACCGCTGACCCAGCCCGGATGACCCCACCCCCATGACCGACGCCCCCCGACCCACCCGCCTGATGTTCGTCTGCACGGCCAACATCTGCCGCTCGCCGATGGCCGAGGGCTACGCGCGGCACCTGGTCCAGGCCAGTGGGCTGAGGCTTGAGGTGGCATCCGGCGGCATCATGGGCATCATGGACCGCCCCCCCGACGCGATGGCGGTGCGCACAATGGCGGAGATCGGGATCGACATCTCGGACCTGCGCAGCGGCGGCGTGCCTCCGGACCTGCTCGACTGGGCTGACTATGTGCTGGTGATGGAGCTTCGCCACCAGATGCGCTTGCGGGAGCTGCACCCCGCAGTGGACGGCAAGATCATGCCACTCGGCAGCTTCGGCGGCGCCAGCGAGGTGCCCGACCCCATTGGTGCATGGCGCTGGAAGTTCCGCCGGGTGCGGGGGCTCATCACCCGCAGCATCGACAGCTTCGTGCAGAACTTGCCCCAGTAGGGTTCAGTCGCCGACGAAGGCCTTGACCTCGAAGGACCAGACGCGGCGGACCTGTCCGTCGGCAGGCACATTGACCTTGAAGCTGTGGCTCTCCCCGTCGGGGGCAATGAGCACCACCACGTGATCCCCCGCCGGCAGCTCGTGGCGGAACAGCGGGCTCTCGCGGATGAAGCGCCCGTCCACGATGACCTTGGCCCGGGGGATCGAGCTGACCGTCAGCTCGCCTGTGGCCGACGACGAGGCTGCGGACGGCTCGGGCTCGGGAGCCGGCGCAGGGCGAGGGGTCACCCGGGGCTTCGGCGCAGGCTCGGGGGTGGGCACGGGCACCTCAGGCGGGGCCTCCGGCTCTTCCTCAAAGTCGGACAGCGACGCAGTGTTGGGCGCATCTTCAGGCGCCGGCACCATCGGCGGCGTGCCCGGCTCAGCAAGCGCGGGAATAACGTGGGCTGGGGGATCTTCGGGCAGAGGCGAAGGCCGAAGCACCTGCCACGCCGTGAAGCCAACGATGCCGGCGGCCAGAGCCAGAAACGCGGCCGTCACAGCAGTGCGACCCCGGCCGCTTTGGGGGGTAGGACCGGTGAGCAACGAGGCCGGGGGACTGCCCTCCATCTCGAGGCGGGGCCCGCCGGGACCTCCGACGGCGACCGGAAGGCCGGGACCTTCGATGCTGAAGGAGCCCATCGAGCGCTGGGAAGGTGCCGAGATGCCAAAGGGCACACGCGGTGCGCTCGCCCCCGGCGAGACGGTGGGAGAGTCGCCCAGGCTCGCAATCGTCTGTTGGAAGCGGACGATGGTGTCGCGGGCGGTGACCGGGTCGGGCAGCAGATCGCTGAGGGCACGGCCCATCTGGTCGGCGGTGCCGTAGCGGGCTGCCGGGTCGCGCTGGAGCGCCCGAATGAGGATGCCGCCCAGTGGACCCGCTTGGCCCATCAAGCGCGCCGCGCGACGGGCGGCTTCGTCGTCCCCCAGCAGCGCCTTGATGGTGTCTTCGCTCTTCTCCGCGAACAGCGGCTTCTGGGCAACCATCTCGTAGAGCACCGCCGCCAGCCCAAACAGGTCGGCTTGGGGCCCCACCGGCTGACCGACCGCTTGTTCTGGGGCCATGTAGCCCCAGGTGCCCCGAACGGCGCCTTCACGCTCTTCGGTGATGAGCGCCCGGCTGATGCCGAAGTCGAGCACCTTGATGATGCCCTGGGGGTTGACCATGAGGTTGGAGGGCTTGATGTCGCGGTGGACCAGCCCCAGCGGCGCCCCGTCCTGGCGGCGGGCGGTGTGGGCGTGGTTCAGCCCTTCACACACCTGTCGGCCCACTTCAGCAATCACAACCGGCGGCACCTCGATGCCGTTGCGGCGAGCGAGGCTGATGCACCGGCGGACGGTCACCCCCTCCACAAACTCCATGACCAGGTAGTAGACGCCCTGCTCGCAGTCGAAGTCCTGGATCTGGACCAGGTTCTGGTGCTGGAGCAATGAGCCAATGCGGGCTTCGTTGATGAACAGGTCGCGAAACCGGTCCTGCGCCGCGAAGTCGGGCAGGATGACCTTGATGGCCACCCGGGGACTGACCCCCGCCAGACTCTCGCGCCGTGCCTCGAACACCCGCGCCATGCCCCCCGTGGAGATGGGCCGCAGCAGCCGGTACCGGCCCAGTCGCTTGGGGGTGCCGTCGGGATGGCTATTGTCGGCGTCGACGGTCATGGGCCTGCGGTCAGCGAGTTGTGTTGGGCGCGCACACCCTGGCAACGTAGCACGCCCACCCCGGAAGTCGGGGAAGGCACGCAACAGTGCGGCAAAGGGCGCGTGGGGCCGCGCTAGAGCCCAAGATGCACGGTCACACCCGTGACCGGTGGGCGGTCAGTCGAGGAGGTCCGGCAGGGGCATGAGCGCGAGGGGGTGGTGGGGTTGGCGCCGCAACAGCGGTACCAGCGGGGCCAGGACGGCCGCACCCGGCACCAAGTGCAAGCCCGCGAGGGCTGAGAGCGCCTCCACCTGTCCGCGGCCCGAGGCGAGGTCCATGAGGCCGCGCCACCGGGGGGGTGCGGTGCGGAAGTGGACAACCCTGCCCTCGGAGGGCCCGAGCCCGCTGAGCACCCGTGCCCGCCCGAGGCCGGTGTGCACATCCCCAATGTGATCGATGAGTCCGTGACCCAGCGCCTGTTTGCCCGTCCAGACCCGCCCCTGGGCCACGGCGTGGACAGCCTCGCGAGGCATGCGCCGACCGGCGGACACCACGCCGAGGAACCGCTCGTAGGCCCGCGCAATCGACGCCTGATAGCGCCGGCGCTGGTCGGGCGTAAACGCAGCGAAGGGACCGAACATCCCCACATCCGGCCCCACTGCGACCGTCTCATCCCGAACGCCCAAGCGGGCGAGGGCAGCGGCGAAGACCGGCTTGCCGCCGACCACTCCGATGGAGCCAGTGATGGTGCCCGGTCTGGCGATGATCTCGGCTGCGGGTGCCGCAAGATAGTATCCACCACTGGCACTCACATCGCCAAAGACTGCGACCACTGGTTTCTTCTCACCGAGTCTCCGCACGGCTCGAGCGATGAGGTCGCTGGCGAGAGCGCTGCCCCCGGGGGACTGGACTGAGAGGACGACCGCACTCACCTGGCTCTGCTCGGCCAGCCCGTTGAGCAGCGGGACCACAGTGTCAGAGCTGATGCTGGCGCTGCGTCGGCTCTGTTCCCCGTAGGTGACGGCGCCCTCCAGATGCACGACGGCCACCACAGGGCCGCCAAGCTGCTTGCGCCCCAGCCGACGGGACCATCCCCGTGACCACGAGTACGCAGAATAGCTCATCACCGACAGCTCGGAGCCATGCACCGCTCTGCGGTTGGCCTTGAGCTCGTCCGGATATGCGAGAGCATCCACAAGGCCCGCATCAAGCACCGAGTCGGCGTCCTGGGGGGCCTGACCGAGCAGTGTCGTGAGGGGGGCGGCGGACTGGGGCCGCGCCAAGGCAATGGCCCCGAGGAGCTGATCCTGGAGGTCCGTGAGCAACTCCCGGAGCTGCTCACGGTTCTCCTGACTGGCGTAGGTACGAATGTAGGACTCGCCGAAGCTCTTGAAGCGCCCGGCGGACTCGACTTGCACCTCGACACCGATGAGGTCGAGCGCATCGGCATAGAAGGCCAGCCGCGCACCAAGCCCCGTCAACATCAGCTCGGCGGAAGGTGTCAGCGTCGCCCGGTCCAGGGTGGCGAGCAAGGACAGCTCCCTCAAGCCGGCGCCATCGACGTGGGCGGTCACCCGCGTGCCCGTGCTTTTGAGCCGGCGGATGCCCTGCTGCAGGTCCTGGATACCGCTCCAGCCCACCGACAAGCCATCCAGATCCAAGACCACTTCGGCCACTGCCGGGTCGTCTCCGAGCTCCTGAAAGGTGTTGAGCAGCCTCACCCGGTGGTGCTGGCTGTCGCCGTCGCGACCGGGGGCCAGCGGGAGGCGCACCACACCCCGACGACCGAGTCGCAGCCTGCCCAGCCCATAGAGGGCCAAGCGCAGCGGCGCGCTGAGCAGTCGGTGGAGGCCAGTGAGCCCGAGGGAGATCAAGGAGAGTGCCAATGGAACCTCGGGAGCACAGCAGGGTCGAAGGCTGGAGCGTGGGGCGAGCGACTTGAAGGCGCGCCCGGTACCGCCGCGGACTACGCAGTAAGCGCGGAGCCACCCGCAGCAACCATGTCCCGGAGGTCCTTGTGCCCGGTTTTACCCCAGCAGAGCTTGCGATCTTCCAGAACATCCCCGAGACCGATCTGGTCGATCTGATCGCCGACTTGGATGTGGCGGTGCCGAACGTGGTTGTGCGTGAAGAGCTCTTGGACCTCGCCCTCGACCGGATCGCCCAGCGGGCACGGGCTGAGGGGCTGCCCTTCTCCAAGTGGGACCGAGAAGACCTCGAAGCGCTCCCCGTTGCCCACTTGCGCGCCCTCGCCGACACATGCGGCGCGGCCGGGAGTGTCGCGGGCATGCTCAAAGCGGGCGGCCGGGTCTACAAGCGCTATCAGAAAGAGCGCCCAGGCTCCCCAGTGGCCTTGCTGCTGCCGGTGCTGCTTGCGCCCCTCGCACGGCGCCTCGCCGAGGGCCCCCAGAATCGCTCCTGACAGGTCCATGACTGCCGGTCCTCTTGACAGCAGTCACAAGGCCGCGTAACCGTCCGCAATCTCGGAACTTCGGAGGTCGCGTTGGCGACAAAAAGCTGTCCCAGCTGTAGCGCAGAGGTGCCTGTCGAGGCGTCTCGTTGCAAGCACTGCTTTCACGACTTCACCGAAGACCCTCCCAAAAAGAGCGGTCCGATGGTGCTTCTCGGCTTCCTCGCACTGATGATGGTGCTGGGTGCCGCAACGCTGGCCTACCTCTTCAAGTTCCAGACTGCCGACCGGGTTGTGGTGGACGAAGAGACCCACTCCATCGTGATCACGCACACATCGCGGATGGCGACCGACACCGAGCGCGTGTCGTTCGACCGCGTCGTGAAGGTGGAGCACGTCATGGGCGGCGAGGACGCCATGTTTGAGGTGGTTGCGGTCACCGATGACGGGAAGCGCTATATCGTCAAGTCCTCGGGTGAGAAGCCGCTGACGGGCGACGCCCAGCACATTGCCTCCGTCATCGACAAGCCCTATGTCGAGGTGAAGAACATCAAGGGCTTTGGCGACTGAACAATGCTCGATGATGCCTTCGGCCGCTTGAATGTCGATGTCGCGGTCGATCTTGGCACAGCAAACACCCGGGTGTTTGTGCGGGGCAAGGGCCTCGCTGCTGAGCTGCCGTCTGTGGTGGCAGTGGAACAGCACGGCGGCACACGACGTGTGGTTGCCGTTGGCGACGAAGCGCGTCGCATGTTGGGCCGCACCCCCGAACACATCCTTGCGGTGCGCCCCCTCCGGGGCGGCATCGTGGAGGACTACGCCTTGGCCCAGCACCTGCTGGAAGAAGGGCTGCGAATCGCCGCGTCAGGACGCTCCTGGCGGGGGCTGCGGATGCTTGTGTGCGTCCCTCAGGCCACCGAAGAAGTGGCCCGCCGGGCAGTACAGGATGCCGCACGCGCCGCCGGTGCACGCCATGTGGACCTGGTCGCCAAGTCGGTGGCTGCGTCGCTGGGAGCCGAGCTCCCCTACACCCAACCGATGGCATCGGTCGTGGTGGACATGGGCGCCGGCATCACCGAGATATCCCTGCTCAGCATGGGCGCCCCCGTCGACATTGAGACGGTGCGAGGCGGCGGCGCGGTGCTGGACGACAGCATCGCGAGCTGGGTTCAGGAACACCACAAGGCCATGATTGGTGACCGCACGGCTGAGATCATCAAGACCCAAGTGGCTGGCGCCACCGCGCGCCGCGAGCCCTTGTCGATGGTGGTCACGGGCCGCGACCTCACCACGGGCATCCCCCGGGAGGTCCGCATCGAGTCCGAGCTGCTGGTCCCCACCATCCAAGCGGGGCTTCAGCCCATCGCGTTGGGGCTGCGCCGCTTGCTGAGCCGGGCATCGCCAGAGTTTGCGGCCGATGTGGCCGACCAAGGCATTGTGCTCACGGGCGGCGGAGCCCGATTGACCGCAGTGGAAGACTGGCTCAGTGAGACGACGGGCATCCCGGTTGTGGTGGCCGAACACCCGGAGAGGGCAACCATCCTGGGCGCTGGGCGGATGCTCGGCCTCGGCGACGACTGCGCCCGGTTGCTGATCCGCTGAACCTCCAGGGCACGGATGATGCCCTCGCACCGACCGCCTCGCCTCTCCAGCGGGAGGTTGGACTGTTGGGCTGCGCCCAAGAACAAGAGAGCGCGCAGCTGCCTGACTGTGACTCCCGGGGTCTACGGCCCAGCCCTCCCATTTTCCGTTCGCCGTGGTGGAACGCGAAACACATCCGCGGAAATGTCGAGCAGCTCAAGCACTTCGAGAGCAGCCTCGGGCAGCTTCGGCAGCTGCCGAACCCACGGACCACCTGGCTGGCGTAGCGAAGTGGCAATGCCCCCCTCGAACCAGACCAGGGCCATCTCGGTCGTTGGGTTGTCGTCGGGCCGCTTGCGAAATGGGTGGAGAATGCCCTGGCCGCGGTCCTTCATCGCCGCGCGCAGCGTGAACTGGATGTAGTTGCGCACCATCAGGGCCACCATGAAGATGAAGCCGAGTGCTCGGATGCGGTTGGGCGTGTCGAGGAACACGGGTGCGACGGCCGCGGGGCCCTTGAGCCAGCGGAAGCCGGTGTGGCCCTCGATGAGGGACTGGTAGCGGTACTCGGAGAGAACGCGCTCGTCGTCCCACTCCTCGGTGGACCAGTCGGTGACGAGCACGAAGCAGGAAGCGTGCCGGCGGGCGCGGGCGATGACCTCATTGTCGCGGACGAGGTGGACCTGGGGCACGTAGACCGTGCGCGTCTCGGGGGGCGGGGCGTCCTTGCGGGGACGGCCGCGCTTGGACCGCTTCTCGACAACTTGGCGCTCTTCGACCGTGACGCTGGCGGCATGCCACTTGAGCTTCCTCACCAGCGGCCCTACCGCCTGTTCCGCATCCGCCGCACACGCGTATTCCTCCGCCAGCAGCCGCTTGTGGGTCTTCTGCAGCTTGGCGGCCTCGCGCTCGAGCTTGCCGTCAATGCTGCTGTCGAATCGGGCCTCCAGGTCCTCGGAGTGGACGACGAGGCAACGGAACAGCTCGAGGCTCTCGACCGGAGATTCGTCGGGCGACGGGGCCGGGAACGCCACATTGAACGCCCCCGTCCTCGACATCCCTCGGTAGTGGCGCATCGGATCGGCCTTCTTGGCCCCGGGCTTCGTGGCGAGAATGGGCCAGTCCGCGACATCGGGCGCATGCGACCAGACCTCGTCGATGAGCTCTCCCCGGACATTGAAGGTCTTGGGCACGAGGCTGACGAAGTGGAAGCCGCTGCCGGTGAGCAGCCCCAACGTCTCGCCGTCGACGAGCTTGCAGTCGGCGACGACCGTGACGTCGTCGGGTGCCGGAAGGAGCGCCCCCAGCTTGGAGAGGTGTCCTCGGTTCGCCACTGAGTCGGAGGTGTTGCCGTCGTGCAGGCCCATCGTCAGCGGCACGCCGCAGCTGCCGTGTATGCACATGCCGAAGACCAGCTGCTTGAGGTCCGGGCGGTGGTCTTTGAGCCGGTCTGGAGGACAACCCGTGGGCCGGGGTCGGTCCACCGACATGGCCGTCGTACACGCCATAGAGCTTCGCGGTGGTCTGGTCGAGGTGAGCCGAAGAGCTGCTCGAGCTGAGTACCGAGGAACCCCACGACGGTCTCACCGAAGCAAGGTGTCGGTCCCGATAGCGTCGAAGCGGTCGAGGGCC
>CALOBC010000038.1:0-135056 GCA_942491145.1 Myxococcota bacterium | reverse complement strand
CGGCGCCGGGCGAACTCGGTCAGGGCGCGCCCCGCGGCCCGGCTCGGCGTCGAGTTGGGCGGGCGGAGCAGCACCGGCCGGGTGTCGACGTGCGCCGACAAGCCCCACGGCCCGACGTTCTTCCCGGTCACGCGGTAGATGACGTAGTCACGCAGGTGCTCCACATCGGACCAGGTCGGCAGCTTCCCGAACTGGAAGGTCGCCATGCTGCGCTCGAGCTGCACCCAGGTTCCCATCACAGCCTTGCCGTGCAGCGACTCCCGGACCAGCGGTCCAGCCAGCCCGTAGTCTGGGGTGGCCTTCTTGTCGATGTTGCGGTGGTGGCTGGACAGCCGGCGCCGGCTCGTGGGGAAGATCCACTGGTGGTAGAGCTCGTCATCGCCCACCACCACGTGGGCGCCCTGCAGCATGTTGACCAGTGCCGGGATGGACAGTCCACGTTCGACGAGATCGGACATGACCCGCACCTCGGATTCGCTGGCCCGGTCCACGGCAACCGCCAACTGGGGTGAGAAGTCGCCTCCTGACGCTGCCACCTTGACCAGCAGGGACAGCCTGCGTCTCTCGATCTCAGGTGCGAGGGGCCCGTCGGACTGGCGCCCCGCCGTCCGTTGTGCGCCGTGGCACCTTGTTCCCGCCGGCCATGCTCGGCACTATCGCAGACGCCCCGGTGGGTGTCGATGCCGAAACCCGCCCACAGGGCGGATCCGGGGGTATGGAGTGCTTTGATGGAGATGCACAGCTCAACGACCACGGAAGGTCAGGGCGATGCCTGAGATGGTCATTGTGACCGAGGGACTGCGCAAGGACTACGGATCCACACAGGCCCTGCGGGGACTGGACCTGGAGGTTCGCGGCGGTGAGGTCTTCGGCTTCCTCGGCCCCAACGGTGCTGGCAAGACCACGACGATCCGGGTCCTGCTCGACCTGATCCGGCCCAGCGGGGGCAGCGCACGCGTCCTGGCCCTCGACCCGCGCAATCAGGGCATCCAGGTGCGCGGCAGGGTCGGCTACCTGCCCGGCGACTTCCTGGTGGACGGGCGGCAGTCGGCCGATGAGCTGCTCACCTACCTGGGCAACCTGCGTGGCGGCGTCGCGAAGCGGCGGATCGTCGCGTTGGCCGAGCGCCTGCAGCTGGACCTCAGGCCAGCGATCAGGACCCTGTCAAAGGGCAACCGGCAGAAGGTCGGCCTGGTCCAGGCGTTCATGCACGAGCCGGAGCTCCTGATCATGGACGAGCCGACCTCGGGGCTCGACCCGTTCCTCCAGCAGGAGTTCACGGCAATGGCGCGTGAGGTGGCGGCCGATGGCCGGACGATCTTCATGTCCTCCCACGTCCTGAGCGAGGTCCAGGCAACCTCCGACCGCGTCGGCATCATCCGCGAGGGGGTGCTTGTGGCAGTGGAGGACGTGGAGACGCTGCTCGGGTCGGCGACCCGCGAGGTGGAGATCGTGTTCGCCGACCCGGTGCCGGCTGCCGACTTCGCCGACCTCGAGGGGGTGGGTGATCTGAGCATCGAGGGTGCCGTCCTGCGCTGCACGCTCGACGGCCGTGCCGATGGCCTGATCAAGGCGGCGGCACGGCACACGACCCTGAGCATCACCAGCGAGGAACCGGACCTCGAGGACTTCTTCTTCCGCCGGTACTCAGTGGGCGACGAGCCGGGGGAGGGGAGTCGATGATGACGCGCAACGTCTTCACGAAGTGGCTTCGGGACTCCCGCCGCTCCCTGCTGGGCTGGGCCCTGGCCATCGTGGTCGCAGGCTGTGGCTATGCCGCATTCTGGCCCACAATCAACGATCCCCAGATGCAGGAGCTGCTCGAGAACTACCCCGCGGCCCTGATGGAGGCGATCAACTACACCAACATCTCCACGGCAGCCGGATACCTCAACGCCACGGTCTACGGTCTGGTCGTCGCCGTCCTGCTCCTCGTCTTCGCGGTCTCGACGGGGGCACGCATCATCGCCGGGGACGAGGAGGCGGGGTGGCTGGACCTCGTGCTCGCACATCCGGTCAGCCGGGGAGGCGTGGCGCTGCAGAGGTTCGCGGCCTTCGCGGTCAGCGTGCTGGTGATCGTGTCGGTGTTCTGGGTGGCGATGGTGGCCATCTCCGGCCCCGCGCAGCTCACCACTGTTCCTGTGGCGATGCTGGCTGGGATGCATCTGCACCTTGCGGCCTTCGCCCTGCTCTTCGGATCCATCACGTTCTGCGTGGGGGCCGCGACCGGCCGGCGCGCGCTGGCCCTTGGGGTGGGAGCCGGCATCGGCCTTCTGGGATACGCGATGAGCGGGATCATCCCGCAGGTGGAGGGGTTGGAGTGGGTCCGTGACTACTCACCGTTCGCGTGGCTCAACGGCTCGGAGCCTTTGGCCAACGGGGTGCACCTTGGCTACCTGGGGCTGATGCTGGGGCTGAGCCTGCTGCTCGTGGCGACCGGCACGCTGGCGTTCCAGCGCCGCGACGTTGCTGCCTGAGCGACTACGCCGCGCGCTCGCGCACCACCTGGGCGACGTCCATGCGCCGGACCGCGCGCAGGCCGGGGATCTGCGACACGGCAGCCACGGCCATGATCGCCAGGGCTGCGAGCAGGAGGGTCAGCGGACGCACGTACAGGTCGAGGGTGAACTGGTCGCTGGAGTAGGTCTGCAGCATGAGCTTGGCCGACACCACCCCCAGGATCAGTCCCGGGATCACCCCAAGAGCCGCCACGAGGGTGTTCTCACCGCCGACGACCCGGGCGATGGCGCGGAATCGGACACCGGCGGCCCGCATGGTGGCGAGCTCGCGCTGGCGCTCGACGATGTTGACACTCATGGTCGTGAAGATGATGGCGAAGGCCATGGCCGCGCCGAGGACGAGCATCGCGCCGACGAAGATGTAGAAGAGCCCGGAGTACTGGTCGTAGACGTCAGCCAGGGCGGAGGTGTCCACGTAGGCCAGGACCCCGGGCAACTCGGATACCGCACGCCTGACGTCATCCGGATCCGCACCCGCCTCGGTCCGCAGCAGGGCCGTCGTGGCGGCTGCCCCGGGGACCTGCTCAGCCAGCCACGTCGCGTCGGCATACACGAACGTGCCCAGGGGCTGATATGAGAAGTCCGCGACCTGGGCCTCGATCGTCGTGGCATCGGCGCCGGTGTCGAAGGTCAGCGCGACGGTGTCGCCGACGTCGAGGTCCGGCAGCACGGTCGTGATGGCCTCGTCGATGAGGACGCCCTGGGCGGGCAGGGCCACCTGATCGCCGGACTTGGTGACGAACCCGTGCATGGTCGTGTCCTGGGCCAGGCCAGTGGCCTGCGTGGAGTAGACCTTGTCGTCGAAGGCGATCGACACAGGCAGCGTGATGATCGCCTCAGCCGCGGCCACGCCGTCCGTCGCGCGCAGATCGACCAGTTGTTCCTCGGTGACGGGCTGGCCGTACTCGACCTGGCCGTTGGCCAGGCTGACCTCGTCGAACTGCACGGAGATGAGCCGGTTCATCGTGTCGATCATCGCCCACGAGACGAGGACCAGGATGAGGGCCAGGGCCACCCCCGAGGCCGAGAAGATCGTGCGCCGGGTGTTCCGTCCGATGCCGCGCACGATCATCGTCCACGTCGCCGAGGCCCGACTCATCCCCGGCACGATCCGCTCCGCCCAGGTACGTCCTGCGTGCCCGGACGGCACCTCGCCGCGCATGGCCTCGGCCGGCAGGGTGCGTGCTGCCCGCCGGGCGGGGAACACCGCCGCCAGGCCAGTCGCGCCGAGGGCGAAGGTCATGCCGACCACGAATGTCTGCACGCCGAAGCCACCGAAGACAGTCAGCTGCTCCGGCAACCCGATGATGTCGGCGTACATGCGCGACATCCCGCCGGCCATGGCCATCCCGATGGGTAGCCCCAGCAATGCCCCGACGACTCCTGCCAGCAGCCCGTAGGACATGTAGTGCCAACCCAGAGTCCGCCCGCGCATGCCGTGGGCCCGCAGCGTGCCGATGACCTGTCGTTCCTCCTCGACCCGGCGGGTCAGGAGCACGTAGAGCACGAGTGCAGCTGCCGAGAGGAACAGCGCGGGGAAGGCGACCGCCATCTGCTCGAAGCCGGAGATGTCCTCCTGGAGCAGGGCGTTCGAGGGCTGCTCGGAGCGGTCCAGGACCTCAACGGCACCTCCGGCGATGGCGGCGGCCCGCAACGTCGGCAGGACGTCTGCGTCGGCTCGGCCGTCCTCGGTGAGCAGGACCAGCGCCTGGTTGTCCGGGGCTCCGGACCACGTTCGGGCATCCGCATCGGTGACGAAGAGGACCCCGAATGCCCGGGGCGGCACGATGAAGTTCTGTCGATCAGGGGCCAGCCACAGGTACTCCGCGCTGGAGACCACGCCTGCAACCTCGACCTGGACGTCACCGACCGCGGTGGTGAGGGTCACTGTGTCCCCCTCGGCCAGGCCGAACGCGGTGGCCATGTGCTCCTCGAGCAGCACCGTTCCCGGCGCGGGGTTCGCGGCACCCGACAGCGTGGTCAGGCTCGCCACCTCCGGCGTGCCGTCGGCCGGGTAGCCGACGATCCGCCCGACGAACCGGTCGGTTCCCTCCTGGGTGGTCACCTGCATGGGCAGGTCGGCCTGCACGCGCGTGCGCGCGGCTGCGACGGCCGGTTCCTGGGCAGAGGAGCTCGCAAAGGTTTCGACGTCGCCGCCTGTGACGAAGAGGTCGGGGAACCCCTGGACCGCGAAGGCGTTGTCGTAGGAGCCCTGCAGGTTCCGGTAGGAGTTGTCGGCCGCGCCGTAGAGGGCGATGCCGAGCATGACCATCAGCACGAGGGCGGTGAACAGCGGCCACGTGCGCCGGATGTCGCGCCGGAGCTTGCGGCGCAGGGTGGGGTGTCGCCCCCTCACCACGACACGTCCTGGGCCGAGCCCGCCGACTGGCGTTCCTCGCTGGCGATCGATCCGTCGTGCACGCGCAGCACGCGATCGGCCATCGTCGCGATCCCCTGGTTGTGGGTGACGATGACCACGCTGCGCTGATCGGCCCGCGCGGTCTGCTGCAGGAGCGCCAGGACGGTCCGGCCGGTGTCCAGGTCCAGCGCCCCAGTCGGCTCGTCACACAGCAGCAGGCGGGGTCCGGTCACCAGGGCGCGGGCGATCGCCACGCGCTGCTGCTGGCCACCGGACAGCTGCCCGGGGAAATGGTCGGCACGGTCGGCCAGGTCGACGTCGTCCAGCACGCTCTGGACACGTCGGCCGACCTCGGCGCGGGCGACCCGCTCGGTGAGCTCGGCGATCACCTGCACGTTCTCGGAAGCAGTCAGGGTCTGGATCAGGTTGAAGAACTGGAAGATGAAGGAGACGTTGTCGCGCCGGATCGTGGCCAGTTCCTCGGGGTCCTTGCCCGCCAACGGCGTCCCGTTGATGCGGACCTCGCCAGCGGTGGCCGTCTCGATGCCGCCGAGGATGTTGAGCAGTGTGGTCTTCCCCGACCCTGAAGGACCGAGGACCACGACCACCTCGCCCGGCTCAAGGGCCAGGTCAATCCCACGAAGGGCATGGACGGCGGCCTCGCCCTCCCCGTAGGTCTTGGTCACCCCAGTGAGCTGCGCGATCGCTGAGGTCGTGTTGGACATGTCCACGGCTGTCCCTCTCCACGTGACTCACTCCCACCCTACTCAGGCGCGTGGGGGATCGAACGGCGCCCGGATCGACGGGCTACGGCGACGCTACGTGCAGGCGTGGTTGAAGTCCAGGTTGTCGCGCAGGTACTGCGTGAGCGTCACTGCGCCACCGGTCAGGGCCGGGTCACTGCAGTTGGCCTGGGCTCCTGCCAGGGTCGTGGCCCCGGCCAACCAGCTCGGCAGCCCGTTGAGGTTGCTCAGGCCCGGCACCACGGTTCCGGAGTAGACGGCGCCGACGCTGCCGACGATCTCTGTCCATTGCTGACCAGTGGAGTAGATCCCCACACCGGCCACTCCGAGGACGTCGAGGTAGTAGTGGACCATGCCCTCGAGCGCGGCACGGTTGGCCACGGTGTCGCTGCTCCAGCTGTTCTCGGTCTCGACGTCCAGCCACCAGAAGAAGCTGGCCGGGTTCTCAATGCCGCGGAAGTTCGCGTTGTCGTAGGCCTTGGCGTAGCCGTACACATACGAGCACGCCGCGCCGTCTGCCCCCGCGCACTGGCCGTAGGGGTTCGCCACTGGAGCGAGCGCTCCGGCTGGGTAGGAGTTCGACGTGGGCCACCATGCGGCCTCGGCAGCGGGTGGGTTGGCCGTGTTCACGTACAGGGCCACGCGGGGCTGACTCGTGATGCCCGTGGATGCTGCCGCCCAGGAGAGCTGGGCCGCGAGGCACTCGTTCGTGTTGTTGGCCAGGCCACCGTTGACCCCGACGATGCCGAAGGCCTGGCCCGTGGGCAGCACGGCGCCGCACTGGGGCCACGAGATGTCGTAGCCGACGGATGCGGGCGGGGAGCTGGTGGGCAGTGGGAGGACGTCGGTCGGCGGCGCGGGCGGAGTCACCAGGAAGGGCGCTCCCGCGCTCGGCACGCCCGGTTCCACCTGGGCCCCGGGTTCGGGTGAGGGCAGGGCTGTGGGGCCTCCCAGCTGGCCAGGTGTACTGAGCGCGGCGGGTGGCTCGGGCGGCGGCGCGAGGGGCAGCGCGACCGGCACGGTGTCCACGGCTGAGGTTTCCGCAGCGCTCGCGGGCATGGCCGGCAGCGCGAGACAGGCAGCGACCACGGTGGCAGCGACAGCGGTCACCGCACGCTTCATGATCCCGTCCGGAGGACGGTGGTGCAGCCCATCTCCTTGACGGTACAGCACCTCAGGGTGAGCTGGGAATCGAGAACTCACCCGATCGGACGTCGCGAGCCACCCTCACACTCGCCACCGGCTGCGGTGCTGGGCACGGATGGTCCAGGGCGATCCCTTGTTGCCGGGCCAGGGCGTGCCCGGCGGTGCACCCGAGGGAGGGTCCGCCACGCTGACTCCAGGTTCGGCTGGCGTGATGACCCACATGTCCAGGTCGACCTGGCGATGGTGGGCCCAGCAGAGCAGGGCGAGGTTCTCGATGTCCGAAGCCCCGCCGGCCGCCCAGTCCTGGACGTGGTGGGCCTGGCAGTTCTCGGCTGGGATCTGGCAGCCGGGAATGATGCATCCGCCATCCCGGGCCGCCAGAGCCTTGCGCTGGGCGAGGGTGGCGGTCCGGGATGTGCGTCCCACCGCCAGCGGGATCCGGGGGCCGTCGAACAGCAGCGCGGCCAGCGCCGCGATCCGATCGGAGGGCGTGGCCGACTCCTGCGTGGTGATCGCGAGCCCGTCAGTGGGGACCGGGCCGCGGGCGGTCAATCCCGTGGGGGTGGTCAGGGCGATGGGGGTGATCGTGGGATCGCAGGAAGTGAACCGCTGCTCGCAGGGGGTGAGGAGGTGCCCGCGGCTGGTGGTCCAGACCGGATCACCGAGCCGGGTGTGCTCCAGGGTCACGGTGAGCGCCACAGGCAGCCCACCGCGTGTCGGCAGGGCGCCCCCGGTGGCCGCGCCGTTCACAAGCTCGACGAGTGCGTCGGCCCGCCTTGCTCCGGCCGGGACGTGGTCGGCGGTGCTGCGCAGCCGTTCGGCCAGCGCATCGATCGCGGCGATCACGGCCTCGCCCTCAAGGCGGGGCAGGGTCCCGGCCAGGACGACCGTGTCGCCGAGAAGCGCGAACGAGAGGTCGCGGGTGCTGTGAGCGTCGGCCTCGTCCCTGGCCGGCCCGTCGTCTGCCGGTGGATGCAGCAGACGGATGGCACTCAGCACGAGCCTGGCGATCGTGAGTGGTGACCACTGACCCCACCTGGTGTCCAGTTCGGCGATCACTGCCGCGAGCTGGTCCTCGGTCAGTGGGCCGATGTTGCGCGCAACGGCGTCAACATGCTCAGACGTGATGATCCCGGCCGCCCACGCCGCGGCCATCGAGGGGTGGGCGGCTGCCAGAGCCCCCGCCCGGGCCAGCCGGCGGGCGTGGGGGGAGGACCACCCCCGGGCGGCCAGAACCGCCCCGTGTCCGACCAAGGGCAGGCTCCCCGCGGCGGCGGCGGCATGCATCCGGCGGGCCAGCTCGTACTCCACTGCGGCGAAGGCCCCTGCCAGCACTTCGACATCGGCGGTCGGGCGGTCGCCCGCAATCAGGCCCATCGCGGGCAGGGCCTCGGCTGCGGACGAGGTGGCCCGATCCCAGACGGCCGCCACGTCCACCGATGCCTGCGGCAACGCATCGACTGCCCGCGGATCCGCCACGACCTGCTGGTCGTGTGTCGTGCTGGTCACCGTCCACCCCCGTTCGAACGTGTGTTCGAATTCTACCAGAGGGGACAGCCACCGACACCCCTGACGCGGGTACCGGTGGACAACCAGCTCAGGCCCGAAGGCGCGCTGCGAGTCTCAGCATTGGCGGTCGCGTGACGCGTGCGCGACAGTGATGGCCATGGCCAACCGCTTGGGCGACTCGCTGTCGCCGTACCTGCGCCAGCACGCACAGAATCCGGTCGACTGGTGGCCCTGGTGCGACGAGGCGTTTGCAGAAGCGCGCCGCCGGGACGTGCCCATCCTGCTGTCGGTCGGGTACGCCGCCTGCCACTGGTGCCATGTCATGGCCCACGAGTCCTTCGAGGATCCCCGGACCGCCGCGCTCATGAACGAACGCTACGTGAGCATCAAGGTCGACAGGGAGGAGCGCCCGGACATCGATGCCGTCTACATGGAGGCCACGCAGGCCCTGACCGGTCGCGGTGGCTGGCCGATGACGGTGTTCCTCGACCATGACGGTCGGACATTCCTGGCCGGCACCTACTTCCCGCCCGTGGCCCACGGCGGCATGCCGTCGTTCACCGACGTGCTGCGCGGGGTGGATGACGCCTGGCGGACGGACAGGCCCCGCATCGACCGCGCGGCCCAGCAGGTGCACGCCGCTCTGGAGTCACGCGCACGACCCGGGGCCGGCATGGGGTCGGAGCCGGTGCTCGGCGACGTGACCGCTGCAGTGGGGGCGCTGGCTGAGGAGTTCGACACGTCACGTGGTGGCTTCGGTGGCGCGCCGAAGTTCCCCCCGTCGATGGTGCTGGAGTTCCTGCTGCGTGCCGACGCGTTGACTCGCGCAGCCGGCAAGCCCGACGACCGAGCCCTGCCGATGGTGGCCACGACGATGGCAGCGATGGCCCGTGGCGGCATGTATGACCAACTTGCGGGTGGGTTCGCCCGGTACAGCGTCGATGCCGACTGGGTCGTTCCGCACTTCGAGAAGATGCTCTACGACAACGCGCTGCTGCTGAGGGTCTACCTGCACTGGTGGCGGGCGACCGGTGATCCGCTGGCCAGGCGCGTGGTCGCTGAGACCGCGGACTTCCTCCTGCGCGACCTGAGGACCGAGCAGGGCGGGTTCGCCTCGTCACTGGACGCGGACAGCGAGGGCAGCGAGGGTGCGGCCTACGTCTGGACGCCGCGCCAACTGCGCGAGGTGCTCGGCCCGGATGACGGCGAATGGGTCGCCGATCTGTGCTCCGTGACCCCGGGCGGCACGTTCGAGCGCGGGGCCTCAGTCCTTCAGCTGCGCGCCGATCCCGGCGACCCGGACCGGTGGGAGCGCTGCCGCGCGGCCCTGCAGGAAGCCCGAGGCGAACGTGAGCAGCCGGGCCGTGACGACAAGGTGGTCACGGCGTGGAACGGCCTGGCGATCGCCGCGTTGGCCGAGGCCGGTGCTCTGTGTGACGAGCCCCGGTGGCTCTCGGCCGCCGTCCAGTGCGCGCAGTGGCTGGTGGACCAGCACTGGGAGGCGTCGACCGGGGACCTGGCCAGGACCTCGCTCGGGGGCACGGTGAGCGCAGGGGCCCCGGGTGTCCTGGAGGACTATGCCGATCTCGCCGAGGGTCTGCTCGCGCTGTACCAGGTGACCGGTGACCAGGATTGGTTCGTGACGGCCGGGCGGCTGGTCGAGGTCATCCTCGAGCGCTTCGGGGACGGGCACGGCGGCTTCTTCGACACATCGGACGCAGCCCCGCCACTCGTGCGCCGCCCGCGCGACGCCAGTGACGGTGTCACGCCCTCGGGGGCATCGGCCTCGGCGCATGTCCTGCTCACGCTCGGCGCACTGACCGCTGACCCCAGGTACATGCGGGCCGCGGACGCTGCACTGGCGACGCTCATGCCGCTGGCAGCGGCGGCGCCGAGGTTCGCCGGATGGACGCTGGCGACAGCCACGGCGCGGCTGGCAGGGCCTGTCCAGGTCGCCGTCGTGCTGCCGGAGGTGCAGGGCGGTGACCTGCCCGACCGGGCCGCGCGGCCACCGGATGACGGGTTCGGCGAACTGCATCGCGTCGCGCTCTCCTCGACGTCACCCGGCCTGGTCGTCGCGGCCGGCCGGGAGGGCACCTCGGTCGTGCCGCTCCTGGCCAGTCGTCCGGCCGTGGACGGCCAACCCACGGCCTACCCGTGCCGCGGCTTCGTCTGCGACCTCCCGGTGACGGAGATCGGCGCCCTGGTCCAGGCGTTGGGGTCCGGCGGGCCGGAGTAGCAGACCGGTGGTTCACTGGTTCTCCGCATTATGGGGTGCGCCCCCGAGGAGGAGACATGTTCCGAGGTATCCAGGCCGCCGTGGCTCTCCCCGCTGAGTCAGGCGGGCCCTTCGACCTCATCAACGGGCTGCCGGTGCACCCGCTGGTGGTGCATGCGGCAGTCGTCCTCGTCCCGCTCACGGCAATTGGGGTCATGGTCATGGCCGTCTGGCCGCGGTTCTCCCAGCGCCACGGATGGCTCGTCGTCGGTGCCTCCCTGGTTGCCCTGGGCGCGAACTTCGTGGCCAAGGAGTCCGGCGAGGGCCTTGAGGATCGCGTCGGGGAGCCGGGCTTCGACCACGCCGAGCTGGGCGACATCATGCCCATCTTCGCTGCCGCACTGGCAGTCGTGGTGATCGTCCTGTGGCTCATCGATCGACGTGCCCCGGTGGACGGCCCCGCCCCGCGGCGCGCACTGCGAGTAGTTGCGGCGATCCTCGCGGTGCTGGTCGCCGTGGCGAACCTGGTGTGGGTCTACCGGGTCGGGGATTCCGGTGCGAAGTCCGTGTGGACCGGGAAGGTGTCGTCCTCGATCAGCGGTGCGTCCGGTGACGGTGACGGTGACAGTGACGGTGAGTGACTAGGGTGGCTGAGCTCAGCCGACCTTCCGGTAGCGGTTGCGCCCGACCATGAAGCCGGCGAGGAACCCGAGGGCCAGCAGCAGGAACAGGAAGATCCACCCGGCCGCCGTGATCTCGATCCACAGGAAGCGCAATGTGGCCTTGCCGGTGTTGCTGAACACGAACACGAGGCACACGGCGGCGATTGCGAGGCCGACGACCGCGCGTGGGCTGAGCTGAACACCCTGGCCCTTGGCCTGGTCTGGCCTGTTCACGTCTGACATGTGTGCGGCTCCCCTCCCGGATGTCGACCCCGGCAACTGCAGGCGTCGACGTCGGAAATCGTGGCACAGCCGTGGCCGTGTCGCATGCCGATGCGTCGGGTTCGGCCGCCCGGCGGTGAGAAGTGTCCACCGAGTGCCTCTGCTGCCCGCCGGTCCCACCGCGCGACCGGAGGGGCAGGCATGGGGCACTCTTCTTCCATGGGCGAGGATGTGGCCGGCCGCGCGTTCACCCGCGAGGATCGCCAGCGGTATCGCGACAAGGTGCACCGTTGTCTCGATGTACTGGCCCGGATGCTCACCGAGGAGCGTTTCGAGTTCGAGACTCCGCTCACGGGCATGGAGGTCGAGCTCAACCTCATCGACGGCGAGGGCAACCCGGCGATGCGCAACGCCGAGGTGCTGGCCAGCATCGACAGCCCGGCCTTCGTGCAGGAGCTGGGTCGCTTCAACCTGGAGATCAACGTCCCACCGCAGAGCCTGGTCGGTGATGGCGCCCGGATCTACGAGGAGCAGGTCCGCGAGCAGCTCAACGAAGCCGACGCGCGGGCACACTGCGAGGGTGCCGGGATGGTCATGGTGGGGATCCTGCCGACCCTGCGTCCGGAGCACATGACCTCGGAGTCGATCAGCAGCAACTCCCGCTACGCCCTGCTCGACGAGCAGCTGCTGCTGGCCCGGGGGGAGGACCTGCACATCGACATCCGCGGTGGCAGGGAGTCCCTGGAGGTGTTCGCGGACTCCATCGCACCCGAGGCAGCCTGCACAAGTGTCCAGTTCCACCTGCAGGTCAGCCCGGACGACTTCGCCGCCTCGTGGAACGCCGCGCAGTGTCTGGCCGCCGCCCAGGTCGCGCTCGGCGCCAACTCGCCGTTCTTCCTCGGCCGGGAGCTGTGGCGCGAGACGAGGATCGCGCTGTTCACCCAGGCAACGGACACCCGCCCCGCTGAGATGAAGGCGCAGGGGGTGCGCCCGCGGGTGTGGTTCGGTGAGCGGTGGGTCACCAGTGTCTTCGACCTGTTCGAGGAGAACCTCACGTACTTCCCAGCGCTTCTGCCCGTGGTCGGTGACGAGGACCCCGTCGCGGAGCTCGAAGCCGGCCGCACGCCGTCGTTGCAGGAGCTGCGCCTGCACAACGGGACCGTGTGGCGATGGAACCGGCCGGTGTACGACGTGGTCGACGGCGTTCCGCACCTTCGCGTGGAGAACCGGACCCTGCCTGCCGGTCCGACCGTCGTGGACATCATGGCCAACGCCGCGTTCTACTTCGGCGCGCTGCACCACCTGGCGCGCGAGGAGCGCCCGGTGTGGTCACGGATGTCGTTCGGCGCGGCCGAGGAGAGCTTCACGCGGGCGTCGATCCGAGGCATGGACGCATCCGTGTACTGGCCCGGCATGGGGGAGGTCCCGATCAGTGAACTTGTCCTGCGGCGCCTGCTGCCAATGGCGCATGAGGGGCTGGCCGAGATGGGCGTCGACGACGACATCCGTGAGCGACTCCTGGGAGTGATCGAGGGGCGGTGCACGTCGGGAGTCAACGGGGCCGGCTGGCAGGTTCAGGCCGTCCACGACTTCGAGTCCCGCGGCCTGGACCGGTGGGAGGCCCTGCGCCGGATGACCCAGGAGTATGCAGCTCGGATGCACACGAACATCCCGGTGCACACATGGGAGCCGGTCTGACCCGGTGACGTCATCGAGGGCCGGGATCTGCGAGGATCGCCCGAACTTGTTGACGTCGTGGGTGGTGAGGGCAGGAGGAGCACCGTGCGCGAAGACGCTGCTCCCGCCGCCGAGGATGAGCGCGGCCGAATGGGCGCCACCGACTGTGAGCGCCTGCGCTCCGGCCCGGTCGCCCAGCCGGTCAACACCCTCACCAGCCTGGGCTACGTGGCCGGCGCAGGGATCGTCCTGCGCCGGGTCGGGAGGGGGAATCCCGACGGGCATCACCCGGTGATGGTCTACTCCGCACTCCTGGCCCTCGTCGGAGTTGGCAGCGTGGCCTTCCATGGACCCCAGCCCGCCGGGGCCAAGCTGATGCATGACCTGCCGATACCGGTGCTGCTGGGCGTGGCCCTGGGCACCCCGCTGGCACGCAGGCTGCGCGGCGCGGAACCGGCCCCAGGTTGGACGACCGGGCGGGCAGCGGCCCTGGCCGGGACCACCCTCGCCGCTGCCGCCTGCTATGCAGCGGGGCGTACTGGTGCGCCCACCTGTGACCCCGACAGCCCTGTGCAGTTCCACGGTGCGTGGCACCTCGTGTCGGCGGCCGCCTTCGTGGTCGGGGCCGACATCCTGCATGGAGGTTCGTAGATGAGCGACAGCAGTTCCGGGGGAGTGATTCGCCGGCTGGCTCGGATGGCGGCCAACCTGGTCTATCGGGACATCGACGTCCACGTGGCGTCGACCGGGGCCGCAGACCGGCCGATCCTGGCCGTGTCCAATCACTTCGGGGGGCTGGCCGACGGCGTGCTGCTGGTCGACAGCTCGCCGCGAAGGCCACGAATCGTCGCCCGGGACGTCATCTGGAAGGTGTCCCTGGTCGGCCGGCTGGCGACCGCGGCTGGGATGATCCCTGTCCACCGCGCTGCCGACGGAGGCGCCCGGGCGACGAATGACGAGATGTTCGCTGCCGCCTACGACAGCCTCCGCGAGGGTGAAGTCGTCCTGATCTTCCCGGAGGGTGTCACCCAGGATGTGCCGCACATGGCGGAGGTCAAGACCGGGGCGGCCCGCATCGCACTGGGGGCCCGTGAGTCGGGAGTCGAGGGGATCTGCATACAGCCGGTCGGCGTGCACTACGAGAACAAGGCGGGATTCCGTTCCCGTGCCCTGGTGAACCTCGGTCCGCTGATCGATCTGGACGCATGGGTCGCCGAGCGCGGCGAACCCGTCGTCGGAGGAGCGGATGACCGGGCAGCCGTGGGTGAGCTGACCGCCCTGGTGAACACCAAGCTGCGCCATGTCGCCCCCGACTACCCGGACTGGGATCAGGCCCATGCCCTGGAGACGGTCGCTGAGGTCCTGCTCACCGACGTCGACGTGTCGGCGCCACCGCCCGTGCAGTACGGAGATGTTGCCCTGGTGGGATCACGACTCAACCGGGTGGCGGAGCCCGAACGTGGGCAACTGGTCAACCTGGGCGCGCAGTACCGCGAGGCGCTGCGCGCCAGCGAAACCTCAGACCAAGCCGTGGCCACGGCCGCGAACCCGGTCCGGTCGTGGGGGTGGGTGCTGGACCTCGTACTCGCCGTGCTCCTGCTGCCCTTCGCCCTCGTCGGCATGGTGGCCGCCGCAGTTCCCCTGCTGCTGGTCCTCATCGCAAGTCACCTGCGCATCGCCCCAGCCGTACGCGCCACCGTCGTGCCCGGGTTGGCGATGCTGCTGTTCCTGGGTGAATGGGTGCTCTTCGCACTGCAGACAGGCGAGGGCGGAAGCCTCCAGGTCGGGCTGGCCGCGGCGGTGCTGTTCCCCTTCCTGGTCGCAGCACTGTTCTTCGTCGCCGAGCGGATCGCCATCCTGTGGCAGCGCTGGCGTCGTCGGAGGCAGCCCAGCAGCGCCGAGCTGCCCGCCCTGCAGGCCCTTCGGGCCGAGGTCGCGGAGAAGGGGTGGGCGGCACTGTGAGCAGCTGGATCAATGACAACCTGGCCTTCATCTTCGTCCCGCTGGTGGCCGTCTGGGTCATTGTCCTGGTGGACATCGTCGGGCAGCCGAGGCTGTCAACGAGGATGAAGTGGATCTGGGGCCTGGGATGCACCGTGCTGTGGCCGTTGATGATCGCCTACTGGATCACACGCCCGGTCCAGGGCCGCATCGAGCGCACGCAGGTGCGGACCTCGCCCCGCGACAGGCTTGTGGATGCCGTGCTGGACCACGAGGACGGGCGCATCGACGATTCCGAGATGGCGACGATCGTGCGCCAGCTGCGCGGGCAGTAGGGCGTTCCTCCCGATCGCGTAGGTCCAATCCGGTTCGGTGACTCAACCGGGCTCACCACAGGGCCGAGAACCCAGGCATGGGTGCATTCTGCCGCCTGCGGGCATCCCGCCGCGGGAGCGTGCGCGCTGGCACCGCGCTCGGCACGGCGCTCGTCCTGGTGCTGGGTGCCGGCGGCCCGGCCTCGTCCGGGGCCCCTGTCGACCGCAGGCGCGATGCTTCCGGCGCCGGCCAGGGTTGCCTCGACCCTGTTCTGCCTGCACCAGCGCGTGGTGAGGCAGCGGTCCGCGCCCTCGGGGCCAATGTGATCTCGGTGGCCGCCCGCAATGGCACGAATCCACGCGACCTGGCCACCCAGCTGCACGAGGATCGCACCCTCTGGGTCGACGAGTGCGGCGCCCTGCTCTTCCAGGACGAACTCCCTGCGGACCTCGAGCCGGGACCGGAGGTGGCATCGACGGAGGGCGCGGGCTGGCCAGTCACGATCGCCGCCGAGGAGGCCTTCGCCCTGCACAGCCGCCCAGGTTCCAACCGTGTTCTCTACCTGGACTTCGACGGCCATGAGATCTCCAGCAGCGCATGGAACGCCGTCTACAACCAGGACACGTGGACAGCCCCACCGTTCTCCACCGACGGTGATCCCAGCACCTTCTCGGCGTCGGAACGTTCGGTTGTGATTGACGTCTGGCGCCGCGTGGCCCAGGACTACGCGCCGTTCGACATCGACGT
The DNA here is from genome assembly GCA_942491145.1 of Myxococcota bacterium. Lineage (GTDB taxonomy): Bacteria > Myxococcota_A > UBA796 > UBA796 > UBA2385 > CAXQUZ01. Next base: position 118,998 of record CALOBC010000038.1, on the reverse strand, counting down.
CACCACGCAGGACCCGGGGGCCGAGGCCATCACGCGATCCGGATCAGCCGACGCGCTGTTCGGGACCCGGGTGCTGATCAGCCCGGATGCGACGCAGGCGCAGTGCGGTTGTGGCGGTCGTGCCTACATCAATGTGGTCGACCGGACCAGCAACCACGCCTACTCCCAGCCGGCCTGGGTCTACCCCCAGGCCGTGGCGAACAACGCGAAGTACATCGCGGATGCCGCGAGCCACGAGGCGGGGCACAACTTCGGCCTCAGCCATGACGGAACCCAGTCGGCGAGCTACTTCGGGGGCAGCCAGGGATGGGGCCCCATCATGGGCGCGCCCTACGGGCAGCCGGTCACCCAGTGGAGCAACGGCAGCTACCCGGGCGCCAACAACTTCCAGGACGATCTGGCCCTGATCTCCGGGAATGGGGCTCCGCTGCTGCCTGACGATGTCGTAGCACCAGCCGCCCTGACGCTGCCCGGGTCGACCCCCGGGCTCATCATCGGACCGTTGGACGTCGACGACTTCACCATCCAGGCTCCGTCGGGCACGCTGACGATCTCCGTTGCCCCGCACTGGCCCGGCCCCAACCTGGATGCCGGACTTGTCCTGCGGGACGCCGCCGGTGCGGTGGTGGCCACGTCAGCCCCTGCGTACAGCGGGAGCGCAGTCCAGGCCTCGATCGGCGCGTCGATCGTCGTGCCTGTCGCGGCCGGTACCTACACCGCCAGCGTCGAGGGCACCGGCAACGGTGTCGCCGGGTCCGCTGGCGAGAGCGACGATGGCAGCATCGGGTGGTACACGCTCACGGCCAGCACGTCAGCAACGGCGGTCGATCCGACGCCGACGCCTACCCCGACGCCGACGCCGACCCCGACGCCGACGCCGACCCCGACGCCGACCCCGACGCCCACGCCGACCCCGACGCCGACGCCGACCCCGACGCCCACGCCGACCCCGACGCCGACCCCGACCCCGACGCCGACCCCGACGCCGACGCCGACCCCGACGCCGACCCCGACGCCTACCGCGGTGTCTCCGTCACCCCCGACTCAGGTGACCCCACAGGCGCAGCCGGAGGCACCCGCCGTGACGATCGCGGCGCTGACCATCGAGACCACGACGCTGCCTCGCGTGAAGCGCAAGAAGCGCTACCGAGCCACTCTGGAGGCTTCTGGCGGAGTCGCGCCCTACAGCTGGAAGAAGACGAAGCGATCCCTGCCCAAGGGCTTGAAGCTCAAGAGATCCGGCGCAATCCAGGGCAAGGCGAAAGCCAGGGCGAGCAGGAAGATCCGCGTTCGTGTCACCGACTCGGTCGGCACTCGGACCACAGCGTGGATCCGGATCCGGGTTCGCTGAGCGCAGGGACTCAGATGGAGAAGTCCTCGAGCTCCTCCCACTGGCCCGAACCCGTCGGATGCAGGTGGAACTCGTTGGCGTGACCGGTCACGGAGACCTCCAAGGAGTCCACGCGCTCAAGCAGGTTGGCCACGGCCGCGCCGATGAGGTCCGGCTGGTTGGCATGCTCGAGATCCGGCTTGTCGGTGGCGGTGTGCGGGGTCAGGCGAGCGATGACCTGGCCCGGTACTCCCACCACGACTGAGTTGTCGGTAACGGGGCGCACGACCACTGCGTTGCCACCGATGCGCGAGTCGTGCCCGATCTCGATGGGTCCCAGCACCTTGGCTCCGGCCCCGATGGTCACACGGTCGCCCACCGTGGGATGGCGCTTGCCGGGCTGGAGGCTGGTGCCCCCGAGGGTCACTCCGTGGTAGATCGTCACGTCCCTGCCGACCTCGGCGGTCTCCCCGATGACCACACCCATCCCGTGGTCGATGAACAGGCCCGGCCCCAGGGTCGCGCCGGGGTGGATCTCCACGCCCGTCAGGCCGCGGGCGACCTGGGAGACAGCCCTGGCCGCGAGATGGTGGTCCCGACGCCACAGGGCATTGGAGACTCGATGCGCCCAGACCGCGTGCACGCCGGAGTAGAGCAGGGCCACCTCGGTCCTGGACCTGGCCGCAGGGTCCCGGTCGAAGACGCACTCGACATCGCGGATCATCTCGGCCAGGACCTCCGCGGCCCGGGTCACCGCGGGGTTGGTGGTTGCGCCTTGTGTGCGTGAACGTCGCCGGAGCGCCATCAGCTACTCGACGAGGTCGGCGAAGAGGGCAGTCGACAGGTAGCGCTCGCCATAGGAGGGGATGATCACGACGATCGTCTTGCCAGCGTTCTCCGGACGTGCAGCGACCTGCGCAGCGGCCCAGATCGCCGCACCGGACGAGATGCCGACGAGCAGTCCCTCCTCGGCAGCAGCGCGCCGTGCGGTCGCCATGGCCTTGTCCGCATCGACGGTCACGATCTCGTCGTACACGTTGGTGTCCAGGATGGCGGGCACGAACCCGGCCCCGATGCCCTGCAGGGGGTGCGGGCCCTTCGCGCCACCGGACAGCACAGGCGAGGCGGACGGCTCGACGGCGATCATCTGCACCCCCGGCTTGCGCTCACGCAGCACCTGGCCGATGCCGGTGATGGTGCCGCCGGTGCCCACGCCGGCCACCACGATGTCGACCGTGCCATCGGTGTCGTTCCAGATCTCCTCGGCGGTGGTGCGCCGGTGGATCGCCGGGTTGGCCGCGTTCTCGAACTGCTGGGGCATCACGTAGTTGTCGTGCTCGGCAACAAGCTCGCGAGCCTTGGCGATCGCCCCGCCCATGCCATCCGGGCCGGGGGTGAGGATGATCTCGGCACCGTAGGCGCGCAGCACCATCCGGCGCTCCTTGCTCATGGTCTCCGGCATCGTCAGGACGCACTTGATCCCACGGGCGGCGCAGACCATGGCCAGCGCGATGCCGGTGTTGCCGCTCGTCGGCTCGACGATGACCGTGTCGGGGCCGATCAGGCCCGCATCCTCGGCGGCGTCGAGCATGGCGACCCCGATGCGGTCCTTGACCGAGTTGGCCGGGTTGAAGAACTCCAACTTGGCCAGGACGGTCGCCCCAGCGCCGTCGGTCACGCGGTTCAGCCGCACGAGCGGGGTGTTGCCGATGAGTTCGGTGACATCTGCTGCGATATGCATGTGGCAGAATCGTAGTCCTCAGGACGAATTTGGCAACACTGAGGTTGGAGAAATCGCCGACGGTACCTCGGGCGACACATGGCCACCCCGCGGGCGTGCCGCCCGGCGGATAGGTGAAGATGGGTGGATGTCGGGCACTCAGGGCCTCCCGTGGGGCACGCAGTGGGACCTGCTCCGTGCTGCCGACGGGTCTGTGGCGTGGGACTCCTTCCGCGTGACCCTCGGCTTCCAGGAGGGCCGGGCCGGCGGCAAGGCCCCGGTCAACAACTACTTCGGTGTCTGTCGCGAGGATGCGCCCGGTGAGGTCACCCTCGGGCCGCTGGGGATGACGATGATGGCCGGACCTCCCGAGGCGATGGCGGCCGAGATGGCCTACATGAAGCTCCTGGAGGAGGTCCGCCGCTTCGTGGTCGGCGACGATCTCCTGACGTTGCTCGACGCCTCGGGTGGGTCCCTGCTCGTCTTCGTCCCGTCAGCGGATCCGGTGTAGGGCGCCGTGACCGCGGATCGGTTCGGGGCCGTGCCCTCGGGGGAGTACACCGCTCTTGCCTCTGTCCGCGACCAGGCGTCGTCCTTCGCCGCGCCGCCCGAGCCTGTGGTCCCAGCGAGCCCGGCGCTGCCGGTTGAGCCTGATGCCGAGCAGCCCGCTGCGGGAACACGGCCCCGCGATCGCAGTTGGCGCCCAGCCATCCCACCCCAGCACGGGGCGTGGGCCTTCCTGATCGTTCCCGTCCTGTGTGGCTTCGCCGTCGCCGGGGTGAGCCCCGCCGGGTGGCTGTTCCTAGCGGCGTGGGTCTGCGCCTACCCGGTCGGCTACTACCTGGGACGAGCGCTGACCACCCGCGTCAGGCGGGGTTCGTGGAGCAGGTTGGCCCGCCGCGAGCTGGCGCGCGTCGTGCCGTGGGCTGTTGCGATCGCCGCACTCGGACTCCCGCTGGTGTGGACCCGGCCCTGGTTGGTCGTCGTGGCAGTGCTCCTGACCGTGCTCTGGGGGCTGGGCCTGTGGTTGGCAGCCCGCCGCGGCGAGCGCAGCCTGGCCAACGACCTGATGCTCGTGGCTCAGGCCACGGTGGCCCTGCCGCTCAGCGTGGCAGTGGTGGCCGGCCCAGCGATGCTTGCCGGTGATCTGGCGGGGCAGACGATCGAGGCGACCGCGGTCGTTGCGGCCTACTTGGCCGGATCGGTGCTGCACGTGAAGTCCCTGCTCCGCGAGGCCGGCAACGCGACGTTCCATCGGGCGAACCTGGTCTGGCACAGCGCACTGGCCGTCGGCGCTGCAATGGCCAGCCCGTGGTGGCTGGTCGCCGTCGTTCCCAGCCCTGGCCCGCGCCGTCCTGCTCCGACCGGGGATGCGCCCGGGTGCGATCGGTGGGGTGGAGGCGGTCGTGGCGATCCTGGTGGTCGCGGCGGCCTTCTTGGCCATCTAGGTCGCGCCCCAGTGGATAGGCTGCGGCAAGTCAAGTCGAGGGGGAGGTCACTGATGGGTAGCGGCTCCATGGAGATGTTCGAGGCGGCCGCCTCAGACGAGCGCATCCCTCGGCGCCTGCTCCTTGCTGGGGCTGCGCGCGTCCTCGGCGTGATCGCCGCCACGCTCGTGGTGTACCTCCTGATCCCTGTGGAGGGGGAGGGAGCCCGCGCCATCGCGGTGGCCGCCTGCCTCGGCATCGCGACCATCCTGACCGTGTTCGCCCGCCAGATCTCGCGTGTGTCCCGATCGCGACGGCCGGTGCTGGCGGCTGTCGAGGCGCTCGTGCTGGTGTTCGGGCTCTTCCTGTGCTTGTTCGCCCTGCTGTACGTCTCGATGTCGGTCAGCGACCCGGAGGCGTTCACCCAACGTCTTGACAAGGTCGCGGGCATCTACTTCACCACGACCGTCCTCACGACCGTCGGCTTCGGGGACATCTCGCCGATCAGCAGCGCGGCGCGGGTCATGGTCACCCTGCAGATGGTCCTCGGGATGGTCCTGATCGGCACCGCGTTCAAGGCCCTGGGCTTCTCGGCCAAGCGTGCTGTGGACTCACGCGGCGTGTCTCGGGCGCCCGACGGTACGTCAGGCGCTGGGTCGCCGGCCGCCACCTCCAGCGGCGACTCGGGGAGTGCTCCCCGCAGTGGCTGAGGTGACGCTGGGCCTGCTCCTGGTCCTGATGCTGCTGGCGAGTGTCACGACCTTCCACGTCAGCCGGCGGTGGTACGTGCCGTTGGCCCTGGTGTGGACCCTGGCCTTCCTGCTCTTCGGGTACCGGATGGGACTGTCCCGGGAGGAGATGGCCCTGGGCAGTTGGCTCACCGGTCTGGCCTGGGGGCTCGGGTGCATCGCGGTGATCTCCCTGGCGATGGCCGCTGGCGTGGCGATCCCGCGGCTGCACCCGCTGTTCGCCGACGAGCGGGTGATGGGGACCACTGGCGCGCAGGTGGCGCACAAGTCCCTCGTGGAGGTGCCGCTGGGCACGGTCCTGCTCGAGGAGGTGGTCTTCCGCTCCGTCCTGCTCGGGTCTGATCACGAAGCATGTACGGCACCGTCGGTCACGGGGGTGCTCGTGGTTCGGCGTTCCTGTTCGGGCTCTGGCACATCCTGCCCGCCCTCGAGATGCACGACTCGCACTCGCTGACCAGCCAGCTGGGCTCCGGGTGGGGCGCGAAGCTGGCCACGGTGCGGTCACCATCCTGGCCACGGGCGGCGCCGGGATCCTGTTCGCGCTGCTCGTGGTGGTCAGTGGCAGCGTGCTGGCCCCCATGGGCCTGCACTGGGCGATGAATGGGCCCGGATCGATCGCCGCATGGCTGGTGGGGCGGCGACAGGACAGGGATCGCCTGGGCGAACCTTCGGCAGATGCAGCCGCGCAGGAGCCGGACGGGGACGACCCCGTCGGTTAGCTCTCTCCGGCTCCTCGCGGCTGGGAGGTGTCGTCGCCGGCCTGCAGCGCTTCGGCAACCTTGATGCACGCCTCGCCGAACGCCTCGAACTGCTCCGGGGTGAGCTGGTCGACCAGGTGCCGGCGCACGCTCTCGACGTGATCGGGGGCGGCTGCCACGATCGTGTCCCAACCCTTGTCAGTCATGACCGCGAACATCCCACGACCGTCCTGCTTGCAGAGCTCGCGCGTCACAAGGCCGGCCTTGGCCATACGGTCGATCTGGTGTGACAGTCGACTGCGGGAGAGCTGGGCGTGGTCGGCCAGGGTGCTCATGCGCATCCGCCGATCAGGGCTCTCGGAGAGCTCGACCAGGATCTGGTAGTCGGTGCCAGTCAGTCCGTGCTGCTCCTGCAGGTCGCGGTTGAGTCGATCGGGCAGCAGCATGCTCGCAGCGATCCAGCCGCGCCACAGGCGCTGCTCCTCCGTCGTCAGCCAGCGCGTCATGCCCCCCATGGTACCGGGAGGTTGAATGCCCAACTTGGGGCAAAGGTCCCGATCAGGCAAGCGTGAGGATCTCGGCGCCGTCGTCAGTGACCAGGAGGGTGTGCTCGAACTGAGCGGTCCAACTTCCGTCGGCGGTGACCGCGGTCCAACCGTCCTCCCACATCACATAGTCGTAGGTGCCCAGGGTCAGCATCGGCTCGATCGTGAAGGTCATGCCCGGCACCATCACGGTGTCGGCCTGCGGGTCGTCGTAGTGCGGGATCACCAGGCCCGTGTGGAACGCGGTGCCGATGCCGTGGCCGGTGAAGTCACGCACGACCCCGTAGCCGAAGCGCTTCGCGTAGGACTCGATCACCCGGCCGATGACGTTGATCGGCCGTCCAGGTCGAACGGCGCGGATGGAGCGCATCGTCGCCTCGTGCGTGCGTTCCACCAGGAGTCGGGCCTCCTCGGCGACGTCGCCGACCAGGAAGGTGGCGTTGGTGTCCCCGTGCACACCCCCCAGGTAGGCGGTGATGTCGATGTTGCAGATGTCACCGTCCTGCAGGACGGTGTCGTCGGGGATCCCGTGGCAGATGACCTCGTTGAGGCTGCTGCACAGGGACTTCTTGAAGCCGCGGTACCCGAGCGTGGACGGGTAGGCGCCGTGGTCGCAGAGGAACTCGTGGCCGATCCGGTCCAGCTCGTCGGTGCGGACGCCCGGTTCGATGGCGCGGCCCACCTCGGCCAGCGCCTGTGCCGCGAGCTTCCCGGCGACGCGCATGGCCGCGATGGTGGCGGCGTCCTTGACCTCGCCACCGGTGTAGGGCGCGGGGCGGGGCTGGTCGACGTACTCGGGCCGCGCGATGCTCGACGGCACCGGGCGGCGCGGGGAGATCTTCCCCGGGGTGAGGCGCGCGCGGGTCTGTGCGGTGGGCATGGGGTCAAGAGTACGCAGGACACGGCCCCCGCGTGCCCGATACGGTCGAGGTGAGCACGGACGAGGAGGCCTGGGTGTCGTACTGGTTCTGTCTGACCCACATGGCTGTTGAGGGCGACGATGGTTGCGCGCACGCCGAGCGGCTCGGCCCCTATGCCGATCGTGCGGCCGCCCAGGCGGCCCTCGAGCGGGCGCACCAGCGTTCGGAGGCGTGGGATCACGATCCGCGCTGGAGCGACGGGGACCTGGAGGACTGACCGGAGGTTCGAGTCTGCCCGGTCCGCTCAGGTGTCGCGTGCGGTGTTGCGTGCGGCGTCCCGGGCAGCGCGGACCTCGCGTTCACGCACGGCGTTCGGGTCGGTGCGGTCGTCATAGCGCCACAGGCTGGGCAGTGCCGCTGCCAGGGCGACTCCACCGAGGGCGCAGAGGAGCCCACCCGACACCAGGCTCGTGCGCAGGGATGTGAGTGCGGCCACGCCCGTGGCGCGGACCTGTCCCAGCGTGGGCCCGATCGAGTAGCTCAGCAGCTCGATCCCGGCCATGCGTCCCCGCAGCTCATCGGGGATCGTCTGGTTCCAGATCAGCATCCGGAACAGGCCCGAGATCATGTCTGCGGCGCCGGCCAATCCGAGCATCACCAGGACCACCCACACGGAGTCGCTCAGCCCGACGCCGGCGATGGCCAGCCCCCACCCGATGGCCGCGAGCAGGACCGCTCGACCGTGGTGGTGCACGCGGCTCGTCCAACCACTGGTCAGCGTCGCCAGCAGGCTGCCCACAGCGCCCGCGGAGTACAGGAAGCCCAGCACCCAGGGTTCGCCGAGGTCCTCAGCGATGAACGGGAACAGTGCGTACGGGAACGCGAAGAACATGGCCATGAGGTCCACCGCGTAGGTGCCGAGCAGGTCCTTGCGCGTCCACGCGTACTGCATGCCCGCCCAGATGCGGCCGAGGCTGGCCGGTTCGGCAGCCTCGCTCGGCGGGATCGCGCTCAACCGCCACAGGGCGACGCCGGACACCAGGAAGGTGGCGGCGTCGAAGGCGTAGGCCGACCAGACCCCGAAGGCTGCGATGAGCAGACCGCCCAGGGCTGGGCCGGCGATGCTGCCGACCTGCCACTTCAGGGAGTTCAGGGCGCCGGCCGCGGCGAGTTCATCGTGGGCGACGACCCTCGGGATGATCGCCTCCAGCGAGGGTCGTTGCAGGCCGTCCACCGCCGCGAAGAGCATCGCGACGACGTAGAGGACCCACAGGTGCGGCTCGGGCAGCAGGGCGTTGAACAGCAGGGTGCCCGACAGCACCAGCATGCTGAACTCCGTCACGATGACCAGACGCCGGCGATCGACGGCATCGGCCACCGCGCCACCCCACAGGCCGAAGACGATGAGCGGCAGCAGCTCGGCGAGGCCGATGAGGCCCACCGCGACGTAGGAGCCAGTCATGGCCGCGACCTGGAACGGGAGCGCGACGAGCGTGACCATCGACCCCAGGAACGTCACCAGCCCGGAGGTGAAGACCCATCGGAAGTCGGGCGAGTTCCGCAGCGGGCGCAGATCCATCCGGATTCTGGCCCTGCGGGAGGTCTCGACGTCCTCGGGCACGGGGACCGAGTATCCACCCGCCCACGCGGCAGATCAATCGTCGGCTGAGGCGTCCGCCGCGACGCAGGGACTCAGCTGTACTGGTGCTCCGGACCCGGGTACGTGCCCGCCACGACCTCGTCGGCCCACTCGTGGACCGCATCGGAGAGCACCGCGCCGACCTCGGCGTAGCGCTTGACGAACTTGGGCGGCCGGCCCGGCGTGAGCCCGGCCATGTCCTGCCACACCAGCACCTGCGCATCGGTCGCCGGGCCCGCGCCGATCCCGATCGTGGGGATGGACACGCTGCGGGTGACCCGCTCGGCCAGGTCGCTGGGGACCACCTCGAGCACGATCGCGAACGCACCGGCGGCCTGCATGGCCTTGGCGTCCTGCATCAGGATCTCGCCGTCCTCGCCGCGGCCCTGGACCCGGTAGCCACCGAGCTGGTTGACCGACTGGGGCGTCAACCCCAGGTGGGCCATGACGGGAATCCCGGCGCCGACAAGCGCCTCGACCTGCGGGAGCACACGTGCACCGCCCTCGAGCTTGACCGCCTGGACGCCGGCCTCCTTCATGAACCGATTGGCGGTCTCCAGTGCCTGCTGCGCAGAGGACTGGTAGGAGCCGAACGGCAGATCGCCGACCACGAGCGCCCGCTTCGAGCCGCGCACGACCGCAGCCGCCAGGGGCAGCAGGTCATCGGTGGTCACCGGAATGGTGGAGCCGTAGCCGTAGACGACCATCGCCGCCGAGTCGCCGACCAGCATGACGGGGATCCCGGCCTCGTCGAAGATGCGCGCCGTCAGTGCGTCGTACGCGGTGATCATCGGCCACTTCTCACCGGTGGCCTTCGCGGCGATCAGGTCCCGCGTGGTCACGCGGCGGCCCGTGGGCTCGGCGCCGTAGAGGGTGGGGGTAGTGGGGTCGGGGGTTCCGGACGTGGCGATCGGTGCCATGTGGATCTCTCCTATCTCGAGGCTCCCGATGGAGTCTGAGAGCCTTCGCATGATTCCCCAGGAGAAAGTGACAGAGCCCTTCATAGGCGATGGTTTTTATTGACTCATGGGGATTTTCAGCGCCCCTCAAGACATCCTGGGCGAGACCGAAATACATGACCCCTTCGTCAAGACGCCTCATCCCCATCATGATCAATCCAATTTGACAGTTGGCATCCGCCTCCAGGAGGGGGGATTCCTCGTAGCTCTGAATATAGAGAAGTGCCTTTTTGGCATCCTCCAGGGCTTTACGGTACTCGCCGCACGAGTAATGGTAACGTCCGGCTTCCAGGTTATAGAGCGCCTCCGGGAGGGTAAGAGGATTTTCGACTATCTCCTTGAAGGCCAGGAATCTCACCCGGGCCATTTCACGATCCCCCTGCATGAGGGCAGACCGAAGATAGAGCGTTTTCAGTACCGCCTGGGACAGCGGGCTCTCACCTCCGCCGCCCAGGTTTTCGAATCTCTCAAGATAACCTTCGACGATCTTGCCCCTTCCCGCCTCGAGGATGCGGCAGATCTTATCGAAAAAGAGCCGAATCAGGTTTTGAGGAAGGGGATCGGAACCGAAAGCCAGGAGCAGTCGCGCCACCGAGAGGGAATCCTCCTCCTCGGATTTTGAGGACCACAGTTCCAGAAGAGAGCTGCGGAGGGCTCTCTTTTCCCCCTCCGATAGTTCACACCCTTCCTCGAGTCCCTCTCGATAGAGCCTCACCGCCCCGGCATCCACCACAAGATCCAAGGCAAAAAGTTCATCCAGCACCGTCCCCGGTTCTTCAGCGAGAAGACCCGAACGGTCCAACCCCTCCACCCAGCTCGATTCATCCATCAATCCGGGATAGAGCGACAGCGCATATATTACTTTCTGATGGGAAGTGCCGAGACTCCCCGCCAACGCCTGGGAGAGCTTCTCTCCCTTGAGGTTTTTCAGATTCAGCGATTCCGCCCGCTCCAACAGAATATAGTGGTGGAGCAGGAACAGTTCCCCCTGGGTTTTATCCCGCACGATCTCCGGTGAGATATCCTTGAGATAGGCATCCTCCAGACGGTCTCTGATCTCACCGGGAGATAGGGGGCTGATCCGCATCCGCTGACAGGGAAAGGCCCTCCATGGTTCGGGAAGTTCCGGCTCTTCCGTTATGATCAGGGGAATCAACCGAGGTTCCTGTTCTTCTTCCAATAAATCGATCAGAATGCGAACAGCTTCATCTCCGAATAATCCGGGATTCCGGATGATGATGAACGGAGGGATCATCACTTCCTCACAAGCCCTCCGATAGGCGATCAGATAGAGCCGGATATAGATGAGACTATCCGAACGTCCGGCGTCGGCCACGGAAAATGGCCGTAAAAAACTCCGCGCGTCCCAGGCAGCCCGTTCCCGGGGCAGCAAATGATGGTGCAGTTCGCCCAAGAAATTCGGATCAAAGGCACCGAGAAGTTCTCCCCATGGACTCGCCTCCTCGGGATCCCCCGAAAAAAGGGGAATGGGAACATCGTTCTTCTGCATCTCGCCCAAGGCCCTTTTAAGATTCCATAACTTCCCGATTCCCCGGGGACCATGAAAATGGTAGAGGCCCTGATAGGGCTCCTCGTCTATCCGGGGAATAATTCTCTGCCTAATCCCCTCGATCAATTTATCACGTTGGGCAAAACGGTTTCCCGGTGATTCGGCGACAATTAAAGAGCGCTCCTCTCCCCTTAGAACTAGAAAATCTCCTTCCCTGGCAATCCCCTTGAGGACCGGAAAGGATTCGGAAGCCCTGGGAGTCAGGTAGAGAGAATCCATGCTCCTCATGGGAAGCCGCATGTCCTTCATCCGTTTGAACCCTTCCTCCAGGGGGAGTTTGGACAGCTTATCCGCCACCATGAGAAAGCCTTGATACTCCTCCCTTCGGGAAAGAAGGTATCGGAACAATCTTTGGATACCGCTCCAAATGAGGGACGACTCCTCTTTTCGATAGGGAAATTGAAAGTAGAAACAGTTCCCCTCTCTGGAGAAGCTTTCCTCGGAGAGATTCAAATGAGTAAGAAGCTGACGCTGTTCGGTCCCGATCAAGGACTGATCCAGTTTAGCCAATTGGGTCAAGCCATTGAGTTCAACCAGAACTCCCAGCATAGTCGTACCCCCTAATCAAAGCTCAGCTTGGGAGGTTCGGCCCCTCCCTCCCACAACCGCTCTTCCTGATCAGTGAAGGGTCGGCCGTAGACGTAATCAAAAAGAAAACGAAAATCCTCTGGTTGTATCATTAAAAATTGAACCCCGTAATAGTTGGTACTGCGATCCTGAAATTTCCGCATTACCCGGGCTCCGATCTTCATCTTCCGATCCCCCAGCTTCAAATCCAGATCCATATCCGTGTATAGCGTAATGGCAGCTCGAAGACTCTCCGACGGATGGGCGAAGAGAAGGCCCGAAGCGCTGATATCCACCACACCGGTTCGGTATTCACTTAAAACCTCACGGCTTTTGTTAAAATATCCATTCATCTTCAAGGAATAGGCCAGCACCTTGGAAAACTGAAACACGTATTCCACCGCTTCCCGATCGAGGGTCTTATGATCCTCCCGTCTCGCCTCCAGATAAATATAACCCACCACGTACTGCTGATAGAGGATGGGACAGTAGATGAGGGCGCCGATCCCTTCGGTGGCCCTTTCCCGAAAATGGATACGCAGATCCTCCGCTTCCAATTCGGGAAGCACCTCCGCCTCATGGTGTTCGGGAAAAAGAAATTTTTCGTTGATTATCCGGTCATCTCCGAAGATATCCTCCCTTGGAATCCCTTCACTGGTCTTGGGCAGATAAAGAATTTTTCCGGACTGGGCGACGATCCGTTCCTCCAGGGAGTCGGGGACCTTTCCTCGAAACATTTTTATACGGTTATCGTCGGCATAGTGCTCCACCGTTTCACGGAACGCCTCCATCAGGGAGGATATGTTCTGGATATCCAAATCGTCGGATAACGACGGTTCATCCACCGGATCGTACTCCTCCGTTTTAGGGAACTGCATTTCCACCTTTGTCTCTTTGACCAAAAAACTCAGGCCGCTCCCTTCCGGAGGGGGAACCCGTTCATACTTCCGCTGTAGGTTCTTTTGAATGGTGACGGGATAGGCGATTCTCAGGAACTCCCCCTTCTTTATCACCTTGGATTGGAAGGTCATCACATGCCCGAAGTAGGAAAAAAAGATACGCAGCGGTTCCCCTTCTTCAAAGCTCTCCCAATCCTGATTTTCGTGGAAAAAGTCCAGCCATTTTTCTTCCTGCAAATTCAGGATAACCCCATCTGCCACCTTGCGTGTACCGTGAATTTTCAAGGGGAGCTTCTTTTCATCCATCGCCTTGAGGATGAACTCTTTTTCGATCCGGCTTATGGTTATACCCATCTATTTTTTAACCTTCAGTAAAGTTCCAGCCACCGGTAGGTGCGCGGCTCAAACGGAACGGGATCCCGGCTGTATGGCCGGGTCAATTCGAGAAAATCTATATCGATGGCGGCAATCCGCCAGGCCCCGCCCGAGAATTCCAGATGAACCTCTCCACTGCCCGAAGCTTTCTGACGGCCCGCCAGGGGGCGAAGAAGACGACAGTTTACCGCCGTCCTCCCCTCTTCCAGGAAATTCACCCGTCCGAGCCGGTAGGTCAGATCCCCGGAAGGGAACTCCTCCAGAATTCGGCTTAAGTACTCCTTCAATTCGGGGAGTAGTAGAGTCGAATCCACCGTACCCTCACTGAGACCGTCAAAAAGCCGCCGCAGGGGGGCCAGCACCGGTTCCTCTTCGGATCCGCCTCCCAAGGGGCCGATTTTTCGATCCTCGGGCAAGATCGGACGGGGCAGCCGCCGGTGGGACAGCTTTTCGCGGATTCCCATGGGAAGGGGCTCCAGGGCGGCCTCGAACGAGTCCGCCGGACCCGTTGCCTGTTCTGTGGAACCAATCGGATTTAGGCTCAGGCTTTCTTTCCTCTCCTCCATGGAAGCATCAGGGCTCGCCGGAGGGATTGAGGCGTTGGCGCCCTCCTTTTCCTTCGGAGAACAGCCGCCTAACAGGAGCAGGATGAGCAGTAGGGCCGGTGCTTGCTTTTTTATCATTCTAAAATCATGCTACCAGAACAGTTACATCGTGTCAAAGCGGTTTTTTCCATAGATGTAGACATTCCCTACCCTGACCGGTATTATGAGATTCCACCGAAAATTATACTCCGCCGGTCTTGAGACTGCTTGAGTATTTCCGATTCTAATCGATTGACCTGCCGACGGTCCGATAAGACACGCCCGGTCAATCGACGGATAGTTGATAAGGAGATAGAAAATGGGTTTAACGCTGACAGAAAAAATCTTGCAGGAGCACCTTGTTTCGGGGACACTGGAGCCAGGGAATGAGATCGCCATAAGAATCGATCAAACCCTCACCCAGGATGCCACGGGAACCATGGTATATCTGCAGTTCGAGTCCATGGAGATCCCCAGGGTAAAAACGGAACTTTCCGTCTCCTATATCGATCACAACACCCAGCAGTCGGACTACCGCAACATGGATGATCACCGTTTTCTACAGAGCGCCGCCAAAAGATTCGGTCTCAGCTTCTCCCGCCCCGGCAACGGCATCTGCCACCAGGTTCACCTGGAACGGTTCGGTGCTCCGGGGAAGACCCTCCTCGGTTCGGACTCCCACACTCCCACCGGAGGCGGATTGGGAATGATCGCCATCGGCGCCGGGGGACTGGATGTGGCTGTGGCCATGGCGGGAGCGCCGTTCTACCTCACCTCTCCCCAGGTGGTGGGGGTAAAACTGACGGGGCAACTGAAACCCATGTGTTCCGCCAAGGATATCATCCTGAAGGTCCTCCAGCTGGAGACCGTGAAAGGCGGCGTGGGAAAGGTCTTCGAGTATTTTGGTCCCGGGGTGGCAGGTCTCACCGTACCTGAAAGGGCCACCATCACCAACATGGGGGCCGAACTGGGGGCCACCACATCGGTATTTCCCTCCGACGATCTGACCAAGGAGTTTCTGACCATTCAGGGACGAGGGGATGTTTGGCGGGAACTCAAGGCCGATGATGATGCCCAATACTCCAAGGTGATTGAACTGAACCTGGCGGAAATCGAACCCTTGGCGGCCTGCCCCCACATGCCCGATCAGGTTGTTACCGTTCGATCCCTGGCGGGGAAGAAAGTCGATCAGGTAGCCATCGGCTCCTGTACCAACTCCTCGGTGAACGACCTGGGGATCGCGGCGGACATACTGGACGGATCGGTGGTTTCTTCGGAAACCTCCCTGGGGATCGCCCCGGGAAGCCGTCAGGTCATCGAAAACGGTATGGAACAGGGTATCATGCAGAAGCTGGTCAAGGCGGGGGCCCGGATCCTCGAGAGCGCCTGCGGCCCCTGTATCGGCATGGGTTTCGCACCCAACTCCGGCGCCGTAACTTTAAGAACCTTCAACCGGAACTTCAAAGGCCGCTCGGGGACCAAAGACGCCGAAGTCTACCTGGTTTCTCCCGAAACCGCCGCCGCCTCGGCCCTCAAGGGGGTAATCACCGATCCCCGGGATGTGGCCCATATCATCAAGAAAGACTACGCCGGCAGCCTCAAGGTGGACGACTCCATGATCATCCCCCCCGCTTCTCCCGAAGAGGCGGCCGCGACCGAAATAGTCCGGGGGCCCAACATCCAGCCCTGCCCCAAAGCCAAGGTGCTTTCAGCGGACATCTCCGCCAAGGTTCTCCTGAAAACCGAAGACAACATCACCACCGACCACATCATGCCCGCCGGCTCGAAGATCCTGCCGCTGCGGTCCAACATCCCGGAAATCTCCCAATACGTCTTCACCGCCCTGGATCCCGATTTTCACCTGAAAGCCAAGGAGGCGGGAAGCGGGGTGGTCATCGGCGGAGAAAACTACGGCCAGGGATCCTCCCGGGAACACGCCGCCATCGCCCCCATGTATCTCGGAGTCCGTTCGGTCATCGCCAAAAGCTTTGCCCGGATCCATAAAGCCAACCTGGTGAACTTCGGCATCCTCCCCCTCACCTTCGAATCCGCCGCCGACTACGACGGCCTCTCCGAGGGGGATGAACTGGAACTGACCGATATCATCGATTCCCTGGAGGGAGGCCTACCGGTGAAGGTCCTGAACAGAACCAAGGGAGTCAGCTTCAACGCCTCCTACGACCTGGCGGAGAGGGAGATTGACCTTCTGAAAGCCGGCGGCCTTCTGAATTTTACCAAGCAGCAGGTAGGGGAATAGGATGACCCGGGAGCGGATACAGGCGTATCTCGACAGGGAGTTCACCGAGCCCGTACGGGATCCCCTGTGGAAAAACATCTATCTCTCCCGGGGACTCAAAGAGGTTACCCATGCGCTGCCCTTCCAGGAGCTGAGCGCCATTAAACAGCTGGGTCCCACCTATCACGTCTATCCCGGGGCGACCCACACCCGGCTGAACCACAGCCTGGGGGTGTGTCACATAGCCCGAAGGATAATGAGCCGGCTCCTCCTCTCCGAGGAGTGCCCCGACCTCACCCTGGGGGGGGTTAAGGCGTTCTTGAGCGCCTGCCTCCTTCACGATTTAGGCCACTTTCCCTACGCCCACTCCCTGAAGGAACTCCCGCTGACGGATCACGAGATCCTCACCGGCCGGATCGTCCTCGAAGACCCCCTGAAAACCATCTTGAGAGAAAAAGCGGGTGCCGATCCCGGGGCGGTGGCGGCCATCGTGGACACCACCATGAAGACCTCCAATTCCGAGGTCCTCTTCTTCCGCAACATCCTCTCCGGGGTGCTGGATCCGGACAAACTGGACTACCTGAACCGTGACGCCTACTTCTGCGGCGTCCCCTACGGCATTCAGGATACCGATTTCGTCATCACCAAGATGCGGCCCCACAAAAACGGCCTGGCCCTGATGGCGCAAGGTTTACCGGCGGTGGAAAACATCCTCTTCTCCAAGTACCTGATGTACCGCACCGTCTACTGGCACAAGGTGGTCCGCATCGCCACGGCGATGATCAAAAAGGCCATCTTCTTCGGCCTCCGGGAAGAGAGCATCCGTCCCGAAGAGCTCTACGGTTTGACCGACCAGGCTTTCACCCAGCGGTTCGGCCGGGAGGATTTTCCCTATCACAGGCTTATCCGGGGAGTGGCGGAACGGAGACTCTACAAGTCGATCTATGAAACTGACTTCGATCCTTCCCGGCCGGAACAGGCGGAACTCCTCACCCTGGAGAGACGATTTTCCAAGGAGGCGTCCATCGCCGAAACCTTGAGGGCACGGGGCATCGAAGTCAGGCCCGAGGAGATTATCATCGATATTCCCGAGGGCATCTCCTTCGAGATTTCCCTGCCCATCATTACCGAAGAGGGGGAACTCCCCTTCTCCGGCTCTTCCTCGGTTTTCACCCCTCCGGTGGTAAAAAGTTTCACCCAAAATCTACGAAAACTGCGCCTCTTCACGGCGCCTCATCTGGTGGAGAAACTTCCTCCGCCCCAGGAGCTACTTGATTGGAACAAATAAAAGAGCTGTTCACGGGATCCATCCCCCCCAGGGTCCTCCGGTTCGTCAAACAGACGGGCCGGGGGATCAATCAATTCGGGATGATCAAGGAAAACGATAAGATTATGCTCGGTGTCTCGGGAGGCAAGGATTCCCTGGCGGTGGCATTGGCCCTGGCCCTGCGGAAACGGTGGCTCCCCATCGATTACGAATTACAGGCGGTGCAGATAAACTGGCGGGAACATCCCCTTTCCGAGGAGGCGAGGGAGACCCTGTCGTCCTACTTCGAGGCCTTGGGTATCCCGTACCACATCGTCGATGTGGAGATGTTCCCCGCCTCCTTCAAGGGAGAGTTCAACTGCTATCTCTGCTCCCGGAACCGGCGCCGGGTTCTCTTCACATTGGCGGACGAATGGGGCATCGAAAAGATCGCCCTGGGCCACCACCTCGACGACATCGTGGACACCACCCTGATGAACCTCGCTTTCCGGGGCTCCTTCACCACCATGAAACCGGTCCAGGAGTTTTTCAAAGGCAAGATCCGCGTCATCCGCCCCATGTGTGAGGTTCCCGAATCGATGATCCGGGGCATCACCGGCTTTCTGGAACTGCCGGTGACCTCCATCGACTGCCCCTACCGGGAAACAAACCTGAGGGCCAAGATAAAGCCCATCGTCCAGGAACTCTCCCACATCGACAAGAAAACACGCCAACACATCTATCAGGCCTTCTGGAAACCAAAAGATGATTTCCATGGCTTGAAAGCTGACCAATGATAGCGTACATTAAGAGTAGGTGTTTTTATGAAGTATTCTAAGCTCATGAAAGAACGCATTAGACGGGTAAAAGTCCTCTTTAAGGAACTTGGCTTTGAAGTCTACGACGGAACATTGATGGAAGAGACCTTCTCCGGGGGATTTGAATCGGACGGAACTTTTGCCGGGGGGTTCTTCATAGACAGCGAGAGCAAATTTCTTGAATTGGCCTACTCGTTCTCGTTTTCCAGTTCCCTGTCCATATTCATTCAAGCCCGGCTGGAGGAGATGCTCAGGATCTGCTACGAATACGGCTGTTATCTCAACATACAGAAGGGGGAAACCCTTTCCTTTTCCATTTTCTCAAAGGTCTATTTCGCCGGCCTCAACTACTACTCCCTTAAGGAGACCGTCAAGGATTTCACCGGTTGTGTGGAAGCGCTGAAAGAGATCATCGAAATCAACAATTACGCGGGGGGGCAAGATGAGAGTACATAATCGGATAGAGGATCTGGTGCTCAATACAGTTCATGAGATTTTCGACGACCGGGAAGCCGAAGGGTCCATCTGCACCTGTAGTCAATGCCGTCTGGATGTGGCTTGCTATGTTCTCAACCGAATCAGCCCCGAATACATTGTTTCCAGCCGCGGTTTGGCCCACATGGAAGCCGACTATCACTCCAACGTGCAGAAAATCGCCGATGTGGTAAAACTGGTAAACGAGGGAGTCGACATCGTATCCCAAAGCAAACGGCCCAACTTCGATCACAGGAACCAGACCACCTTCCAGGAACCCGAAGGCCCTCTGTACAGTTTCCCCATCATCTCCGGCCGTCTCTTCAACGGGCAGAACTTTGCTCCCTTCACCGGAAAGAAAGTGAGCCTCTATTTAGAGGATGAACTGGTGGAGATGCTCGACGCCAACTGGCTCAATCCCTACGGCATGGTCGATGCCTTTCCCGGGAATTTCATGTTCTGGCCCATGCCGGTCAAAACGGAAAAAGCGGGAGTCGAGAAGGTCTTCAACTTTATCGTGAAAATGAATGATCCCGATTACTCCAACTTTTCTCATCGCTTTGACTTAACGATTAGGTCGGAACCGGTATGGGTAAATGCCCTGGAGAAAAACCAGAGTTTCCACATACAGGATCTGCATCTGTTTTCCGACGACATGGACGACGGTCTGGTTCCCTAGGCCTAGGAAAAAGTCTCCGAATGGATGGCCACGTCGTGTACCCGTCCTGGTAGTTCATCCTCTATGAAACCCAGCACCTTGTTCATCACCTCCTGCCCGTGCCGGGAGGAGTTGGTCACCATGGCCACCCCCAATTCACCGAAGGAGAGGGAATCCTGGAGGTCCACTTCCGCCACGGATACATGAAACTTGCGGCGGATTCGGTCTTTCAGAGATTTGACGATTCTTCTCTTCTCCTTCAACGAGGTGCAGTCGGGTATCTCCAGGATGACCCGGAGCATGGAGACGATCAAGAGAACAGATCCTTTATATCATCCATTTTCAGCTCCAAATCTTCGGGTCGGCTCTCCACATCCTGATTCTGGAGATCCTTCATGGGAAGGAAGACCTCGTTATAGGTCCGGGCGAGCCTGAACACATCATCGTCGGCAAACTCATCATGGATCCGCACTTCGAAATTGTAATCCTTTTCGGTCATCCCCCGCCTCATCACATGAATCGGATCGGTGACGGTCATGGCAAAATGGGGACTGTAGACAAACAGCAGGCCGAAGGTTAGGAGAATAACCAAGATGAAATACATGAGGTTATTCCTGGACTCAAGAACCTGAACTCGACGGAGATCAAAAAAGAAACGATACTCGCCGGTTCCGGTATAGTGATAATCACCGGGGCCGTAGTGTTCCCGGAAGTAATCGTTGGCGTGCCGGGCAAAGAGTGTTTCCTCCCCCTGTTTCAGGATGAGCAGATCCTGCTGGGTTGAGGAAATATCTGCCCGGGCAACCTCCGGTCCCGCCGTCTCCTCCAGCATCAGGAATCTCTGGACCGCGGCGGCGTGTTCCTCCATGAGGATGGTGTCGGTCTGGGGCAGTCCCACGATCCCCGCCAGGAGGGTGATGCCGAAAAGGGTCAACACCAGGGTGGTGATGGCCATGGAGGTTATCTTCATCAGATGACGCTGGGCCATGACGGAATCGATATTCTTTATCTGCTTGAAGACCTTCAAGACCCTGAGGAGCCTCAGGATGCGGGCGATCCGGACGGTTTTGACGATTTTGAGGATATTGAGTATCCCTCCCACCGAAAAAAGGACTCCCGCTCCGGCCAGCAGCGTAATGACCGCCGGGCCTGAATTGAGAATCAGCAGGGGAACCGAGGCAATGAGGTCAATCCAGCCCCGTCGGCGGCCCATATACTCCCTCAGTTCCCCCAGGGAGAGCGCCGCATAGAATCGGGATAGAAACTCCAGGGTGAAAAACAGGTCAAAACCGAATCCCGTGATGATGAGGGTTCGACGAACCGACCATGTCCATCCCATGAGGACCGCCAGATCTTCAAGGAAGGTTTGGAAGAGGACCAGGATTATGGCGAGCACCACCAATCCTTCAAGAAAATTTTTCAGTTTACCGCTCATGATCTCCCCCTACCATCCATTTTCCCCGGCGATCTTATAGAATTCGTCCAGGACCTTGATATCGAAACCATAGTACCGAAAGTTCCGGCGGGCGACGCTCAACCAGCTCTTCTCCATGGTGTCCGCCCCCCGATCCCGTTTCATGTTCGGTTTGTAATTCCGGCACATATTGTTGATGATGGCGGAGATCCGGGAGGTGGCTTCCATTTTGTTATTCTCCAAAAAGGAGAGGTTGCTGTTTACCGAACTGGATACGATCTCCGGGGGAAGGCTCCGCAGCTTGTCCTGAAGGCTCAGCTGGACTCTTTCGGCAAATTTCGGTTGAGTAAAACTCTTCTGGATTTCCTGCTGCCCATGTTGGCCCGGTACGACGAAGAGATAAACCGTCGGTTTCAGGAGAAGGGAGAGTCGAACCAGATTCTTCACTTCCTCCTTTCCCATCCGGAGCCGCTGCACCTTGGTAATCTCGAAGTGAACATACTCTTTCCGATTAAAAACCTGATCGATGTATTTATCGGTGACGCGGTAGACCAGGCTGTTGTAGCTTCCGGAAAATTCCCGGCGGACATGGGGATTGGCCAGCAGCTCGGTTATGAAGGCAAACAGCTCGGCCTTGATCGATTCCCCGGGGACACTCTGTTGGCGCATGAGTCCGATGAAAGAGAGATCCAGCTTCTCCTGCACCAGGTTCTGAAGCTGAGGCAGCAGCGTCCGATTGACCTGCTCCATCAACGCCCTTTCCAGGATAAAACGGATTTGCTCCCAATTATATCCGGGAAAAAACTTGGATGATGACAGGGTGGGGAAAAGCGCCTTGGCATTCAGCTGAAGGAACTGAAGGATCTGTTCCTCCTTCTGGAGAGGGGGCAGGGCGCCCAGGGTGGGATTTGTCAATAATCGTTCTACGAAGCCCGTGGCTTTGATAAGTTCATCGCTCATTTCTAATATCTATCGTCCAATGGGGCTATAAAATCAATGATATTGAGGCAAATCTACGGTATAGTAGCTTTTGTGAGCCGAAAAAACCTTTTATCTCTGTTCTGTATACTCCTTTTTCCCCTCATGGGACCTCATGTCGAAGCTTATGATGTTCCCCTCCCCGAAGAAGAGGCGGCGCCGACCCTTTTTGCCCTGACGCCGGAGGATGAAGATGTGGTTCTTTTCCTGGAGGGTTCCTGGAACTTCAGTTTCATCGGAGGAGTGGGATTCGGCTACTCCCCAAAGGAGGGGTTTTTCCCAGGCGCCGCCCCGACGAATTTCACCACCGGTTTCGCCTGGGAGCAAACCCCCGACCTCACCCTCTCTCTCTGGCTCTTCGATCGCTATTTCCTGGAAACCTCCTTTTCCGAAAATTGGGAGGAAAGCACCTTTCTCCTGGGTTATCAAGGGCAAGAAGGGGAATTTCTTCAGAGCGTTCGCATCGGGAACAGTGAAATTGATATGGGACAATTCGCCGCCCTCGATGTTTCGGATACGCCGGAGAACGGGCTGGGTTTTTCGGGACGCTTTACCCCCCAAGGGTCGGAGCACGAACTTCTCCTCCGGTTCGATCCTACCGAGAAGCAGGAACGCCTTTTTATCGGGGAAAATGCCGTGGAGGAGTGGAACCTTCCCGCGGGATCCTTCGTCAGGGGACGGTACTTCATCCTCCCCAGCCGTCCCGTTTCCGAAATTGCCGTTCTCGTCGAAGGAGACTCCAATGGTTCGCTCGGTTCCGACGGACGAACCTCCCCGCAGAGACGGTGCGGTGCACAGCCACGGCCACCGACACCGACGGCGGCACCATCACAGGCAGCGCCACCCTCACCGTCGACAACCGCGCCCCTGACGTGTCGGTCAGCCTCACGCCCAGCACCTCGGTGAGCTCCAGCGACACGCTGACGTGCACGGCCACCGTCTCCGATGACGATGGCGACAGCTTGACCACCACGTTTGCATGGACTGTGGCGAGCATGTCGGTTCCGGCGTCCACCACGTCGGGCCTCACCAGCACCCTCGCCGGCATGTTCTCGTCGGGCCAGACCGTGCAGTGTGCGGCCACGTCCGAAGACAGCAAAGGCGGCAGCACCACCGACACCGCCTCGGTCACGGTCACCAACGACGCACCGGTGTTCTCTTCGGTCACCCTCAGCCCGACGACCCTCTACACCAACGACACCGCCACCGTGTCGGCAACGGCCAGTGATCCCGACGGCGACCCCATCACGATGTCCTACGACTGGTATGTCGACAGCGTGTTGGTCCAGACCGGCACCAGCACGACACTCTCGGGCGGCGCTTGGTTCGACAAGCACGAGACGGTGACCGTGCAGGCCAATGCAAGCGATGGTGCAGACACGACGAGCCTGACCGCTTCGGGGGTCACCGTGCTCAACACCCTCCCCACGGCGCCCACGGTGGTCATCACCCCGTCGGCGCCCACGTTCGGGGACGCGCTGGTGTGCAGCATCACGACGGCGAGCACCGACGCGGACTTGGACAGCATCACCTACGCCATGGCGTGGACGGTGGACGGGGTGGCCTACCAAGCCGGCAGCTCGCTGGACTCGGGCCTCGACTCGGGCGCCCCTGGCTGGGTCGGGCCGAGCACCACCACCTGGACCGACGACACGGTCGACGGCGACGATGTGGGCTACGGCGAGACGTGGGTGTGTACCGCAACCCCCAATGATGGAGAGGACGACGGCACCCCCGCGAGCACCAGCGTCACCACCGACTCAGGGTCCAGTGACTATGTGTTGTTTGTCACCGCCCAGGTGATCGGAAGCTCGTCCAGCTCGTGGATCCAGACCCGCATCGCCGCCGACGCGTACTGCGCGTCTTACGCCGGCAGCAACGGCATCTCGGGCAGCGACTTCCGGGTTGTGTACTCAACATCCAGCGAAGACGCCAAGGACTACGTGGACTACGACGCGTCCCGCGGCGACCGGGTCTATGACCGCAACGGCCGGCAGATCGACAACGGCGACCTCTGGAGCACGACGTCGGTGCTGCCCGACATGAACAGCTGGACCATTGTGGCCACGGGCACCTCCGGCACCCACCAGACCTGCACGAGCTCCCCCGGCGCTTGGCCCATCTGCCAGTACTGCTCGAAGACCTTTGCGTGCGGCAGCAGCAGCAACGCGCCGTTCAACCCCGGCTCGTGCTGCTCGACGGGCACCCGGTCGGTGATCTGCATGGGCAAGCAGTAGCGGCCGGCGCGCAGGACCCAGCGAGACGGGGCTCAGGCCGGCGTGCGGTGGGTCCCGTCACAGCGGGGCTTGTGCTTGCTGCGGCCACAGATGCAGTCCATGTGGCCCCTGCCCAAGAGGATGCGCTCGGTGCTCGCCGTGATGCGGGACTCCCGCGTGGCGGACTGCTTCGCTCGACCGAAGTGGAGGTTGTAGCCCCGTCGCCGGCCCGGCGTGAGGGCCTCGAAGGCCGCGGCGAACTCGGGGTCCGCACTGAGCCGTTCCTGCAGCTCCTCGACATACTCGAAGTCGTCGGGGAGAGGCTCGACCCGCAGCCCCAGCCGGGCGACCTCGATGGCCCGGACGAGCAGTGTCTCAAGGTAGGCCCGATCGGCCTGGACTTGGTCGAGGCAGTCCAAGGGCAGGTAGCGCACCGAGCGGTCTTGGCCCGGCTGCACCAGCCGCCCTTGGGGGTCGTCGATGAGCGAGCCGCTGAGGAAGCTCGCCACGGCATGAGCCTTGCGAACACCGATGATGAGCACGTTCTTGCCGTGAGCCATGTAGCAGGGATGGCGCCACTTCAGCGTCTCGGTGAGGCCGGCTTCGAGCGCCATGACCCGAAGTGCGGCCACTTCCTCGTGCCAGCTCTCACGGCGGGCGTACCAGTCATCGGCGTCGGCGAACGTGTCCATGGCCCCCCTGGGCGCGAAGAAGCAGTGTTAGTGGGTATTCTTGGCGGACGCACGCTTGGCGACGCCGTTGTGCTTGCGGTACCCCGGCTTCGCCAAGATCTCGACGTACACGTGGGTGCTGCCGTCGGCGTGCAGTGCATCGAGCTTCGGGACCAGCTCAGCCACATGGGCCGGCGCTGCATCCTCTTCGCTCGGACCGATCTTGCAGTCGAAGTCCCAGTAGTCCACGCCATCGGGCAGCGGCTTGCGGCGCTCCCGCTTGAGGTACTTCCGGATCTGGTTTTTGAGCGCAGCGACCGCTTGAGGCGGCTTGTGGCGGGGATGGGCGAAGGGAAAAGTCTGGCGCATGTCGGTTCCTTTGGGCCTGCAATATGCGGCGTTGGGGCCGAGGCTGCCAGTGGAGGTCGTGTGGAGATGTGGCCTACGGGCTGGTGGCTGCTGCGCCGAGGATGGGCAGGAAGGGGTCGTCTCCACCCGTGAGCGCGGCAAGGGTCTCGGCACCCACCACGTCGGTCAATTGCAGCGACACGGGCCCGAGCGTGTGGTCGGTGGCCACCCATGCGCCGGTCGACAGCTGCGTCCACCCCGCCCAGGACGCCCACATGCCTTGAATGGGCAAGATCTGGGCCCACATGGTCCACGCCACCGGCCGCCCCGTGTCGTCGAGGTGCCAAAGATACGCATCCCCCGGCGTGACACCGCCGCTGGCGTACTCCACGAGCAAGCCAGGCCCGTGATCCGCAGTCTCCACACGCTTCAGCACCACGCCGTCATCGTGCAGCTTGGCGACAGGGTTGAGCCAGAAGCTGTCGTTGGCCCACTGGCCCCATGCATCCTGAACGGCCTCCACGCGAGCGTTCCCGTGCAGTTCGGCATCCCCGTCCCAGGCCCGCCCGTCCCTGGCGTGAAGGTCGATGAGGGTCGTTCGGTCGCCGGTCTGCACGCGGTCGAGGTGGCGCTGCCGGTCCCACAGGTGGGTGTTTCGGCCGGAAAATGTCCACGACACGGCACCCGTGCGGGACCATGCCGCCAGCTCGACCGACGACTCCATTCGGTCGGCCAGGACTTGCGCACCCGGCCCCTCTTGCCCCACGGGCCGGGACTTGGACAAGCCCGCCGCAAGGGCCCACAACGCACAAGGCACGCCCAGCACCACGACGACGAGCCCGCCCAACAGCCGACGCTTCCACTTCTGCATTGGGCCTCCGACGCCCGCCTGCGGGGTCCAACCGGCCACGGGGCCATAGCGCGCTTCCACAGGCCATGAGCTCCGCCGACGTCGTCCGGGGCCCAGCCCAACCCGGCGCCGGCCCCGACGCCGACGCGGCTCTGGTAGGTTGGCCGGTATGTCCGACCTCCTGACCATCAGCGCCACCGAGCTCGCCGCAGGCATCCGCGCAGGGCGGTGGAGCAGCCGAGAGGTCGTCGACGCCCACATCGCGGAAGTTGAGCGGGTCAACCCGGACCTCAACGCCGTGGTCTACCCCCGCTTTGCCGAAGCCCGGCAAGAGGCCGAGGCCGCCGACGCCCGCAGGGCACTCGCGGGACCGGACGACCTGCCGCCGCTCCACGGCGTGCCGTGCACCATCAAAGAGTGCTTCGCCCTCACCGGCATGCCCCAGACCGCCGGCTTGGTGTCCCGAACCGCGCACCGCGCCCCCGAAGACGCCACAGCAGTGGGCCGCTACCGTGCCGCCGGCGCCATCCCCATGGGGGTCACCAACACGTCCGAGCTGTGCATGTGGATGGAGTCGTCCAATGAGGTCTATGGGCGCACCAACAACCCCTACGACCTCACCCGGATGGTCGGCGGCAGCAGCGGCGGGGAGGGCGCCATCATCGGGGCCGGGGCGTCACCGTTCGGCCTGGGCTCCGATGTCGGCGGCAGCATCCGCATGCCGGCCTACTTCAACGGTGTGTTCGGCCACAAACCCACCGGTGGGCTCATTCCCGGCTCGGGCCAGTTCCCCAATGCCAAGGGTGATGCCCTCCGCTACCTCACCACCGGCCCGCTGTGCCGCAAGGCCGACGACCTCTGGCCGCTGGTGAAGATCCTCGCCGGACCCGATGGCATCGACTCGGGCTGCCGGGACTGGCCCCTGGGCGATCCGGCGGCGGTGTCTCTGCGGGACCTGCCCGTCACGGTGGTGCCCGGCCGCGGCGCCCAGCGCACGGCCGCCAATGTCACGGATGCCATCGCCCGGGCGGCCGGCGCACTCGGCGACCAGGGGGCGTCCGTTCGGGCCCACGACCTGCCCCGCCTCAACCACTCCCTCGAGATCTGGGCGTCGATGCTCGGGGAGACCCAAGGCCACGGCGACTTCCGCACCACGATGGGCCGCCCTCAGATCTGGGAGCTTGGGGTCCAGCTGCTGTGGTGGGTGCTGGGCCTGTCCCCCCACACACTGCCCGCCATCGGCCTCGGGTTGCTCGAAGACGTCGGCAAGTGGACCCCCAAGCGCACCGCACGGATGGTCGCCGAAGGGGGGGCCCTGCGCGCCGAGCTGATCGCGCTCATCGGCGACGGGGTGCTGCTGTACCCCAGCTACCCCACGGTCGCCCCCAAGCACCACCACCCCTTGTTTCCGCCCATCAACTACGCCCATGTGTGTGTGTTTAATGTGATGGAGCTGCCGGTGACCCAGGTGCCGCTGGGCCTGAGTGACGAGGGATTGCCCTTGGGTGTGCAAGTCATCGGCGCCCCCGGACAGGACCACGTCACGGTGGCGGTCGCCCAGGCCCTTGAGCGCAGCATGGGCGGCTGGGTGCCACCGGGTCGGTAGGGTTGGCTTGTTGCAACTCAAAACCGAAGGGCGGCAGCTTGTGCAGGACGGACAAGCGCTGCGTCCAGGGGCGCCGCACGGCCCACCGGCGAACCAGTGGCCGGACTGACCTTTCTGGTTGTATATGGTTTGTATACGGTATACGCCCCCGTCGACGCCAGCCACCACCTCGGGCGGCTCGGTCCACGCCATGCCCAGTCTTCTCTCCTCTTGCTCGGCCCGTCCATGCCTCCCACCACCATCGAGTCGGTCCACCGCTACCCGGTCTCTCCGGGCCGAACCGCCGAGTCTGTGGCCCGGTCGTACTGGTCCTGGCTCGACGGCGCATGGGGCCCGCTGGTGCATGTCAATGTGGCCGATAATACTGTAGTAATAAGTCTTCTCGGGGCTCAGGCGATCACGCTCCAAGCGACGAGCCCCGCCGACTATGCGGTCCGCGGGGGCCTGCTCGCGCGCCCCGGCGGGCACTTCCGCTTCTCCTGCACCCCGGAGCATGCCGTGGCCGCCCTGCTCGACTTCCGCCCGGCGCTGCCCCTCTGGCTGTACCGGCTCAGCCACGGCCCAGCGCACACGTGGACCATGCGGCGCTTTGGCCGCCACCTCGCACAGCTTGACGCACACGCCGTCGAGGAGACCCCATGAGCGAGCCAAGCAAGCCCGTCCTGATCACCGGAGCGACCGGCTTTGTCGGCAGCCGCCTGGCGGACGCCCTGCACGCCGCAGGTGTGCCGGTTCGGTGCGGATCTCGTCGGCCCCAGCGTGCTGCGAGCGACCGGCCCGCGCTCGACTGGGTGCCCTTCGACCTCGAGGACGGCGACTCCATCAACAGCGCCCTTCGCGGCACCCGAGCGGCCATCTATCTGGTGCACCTCATGGCCGATGGCGAAGGCTATGCCGAGCGGGAGCGGCAGGCCGCGGCCACGTTCGCCGCACTGGCTGCAGCCAACGGACTCGAGCGCATCATCTACCTCGGCGGCGTCGCCCCCCAAGGGCCTCCCTCCGAGCACCTCCAGAGTCGCCTCGACACCGGTCGCATCCTCCGCGACGGCCCCGTGCCCACCCTGGAGCTGCGCGCGGGGATGATCATCGGCGACGGCAGCGAGAGCTGGAAGATCTGTCGCGATCTGGCCGCCCGGCTGCCCTTCATGCTGCTGCCCAAGTGGCTGCGGAGCCGCTCCGCACCGGTGGCCATCGACGATGTGATCACCGCACTCATGGCCTCTGTGACGCTGCCGATGATCGAGTCGACCATCTACGATTTGCCCGGACCAGAGGTGCTCACCGCCGAGCAGATCTTGGTCCGGGCGGCCCGCCTGCGCGGCATGGAGCCCCGCACCCTCGCCTTGCCCCTCGTGTCGCCACAGCTCAGCAGCTACTGGCTCAAGCTGGTGAGCGGGGCGGACTTCATGGTGGCCCAAGAGCTCGTCCACGGACTGGTGCACGACCTGCTGCCGAGCCACCCCAGCCTCTGGGACGCCCTGCCGGGGGTGCAGCCACTGGGCTTTGACGAAGCGGTCCGTCTCGCCACGGCCGCTGAGGGCCCGAGGCCCCTGCAGATCCGCGTTCTCGAGGGCCTCGCACGGCGCTTGTCTCGCTCGGCACGGTGAGCACCGCACACCCCTGGCGATCCCGTGGTGAGCGGCATGCCTGGTGGGGGGCGGGAAACCGCAACCCGACCGGGCGCCCACGGGTTTGCCGTGCTATGTTCAAACTATATGCAACAACATGCCGACCTTGGCGTGGGGGCACACCATGAACCACCCTTGGTTCGCAGTGGGGACAGTGATGGCCATCCTCTTGACCACACCAGCGGCGGCGGGCCCCCGCGATGCGACGCAGCCCCTGGCCATCGCCGCGGACGTGCTGCCGATCACCGAGCTCGACTGGCGGGTGGTCAACGACACGGTCATGGGCGGTGTGTCCCAGAGTCGGGTTGAGACCTCCGCCACCGTGACATTTGCGGGTGAGCTGTCCCTGGAACAAAACGGTGGCTTTGCGTCGATGCGTGCGCGGTTGCCGCCGGGCGCCGTCACCAATGCCACCGCGCTCCGGCTGGCGCTCCGTGGCGATGGCCGCACCTACGCGATCACGTTGCGACGAGCAGATGTTCCGCTGCGCGCTGGGTCCTACCGGGTGTCCATGGCCACCGAGGTGGGCGCGTCTGAGCTGGTGATCCCGCTCAGTGCGTTTCGGCCGGCCTCATTCGGACGCCCCGTCATGGGTGCCCCGGCGCTGGACTCCGGACTGGACCAAGTCGACACGATCGGCGTGATGCTTGCGGACAAGCAACCGGGGCGCTTCGAGCTGGAGGTGTTGGCGGTGACAGTGATGAAGCGTGCGCCACACAATGTGGAGACCCGCGCAGCGTTGATCGAGAGCCTTCAGGCGGCCTTGGCACAGGGGGTTCCGCTCTACAACGGGGGCAACACTGAGCGCTGTCGAGAGGTGTACGCCACTGCGCTCCAGGCGGCGCTGGACCTTCCGGGCGTGACGCCGGGAGAGCGCAGCATCATCGAAGAAGCCCTCAACGGCGCGGCTTCCCAGCGCAGCGAAGCGGGTGCGTGGACCCTGCGGCAAGCCATCGACAGTGTGGTCCGGACGGCAGACTGAGGTTGGGTTTGGCGCCGGCCGCTCGGCGGTTGCGGTCTGCGCCTCAGGCCAACCCAAGCCGCGCGCTGCCAGCCCCAACTCAGTGGCAACAACATCCCCCGCCGCCCCCACCCTTGCAGCATCCTTGGCACGCATGGCAGTCCCCGCCACCCCCCGCCTTGCAGCAACCTTGACACGCATGACAGTCCCCGCCACCGCCCGACTTGCCACATCCTCCGCACACATCGCAGCACCCGCCGCAGTCCTTGCCACCGCTGCAGCACCCCCCACAGTCCCGCTGGCACCCGGCACATCCGTTGCAACACCCGCCCACATCACCCATGCATGAGTTGCACTCCTGCACCCCACCGCAACAGCCCGTCAGCGCATTGGCGCTCGCCACACAGCAGCCCTCGAGCACACCCTGGCAAGAGCGCCACGCTTTGTCCAACAGACCCGGTCCGCTTGCACAGCACACAATGGCGTCCGCCAGACCCTTCAGTGCGGCGACGGCCGCCTCGCGCAGCGCATCGAGGGCCGCCCAGATCGCGTCAAACGAGATCTCCTCCACGGGCGGCTCCACCTCTGGCGGCAGGCCCGTGTCCTTTGCATCTGGCCCCTTGCCTTTGGTGCCCTTCTCCGCCAACGCAACACCCGTCGTGCTCGCCCACACCATCAGCAGCGCCGCGGCCGCCAACATGCCCTGCTCCAGCACCTTGAAGGGACCGGGCGCCGGCGCACACCGCACGGCGCATGCCCGCGCCTCCAACGGCAACCCCGCGAGCTGCCGGGCTGCCGCCATGGCCTGGTCCGCCTTCGCCCGTTGCTCCGTCACCACGGCGCACTGCACCACCGCCGCGTTGCGTTGCCAGGGCAGCTCGGCCACCGCGAGGGCGGCCAACCCAAACGCCTCATCCAACGCCACACAGGCCTCGACCACCCGGGACGGCGACACCACCAGCGCGCCGGCTTCACCCACCAAGCATGGGTTAAACTCCCCCTGGGCCAGGTCCCGGGGCAGGTCTTCGAGGGCATCCACCAAGTAGACGATGTCGCCAATCGCGCTGCCCAGCTGCGCCAGACGGGCTTGGCCGTTCCCGTCCAAGGCCACGCCCCCGGGCAGCTTGCCGAGGGCCGCAAACACCTGACGCAACGCATCCCGCGTGGGTGCCGCTGCCATCCGAGGACCGGGGTCTTCTTCCGACTCCACCGCGAGCTGGCGGTGCTCAAAGCCCTCCAGCCCGTCCAGGTTGGTGCCCAGCTCGTCCAAGATCTGCCGCGCACCCGCCACCGTGCGTTGTCCCAAGGGCCGGGCCCAGCGTGCGAGCCGCCTGCCGTCCATCGCACGGTCCGCAACATATTGATCTGCCAAGAGAATCTGCACGGCAGCGGCAAAACGCAACGGGGGACTGTCGGGGGCCAACGTCGGGCGATGGACCACCGGCAAGATGGGGCAGCGGGTCTCGGCGTCCGCGGCCGCCACAAGCTGGAGTCCATCGGCGACCGTGGCCACCAAGACCGCATCATGGCTCAACAAGCCCCGACTGAGCTGGCCGTGGTCATCCCCCAGCGTCCGGCACAACCCACAATACAAGCGCCCGTGGCGCTCCCGACCCACCTCGGGCAGGCTGCAGCGATGGGGGTTCAGGGTACCAAACACGTCAGCTCCCCTGTCCAGCGGCACCCAAGTAGGCCGCCCACGAGCCCACACTGCCCATGTGGGGGGCCATCGCCGGGTGGTCCATCGGTCGCACACACGCCGGGCCTTGCAGGTAGCGAAACAACAAGAAGCCGTGGATCCAGTGCAGCAACGCCGGCACCTTGCCGAGCCCACTCAGCCGCGCCCGCAGCCCCCCCAACTCCGCGGCCGAGACCACGCAGCGCACGTCGATGTTGTGCGCTGCCACGGCAGTCTCGGGACAGGCCAAGCCCGCTTCCCACGCCCCCGGACCCACGTCATGCAGCAGCCAAGCCGGCAGGCTGCTCACCAGCCCATCGGCAATGTCTTTGCCCAGATCCGCCAACGCATCGGCTTGTTGGATCGCTCGGCCCCACTCGGTAAACGCCCGGTGCTCGTCGACCGTGAAGCCCCGAAGGGCCCCCGGCGCCAGCGTGCCGACCAGCGAGATCATCCGCAACCAGCTGCCGCTGATCTGGGCCGTGACCCCTGCCACAGTCTCCAGGTCCACCGTCGACGGATGGGCCGAGAACACGGCGACGGCATCGACTTGAACGCCCCATCCATGAGCAATCTCGTCCAACAGCACACTCAGACGGTCCCCGTGAGAACCGAGGTCCCGCAGCGCACAGCCCAGCTGGGCCGCGAGCTGACACCGGGGCTCATCGGTCGCCGGCCGCCCCGTGCGGATGCTGGTGAGGGTGGGCGCAAGAAAGCGGGTACACCGATCCCGCAGCGCCGCACGGTCGGTCTGCATCCCACCGTGAAAGTCGGGACTGTCGATGATCTGGTCGTCCACCTTGGTGACCAAGCTGAGCATCGCTGCGGCGTGGCCCGCCCGGTCCGCGTCCTCAGCACTCGCCCCCAGCGCCTTCGCCGTCTCGACCGCCAACGCCCCCAATGCGGCGCACAGGTGCAGGTTGCGGGCGCTCACCCGCCGGTCCAGATCAGCCGCGTGCACCGCCGGACGGAGCAGCTTCCCCAGTCGTGCTCCCGTCTGAAGGAGCTGCTGGTCAATGGACACGACCCCCGGGCTCGCTCGGGAAGCGGGACTCAGCAACACCATGGCGACCCCACTGCTGGATGCCCGTCGCCGCCGCTGCGCAACCCAACACTGGCCAGGACGGCCACCCAGCCGGAAGATCGGGACCCGGCCCCTGCTCGACGGTTCATGGCATTCCTGTGCAGCGTGGTGACGCCGCACTCTACAGTCCGCCACGGCCGGCCGGCGCAGCGACCCCACTTCTGGCAGGCTCCAGCCCCCACTGGCGTGGGGGACGACGACACCGAGATGCACCGAGGACCCCATGAAGCTCACCACCGGCAGCGGCCTGTACGACACCATTGACCAGGTCGTCAATGACGGCGTGCGCCGTGGGCTTGGGCACCTGTCTGCGGAAGACACCGAGCTCAATGGCCGCACCGTGCGCTTGGGCGGCCGGGACCTCCTGAACCTGGGCACCGCCAGCTACATGCACCTGGAGCGCCACCCGGCCCTGGTCGCCGGCGCCATCGAGATGCTGGGCCGCTACGGCACCCAGTTTTCTGCGTCCCGGGCCTATGTGCAGCTGGGCTTGTACGACCAGCTCGAAGACAACTTGGCGCGCATCTTTGGCCAACCCGCTCTGGCCACCGCCAGCACCACCCTAGGGCACATGTCGGCCATCCCGGTGCTCGTGGACGACGGTGACGCCATCATCCTCGACCAACAAGTCCACAGCAGCATCCAGACCGTCGTCCAGATCCTCAAGGCCCGCGGGGTGCCGCTCTACTTGATCCGGCACAACCGACTCGACGAGCTGGAGACCCGCATCCAGGCCCTGCGGGGCAAGCACCGCACGATCTGGTACTTCGCCGACGGCATCTACAGCATGTTCGGCGATGGTGCACCCGCCGCCGATCTGCACGCCCTCATGGACCGCTACCCCCAGCTGCGTTGCTACGTGGATGACGCCCACGGCTTCGGTTGGACCGGCCGCCACGGGTGTGGGTGGTACCGCAGCCGGGTGTCCCACCATCCCCAGCTTGTGTTGGCCGTCTCGCTGAACAAAGCCTACGCATCGGCCGGCGGTGCGCTCATCTTCGGCAATGAGCAAGACAAGCAACGGGTGCGCAACTGCGGCCCCACGATGATCTTCTGTGGGCCCATCCAGCCCCCCATGCTCGGCAGCGCCATCGCCGCCACCGAGCTTCACTTGTCGCCGGACATCTTGCCCCTGCAAGCCCAGCTCAAGACCCGCATCGACCACTGTCGAGACGGCCTCGCCGCCCGGGGGCTGCCCCAAGTCGAGGCCAACGACACCCCGCTGTACTTCATCCCCACGGGCATGCCCAAGCTCGTGCAGGAAGTTGCACACCGGCTCATGAATGACGACTGCTACGTCAATCTCGGCATCTTCCCCGCAGTGCCGGCCAGCATGGGGGGCATTCGCTTTCACATGCACCGCGGACTCGACCTCGCCGACGTCGACCACTTCCTGGACCGCCTCGCAATCCACCACAAGACCGTGCTGAGCGAGGCCGGCGTGACCCCCGAGAAGCTGGCCCGGTCCTTCCGCATGGCCCACCTGCGGGACACCGACCTGACGGTGCCGACACCCACCGGCCGCGCGCCGCTGCCCATCCCACCCCAGAAGGCCGCCCTCACAGTGCACCAGACCACCGAGCTGGACGCGGTGCCCGAGGACCTCTGGGACCACGCCTTCGCAGGGCACGGGCCATTCTCCCACACCGCGCTGCGCACCCTCGCACCCGCCTTTGCCCAGGCCCCCGCCGCCGGTCACGCCGCGGCCCAGTTTCTCTGGATCACCGATGAGGACGGCAATGTGGTGCTGGCCAGCTTCTTCTGCACCACCCGCACCAAAGAGGACATGTTCGAGAGCGCCGAGATCTCCGAGCGGGTGGAGCAACGCCGCCGGGAAGAAGGCGCGGACTTCCTGGTCACGCCCGCAGTGGTGTTGGGACTGCCCGTCACGCTGGGGCGCCACCTGTACCTCGACCGCCAACACCCACTCTGGAAGGCCGCGCTGGAGCAGCTTCTGGGCCGGTTGCACGCCCAGAAAGACGCCACCGCCGCCACCCGCATCCTGTTGCGGGAGTTCGAGCCCGGGGCCGACCCCGAGCTGGCCCAGGTGTTGCTCGACAACGGCTTTGTCGAGGTCGCCATGCCCACGATGATGACCGTGCCGAGCATGGACTGGACCGACCGGGAGGGCTTCCTCGCCTCGCTCAAGGGGCGGTATCGCCGTGAGGTCAAGCGGGAGATCTTGCCGTTCGTCGACCGCAGCCGCGTGGTGCCGGGCCCCCTCACCACCCCCGCCGAGCTGGACGCCGCCTACGACTTGTACGCCCAAGTGCACGCTCGGGGGCGCCAGCTCAACGTGGTGGCATTGCCCCGCAATGTCTTCGACGCCATGTGCCAAGGTCCAGAGTTTGATGTGTTGCGTTTCTATGTGCGCGACACCGAAGACGGGCCCGAGCGCTTGGGGGCGGTCATGCTCAGCCACATGCGCGACGCACGCTATAGTGCCCTATTGGTGGGCTTTGACGAGGCCCTGGTGCAGTCCCATGCCATCTACAAGGTGGCGTTGTTCGCCACGGTCGAGCGCGCGCGGGCCTTGGGTGCAGTCAGCGTGAATCTTGCGTTTACCGCAGAGGTCGCCAAGCGAAAGGTCGGGGCCCGTCCCCAGACCACATGCGCCTATGCCCTGGTGGACGACACCTTTGGGGCCAATGTCTTGCTCAACATCTGACTGCCCCCCCGTCTCTTCACACTTCGTCTCGCCCACCTGGAGCTGCCTTGTCCCCCTCGTCCCTCACCTTTGCCCGCTTTGTCGATCTGTTGGCCGACATCTTGTTTGTCGAGACCGAAGACGTCGCCCCCGAAGCCCTGCTCGTGGAGGAGCTTGGCCTTCAGTCCATCGATGTGGTGCAGATTGTCGAACAAGTGGAGATGGAGCTGGGCCAGAGCCTGGAGGGCGTCGACCTGTCTGAAGTCGAGACGGTGGAAGAGCTCTATTGGGAGCTGGTGAATGGGGGTGACGACGGGGGAGACTCCGTGGTCGCCTCGATGGCCAGTGCCGCCAGCGCCGACGGGGGCTTGCCCCACGAAGAGGCCCTCAAGAAGTGGCTGCCCACCGATCCCATGGCCGATGTGCAGACCCTCGTGGGGGTGGTCGCCCGCCGGGCCGCCGTGAGCCCCGACCGCGACGCCTTTGTGTTTGATGGCCAAGCGACAACCTACCGAGACCTCGCCCGAGACGCCGCGCATGTGGCCGCCGCCCTGCAACAACACGGCATTGGCCGGGGCGACCGGGTTGTGTTGGTCATCCCCAACTGTGCCGAGTTCTTTGCGGTGTTCTATGGCATCCAACACCTCAGAGCCGTCGCTGTGCCCATGTTTCATGTGCCCCAGCCCGACCGCATCGCCCGCATTGTGCAACACTGTGAGGCGAAGGCCATCATCACCCTGCGCCCGTTTGCCCGACCCATCAAGCGGCGCCTGCTCGGCCACCTGGGCGAAGGTGCCCCGGCCATCCTTGACGTGCCGGCGCTGATGACCGAGCCCCCCCGACCCGGCGTGCAGCTCCCCCATCCCGAGCCCGATGACCTCGCGATGCTGCAGTATACGTCGGGCACCACCGGCGATGCCAAGGGCGTGATGCTCACCCACCGGGCCCTGGTGGCCAACCTGCGACAAGCCATTCCCCACGCCCGCTTCACCCGCGACGACGTGTTTGTGAGCTGGCTGCCGGTCTACCATGACATGGGCCTCATCACGATGACGATGTGCCCCCTCTACCTGGGCGCAAAGCTTGTGTTGTTGCCGGTGCAGCTCAATGCTGAGGGCTGGCTGGGGGCCATCGAGACCCACCGGGGGACCGTCACCGCCGCGCCGGACTTTGCGTACCGGTATGTGCTGCGGGTGGGCGGGGACTTGGCGCGCTTCGACTGCGACAGCATGCGCATGGCCCTCGTCGCCGCAGAGCCCGTCCGGGCGCGCACCATCGCCCGCTTCGAGTCTGCGTTGGGCACTCCGGGTGTGTTGCGCCCCGGCTACGGGCTGGCCGAGTCTTGTGTGGCTGTGACCTTCTTCCCGCTGGACCGACCGGACCTGAAGATCGACAGCAACGGCATTGTCTCCGTGGGCGGCCCCGTTGCGGGCACCGAGCTGAGCATCCGGGACACCGACGGCAACCGCCTTGCGACGGGACAACAGGGCGAGATCTGCCTGCGGAGCCCCTCCCAGACGATTGGCTACTTCCGAAACCCCCACGCGACCGCCAAGCTGTTCACCGACGACGGCGCCATCCGCACCGGCGACCTGGGCTACCTCGACGACGAAGGCATGCTCACCATCGTGGACCGCCTCAAGAACATCATCATCGTCAGCGGGCGCAATGTGGCGCCCAAAGAGCTCGAAGAGATCATCGAGACGGTGCCCACCGTGCGTCTCTGCATGGCCGTGGGTGTCGACCGCGGCGGCGATGGGGGTGAGCAGGTCCACATCGTGGTGGAGACCCGGGGCGACGCGCCAGACTCAACAACCCAGCGGGCGCTGGCCCGCCAAGTGCGCACCTTGCTGCAGGCGCGCATGGGGGTGCGGGTGCAGCAAGTGCACTGGGCCCGCAACGGCTCGATTCCCCGGACGTACAACGGCAAGCTGCAGTACCCAACGATGCGACAGCGGCTCGTCGAGACCGGGTCGTGCGAAGCAACTCAAGGATAGGCGCTGGCCCGCAGCGCTGCTCGTCTTGCTCGAGATCGAACATCCGAGTCGCCCGGCTGAACCCGCACTTCAGGTCGGTCCATTCCTTGGCGACCACGGCGAAGCCCGCCAAGACCGCACCACGGAAGACGGTGCGCCGGCCGCTGAACGCCACAAACAGGAAAATCACCACGAGCACGATGATCATCACAAGGCCACAGACCACCCACCGCACCACGGCCATCAGCCCCAGTCTGGCCCCTACCGCGGAATCACCGGGTCCACCTGGACCTTGGCATGCAGCCGACGGGCGAGCACCGTGAACACCGTCTGCAGCCACGGCGACAGCCGAGCGAGCTCATCCTGCACCGCGTCCCGCCGCACCACCCGCACGCTCACCCGCCCCTCTGCCGTCACGGTGGCCGTGCGCACATCGTCTGCCAACAACCCAATCTCGCCAATCACATCCCCCGCCGCGCACTCCCCGAGGGCGCGCTCCACCCCGTCATGGGTGGCGCTGACCCGCAGCCGTCCTCCCTCGACAATATACAAGGCGTCCGACGGGTCACCCTGGCGCACCAGCACCTCTCCGTCACTCAACAACCGCAAGGGGGCGTCCACTTGGCGGCGACGGTAGGCGACCAAGTCGTCCCGCAGCGCATCGATGGTGGGGTGACGGTCCGTTGGGTGGAGCGCCATCGCCCGCTCCACTATGGCACACAACACCCCCGGGGTCCGCCGTGCCACGGTGTTCAAGGGCTTGCGCTGGCCCACCCTCGCGGCGTCAATGCGGGCTTGGGGGCCGCCTCGTCCATAC
Organism: Myxococcota bacterium; assembly: GCA_942491145.1. Taxonomy (GTDB): domain Bacteria; phylum Myxococcota_A; class UBA796; order UBA796; family UBA2385; genus CAXQUZ01. The sequence continues at coordinate 80,770 of CALOBC010000038.1, read as the reverse complement.
GGCACCCGCCGGGCCAACAACGTATAGAGCATCGCCCCCACCCCAAACACATCGGTGCGGGCATCGACCGGTCCACCCGCCGCTTGCTCCGGCGACAACACAGCGGGTGTACCCAAGATGGTCGGGCGGCCATCGGGTCCAAGCGGCGCTTCGGCACCCATGGCACATGCGTTGCCCCAGTCCGCAACATAGACCACGCCGTGGCGACCCAACAGGATGTTGCGGGTCTTGATGTCGCCATGCACCACCCCGTGGTCATGGGCCGGCCCAGCGCTTCACAGACCTTCACGACAACATCGACCAGCTCGTCAATCACGTCGCCTTGAGGCAGCCGTCGGTCCCCCTGCATGCGATCGTGCAGCGAGCCCCCTTGGCTCAGCTTCATGCTGACCGCCGGGCGCCCCTGGTCGTCCACTCCCAATGCGTAGATGGGCAAGATGCCCGGATGGTCCAGCGCCGCCGCCAGCTTGGCCTCGCCGACAAACCTCTGCACCACGTCATCTTGGTCACAGAGCTCGGCACGCAAGACCTTCACGGCCACCGCGCGGCCGAGTGCGGGGTCTTCCGCCAGGTACACTTGGGCCATGCCGCCCTCGCCGAGCAGCGTGTCCGTCTTGAGCTTGTGCGTCATGGACACCCCATCCGTGGGATCAGCGCACTGTTGGCGTCTGTGCACGAATCACGGTCCCACACAGCGGCAAGGGATCTTTGCCGCGGTCCAGACAAGCCGCCGCCCAGTCGGTCCCCGGCAGCGCGCCCGCGAGCACATGCAGCACTGCGCCGGGGGCCACCGTGACCGTGCTCGACAAGCACGCGGCCGGCACACCCGCGAGCACACACGGCACCGTCGTCGGAGTCTCCGCGGTCAGGCCCGCTTCCACAAAAGGCGAGAGCTGGGCGTTGAGCGCACTCAGCGCGGCGTCCGGACCCGTCTCGGCCGACAGCACCAGCCCCAGCCCCACGTCCACCAGCGCCAGCGACTGGCCGTCCGGAGACGGCTGCACATGGGCAGAAGCCGGCAGCGGCACCCCCACCCGGGCGGTCCAGGCCACCAATAGCGCCGCAGTGGTGCTCACGAGGCCATCCCCTCAAAGGCGTCCACATCACCACTCTCGTAGGCCCGCAGGCGGTCGAAGTAGGTGTGCACGCGGGTCTTCGCTTCGACCATTGACTGGCTGCGCAGCACTGGCATCCGCAGCAGCTCGGCCCCCCGGGGCACCCCCCGCGTGAAGTGGTTGGCCACCTTCTTGAAGCGACCCAGCGCGCCGTGTTCGGTCACACACTTGTCGATCTGGGCATCGAGAAAGGCGAGCAGCACCCGCTCCCGCTCGTCAGCGGTCACTTGGGTGATGGGCCGACCCGCCAAGTGGTCCGCGATCTGGCGCAGGCACCACGGGTTTCGCATCGCCCCCCGGCCCACCATCACGCCGTCGCAGCCGGTGTCCTCGAACATCTTCACGGCGCTGGCCACATCGACCACGTCCCCATTGCCAATCACCGGAATCTTCAGCCGGGCCTTGGTCTCGGCGATCTTGTCCACCGCACGCTGGCCGCCGTACAGATCGGCCCGGGTGCGCCAGTGGATGGTGATGGCCTCGGCCCCTTCTTCTTGGCAGGCCCAGGCCAGCTCGGGCGCATTGCGCAGATCGGGGCTGAACCCGCTGCGCATCTTCACGGTCAGCGGCACCGTGATGGCCGCCCGCACCGCCCGCACGATGTCGATGGCCAGCTCGGGCTCGGCCATGAGGCCCGACCCGCCGGAGTTCTTGCACACCTTCTTGGACGGACAGCCCATGTTGATGTCGACGATGGTGGCGCCCATGTCCTGGACCACCCGGGCCGCGCTGGCCATGGTGGTCGGGTCTTTGCCATAGATCTGAATGCTGACGGGGCGCTCATCTTCGTCAAAGCGGCACATCTGCCATTGGCGGTTGCGCTCCCGGTTCTGGCCCGCGATGAGGGCACCACTCGCCACAAACTCGGTGCACGTCAGGCCCGCCCCACCGATCTGGCGCACGAGGCGACGGAACGCGAGGTCGGTGACCCCCTCCATCGGCGCGAGCACCACATTCGGAAAGATACGTATATCCCGCACATGGTACGCGACGGGCAGGGTGTGGGTGGCGGCAGACATGGCCGGGCGCATAACCTGCCGCTGCTGCGCACCGCGGCCAAGGCGTTCCCACGAGAAAGCATCGGGGCACGACACCCCTGGAGAGGCCCATGTCTGACCCACGCCCGCTGCCCGCCGCTGTGTTGGTGACCCTGGCAACGACGACGGTGTGGGCCCTCACGCCGTCCATGCCACACCGCAGCCCGCCGGAGCTGGCGAGCCCCTCCCTGCGCATCACCCCCGGCGCTGCCCTCATCCCCGGTGCCCGCTGGCCCCAACCCCAGCCCCCCTGGGACGTCATGCCCGGTGCCGCAGACGACACGTCCGCGAGCGCCCGAAAGAAGGCCCGCAAAGACTGGTTTGCCCAGATGCACCGCACCTCCCCCGGCGTGGACTGGCGGGCGCTCGAACGGGACAACGGACGTCGCTCCCTCGCTCGCCGGAATGCCCTGGCCGAGGGCACGCTGCCCCCAGACACGCTGGACGCTCGCTGGCAGGAGCGAGGCTCGGACAACCAAGCCGGCCGCACCCACAGCGCAGCGGTGTCCCCCGACGGCGACCACCTCTACGTGGGCTCGGCCCTGGGCGGGGTGTGGCGCGGCGAGCTGGACGGCACCGGCTGGGCGCCCCTCGGCGACAACCTCTATGGCGGTGCCCACCAGCTCCTCGTGAGCGCTGGCGACACTGCGGGCGACCCCAACATCATGCTCGCGGCGTCGAGCTGGAGCTGGCTGCACGTCAGTGACGACGACGGGGCGACCTGGCAGGAGCCCAGCGGCCTGCCGGGTGTCTGGCGGGTGGTGCGGCTGCGCAGAGCATCCGACGAAGATGCCGCAGTCTACACCATCATCGACAATGGCTACACCGCCACCCTGTCCCGCTCGGACGACGGCGGCCGCTCCTTCACCACCGTTCGTGAGCTGGGCGCCTTCCCCGGCTCAGCGGGCGGCTGGAATGACGATGTGTGGGTGCCTCGGGACGGAGATCCCACCGTCTATACCGTGGTGGACGGCATTGTCGAGGTCAGCACCGACGGCGGCGAGACCTGGGAAGTCCGGGGAAGTCCGTTGCCTGGCGCCGAGGATGACATCCAGTCCCTGTACTTGGCCGGCTCCGAAGCGGGCGCCCCCACGCTGTACTTGGCGATCCAGACCCGAGCCGGCAGCGCGCTTCACCGGTCCGACGACGGCGGCTGGACGTGGACGGTGGCCGAGCCCACGATGGACGACTTCTGGGGGGCCCTCGAAGCCAGCGTGGTGGACGCCGATCTCGTGGTCTGGGGGGGCGTCGAGGCCTACCGCAGCACCGACGGCGGCGCGTCCCACACGCTCATCAACGCTTGGGGCCAGTACTACGGCGACCCGGCCCACAAGCTGCACGCCGACATCATGGGCATCCAAGCCACGCCCGACCCCGAAGATCCCGACGAGGAGCTGTGGTTCATCAACACCGACGGCGGGTCCTACATCAGCCAAGACGGCGCCGAGACCGTGGACAACCTCGCCCTCCAGGGCCTCCGGATCTCCCAGTACTACGATGTTCTCACCAGCTCCGTCGACCCCAACCACATCGCGGCCGGCGCCCAAGACCAGGGCTACCAGCTCACCACCGGGCTGGACCAAGACGACGCCGTGTTCCAGTTCACCCAAGCCATCTCGGGCGACTACGGCCACCTCACCAGCGGCGACGGCAGCCACAGCTTCGTCCACAGCGTCTACCCCGGCGTGATGCTGACGCAGGAGGGCGAAGACGAGCCGGTCCTGCACTTCAGTGAGTTCCCCCGCGGCGCCACGATGGGCTGGTTGCCGATGGTGGTGGCCGACCCCACCGACCCCGAAGCGGTGTTCCTCTGCGCCGACCAGCTGCACCGCTACCGCCGCACAGACACCGAGACCTGGACCCCCGAGGTGTTCTCGGACCAGGACTTCGGTGCGCGCAGCGGGGAGTACCTGAGCGCGCTGGCCTTCGCGCCGTCCCAACCTGACCAAGCCTACGCCGTCACCAGCCACGGCTCGCTGTGGTCCAGCACCGATGGCGCCGTCACCTGGGCCGAGTCTGAGAGCACAGCCCCCTCAGGGCACTACTTCTACGGGAACACCCTGGTGGTCGACAATATCGAACCGAAGCAGGCGTGGGTGGGGGGCACCGGGTACGAAGGCGCGGCCGTCTACCGCACCGATGATGGGGGCCAGACTTGGACGCCCTGGAGCGACGGGCTGCCCGAGACGCTGGTCTACACCTTGGTGCAGCTGAGGGACGGCAGCGGTCGCATCGTCGCCGGCACGGAGACGGGCGCGTGGATGCGGAGCCCAGACGACAGCGCGTGGGCCGACATCACCGCCCACCCCGATGGCAGCGCACCGGTGACCTTGTACTGGTCCGCCGAGGTGCTGGCCCACGAGAACACCGTGCGCTTCGCGACCTATGGCCGGGGCCTGTGGGACCTGCAGCTGCCCATGCCGGACCACTGCTACCCGGTGGAGGACGGCGATCGGGACGGCCTGAGCTGCGACGTGGACTGCGATGATGCTGACCCTGAGCGCTTTGTCGGCGCGACCGAGGTGTGCGGGGACGGCATCGATCAGGACTGCGACGGCGGGGACGCCCCGTGTGGTGACGACACCTCCGGAGACGCAGACCCGACAGAAGATGACGCGGACGAAGGCAAGGACGCCGGCTGTGGATGTGCGGCCGGCGGCAGTGCTGGAGGATGGCTGCTGCTGTTCCCCGGAGCTCTGGTGCTCGCACGGCGGAAGCAGGCATGAACATCGTATTCATCAGCATTGTCAGCACCGCCCTCGCGGCCCCTCCCTGCGCCAATGCCACCACGCTGGACTGGCTCGCGGGGGTCTGGACCCACACCGACGAAGGGACCACCACCGAAGAGCGCTGGTCCCCTCCCCAAGCCGGCAGCCTCATCGGCTCAAGCCGCACGATGAAGCCCACACAGACGGTGTTCTTTGAGCACTTGATGATCCAGACCCAGCCCGATGGCTGCCTCGCCTACGTGGCGTGGCCCGGCGGCGACACGTCCACCACATTTGTGTGGGCGGGCGGCGAAGCACGGTCGGTGGTCTTCGAGAATGCCGCACACGACTGGCCTCAGCGCATTCGCTACGCCCGCGAGGGGGACATCTTGACCGCCGTGGCCGAGGACCTCGCCCAGACCCGGCAGCTTGTGCTCACCCTGACCCGCCAGCCCTGACCGGCGACGTGCATCGGGCTAAGCGCCGCAGATGTCGACAATCGCCTGGATCTCGCTCAGCCTCTGGTCCCTCAGCATCGGCCTCGCCGTGTGGAGGCGGGGCCGCCCGTTCGCCATCTTCTTGGGCATCATGCTGGGCATCCACAGCCTCGTGGCGGTGGGCCTGTGGTCGACCTGGCAGTCCCTCGGTCTGGAGCCGGTGGCCCTGTTCTTCCATCTGAGTGTCTACGTGCACTTCTCGGCGCTGCTGTGGCCCAAGATGCGGTCGTTGCCCTGGCGGGCCCTCGTGACCCTGCCGGCCCACTGGTTCTGGGGGGCCACCTTCTTGAGCTTCCCATGGGCCATCTCGGCGGCATTCGGGGGGCCGGTGCTGGGCTGGTGGCTGCCCCTGCTGGTGGCGATGGGCGGCATGGTCCAGTCGCTGAGCACCCGGTGGACCCTCACCGACCTCGCCCTCGACAACACGGCCGTGCCAGGGCTGTCTCGGCGCCGCCATGGCAGCTTTCGCGAGTCCCGACCGCTGCGCATCGTGCAGATCTCCGACCCCCACTTGGGCCCGTTCATGTCGATCGCACGCCTGCGGGCCATCGCTGCACGGGCAGTGGCCACCGACCCCGACTTGGTGCTGCTCACGGGCGACTTCTTGACAATGGAGTCCCAGGGCACGCCGGGCTGTCTGGCGGAGGCACTGGCGCCGCTCAAGGCCCTCCAGGGGCGCACCTTCGCGTGCCTGGGCAACCATGACCACGAGGCCCCCGCGATGGTGCATCGGGAGCTGGCCGACGCAGGGGTGACGCTGCTGGTGGACGCCGCAACCGTAGTGCAGACCGGGGCCGGACCCGTGCAGATCGTGGGCGCAGACTTCGCTTGGCGGAACCGAGAAGAGCGTCTGGCAGACCTCTTTGCGCAGGTCCCCCGCTTGGCAGACACCCAGCGCATCGTGCTGCTGCACGATCCCGGCGCCTTCGTGCACATCCCAGAGGGCGAAGGCGACTTGGTGCTCGCGGGCCACACCCACGGCGGTCAGGTGGGCCTGGTGTCCTTTGGCAAGCCGCTCACCGTCGTCAGCGCGCTGTCGTCGGTGCCGGACCATGGCTTCTGGGCCCGGGGCCCGGACCGGCTGTACGTACACCGGGCCACCGGGCACTACGGCTTTCCACTTAGGGTGGGTGTTCCCGGTGAAGAAGGTGTGTTGTCCATCCACCGCCGCCCGGCCGACTGAGCCGCTGTTCCGCCTGTCCCCAAGAACGACAGACGCCCCCACCCGGTGACCCGAGGGGGAGCGTCGTGGGTGCGCGTCCGCGCCGGACTCAGTCTTCGCGACGACGAGCCACAGCCATGCCGCCCATCCATGCGAGAATACCGATGGGTGCGGCACTTGCGCCAACGGTGCTGCAGCCGCTGCCCTTCTCAAAGTCGTCGGGATCAGCGTCTACGTCGCCCCACTCGACCACGTCGTCGTCTTCGGTGGTGCCGTCTTCGGTGTCGATGTCGCCACCGTCATCACCCGAGCCATCGTCGCCCGAGCCACCGTCACCCGAGCCATCGTCGCCCGAGCCGCCATCGCCCGAGCCACTGCCGGAGCCGCCACTGCCCGAGCCACTGCCGGAGCCACTGCCCGAGCCGCTGTCGCCGCCATCGCCGGAGCCGCCGTCACCGGAGCCACTGTCGCCCGAGCCGCCGCCGGTGGAGCCACCGCCCGTGGAGGCATCGGTGATGGTGCCCGTGTAGCCGGTCAGCCAGGACGCATACGCATCCACCCGCGCGCCGCCCGTCGCCCCGCCCACACAGCCGGGGGTGACGTAGGAGTTGACGGCCGCCAGCTCCCAAGTGCCGTCGCCCTGGGCTTCGAGGCCCGCGCCGCCGGAGTCGCCGGAGCAGACGTTGTAGGTGCCCGAGCGGTCATAGGCGACGATGAACTGGGAGTCGTACTCGTACAGCGGGATGTCGGCGTAGCGCTTGGTGCCCGAGTCGCTGCCCGAGTCGCGCGTGATGCCGTAGCCGACGTAGCGCAGGCTGGAGACCGTGAAGGTGCCGGGGCTGTCGTAGTTCAGCGGCATGGGGGACATGCTGGTGACCTGGGCCGACAGCTCCAGAATGCCGATGTCGTTCTGGAGGGTGCGGCTGTCCCAGCTCGGATGCGTGGTCCAGTCCACAATCTCGCCGTAGTCGGTGTAGGAGTCGACCGTGGCACCAAACACGATGTAGGGCGTCGCCGAGTAGTACCGGTAGTACTCGTCGATGGCGTCCACACAGTGGGCCGCGGTGACCACCCAGTCGGCGTCGATGAGGGTCGCCGAGCAGAAGTCGGAGCACCAGCTCGACGTGCACGCCACCAGGGCCCCGACCTGCTCATACGAGGACGTGGGGGTGCCATTGACGACCGGTGGCGGCGCGTCCTGGGCCAGGGCGGGTGCAGGGAGCAGCGCAACAAGCGCGAGGGCGGTGAGCATCATCGACTCCAGTGCAGGGGGGCGGCGGTGGCCGGAATCTCATGGATAGCCGGGCGGGGCAGCGGCTTGTGTAGAGAGGTTGTCAGTGCAGAGCCCTTGTCATAGGCCCAGCAGGCGGGTTTCCGCCGGAGGGCCCGACGTGGACACAGGGCCACCGGGACGCACCCACCCCATGACGGCAGCGGCCCGAACCGATCACAGAAAGTTCAGCGGGCGAAGCGGGAGACCGCCGGAGGCACCGCGGGAGATATGCTCCGGGGCGCCACTGCCTGTTGCTGCCCGCCAAGGACGCCTTGATGATGTCGCCCCCGTCGCATCCCCACTTCGAAGACACCGTCACACGGCCGGATCCCAGCAGCTTCCTCAATCCATGGGCCCACGGCCCGTTGATTCGATACCTCGCGTGGCTGCGCCAGCTCCATGGCCACATTCCCCTGCCGGCCCCCAGTGGCGACCCCCTCGAAGGCATCGCGCTGGACGCGCTCTTCGTCGAGCCCTTGCTCTCCACCAGCCCCAGTGCGGTGCGACCCGGGGACGAGCACGGCACGCTGCGGTTGCTGGACCTCCTCGATCAGCACCGCCACGTCGTCGTTCTCGGCGAGGCCGGCTCCGGGCGCACCACTTTGTGTGCATGGCTAGTGCACGCCCTGACCGACCCGGCGCCCAACCCCGTCATCGAGCGCCTTGGCAGGCTGGTTCCGGTCGTGCTGCCCATCGGCTTTCTGGACTTGGACGAGGGCGTTCGCACGGTGGAGGGGCTGGTGGCCCGGCTCGCCGAGATGCCTTTCTGGACCGAAGGGATGGACGCACTCTTTCCGGTCTTGCTGGAGCAGGGTCAGGTTCTGTTTGTGCTGGACGACTTGGACGGGGTCGAGGACGCATACATCCGAGAGGCCCTGCGCGACGCCATTCTCGATGGGGTCTGGCGGTATCCGGCGGCCTCATGGCTGATCACGGCCGAGCCGGGTGGCTACGCCCAGAGCCCCCTGCGCGACCCCGGGGACGACCTGCCGCCGGAGCTCGCAGACCTGCCCGAGGCCGCCCGTCCGGAGCTCCAGACGTGGTGGCTGCGCCCATTCAGCCCCCACCAGGTCCGCACCTTCGCCCACAACTGGCAACAGGTCGCCCATCCCGACGCCCCGGTCGCGGCCGACGCGCTGATTGCGGCGGTCCAGGCATCCCCCGAAGCGCGGGGCCTCGCCAGCACACCCGCGATGCTGTGCTTGCTGGCCATGGTCCACTCTGCCCGGGGCGACCTGCCCACCGACCGCCGACAGCTCATTGACTGGGTGGTGGCGGCGTGGCTGGCGGCCCTCGACAATGTGCCCGGCGCCGAGCTCATTCCTGTCAATGCCCGCCGGGGCTGGGTGGAAGGCATGGCCCGGGCGGCCGAAGCGGAGCGCATCGCAGCATGGGACCAGTGGGTGGCCGCGGGCGCGCCGGGCAGCCTGGAGTCGCGGGTGCGCACGCCACCCGTGCCGTGGAGCCAAGCGTTCTACTTGCTGCGCAGCGCGGTGGTGGCCGACGGCCATCCTGATCCCGGTCCGGACGACACCGCCCGCTTTGTGCACGGTGTGGCCCATCGCCCGGGGGTGCTGGTGGCTCGGTCCGGCGGGCTGGGCTTCGTGAGAGCCGATCAACAGAGATTTCTCGCGGCTGTGCACCTCGCGGCCGACCTGCAGCAAACACCAAACAAGCGGGCTGCCCACGCCGCGATGCACACCCTGCGGGGCTGGTCACGCATCGCGGCCAGTGAAGACTTGCTCGAGCTGTTTGATGTGCTCGACACCCAACCTGGGCTCGCGGCCCGCGTCTTTGACCAGCTCTTGGACCGCCAGAACCTCACCGAGCTGCAAGACCTCGAGAGCCTCGGTCCCTTGGCCTTGGCCCTCCAGGATGCCCGCGCGCCGGCCCTTCCCGCGGGGGTCCAGGAAGCCGCAAGGGAGGTCGTGAGCGAGGCGGTCATGCGTTGTGCCGCCGAGCGGGGCCGCGTGCCCTCGTGGGCCCCCGATCTGGAGCCGCTGCGCGAGGTGGGGCCGCTGCCGGCCCTCGACCTGTCGGGCAACACCCACATCGACGACCTGGCTCCCATTGCTGGCCAGCGCCGCATGTCCAGGATCGAGCTCGCGGGCTGTGAGAACATCCGGGACATCGGCCCTCTCGCCACGCTGTCGGCGCTGCGCTGGGCCGACATCCGAGACTGTCCCCAAGTCGACTCGGTCGGTGCCCTCGGCGCACTGCAGAACCTGCGCTGGCTGGACCTCGGCGGGTGCACCTCCCTCGACGATCTCAGCCCACTCAGCGGTCTTCAGGGCCTGCAAGCCCTCGTGCTGCACAACTGCGTCGCGGTGGAAGACTTGCGTCCGCTGTGCTCGATTCGCTCGCTGCGGTCGCTCGTGATCTCCGGCTGTCAGGGCATTCACGACCTGTCCCCCCTCAAGCGCTTGCCCCGGGGCGGCACGGTCTGGGTGAAGGGCTCCGGCGTGCGCATGGTGCCGCCGGACCTGGGCTGGCGGGTGGTCGGACTCGACTGACCCGGTTGGCGCCGGCAGGGTGGTGTCGCCTCACAACACCCCGAGCCCGCCAAATCCACTTCACACTCGAAACCACGAAGACGCCCGGCCATCGGGGACTCTCTACATCCCCCTACGCTCGCTATCCCCCTGTCGACTCGGAGTGCCCATGCGCCGCAGTGTTGTCCCCCTGTTTCTCGGTTTGTTGTTCGCATGTGGCGACAAGGACGGGGACAGTGGCGCCAAGGACGCGACGTCTGAAGTCCCCACCGACGACATCGACGGTGGAGATGGCGGTGATGGTGGTGAGGGCACAGGCTCGGACGGCACCGGCACCGAAGGCAGTGACGAAGGCAGCGACGAAGGCAGCGACGAAGGCAGCGACGAAGGCAGCGACGAAGGCAGCGACGAAGGGACCGGCAGTGGAGCGGACGAGGGGTCCGATGAAGGCGCCGACGTGGGCTCCGACGAGGGGTCCGATGAAGGCGCTGGTGAGGGGTCCGACGAGGGCTCCGACGAGGGATCGGGCGAAGGGACCGATGGCGCCGGAGATGGCGGGGACGGCGCAGATGGCGGCGACGGTGCAGACGGCGGGACCACGGGTGGCAGTGGGGCGACCGACACCGACGGGGACGGCCAAACCGATGCCGACGAGACCGCCGCCGGCACCGATCCCCTCGACTACTACGACCGCACCTACAGCAGCGCCTACAACGTCCAGACGTGCGGCACGGCACTGCCCACCCCCAGCACCCCCAGCGGCCGAAACAACGGACGGGCGACCACCTACGCGACCGGCAACATCGTCGCCAACTTCCAGCTCACCGACCACAACGGCGAAGATGTCGACCTGTACAGCTTCTGCGACAACCACGTGATGCTGGTCTTCAGCGCGATGTGGTGTGGGACCTGCCAGTCCGTTGCAACCCAAGCCCAGTCCAAACAGAACAGCTACGCCAGCTCGGGCTTCCAGTACATCGAGGTCTTGGTCGAAGACCGGACATCCGGCTCCATCGACGCCACCGAGCTCAACCAGTGGGCCACCAGCTACTCGCTGTCCACCATTCCGGTGCTTGACGACGATCTCGGCAACGCCCACTACCTGTTCGAGCAGAACTGGTCCTACCCGACCATCGTCCACCTGGGTGCCGGCACGATGGAGGTTCTCAGCGTGGATGCCGGTCAGCAAGACCCGAGCGGCTGGCTCTGAGCCTGTGCCTTGTCGCCCCCGTGCCCGCTGACGCCCCAAGTCGTCGCGGGGATCGGGCTTGAAGGCACATCCGCCGGGGATTCGGGGTAGAGTGGGCACCTGTCCACGGAGCCACCCATGCGTGTTCCTGTCTTCGCTGTGTTGGCTGGCCTCGGGCTTGCGTGCAGCGACTACAACTTCCAGCCCGACGGCAAAGCCAACGAGCTCAGCCGCGACACCGGCCCCCTTGACGTCGACGACTCGCCAGTCCCCGATGGGGGTGCCCCCGAGCTGGCGGTCCTCCCCGGCAGTGTTGAGCTGGGCGTCATCTGCGCGGCCACCAGCACCATGGTGGAGCTGTCCAACCTGGGCGATGGCGACCTCACCATCACCGACCTGAGCGCAGACGGCTCGTGGTCCGTCGAAGACCCTGGGCTGCCCCTCACCCTCGCCCCCGCCGACGCCATCGCCGTGCGGGTGTCCGGTGGTCCCGGCAACGGCACTCTGCGAGTCGAGTCCGACGACCCCGCCCGCCCGGTGGTGGAAGTGCCCATCAGCGCCGCCACCGACGTGCCCCCCAGCATCTCCATCGTCGACCCCATCGACGGGGATGTGCTCGGCATCGACGCTCTCGAGACCTTCAACGCCCGGGCCGTCGATGACTTGTCGACCGAAGAGATCGCGCTCGTCTGGACGTCGAATGTGGACGGTGAGCTCGACCGCTCGGTGCCCAGCGCCTCCGGTGATGCCACGATGGCCTGGGACGGCGTGCTGCGCACCAGCGGCATGCACACGGTCACCCTCGAGGGCACCGACACATGCGGGAATGCCGTCCAGGACAGCATTCGCATCTGCCAGAATGCGGGCTACCTGGCAGAGTCCCTCGACCTGTCCACCTGGAACTTCGAGGGCAGCGCGCTGTGGGACGCCACCAACAGCTGGGTCGAGCTGACCGCACCCGTCGGAAACCAGTCGGGCACGGCATTCCAGACCGCGTCCACCGTGGACGCCACCAACGTCCAGATCGAATTCTCGTTCTACGTGAGCGGGGGCACGGGCGCCGACGGCATCTCCGTGACCGCCATCGACACAACCCGCATGACCACCTTTGTCGGCGGCACCGGCGGGGGCATCGGCTACCAGGGTCTTCCCGGTTGGAGCATCGAGGTCGACACTTGGTACAACGGCGAACACAACGACCCAACAACCGAAGACCACTTGTCGGTGCATCTGGACGGGGACATCAACTCACCCCGGGCATGGGCGGCCCTTCCCGAGATGGAAGACGGTGCGTGGCACACGATGTCGGTCACCGTGAGCGGCACCCAAGTCACCGTGCAGATCGACGGGGTCACCTATCTGGACCAAGCGGTCAGCGGACTCTCGACCTTTCCCGCTTATGTTGGGTTCACCGGCGCAACGGGCGGTTCCACAAACTACCACCTCATCGACGCGCTCCAGGTTGAACAATATGTCTGTGATGAGTAGTGCCCCCAGGCCTGAGTCTGTGGGCAACGGGGTGTTTGCGGTTGACGCCGACTATGTGCGGCCGGGCTTGGCCGCCGTCCACCTCATCCAAGATGGGGACGAAGCGGCCATTGTTGACACGGGCGTCAACGGCTCGGTGGGGCCGGTGCTCGCTGCCATCAACGCGCTGGGGATTCCCAAGAGTGCCGTCAAGCTCATCATCTTGACCCACATCCACCTCGACCATGCGGGCGGTGCAGGTGCGCTCATGGCCGCCCTTCCGCAAGCGCGCTTGGTGGTGCATCCCCGGGGCTTCCGCCACATGGTCGACCCCAGCCGGCTCGAGGCCGGATCCCGTGCCGTCTACGGCGATGCGGCTTTTGACCAGCTCTATGGGCGCATCCTGCCCATCCCCGCCGACCGCATCATCCAGACCCACGAGGGTCACCGGCTCATCCTCGGCGGCCGCACCCTGCGCTTCCTCCACACGCCGGGCCATGCCAAGCACCACCACTGCATCGTGGATCCCGTTGGCGGCGGCATCTTCACCGGGGACACCTTCGGCATCGCCTACCGCAGCCTGCACGTGGACGGCCGCCCCTACGTCTTCCCGACCACGACACCTGTGCACTTCGACCCCGACGCCGCCGAGCACAGCATCCACCGTCTGGTCGAGACCGCCCATCAGGAGGGCATCGACGCCGCGTGGCTCACCCACTACTCCCGGGTCGAGAACCTGAGCACCCTCGCGGACCAGCTCATCGCCCACGTGCACGCCCTGAGACGGCTCGCAATGGACGCGCCCGACGACCTCGAAGAAGCCGTGATGCAACACCTTCTCGCTGGTGCCCGGGCCCATGGCCACACCGCCGACGACGCCACCTTGCGCGACATCATGGGCTTCGACGCCACCCTCAACGCCCAGGGCTTGCGACACTGGCGGTCCACGCTGAGCTGACCCATGGCCAAGGCCTTGGGTTAACCCGGCCGGCGGAGGCCCCGATGTTCCCGCCCACGCCACCGCTCAGCATCGCCCCGATGATGGACCGGACCGACCGCCACTACCGGTTCATGATGCGGCAGATCACGCGCCGGACCTTGCTCTACACCGAGATGGTCACCACCGGCGCCTTGCTGCGGGGCCCGCGCGCACGCTTGCTCGCCTTTGACCCCCAAGAGCACCCCATCGCGCTCCAGCTCGGCGGGGACGACCCGGACGCCCTGCGCCAGTGTGCCCGCATCGCCGAAGATGAAGGCTACGACGAGGTCAACATCAACATCGGGTGCCCCAGCTCTCGGGTGCAGTCCGGCAACTTCGGGGTGTGCCTCATGGGGGACCCCGACCGGGTGGCCGAGGGTGTGGCCGCGATGAAGGCCGAGGTGCGCATTCCCATCACGGTCAAGCACCGCATCGGCTTCGATGACCAGGACTCCTACGAGCACATGCTCACCTTTGTGGACCGGGTGGCCCAGGCCGGCGCAGACCGCTTCACCGTGCATGCCCGCAAGGCGTGGCTCAAGGGACTCTCCCCCAAAGAAAACCGGCGCGTGCCCCCCCTTCGCTACGGCGATGCCTACCGTCTGAAGATCGAACGCCCCTACCTTCCCATCGAGATCAACGGCGGCATCACCACCCTGGATGAGGTCGAAGCACACCTCCAGCACGTCGATGCCGTGATGATTGGCCGGGGCGCGTGGGATGACCCGATGTCGCTTGGCGACGCCGACGCCCGCATCTTTGGCGACGCCCCCCGCACCATCGACCGCGCCGCGGTGGTGCACGCAATGGCGGAGTACACGGCACAGCGCCTGGCAGACCCCGCCGACCCGGGCTTCGCGATTCGCCACGTGGTCAAGCCAATGATGGGGCTGTACTCGGGCCAGCCCGGGGCCCGGACGTGGCGCCGAACGCTCACCGAGGGTGCCCAAGCTCCCGACACCTCCCCGACCCTCCTGACGTCTGCGATTCCCTTCTGATGCACGATCACAGCCACCACCACCGAGTCCACAGCGACGAGCATGTCGCCACCTTGTCCAGCCATGGGCGGGACGACGGCCGGGACCAGCGGGCGCGCACGGCGTTGCGGTGGTCGCTGATTCTCAATGGCGGCTTTCTGGTGGTCGAAGCGGTGGCCGGATGGTGGACGGGGTCACTGGCCCTGCTCTCCGATGCCGTGCACATGCTCGGCGATGTGGCCAGCCTCATCCTCGCCCTCGGTGCTGCCCGACTCGCCGCCCAGCCCTGGACCGAGCAGCGCACGTTCGGGCTGGTCCGGGCCGAAGCCCTCGGCGCTTTTTCCAATGGGTTGTTGTTGGTGGTCGCGGCCGGGTGGATCGGCGTTGAGGTGGTCGATCGCCTGCGGAGCCCCGCCCAAGCAATCCCCGGGACCGCCGTGCTGGTGGTGGGGGCGATCGGGCTGGCGATCAACCTGGGCAGTGTTGTCGCGCTGATGCGTGCAAGGGGGGGTGCCGGCGAGCTGAACCTCCGTGGGGCGCTGATGCACATGGCCGCGGACGCCCTGGGCTCAGTCGGCGCCATTGTCGCTGCCATCGCCATCATGGCCGGCCACCCCGAGGCCGACACCATCGTCAGTGTGCTCGTCGGCGCGCTGGTGTTGTGGGGGGCATGGCAGATCATCCGGGACTCGGGACGGGTGCTGATGCAGCTCCCTCCAGCCGACATGGACATGCGCGAGGTTCGGCGCACGATTCGCGAGACTGATGGCGTGCTGGACGTTCACGAGCTCCATGTCTGGACCCTGGACGGCAGCTTTGGGGTGTTGACGGCCCACCTGGTGGCCGCCGATGGCTGCGATCGCCACGAGTTGAGGGACCGTGCGCGGGCCAGGTTGCTCGCCGAGCATGGCCTGCGCCACGTCACACTCCAAGTGGAAGTCGGCGAAGAAGCCCTCCACGACCGCATTCCCCACGCCTGAAGGACTGGGTGTTGCCACCCACCGCAACCCAAGAACTCCCCCCCCGGCACCGTCGCAGCTTCACGAGAACATGTTTCACGAGGGACTCTTTGGCCGATTTGGTCTCTGTTCGTTGTTTGTAAGGGACGGAAACCCCCAATCTCGATACTTCGCCGTGACAAGCCGGGTCCGCTCTTGCTATGTCAAGAGTGGGCGCCGATTGAGGGCCACCGACGACTCACCTGGTCGTGCCCACCTAGGCCCGACCCGCAACGGAGGATACGCATCATGACCCTACTCCCCATGCTTCTCGCTACGCTCGCCGCCGGAACCGCCCACGCCAAGGGCGACGACCCAGTCGGCTTGCGGTTCAAGCTGTCGACCCCCATCGTCCAGAACACGACGGCCTACATCGCGAACGACGACATCGACGACCCGATCAAGGGCAAAACCACCGACATCAGCCTGTTCAGCGGCCTGAGCCGCCTTGAGCTGACCTACCAGCTCGCTGAGGGCATCGAGGCTGGCGCCATCGTGGGCTACAACCGCACCACCAGCAAAGCCGAGAACGACGAGGTCGAAGCGGAGGACGAGAACACCACCCTCGACTCCGAGATCATGCTCGCACTGACCGGTGCCTACAACATCAAGCTTGGTGGCGGCGCCCGTCTGTTCATCCAGCCCATCGTCGGCATCGACAACAACTCCTCTTCCATGAAGGACAAGGAAGTTGTGAACAAGGTCAACAACATCATCTACGGCGGCGACGTCGGTGTGCGCCTCAAGGCCTTCAAGCGGGCCAGCTTCGACATCTCGGGCGAGTACCTGGGCCTCAGCGGCACCTTCATCAACGATGGTGAGAAGGACGAGGACAACAAGCTCAAGGCCACCCAGCTCGGCCTTCGCAGCGGCATCAGCATCATGTTCTGAGCCGATGCTCAACCGCCCGCCAGAACCGCGCTCCTCGTTGTTCTGGCGGTTGCTCCGCCCGGCCCCCAGCCGGGCGTTGCTCGTCTTGGTGGCGCTGCTGTGGTCCGGCTTCTGTCTCGCCCTCGACCACGCGGGCCACGCCCCCACGCGGTCTCCGATTCCCGGGCTGCGCTGGTACCGGGTGCAAGCGATGATCCTGCCAGCGGTGCTGCTCGGCATGGGTGAGGTGGCCAGTGTCTTGGCCCAGTGGCGGCTGCGCCGGGCCGGCATCGAGCCCACGCCCGCGTCCAGCAGCGCACTGCGGATCGCCCTCGGCCTGCCGCTGTTGTGCTTCGTGGTGGGCGACGCACTGGCATGGCGAGCGGTCGGCTTCTCCGGGCTCGGCTCCTACAGCGCCGCACTCGGTGGGATTGCCGTGCTGACCATGCTTCTCGTGGCCACCCGGCTGCTGCAGCGCGTGCACCAACTGACCGCCCCGCGGGCGCTCACCATCGCTGCGCCCGCCCTGATCATCGCCGGTGTATGCGGCAGCCTCGCGCTGCGCTGACTGCCCAGATCGCTCAGTCCCCAGCGCCCGGCTGGTGGCTGATCTCGCCGACCTTGTTCTCGCGGGTCTTCTCGGCATCGGCGCCGGCCATCGGCTCACGCTGCTCGGTGAGCACGGGCCACTTCGAAGCGAGGTCCGCGTTGATCTTGATGTAGCCATGCCACTTGCCGGGCAGGTCCTCATCCAGGAAGATGGCTTCTGCGGGGCACTCGGGCACACAAGCGCCACAGTCGATGCACTCATCCGGGTCGATGACCAGCATGTTCTCGCCTTCGTGGAAGCAGTCCACCGGGCAGACCGTGACACAGTCGGTGTACTTGCACTTCACGCAGGGATCGGCGACGACGTAGGGCACTGGCGACTCCAATGGGCAAGCTGTGCGCCTGCCCCCTCGCACGGCTGATAGCGCGCCAGCGATCCCCCCGCGAGTCCCTCCCGCCGAGCCCGTCGATGCCTGCCCGCCTGCGCCGCCTCCTGCCCTTGCTGCTCGGCATCCTGCCCGTGGTGGCCTTCGTGCAGGGTGGCCGCCGGACCGCGCTGGGCCGAGAGTCCCCTGACCTGCTGGGCCACCTGTGGACCATCTGGCACGCCGACCAGGAGTCCCTCACCCGCACTCAGCTGCTCGCTTGGCCCGATGGCGTGGACCTGTTGCCCATTCTCGGTGGGTGGGCCGACATCGCCATCGGCGGCGCGCTGGTGCCCGCACTGGGCGTCGTGGGGGCCTGGAACGCCACGATGGCGCTGTACTTGCTGATGGCGGGCGCGGGGGGCTGGGTGCTCGCCCGGGGGCTCGGCACTGGCCCGGGGGTCGCAGTGGTCGGCGGCTTGGTGCTCCAGCTCGACCCCGCCACCCTGCACCACCTCTACACCGGTCGTGCCGAACAAGTCGGCATTGGCGTGCTGGCACTATTTCTCGGCACGGGCCTCATCGCACTGCGCCAAGCCAGCCGCTGGGGCCCGGTCGCCCTGTCCCTCTTTGGTGCGCTCAGCCTCGCCGTTGCGTGGGAGTATGGGCTGTTCGTCGCCCTCTTCGGTGCCGTCCTCCTCCTCGCCGCCCCCGATGCCCCCGCCCGTCGTCGCATCGCCCTCGGCGGCCTGGGTGCGGTGGTCCTGGCGCTGCCGATGGTCATCCCCTTCGTCCTGCGCAGCGCCGACGCCCCCCAAGGTCGCTTCGCCGATGAGTGGGCCCTGCGCACCGCCCAAAACTCCCTCGTGCTGCTCGGTCCCCAGGGCTGGGGTGGTGCCCTGCCCGCGGTCCTGCCCACGCTCACCCTGCTTGCGATGCCGTGGACAGCCAGGTCCCTCGACCGACGCCTGAAGACCCTTCTATCCGTCGTCTTGGTGCTGACCGCGCTGCTGTCGCTGGGCCCCGAGCCCCACCTGTCGTCCCCGCCCCAAGGCCAGCCTGTGGCCTGGGCACCGTTCACCTGGTTTCACCACATCCCCGGCCTGGGTCGCTACCAGACCCCCATCCGTCTGTTGGTGCCCTGGAGTGTGCTCGCGGCTGGCGCCAGCGCACTCCTCGTGGGTGCAGCCAATCGCCGAAAGACCGTGATGGGCGCCATCGTCACCGCTGTGTTGTTGCTCGGCACACTCAACGAGGTCCGTGGCTTGTTGCCCCGCGCTCAGTACACACTGCCCACGCTGGCCGGCATCGAGCGCTTGGCCCAAGACCCCCACCCCGGCGCCGTCTACGATCTCCCATCGGCGTCGCGGGGCGGCCGCACAATCGACAACCAGCTCGCCCAGATGACCCATGGCCGGCCGATCCGACACCACTCCCTGCAAGTCTACATGGAGGGCGACACCCCGCCGGCGGTTGATCCCTTCCTGACCTGGACGGGGGGGAGGGATGGCGGGTCCACGAGCGAGGGCCAGCGCATGGCCGTGGCGGTGTCCAGCCTGCAGGAAAGGGGCTTCGGGTGGGTGGTGCTGTACAGCGGACGACAGCGTGCTGCACAGGAAACCCGACTGGCGAACCGGGTGCGCACGTTGCTCGGCGAGCCGGCCCACAAAGGCCGGGAGTGGACCGCTTGGCGGGTGGCCCAGCTATGACCCAATCAGGTCATGCGGACGACCTCTTCGAGCGTCGTCTTGCCTTGGCGGGCCAACACGACACCCGCCCGCCGCAGACTCGGAATACCCCGCACGGCAAAGAACTGTTTGAAAAAGGAGATCCCCACACCCTGCTTTATGATTGCCCGAAGTTCATCGTCCACAGCCACTACCTCAAAGATGCCCATCCGACCGCGATAGCCCGTACCCATGCAGGCCCCACAGCCGGACGCCGACCGAAAGTGATCGTCGGGTCCCACTTCCAAGCGAAAGCCGAGATCGGCGGCGTCTCGGGCAATGTCATCGGGTGAGCTCGGCAACGCGCAGTCCTCACACAACACCCGGACCAGCCGCTGGGCGATCAATCCCTCCAGGGCCCCCGCCACGATGTACGACTCCATCCCGATGTCCACCAGCCGCGTGATGGTCGCGGGCACTGAGTTGGTGTGCAGCGTGGTCAACACCAAGTGGCCCGTCAAGCTGGCCTGAATGGCGATGGCGGCGGTCTCTTTGTCCCGCATCTCCCCCACCAAGATGACATCGGGATCCTGCCGCAGGACCGCCCGCAGGCCGCTCGCAAAGTCCATGCCCGCCTTGCGGTTGAGCTGGCCCTGGCTCACCCCCTGAAGCTCGATCTCGATGGGATCTTCGAGGGTCACCACGTTGCGTCGCCGTGTGTCGATCTGGTGCAGCAATGCGTACAATGTTGAGGTCTTTCCCGAGCCCGTGGGCCCCGTCACCACCACCAACCCATTGGACACCGTCGACAATTGCCGACACAGCGCCACTTGCACCCCGTTCATGCCCAGCTGGGCGGTGCGCAGCAGGCTGCCCGAGCGCAGAATCCGCATCACGACCTTCTCGCCGTGAAGCGTCGGAAAGGTGCTCACCCGCAGCGTGATCGGCGGCCCCTTCGCCATCGACTCCTGGAACATCCCGTCCTGGGGCACCCGCCGCTCGGAGATGTCGAGCCGTGCCAGCACCTTGATCCGGTTGATCAACTGCAAGCCCACATCCATTGGATACGCCTTGTCGTCGACCATCACGCCATCCACACGCACGCGGGTGCGCACCCGGTTGGCGTGGCACTCCACGTGGCAGTCGGAAGCACGAGCGCGCCATGCTCGGTCGAGAAGATCGGTCAACAGCCGAACTGCGACGCCTTCGGAAGATGCGCTGGATGATGCCATGGGCCGACCGTAGCACGGTCGTGGGGTGGCCACGGGCACCCGAGACTGCGCTGCACCAAACAACCCATGCAGGTCATTGGATCCGCCCCGGCTCGTTCCGTCTCCGTTGAGACACACAGCAGGAGAGACCCATGAAGCCCACGACCCGGAACGCCGCCGCCGCCCTCGCCCTTGTTGGCCTCGCCACACTGGGGGGCACCCAGCTCGTCGATGATCCAGCGCCATCCGGCGGACCACCCGGTGCCGTGGACACTGTTCACTTCAACCACGGGTCCAGCGGCAGCACCCATGGCAGCAACACCCTCGCCACCCGCAGCGGCAACAGCGCCATCGGTCAGGCGCCCGCCTCCCGCGCCGAGACCAGCTGGATCCTCGACGAGGTCATGGTGAAGGTGACCCCGGGGACAGACCTTCAGGCACTCGCCGCCCGCCACGGGGCCTCCGTCTCTCGCGCCATCGGCCGGTCGGGCCTCGCCGGACTGAAGCTGCCCGTCGAGCGCATCGCCCAGTCTCGCCAGGCCCTCAAGAGCGACCCAGACGTCGTGGCCCTGTCCACCCAGGGACGGGTGCAGGGTGCGTCCACCGATCTGAGTGTGCTCAAGGCCGGCCTGAGCGCCGCCGAGGACGCGGTCAGCCAAGCGGAGCTGGACGTCGAGTCGGCCACCGACGCGCTCAACGACGCCCAGGACACCTTCGACGAAGCCGATGAGGACCTGGAAGACGCCATGGACGACGGCCTCACCGGGACCGCGCTCCAGGCATGGGTCGACGCCTTCGACGAGGCCGCCCTGCGGGTGGACACCACGGACGCAGCACTGACCGACGCCCAGTCCGCCCTCACCGTCGCTCAGGCAGACTTGGCAGCACTCGACGTCGAGGCCGCCGCCGCCGCGAGCACTGTCGCCACCACCGCCGGCTACCAGTGGCACCTGGAGCACAGCCAGCACCCCCACTGGAGCCAGCGGTCCAGCAACTTGGGCCTCGGGCCCGATCCCATCTCGAACGCCTCCATCATCGTGGCCGTGCTCGACAGCGGCCTCGCCCTCACCGCATCGGGCGCATCGGCCGCCCCCAGCTTGGCGAACCTCAACATCGTGTCGCCATCCGACATCATCGACGGGGATGCTACCCCCCAAGATGACCACCAGCACGGCACTCACATCACCAGCCTCATCGCCGGTGAAGACAGCGCCTTCGGCATCGCACCCGGGGTGAGCGTGATGCCCGTGCGGGTGCTCGACGCCAACAACTCCGGCACCGAGCTGGACCTCATCGAGGGGCTGTGGCACGCCATCGACAACGGCGCCAGCATCATCAACCTGAGCCTCACCTTCGGCGCAGACTACCTGCCCTCCCAAGCGCTGAACGCCGCCCTCGCGGCCGCCCGGGACGCCGGCATCGTCATGGTGGCCGCCGCCGGCAATGACAGCGGCACCACGGTGCTGTGGCCCGCCGCCAGCCCCTACGTCGTGGCCGTCGGTGCCACCACGCTGCACAACTCCAACATCAGCCACCGCGGCGACGTCACCGACTACTCCAACCGGGGCCTCGCCATCGACATCGTGGCAGCCGGCGGGGACAACGACGAAGACCAGGACCGCAACGGCCACGGAGACGGCGTGGTCGCCGAGACCTACTCGCCCACCGCCCCCACCAGCTTCGGCCTCTGGAGCTACGCCGGCACCAGCCAGGCCGCCGCACTCGTGAGCGGCACCGCCGCACAGCTGCTCGCGGCGGGCGCCTCCCCCTTTGATGTGGTGGCGGCCCTTCAAGTCGGGGCCCAGCGGGTCGACAAGAACTGCTGGAGCAACGGCTGCGGCAGCGGCGAGCTCGACATCGAAGAGAGCCTGGAGGCCGTCGAAGACAACGACCTCCCCACCGCGGTGGGCCCGCTGTACACCAGCGTGCTGCCATGGATGGACTCCCGGGGCAGCCGCCTCGCGCCATCCTTCGAGATCGCCGTGGTGGACAGCGATGGCAACCCCGTGTCCAGCGCCCGGGTCTACGCCCAAGCATGGAAACACGGAGAGTCCCCATCGGCGGAGACCTGCACCACCGACACCAACGGCACCTGCACGATGACGCCTTGGGGTCGAGTCTCCTCATCCACCGGCAACAACGGCGCCTTCGCCGTCCAGGTCACCACCGCCGTCGTCGATGATGTCGGCCACCACCCCACCTCCCTCATGTTCGCCACCGACGGTCTCGCCTACCTCCAGGCCGCCATCGCCGCGGACACCGACCTCGCCGACTCCTTGCTGGGCATCGCATGGGACGCCGGCACCGACCCCGTCCTCGGCGACATGGCTGCGTCCTACGCCTTCGTCGACTGGGGCGCCGGTCTCGCGAGCAGCCCGCTGGGTGTCGTGCTCGGCATCGATGCCCTGCCTCCGGGCACCACGGCCAACACCGTCAGCCTCGACCTCGACGGCGGCGGACTCGCCAGCAGCCCCCTCGGTGTGGTGCCGGTCCTCGACCTCGACTTCGATGAGGCGACCTTCAGCGGCGGCGGACTCGCCAGCAGCCCCCTCGGCTTGCTCGGCCTCGGCGACCTGTCCGTGGTCATGGTCAGCGGCTCCGGGCTTGCCAGCAGCCCCCTCGGCTTCTCCGGCACCGACATCACCATTCCCCCGGCCGTCACCGGCGGGGCCGGGCTCGCCAGCAGCCCCCTCGGATACCTCGGTGAGCCCATCTTCCCTGCCGAAGGCGTGGTCCTCGGCGCGGCGGTCGACGACACCCTCGAGGCCGCCCTCGCCAACGGCACCTTCATCGGCGGCTCCCTCGTCGGTGGAGCCACGGCCCTCGTCGGCGCCGGTGTGGTCGGCCCGGCCGCCACGGTCGGCTTGAGCGTCACTGCCCCCGAGTCGATCGCCAACTGAGCCAGCGCGGTGCCGGACCTGTGCACCGCCGCTCAAGCCTGATGTTGGGGCCCCTCCCGAACCCCAACCTGCGCCACACCGCCCTGACCTGGGGCCGTGTGGCGCGCCGTCGTTGGCCGCGCAGGTGCGACGGAACGGGACACCGTCGGCGGGGCCCAGTGCGGTAGGGTCCTCGCTCGCTGGGCCGCTGGGGCCCTGATCCATGTCCGCCCGGAGGGGAGGCCCCGTGTCGCGCTTGCCCATCCCCATCTGCCTGGCCGTGCTCTGTGGCTGCGCGTCCCCGGGCCCCAAGACCACGGGCTCAGACTCGGGGGTCTCGCCCACCGACACCGCCCATGACGCCGTCGTCTTCAGCCCGCCCATCTCCCCTACGACAGCCCTCACCGAGACCATCGCCGCCTGCGACGGGGCCGCGTCCATCGTGGCCCACCAGATGCTGTGCCAACAGGGCGACACCGTCGTGCTGGTCGACGAGAGCACCGGGCTGCACACCGCCCTGAGCGATGCCCAGTCTCTGGCGGCCATGGTGGTGGAGGGCGAGACCTGGGTCGCGCTCGATGGGGCCGTCTATGCCCTTCAGGACGGTGTTGTCAGCGCACTCAACCTGGGCCTTCCGGTGCCGGTCGAGGCCCTCGCTCAGCACGGGGGCACCCCCTGGCTGGCCGGCGCCGGGCGGCTGTTCCAAGTGGCGGGGGACACCATCCAAGAGGTGCTGCTCGACGGCCATCCCACCATCTATGCGCTCGCGGCCACCGCCGACATGCTCTACCTGTCGGTGCCCCAGCTGGTCGCCATCCGCCGGGGGCCCGAGCTTCAGACACTGTGGGCAGGAGACGCCCCACTCCAAGCCCTCGCCACCGACGAAGATGGCGTGCTGTGGACCATTGTCGACGACACTCTTCATCGGGTGGACGGGGAAGGTCTGGCCGTGCCTGTGGTCCTTCCCGCGCCCGTGACCCAGCTTGTGGGCCCCGCGCTGTGGGCCATCGGTCCCACCACGGCGTTCCACCTCGACGGCCACAGCTTCGTGTCCACGCCGCTGCCCGATGGCCCCGTGATCGGCGTGGATGCCCTCGGTCGCTTGCTTCAGCTCCACGACGGTGCCCTTGTCCGCCACGCCCTCGGCCGCCCGGTCGCGGTGGTCGGCCTGCCCCCCTCGCTGCAGACCCGGGCCGACGTGCAGCTGCTGCCCACAGACCCCGCCTCCCTCACCACCATGACCGTGTGGGTGGACGACCAGCGCCTGGTGCTGAAGACCGATCCCCACCGGGTCACCCTCGATCCCGAGGGGCTCATGGGCCCGGACCACACCCTGCGCTTTGTGACCACGTCTCCGCTGGGCGACCACATCTCCACCCAAGCCCTCTGGGTGGGTGACCTGCCGGACGTGACCTGGGACGACGTGGCCACCATCCACACGGCCCACTGCGCGGCTTGCCACGGCGGCGACACGGCCACACGGCTCGACTCGGCCGACGCCTGGCGGGCCCACATCGACCCCATCATCGCGCTGGTCAGCACGGGCGAGATGCCCCTCGGCGGACCGTCGCTGTCCGAGGACAACATCGTGGCCATTCGGGCCTGGAAGCATGGGGGCTTCCTGTGAGACGCGTTGCTCTGATGCCCCTGGTCATGGTGCTGGCCGGCGCCGACGACCCCTGGTCCGATGCCGCGGGCCAGGACCTCCACGGCTACGTGCGTGCGGTGTCCCTGGACGTGCGGGGTGTGGTGCCGTCGGCCGCTGAGCTCGAGGTCATCGAAGCCGCCGGCGAGCTGGACGACACAACCCTCGACGCGTGGCTGGCCGCGCCCGCCTTCACCGAGATTGTGGTCGGTGAGCACCAAGAGCGGTTCTGGAACACGCTGTCGCTGACGCTGCTCAACGCCCGCCGCCTGAGCCGGCGCAGCGGCATCTACTACACCTCCGCCCGGGCCCGGACGCTGCGGGGGGCCAACCAAGCGCACTGTGGTGAGGCTGAAGCGGTGGTGGACGAGGACAACCGGCCGCTGTCGTGGCGGACCAACCCCGACGGCACCCGGTCCGAGGGCTGGGTCTGGGTCGCGCCCTACTGGGACCCCGAGACCCCCATCCAAGTGTGCGCGCTGGACGCCCAGCTCAGCGCGGTGTCCACCACCGGCGTCGACTGTGCCACCGAAGCCGGCCAGACCGACGCGAGCTGCGGGTGTGGCCCGGCGCTGCAGTGGTGCGCCAGCAATGACGTGGAAGACGCCATCGAAGCGGCGCTCGCGGCCGACATCGACCACCGGGTGCGGGCCCTGCTCGACTCTGGGGCGCCCTACACCACACTGTTCTCGGGCGATGCCCTCTACCTCAACGGCGCATCGGCCCACTTCTTCCGCCACCTGGCTGCGTTCCGAACCGATGACTATGACGTGCCAGTCGATGTCTCCGACATTCCCCTGCTGGACTATGGCGACCCGAATTTCGTCGCCGTGACCCTGCCCGAGCACCGCCGGGGGGTGCTCACCGCGCCGGGATGGCTGCTGCGCCACCAGACCAACCGGGGTCGGGCCAACCGCTTCTATGGTGGCTTCTTGTGCGCCGAATTCTTGCCCACCGAGGGCCCCGTGGACCCGGTGACCGAGGGGACGCTGCCGACCCCGAACCTGCAAGTGCGCAGCGGGTGCCGGGACTGCCACGCCCGACTGGAGCCTTGGGCGGCGTACTGGGGACGGTGGGCCCAAGCGGGCTCTCGCCACCTGGCCCCCGACGAATTTCCCGAGCTCAGCGCGGTGTGTGCCACCTGCGCCGACAGCGCCGAGGGCTGCCCGGACGTGTGCGAAGACCACTACATCGTCGAGTCCAGCCATCCCGACGAAGACCCCTACGTGGGCGTGCTGAGGCCCTACGCCTTCTTGGTGGGCGACAAGGGGTTGCATCCCGACGAGGGGCCCCAGGGGTGGACCGACCGGATGCGGGCGGACGGCACCCTCGCGACGTGTGCGGTCACGAAGACCACCGACTGGTTGCTGGACGCCGAGCCCCGGGACGAAGACATCGAGGACTGGGCGGCGGCCTTTGATGCCGATGAGGACTACCGGGCGCTGGTACGCAGGGTCGTGCGCAGCGCGTCCTACTGGGACGGTGCGGAGTGAGCGGGCCCAACGACACAAGGGCACTGCGGCTCACCCTGCTCGCAAGCGCGGCGATCATGGGCTGCGGGACCGGATCCAGCGGGGGCAAGGCGACCGAGCCTGGGGATGACAGTCCCATCGAGAACATTGATGAAGAGAGCCTTCCCGATGCCAGCCTGGGCGACGGAGTCCCGGTGCCCGCGCCCGCCAGCCCGCCCAGCCACCGCCGACAGCGCAAGCGGATGACCGTCCCACAAGTCCGCGACTCGATGCAGGTCATCGCGGGGGGTGTGGTCTGGGGGGACGACGAGCGCTCCGACTGGGACCGGTACGCCGCGACGCTGGGGGTGGCGGACTTCCAGACGCGCACGACCACCGACCGCACGCCCTCGGTGCTGTTTCAGAAGTTCCTCGACGACGCCGCGGTGCACACCTGCGCAGGCTGGAGCGCCGCAACATCGGGGGACTTCGACACCCTCGATGATCCCGACTCCACAGAGCTCGACGCCGTGAGGACGGGGGTGACGGGTCTACGATGGCGCATCCATGGACGCTCTCGTGCCACTTCAGACCCCTTGATTGATGACGCCGCGGACCTGTTTGCCACGGTCTACCGACGCACCGACTCGACCGATCTCGCGTGGCAGACCGTGTGTGTGGCGCTGTTCACCCATCCCGACTTCTTCATGTACTGACCCTCGTCGGTGGCCCCCCGGGCGGTCCGACGAGTGGTGCGCTTCCCCCAGCATGAGGCCCCCATGCACATCCCCCGACGCACATTCCTGGAGCTGGCGGCCGGCGGTGGGCTGCTGGCCGGCCTCGGTGGCTTTCCCCGGCGGCTGCGCGCGGCCACGCCCACGGTGACCGACCGCTACTTTGTGTTCGCCTACTTTCAGGGCGGCTGGGACATGCTGCTGGGCCTCGATCCCCGCAGCCCCGACGACTTCCCCACCGGCCGGGGGGCCGACACCGGCATTGAGCCCGCCTACGACACCGTCGACAACCTCGATCCCGCCAACTGGCTGGTGGACACCGACGTGCCCGGCATGACCTTCGGCCCCTTCATCGGGGATCTCGCCCAGCACGCCAGCCGCCTCGCGGTGGTCCGGGGCATGACGATGGGCTCCGTTGCCCACGAGGTCGCCCGCCGCCACGCCTTCACCGGTGTGCAGCCCGCCGGCACGTCCGTCCGGGCGTCGTCGGTGGCCACGCTGCTGGCCGCACTGCTGGGGGAGTCCGAGCCGATCCCCAACCTGGTGTGTGGCATGCCGTCCTTCAATTTGGGCCACCCGTCTTGGGCGTCAGGCCTGGGCACCGAGTCGGTGGACGACCTCTACGAGGCGCTCTCCCCGGGCGCGACGACGGTGGGCGAGGGTCAGAGGGCTGCTCTGGAAGCCTTCTTCGCCAATCAGGAGTCACGCACGAGCTCCCCCCGTGCCCTCGACATCTATGCCAATCGGCGGACGGCCCGGAGCATCGTCGACCTCGACATCGCGGCCACCTTCGACCTGAGCGCCGCCAGCGCCGAGATGCGGACCTTGCGGGAAGTCTTCGGCGTGGACTCGGGCACCACCGGCGAAGGGGGTCCCCGGGCCTTGATGGCCGCCCAAGCGCTCACCCACGGCGTGTCGAGGTGCGTGAGCTTCGAGGCCACCGGCGATCTGGACACCCACGCCGGCGCCCAGTGGCAGAGCGACCATGGGCCCAACTTGCGCGCAGGCTTCGACAGTGTGGCCGCCCTCGCCACCCAGCTCGCCGCCACACCATTTTTTGGGGATGCCGGCGACAATTGGCTGGACCACACGACCATCGTCTGCCTCAGCGAGTTCGCCCGGGAAGCGGCCTTGAACAGCAATGGCGGCCGAGACCACAACCTTGTCAACGCGATGGTGCTGCTGGGCGGCGGCATCCGGGGCGGCCAGATCATCGGCAGGACCACCGATCTCGGCATGCAAGCCCAGCCGGTGGACCTCTCCACGGGCACCGTGGCGGCATCGGGTGAAGTCCTCACGAATGAACACATCGCCCGCAGCCTGCTCCACAGCATCGGGGTGGAGGACGACGTCGCTGACTATCGCGCCGACCCGGTGCTGTCCCTGCTGGAGAGCCGATGAACAGCGCACTCTGGATGGTCACACTGGGGGCAGTGGCCCTCGGAACGACGGCTTGTGGGACCGACTCCGGCAAGGCCACAACCGAGGACCCGACCACCGACGACTCCCCGTGCACCCCGTCCAGCTTCTACGCCGATGCCGACGGGGACGGCGCGGGTGATCCCTTCGTCGTGGCCCAGTCCTGCACCGTGCCCGAGGGCTTCACCAGCAACGCCGACGACTGCGACGACACCGATCCCGAGCAGCATCCCGGCCAAGTCTGGTACCCCGACGGCGACGGCGACGGCCTGGGGGATGGCGCCGCTGCGGTGACCGGGTGCTTGCGCCCGATGGGCCACTTGACCACGGACGGCGACTGCGATGACCTCGACAGCACCCGCTACCCCGGCGCGGTCTGGTACCTCGACCAAGATGGCGATGGTGCGGGCGATCCCGGCGCAGCCATCGATGCGTGTGGGGACGTGACCGGCGCGGTGCCCGAGGGCACGGACTGCGACGACACAGACTGGCTGCGCCACCCGGCGGCCGACGAGGTCTGCGACGCGATCGACAACGACTGCGACGGGCTGGTGGACGACGAGGACGACGACGTCGACCCCTTCAGCCAGCTTCCGCTCTACCAGGACCTCGACGGCGACGAGTATGGCACCGACGTCGAGATCGGCCTGTTCTGCCCGAGCTTGCCCGAGGGGGCCGCGGTGTCTGGCGACTGCGACGACACCGACCCCAACATCCACCCCCACCGGCTCGACTACAACGACCCCGTGGACAGCAACTGCGATGGCACCCCCGACGTGGTGCTCGCCGAAGACATGCTGGGCGGCTGGATCGGCTTCGACAACGGCTCGTTTTCGATGTTCATGGCCAGCAAGGATGTCGATGGCGACGGTATTCACGAGGTGTTGGTCAGCGCGCCGGCCGCAGCCCTCCTCGACGAAGGCCGGGTGGGGTACTTCCCCGGTTCGGTGGGCGTGGGGGACCGCACCCAGTGGCCGGACGAGCCGCTGGTGCGCACCTGGACCGGATCCGCCGTGGATGGGGCCTTTGGCTACGCGCTCAACTTCATCGGCGACTGGAACGGTGATGGCATCGAGGACTTTGTGGTGGGCGCCCCCGACAGCCACAGCAAGACCGGTGAGGTCTACATCCTCTCCACCGACGACAACAGCACGACCGTCGGCGCCGCGCTGTTCACGTCGACCTTCTCCCACACCGATGCCTACTGGGGCTACGACAGCGTAGCCGTGGGCGATGTCACTGGCGATGGCCTCGACGATGTGCTGGTGTCCGCCCGCCGGGACGACCGGGTGGGTCCCAGCCAAGGCTCGGTGACGTTGATTCCCGGTGGGGGCACCGAAGCCGACATGGTCGTGACGAACGCCATCTCCAGCTACGACCAGCTCGGCTACAGCATGGCGGCCGCCGGTGACATGGACGGAGATGGCGCACTGGACGTTGTTCTCGGCGCGCCCTACGCCGACTATGCCACCAGCAACGGTGGAGAGATCTACAGGGTCCCCGCCCAGGACTTTGCGGACCCTGTGGTCCTCGAAGAGATGCCCATGTTCTACGGGGTCGAAGAACAGGAGCGGGCAGGGACGGCGCTGCGGGGGGCCGGCGACGTCAACGGGGACGGCTATGATGACGTGCTCATCGGTGCGCCCAGCTATGACCACGGTGGCTTGGACCTGGAGGATGCCGGGGCAGCCTATGTGGCGCTGGGCTCGGGCACCGTCGGGGACAACCTCGCGCTGAGCGACGCCCACTGGCGCATCATCGGCACCACCATCGACCACGACACGGGCCGCTACCTCGGGGCCTTCGGCGATGTCTCGGGCGATGGGCTGGCGGACGTCTTCGTCACCACCCACAAGTGGGACGACGGCGACCAGCTCGAAGTGGGCCGGGTCTACGGCATCTTGGGCAGCGTCGACGGGGGCACCCGCACCGTGCCGGACGAGGCGGACCTGATCATCCAGGGTGCCGACCAATACGACTATCTGGGGCGGGGGATGGCCGCGGCCGGCGACACGAATGGCGACGGCCTGGCCGACTTCTGGCTGGGTGCCAGCGGCGCGGGCTCGACGGGCTCCCTGTTCTTGATGGAGGGTGCCGCCGCATCTTGGTGAGCGCCGGGTCCCAGTGCGCCGCATCGACCGCCAAGATACCCGCCCACACCCCCATGTCGCACGTCTCCACCACCGCCAGCGCCATCGAGCAGAACATCGGTGGGCCACTCGATCCCGCATCCCTTGCGGTGTTTCGGATCATGCTCGGCGTGCTGCTGACCGTCGCGCCGCTGGGCATCATCGCCAGCGGGGGCATCGCCTCCCTCTACGATCCGGCGTTCCCGCCGTTTCCCTACCCCCACCTCGACGCCCTCCGGCCCTTGTCCCTGGCCGCGATGGTGCTCGTCCACCTGGGCCTCTCCGCCCTCGGCATCGCCATTGCGCTCGGCTTGGGCGCCCGGATCGCCCTCGGTCTCACCGCCGGGGTGCTGGCCTGGTTGTTGTTGCTGGACCAAGCCGCCTACCTCAACCACGACGTGTTGCTGGTCATGGTCTGCGTTGAGCTCGCGCTGAGCCCCTGCGACCATGTGCTCAGCCTCGACCGCCGCTGGAGAAGCCCCCCACCGCCGGCCCGGGCCCACGGTCTGTGGATGCTGCGCATCTCCATCGTGCTGGTCTATGTCTTCGCCGGGCTGGCCAAGCTGAACCCCGACTGGTTGAGCGGGCAGCCGCTCGGCATGTGGCTCGACGCCCGTCAAGACTGGCCTGGGGTGGGCCCCTGGCTCGCGTGGGCGCCGACCGCCATGGCCATGAGTGCCGCCGGGCTGGTGCTGGACTTGCTGGTTGCCCCAGCGCTGTTGTCCAAGAGGCTGCGCATGGGCGCCATCCTTGCGCTCAGCGCCTTTCACGTCGTCAACGGCGTGCTGTTCCGCATTGGCATCTTCCCGCTCGTGATGCTTGCCGCCCATCTGCTCTTCCTCGACCCGGGCTGGCCCCGGCGGGTGCTCCGGTGGGCCCCCCATGCTCCAGTCCGGGGCGCAGCCCCTTCGCGTGCCATCGTCGCCGGAACTGCCCTGTGGATCGGCGTTCAGGTGGTCGTCCCCCTGCGGCACCTCGCCTACCCCGGGCGCCCGTCATGGACGGAAGAAGGCCACCGGTTCGCGTGGAGAATGATGCTCCGCACCAAGCGAGGCACCCTGGGTTTCCGCGCGGTGGACCTCACCAGCGGCGACAGCACCGAGGTCGATGTGCGCGCCGTGCTCTCGGACCGTCAGCGCCTCACCATCATCGGCCAACCCGACATGATCTGGCTGCTCGCCAAGCGACTGAGGACCAACGCTGAAGCCGAAGGGCACACGATCGCGGTGTACGTCGACCACCGGGTGTCCTTGAACGGCCGACCGCCCGCGCCGCTCATCGACCCGACGGTGGATCTGTCCCGCCAGGCCCGCCATTCATGGACCCACGCCCCGTGGATCCTCCCCCTGCCGGACTGAACCTGGAGGGGTGACGTGACCCCTTCCGATGGCCTCGAGGGAAGCAGCGCCCAGTGCCATCCGGCAGCCGCGCTGGATCGAGCTCAGCTCGGCGACCCAGGAGGGGCCAGTCCACCCACCCACACGCCGATCTGATCGGCGCCGAGCTACAACAGGGTGTCTTCGTTGCGGTCCCGGGCGAGGGCCTCGCGCTCTTGCTCTCGGGCGTACCGCAGCAGCCGTGTCAGGCTGATTCCCGACACCTCCGTGAACCGGATGCCCCACAGCCCATGGTCGGATGCTTTGCGGATGACCTCACCCTCAAACTCCAGCAGCTCGTCTTCCAGCATCACCACAAACGAAAGGTCTTCACCCACTTCCAGCGGGGTCCGGGTCTGCAAGGCGCAGCCTCCCGGGGAGATGTTGTGGGTCAAGCCGAGCAAGAGCTGGCGGCCGCCCTCGGGCACTTGCTTCCGTGCGATCCGCATCGGTGCATAGACCTGCAGCCGGCGGTCTTGGCGCTTGTCGAACCGTCGCACGGTGGTCGGCATGTCCAGCACCAGCGCGTGTCGGGCGCCCACCTCCCCGCGAGAGGGGTCGGGTGTGCCCACCTGGCGGGCCTCCAAGCGACTGGTGAACTCAAAGATGCCGTCAGCGTGAAACACCTCCACGCGGATGAGGGTGCCCGGCTCCGGCGCATCCTGAAACCGGCCCGGCAGCCGCAGCGACACGCCCAGCTCGCCCAGCCGCACCGGCACCTCCAGCTCGGACAGGTACAGGTCGTCGCCAGCCCAGACCTTGACCATGCGCTGCACCCCCGAGATGCGCCGCATGATGCGCGAATTCTGGTCCTTCGGGGTGTAGATCCGGTCCGGTGTGCGGGCATCCGCCCAGTACCGGTCCACAAAGGCCACGTCGGCCACGAAGAAGGGCAGCCGCCGGTCCGCGGACCGCAGCAGCAAGCTCTGGGGTCCGGCACGAGTACGGGTTACAACTGACACCGGTATCCGAATGACGCCAGACTCCGCGCCCGGGCGCGGCTGGAACAGGACCGCGTGCTGCCGCAGCACCAACGTGCCGAAGCGCCACTGGCCCCGCGCCACGGTGAGACAGGCGCCCGAGACCGCCAGATCCACGGGGGCCGCCACCTCTGCCGGTTCGCCGTCCTCCGCATCTGCATCCACCTTCGGGGGCGGTGCCGTCGGCTTGCGGACCACCACCGCGCCCTCCAGATCTTGCTCCATGCGCTCTCGCAGCAAGCTGGCAAACACCCGCATCACGGGCACCCGAAAGCGCATGCGACCCGCTGGGCTGGCCACCGTCACCATGCCCCCATCGGAGGCCCCCGCAGCGGTCACCTCCGCCACATCCGGCAGGGCCACTCGAACCGGGCCCACACCGGGCAGCTTGTCGAGGGCCCCCGTGGGAATGTGCACCAGCTCACGGTCGCCGAGCATCAACAGTCCCGGCACACCGACCAAGCCCAGCACACGGGTCGCGACCAGCGCCAACAACGGCACCGCCGGTCCAATCAGGCCCAGGTGGATCAGCGCAGCAGCCGGACCCACAAACGTGTGGACGTGCCCAGCGCCGCCGTCCACATGGACGGTCTCGGGCCCACAATCGGACCAACAGCGCACGATGGTGCCCCGCCGGAGCTCGAGATGGGCCGCTTGCGGGCCTGTCGCAAAGGGATCCGGCGGCCAGATGAAGGAGCGCAAACGCGAGCTGGAGAGCACCACAACGCCCTCCAACACGCCATCCTTGCCCAGCTGGGCCGGGCCACCTGCCAAGACACGCTCGCCCGCCTCCAGATCGATCCCTGGAAAGGTCGGAAACCGCCCCGGCAAGGCCGACGCCAACAACATCCCGAGGCAGGCCGCGCCACAGCCCCGGAGCTCCATGACGGTGTCCCGCACACGCAGCCGCACTCCGCCGGAAATGGCGTCCAACTCTTCAATCTCGTCGAGTGTGGCACCCCGAAGGGCCAGGGGGCCACGCAGGCGCAGGCAGCCGTCCACCAGCTCCACCAGCGTGGTCTCCACCGACGTCTGCACCCGCGCTTCCAAGAACGCCGCGAAGGGTTCCAGCGTCGGGTTGGGCTGTCCCACAACATCACTCCGCTGGACCATTGGGGCTCTCCAGTTCAGGTTTCCGCCCGGCAGGTCCACATCGGCCCGCCATGTGGCCCACCTCAGCGCCCACCCACCGCGAAACAAGGGGGATGTTCAGAGCGAGGTGCACATGCCGCCACGGCAGAGCTGCTGCGCACGGATCAGGAAAAGAGGTCGGTGGCACACGCCCGCGAACTGCGGGAGCTTCACCCTTCAACAACGGATCCACGACCGGCTGGCTGCAGACCAAAGATCGAAGGTTCGCCCGAAGTGCGGATGAGTCCGCACCAAGGTCACGGTGAAATGCTGAGACAGAATCCTTGCAATCGAGATCCAGCTCGGGGATGCGGAACCCCGGGGGGGACGGCTATGGTTGGGGTGCGGCCAATGAAACAAGCGCGTCCATTCAGAGCGGCGCAATGGGTAAACATGCAAGCCAACGTCATCTTGAGCACGCACGACGTCGCCGAGTACTGCGGGGTCTCCCCCAGGACAGTCCTGCGCTGGGTGGATGCAGGGGTGCTCCCCGGCTTCCTCACGGGCGGCGGCCGCCGGCGCATCTCGCGTGATGATCTGTTGTCGTTCATGCGCGGGCGCGGAATGCCGGTCCCCCCGGGGCTGGTCACGTGGCGGGACCGCGTGGCCATCATCGACGACGACACACTGCACACCCAGCTTGTCGAGCGCCACTTGAACACCCTGGGCCCCGCCCTCAAGGTCCAGACTGCGGCCGACGGCTTCGCGGCGGGCGCGATGTTGTTCAGCTTCCGCCCCCACCTGGTCTTCCTGGACTTGGTCATGCCAGGCTTGGACGGCTTTGAGGTGTGCCGGCGCATCCGGTCCGAGTCCGCCTTCGAGGGCACCGGCGTGGTGGTCATCACGGCCCATGTGAGCCCACCGGTGCGCAGCCGACTGTTGGAGCTGGGCGCCGACGAGGTCATCTCGAAGCCCTTCCGACGGGAAGACCTGAGCGGTGTGTTGGCCCGATTTGTGCCTGAAGGCATGGCCGCACCAACGCTGCCTCTGAACTGAGCCCAGTGGGCCCCTCGCGGGGTCATCGCCGTGATTGCAGCCGACGTGAAGCCGGCCGGCTGGGGCGTTAGTGGCCGCAACCCCAAGGATGCGTGGTGCCGTTGCAAGGCAACGCGTGGACCTGTGGCTGCATCCAGAGGCCTCGGAGCCCCCATGACCCCGTCCCCTTCGCCATTGTCACCCGTTGGCAGCTCCCGGCTGCTGTGGCCCGCCATCCTCCTGATGTCCGCTTGTGGCGGCGGCAACGTGGGATCGCTCTACAAAGACTCCGGTGTCGAGTCGGACGCCGATGCGGATGCGGACGCCGACAGTGACACCGATGCGGATGCAGACGCGGACGCCGATGCAGACGCGGACGCCGATGCAGACGCCGATGCGGACGCCGATGCAGACGCCGATGCGGACGCCGATGCGGACGCCGATGCAGATGCCGACACCGACAATGACGGCGATGGGGTGACCGTCGAAGCCGGAGACTGTGACGACGACAACCCGGACGTGCGACCCGGCATTCGTGAGGTCTGCTACGACGGCCTCGACAACGACTGTTCCGAGGTCTCCGACGACTGTGACTGCGACGGCGACGGCATTGACGGCACCGAGTGTGAGGGCGAAGACTGCAACGATGGCGATGCCAACTCCTACCCAGGAGCGCCCGAAGTGGTCGATGGGGTCGACAACAACTGCGACGGCGACGTCGACGAGGGCGGCCACTGCAACCCGTTCTTCCCGCTGGAGAACGGCGCGGCGGCCACGCGGATCTTCGACACCACCCTCGAGGGCACGGTCTACTCCGAGACCATCACAACGCCGGCGTGGGACGCGAGCACCGGCGTCGCCACCTACAACCGCAACTACAACGACCTCGCGGGCACCGCCTTTGATGTGATCGAGTCCCGCGTGTGTGACGCCGGCCAGATCAGCGTGGGCACCTGGGACCTGGTCCTGGGCGGCATTCCGCTGATGACCACCACCTACACGACATCCCGCACCGACCTGTTGGCCGAAGGCGACTTGATCGCCAGCAACAGCTGGACCTACGCGTACGTGGCGACCGACACCCTCGGCTACAACGAGCTGACGGCCAGCGGCACCTTCACGGTGGTCGGCCCCGTGAGTGTGTCGACGTCTGCGGGCACCTTCTCGGCCATCCAAGTCGAAAACGACTACAGCATGACCGACACCGGCGGCTACTTGAACCGCGATGGCCTGTCGACTTCTTGGTACGTGCGTGGCCTCGGGCTGGTCAAGACCGTCGACGAAGCGGACGACGGCTCCCCCGTGGAGTCCCGCGATCTCGTGACGTATAGCGGCTTCTACCCCTGAAGCACCAGTATAACCCCTTACCTGCGAGCAATCCCATGCGCAAGAGCCCCATCACCGGCAACGACATGACCCAGGAACAGCGGGACGGGGTCACGATTGACGTGTGCCCGAACGGCACCGGGATCTTCCTCGACAAGACGGAGCTGTTCCAGCTCACCGAGGCCGCACGCTTCGCGAAGAGCGGCTTTCCGTGGACCGACCTGTTCCGCCGCGAGAAGAACCCGCCTGTCGACCGCGACCGGGTGCTGGTCTGCCCCCTGACCGGCGAGAAGATGCGCATTGTCGAGTACAAGGGCGTGCACATCGACGTGTCCAGCAAGGGCATCTGGCTGGATGCCGGCGAGCTCGAAGCGCTGATGAACAACCTGCGTCTCGACAAGACCTACGCCCGGGGCATGTCGCTGCGACTGCGTGAGCTCGAGTTTTGAGCGAGCGGACGCCCCCCACCCCGGTGCGTCCCAGTCAGACTCCCGATCCCCTCGACGACTTCACCCCGCTGCCCTTCGCCTTCGACGGCAAGACCCGCACGGTGTTTTGGAAGGGGAGCGGACCTGCAGTCGTGGTGATGCACGAGATCCCGGGCATCACGCCCGAGGTCGCGGAGTTCGCCCGGCGCATTGTGGACGCCGGCTACACCGTCGTGATGCCCCACCTCTTTGGTGATCCGGGCCGGCCCTACAGCGATGGCTACACCGCCGCCTCGATTGTGCGCGCGTGCATCTCCCGCGAGTTCCTGGTGCTGGCCTCCCGACGCTCCAGCCCGATTGTGAAGTGGCTGCGGGCCTTGTGCCGCGAGGCCCACGAACACTGCGGCGGGCCCGGCGTGGGCGCCCTCGGTATGTGCCTCACCGGCAATTTTGCGCTCGCCATGATGGTCGATGAGAGTGTGATGGCGCCCGTTCTCAGCCAGCCCTCGCTGCCGTTCTCGCTCACCCCCGGGCTGGCCCGCGGGCTGCACATCTCCGACGAAGACCTGCAGATCGTCAAGCGGCGGTCCAAGTCGGGCTGTCCTGTGCTCGGGCTGCGGATGAAGGGCGACTGGTTGATGTTCGGCAGCCGCTTCGAGAGGCTGCAACAGGAGCTCGGCGACGGCTTCATCGATGGCACAGTGGACTTGGCTGGCCGCCCCTCGGTGGCCCCGTTTGCCCACTCGGTGCTCACCACGGAGCTGCGGGCCGACGACCCGGACCACCCCACCCAGGCTGCCCTCCAAGCCGTCCTGGACCTGTTCGACCGCCAGCTCCGACCAGCCCCCCAGCCCTGACCGAGGCGTCCTATGCTGTGCCGTACCGCTGCCCTCGCAACTGTGGTCATGCTCACGGATGGTTGGCGACCGGAGTCCATCGACTCGGTCGACCACGACACCCTTCCCGTGCGCTGCCACTGGAACGATGCCGCCCTCGCCGACCGCTGTGATGTGGTGTTGCCCGCCATCTCGGCGTCTTGGCAAGCCCAGGTCGACCGGCTGGGCTTCCATGCCCCGATGCCCGATGACGACGGCATTCTCGATGTGTACATCACCACGGATGGCACCGACGGCGGCGCGTATGTCTATGGCCCGTTCGAGGACGAAGTCACCACCGACGGCCGCATGGGCTGCCACGCCTACATGGCGCTGGACCCGGCCATCTCATTGGCCAACTTGCCCAGCTACGTGGCCCATGAATTCAACCACTTGATCCAGTTCGCGACGGACTTCACGGAGCCCACGCTGCCGGTGTGGGAGGCCACGGCGACGGCCGCTGAGGCGTGGACCCTCGACGACTACTCCATCACCGGAAACTACGTCCGCGACTTCCAGACGTACCCGTGGATGGGCATCCTGGGCGACGGCTACATCTTGTGGGATGACTACGAGATCTGGTCCTACCATGAGTACGGCGCAGGAATGTGGATCCTCCACATGGACGCGGTCTACGGGGATGGCGAAGGGTCGGTGGGGCCCGCGCTGTGGGGCGCCATGGAGCAGGAGGGCTGGGACAACGAGCCGGATGTGTTGGATGCCTGGGCAGCGGTCAGCGGGCAACCCTGGGAAGACGCCTTGATCGAGTTCACCGTGTTTCGCCAGCTCGCGGGATCCAGCGCTGCACCCGCCGCGCCCGCCGATGCTGCGACGGTGCCGTGGGGCCTGCGCCCGTCCCTGAGCGTCACTGCCGCCGACCTCGCCGTCGCGTCCCAAGAGCTGCGCCCAGAGCCCGGGGTCTACGAGACCGGCTCGTGGCATGTCACGGTCACCGGCGTCACCGAAGATGCCCCGCTGGACGTCACTGTCGACGGTGGTGAGGGCATCCGATGGGCGGTGGTCATCACCGATGAAGCGGGCAACCACGAAGACGGCGACCCGACCGGTCACACGTCGGCGCTGTCGGGTGACCTCACCGTGGGGGTCATCAACTTGGGGGAAGCAGGCTTCGACGCGGACGCCCGCATCCGTGCAACGGTGCCGACCGTGCTCCTGTCGACCGGCGGCACGGACGTCCCCGATGATGACGAGGACACGGGCATTCCGGACCGTCCCGACCCCGTCGAGGACGACACCCCGGAGGCCGAGGGTGTGGGGACCAAAGACGACGGCGGGTGCAGCGTGGGTGCGGTGGCCCCTTGGATGGTGTGGTGGGTGCCCCTCGCCGTGGTGGCCCGCCGCCGGCAATAAAGACCACCCAACGGCCCAGATGCCTTCAAGTCCCCCGCAGCAACGGCCGAAGCCTGAAGGCAGCACGGGAGATGATCATGGGCAGCTTCCTCTGGGCTGGTCTCTGGATGGTGGCATCCGCCCACGCCGATGTCCCCGACCTGTCGCCTGGACGGGCACCGGCGCTGGCCGACGTGCAAGCACTCGCGGAGAGTGCCCCGCCAGAAGGCACTGCCGAGCCCAAGCGGGCCGAAGCCGTGATCCAGGGCTTGTTGCCCTTGCTGGAGTCCACCGATCCGGCACTGCGCGCGGCCACGATGGATGCACTGCGCGCATGGACGGGCATGGACGTCGACAATGCCGAGCGCTGGCAGACCTTGTTCGCCGGTTGCTGAAGCGGGTGGCCCGTCAGCGACCCGGCACCCGGCACCCCCGCAACGTGTAGACTCCCCGCGCCCCATTCGGCGCGCGCCGCGCCTTGGGCCCCGGCGTGACCATGGCCTTGTTCCAGCCCGCACCGAAGACCCCCGAAGAGGTGGAGGCGTGTCGCCCCCTCTCCATCGGGCCTGAAGAAGTCCTGGAGATGGACGAGGCCACTTGGTACGCGAAGGTCTACCGCGGCGACGATGTGCCCCAGCTCACCGCGCGGGCCGTGCTCATGGGGTCGGCGCTCGGGTTCCTGCTGGCGTTCACGAACCTCTACATCGGGCTGAAGACCGGCTGGGGCCTGGGGGTGGCCATCACGGCGTGCATCCTCAGCTACGCCATCTGGACGGGGCTGGAGAAGTCGGGCATCGCAAAGACGCCGATGACCATCCTCGAGAACAACTGCATGCAGTCGACTGCGTCGTCGGCGGGCTACTCGACGGGCGGCACGATGGTGTCGGCCATCGCGGCGCTGCTGATGCTCTCGGCGACCCCCGACAACCCCCAGGGCCAGCACCTGCCATGGCCGGTGTTGACGATGTGGACGCTGTTCCTGGCGATCCTGGGCACGGTCATCGCCATCCCGATGAAGCGCAACCTCATCAACCGGGAGCGGCTGCGCTTTCCGTCGGGCGTCGCCGCGGCCACCACGCTCCAGTCGCTGTACTCCGAGGGCAAGAGTGCCCTCGCCAAGGCCAAGGCGCTGCTCGTGAGCGCGCTGTTCGGGGCCATCTTCCCGCCGCTCATGGAGCTGCCCATCGGCAAGGACGGTGCTCCCCTGATGGCGGCGGACGCCAAGATCTTCGACATGCTGCCCGCCCGGGGCGCCCACATCGACGAGGCCGGCAAGCTGGTGCCCTGGAAGCCCAGCGACTGGACCCTCGTGATGGACATGAACCCCGTGATGATCGCGGCAGGGGCCATCGTCGGCATGCGGGTTGCGACGTGGATGCTGATCGGTGGCCTGTTGCTGGCCTATGTGGTCGGCCCGATTGGGTGGGAAGCAGAGTGGACCAACGCCAACGGTGATCTCGTCCGGGCCGCGACAAAGCCCTGGAAGGCGTGGAAAGAGATCGGGCTGTGGTTCGGCGTGCCCATCCTGGTGTCGAGCGGGCTGCTCAGCTTTGCCACCCAATACAAGACCATCCTGCGGGCATTCCAGGGCTTCACCGGCGGCGGTGAGAGCTCTCCCCATGACGAGCAAGCGGCCAAGGTGGAGGTGCCGCTGTCGTGGTTCGTCATCGGCGGCAGCTTCTCTGGCGCCGGCGTGATTGCCGTGGCCGCGGTCTACTTCGACGTGCCCTGGTACTTCGGGCTGCTCGCAGTGACGCTGACCTTCTTCCTGGCCCTCGTGGCCTGCCGGGCGACCGGCGAGTCCGACATCACCCCCGTGGGCGCCATGGGCAAGCTGATGCAGCTCACCTACGGCATCCTCATCCCCCAGTCGGTGTCGGCCAACCTGATGACGGCCGGCATCACGTCCGCCGCCGCCGGGTCCTCGGCTGACCTGCTCAACGACCTGAAGAGCGGCTACCTGCTCGGTGCCGACCCCCGCCGCCAGTTCTTGGCCCAGTTCATGGGCATCTTCGCGGGCACCCTGGCCACGGTCTCGGGCTTCTACTTGTTGGTGCCGGACGCCACCACGCTCACCGGCGTGGGCGGGGCCGCACCGAAGTTCCCCGCACCGGCCGCCCAAGCGTGGGCCGCCGTGGCCGAGCTGTTCCGCATGGGCATCGAGAACATGCACCCCATGCACCAAAAGGCGATTGCCTTGGGCGCGGTCATCGGCATCATCCTGACCATCGTCGAGATGGTGGTGCCCAAGAAGCTGAAGACCTGGATGCCCAGCGGCACTGCCATGGGCCTGGGCTTCATCCTGCCGTTCCAGTACCCACTGAGCATGTTCGTGGGCGCCGTCATCGCCTTTGTGCTGATGAAGCGGAAGCCCCAGCTCGCCAAGGACTACATCGTGCCGGTGAGCTCCGGGGTCATTGCCGGCGTGAGCATCATGGGTGTGGTCGTGGCCTTCCTGAACAACTTGGTGCTCGCGGGCTGAGACCTGGACGGGCTGACGGCTGGACCCACGCGCCCGTACCGTGCTGTGGAGGCAGTGCGGGATGGCCAAAATCGGTCAGTCGTCCACCGACACAGCGGCGCTATACGGGTACGCCGCTCAGGGTGGCCGCTGAGCACGGATTTCTTGGGGCATCCGGTCGCACCATCGGTGGCGGAACATATACGTGTCAGCCCGAACCCGTGACGCCAGCAAGCCGTAGCGCCGGCCTTTGCGCCGGCCGGCGGCTCAGCACAAAACCTGGGACCAGACCACACAAGCCGCCATCGATCCGAAGAATCGATCCGCTCAGGCCACCAGGTGCCGGGACGAGCTCCCCCCCACACAAACTGGTCAGGTGGGCCAGCCACCCCATGCGGGGGTCAGAGTGCCGTCCCCGTGCACCGAGTGGCGGCGGGACCTACCCCTCCCTGACGCCGCAGACGCCGAGAGTGGCCTGAACCACGCAGCCGCCTCAACCGTGGTCCCCGAAGGACCCACCTCGCGGACCGCCGAGGATGCACAGACCGGTCCTGGCGACACGCCCCCGGCGCCAGAAGACCGGTAGCCATGACGGGTCAATGGGGCACCAAGACACACCAGCCGGCAGTGCCCGATAGTGGGCCGTTCATCACCAACATGGCCAATCTGGGGGGGCGCCTGGACTACTGTTCTTGGAGAGTCGAGCCGATGTAGGCTGTGGCACATCCACTCCACCCCACACTGGACAAAACGGGGCCATGACCAATCTGACCTGGGACAACCACACCCACAGCGGGCCGCCCCACTCCGGTGGCCTCCCTGTCCTCCCACCGGCGCTGCACGGCGGCTCTGGCCCCGGACCGCTGACCCGCCCCGACGGGCGCTT
The DNA here is from genome assembly GCA_942491145.1 of Myxococcota bacterium. Taxonomy (GTDB): domain Bacteria; phylum Myxococcota_A; class UBA796; order UBA796; family UBA2385; genus CAXQUZ01. The sequence continues at coordinate 38,169 of CALOBC010000038.1, read as the reverse complement.
GTCCGCGGCACACAGCACCCTGCTGATCTCGTGACCGCCCTCGACTTCCCCCGTAAGCCGCAGACTGCGCGCCCCCCCCAACATGCCGTCACTGTGCTGGTTGTCGACGACAACCGCATCGACCGGATGTGGGTCACCCGGATCTTGGGACCGGACTGTCGAGTGGTCGGCGTGGCGACGCTCGCCGAAGCGCAGATCGCGCTGGAGCAGCAGACCTTCGACGCCGTGGTGTTGGACCGCAACCTGCCCGACGGCAGGAGTGATGCGCTGGCGGGGACCCTGAGCGCGGCGGGCACGGTGACCGTGGTCATGACCGGCGAAGACCTGCGGTGGCTGTCCCCGCTGAAGCCCGGGGTATCTTACCTTGCCAAGGGCCGGGCGTCGGAGTCGCTGCTGCGTAGCACGATCGGGCTATAGACCATTCGAGTTCGCCGTCAGGACAGGGGCGTCCCGTCCGATTCAGACCGGGGCCTCGCTGAACCCGCCCTGCCATCCGCCAAGTTGACGCGGCCGCCGCGGGAGGACGTCATCGCACACTCACTGCTCCACATTGAAGACGACGACCTCGATCGACGCTCCCTCGTCCGCATGGCACGAACCAGCGACCAGATCACGGTCGACCAAGCCCAGGACATGGCCGAAGCGACCGCGCTGCTCGCCCAGCAACGGTTCCACTGCATCCTCCTGGACTGGTCGCTGCCGGACGCGACCGGACCCGAAGCGCTGCGCCAGCTTGAGCAAGCGGCCCCGGGCGTGCCGGTCGTGGTCATCACCGGTCGTGAGGATGCCGCCGCCGAGCAACAAGCGATCCGCTCGGGCGCCCAAGACTACTTGATCAAGGGCACATTCGACCTTCGTCAGCTCCAACGTGCGGTGTTTCACGCCGTCACGCGGCAAGAGCTGCTGTCGATGCGCACCCAAGTCGAAGCCGCCGAGCGCCTCGCCCAAGTGGGGCGGCTGGCCAGCGGGGTGGCCCACGACATCAACAACCCCGCGAGCTGGATCACCCTGAACCAGGCCGAGATCGAAGAGACCCTCGACGACTTGGCCGCCACCGGCCCCTCCGCCGAACAAGCCCAGTTCCTGGCGAACATCCGGGCACTGATTGGCGAGAACCGGAACGGACTGCAGCGCATTGTGACGCTGTCCCGCTCGCTCCAGAAGCTGACGATCCACGACACCGGTGCCGGCGCGTTCTGCAGTCCCGCCCGTGCGGCCGCCGACGCGCTGGGCCTGCTGCTGCCCCAGTCCCGCCACGTGGTCGAGATCGAGACCCACGTCGACACCAGCGTTCCCAACGTGCGAGGATCTCGCCAGGCCATCACACGGGCGGTGCTGAACCTCTTGATCAACGCCGTCGAGGCTGTCGATCAGCAACCCCAGCGCAAGCGGGCGGTGCGGCTGACCGTGGCATCGGCGGGGCCAGCCGGGGTGCGCATCCAAGTCGACGACGGGGGCCCTGGCTTCCGTCCTGGCCTGCTGGAAGCCCAAGAGTCTTCCGCCACCCAACACTGGCCCCGCACCCAAGGCAAGGGCCTGGGCATGAGCGTCACCCGGGATCTGGTGCTCGGATCGGGCGGTCGGGTCGAGGCCGGCACGTCGGAGCTCGGCGGGGCCCTGGTCCGGATCTACCTGCCGGTGCACCGTGCCGAGTCCCCACCCCCGCTGACTCCGGTCCCCAGACGGGGTCCCACAACCCCAAGCCCATGGCGAGACCGGGGGCGGGTGCTGCTGGTCGACGACGAGCCCCGGGTGCGGCGAGTGCTCGCACGCATGCTGAAGACCCACGCGGTGGTCGAGGTCGGCAGCGGCCCAGAAGCGCTGGCGCTGCTCGATGCCGGCGAGACCTTCGACTGTGCCATCTTCGACATGTCCATGCCGGGCATGACGGGCATGGACCTCTACGAGTCCGTGGTGGCCCGCCAGCTTGCCTTGGCCGACCGTGTGGTGTTCTGCACCGGAGGCGCGACCGACACGCGGCTGGCCCAATTCCTCCACACCTTTCCGCGGGTCGTGGACAAGCCGCCCATCGCCGACGAGCTTCGCGAGATGGTGCTCCGGGTCATCAACCAATAGGCCCAGTGGCTGCCTGTCGGACCCGTGACGCCGAGACCGCCAGGGTGCCCAGCCGGGTAGAACCATCGCCCCCCCAGCGAGCCCCGGCCGTTCCATGAGCACACCCGCGACGCCCTCTGACCCCCGCACCCGCCGGGGACGGCTCAGCACTGGGACGTTCTCGTATACCGACGAGGGCGACCCCAAGGGCCGCGTCGTGCTGGCGGTGCCCGGCTACCCCGGCGGCACCCGAGACTATCGGTGGCTGGCGCCCGCACTGTTGACCCCCGACTGCGGCCTGCGCCTGCTCCGCATCGACATGCCCGGTTTTGGCGACACGCCGCTGGCCACCGCGCCGGCCGTCGACATCCCTGGGCGGGCCACCTTTGTCGCCGAGATCCTGGAGCGACTGGACCTCGACAACGTCCTGCTCATCGGACACTCCATGGGTGGCGCCCTCGCGGGAACGGCCGCGTCTCTGGTCCCCGACCGGGTGTCCGCCCTCGGGCTGCTCGCCAGCCTCGGTCCCGTCGCCCACCCCACCGTCGATCATGGCCGACCCGCCCGCATCATGGGCCTGATCGACGGTCGCTGGACGGGCCGCCTCACTCGGCCGACGCTGCCCTGGATGTTCGAGCGCATGGGCTTTCCCCGCCGGTGGGACCCGGACCAGCTCGCCCACACGCTGCGGTGCGCGGCGGCACTGGACTTTCCCGAGTGGGCACAGACCGTCAAGGCGCTCCAGCTGCCCACGCTCGTCGCCTGGGCCACCGATGATCCCCTCATCCCCCCCGCTCTCTCCCAAGCCCTCGCCGACGCCGCACCCGCCGGTCCCCGCTTGACCTGGCCCACCGGTGGCCACAACATCCAGAAGTCCCACGCGGTCGAGCTGGGGAAGGCGCTGCGTGAGCTCGCGGCCACCACCACGGCACCCGCTGAAGCGGCTACGCTGCGCCCACAGGAGACTCCATGAACCGGCCCTCATTGTTGCTTGTTGTCGGCGCCCCACTCTGGCTCGGACTCGGCTGTGGGTCAGACCCGGCCAAGCCTGCCGCATCTGAGGACGACACGGGCCCGGTGGTCACGGCGGTCGTCGACCCCGCCCGGCCGACCCACTACTTCGACATGCCCTTTCCCAGCGATGATCTGCTGGGGGACGACATGCTGCCCGATCTGAGCGGCTACCCGGTGCACGCGACCGACCTGGCGCTGCCCATCATCGAAGGCTGGCGCGCCCGGCTGGAGATGACCGCCAACGGGTTCGGCAACCTGACGCCGGCCTACTTCCGCTTCACGGGCCCCATCACCGCGCCTGAGTCCACCGACGGCACGCCCGACGACAGTGTGCTGCTCATCGACATGGACACGGGCGAGCTCATCCCGCTCACGCTGACCTTCACGGCGGACGCGGGCGGCGACCCCTACTTGGCCAACCACTTGCTCGCGATGGCGCCAGCCCTCGGCCACCCGCCTCGGTCCGGGGCACGCTTGGCGGCCGTGGTGACCACCGCTGTCGGGGCCCAACCCCCCGCGGGGTGGACGGCGCCCGACGGGCTGACCGACGCACTCTCCGCCGCCGGGGTGACCACCGACGTCGCCGTGGCCACCGTCTACACCATCCAAGACGGCACGGACCAGCTGCGCCAGCTCGTCGCAGACGCCGACGCCCGCATCGGCGAGACCCCCGACTGGGGCGACGTGAACATGCGGAGGGTGACCCACCTCGCGTACAGCCAAGGCACCACCCCGTCCGGCAATGAAGCCACCGTACTCACCGTCACCTTCGAAGACGGCACCACCGAGCTGTCCTACCAGAGCGCCCTCGACGAAGACACCGGCACCCACGATGTCGACATGGACGCGTGGCCGATGGTCGTCTTCCAAGCTGAGGTGCCGGTCTGGAACTACTCCGGCCTGGAGGACCGCCCCTACATGAACCCGGGCGTGTCCCACTTGGGGGACTCAGCACGCATGACGGGCTGGATCGACTTTGTGGGCGGCCAGCTCGTGAGTGAGCCCGACCTCGACACCACCCGCGTGACCATCTCGCTGCCCAAAGACAGCGATGGGCAGCCCATCTTCGACGCGCCGGTGCTGATGTATGACCACGGCACCGGGGGCACCGCCTACCACGCGGTCCAGCGGCGCAACAAGTACGACCGCTGCGACGAGCTGGCCCGCATCTTCCAAGAAGAGGGCTGGGCAGTGGTGGGTCGGGACCAGCCGCTCTACGGCACCCGCTACCCCCTGATGGACGAGGGCTACGGGGCCTCGCTGGGCTTCTACAACATCGTGAATTTGCCGGCGTTTCGGGACAACCAGCGCCAGGGCGCCATCGAGGCCCACCAAGTGCGCCGATTCATCGAGAATGGTCTAAACGACGCCATTCCCACGGGCAGCGTGGATGGCACGCGGGTGCGCCGGCTGGGCCACTCCTTGGGCTCGGTCACGCTGAACATCGGCACCAGCGTTGATCCCGACCGCTGGGAGAAGACGTTCCTGTCCGGCACCGGCGGCGTGTTCTCCCACTACTTCCTCGACACCGGGCTCATCGACGGCTTCGATCCGGCGCTGCTCAACACGCTGTTCGGGCTCTTCGGCGCAGACGTGCCCGAGGTGGTCACCGCGTCGGCCGCACTCGGGGCTGCCCTCGGCCTCCCCGACACCGCATGGCCGGGCATCGACCGCATGCACCCGGTGGTCAACTTGTTCCAGTGGACGATGGACCCGTCGGACCCGATGGCCTTGGCCCGCGACCAGTCCGCCGAGAGCCTCGTGTTTCTCGGTGTCGGGGACTACCAAGTGCCCAACTTCACCACCGAAGCCCTGCACGAAGCCCTGCCCAACTCGGAGCTCGTCGTGTGTGAGCCGACGTCCGACTATGACGGCCACTGGTGCCTGCACCGGGAACCGGCAGCTTGGGTGGTGTTTCAGGACTGGCTGGCCAGCGACTGAGCGAGGGGTCCAGCGCGAAGGGCCAGCCGCCCACGCGACTGGCCCTCTGGCACCGTGCCCGCCCCGGAAGGCGGTCGGAAGCGCTCAGTCGGCGGCGAGCAGCGCCTCGACCCGGGACTCGATGGTGCGCTCGGTGCCGCTGCCCGTGTAGGCCTCGTCGATGCTCATGTCTTTGTCGAGCAAGATCATGAAGGGGATGGCGTTCTCGAAGATGCCAGCACCGTAGAGACCCGTCAGCGCGTTGTCCATGATGTCGCCCTCGCCGAGCACCGGGAAGGTCAAGCCGTAGGACTCGGACCAGTCCTCGCGGAAGCCTTCTCCGGCCGCGCCGCTGCCCCGGTAGTCGTCGATCATCGCGTGGATGGTGACGAAGCCGTCTTCACGGTGCTCCTGCCACATCGCCTCGGCGCCGGCCGCCACCGTCTGGCACGGGCCGCACCACCCCGCGGAGAAGTCCACCAGCACGACGGAGCCATAGAACTGGTACAGGCTGACCTCGCCGCCGTACTGGTCGTCGCCGGTGAAGTCGGGCATCACCTCGCCCATGCCGAAGCGGGTGCCCTCCTCGGCGACGTCGCCCGACATGTCCGGCCAGAGCCCGGCGCCGGGCCAGGAGAACTTGTTGAGCGGGTCACTGTCATTGTCGACCTCCACACCGTCCTCCAGCCCGTCTCCGTCAGAGTCCGCGTCGTTGGGATCGGTGCCGAGGGCGTCTTCCTCTTCCAAGGTCAGGCCGTCCTCGTCGGCATCCGAGGCTGGGTCATCGCCGCCGTCCGCGCCGTCGCCGCCGTCCGCGCCATCACCGCCGTCCGCGCCGTCGCCGCCGTCCGCACCATCGCCGCCGTCCGCGCCGTCGCCACCGTCCGCGCCATCGCCGCCGTCCGTGCCATCCCCACCGTCTTCACTGGTGGTGTCGTCCGCCGCGTCCTCCTTGTCACTGCAGCCGGTGGCCAGGCCAATGGTCAAGGGGAACACAAGTAGGGCAACACGGCGCATGGAGAACTCCAGATTGGGTTCCCTATACAACCACAACTCAATGCGCCCCGTTGTGCACCAATCGTGAAGAATCAGTGCTGGTCCCAACCAGAAGCGGCCGGACCCCGAGGGACCCGACCGCCACATGCACACCGAGTGGAGGACTACTCGCCGGCGAGCAGGTCTTCGGCACGGGACTCGATGCGGCCTTCGGTGCCGCTGCCCGTGTAGGCCTGATCGATCCGCATTTCCTGATCGAGCAGGATCATGAAGGGAATGGCGTTCTCGTAGACACCGGCGCGACCGAGGCCCCGCAGCGCGGCGGAGTTGATGTCGCCCTCACCAAGCACGGGGAAGGTGAGACCATAGGCCTCAGACCAGTCTTCGCGGAAGCTCTCGCCCGCCGTGCCGGAGCCCCGGTAGTCGTCGATCATCGCGTGGATGATGACGAAGCCGTCCTCACGGTGTTCCTGCCACAGCTCTTCGGCGCCGGCGGCCACCGTCTTGCAGGGGCCACACCAACCCGCGGAGAAGTCCACCAACACGACGGAGCCGTAGAACTGGTACAAGCTGACTTCGCCGCCATACTGGTCGGTGCCGTAGAAGTTCGGCATCACCGCGTCCATGGCGTACTCGTCGCCTTCTTCGGTCACATCACCCGACATGTCTGGCCAAATGCCGGCACCGGGCCAGGAGAACTTGTTCAGCGGGTCGCTGCCGTTGTCGACCTCGTCGCCGTCGTCCAGTCCGTCCCCATCGGAGTCGGCGAGGGCGGGGTCGGTGCCGAGCGCTTCTTCGTCGGCGAGGCTCAGGCCGTCGTCGTCGTCGTCGGAGTCGGGGTCGGGCTCGTCGTCGACATCGCTGTCGGTGCCGCCGTCTGCACCGTCCGAGCCGTCGGAGCCGTCGGAGCCCTCGTCGGTGGTTTCATCATCCGAGTCTTCCTTGTCCGTGCAACCAGTGACGAAGGACAGTGCCAGCGGAAGTGCGAGCAGGGCGAGGCGATTCATGTTGGACTCCAGGAAAGGTGCCCCAGCATACCCCAGGAAAGTGGCCAACCTGCGGTCCAGTCCGCCCCTTTGACATTCGGCGGAGGGTTCCTGACACATTGAGCACACCCGGCCGCTTCTCGACGCTCGGACTCTGGGCCAGCCCAACAGGATAAACAACGCGAGAACACCCAAGCAGCAGGCATTCTCACCAAACACCAACGCCCCACTCGGCGGTCAAGGCGCCTTGAGCGATCCATCCTGCGCCACAAGCACGGCTGTGCCTGGGAAGTCTTCAGCACTCAGCGAGCGCACCAGATCAATCGCCTTGTTCTGGTCATCCCGCACGGGCACCCCCTCGCCCTCCTGACGGGTGGGCAAGATGCGGCCGCCCGCAAAGCGCCCTTGCTTGTCCAGGGTGACCTCAAGCACGGCGCCGACGCCGAGGTTGCCCGACAGGTTGAAGCGTCCATAGGTCGCGAAATTGCCCAGAGAGTAGGCGATCAGCCGATCCTTGTAGACCTCCATGCCCCGCAGCACATGGGGACCGTGGCCGAGGACCAGGTCGGCACCCGCGTCGATGACCACATGGGTGAACTCGCGCAGGTTGCCCCGGTTCTCGCCATAGAAGGACTCGGAGCCATGGGGCACATGGATGGCCTTGGAGCCCTCCTTTCCGCCGTGGAAGCTCACAACCACGATGTCGTTTTCGCTGGCGAGCGCCTTGACCAGGGCTTGGGCTTGCTCATGGTCGTTGACATAGTGGCTGTTGCGGGACGTGTGAAAGCCCACCACAGCGATCTTCAGGCCGTTCGCCGTCAAGCGCGCGATGTCACCGGGTCGGCCCGTGTGGGCGATGCCCAGCCCGTCAAGAATCGACTCGGTCTCGAGCCGACAGCCCGGCCCAAAGTCGTTGGCGTGGTTGTTGGCGGTCGACACCACGTCGAAGCCTGCATCCTTATATAAGAATGCATACTTGCCAGGCGTGCGGAATGCGTAGCAGGACCCCGGCGCTTGGTCGGGCTTGCACTTGGTGGTCTTTCCCGAGTCACACAGGGGGCCTTCCATGTTGCCGAAGGTCACATCGGCGTCTCTCAGCCAGTCCGCGACATCCGCGAAGGTGGCCTTCACATCGGGATTCTCGGCGCCGCTTGGGAAGTCGGTTGAGATCATCAGGTCGCCGACCGCCCGCAAGCGCACCTTGGCCCCATCGGGGGCGGTGGATGCATAGCTGGCCGGTGCGGCACTGCGTCCCTTGGCGAGAATGGCTTCCAGACCGAGGTTGTCGCGCGCTTGAGACAGGTAGCGGTCCAGGCTGTCCCGCTCGGGGTCCACCTTCTGCACCGCTTCCCAGTCGTCCACAACCTTGCGCCACTCGCCCTTCAGCCACCACACCCAGCCCCGCTCCCACCGGCAGTTCGCCGCTTCCTGGGAGCTCGCAGGGCTCTCCTTGATGCACTGGCCAAAGGCGACCAGTGCACCGGCGGTGTCTTTGGCCTGGAGCGCAGCGACGCCAACTTCGAAGGGCGTGGACGGGACCGACACGTCCTCGGGGACGGGGTCTTGGGCAAAGGCGGGCATCAACAACGCGAGGAGCAAGGCATGCATGGGGCACCAGGGAGAATGCGGCCCGGGGACCTAACCCCTCTGCACGTGGGCCTCGCCCCCCTGCATGGCCACCGGGTCAGGCGGCGGGCAACTCCAGGGGCACCAGCCGCCCGGGACCGAGGCCCCGCCACGCGTGGACCGCACCGACGAGGGTGAGGCCGGCCACCGACCAGATGGCCCCCTCCATGCCAACCTGACTCGCGACAACGCCCGCCAACAGGGCTCCCACGGCATAGCCCCCGTCCCGCCACAGCCGGTAGGTGCCCACCGCGCTCGCCCGTATCGTCGGACCCGACCGGTCCCCCACCGCCGCCAGCAAGGTTGGGTACACCATCGCCGTGCCCAGCCCCAGCAGCGCGGCCCCCAGCGCGGCCCCCCAGAGGGTCGAGAGCCCCACCACCACGGCGATTCCCACGGACTGCACCGCCATGCCCCCGGCGATGAAGGGCCGGCGGCCCACCCGGTCCGACCACGCGCCGGTGACGAGCTGACCCAAGCCCCAGACCGCCGGTGTGAGCGCCATCAACATCCCGATCTGACCCAGATCAAGCCCCCGCGCGGCGAACAGCAACGGGAACAGACCCCAGGCCACCCCATCGTTGAGGTTGTTGAGCATGCCCGTGTGGTGCAGCGTCGCGAGGGGTCGGTCGCCCCAGGCCCCCAGCCACAGCAGCCGCCCGAGCCCCAGCGGCGCGGTCGTGTCCTGAGCTTGACGGGCCTCCTCATCCGCATGGCCCCGGGTCTCTCGTGCGGTGGCCACGCTCAACAGCAGTCCCACCAACGCCACCACGCCTCCCAGCGACAGCGGCCACGGTCGCAGCCCGTAAGACTCCGCGATAATGCCTGTCAACAGGGCACTCACAGCAACCGCAACGTAGCCCGCGGCCTCGTTGAGGCCCATCGCCAGCCCCCGCTGCTGAGGCCCCGCCAGATCGATCTTCATGATGACCGTCGACGACCACGCGAGCCCCTGGCTGAGCCCCAGCAGCACGTTCGCGGCCAACACCACCGACCAGCTCTGGGCGAAGACCAACATGGGCGCCACGGGCAGAGCGAGCACCCAGCCCAGGATCAAGGTCGGCCGGCGCCCCCACCGCTCCGCCAAGCGACCGGCGGCCAAGTTGGCCAGTGCCTTGGACACCCCAAAGACCGCCACAAACGACAACACCGCCGTGTGCCCATCCAAGTGAAACGCATCGTGGGCGAGCAAGGGCAGGACCGTGCGCTCCATGCCCACCATGGCGCCCACGAGAGAGTTGATCAGCACGAGAAGAGTGAACTGTAAGGCATTCTCCCGAATACCAAGCCGGGGTTTCATGAGCGGGGGCCCCGCTGGGCCGCAAGCTCGACCACACCCGCGCTCAAGTGTTGGGCACGGCGCCCCGTGGCCCGGACCCGCTGCACCGCCTCCGCCGCGAACACACACAAGGGCCCCCGGCAGCACGCGACAACATTGGCATCCTGGGGCATCTCGGCCAGGGCCGCATCCAGCTCATGCAGCGGTACCGAGCGGGCACCGGGCAAGTGACCCGCGGCGTACTCTGCGGCCGGCCGCACATCGAGCAGCACCACCTCCCCCCGGGCCACCCGCGCCAGCACAGCGGGAAGGTCTGCCGCACTCAGCTCGTCTTCCCCCATGACCTCGCGCTTCAGCTCCCGCAGGGTGGCGCTGCGACAGGTCGCTGCCGCGTGGAGCCCGGCGAGCAAGGGGGCCACACCGGTCGCCAAGGCGTACAGGGCGTGCACCCCGTCGGTGTCCCTCGTCACCAGCCGATCTTGGAGCAGGCGCCGCAGGTGGTGGCTGATGTTCGCCACGGGCTGTCCCAGCGCGTCCGCAAGATCCCCCACCGTGCGCGGTCGCTGGGCGACCAGATCGAGCAGCTCCACCCGCTGGGGGCTGGCGAGGGCCTTGGCCACCTGGGCCAACACGCCGTAGGCCGCGTCTTTGAATTTGCGCATGGGGGCTCCGAGATCCAATATTCAAACGAATATTTGAATATCCGATCCCCACGGCATCCACAACCGACAATGCTGGGGCTGTGTCAGAACAGTCCCGTCCGGGGCACCTCGCGGCGGACGGGGGCCAGCGAGAGGTCCCGGGGGGCCGGACACGCCCGCTGCACGTCCACGGCATAGGCGTCGAGTTCGTCCTCCCAGAACTCCCCGTTGAAGGGCCACATGATGATGTCCTCCGACACGGCATCGTCGATGAGGGCATCCGCGCTGGGTGTCGCACCGCCCGTGCGGGCAAGCGCCTCGAGCTCCCGCCGCTGCCCATCCGAGGCCTCAAAGGCCAACACTGCCGCACTGGCGATGGCCCGCTGCATCCGGTCCACCTCGGCCTGCAAGCCCGCCATCAAGGCCTCGCCAGCGGCGGTCTCAACCCGCTCCCGCTCCGCCGCGATGCGCCCCTGAAGCTCGCCAGAGAGCCGGTCCCAGCCGCGCGGTCCCGTGCTCGATGCCAGTGCCGCCGCCTCCGCTTGCAGCGCCCGACGACGAAGCATCAAGCTGCTGAGTCGCTGGTCCCTGAAGGCCGATCGGAAGACCGCTTCAGAGACGACGGTCGGGCGGGGTCTCGGTCCAAACCAGTCCCAGGCGGCAGTCTCCGGACGGGCATCCGCCAGCCAGGTCTGCAGCTCGTTGACTTGGGGAGTGAGGTCGTCCTGAAGCGCTGTGGCCACCGCCGCCGCCACGTCCCACCGGCACGCCTCGGCATAGGCCACACCCGCGATCAGGGGCGCTTCGACGGTGAGCTCCGCTTGTCCCCGCGCCGACTGCAGGGCCAGCACATTGCCCAGCGCACGACCCGTCTCGCCCATGCGCAGCCACGCCCAGGCTTGCTCTTCCCGGGCCCGCGCCCAGTCCGGCCGGCTGGGGTCGACGGACGCCCAGACCGCCGCCGCGTCCGCCAAGTGGTCCTGTCCATACAACCACCGCGCGAGGTTGAGGCGCGCGAGGTCCCGGGTGGCGGTTGCGTCGGGCCCACCGGCCACCTGGATGAGGTGAAATGCACCGGTCTTCGGCAGGCCCTGCTCCACCTCCACCAGCGCCTGCATCAGGCGGCTCTCGGGGTCGTCGGTGTCTTGCAGCGCTGCTCGGGCCTCGGCGAGCCGCCCCCCGTGCACGTGGTCGACCCCTTGCAGGCGATGGAGCGGCCCCTGAAGACTCACTGGTGCGACATTCACAGGCAGGTCGGCCACCAGCGCTGCGAGGTCGACATCCACCGTGCTGGGGTCCCAGGCCACCAGCTGCCGCAGCGCCCGCACCGATGCCGGGTCCATGCCCCCCGCCAGGACGTCGTGAAACACCAGCCGGGCCGCCTCGCGATGGCCCAGCGCGTCGAGGGCCAGCGCCAGCTCCACCATCGCCGCCCGGGCCAGGGCATCGTCAGGATCGCCACTCAGGACGCCGGCGGCCGTGAGACTGGCCGCCTTGGGATGCCGCGCCCGCCGCTGGGCTCCCGCCTGCGCGATGGCGTCCCTCCCGTCCGCCGCATCCCCATCGGCGGCCGCGACCGTCTGCACCCCGCCCACGATGACCGCCACCACCACCATCACAAAGCCCACCATGTTGACCTCCATGGCACGCTTGACAGTCTGCTGACAATTCGGTTCCCCACAGATGGACGCCGGGCATCCGGTCCCCTCGGCACACCCCAGCGGCGACCTCGACCCGCTCCGGTGGCCCGAGGGAGCCGACACGCGCCTCGCTGTCCGGCAGGCCCCAGTTGAGGGACACGTCACGCGGGGCCACCGCATTGGGTGCGCTGCTGCGATAGGCGACCGCCGAGTGCCGCTGGGGGTGCGTCGCATTGGGCGGCGCTGAGATCACACCCCAATCCACCTGATCCGTGGTCATACCGGCGTAGGGAAGCGGCCCCCCGCGCCTCCTTCCGGAGGTCTTCAGCATGTCCAACACCGAGCTCGAAAACGAAGCAGGCACGTCCGACGCCCGCGCCGAGCGTGAACAGATTCCCAGCGAGTCCACCCGCATCACCCGCGACCCGTTCCCCAACTCCCGCAAGATCTACGTCCGCGGGTCGATCCACTCCGATGTGCGCGTGCCGATGCGGGAGATCTCCCAGTCGCCGACCAAGACGCGCGACGGCATGGTCCCCAACCCACCCGTCACGGTCTACGACACGTCGGGCCCCTACACCGACCCCAGCGTCGACATTGACGTGCACAAGGGGCTGGCGCCGCTCTGCCTGCCCTGGATCCAGGCCCGGGCCGACAGCGAGCCCCTGGACGGACTGAGCTCGGAGTACGGCCGGGAACGCCTTGAGAATGCCGCGCTCAAGCGTCTTCGCATGAAGACCAACCACCGGCCCCGCCGCGCCTTGCCCGGCATGCGCACCACCCAGCTCCACTACGCCCGCCGGGGCATCATCACGCCCGAGATGGAATTCATCGCGGTGCGCGAGAACCAGCGCCGCGAGGCCATGCAGGAGATTCGCAAGCAGCACGCCGGCGAGTCCTTTGGCGCAGCGATCCCCAACCGCATCACGCCCAAGTTTGTGCGGGACGAGGTCGCGCGCGGCCGGGCCATCATCCCCGCGAACATCAACCATCCCGAGCTTGAGCCGATGATCATCGGCCGGAATTTTCTGGTCAAGATCAACGCAAACATCGGCAATTCGGCGGTGTCCAGCTCGATCGAAGAAGAGGTCGAGAAGCTGGTGTGGTCCATCCGCTGGGGCGCCGACACGGTCATGGATCTGAGCACCGGGCCGAACATCCACGAGACCCGCGAGTGGATCATCCGCAACAGCCCCGTGCCCATCGGCACTGTGCCCATCTACCAGGCGCTCGAGAAGGTCGGCGGCAAGGCCGAAGACCTGACGTGGGAGATCTTCCGCGACACGCTCATCGAGCAGTGCGAGCAGGGCGTCGACTACTTCACGATCCACGCCGGCGTGTTGTTGCGCTTTGTGCCGTGGACGGCCGAGCGCCTCACCGGCATCGTGTCCCGGGGCGGCAGCATCATGGCCAAGTGGTGCCTCGCCCACCACAAAGAGAACTTCCTCTACACCCACTGGGACGACATCTGCGAGATCATGGCCGCCTATGGCGTCAGCTTCTCGATCGGCGATGGGCTGCGTCCCGGCTGCATCGCGGACGCCAACGACCGGGCCCAGTTCGCGGAGCTCAAGGTCCAGGGTGAGCTCACCCGGCGGGCTTGGGAATTCGACGTCCAGGTGATGAACGAAGGCCCCGGGCATGTGCCGATGCACATGGTACGCGAGAACATGGAAAAGCAGCTGGAGTGGTGCGGCGAAGCGCCCTTCTACACCCTCGGACCGCTGACGACCGACATCGCCCCTGGCTACGACCACATCACGTCGGGCATCGGTGCGGCCATGATCGGCTGGTATGGCACGGCGATGCTCTGCTACGTCACGCCCAAGGAACACCTGGGCTTGCCCGACCGCGACGACGTGCGCGAGGGGGTGGTGACGTACAAGATCGCCGCCCACGCCGCCGATCTCGCCAAGGGCCACCCGGGCGTGCAGCACCGCGACGATGCGCTGAGCAAGGCCCGCTTCGAGTTTCGCTGGGCGGACCAGTTCAACTTGTCGCTCGACCCCGACAAGGCCCGGGAATTCCATGACCAGACGCTGCCCGCTGAAGGCGCCAAGGTGGCCCACTTCTGCAGCATGTGTGGGCCCAAGTTCTGCTCGATGAAGATCACGCAGGACGTGCGGGACTACGCCGAGAAGCTGGGGCTGGAAGAAGCCGAGGCGGCGAAGGCCGGCATGCAGGAACAGAGCGAGGCCTTCAAGGAACAGGGCGCCGAGCTCTACCCCGAGGTCTGAGGGCCGCGACGTGCCGCGAGGCTTGCACCCAGCTCCACCCCCCACAGGGCGCCGAGCAGGGGCAGCCACAGCCCGTGAAGGGCCATCGGCACGGACGCCACCAACACCCCGAGAAACCGCTCCAGTGGCGGCGCCTCGGGGTTCGCCAATTGGGGGACAATCACCGTCGCGAACAGCCAGAAGGCCGCGACACCGAAGACCACCGCCAGCACGGCGGAGAGACCCAGACTGAGCAAGCGACGGCCCTTGCTCGCCAGCGCAGGAGGCGGCAAGAACAGCCGTCCCGCCGTCCATGTGGCCAGGAAGAGCACGGGCGCGACCAGCCCGCCCAGGAAGAGGACGGGGCTGGCCGCGAGGGCCTCAACGGGGCGCTCGGCGACGAGGATCAGCCCCAGCACGAGGGCTTCCACAGCCGAGGTCACGACGAGGGCAAGCGAGCTTGCCGTGAGCAGCCGCACCCTCAGCCGTCCTTGCTGGCCAGCGCGATGTTCTTCAGACCCGCGTTGCTGCACCGCGCGATGACGTCCATCACCAGCTCATAGTCGGCGGTCTTGTCGGCGCGCAGCACGATGCGGGTCTTGGGGTCCATCCCGAAGATCTCGGCGAGCTTGCCATCGAGGGCATCCCGGGGGATCTCGTCGTTCTCGATGAACACGGTGCCATCGGGCAACACGCTGATGATGATGTCGTCAGGGATCATCGCTTCAGCGCCCTCGGCACCGTCCGGCGTCATCACTTGCAGGGCCCGCTCGGCGAGCAAGCCCTTCTCATAGGCGGACTCTTTCTCGTCTTCCACAATGGAGGACGAGACCACCATCATGATGATCAACAGGACCATGAAGACGTCGGTCAGCGGCGTGATGTTGATCTCGGCAAAGATCCCACCACCCTCGTCGTCGTCGTCGTCTTCGTGGCTGCTACTTGACGGGGCGGCCTGCATTGGCGGTCCTCTGGTACTCGATCAGCTCCAGCATCTCGTCGACGATGAGGGACACGTCGCGGGTCAGCTTGCCCGAGATGGCCTGGAGCACGTTGAACAGGAAGACGCCCTCGAGGGCGACAGCGATGCCGACGGCGGTGGCGATGAGGGCTTGGGAGATGCCCACCGAGACGACCGCGAAGCCGCCCTGGCCGGACTCACCGATGGCTTGGAAGCTGGCCATGACGCCGATGACGGTGCCAAAGAGGCCCACGAAGGGCATCAGGGCCCCGGCGGTGGCCAGGATCCAGGTGCGCGCCTTGAGCTTGCCCACGAGGCGCTTCTTCTCGCGCATCATGGCCCGGCCCGGCTCACCGCGAACGGTGCCGACGGCGCGGTCGAGCCCCACAATGAGAATGTCAGTCACCGCGCTCTTCTTGGTGCCACAGGCCTTGCGTGCATCGGCGAGGCTGCCCTTGCGGGCTTCGACCATCACCTTGCTGGCGCCCCCGATGGAGACCCGCAGCAGCATGTAGGCGGCGATGCGCTCGAAGGTGATGGCCACCAACAAAAAGGACGTGGCAAGCATGAACAGGACGAGCAAGTGCTCCAGTCCGAAGTCTTGCATTGCCGAATCTAGGACGGTGGGAAGTGCCATGCGTCGTCGCCTTGGGATCAAGGGGCAGGGGCCGGGGAGCCGTGCCCCTCGCGTTCAGTTCAGTCGATACTTGAAAGTGTAGTTCTCGCCGCCCTTTCGGGTCAGCTCCACGGTGACGTTTCGGCTGTTGCGCAGCTTGAGGTACACCTTGATGCCCTGGGCGATGGTGAAGACCTCGCGGCCGTTCACCGTGCGGATGATGTCGCCGTTCTTGAAGCCGGCTTGCTTGAGGATGCTGCACCGGGGCAGGTAGAGCTTGGCGCCGTCCCGCTCGCCCTTGGCATTGTGGTGAACACCGATGCCGGCTTGCTTCTCAAGCTCGCGAATGTGGGTGGCATACCAGTCGACCACGTCGCGCTCGACCTTCCACTTTGACTCGTTGACTTGCACGATCTCGTCGATGGGCTCGCAGGGCTTGCGCTTGCCACGGGGGGGCCGACCTTGCACGCCCTCTTTCTTCGCTTCGCCGCCGGGGGTGCCGTCTTCGACGCCGGTGTTCGCCCCATCGGCAGCAGGCGCCGCCGTGGACTGGGTGGCCTTCTGCTTGGGCGGTGGCGGGACATCGGTCGGGGGCGGTTCGGAGGGGGCCGGTCGGGTGGGCGGGCCCTCATAGACCGAGACTTGCACGGGGGCGGGGGGCTCGACCAAGGCGAGCTGCGGGGGGACGTCGCCGCCGCCATTGCCGACGGGGCCATCGTTGTCGGACTCTTCGCCGGGGCTGTCGAGCTCAAAGTTGGCGTATTGCCAAGCGACGAACGGGGCGACCAGCATGACGTGCAGCCCGACGCTCAGCCCCCAGCCGAGCAGATGTCGAAACGCCGCCCCGCCCAGCCGCATGAGCAGCGAGGCGTTGGGGGCTTGGGCGGGCGAACGGGACGGCAAACAGGAACCTTCGCGGTGTGCCTCTCGCTGCTAACCGGGGCCCTCGCCGGGGTCTCGTCACATGAAACGAGAGTGCAGCCTCCACCCCGCCCCTACTGCGCCCGCCTCCTGCTACCATCCCGCCGCCCCCATCTCTTGGAGACGCCATGCGCACCCTCATCGCTCTTGCCCTGTTCACCACGATGGCCACCGCCTGCACCCCGGTCGACTCCACCGACGACAAGGCGGATGAAGAGGGCGCAGACGGCGGGGATGGCGGGGGAGCAGACGGCGGTGATGGCGCCGATGGTGGGGACGGCGCAGACGGCGGGGATGGCACGGACCCGCTGCCCGAGACGGAGTGCCAAGATGGCGTGGACAACGACGAAGACGGGGCGATGGACTGCGAGGACTCCGACTGTGCGGACGTCGCGCCCTGCTGGTGGCCGACCACGATGACCCACAATGGGGCCTTCGACTTCGACGGCTTCGAGATCACGTGCGAGACGTGGTTCGGCGACTTTGACGAACAAGTCGACGACTGCTCGACTCGCTACGAGTCCGTGATGACCGAGGTGACCGACCCGGCCCTGCAGTGCCCGACGTGCGACCGCACCTACTTCGGCACGCTGAGCTACACGACCAACACATGCGCGGATGTGATCGGCGGGGAGTACCCGGCAGAAGCGTATATTGGCTTCGTCTTCACGAGCCCGACGGAGTGGTCCTTGTACGGTGAGGACGACGCGGGCGGCTGGGAGACGGGGGTGCCGCTGGAGGTGTCGGGGTCGACGTACTCGTTCTCGACGACCGAGCCGATCAATGTGGACTCGGGCGAGTGCGACAATGACCCGCTGTATGTGGGGGATCTGACGGTGACTTGGGCGTTTACGGCGGGCTGAGCGGCCGAAAGGGGTAGGATGCGGCGGCTCGGGGAGGGTGGATGGCCGAGAACACCGACGGGGCAAACAGCTCCTGTACCTTGTGTTCGTGCTCCTTGCAGATCTCCGCTCGGTTTACGGTATTTCCCTAACCCGTGGGTTGGTTTGATGGTCTCTGGAGGTCGTTGTCGCTGGGGCTGCGAATAGGTGGACGGGAGCGCCCTCGGTCTGTCGTAGCCTGGTGTGGTGGTGACTCCTCATGACGCAGCCACCGCTCTCCACCGGCGACCGGGTGCAGACCCGGTTCGAGCTTCACGAGCGCGGCGTCGCGATGGTGCGACAGCGACTCGCCCGTGAGCACGTCCAGGCGTCGCCAGCGGAGCTTGAGTCGATGGTGGCGGCTTGGCTGTTGGCGCCAGCACGCGCTCCACCGACAGGCGCATCCCGCGGACACACGGCTTTCCGTCCAGATGGACGGGATCCACAGTGCCTCGGTCAAGTCCGGGAAGGCCTCTGTGCATGGGGTGACGCCAGCTCAGCGCGGGTCGACAATTTCAGCGTGGCAAGAGAGCATGAGTGGCCCGCCAGGAACTGTTCTCGACGAGGCCAGCGGGGCTGATGGCATTGCGGACACGAGATTGGGGCAGGAGGCGTCCGACCGCTCGGTTCGACCACCGGGGCTTTCGGCTCGTGCTCGCCTCCGGTGAGGAACCGTAGATCCACCAGCTCCCGCCCCAGACACCACCCCCGGTCAACCCAGTGGCGGAAGCTGGTCCAGCTGTTCCGACATCGCTTCACCCTCTGGGTGGCACATCACCATGATCCGGTGCTCAGGGCCCTTCCGCCAGCGGTTGCTGCCCAGGCGCCACCGCAGCCGAAACACAATCGAGTCCCCACTCCACACCCTGAGCACCCGAAACGACACATGGGCATAGGCTGTGGGTTGCATCGGGCCAAAGGCCGCCTCGGTGTGTTTGACAAGCTCCCAGTCACCGTCCCCCTTGTCCCGTTCCAGACGCACATGAATGACGCCCTCGTCCTCCCAGTTGTCGGCCCGACCAAAGCGGGCGCACAGCGCGAAGCCCTGCAGGGCACAGGGCACCCTCATCACGACAACATGGTCCAGCACGTCAATCACGGAGACGCGCTGGCTCAGGGCGTCCAGATGGAGTCGCTCTGAGGCGACCAGCCAGTCGGCGGTCCAGGTCATGCTGCGAGCTCAAGGTGGGCATTGGTGCCCGCCCAAGACAAGCCCTTGTTCCATGGGGGCTGGTCCCCCGGACAGCCATGAACAGCGGGGACCACCAGTCGACTCGTCGCCGGCTCGGCGCCCGGTCGGTCCAGAAGGGTCTCCAGCCCACGAATGGCACCCAGGCGCCCCCGGGCCACCACCGAGAGCCGAAGCAGCTTCTCGACCTGCACGGCCATGGACTGGCTTCCCGTCTCCCACCGAGACACCGTCGCCGGGTCAACCGAGAAGTGCTGGGCGAAGTCCTTGGCAGACCAGTCCAAGTGCTGCCGCAGCAGCTTGATGTCTTGAGGCATCAGCCGCCCCGGGCGACGGGCGACTTCCTGCGCCACACGGGCGTTCAGCTCGGTCAGCGAAGCCAGCTCGGTCAAATCCTCGCCGCAGCTATCGCACCGATGCACGGGCACGTCCGACACCCAGATGTCGTGTCCACCCATGTACTCGACGTCGGATGTGGTGGTGGTCAGCGTGCCTTCACCACAGATCAGGCAGTTCATCTGTGTCTCCTCTATGCAATCACCGTGATCAACACGACCTTGTCGGGCGGATGCACAACCACGACCACGACGGTCTCGCCGCTTCGACGCCGATAGCGCCAACAGCCACGCTCATAGTGCTCGCTACAGCCTGGATCAGGCACACCACGCTTGAGCACCCGTTGGACGTCCTGGTCGGAGATGTTCCGTTCCTTCATCCGCTCCCGAGCATGCTTGGTGAACACCACTCGTCCATTGGGACCGACCGATGCCCGCAAGACTGACCGCAGCTCCTTCTCGGTCAGGCTCCCCAAAGGCATCGGGCACCCGCCACCAGAGCATTAGTTGAAATTGATGTTCCGTCAACCCTTTCCCAGTCCCCGCGGCCGCAAGCAGCCCCCCAGCACCGGCCGACAATGCCCGATTCAAGCACATAGACGTCGAGGTCCACCGATGGTGTCTTGTTTGAGATGACATCTCCCCCGAGGTCAGGCCCACCGCACCACAGCGTCCCCAGTGGTCACTCCAGTGCCGCTGGGGCCTATCCCGTAGGCCATTGTGCGGGGAGGGGGGTTGCCAAGGAGGACACCGACAAGATGGACGCCCCCCCACTAGTCCGCAAACGGATCCACCGTCTTCCGCCCCAGCGTCTTGTCCCGCACCTCCGGGAACGGCAGCCCCCAGTACTCTCTCGGCATCAGCGCACTCTCGCGGATCTCGTCCCGGGACGTCCACGCATACGCAATGCGCCCGCAGGGACTCACCGCCGCCCGGGTGACCTTGCCCGCCGGGTACACCGACTCAATCGCGTCGATCGCATCGGCCAGATCGTAGGCCCACAGCCCCGACGCACCGCACGGCGCGTTGACTTCGACCAAGTACGGGCCACTCGGCACCAGCGCTTGAAACGCCTTGCTGCCCGCCGCGCCGTTCTCCATCAGCCCTTGAATCGCCGCGTCCGCCTGGGCCCCCTTCTCCACCCGGCTCACCCGCAACACAATCGGCGAGAACACCCGCTGGTCCACCGGAATCAGCTCCAGCTTCACCCGCCACGACACCGGCCGCAGCGCGTCACAGGTCGCCGTCACCTTCGCCGGCTCGGTCTCCCACAGCGCCACTGCCGGCGGGCTCATTTGGGCCTTCACCGAACCCTGCAAGGGATACGCTGGACTCGGGCACGTCGGCCCCGTGATGGCCGTCTCTTCCCATCCCGGCTCCACCGACTTGTAGTGTTTATAGAAGGCTTCGGTCTTCGCAACCCAAGCGACCACCTCGTCGGGAGGCTCCTGGGCGCCCGCCGACCACACGGCCATCAACACACCCACAAATGCACTCATATCGACCCCTGGGGCGGCACCCACCCACGCAACACATGAGCCAGCTGGAAGATGCGGTCCTGACCCCAGAGCACCACCGGCTCACCCGTGCCGTCCAGCCGCTCCACCACAAAGCTCGGCACCCCACAGACCCCCAGCGCCTGGGCCGCGCTTGTGTTGTCCTTGAGCACCGCCTTCACGTCCGCCGTGCGGGTCTGGGCCAGCACCTCTTCAGCGTCCAGCCCACACCCCACCAAGACGTCCATCACTAAGTCATCTTGGCCAATGTCGAGCCCGTCCACCCACAAGGCCCGGTACAGCGGCATCGTGCACTCTGGCGCCACAATGCTCGCCCGCAGCGCCGTCACCGACCGCACCGGAAAGCAGCTCGGAAACGCGTAGTCCACGCCCCAGAACGCCGCCCAGCGCCCCAGCTCTGCGGCATACCACTGCTGCTTCGACCGGTTCATCGCAAACAACGGCACGATGGGGGTGCCGATGTCCCGAAACAGCGCCCCCAACAAGATGGGCCGCGACACCAGCTCGGCGCCGTGGGCCTCGGCCACCCGGCTCGCCTGGGTCATGCCCAAGTAGGCATAGGGACTGGCCATGTCGTGAAACACCGTCACCCGCATCGGCGGCGCGCCCGGCACCGGCGGCGGCTCGGGGCTCACCGGATGGCCCGCCAGCTCCCCCTCCACGAAGTGCAGCCGGTCGCTGCCCCAGTGCAGATCCCCCACCGCTTTGCCGTCCTCAAAGACCTGGAGCGTCGGCACCCCAAACACCCCTCGGCCCACCGCCGCGTCGGTGCGGGCCCGCAGGTCCTGGCGCACCGCATCACTCTGAGCGTCGGCGAGCTCGAGCCCATGGGCCGTCGCGATCTCCGCCAGCACGGCCATGTCCGAGATGTCGCGCCCCTGCTGCCAATACGCCCGGTACAGCGCGGCCGTCACCGCCACCCGGGTCGCCCCCGTCGCCAGCGCACACAGCCGCATCGCGTCCACACTGCGCCGGGGATGGCCCTCGGCAAAGCGCAGGTCCAGACCCGCGAGAGCAGCCTGACGATGGACGTCTTGGAGGCCGAGCACCGCCTTTTGAGGGGCCCAGGTCGCCGCGGGCACGTCTGGCGACTGGAGCGCACGAAACACACCCCCCAGCAAGATGGGGTCCCAGTCCACGGTGGCGCCGTGGCGAGCCGCCAGCGCCTCCACTTGGGTCGACGCCACCCACGCATAGGGGCAGACGATGTCATAGGAAAACCGAACGACGCGGGTCGACATGCCACCTCCCAGGGAGTGAGCTGCTATCCCGAAGTGTGGCCCCCGCGCGGAGCCCCGCCGGCCACCCCAGCCCTGGACCGTCCATGTCCCCCACCTCCCCCACTGCCGACCTCTCCAAGGCCGCCGTGGTCGACGCATTCCGCGACTCCCTCAACGCCGAGGTGGTCACCGTGGAGCGTGTGGCAGCGATGGCCCGGGACGAGACCACCAACAGCGAGACCCGCCAGGAAGGCAAGTACGACACCCGCGCGATCGAGGCGTCCTACCTGGCCCGGGGCCAAGCCACCCGCATCTCCGCCCTGCGACGCCTGCGCGCCTGGTTCGCGGTCTTTGACGGCACCACCCCGCTCGATCCCCCCGTCGTCCAGACCGGCGCCCTCGTCGTGGTCCAAGAGGTCAATGACGCCGAGGATGGCCCCGTGCGAACCTTCTTCGTCGCCCCCGATGGTGGCCGGGCCGTGACCGTCGGGTCCGAGACCATCGAGCTCATGTCGCCGCGCTCCCCCTTCTTTCAAGCCATGGCCGAGCTGGAACAGGGCGATGAATTCTCGGTGCACAGCCCCAAGGGCACCCGAGAATATGCGCTGAGTCGCGTGAGCTGATCGCAGGATCAACCCACACCTCAGTTTTGCTTAGCTCCGCGCCCGTGCATCCGAAGTGAAGGCAGACCCAAGGGAACGCTGGTCACAGCCGACCCCGAGCACCGGTGCCCGTCGCAGTCCAACACTGCATCCGAGAGAGAGCACATGAGCAATTCCACCGATACCACCAAGGCGCCCAGCGCAGCCGACCGTCGCAAACAATACCGTGTGACCGCCGAGTTCGATGAGCTGGTCCACATTGAGTTTCGCGGCCCCAAGGTGGTCTGCGACAATGTGCGCTTGCTCGACTTGTCCGCCGGCGGCGCAGGCGTCGAGCTTCCCCGGTCCGCCACCGGCATGCTGCGACTGCGCGACCGGGTCGAGATGAGCCTGCGGTCCCCCAAGCTCCGCAGCCCCCTCGAGATGGTCGCCCGCATCTGCCATGTGGACGAGCGGCAGCCCAAGCCCAAGCTGGGCCTGTCCTTCGAGAGCTGGCGAGACCACCGCGCCCTGCTCGACAGCGAGCTGCGCACCCTCTTCAACGAGCGCGAGGCCTTCCGCGTGGAGCCCTCCATCGCCGATCCCATCGACGTCGAGATCCAAGCCAAGGCGGGCCGTCTGGTGGTCCACGGCGAGGTCCGGGATCTCAGCGTGCTCGGCTTCGGGCTGTGGATGCCCCCCTCCGCGATGGACCACCTGTCCCCCGGCGCCAAGGTTGCCGTACACTTCAAGCTTCCCGGCGAGGACGAGGCCATCACGGCGCCATGCCAGGTGCGCTTTGTGCGTCGAGAAGAAGGCCGCGACCGTGCCCTCACCGGACTGCGCATGGCCGAGGGTCTGCGGGTGCGTCCCCAAGCCCGCCAAGCGGTCACTCGCTACGTGATGGGCCGCCAGCGCGAGCTTCTGCGCATGGGCCTGCGCGAGGAAGACACCAGTGCCGTCCGGGCCGTCCGGGCCTGAGCGCTCCAAAACGGGTTGCCGAGTGCTGCCTTGCACCGCCGGGTGGCCAGCCCCTGGGGTAGCGTGCGCACCTCTCCTCGGAGTGCGCCGTGACCAAGTCGATCCGCCTGACCAGCCTCTTGCTGCTCGCTTCCGCATGTTCCGACTACAACCTGAACAATGGCGACAAGATCTCCCGGGAGGGGGACGAGACCGGCACCGCCCCCGACGCGACCGGCGATGAAGGCGGGGACGAGAACATCCCGCCCTGCCCCACCATCTCGCTGCCCGCCGAAGCCCGCGCGCTGGACGACATCTGCAGCACCGAGCCCGAGGGTGGGTTTCAGCCCTTTGCCGAGTGGACCTACGGCAGCGGCCAGGGCTGCCTGTCCCAGCCCATCGTGGCCGACCTTGACCAAGATGGCGTGCCAGAGGTCATCTTCAACCTGTTGGCCAACTTCTTCAACCCGCCCGGCTACCTCACGGTGCTCGACGGGGTGACCGGCGCGTTGGAGTGGCAGCGCACCGACGCACTGATGGCCTTCGGGTCCCCGCCTGCCGTGGGCGACATCGACGGGGACGGCGATCCCGACATCGTCATCGTGCGGGAGATCGTGACGGGGCTGTTCTTCGGCGACGGCGAGTACACGACCGCCGCCTATGACGCCGCCGGCGTGCTGCTCTGGGAGTCCGCGACCTTCAACAAGTTCGACTTCAACTGGGCCACCGCGCCCAACATCCGCGACATGGACGGCGACGGCTTCGCCGAGATCATCGTGGGGCGGGTCATTCTCAATGGCGAGGACGGCACCACCCGGGGCCGGGGGCGCTACGGCAGCGGCTCGTATGGGGTGGACGGGGTGCCGGGGCTGATGGTCACCGAAGGAGCGGTCCCCGCCGTGACCGACCTGGACCTGGATGGCGTGGACGAGGTCATTGTCGGCAATGCCATGTACGACGCCGACGGCAACGCGCTGTGGTTCGACACGTCGGTCAACGACGGCATGATCAGCGTGGCCAACTTGGACGATGACCCCGAGGGTGAGTTCATCGCCATCACCTACAACACCATCCGGGCGGTCGACACCGACGGCACCATCCTGTGGGGGCCCACCACCATCACGGGCGCCAACATCTTGTCCGCCGCCGGCATTGCCGATCTGGACCAGGACGGCAGCCCGGAGATCGTGACCGCCGGGGGCAACGTGCTGACGGTCTTTCACGCCGATGGCTCGGTCTTCTGGACCGCCCCGGTGACCGACGAGTCCGGGGCCACCGGCGCCAGCTTCTTCGACTTCGAGGGCGACGGCCACATGGACGTGGTCTACATCGACGAGACCCAGATGTCGGTGTTTGAGGGCGAGACGGGGGCCCTCAAGTTCTTCGACACCGGCCACGGCAGCAACACGATGATGGACTACCCGACCATCGCGGATGTCGATGCCGACGGCCATGCCGAGATCTTGGTGTGCCACAACAGCTTCGGGGCGGCGCTGACGTCCTTTGGGGACCTGACCAACTCATGGCAGGGGGCCCGGACCACATGGAACCAGCATGCCTACGACATCACCAACATCAACGATGACCTGACCATCCCCACCCACGCCACGCCGGGCTTCACCGAACACAACACATGGCACTCGGCGATTCCGGCGGACCTCGGGGCGAGCGGGCTGGACCTGTCGGCGGAGCTGCTCGATGTGTGCATGGACGAGTGTGCGCTGGGCACCGTGCAGCTCACCCTACGGCTGGTGAACACATCGCCGGAGTCTCTCGAAGATGCCGTCAACGTGAGCATCTACGCGGAGTTTGCCGACGGCTGGGAAGCGATCGAGGTGTGGGAGTACGCCGACGGTGTGCCCACGGGCGAAGCCACCGCCACCATCACGGTGGAGATCCCTGCGGAAGACATCATCGGCGCCACCGGCATTGAGGTGGTGGTGGACGATGACGGCACGGGCACCGGCGCGTTTGGGGAGTGCTCAGAGACCAACAACACCAGCAACTGGGTGGGCACCGTCTGTGAGTAGGGAACCCGCCCAGCAGTGAGCACCACCCCCGCTCACAGCGCCCGCTCGTAGATGCGATAGCGCCGGTAGATCTGCATGCCGGCCCCCTCGACAATGGCCCGCATGGGGGCATTTCGGGCATCGATCAGGCTGGCTTCTAGCCGGGAATAGCCCGCCCGCCGCACCCCCTGGATCGCCGCAGCGATGAGGGCCGCATGCAAGCCCGAGCCCCGGTGGGCCGGCAACACCCCGAGCAGCTTGAAGCTCGCCGTCCGCACCGTGCGCGCCGCCCGCAGCACCCGCACCGCACCGGTGGGCAGCAGCCGGCCTTGGGCGTGGCGCAGCGCCTCGTTGACCTCGGGGAAGCACAACGCAAAGCCGGCCGCCTCGCCGTGGACCGTGGCGAGCTGGAGCATGTGGCGCTGGGTCACTGCCAACAAGCCGCCGCCAATGCCCACAAACTGCTCCCGGGACATGGGCGTGTTGTCGGGCACGTCGCGAAAGGCGTCCACAAACACGGTGTGGGCCAGGGTGAGGTCCTTGCGCCACCGGGCCCACCGCAGCGGCCGCAGCTCCAGCCCGGCAATGTCCACCGATGCCGCCTTCTGGGCCAGCTTGTCCGGCAGCGGCACGTTCCCCCCATCGGGACGCTTGAGGGCGATCTCATAGGCCAGCACATCGTGGTGGCCGACAAAGCCCAGGGCCTCCACCAAGGCCGGCAAGTGGGCCGGGGAGTGGCTCGCCAAGAACGGGGGCGGGCTGTTGAAGCCCTCCACCGTGAGGCCCACCGCCTCCACTCGGGACAGGTCCCGGGGCCCCCGCAGCACCGTCGCCCCAGCGGCACGGGCCACGTCGGCGGCATGGTCCAGCAACAGCGCCGCAGTGTCGGGGGAGCCGGGGCACCAGAAGAAGCCGAAGAAGGCCACCTTGTCTTTGTGAACAGCCTGGTAGTCAGCATCCTGGAGGACCGACACACTGCCCACTGGGCGGTCTCCCTCAAAGGCCAGAAACAACCTCAGGCGCCCCTCGCCGAGGGTGCCCGCCAGCGCCCTCACCCGGCGACGCTGCCAGGCGATGATCGGCGCCACAAAGCCCGGATCGGCACCGGCCATCGCGGCGGGCAGGCCCAACAGGACATCGAGGAGGCGGTCGTCGACCACCTCCACCACACGGGGCACAGCGGACACTGGACGCACAGGACCCTCCCTCGGGCTGGGGCGCCCCGACGTAGCCCGACGCGCGCACTGTCGATGCTGGCACGCTACACGCGACCCCCCACCTGCGGCGAGCTGGCCATGCCCAACCCCACTCCCCTCCGCGACCGCATGAAGGCCGTGAATGACCGACAGGTCTTCTTTGTCGGCGGTCCGGCCAAGTCCGGCACCACTTGGCTGCAGCACCTGCTCAACGCCCACCCCGCCGTCGCGTGTCGCGGAGAGGGCCACCTGATCCGGTCGCTGCTGCCGCTGATCAAGGGGGCGCTGGAGACCCACAACCGCAAGATCGAGACCTACAACCGGGGCCTGTTCGGGGAGACGGCGGGCTTTCCGTTGTTTGGCCAAGCCGAGCTTCAGGTGGTGATGCAGAGCGCGGTGCAGGTGCTGCTCGCCCGGGTGCTCGACGACAAGCCCGATGCTCAGGCCATTGGCGAGAAGACCCCGGCCAACATGGAGAGCTTTCCGCTGCTGAGCTGGGCCATGCCGGGGGCGCGGCTGCTGTGTACGGTGCGCGACCCCCGGGACTGCTTCAGCTCCAACTGGCACCAGACGCTGCGCGTGAACCCCCGCTACATCGAGACCGAGCACGGAGGCTCGATGGCCCGCTTCGCCCGCTCCTATGGCCGGCGGTGGGCCACCAATGTGGCGGCGGGGATGAAGGCGGCCGAGGCCCAGCCCCGCGCGGTGCGGATCGTGCGGTACGAGGACCTCCACCGCACGCCTCAGACGGTGCTCCCGCCGCTGCTGGCGTGCCTCGGGGTGGCCGATGACCAGGCCCATGTCACGGCATGCATCGAGGGCGCGTCGTTCTCGCGCTTGAGCGGCGGGCGCAAGCGAGGGGAAGAGTCCAGGGGCTCGTTCTTCCGCAAGGGTGTGGTCGGCGACTGGCGCACCACGCTCGACGCCCCGGCCGCCGCTGCCCTCGTGGACGAAGCCGGGCCGTGGATGCAGCACTTCGACTACGGGGCCTGAGGCTCAGGGCCGGAACTCAACGCCACCAGCTCCGGCAGTGTGTAGACCTGGATGCCGTCGGCTTCATGGCGCTCGGGCTCACCGAAGACCCCCGTCAGCACGGCTTCCACAGCAAGGCGCTTGAACTCTGGATACAGCCGCTCGTGCACCACAATGTAGCGGTAGCCGTCCCGGGACAGCATCCGCGCACCGACCACGAGGTCCAGCTCCGGCAGGTGGGGCGCCATCGTCCGCGCGCGGGAGGCCTCCAGGCGGATCAGCGTGGCGGTGAGCCGGTTCTCGAGCAGCGTGCGCGGCATCGGGTCGTTGAGGCCCCAGGGCACCGGCCGACCGTGGGCCGCTTGGTACCATGTGTAGACCGCACGCTCCAGGTTGGGCACGGTCATGGGAAGGTCGAGAACGGCCCCAGCGACCGGATCTTCGCGCATGTCATGGTAGGCCTGGGGCGTGTGCGCATCCGACGTGGGGATGGGCAGGTGGGCCGGTGAGCCCAGGGCAACCTCCGCCAAGACCACCCCGCTCAGCACCGCCACAAGAGCGGCCCGTCGGCCCTCCGACAAGCTGCGGGACAGGTGCCGCAGGCCATGGCTGGCCACGACCGCGACCGTCAGCGTGAAGCCCAACACAAAGCGGAACGGGTGGCTGATGCGATCGAAGACCGGGAAGGCCTCAAACAACACCAGGAAGGGCAAGGGAATGCGCCGCCCGCCGACGTCCACGTACTCGCCACCGACGTTGAGGTAGGGCCCCAGGCTGAACAGGAAGAACACAAGGCCAAGCACCAGCCAGGGGCTCCACTCCTGGCGACGGCGGGTCATCAGCACGGCGGCCCCTGCCAGCAGCAGGGCCGTCCAGCCCACGTAGATCACGATGATGAGCTGCTCACCGTACAACGTGAACAGATCGGGGCTGGGGGTCTTCGAAGGTGTGAAGAATGCCGCCAGATCGGTGATGTTGTGGTTCATCAGCGAGGCGCGCACAAACTCGGGATCGCGGGTGACCAGCGCATCGGCGGCTTCGAGCGAGCCGCGAAAGACCAACAACAGCGGTGAGACCGTGAGCAAGGCCACGGCGCCGGACACCGCAAAGGCCGGCAAGGTGCGCTTCCAGTCCACCGCGTAGGCCTGGGTGCCCGCTTGCCACGCGATGAGCACCAAGCCGCCGAGGCCCGCGAACAGCCCGTAGTACCAGCTTGTCAGCATGGTCATGCCGCCGAGCAGCCCCAGGGCCACCGCGCGCAGGGGGGTGGGCCGGTCGAAGACCTTGACCAGCGCCCACAGGGTCAGCGGCAGCCAGCCGGCACACACCGTCTCGGAGATGCCGTTGAAGGCCTGGCCGAGCAAGTGGGGGCTCGCTTCAAAGACCACCAGCGCAAACGCGGCCACGATGGCATCGCCCGTGAGCCGCCGGGTGAGCAGCCAGGCGCCCAAGCCGGCGAGGGCCAGACCACCCATCATCGCCACATTGTAGGCGAGGGCCGGCCCACCGATGAGCTGCAGTGGCAGCGTCAGCACCGCTTGGGTGGTGTCGATGAAGTACAGCGCGCCACCGCCCGGATGGGCCAACAGCGCGGTGTGGGCGGGCCACCGACCGGCGAGCAGCTCTTCGGCGACCCACCAATAGCCCCACACATGGTTCCAGGCGTCGTTGCCGGGATGACCGATGAGCCGCCCCTGAAGGTGCAACGCCACCGGCCAGGTCAGCACACCCGCGAGCAGGCACGCCAGCCCGACGGCAGCAGCGAGCTCAAGCTGGGGGCGGCGAAGGGTCATGCGGGCGGGAGTGTAGCCGAGGCGGCCCGATCGAGCGCCGCTCAGCCCCCACAGCGCAGGCGCGCAGGCTCGAGGGTGCACCGCAAGTCGCCGCCACCACTGACGGGGATCGGTGGGGCAGCGGCCGGACTGACCACCAGGGTGCACGACTCAAGGGGAACCGTGGGCACCACATACCGGCCGTTGGCCCGCTGCAGCTCGATGGTCCAGCCGTCGGCGCAGACCAGCCGCATGCCCCCGACCGCGCCGCCCTCCATCACCACGGTCAGCGGACCTGCGCTCGACGGGGCTGGCGGAACGGGCTCTTGCACCACTGGCGCGGTGGCGGGCGGAGGCTGCGGGGCCGTCCCCCGACCCACCGCCGGCACGGTCGGCTTGGCCACCCTGCCCTCACCCGGTCCGATGGACTCGCACCGCACCCGCTCGGGCCCGATGGTGCACCGCAGCACCGCCCCGGGGCGAATCGCCTGCCATCCGCCCGGCGGTCCACCCTTGAAGTAGGCCGTGCACATCTGGCTGGCCGGGACATCCACAAAGGTGGCCTCGCCGTCGCTCACGCTCACGCGCTCTCGGTAGAGCTCCCCGCACACCAGCTCGACCGCGCTCGCCACAGACCCCGGCGCCAGCACAATGCGCACGGAGCCGTCGGCAGCATGGGCCGTCGACAGCCACAGCAGCCCGAACCAGGACATCGCCGCCACCTCAGTGCACCAAGCGGGAGACAGCGTCAGCCGTCTGGGCATCGGGCACCGTCGCAGCGACCGGGATGCCGAACACCTCCGACGCCGGCCGGGAGCCGAGCTGGTCGTTGGTGATCTCAAAGCAGTCGAGCCCCAGCAAGCTGGGATGGGCGTGGCCACAGGCATGGGACAGGTCCAAGATCTCCTTGCGCAGGGTGATCAGGTAGTTCGCCAGCCGGGCGGCCTTGAGGGTCGGATCGAGCCCCCGCACCA
The DNA here is from genome assembly GCA_942491145.1 of Myxococcota bacterium. Taxonomy (GTDB): domain Bacteria; phylum Myxococcota_A; class UBA796; order UBA796; family UBA2385; genus CAXQUZ01. The sequence goes on along the minus strand of CALOBC010000038.1, from coordinate 7,692 downwards.
GCCAGGGCATCTGGGTCGCCACGCCGGTCGGGCAGTGACCGGTGTGGCAGCGCTGGGCCTGGATGCAGCCGATGGCCAGCATCGCTTCGCGGGCGATGGCGACCATGTCACAGCCCATGCCCATCGCCAGCAGCGCCTCTTCAGGAAAGCCCAAGCGGCCCGCGCCGACAAACACCACGTCGCGGTGCAGGCCGACCCGCACAAACTCCCGGAACACCCTCGGGAAGGCCATCTTGAAGGGCAAGGCCACATGGTCCGAGAAGACCAGCGGCGCCGCCCCCGTGCCACCCTCACCACCGTCGACATGGATGTAGTCGGGGCCCCGGCCGGTCGCGGCCATGTGGTCGGCGAGGTCAACCCAGAACCGCTGCTCTCCCACCGCGGACTTGATGCCCACCGGCAGGCCCGTCGCCTCGGCGATGCGCTCCACAAAGTCCACCAGCCCAGCCACATCGGAGAACTCTCGGTGGAAGGAGGGGCTCTCGCAGGTGACCCCTTGGGCAATGCCGCGGATGGCCGCCACCTCGGCGGTGACCTTCTCGCCTGGCAGCACCCCACCCTTGCCGGGCTTGGCCCCCTGACTCAGCTTCACCTCGATGGCCCGCACCTTGTGAGTCGCCACCTTCTGCTTGAGCAGGGCCATGTCCAGGCCGCCCTCCGCCGTCCGCGCCCCGAAGTAGCCGGTGCCCAGCTGATAGATGAGGTCGCCACCACAGTCGTGGTAGGGCGAGATGCCGCCCTCACCGGTGTTGTGTTGGGTGCCCGACAGCGCGCAGCCCCGGTTGATCGCTTCGGTGGCCGCTTTGCTGAGGGAGCCAAACGACATCGCCGACACGTAGATGACCGAGTCCGGCCGATACGCCTTGGGCCGCTTGCGCCAGCCGCCCACCACCTTGGCGCAGGGGATCAAGTGCCGGGCATCTCCCCCGTGGGCGCCGTTCGCTGGCGGCCGCCACGGAAAGACCGCATGCTTGATGATGATGGAGTTCGGCTCTTGCTCCATCCGCTCGTCGGTGCCGAAGCCCCGCAAGTTGTTCTCTCGCTTGGCCGATGCGTACACCCACGCGCGCTGGTCCCGGGAAAAGGGCCGCTCATCGTTGTTGTTGGTGACGATGTACTGGCGCAGCTCGGGACCAATCGCTTCGAGCCAATAGCGGAAGTGACCCACAATCGGAAAGTTGCGCAGGATAGCGTGCTTGCGTTGGGTCAGGTCGTAGACCGCAAGCGCCACCACGCCCAGACCAAAGAGTGCCAGCCACATCATCGTGCCTCCAGAGGTGGAGACAGCCTAATGCAGCGCGGGGCCCAAGCGGCCGCTCGCCTCCGGTGGCACCCTCAGCGGTAGGACACACCCACCGACAGGGCCGAGCGCCAGACCTCGGGCGCCATGCCGTCGGTGCTGACTCCGATATAGAAGGTGCCCGTGCGCTCGGGAATATAGATCAGCTCGGGATCTTGGCCACCACTGCTCTTCACCAGCACCTCACCGGCGGTGTCGGACAGCAGGATGGTCGCCCCGTCCACGAGGGCATCGGTGCAGGCGTGCAAGCGATACTCGGTGTCGGCCAGCAAGGTGACCTCGAAGATGCCCACCTCATCGTCGCTCAAGCGAGATCCCACGGCCGTCCGCAAGGACCAGCCCTCGCTGTAGGCGGACCGAAGGTGGTTCTGCATGCACGTGTCGGCGTCGTCGGACACCCCGAACGCCCGGTTCAGGTCGATGTCCAGCTCCCGCCCTGCGGCGGCATTGCCGAGGGCCCGGACCGCGCGGCCCTCCTTGACCAGAAAGGCCCCTTGGCCGAAGCCCACGAGGGTGCGGCCGCGGGCGAAGACCACGACCTCCTGGCCCACTTCAAAGCGGGCGGCGCCTTCGATGTGCAGCTCCACCGGCTTTCCACCCTTCTCGGACACGGCCGCCCCACCCGGGGCAATGATGGTCAGGGTGTGTCCCGGTCGCCCCAAGTAGGTCTCCAGGACCTCGATCTCCACTTCCGTCTCGATGTATCCACCGTCGGTCCAGCGGCCCTTGGTGCTCTTCACCGTGCCCCGAACGACGTTGTCTGAGCGGTCCAGCAGGTCTTGCATCCCCAACACGGTCGCGTAGGAGGTGGCTTGGGCGGGGGTGCTCGCGAGAGAAAACGCGAGCGCTGCGATTGGGAAGAGCATGACTTCACTCCGAGCGGGGGTCCCCGGCCACCGGCCCACAACCGTGAGCGCGCCAGACGGGCAGACCCGAAGGGTCTCCGAACAGAACAACGGCTCCCGGCCCGCCAACTTGAGGCCCGTGGGCACGACGATCTCCAGCGAACTCCGGCGCCCGCTCAATTGACCCGCCCGATCGGCCGACGCAGACCAGGGGTCGTCCGCAATCGCGCGGGGGATCCACCGGTGGAAATTTCGATTTCCTCCACCTCCAGCCCGTTTTCATCTCTTTGCTCTCTGTTCGTCTGCCCATTGCTGCAGGCGCCCTGGTCTCGCACGGCCGGGCAGCGCAGACTTCCCTCGCCCGCTCTCTTGAGCGCTTGGCCAGCGGACTGCGCATCAATTCGGCCGCGGATGACGCCGCCGGACTTGGTGTATCCACTGAGTTAAGAACGGACATCCACTCATCTCAGATGGCGATGAGAAACGTGGAAGACGCCATCCAGATGACCCACGTCGCCGAGGGTGGGCTGCACGAGGTCACCGACCTGCTGCAGCGCATGCGAGAGCTCGCGGTGGCCAGCGCGTCGGAGACCCTCCACGACGAAGAGCGCCAGTACCTGCAAGACGAGTACGGCGAGCTGATGGCCGAGATCAACCGGACCGCCAATTCCAACTCGTTTGGCAACACCAAGCTGCTGGCGCCCGGTGCGGTCGACATCCTCGTGATGATCGACCTCTCCGACAGCATGGGGCTCGAGATCCCCGGCTTCCGCGCCGCCTTGCCCATCATGCGCCAGACCCTGCTCGATGCCGGCTTGGACGTGAAGATGGGGCTGGTCGGGGTGTCCAACAGCTCCGACGCCATCGACGGCGCCACCGTCTACCAGCGACTCACGGGCGACGCCGATCTCTATGACGCGGCCCTCTCGACGTTCACCAACACCGGCCTGGGGTTGATGGACCCCTACACCACGATGCTCGACCAGACCGGGGTGGTGCCGGTCACCGGCACGGATGACGTGAGCGTGGGCTTTCGGGGCTCGGCCGATCAGAAGCTGGTGCTGTACGCGTCGGACCGCGGCCAGGAAGTGGCACTGACGCCGGTCACCGAAGCTGAGACCGCCACCGCGCTGGCCGACGCGGGGTTCACGGTCCATGCGATGACGGTGCTCGGGTCCTTTGGTGCGGACTACGACGACATCACCACCGCCACCGGTGGCACCCTGCAAGACATGAACGGCTTTGGCATTGGCTTCGACGCGATGCTCGACACCATCGCCCAGGACACCATCTCCAAGGCCCGGCCGGTCGCGCCCCTCGAAGTGCAAGCCGGCATCGACAACAGCGCGCAGGACCGCATTGAGCTGGGCTTTCCGGTCGACGTGACCACCCCCACGCTGGGCATCAACACGTCCACCGTCTCGACCGTGAGCGACGCCCGGGACGCGCTGGATCTGCTCGATGGTGCGCTGTTGGTCGTCGGTCGAGCCCTGGCCACGCTCGGGGGCACCGAGCAGCGCCTTGAGTCCGCCGTGCGACACCACGAGGACTACATCGCGGCAATCTCGGGCGCCGAGTCCCAGATCATCGACGCCGACATGGCACTGGTGACCTCGGAGCTCACCGCTGCCCAGATCGTGCAACAGGCGCTGATGGCCGCCACGGCCCAGGCCCGCAACATCCACGCCTCCGCCATCCCAGCACTTCTGGGCTGAGTCAACGCACGTCGCCGTCCCGGGTCAAGGGCGCTCCTCCCCGTCCTCCAAGGTGCGAAAGACCGGATCGGTGCCCAACAGGCGGTCGATGATGCCGAGGGTGCCGAAGCACTCAGTGTATTTGTAGTGGTGCCAGTCGTGGTGCACCGACCAGCTCATCCAAGGCAGGGCGTAGCCGCTGTGGTGGGCCAAGATCGTGTGCAGCGAGACCACCGTGAACAGGTAGATGCTCGGCAGAGACGGTGCCAGCAGCACCACACCGCAGCCCAGCGTGCCAAAGTTGGCCACCACAAACTCAACGCCGTGGGCATACTCACTGGCGATGGCGGACGTGGTCCGAAACTCATGGTGCACCCGATGCACCCGCTTCATCCACCACTTGCGGTGCAAGAACCGGTGGCTGGCATAGAACCAGATCATCGAACACACCGACATTCCCAGCAGCTCTGCCAACACTTGGAGTGCGCTGGGCAGGGCTGGGTCGGGGGCCCAACCTCGGGCGTGCAACAACCCCCAGATGAGCACCAGCATGAGCGGTGCCCAAACCAGCTGGTTCACCGCAAGGTTGCGCAACACAGGGCCCAGCGCCGGCCGCTTGGGCTTGCCCGACTGGATGCGGTGCTTGGCGATGAAGTGGGGCCAGTCGTGGCGATCGACCACTGAGAATGCCGCAACCATGCCCCAAAACAACAACAGGTGCAGCACCATGAGCGCACCGATGATCTGGAACCACTCCGGGGTGTGGGCGAGGTAGGCCGCCCACACCGCAGGGGCCCCCGGCAGCGCCATGGCACCGAGGGCAGCTCCGATCAGGAGCACCGTGCTGATGCCTTGCGTCAGGGGCGGGCGGGTGTATCGAAAGGCCATGGACCAGCCTACACTGACGGGTTGGTGTGCCCCGCTACCAGCCGATGCCGTCCTCGGTCGCCGCCGCCTGGATGGCCCGCAGGCGGTCGAGCGCGGCCCCATCACCCGCCGACTCTGCACGGGACCATGCGGCAATGAAGAAGATGCCAGCGTGCTTGAGCCACTGGCCATCGCCCAGGGTGCGGAAGCGGTCAAGAGCGGCCTGGGTGAGCTGGATCAGGGGCTCTGGACGGGCGGGCGCGGCGCAGTGGGCGGCGAGCCCCACATGAAAGGCCTCGGGCACCAGGGGCCCCGCCAGCGCCGGCACACAGCGCCAGGCGTCCACGGTGGGCCACGGTCCTGCGACCAGTGCATCCGCGAGGTGCTCCGCCGCCAGCCGGTGCCCCGTGGCGTTGGGGTGTTGGTCGGCGGGCTGCACCCACAGCGCCGACGCGTCCTGGCCCACAAAGGCCGGCAGCAGGTCCACCACCTCAAAGCCGGCGGCCTGGCCCAGCGCCGCGATGTGGGCGTGGGCATCGGCGAAGGGGTAGTCGTCGAGTCGGGTCATCAGCGGGTAGATGGCGAGCACCATCCGGGCCCCGGCCGCCGCCCCCCGCTGCCCGAAGAAGTCCAGGTAGACGGCACCCTCATCGGAAGCCGGCGTCCCTGGGCGGTAGGCTTCTTGGTAGGCCCGGGTCATGTCCGCCGTGAGTCGGCGCAAGGTCACCAGTGCCGACAGCGCATCCCAGGTCTGCCAGCCGGTGGCCGCTGTGCCTTCTTCAGAGCGGTGGTCGGTGATGAAGTCGACCAGATCACCGCTCATGGGCAGGTAGAAGTCATTGAGGACAAAGACCACCACCACCACATCGGGGGTGAGGGGCTGGCCCAAGGTCTCAAAGACAACCGCCTCGCCATCCACGTTCTCGCCGGACAAGCCCAGGCTGGCGAGGCGCACCGGCTGGCCCCGGGCGTCGAGCGAACGCTGAAGCTGGCGGGGCAAGGCGTCGTCGATGTGCACACCTTGGCCTTCGGTGAAGCTGTCGCCCACCAGCACCACTCGAGGGCCCTTCGTGCCGGCGTAGCCCGAGAACAAGCTGGCGCTGCGGCCAACCCCGGCGACCTCGACAACAGGCCGGCTGTCGTCGATGTCGAGGGTCACCCGCTGCGGGGGCATCCACGGGGCCTGCACACCGGCCACCCGCAGGGCGAGCTCCAGCAGCCACATCACCCAGGCACCTTGGAGCCCCCGCTGGACCAGCCACGGCGCTTGGCGACGCACCGCCACCGCACTGAGCACCGCCAGGATCCCACCCAGCACCAGCATCCCCACGGCGCCCATCAGCATCAGGCGCGGGGGCGCACGTGGACCGGCACCCCGTCCAAGGGCCCGAGCGCCACACTCGCCCGGTGTCCCGGCTCATGGTCCGCCTTGCGCGCCAAGGTCCAGTCCCGCAGCACATGTCCGAGCACGACCGCTATCTCGGCCTCGGCGAAGCGGTCACCAATGCACTTTCGCGCCCCGGACGAGAACGGCAGGTAGGCGGCCGAGGGCCGGGCCTTCATGACCGCCTCGTCCACAAACCGCATGGGGTCAAGTGTCTCGGGATCTGGCCAGTGGCGCTCGTCCCGGTGCAGCAGCCATGGCGCGAAGAACACGACCCGGCCCGCGGGCACGTGAAAGCCCTCTATCACGTCATCTTCAACAGCCCTTCGCGCGAGCAACCACACCGGCGGGTAGAGCCGCAGCACCTCTTTGACCGTGGCCCGCAGGTAAGGAAGCTCCGCGAGCTCAGCAAAGCCGATGGGGCCCGCTGGACAGACCCCACGCACCTCGTCGGCGGCCTTCGCCGCGACCTCCGGCGCCTCGGCGAGCAACCACATGCCCCAAGACAAGGCGTTGGCGGTGGTCTCGTGGCCCGCGAGCAACATCGTGACCACCTCGTCCCGCAGCTCTTTGTCGGACAAGCGAGTGCCGGTCTCCTCGTCCTCCAACCCCATCAACATGCCGAGCAGGTCGGCCTTCTCTTCGGGATTGGAGCGCCGTCCGTCGATGATGCCTTGCACCACACGGTCCAGATCCGCGATCGCCTCGTCCATGCGCCGGGCACCGGGCAAGGGCAGCCAAGACAGGGGCGGCAGGGCCGTCATCAGCTGGTCGTTGAAGCACTCCAGCGCGGTCCGCACCGCCCGGGACACGCCGTCGGACTCTTCGGTGAGGTCGACATGGAACAGCGTCTCGCCCGCGATGCGGAGGGTCAGCTTCACCAGCTCGCCGCTCATCTCCACCGGTGCTTCGGTGTCGGCGCGGGCGTGCAGCGTCGCAGACCAGTCCGCCGTGGCCGTGTTCATCGTCTCGACAAAGCCCGCGAGGCACCGGCGGTGGAACGCTGGGTTGGCGATGCGACGCTTTCGACGCCAGTCGGCCCCTTCTGCGGTGACCAGCCCGAGGCCCAGCAAGCGCCGGAGCACCGTGTAGCCGGGGGTGTCTTTGACGTAGTTGCGGGCATTGTCGACCAGAATGCGGTGGGCGGCATCAGGGGTCGAGACCGACAGCACCGGCTCGCTCAGGAACCGGATCTTCACGACCGGACCGAAGCGCTGGTGGGCTTCGGTGAACAGGCCGATGGGATCGGCGATGAAGGCACGCAGGTGGCCCATTGGCCGCAAGGTGGGCCAGGACGGGATGGGGTGTGCAGACATCGGGCCTCCGGGGGCCGCCCCTATCTCATCGGGCACGGCTCAGAGCTGGCGCGGCGCCCCCCCACCGCTGACCTCGAGGGTGCGGGCCAGCACCCGGTCTCGGCTGTCGGCGTCGGGCGCCATGTCCACCGCCCCTTCCCGCCAGAGGGTCGCTTCATCGGTGCGCCCCACATGCTCCAGAACGGCGGCCAACAGTGCCAAGGTGTCGGCCAGAAGCGCGGACGCCCGAGCGACCTCCCCGGTGCGGGCCAGCTCTCGGGCCGGACCCATCGCCGCCGTCAGCAAG
>CALOBC010000037.1:0-218493 GCA_942491145.1 Myxococcota bacterium | reverse complement strand
TGTGCACCGCCAACCAATTCAGCAGGTGCACCAGCCCCTGCTCGGTCTTCGTCACCCGCACGATGATGTCGAGCGGGCGCGCAGACAGTGCAGAGCCGTGGGTTGGCGGTCTCTGCTCATCAGGCGATGACGCCGCTGGAGGCCACAAACACCTTGCCGGTGTAGTTGGGCACCGCGGTACCGCCGGGCGTCACGGTGGCCCGCACATACGAGCCGAGGTGGTTGACGTCGACCATCTGTGCCGGTGCCGGCGCCCAGGCTGCGTCATCGACGCCACCGTGTGCCAGGTCACCCCGTCCCACGAGGTCTCGACCGTGGCATCCAAGGTCGGCGAGGTGCCATCCGTGGCCACGAGCTCGAACACCGCGATGAACTTCTGCTCGGCGCTAGCTGACGTCGTCTTGGCCGGAGCCCTTGACGGCGACCATCGCACCGATCGTGTCGACTGCGACCTCGTCGGTGATGGTGATCAGTGGCTTCTTTGAACGTGCAAGCATAGGGTCTCCCCCTCACACGAGGGACAAGCGCCAGAGTAGGCGGTAGGGCGCGGCAGAGGTCACCCTCACCGCGGCGGCTCCCCCGAGGGGCAGCCAGTCAGGTTGGCGCGCACCGGTCACCCCAGCGCGCACCACGTCGTCGCAATCCAACAGCTCAACGACGGCGCCGGTCATGGCTTGGTCGTCGGTGTTGAGCCGCACATCCACCGCCCAAGCGGGCGGCGTGTGGGTCGCCGTGCCCACCCCAGTCTCGGCGAATCGCTCTTCGAAGATGGGCTTCACTTCCGGCTGGAAGGTGTCGACCATCGAGGCGCGCACCAGAACGTCCGCGCTGGCATCGAGGTTCTGAACGTCCAGCGCCCAGCTCGATGCCCACACACACACCCGTGTGGTCCGACTTGCGGTAAACGTCACGTCGCTGTTGACGCCCGCGGACGACACCCACTGAAGGGTGACGTCCACAGGACCTGTCGTCAGGACGAGAAAGGTCCGCCAGCCCTCACAAACACTGCGGTCTCTGCCGACCAGCAGGCTCGTGCTTGCGCCCGCCGCAACCGTAGTCCCGGCGGCCGAACGGCCAGTTGTCCCCATCGCTCACCTCGCCGGGCACGCCCGAAGACCACTCAGCAGGGCTGGTCGACCTTTTCCTTGCCGTACAGCAGCATCTGGAGCACATCGTTGTCGTTGGCGATGACGCCGGACAGGGTGATGACGTGCATGGGCTTGAGGCGGTAGCCCTTGAGTCCCAGGGTCTTGGGGCTGTTGCCGCTGAATGCCACCGCGGGGATGGCCCGCTCCGCCACGAGGGGCCCCAGCACATTGTGCTTGTGGAAGGCCAGCCCGGTGACCTTCGCCGTCGCGGCCGAGCCGTCGAAGGACGCGGACTCGCAGACGAACAGGTCGGTCACGGTCTGGGTCTGGCTGACATTGCCGGCCACACCGGTCGCCGAGATCGAGATGATGGCGTCCTTGACGTAGACCACGTTCTTCACCGGACGGGGGAGCGGGGGGAGCCGGACGCCGACGGGGAGCGGTGCGGCGGCGGGGAGCGGGACGGCGACGGCGGCGACCCTGGACCCGACGACGGACAGGACGGCGGCCGTACCGACGCATGGCACCGAAGTCATCGTCCTCCTCGCCGGCGACCATGGCGTGGGGAGTCCGGTACTCGTACTCGTCCTCGTACTCTTCTTCCTCGCCCTCGAAGTCGTCTTCGTAGCCCTCGTCATCCTCGAAGCCGAGGTAGGCCCCTTCGCCCTCAAGCGGGGAAATTTGCTCGTATTCCATTGTGTCTCTCCTGCCCGTTCGGGCGCGGGGGGGGTGGACGGGAACCCGTCATCAGGTTGGGTCTCAGCGGGTCCCCCCGCTTGAGTTGTGTGTCGGAGGTCCGACTCAGGTCGTGGCGTACAGGGGGCGGGCGCGACCCTTGGCCCGGAAGGCCGCGAGCTCATCGTCCACAGGCAGCACCTCGCGAAGCTGGGCCGGCTGGCGGCCAAACTCGCCTTGGGTGCTGGCGCTGGGGGTCACAACCACCTCGGGGGCGGCGTCGGTGCCAGCTTCCGCACCGGCCGAAGCCGCCGCACGGTCGGCCCACCACTGACGGGCCTTGCCACCGAGCATCAGCCCGGTCTCGGCCGACTCTGCACTGATCAAGCCCGAAGCGACGGCCACCTGGTGGTGCCCGGCGTCGCCGTTCTTGCTGCCCAGGATGGCCGAGAGACCCCAGCCGAGCGCACCCAGCGCGGTGACCCCGCGGACCACCCGAACATGGGTGCGGTACTTGCCAGCGGCACCCGAAGCGACCGAGCTGAGCCCCGCCACCGCGGCACTCTCACCCACGAGCAACGTGCTGCGCATCATGGTGGACTTGTTGGCGTCGAACTGCTTCTTGAGCCCCTTGGAGCGGTCGAGGAGGGACTGGAGCTGCACCAGCTCGCCCTGCATCTTGCGCACAGAGGCCGGCGAAGGCTGCTGCTTGGTGTTGGTGCCGCCGCCGTTGGCAGCGGACGACACAGAACGAGAACGGGCCACGGAGCGCCTCCAGGTCGAAGATGGGGGGGCCGCGTCGAACCGTCGGCCTTGCGTCCACCAATGAGCAGCGGAGGCCGAAAAGGGGGCCTACTTTTTTGCTTTTCGGCACCGGTGGGTCGTCGAAAACAAGCCATTCATGGGGCCCACAAGCGCGCAAAAACACACGAAAACACTGATGAGCACGGGCGAAAAGCACAAATCTCGCACCCGGGCCAGTTGCCGACAATGCGCTGAAAAGCGGCAAATGAAAAAAGTCACAGCCGAAAACCCCTGCTTTTCAGCGCATTCTCGGCATCCGCGGAGAGGAACAGCGCGCCGCGCGAAAAGTTTTTGACCCCCTTTTGGGGGTTTTGCGCTCATTCCCTGACACAGGCGGGCCTTCCCGCGGGAGGTCGGGCATGGTTGACCCTGTTGGAATCGAGAACTGGACCGAGGTGGTGCACCAGCTCCAGTCGCATTGGCCCGATGTTCAATACATCACCCTGCGCGAACGCCTCCCCGGCAACACCTTCGAGTCCCTCGGCCGGCTCCAGCCCCGCTCGGACGACGACGAGCCCCCCTGCCGCCGCCTCAGCTTGCAAGCCGAGGGCATCACCGGCGAGACCATCGACGACCCTGACGAGCGCGCCGACTGGTTCCGCACGCTGCCCGACGACACCTTGCTCGCGGTGACCCTCCAGGGCCTCCAGTCCGAGATCGATCAGTTTCGCCGAGGGCTGCTCGACGCACCCGCGAAGGTGATCTGCAACATCTACGCCGCCCGGGGTGCGCTGCTGGTCTCGCGCACGCTCACGGTCTCCCCTGTGGCGACCCGGTCCCCAGGTGCAGGCGCCGAGGGCACCACAAGCCTCTCCCTGACCCAAGCCGGCAGCGGCGGCCCCCTCCAGCTCACCGACGTGCTCAACGACGTCGAGGACCCCGCCAGCCGTCTCGTGCTCACCGCCCTTGCGTTGCAGTCCGAGGGCTTCAAGCGGGTCCAAGCCGCCTATCAGGACCTGACCGCCGACATCGCCAGCGCCTACCGAGACATGCAGGCGGTCACGACCCAGACGGTGCGCGAGATGGGTGTCGTCGCCAAGGCTCGGTACCAGCACATCGAGACGTTGCAGACCAATCGGTTGCACGAGATGAGCCAGGAAATCAACCTGCGACGCAAGGAAGCCAAGCTGAGCGAGTCGCCCGACGCCCGCACCATCGTGGACGCCGAGGTGAAGAAGGAAGCCGTCGGCCGGGCGATGGACCTGGGCGAGCGCTTCCTGGAGATGGTCGGCGGTGCCGTCGGCGTCACCGGCGCGGCCGAGCTGGGCCCCTTGTTGAAGATCATCAAGGAAGACCCCGACCTCGCCCAGAAACTCAAGACCCCGGGGCTCGCCCAGAAGCTGGGCAATCCGGAGGTCCGAAGCATGGTCCACGACGTCTTCGACACGCTCAACAGCATCGATCTGGACAGCATGGACACCAAAACCCCGCCCCCCGCGGGCTGAATCCCCCTTTCCCGACCCACAGGAGACCCCCGTGAGCAAACCCACGCCCGCCACCGGACGACCCGCCCCGCCGACCCCGTCCCAGACCGCCCACAGCCTCTACGGCGCCTACTTCGAAGGACTCCACAGCGAGGACAAGATCTCGGCCGCCATGGCAGACCTGGCCGGCGCCAAGGTGGAGCTCGCCTTCATGGCGCCCCACCTGAACTACCTGTTGCTCCAGCAGCTCGGCCGCAACGAGCACGCCTTGGGCATCCTCATCGGCGAGGTGCGCCGGCTCAACAACTTTGCGGACCGCGCCAACCACATCCAGGTCGAGACGGCCCAGAGCAACGAAGCCATCGCCGAAGGCATGGGCTCGGTGCTCGAAATGCTCGAAGACATCCTGACGGCGCCCGAGCGAGAGCCCGCCGCCGAGCCCGAGGACGCCCCCCGCTTCACTCGAGCCCGCGCCGGCGTGGAGCCCCCCGAGGGCGAGGGCTTCGAAGGCGAGACCCAAGGCGAGGTCTACATGGAAGACGACAACACCACCTACATCGACGTGAGCAGCCAGGCCGCAGGAGGTCCCCAGTGAGCGCATTCCACCGCCCCATCGCCACCATCCAGCGCACCGACGGCCACGAGCCCGGGCCCACCCTCCTGCTGGACGCCACGGTCCCTCGCTTGACGGGCATCCCCGGCGCGCTGGTGCGCACGATGCTCGGCATCGCCGATCTGGCCTCCATCTTCGAGCAGGCCCGGGTGGGCGACGTCCGCGACCAGGACGGCCACTCGACCTTCCGCATCGCGCTGGAGGACGGCTGCGAGGTGGGCGGCACCACGAAGCTGGGCGTCATCGCGGTGGGCAACGCCGGCGGCAACATCCGGGTGTCGGTGCCGTGGAGCTGGCGCGGTGCGCTGAACCTGGCCCAGGTACCCTACGAGCGCGGGCAGGACGAGACCGGGAAGGTGGTGGCGGTGGGGCTGGTGGCGCCGACGGTGGGCGCGAAGGTGGAGATTCCGCTGCCGGTGGGGCGGGGGTGGCGGATTGGGGTGGCGGTGGTGGGGCGGGGGTAGGGCGCGGTGGGGTGGATGGCGTCTTCGCTGGCGAGGCTGGCGAGGATGCCGCCTCAACTTGCGCCTATGCTCGGCGTTAGCCGAAACTGGGCACCCATTCGGCGCCGCGTGAGCACCGCCGACCAACAATGCAGACTCGCCGGGAGCCAGGGTAGTTAGTCCACTAAGACAGCGAGGTCGACGGCCCGAACTGTCCGGGATAGCCGTTCACTACTCGCTCCCTGGGAGAGCCATGACCGCAATCGTCACACTGTACAACCACAAGGGTGGGGTCTCCAAGACCACCACCACCTTCAACTTGGCCCATTTGCTGGCCGACCGTGGCCACCGTGTACTTGTTGTAGATGCAGACGCGCAGTGCAACATCACCGAGTTGCTGCTCTCAGAGACCATTGCGGAACTGGACCGCCAAGCGGCGGCGACTGGGCAGATCATTGAACTACCTGGCACTTCGCTCCTCGATGTGCTGAAGCCTCGAATTGACGGAGACGTGAGTGCGGTTGATCTGGACACCATTACTCTGGTCCCCGTGAAACACCGTTTCGACTTGCTACCGGGGTCAGTTGATCTCAATAGTATAGAGGATAGCATCGCTGAGGCGCATGTACAGCGGTTCTCCAACAAGATACATGACAAACGTACCTATGTGGCCATCGCTGATTTTCTGCGACGGCTGGGCCAGCAGCGCGCTTATGACTACATCTTCCTTGACGTAGGACCGAGTTCCGGAGCTTTGACGAGGGCCTGTTTCCTGGCCTGCGACTACTTCTTCGTTCCGGTTGCGCCCGATCGGTTCAACTACCAGGCCATCCGTACCCTCGCCGTGATCATTGAACGGTGGATTCGCGAACACAGCCAGGTCGTTGACGCATTCATCGAGCTTGGACTTCCAGTGGCCCACGGGCGTCCGGTATTTCTGGGCACGATCGCGCAGTATTTCAAACTGTACCGCGGACGCCCGAAGCCTGGCTACCAGATGTGGATGGATCGGATTCCCCAGCGTGTCATGGATTTACTGATTCCCGCGCTGGTTAAGGCAGACGCAGGAGAGCGGACGCTCGTCTACCCAGGGAATCGGAACGACATCATGGTAACTGAAATTCCTGACTTTCAGAGCCTCGCGCCGCTAATGCAGGACACAGGATTCCCTGTCTATGCCATTCCACAGTCGGCGACTGCGGCAATCACGGAGACTGGGCGGCCTTGGGGAGGAAACACCTGGACAAATGCAGAGCAGCGGATGGCCGACTACAGGCAGCGTCTTGAGTTGGTTGCGTCTCGCCTCGAAACCGCAGTCAGAGTTCCGTGAACAATGGCAGACCTCAGTTACCACTACTTGGCGTTTATTGATATTCTCGGTTTCTCGGAAATGGTGCGGAAGGACTGTGAGAGCCCTCCTGGCGAGGACGCGTACCTTTCGCGTCTTCTTCAGTTGCATTCAGACACCAAAGCCGCCTTTGCTGCGGCCAGCGACACTTCGTTGGTTCAGTTTTCCGATTCCATCGTGGTGTCAGCACCCTATAGGCCGGAGGGGTATTCTGGCTTTCTTCAACAGATTGCCTCGTACCAACTGCATCTCCTCCTTGAGGGGTTTCTCGTTCGTGGCGGAATAGCCTGTGGCAGGCATTTCTCGCAAGGCGATTTCATGTTTAGTCAAGGTCTCGTTGAGGCGTACCACATCGAGAGCCGGCTTGCGAAGTATCCGAGGGTGGTGGTGTCGCGCGAGTTGATGGACTTGGTCTGCGACCTCCCTGGCGAGCATCTCGAATCTGCCCCCTTGGTATCTGACCGAGATGGTGTGGTGTTCGTGGATTACCTACACAACGCTGATTTAGGCAGGCTGTTTCCCTCAGTGAAAACTATGGTTACGCGCGCGCGGACCATGTCCCCACGAGTAGCGGAAAAGCTTGTCTGGCTCGGAAGCTACTTCGACTTCAAGGCAGAACAACAAGGGTTTGATGGCAGGGTGTCTGCCCCTGAGTTTGTTCGGGTGTAGGAGGAACCGCCCAACCTCGGCCAACTGGCGATGAAACGCCACATCTCCGCTCCAGTCGGTGCCCACATCGGCATAGTCGCTCCGGCAGCAAGCTACCTCCGCGTCTATGCCGATGTGGCCCCCCCATACGCTCCGAAACGGCTTCTATCGCTTGGCGTTCAGCACTCGAACCAACACCACCAAACCCGCCCAAGCGCCGCCATCTGCGCCGATTCCAAGCCTGACGCCCACGGCCGGCCGCTGCACACGAGATTGCCCCCCGTGGGGAGGCTGGGCCCGCCGTCCCGCGCCGCCCTCCGCGCGGAATCCTCGCCCGGCGCCCATGGAGGCCCGGCACACACAAGATTGCCCCCGTGGCGACCCTAGCCCCGCCGTCCCGGGCCGCCCACCGCGCGGAACCGGGGCCCGGCGCCGACGGCCGCCCAGCGCACACGAGATTGCCCCCTCGTGAATCCTCAGGCTCCGCGCGTCGGACCCGGCCTCGGTCGGCCCCCCCCCACCCCTTGAGCGGGCCCCCTCTGGGATCCGCGTGCCTCGGCCTACCCTCGCGGAACCTGCACGAAGCTCGCCTGGCTGCCCTGACGGCCCAAGCCGCCCTCGCCGCCAGCCACGGCGGTCCACCTGCGGCTTCTTCAAAGCACGCCCGCAAGGCGTCCTGCCCGAAGGGCGCCGAATCCGCCCCCCGGCGCCCTCCACCCCATGAGCGGGCCCCCTCTGGGCCCGCGCTGGACTCCCCACACCACGGCCGACCCTCGCGGAACCTGCACGAAGCTGCATTCCTGACCGACCGGCCCACAGAAGCCCTCCGCCACCACCGGGCCCGCCCATCCACGGCGTCT
This sequence comes from Myxococcota bacterium, assembly GCA_942491145.1. Taxonomy (GTDB): domain Bacteria; phylum Myxococcota_A; class UBA796; order UBA796; family UBA2385; genus CAXQUZ01. The sequence continues at coordinate 210,590 of CALOBC010000037.1, read as the reverse complement.
TCAAAGCCCGCCCGAAGGGCGTCCTGCCCGAAGGGCATCCGGAAATGAGCCACCCGAAGGGTGGTCCTTCCCTGCCCGAAGGGCAGCCCAGCCCGAAGGGCGCCGAAATCCAAAGACGCCCGCCCGTAGGGCGCCGAATTCCAAAGACGCCCGCCCGGAGGGCGGTCCTTCCCTGCCCGAAGGGCAGCCCAGCCCGCCCAGAGGGGACTCTAGGGGAGTCCGAGTCCTAGGTCGAGTCCTAGGACGAGTCTCACCGGACACCACCGACCGGTTGAACCGGCCGCCCATGTCCGGTTCAACCGGACGCCCCCGTCCGGTCTGAAATCCGCCCCATGTCCGGTTCCCAGACGGCCGACCACCAGCCCAACGACGACGGCCCCGCTCCACCCAAGGAACGGGGCCGTCAGCCCTCCACGATGCCCGCGAAACGGCTCAGGATGCCTTGTGTTGCATCCTCGGCGCCTCGGCGACCCTCACCCGCTCCCCGGCCTCCCGAGCCTCCTGAGAGGCAGCCTGGAGCCCCCTCAGCGTCGGCCACCGATTCCGCTGGGGCAGCACGGCCAGGTCCGCGACCAGGCCATCCCACGCCGACGTCCAGCTCCCCCGCGGATTCCCCGCGGCCGTCAGCCCACCGGAGCACGCCCGCAGCTCGCCCGGGGCCATCGGACCGTCCAGCAGCGCCTGCACGATGGCCTTGGCATGGACCGTGACCTCCTCACCGTCGACAATGCGGTTCGGGTCGGCACCATCGCCGAACGAAAACGACCGCAGCCCCTTGATGCCCCGCTCCCGCACCAGCCGGGCCGTCTCGGGCTCCAGGCTGCACTGCGTCGCCGGCATCACCAGCCCCCGACGCACGAGCTCCCGGCAGGCATTCGTCACCTGCCGCCGCGCGTTGACATGGTGCGCCGCTGCACGCTCTTGCTCCACCGCTCGGGCCGCCAGCTCAGCCGCTCGGCCCGCCGAGGTCTTGTACGGCTGGGGCCGCCGGGGCTCAGGCAGCGGCAACGCACGCCGGGCCAGCGCGTCCACGTCCAGCAACCCAGGCTGCCGCACAATCTCGTCAAGAACACGCTTCCACACGGGCGCCATCACCCCTCCCACTTCAGCCGGACCGGGCCCCCCGCCATGTGGGTCAGCGCCGCGCTGTAGTTCTCAGCACACCAGTCCCCAAAGATCTGGTTGGGGGCCAGAATCACCGTCTCGTCGCCATCGAGCCCACCCCACTCCAGAGGATGGAGCCAGATGTCGTACAGGGCCCCGAGCTGGACCCGCACCTGGGCCTTCTCGGTGTTCCACCGCTCCACCGTGCGCATCGGGGGAAGCATGGCCAACCCCTCAATCCGGACCGAGCCCGGGTTGCCGGAAGCACGCCGGGCCAGACCGGGGGTCCCCGAAGCACGCGCGACGGCCGCCGCTGGCGGGGCCTTCGTCGCCGCCACATACGCCTGGGCCACCTGCCGGGCCGCACCCTTCCGGGCCAGCTTCACGAAGCACGATGGGTGGCCCATCCAGTTCCGGGGCAACATCCCGTTCAGCCGGCCCGCCTTCACCGCCGTGGCCAGCGCCATCAGCAGGGCCTCCCACTCGGCCAAGCTCGGCTCGCCCAGCTCCCGCCAAGCCTTCACCGTTGCCCGGCCCTCACCGCCGAGCACAGTCCACCGCCCCTGCTCACCCGCCGCCCGCCACGCCGCCCGCACCAAGCCCGCAGCGAAGGCCGGCTTCAGAGCGTTCTTCCTGGCCAACCCTTCGACCCAACGGGGCATCACCTCGCCCTCTGGGGCCTCCACCACCGAAGCCTTCGCCGGGGCCCCATCATCCGCCGGCGCCGCATCCGGCTTCGGAGCGCCGGCCTCCCGGTCAATCTGCACGTCCGCCGCCGCCTGGGCCGCCATCGCCGCATCCCGGGCCGTCGCCAGCACCGTCCGCACGTCCTCGTGGCCCATCCGCCCCAGCGCCATCAGCACCTCGGGCACGATCTGGTACTCACTGCGGTACGGCCGCCGGTCGTAGGTGATGAGCACCCCCCGGCCCTCCAGCTTCCGCAGCAGCCGCCGCGTGTGGCGCACCGACCGACCGATCAACGTCGCCAGCTCCAGCACCGAGCTGCCCCGCTTGAGCTCCAAGTGCTTCGGCGGCCACCGCCAAGTCTTCGAGTCCACCTTGGTGAAGATGACGAACAGAAGCGCCTTCTCCGCCGGGGGAATCAGCACCCGACCCAACGCCATGTACGCTTCGTTCGTCGAGTAGGGCGACCGCTTCACCACGGGCGTCTGGCGGTGCTCGGCCTTAAACCCACCCGCGTACCACCACGGCTTCTCTTCTTCAGCCGCGTCAGCCTCCACCACAGGCTCGACCTGCAGCGCGGCCTCCGCCACCTGGTCCTCGGTCATTCGGCCCGCCCGGTGCCGCCCAATGCCCGCTGGATGGCACTCCACCGGCGCCGCTCCCAACGCACTGTGATGCCCAGCTCCCGCGCCACCAGCACCGGCCGAGGCCCCAGGAACATCCGCAGTGAGACATGGTGCCGCTGCCGTTCGGTCAACCGCCCCAGCCGTCCCTTGAGCCACTCGACCTCAGCAGCGGCTTCCATCGCCGAGTCCGGCTCGGCCGGCTGGTGGGTCTCCAGCAGGGTCTCGACGTCGCCTGTCCGGGTGAGCTGCTCGCCGCGGTCCTGTCCGTTGCGCCGGGCCAGCAGCTCCCGCCGGGCCCACAACATGTTGCGCCGCAGGCACCCAATGATGTGCGCCACGAGCGGCCCACTCTCGGGGTCATGGGTCGCTTGCACTTGCTCGATGACATGCATCAGGGCTTGTTGGCGAAGGTCCTCGAACTCCACCATCCCGCCGCTGTAGCGACGGGCCAGCCGGTCCAACACGCGCACCACCTGGGGATCGACCAACGCCTCGGCCAAGTCCAGGGGAGACACGCCCACCGGCGGGCCCGCGTCACTCACAATGTAGCTGTCTTCAGTCACTCGGTCTCCGTCATGCGCCAACATGGCGCACGGGCACAATGCCCGTCGTCAGCCCTCAACCGGCGAGGCCGGTGGGCTGGGGTTCAGAGGCGTGTTGTCTTGGGTTGCGCCCGTGCTGTCGGACGCGTCAGGGGGCTCCACAACGTAGTCCCAGCCCCCGTTGGGCTCTTCGGCTTCGACCGTGAAGTCCAGCCAAGCGTCGTGGGGAGGCAGCACGCTGAAGGTCCGACATGCCGCGTAGGGCCCCTTCTGGTGGGCCGTGTCGGCAAACTGGGTCCACAGCGCCAACACCTCCGGCTGGGTGCCGTCCCACGGGTCAGGCCGCCCGAGGTTGTGCCAGACGATGGCACCGATCGCACAGTCGCGGATCTCGTCGAACAGCTCCACAAACTTGTTGGCCGCCCCCATCGCTTGCAGCATCGACCCACCGGCCCGGGGCAGCTCCGCCTCGCTGCGCTCAGCCATCTCCGCGTTCAAGGCCATGGCCTCCAGGGCAGCGTGCTCAGCGAGGGCCCCTTCGGGCGTGGTCCGGAGCACCAGGTCAACCACCTGCCGTGCCCCGTCGGGCTCGTTCCGCAGGGCCATGAGGAAGGGACGGAATGATCCCATCTCGTGGTGGTCCGCCAGGACACTCGAACTCCCCGCCTTGAGGTCGCGGGCGACCAGCCGAGCCAGGTTCACCGACTTCTTGTGCAGCCGGTGGGACTCACGCCAGACCGCCTCCAGCGTCGGAAAGGAGCAGTGCGCATTCACGTCAATGCTCGGGCATTCATCGTAGAAGCGCTCGATGTCCTCGATTGACAGGAGCTTGCGGGTCTCAGTCTCGGGGGACACGTCGGGTTGCATGGGGCCTCCAGGGTGGCCGTTGGGTTGGTTTGGGGGGACTTGGGTGGGCTGTGTTTGCCACCCGTGGGAACAGTGAGAACAGCGGGAACAGCTCAGACCGCGGCCGGGTCCACCGGCGCGGCTGGGGCCACGAGGTCGAGGGGGTTGGTGAGGAACAACTCAAGGGCGCGGTCCTGGGGCAGCATCCACTCACCCTCCACCGCCCAATCCAGGCGCTCCGCCAACCAGGCGCCTGCAGCCGCGTCGGCGGGGTGGACCGTTGGCCGTCCAGCCCGGTGCCAGTCCCCGGCGGACTCCAGAAACTCTCGAGCGAGCCGACGGTCCCTCTTGTCCATCACCAATGGGCCCCCGTCCACCCGGGCCTGTTCGGCGCGCTCCACGACATCGAGGTGCAGGCATCGCCAATCCGCGGCCAGCCCCGAGAGGGCGTGCGCCGCCCGCGGCGGGTTGGGGCCCAACGCCCGGGCCGAGGCTGCCCGCAACCGCACGTCCGCCGGATTGGTCAGCAGCAGCTCGCGGGCCAGCTCGGGCGCCATCTGGTCCTGCCCGGCGAGGGGCAGCCAGTCCAGGTGGTCGACCAGCCACGCGCCACAGTCGGCGTCGTTCACGGTCGGGGGCATCGGACGGCCCAGCTCTGCCCACTTGGCGGCCATCTGCAACAGCTCCCCGGCCGCGTAGACCTCCATGTCGGACAGCTCGAACTCGCCCTCGGGCACCGCCGCGCACCGGGCACGGACACCCACGTGAAGCTCCGCCCAGTCCGCAGCAATGCCGAAGATGGGGCACTGCTCAAGCGTCTTGCGGAACGTCTCTCTTGCGTCCCAGTCCCGAATGGCGGCCAGCATCGGCGGCGCCATCTCGACCGCAAGCTCGGCACCGCCGGCCGGGTACACTTCCCTCACCACCTGCATGAGCGCTTCCCGAAGCTCGTCCAGGGCCACGTCCTCCGGTCCCAGCAGCATTTCCCGATCTGCCGCAAGCCGAAAGAACGCGGCAAACGATGCGCCGCGACCCGTCACCGGCAGGTTGTCCGTCGGCCGACCTTCCTCGTGCCACTGGTCGACGAGGCGCCCAGCCTTCACGAGGCGACGCCCCAAGCCCTCCATGAAGACGGCAAGCTCCGCCTCAATCGGAGGCTTGAGGCTCGCCTGCTCGGCACTCTCCGCCACGGCGGGCGCTTCTTCGGTCGATGACATTGCATTCCCCTTGGTTTGCGAGCCTCAGCCCGCGCTCAACAGACGTTGCTGCACCCGCTGGCACAGCTCTTCGATGCGACGCACCCGCCCAATCAAGACCGCCCGCCCATCGGGCGTCTCGGGCGCGCTCAACAACTCCGCCGCAAGCTGAGCCACCTCGGCGGACAAGCCACCCAACAGCTCCACCCGCAGGTCTTCTGTGTCGCCCTCAAGGACCTCACCGCCGGCATCTTCAGACACAGAGAGTGTCAGGCCCACCGCCCGGCCGGCCTCCACGAGCGGTCGCCCACCCCACCGCTCGACCAGGAACAGGGCATCACTCAAGCGCAGGGCCCGCTCGGCATGAAGCCAGCGAGACACCATGCAACGGTCCACGCCGATCCGTCCCGCCACCGCGCTCTGGGTGACCCCAGGCATGTCGAGAAGGGCCCGCATGAAGGCGTGTTGGACGTGGTCGCTACTCATGGGAGCGAAACCAGGCCTCTGCCCGGCCGACAGCAATCCGGGCGAGGTTGGACCAGGGGTCCACACCGGTCGCCGCGTAGATCCGCCGATCAGCCGATGCGATGACGAGCACCAGACATGCGTACACAAACGCCGGCACCGACAACAGCATGGAGGCGATCCCTGTTTGGCTGATCCGCGACAGGACCAGAATGAGCGAGCCCCAGAACGTCAGCGTGACCACAAAGGCGCCCAAGACCGCATGGGCAACCAGAAGCGCCTGGCCAACACGGTCGACGTAGCCGGGCTCTCCAGCCTTGCGAGACTCAGACATCGTGGGCCCCCCGGACAATACGGATGGCCCGCCGAATGGCGTCCAACGGAGGGAGCCAGCCGACCGTCACGAGCAACAAGGCACCGGGGCTGGGCAGCGGTGGCGGCGGACCGAGCGCGACCAGCACACCCACATAGAGCACTGCAAACGCGACCAAGTAGAACGCCATCATCCGCGCACCTTGGCGACCGATCCGAACAAGGGAGCCAAGGGCTTCGACTCTGTAGCGCAAGCCCTCCACCCTCCGCTCGATGGCGCGAAGCTGGGCTATCGAGTCGTTCCACCGACCCAGGGCCAGTTCAACGCTCCGGACCACTTGGCCTGGGTACTCCCAGTCCGTGGAGTCGCCGCAGAGGGCAGAGATCTCGTCGAGTGCCAGCACCGCCGCGTTCTTGTCATTCAGTGGGGGGCACGGCTCTGGTTCAGCGGTGCCCCGGTCGATGGGGAGGGCGTGGGAGGGCGTCATGCAGCTGCTTCCACCGGTGAGGCCAGTTCCGCCATCACCTGGGCTCGTTCCTTGTCAGTGGCATCGAGTGAGCCCAGCCACCGATTGATCACAGGCAGAGACGGGACCTTTCGACCGCTCTCGACGGCCGACACATATGGCTGGCTGATCTCTACAGCCTTCGCCACCGCCGTTTGCGTCAGGCCCTTGGCCCGGCGGAGTCGTCGCAAGGTCCTCATTCATCACTCCTGGATATTTTAGCATTTACACCTGTCAGGTGTATTGCGTCAAGGCTGATCATCTCAGCTAGCCTGGAGCCCATGAAGGCATCCAATCGAAAACCAGCCCCAAACCCCTTGCAACAGCGGCTTCGCACCGTTCGCAAGAGGGCCAAGCTGACGCAGACCGAATTGGCCAACGCGATCGGCGTGAGTCAGCCCTACGTGTCTGCGATCGAACGCGGCCTACGGGTGCCGATGGCGGATGTTCTGCTCGATTGGCTACGCGCGTGTGGGCATGAACTGGAGTTCCGGTCGACGTCCGGACTGCCCGAAGAGCCCGAGGACACGCTGCTCACACGAATGACGACTCTGATTCCCAGGATGTCGCCGACTGCCCGTCGAATGCTAGACAGCTACGTTGACGTGCTCGCGGAGGCGTCTCACGTGTCTGAGCCACTCATCCAATGGGCCGAGGACCCGGACTCTGGCAACGGACCAGCCGTGACAAGCAGGCGAAGAAAAAAATAGCCGACAGGTCTATTGTAGTGATATGCGTCTCAGGTGTATTTTGGTAGGAGACGCAAATGCCTGCACGCCAGTCCGCAATCTCCACCCGCCCCAACGCGGGCCTTGGCCGCTGTTTCACCACCGTGAACACCGTCTGGCTGGCCATTTCCACCCAACCACTGGGAGTCATCCCCTCGGCCGCGGCCCTAGGTGGAGGCAACACCCCGCGCGAGGCCCTCGACGACGCTCGCGCCCGGGTCTGCCATGGGCACCCCGCCCTCGCAGCGTCCCTCGCCTTCGAGCCCTGGCTCCGCTCCCTCGCGGTTGAGCGAGTCATCGACGGCCAGGCCGAGCTGCGCCCGGCGCTCCCCCCTCTGTCGGCGCCCTCCGGGCCTCACATCCCCCCGAGCCTCAACTCCTCCGTAGAGCGTGAAGGCCCAGAGGGCGCCGATTCTCCATCGTCCGGACTGCCGACCTTCGTGGTGGTCTCGCCGAGCTGGCACATCGTCGGCTGGGGCAACTCGGTCGAGGCCGCCTGGTTGGACGCGGCGGGCACCGCACCCCCGTGGTCGGCCGACTTCATGCTCTTCGAGCGAGTGAATCCCTCTCCAGCCTTGGTCGCAGGGGAGGCCGCATGACCCGCCCCGCGCCCACTTCCCGCGAGGTCCCCATGCGCCCGTCCATCCTCCATGCCGGCCCCCACTCCCTCGCACGCCTCGTGTGCGAAGCCATCTCAGACCTGCGGCAGCAGGGCCACCGGCCTTCCACGCTGTCCATCGCCCGGCGTGCCGAGCGCTCGCCTCGGCTGGTCCGTCGGGCCCTGGCCAAGCTGAGCTCCCGTGGCGTGCTCTGTCGCGACCCGAGCGATGGTGGGTACGCGCTGGTCCGGATTGCCGCATGAACACCCTGCCCATGGCCATCATCGACATCGCTGCGCCCCCCGGCGAAGACCCCGAAGCCATCCGGCTCCGCCTAGAATCCTGGGCCGACCACCGGGGACTCGGTCTGTCCGCCGGTCAGTGGGGCATCGTCGAGACCGCCCGCCCGTCCGTCATTGCCGACCCCACCGCACGGGGCCCCGTCATCTACACCCACTGGTTCATCGACTTCGAGCGCGTGCCCGCATCCAGAGCCATCCGAGGCTGGCGGTACTGGGGTGCCCGGGCCAGCACCCCCGAGGCCACCACCTGCCTCGTGCTCGTGCGTGGACTCACAGCCGACGATGAAGCCGCTGAACCGGCCCCAGCCCTGACCCCGGCTCGCCTTGCGCCCGCCACCGCGGCCCCCCAGCTTGAGCTGGCCCACGCTGCCCCCGGCGTCTTCCCCCACGCTCGGCTCTGCGCCAAGTGCGAGGGCCCCGTCGAGCTCTACCCAGGGCGCGGCGGCCGCCCCCGGACCACCTGCGAGACCTGCCAGCCGCCGTTCTGGCCCCGAAAGGGCGAGCGCTGGTGGCTCGACGGTGAGCCGGTCATCGTCCTCGGCTCCCGCATGGTCAACCTCCAGCCCATCGCACCCCGCTTCCGATTGATTCGCTACCGCGGGGAAGGGGACGGCGTGCAGCACACCGTCGAGGGCACCGAGTGGCGCCAACGCGCCCAGCGAGAGGCCCCCTCAACGGCACAGGAGGTCGCGTGACCAGTCATCAACCGCGCCTGGGCCGGCTGCACGCCGCCTCAAATCTCGTCGTGCTCGTGCTCGACATAGGTCGCCTGGACGACCGTTTGCCTGTAGTCAATCAAGATGAGTTGCAGCAAGCGAGCGTGGGCCAGGGCCCAGGACTCCGCAGAGTAGGGAAAGGCTTGCCCCTCCAGCAAAGGCCGGTTGGCGACGAACAGAAGCCGACGAGGGCTGATGCTTGGCTGGAAGGCCCCGAAGAAGCGGACCCCCTCCTGAAAGACGAACAGGTCGTCATCCAAGCCCCACGAGCGAAAGATGCCGTGCTGGAGATCGTCCTTCAGCGCCCGGAGGAGCTTTCGCGGGTTGCCGGTTGTGACTTCGATTGCCATGGCGACTCCTCGGCTCTGTCGCAGGATCCAACTCAACACGCGGAGTCTGCGGCATGAGCAAGACCTACGCCCTCCTGCACGTCCCCGCAAAGATGCCCGCGTCAGCGCAAGCTCGAAGGGCCCGGGCGCACGAGCGCAGACTCCGCGAGATCCAGCAGACCAGCGCCGACCTCCTTCTTGTGGACCGGCTGGAGACCCACGTCCTCGGCTTGATCACTGACCCCAAGGGCGTCAGCTACGACGACGTCGCCGGCGCTGAGGGTGGCCAGCTCCTGCGCCTCGTTGTCCGCCACTTGCTCCAGAGAGGTCGACTGCGCGCCCTTCCCGATGCCGTGCTGCGCCTGCCCATCCACGACTCCGGAGAGGCCGCATGAACCGCCGACCCGACATGCTCACCCGCGCCGAAGCCGCCGCCTACCTCGGATGCTCCCGCGAGTACCTCGCTCGGAACACGCCCCATCGCGGTGGTCCCGCCTGTCTCAAGGTGGGCCGCACGCCCTACTATCTCAAGTCCGATCTCGACTCGTGGCTCGCCGCCCAGCGCCAGCCCTCCACCATCGCCCCGAAGGCCCCGTGTCCAGAACTTCGTCCCGCGTCCGCCTCCCCAGCATCACCCTCTACCAGCGAGAGGGCTCCGAGAACTGGTGGTTCGACTTCCGCCACGGCGGCAAGCGATTCCGCCGTTCCGCTGGCACAGTCCATCGCGGAGAGGCTGAGGCGACAGCACGGGCGTACCGGGACGACGTCGTCGCCGCGACTGGTCGGCCTGCGCGGCGGGAAGGGGACGACCTCGCCCTCCTCGCCGGTCTCGACGTGAGCGAGGCCCATGCCCGCGGGGTCGGCGGTCGCCAGCTCCAGTCCATCGAAGCGTGTTGGGGGCACCTGTGCCGCCACCTCAGCCCCGAGCTGGATCCGGCGGCTGTGACCTACGACGTGGTCACAGGATTCGTTGCGGCGCGACGGAAGGAAGGGGTGCGCGGCCAGAGCATTCGCAAGGAACTCCAGGCGCTCAAGCGGGCGCTGGCCATCGCCCACCGCCGGGGCTCACTCGATGCGCTCCCCACGCAGTGGCCCAAGCTGCGCGCCGATCCCCCACGCCAATGGCAGCGGGGAAAGCTGCACCCGCCCGAGGTCATCCAGGCTTGGCTCGCGCGGCTGGCTGAGCAGTGTCCGGAGGCCCATCGACAAGCCCAAGTTGGCCTCCGCACGGGCCTTCGCGCCGAAGAGCTGCGGGCCCTGACGTGGGACTGGGTGGAGTCTGCGCCAGCCGGCACCGGCGTGCCTGCATTGCTCCGGGTTCCCGCCGAAGCTGCGAAGACCCGACGTGAGCGCGTCCTGGGCCTGACTCCCGAGTGCCTCGGGTGGATCGAAGATGCCCGGGACACCGGCTCCTGGGATGCCCCGCTGTTCGCCATCGACCACCGCAAGAGCTTCAGCTCGGCCCGAAAGGCCATCGGCTACAAAAAGACCATCACCCTGCGGGACCTCCGCCACTGCCACGCCACGTGGGCCACCCAGGGCACGGGCGACGCGGCCGCGGCCCAAGCAGCCCTCGGACACAGCGACCTGCGAACGACGCAACGCTACCTCACCGCGACAGTTGCCCGGACGGCGGGCGCGGCAGTCGCCGTCGCAGATCGACTCGCCGCGTCCATCTCAGACCAGGCTGTGTCCGACATTGGTCACAGTGGATGGACACAGTCGGCTGTCACAGCCCAAAAAAAGACAAGCCCGGCCACCCCAAAAGGACGACCGGGCCAGCATTCTCGAATGGTCGGGGAGACAGGATTCGAACCTGCGACCCTCTGCTCCCAAAGCAGATGCGCTACCAGGCTGCGCTACTCCCCGAAGGCCCCCAACACTAACCACTACCCCGCCAACCAGCCACGCATCCTCGCGCACCACACCAGACTGCCCCGACCCCCGCCCGGCCAGAGGCGCCCAGCCCACGCTTAAGACCACTTCAGCCACTTCAGCGCACCCTCCAAGGTCAGATCGGCTACCCTCGCCCGCCTAGGACCCTGGAGGAACCGATGCCCACCACTTTCGGCAGGCGCACCACCGCGATCGCCCTGCTCTTGCTCGGTGCCGCCGCCTGCGACGACACCACCTTCAACACCCTCGAAGTCAACGTCGAGGGTGAAGGCTACGACGCCGTGATTCAGGTCGTCGAAGGCAACTGCACCAGCTGCCATGCCGCCGACGGCAGCGCATCCTTCCTGGTTCTCACCGAAGATGTGTTCTGCGACAGTGTGCTCAACGACCGCTTTGTCATCCCCGGTGATGCCGAGGGCAGCGTCCTGTACCAGCGCATCTCCGACGCCGGCAGCCCCATGCCCCCCACCGGCATGATGTCCGAGGGCAACCTCACCATCGTGGGTGACTGGATCGACGCCGGCGCCGAGTGCAGCTCCGCCGGCGGCAGCGATGGCGCCGATGGTGCGGGTGGCACCGCGGATGGTGAGGCACTCTTCGACTCAGGCTGCACCTCATGCCATGGCGCCGACGGCGACAGCGGCTACGCGCCGAGCCTGTCGGACGAAGTTCCCGGCAAGACCCTCGACGCCATCATCACCCTCGTCGAGAACGGCCAAGCCGGCATGCCCGCCATCTACACCGACAGCGCTGAGTCTGAAGCCGTCGCCCAATACGTCCTCGACACTTTCGGCTCCTGAGCCGCGGAGCATCCCATGTTGAACATTCTCGCCGCGGCCCTGCTCTCCTCGGGCACCGCACACGCCTACATCGACCCCGCCTGCCAGGACGTCGCCGACGCCGGCCCGCCCGCGGACTACAGCGAAGCCGACCAGCAGAACAACCTGCTCAACTTCTTCGCCCTCGCGACCACGCTGTCGCCCACCCACGGTCCCGTGCCCTACAAGCCCGGCCATGGCTCCGTGGGCATCGAGCTCAGCGTCATCCCGCCCGTGCCCTGCGAAGGCCGGCTGGTCCTCAACTATACGAAGACCGAGGACACCAACAAAGCGCCCATCCTGCCCCGGCCGCGCTTCCTGTACACCATGCCCGGTGACCGCTTCGGCACGCTGTACGTCGGCGGCGCCTATGTGCCCCCCATCACCGTCTTCGGCACCCGCAACGTCATCCTCTCCACCGAGATTGGCTGGGGCATGCCCACCGACAGCGGCTTTGGATACGGCGCCCGCTTCCACGCGACCATGCTCAAGACCATCGCCGAGATCGCCACGCCATTCGAAGAAGACGGCGAGGCCTACGACGACTTCTACATGGGCTCCACGTTCGGCGTCGATGCGTTGTTTGGCTACGACATCGAGCTGTCCGGCGAGAAGACCATCGAGCCCTACATTGCGCTCGGCTTCACCGACGTGTCGACATTCTTCTACATCGGCGACGACGCCGTGGTGACCAACAACTCCGACCCCTACGCGGGCTTCACCGGCTCGGTCGGCGCCGAGTTTAAGGTCATCAAACACATCGACATGGCCGCCGAGTTCTACACCGCGCCCGGCAACATCTACACCGGCCGCACCCGCTTCGCCTGGCGCTGGTAGCACGCCCCCAGAACGACCGTGGCCGCGTCATTGTCGACGCGGCCACAGTGTCTCTTGGGCACCCCGATGCTACTCCGCAGACCATGCCAGCGAGTAGTCCGGACCCGCCGAGTGGCAGCCCCCGCACGCCTCTGCCGCGTCGTCACCGGACATCTCGATGTCGCCCGAGGCCGAGTAGCGCGCAAAGTACCAGCCGCCCGTGGCTTCGGACCCCGCACCCTTCCACATCGCGGTCACGGCGACCGGGGCGCCGTCTTCGGCGTCGTAGCCTTCCTTCACCAAGATCGTGCCCTCGGGGAAGTCCGTGCCACCCGCCTCCGCCGCTGCGGCACCTGTGCTGTTGACCCAGATCTGCACGAACGAGCCATGCACCGACACCGACGGCTGCACGTCCGTCCATGGCGCGACCTGACCCCAGCTTGAGTAGCCATCGATCTCGCCCCAGAGGTCCGCCGCCACGGCGTCCTCAGCATCGCTGGCTGAGTCCTTGTCCTCACCGTTGCAGGCCATCGCCAGCACGCCCACCACAAGTAGAATCTTCCGCATCCGAGCCACCTCGTCCATTCGCAACTGGGCTGCGGGACCGTCCCACAGCGAGTGGTGGACCGATGCCCCAGCCATGGGCAAGTTTCATCCGAGACAGTGGTCTGCTCACGAGGCAGGCTTGTCTGGCAACAGCCCCTGCGCCCTTAGCAAGCCCGGAAGCTGCCGAAAGGCCTCCCCGCGGTGGCTGACGGCGTTCTTTTCCGCCGCGCTGACCTGGGCGAGACTGCGCCCCGGCAGGGCCACCGCTTCAAACAGCGGATCGTAGCCAAACCCACCCTCGCCACCCGGCGTGCGCAGAATCCGACCCTCGCACGTGCCCTCCGCCGTCCCTTCCCCGCTTGGCCCCACCAGCGCGATGGCACAACAAAAGCGCGCCCCCCGATCATCCTCGCCCGCCAGCTCTCGCAGCAGCTTCGCGTTGTTGGTGTCAGCCCGAGCCTCCGGCGTGAAGCGCTTCGAGTGCACCCCTGGCCGCCCCCCCAGCGCATCCACCGCCAGCCCAGAGTCATCCGCCACCGCCACCATGCCGGTCTGGGCCGCCACAAAGCGCGCTTTCTGCAACGCATTGGCCACGAAGGTGTCGCCGTCCTCCGGCGGCTCGGGCAGATCGGGAAACGCATCAAGGGACCGCACGTCCAAGCCCAGCGGCGCCAGGATCTCCTTCACTTCACCGATCTTGTGCGCATTGCGGGTCGCAAACAGAATTGTCAGGGCCAAGGGATCTCCCAGTTTGTCGAGACGCCGCAGCTAACCGACATCAGCCCCGCCGCGCCCACTTCGGAGACTGGACCTGTGGTAGGGTCCAGCCTCGCCGAGATCCGGCCCAGAGAGGTCCGCACCCCCTGCGGGCCCCGCGACCGGTGGGCCCATGGGAGTTGAACATGCAGAGTCGATGGCTGTCGAGAGGGGCACTGCTCGCCCTTGGCTTGGGTGTTGCTGGTCTCTCCGGCTGCGAAGAAAAGAGCACAACCATCAACATGGCTGGGGACGACAACGCCGCCGCGTGCGACCTCAGCTTCTCCACTCTCGACAAGACCGAGTGGGTGTTCCTCAAAGCAAACCCCGACAAGTCCGAGACCCCGGACCACGCCATCCGCCTGAAATTCAAGAAGGATGCGGGCAAGCTCCAAGCGCTCTACAACGTCGGCTCCGTCGCGGACATGTACACCTACAACTGCGAAGAGAACGGCAAAGAGCTCATCTGCCGCGAGGCCGCCAAGCCCAAGGACTACTGTCAGGCCTTCATTGCCGGCGGTGCCAAGTGTGACGCAGCCACGCTCAAGAAGTTTGCGCCCGACCTCACCGATGACGAGATCGCCAAGGGCATCAAAGAAGGCACCGAGCTTGCGGACAAGTACCGCGACAAGCCCGAGTGGAAGTCCTTCTTGATGAACAACAACAACCTTGGCAACAAGCTTCGCGGCATCATCTACGTGAAGCTCGACACCAAGGCCTGCCGGCTGGTGGTCCAGGACAACTACCTCACCATCTACAACGGCAAGCGGGTCGAGGACTCCAACCCGGCCGGTGTCAACCCGTTCGTGAAGAACGAGATGGGCGAGCTGCTCTGGGAACACTGCACCAACCACCAGGACCTGATCGCCAGCAAGTCCGGCGACTACCCGTCCGACCCGGCGAATGTGCGCACCGAGACCATCCATCCCCCGGGCTCCGACGTGCACTTCTGGTATCTGGCCGGCGACGTCCAGAAGCCCGCCGAAGGCTGCACCCACACCTTCGACACGTGGCTCAACGGCAAGCCCCTCACCAAGGGCCTCAAGCCCGCCGAAGTGGGCGAAGCCGACAAGATCCTCCAGTGGCACTTCTCCAACAAGTTTGAGGCACCGTCCGCGAGCGGCGCCGGCGAAGTGGTCCACACCGTCATCAACAGCACCTGCGCTGGCAAGACGGAAAAGAAGGTGGCCTGTGCCGCTGTGTTGATCAAGTAGCGCAACACAAGACAAGCGAAGGCCGCCCTGGGTTGTTGTCCAGGGCGGCCTTCTTTGTCTGAAGCGCTGGCCTATGCGTCGTCGGTCAGCCGCATCCGCCAGGTCGTGCCCTGGGGCCCGTCCATCAGCACAATGCCCAGCTCATCAAGCTCAACCCGCACCCGGTCCGCCTCGGCCCAGTCCTTGTTCGCCCGAGCGGCAAGCCGTGCTTCGATGCGAGACTCAATCTCGGACGCATCCCGGCCCACCGCCCGCAGGCGGCGCACCTTGACCTGGTCAAACCAGTCCGCGCTCGTCAACGCACCGATGCCCAGCACCTTTCCGCACCGCTCAATCGCCTTGAGCGCCGGAACCGCCAGCGCCGCCGAGCGCTTGCGCCACTTGCGGTTGTTGGCGAACCGATTGGCGGACCGGGCCAGCTCGTGCAGCAACGCAATCGCGCGCCCGGTGGCAAAGTCGTCGTCCATCGCTTCAGCAAAGCGCTTGGCGAACACCATCGTCCGCTGGTGCAGGTCTTCGGCCGTCTCGCCCAGCTCCTTGACGAGCTGTTCTGCATCCGCGCCGATCGGGAAGGCCGCGATCTCTTCCAGCACTTCCTTGGCCGAGTACACCCGGTCCAACGCAACGAGGCACTCCCGCAAGCGCTCCGCCGAGTACGGCAGGGGGCTGCGGTAGTGGCTCTCCAGGTACAGCAACCGCAGGGTCTCCGCGGGCACCTCGTCGAGGATGTCGCGAATGCGGATGATGTTGCCCAGCGACTTGCTCATCTTCGTGCCGGCCATGTTCAAGTGGCCATTGTGCATCCACACCCGCGCAAACGGATGGACGCCCGAGGCGCACTCGGATTGGGCGATCTCGTTTTCGTGGTGGGGGAACACCAAGTCGATGCCACCGCCGTGGATGTCGAACGTCTCGCCCAGGTGGCGCGTGGCCATGACCGAGCACTCGATGTGCCAGCCCGGCCGACCCGGACCCCACGGCGAGGGCCACGAGACCTCACCCGGCTTGGCCGACTTCCACAGCGCAAAGTCGCCGGGATGGCGCTTGCGCTCGTCCACGTTCACCCGCTCGCCGGCCCTCAGATCGTCGAGCTTGCGCCCGGACAGCTCGCCGTAGCGCTCGAAGCTCTCCACCGCGAAGTAGACGTCGCCGTCCACCGCATAGGCGTGCCCCCGCTCGATGAGGGTGGAGGCCATGGCCACGATGCCCTCGATGTTGTCCGACACCAGCGGCGCCACATCCGGCGGCAGCAGCCCAAGTCGGCACAAGTCCTCGTCCAGCGCCGCGATGAAGCGCTGGGCCAGGGCCAAGGGCTCTTCGCCATTCTCGATGGCCCGCGCGATGATCTTGTCGTCCACATCAGTATGATTACGCACATACGTGACCCGCCACCCGCGCGCCTTGAGCCAACGGTAGACCATGTCAAACGTGAGCATTGCCCGCGCGTGACCGATGTGGCAGTAGTCGTAGACCGTCATGCCGCAGACGTAGAGACGCACGTGTCCGGGCTCGGTTGGCTCAAAGTCCTCAAGCGAGCGCTTGCGGGTGTTGTAGATGCGCATCGGCGACACTGCTGCGGTTTCCATCGATATCCTCAAGGTCTCTGGGCCGGTTCGGGCACAGACAAAAGCGTAGGGGAGTGAGACCACCGGGACTCGGTGCCCAAGAAGCACTCACGCCATCCCCGAACGACCGGAGACGGCGTGCATCCGCCTGAGGGCTGGGGTCGGAACCCCCTAAGCAGTCCCGACGCCCACATCCCCCAGACGGCACCAACATCGGAACATGGACGCTGCGCTGGGGGAGGGTTGGCTCACAATCGGTCCTGTTCGCCCTGGGGCGAGGAGCGCCACGCGCTCAGCTCTTGAAGATGGTCTCGATCTTGGTGCGGACCTTCTTCTCGTCCTTGTCCTCAGCGACCGCGATCTCTTGGATCAGCAGGTTGCTGGCTTGATCGTACATCTTGCGCTCACCGAAGGACAGGTTCTTGTCCTTGCGGAGGAGCGCCAAGTCCCGCAGCACCTTGGCCACCTCGATGAGGTCGCCGGTCTGGATCTTGTTGAGGTACTCGCGATAGCGGCGGTTCCAGGTCTGGTTGTCCGCAGGGACATCGCGGTCCTTGAGGACCTCGTAGACCTTGGCGACCTGGCCGACCGAGATGACATTGCGGACGCCGAGGGCGCTCGCATTCTGCACCGGGATGCGGATGGTCATGCCGTTGTCGAGGATCTTCAGCACGTACATCGTGGCTTCGCTGCCCTCGATGTCAACGGTCTCGACATCGCTGATCACGCCCACGCCGTGGCCCGGGTAGACGGCCATATCTCCGACCTTGAACTCCATCTGATTGGCTCCTCGACCCTGGTGTTGGTTGGCCACGCACGCGCGGCACGGACCGGACGGCGACGCCCATGGGGGCACCACCAAGGCTGAGCACACGACGACGGTGCGGACTGGGGACCGCGTCGGTCTGCGTGCCAGCCGGCGGGCGATTATACACACATTCGCGCCGGCGTCAAGGCTTTGTGGGGAAGCACACCCCGCCCCGCCCGCCTCAGCGCACCTTGAGCCAGTACCCCGTGTAGGAGTACTTCTGCTCTTTCTGGTCGGCGCCCACGAAGAAGCCCTTCCAGTCGGCGATGAAGTAGTCCCCCGCGGTGAGCTGCATCAAGGCGATCTGCTTGCCCTCGTTGATGGTCTTCACTTCGTAGGGGGCCTTCTCGCGGTACGTCACCGACCACTGGTGGCGCTCATTCTTGGTGTCCCGGTAGGCACACCCATCAGCGTCCAGCTTGAAGGGCCGCCAGCCCGGGTGTTCGAAGTCGAACAACGCGTGGGTGCCGGCGGCGAGCGTGTTGGCTTCGCTCTTGTCGGCATCGAGACAGACGGCCCGGTGGGTCAGCTTGCCCTCCGTCGCCAGCGACCGCGCCAGCCGCCCCGGGCGCATCTCGGTGTACTCATTGTCCGCGAACAGGTGCAGGCCGTGCTTCTCGGGGACTTGGATGAGCAGGTGGCGCCCGCTGTCGTAGCGCTTGCGCTCACTGGCGTCTTGTGTGAACTCTTCCGAGGTGAAGCCCTCAGCAGAGATCACAACGGTGTGGGTGCCCGGTTGGCACTCCAACGCAAACTTTCCGGCCGCGTCGGTGCGGGTGTAGCAGGGGCTGCCCACCGCCGTGACGGACGCGTCCGCGAGGGGTGCGCCCTTGGCATCCACCACCTCGCCGTCGATGGCCATCTTCCCGCACCCGCTGGCGAGGAGGGTCCCCATCGTCAAGAGCCTGACCATCGGCCTCATGCCGCATCCCCATCCAACAACTCGACGTGGTCAATCTTGGCGAGCGGCAAGAACAAGCGCTTGGCCGCCCCCTCGAGCGCACGGCCCTGGTCATCGAGCCAGCCGTGGACTGCCACGACCATGCCGCCGTGGGCTTGTTCTTCCACCTTTCCCTCGAGAACGACCGCGCCCTGGGGCACATGGGAGGACTTGCGCGCGGCAAACAGCGGCGTGCGAAGATAGATGCGAACGGATTCCATTGAAGACTCCTTGCGGCGCCCCACACGTGCGCGGCCAACGTGGGCGCGCTCGCCCCTGCGACCGTGGGGAGACCGGATGCCAGAGGCACCTAATTCATTGCGGCCCCGGGCCGGAAGAATCATGGTGCTGGCCACGGCCCCCCACCGGGATTTGCGGGAAGATCTCCACCGACCCGCCCCCGCTGGCCGCATAGGCAGCGGTTCCCACCGACGCAGGCCAGCCCGCCATCCGGGTGGACTCCCCGCCCTCGACCATCGGAGCCCCCCATGTCGCCCACTCCCTCGTCCCTCGTCGCCACCTGCGCTGTGCTCGCGGTGGTCGGATGCGGACCCGATCCCGAGCTGACCCGCGCCCTCGACGTCGCCCAGCAGCGCATTGTTGAGCTCGAGAAGGCGAACACCCGCCTGGAAAAGGACGCCGACAAGCTGGCGGCTCGGCTGACGGCACGGGACCGCGAGCTCAAGAACGCCCGCCAGGACGCCGCCCGGGCCATCCTTGGGCTCGGACCCGGTCAAGCGCTCTCGGCCACGTTCGAGACGTCGAAGGGCAGCATTCGGTGCACCTTGCTGCCCGATGACGCCCCCGCGACGGTCACCAACTTCGTCCAGCTCGCCGAGGGCACAAAGGCATGGACCGACCCGGCCACTGGTGCCGAGACCACACGGCCGCTGTACCCGAACACCCGCTTTCACCGCGTGAAGCCCAACTTCATGATCCAAGGCGGGGACCCACTGGGCAACGGCCGCGGGGGGCCCGGCTACGAGTTCGCTGACGAGACCCACAACGGGCTGGTGTTCGATCGCCCGGGCATCCTCGCGATGGCCAACCGGGGCCCCGACACCAACGGCAGCCAGTTCTTCATCACCGACCGGGGCACCCCCAACCAGCTCGACGGCAAGCACACCATCTTCGGCCGGTGCCGCGACCTCGACGTGGTGCGGGCCATCGCCGACGTGCCCCGTGGCAAGGCCGATCTGCCCAACGAGGACATCATCCTGCGGCGGGTCGTCATCACACGCGGCGGCTGACAGGCCGGTCGTCTGAAGCGACACTGGGCCTGCACAGCGCTCTCGCCGTGCAGGCCCAGGTCATCGAACCCAAGCTCAGAACTGGTAGCCGAGACCGCCACCAAAGCGCAGGTGGCTGTCTTCGAGATTACCGACGTACTCTTTGCTCTCGCCGTAGTAGACCTTGGTCGAGCGGTGCATGCGGTCGAAGTTGCCGAACACATACATGTTGTCGATGAAGGCCCAGCCCAGCTCCAGATACATCCGGTCGCTGTACAGCGCGCTGTAGTCGGTCAGCCCCATCTCGTAGCCGCCCTGCGCCCAGAAGAAGTCGTCGACTTCGACGCCCCCCTCGAAGTTGTAGGTCATGCCGGTGGTCCAGAGCTGGTTGTACTCGGGCTTGTCGGTGCCGTCCGTGGTCGTGGCGCGGTCCACGCTAAAGTAGAGGAAGTCGTTGAACTGCATGCCGATGCCCCCGCCGACGGACAGGCGAACCTGCTCGATGTCGAAGAAGTAGCGGCCGAGCGCCTTGGCATGGATGTTGTTCAGGCCGTCCGCGATGGGCGCATCAAAGCCCTCGGGCAGGCTGATCTGCCAGCGGCTGCCCTTGAAGCCGATGTCGGCGCCGACGTACTCGAGCATGGGCAACCACGCACGGGCGTTGAGCTGCATGCCGAAGGTGCCCGCCTTGTCGGCCTGATCGAAGCCCACCGTGATGGGGTTGTCGTACAGGAAGCCGCCGGTCTGGACGGCCGCTTGGTAGTAGTTGTAGGTACCACCGAGATAGCCGGCCTGAGCGTGAAGCCAGGGATGGTCGCCCTTCTCGCGGGCTTCCTTCGGGGCCTTTTCTTTCTTTTCCTTCTTGGGCTCTTCGACCGGCGCCGGCTCCGCGACCGGCTCCTTCGCGGGTTCGGCGGCTGGCTGAGCTGCGGCCGGCTGGCCCCACGCACCGACGGCCGCAACCGCAGCACCGGAGACCGGCACCTTCAACATGGTCGCGACCGCACCGGACGCGGCACCCACGGAGATCATGACCTCACCGCTCGCGTCGCTCGGGACCGTCAACGTGGCGAGATAGCCGCCATCCCCGGAGGGGGTCGCCGAAGAGACCGTGCCTTGGGACGCCATGAACACAAAGTCGCCCACGCTGGCCGGCTGGCCGTTGGCGTCCACCGGCTTGATGCGGAGGGTCACCGAGCCACCCGCCGCCACACTCCCGGGGTCAGCCGTCGCCGAGACCCGCGCCACTGGACCTGCCGCCGTCGGCAGCGACACCGGCGCAGCGACGACCGTGCCACCACCGGACCCACCGCGCGCCAGGGAGACCACCCCGATGCTGTCGGCCCAGGCGCGGTGCAGCTTGGCCACGCCGTCCTTGTTGCTCACCGGCGCCGGGATCGGCTTGACGGTGTCGGGCGCTTGGATGAAGCCCGCCGTGCCGACATGGCCCGCCGCGCGGCCCTGGACGGACACCCAGCCCGCCATGTTGCCGGACGTGTAGGACACGAAGGCCACACCCTGAGCGCCGGTGTTCACCGTCGTGGGGAAGCTGCCATCGCCGGTCAGCAACTTGAGCTCAACATCCACGTTGGCGACCGGGTAGCCGTAGCGATCCACAGACACCACCGCGACCCGCTCCGCGGCGTTGCCGCCCGGTGTGACCTGACCCGTGACCGGCAGCATCATCAGCCGGTGGACGGGGTTGTTGGTCGGGGGCGCACCCACAGCCACCGCCACATGGGCGGACTGGCCCGAGGTCGCGGCGAACGAGGCTTGGTAGTCACCGCCACCGAGGTCGCGGGTCGCACCACTGGTCGTTGCGCCGAGCGCGTCGATGACCAAGTTTCGGCCCGACAGCGGCTGGTCCGCCGGTCCCCGCGCCTTGGCGAAGATCTGGAACCCGGCATCACCGGGCGCCAGATCGGGGGGCTCGGCCGACAGCGAGACCTTCTGGGCACGGACCGGGCTGAGCGCCACGTTCATCGAGTCCGTGAACGGGGTGCCATTGCGGTTGACCGTGACCTGCAGCGTGGCGGTCGCGGCCGTGTTGCCCGACGGGGGCGTCCACGCAGCGGTGTATTGACCCTCACCCACATGCTCTGCCGGTCCCACCGTGCCCGCCGACACCGTGAAGGACACGTCGGCGTTGGCGGCGGCGTCGCCGTTCGCGCGGGCAACCCAGGCCCGCAGCGGGATCTTCTTGCCCGGGTCCGACGGCACGGAGCTGGACATGGGGAAGAACTGGATGGTCTTGGACGGCGGCACCTGGAGATCCAGGGGCGCTTCAGTCCGCTGGCCATTGGTGATGCTGATGACCGTCGCGGTCGGCACACCCGGCGGCACGACCACGGGCACTTGGGCCTTGCCGGTCGCATCCGACTGGACCGGGCCAAATTCCTGGGGGCCCACCTGCATGATGATGGCGCTGTTCGGCTTGCCCACCACCGGGAAGTTCGCCTTGCCGACAAGCTGGTACAGATGCGTGCCCACGGCCTTGCCGGGGTTCCGCTTGTCCACCGCGGTGATCAGCGCGTACTGGGGGAACTGCTGCTGGGGGGGCACGTACTGAGCAACAAATTTGCCGTTGCCCATGTTCGTCACATTGCGAATCTCGCCAGCGCTCACCAGCAGCGCAATGTCGGCGCCGTCCGTGTTGCCCTGGACTTCCACGGTCACCGTCGCGGAGGGATCTTGGCCCAGCGTGAGGCGGGGGGGATTCGCCGACACTTTGACCGCGCTCTTCACCGCAGGGGCCACGCTGACCATGTAGGTGCGGTCGATCTTCTCGCGCGCTTCGGTCTTTCCGGAGAACGTGATCTCCATCCGCTTGCGCTGGTCGATGGCATCCGGCTTGAGCTGAGCTTGGTACAGCCCGGGGTTGATCTCGACGATGGGCGCACTGCCCAGCTCGCCGTCAACCTTGCCGGTCAGGCCGCTCATCGGCTTGCCCTTGAGGTTGTAGGCCACAAAGTGGACCGCAACCGTCTTTCCGTTGGCGATGATCTCACCGCCACCGACCATCTCGACGACGGGCGAAGCGAAGACCGCCTGCTGGGCGTGGACCTCGGTGGGCAGGACGACGCCGACCAGCGCCGCAGGAGCAGCGAGGCCAAGCATCAGCAGAACAAGAGGCGCACGGGGGGAGGTGCCCATCAGACTCTCCAGGAGCAGGGTTGCCCTCCCCTTACGGGAGGGCCGGTGGGGGCAAGCCAGAGGCAGCTTCGATTCCACGCGATCACGCGCGGAAACGGCCGCAGATTGGCTAGCGAGCATAGGGGGCTGAAGTGGGGAAGCGGGCCAGAATGGGTCAAGGCATTGCAAAGGCAAGCGCTCGCGACCGGTGGAACCGGGCATTGTGGCGGACAGCACGGCATTTGCCCTCTACGGGGCAGCACGCGCGGGCGGTGCAGTGATATCATGGGGGCGGCATCGGTTGGGCGCACATGCGTTCGGCGCATGGTGTGGCGATGCCCCTGCAAGGGTGGTCCCGCCCACGAACGTGCATTAGCGGCGCGATTCGCTCGTGCACATCTGTTCGCTGGCGCCCCCACCGCGCCCGACCCGCCGGACAAGGACTCCCATGGCAGCCCCCAAGCTCAGCAAGCGCATCAAGGCTGCCGCCTTCTCGCCGTCGGTCGCCCGGACCTTCGCCGAGGGGCTCAAGGAGATCACCCAGGGTCTTGAGACGTCCGCCGAGCGTGAAGCATTGATCAAGCGGCTGACGGGCACCCCCGACCAGTGCAATGCCGCTCCGTTCGAGGCACTTTGGCCCCATGCTGAGCTGTACTTGACCGCCTGCGTCTATGTCGCAGTCTCCGACGGGCAATACCGGGTCGAAGAAGCGCGCCTCATCAGCGAGCATGCCCACCGGCTGGGGTTCTCGGCACGACAGCTGGCCGAGCTCGAGTCCCGCGTGTTTGAAGAGCTGCGGGAGCGGGGCACGGCACGGATGGCCCGCGCGCAGGAACTCGAAGAAGATCTCACGATGGAAGCCGACCCCACGATGGAAGTCGATCCCACGATGGAGAGCGACCTGACGGCCCCAGGCGGTCCTGCGGTGCTGCGCAAGTCGCTCAGTTAGCACGCTCTGCGGGTCTGTTGAGGGGGGAGCGCCCCGTGGGCGCGGCGCGGGGGCTGGCCCCCGCAAGGAACGCACTAGGTCAGCGGCTCGCTACCTGCGGGCCGATGCGCTCAGCGCATCCGATGCGTTGAGCCCGGCCGGTCCCCGACCGGACGGCGACAGACTCGGCACGAGGATGCCGTGGGAGAGCGCCCCGTGGGCACGGCGCGGGGGCTGGCCCCCGCAAGGAACGCAGTAGGTCAGCGGCTCGCTACCTGCGGGCCGACGACCTACAAGCCGGCGCCATACAGAACGTAGACCGTGCCCGCATCGGCCGCGCCACGGTCCTGTCGCCGAGCCCCCACAAGAACGTCAGTCAGGCCATCTTGGTCAATGTCGTCCCCGGATGCCACCGTCCACCCGGCCAGGTCGCCTTCTTGCTCCCCGATGAAGCCACCATCGGCGTCGGCCAAGAAGCGGGTGCCCGACAGCGGCCCGAACACCAGGTACGCCGACCCCGCGTTCAGCGCAGCTGAGTCATCAATGTAGGCGCCCACCAACAGGTCAATCTGGCCGTCCCCGTTCACATCGGGCAGCCCGGCCAGCGCGTTGCCGGCGTGGTCACCGGGGTTCCGCCCGATCAGACGTCCGGCCGCGTCCGCCAAGGTGGTCCACGCCGAGGGCGGACCATGCACCAGGTAGGCCGCGCCCGCCGTCTCCCCGCCCGCGCCGTTGTTGGGCGCCCCCACCAACACGTCGACAATGCCGTCATCGTCAATGTCCCCGATGCCCTTGACCGCCGAGCCGGCCCCGTCTCCAGCGTCCTCCCCGGTGAGCACCCCGTCGGCCTCGCCCAGCGACACACTGCCGGAGATGGGGCCCAGAAAGACAAACACCGCACCGGCGTCCACCGCGCCCCGGTCGTCGTACTGGGACCCAAGGAGCACATCGGGAATGCCGTCCCCGTCCAGATCTCCCGGCCCATCCACCACCTCGCCGATGTAGCTGCCCTCGGCCCCTCCCGAGATCTGCCCCATCGCCAGCGCCAGCGACACCTCACCCACCGTGGCCCCCGACACCACATACGCCACGCCCGCGCTGGTCGTGCCGTCCACACCGTCCGCATTGGGCGCGCCGACCAGCAGCTCGGCTCGGCCGTCTCCGTTCATGTCACCGAGCCCCGCCAGCCCGAGCCCAGCGCTGTCGCCCGGCGCTTCGCCAAACACCCGAAACAAGGCGTCCGCCCCGTCGACCGGTCCAGAAGAGAACTGCTCTGCCCCCAGGACCAACACCGCTCCGGCCCCGCCGCCGCCCGTCGGGTCTCCCCAGGCCGACACCAACACTTCGGAGATACCGTCGCCGTCGATGTCATCGAGAAGTGCCAGCGAGGCCCCTACGTTGGCGTCCACGTCTTCCCCGACAAAGCGGGCCACCGCGCTGGAGGGCCCACCGCCCACATCCAGCGGGCCGTCAAACGCGTAGACCGCCCCGCTGCGGGGCAGGTCGCCCGACACCCCCGGCGCACCCACCAAGAATGACCCGTGGCCATCACCATCCACGTCGCCCAGGGCCAGCAGCGCGTCGCCGAAGCCCCCGCCCGACACGTCCCCGGCCAGGATCACATCGGACGACGACAGCGGCCGGCAAGACGTGGGGTCGGGAATGCCGTCACAGTCACTGTCCACACCGTCACACAGCTCCAGCGCACCCGGGAAGATGCCCGGGTCTTCGTCCGCACAGTCCTGGTCGTTGGGCACATGGCCTGCCGGTGCCGTGCACGCGTATTGGGGGTCGCCGTCGCGGCCAAAGCCATCCGCATCCCCGTCGGGGTACCACGGGTCGCCCACCCCTTCGTCGACAGCGCCGTTGCAGTCATTGTCGATGCCATCGCACTTCTCGACCGCGTCCGGGTTGACGGTAGGGTCGCGATCGTCGCAGTCATCGGCCTCCGCAAAGCCGTCCCGATCGGCGTCGATGGCCACGCCGGCATCATCGGTGCTGCCCTTGCTGTCCTCGCAGCCCACCCCGGCCAGTGCCAGCACCAGCGAAGGGGCACACACTCGGGTCACAAAACGTCGCATGGTCAGGCCTCCGGCGGGCGCACGATACCCCCCGGGCGGCGTCCCTGACCACCGAAGGGCCTGCCTCAGCCCTGGACCAGCGCCGTCAGCAGCAGCGTCCACGCCGAGAACGGTCGACAGCGGGCTTCGGCGTCCTTGGCCAGATCGTCCCAGATCCGCACCTTCACGGCACCCTCGTGGCCCGGGAGCGCCTCAAAGGCCAATGCCTCCGCCTCCGACATCGGGCCCCCTTGGACGGCCAAGCTGCGCACCGAAGACGGCGACAGCGTGTCGAAGTAGCCGGGCCGGCGGGTGACCAAGTAGCGCTTGGCCGCCACGTGAAGGCGCACTGGCTCGGTCACCTCGGTGCCAAACCAGCGCTCCAGGTACCGGGCACCGACTTCTTCGTGCTGGAAGTCCTTGGGCAGGTCCTCATCGATCGGGAACAGATCGCCGATGAGCAAGTGGCCCACATCATGGAGCAGGGCCGCCGCGATCCACGCTGGCGGAGCCCCCTCGGCCGCTGCCAGCTCGGCACACTGCAGGCCATGGGACAGCTCGGTGACCGCCTCGTCATAGAGCTGCAGCGCGTCAGGGCCTTCGTAGCGGTCAAAGAGTTCCTGCACCGGTCGGCGCCGAGGAGCCGGGGCCTGGGCCGCTGGCCGGCCGAGGAAGTCGTCGTTGACGCTGATGCGCACCCGCTCCCCGCCAAAGGTGTCGCCCGCCGCTGCAAACTCACGGCGCTTGTCCGCGTAGTAGCGCTCGCGGTGATCACCCTGCTGCAGGGCATTGTAGGTGAGATACATCGCCCGTCGGGACCGGTCGCTGCGGTTCGTTTCGCTGCGGTGGGGCAGGTAGGAGTCGAACCAGAGCAAGTCTCCAGGCAGCAGCTCGACGGGCACCCACTCCAGGGCGTCGACGACGTCTTGGGCGATGCAGCCGTGCCTCTCGGGATCCATCGGCAGCACACCCGCGCCGTGCCCCCGGGCCACCCACAAGCACCCGCTCGTGCGTGTCGACGGGTCCAGCGGCACCATGCAGCTGATGTGGTGGTCCACAAACCGGTAAGCGGGCGCATCCTGGTGGGGCGCGAAGCCGGCACCGCCCGGTTGCTTGTGGTTGATCTTCTCTTTGAAGAGCACTGCCGGCTCGCCAAAGAGCCCCCCCACGGTGTCGAGCAGCTGACCTTCACGGATGAAGGCCCGCAGCCCGGCGTGGTTGGACACCAGGTCTTCGCTTCGGGCGAGGCGGGGGCCCGCGTCGGTCTGCTCAAAGTGGTGCATGCCGGGGCCACCGCCCGCCAGCTCCGCCCAGTCGGTCACCACGCCCACCCAGCGCTGAAGCTGGGCGAGGCGGGCGCTCGAGAGCACACCACGCTGTATCAACCAGCCATCGCGGCGAAACGACTCACGCTCCGCCGCGCTGACAACACCCTGTGGCACGGCCATGGCGCCTCCGCCGGATGATCGACAGGCCCACCGGGGAGGCGGGCTCAGAGTCCAACCCAGTCAGGCGGGGTTGCCGACCTGGAGCGCGAGGTAGTTCTGCACACCCATCTGCTCGATCTGGCCAAGCTGGGCTTCGATCCAGTCCAGGTGGACCTCTTCGGACACCAGGATCTGCTCCAACAGCACCCGCGAGCCGTGGTCACCCTCGGCCCGACAGATTTCAATGCCCTCGGCCAAGCGGGGAATCGCCTCGTCTTCAAGGGCCTTGTCACACGCGAGCTGCTCCGGCACCGTCTCGCCGACGTTCACTTTGTGCAGCCGCTGGAGGTTGGGCACGCCGTCCAGGTAGAGGATCCGGTCGATGAGCTGGTCTGCATGCTTCATCTCGTCGATGCTCTCGGCACGCAGCAGGCCAGCGAGGCGCATGTAGCCCCAGTTCTGGCACATCTTCGCATGCACAAAGTACTGGTTGATGGCGGTGAGCTCGCCGGTCAGCACCTCGTTGAGAACACGGATGACTTCTTTGCTCTTGACCGTTCCGGACTTCTTGCCCATGGCTTCCCTCCTGGCGTGAGCCCTCCGCTAACGGAGCCGGAGGGCGGCTGGCGTGCCCTTCACGTCACGGCAATTCAGCGGGTCTCGGGCGCTTCGGGCGCTTCGTGTTGCCGGGCGCGCACCATCTGGCGGAGCATGGTGGCGCACATGCCACACTGCCCCGATGCACCGCACCGCTTCTTGATCTCACGCACGGACGTGGCGCCCCGATCCATCTCGGCACGGATCTCACGGTCGGAGAGGCCTTCACACATGCACACGATCATGGTTGCTCCCGGGCCGGGCTTGCACACGCAAATGATAGTCAATTTCAACACGCATGCAACAAATGAAAACGGAATTCACCTCCAACTTCTTGACGGCGATCAGCACCGGCCCCTCCGGGTACACTGTGGCCCCCCCGGAGAGTGCCCGTGCCCCTGCCCCGCTTTGACAAGCTGCCGCCCGAGCGCAAGTCCCAGATCATCGAGGCGGCCACCCTGGAATTCGTCGAGCACGGCCCGGCCAAGGCATCGGTCAACCGCATCCTCAAAGCGGCCGAGCTGAGCAAGGGGGCGTTCTACTACTATTTTCACGACAAGGACGACCTGTGGCTCGCTGTCATGGAGCACGCCATGGCCCCGCTCTGGGCGGCAATGCACTGGTCCGGCGACGTCGACCACCCCGATGACTGGTGGCAACAGGTCGAAGCCAGCACCCTGTCGGCGGTGGCGGTCATGGCCGAACACCCGGCCCCGGTCCAGCTCATGCGCGGGGCTTGGCGCCACCCAGACAGCGCGGTGTTGGCCCGCTTGCTCGCCCCGTTCGAGGCCATCTTTTCCGAGCTCGTGGGGGCTGGCCAGCTGATTGGAGCCGTCCGGAACGACCTACCTCAGGACCTTCTCGTCAGTGTCAGCATGGCGATGGGCAGCGCCGTCGACCGCTGGTTTGCCGACCGCTGGGAGACCCTGCCCCCCGATGAAGCAATCCGACTGAGCCTGCAGAGCGTGGGGCTGTTCAGGGACCTGCTGCAGCCCGGTCCGCGTCCTCCAACCGAGTCATCTGTACGCTGAGCTGCTCGGTGATGACGTGGCACTCGTCGGCGGCGACGTCCACCTCGAGCTGCTCAGGCACATACCCGTCGACCGTGGCCACCACCACCAGGTGGCCCGCCGCTTCCCAGCCACACATCAGCGAGTCAACGATGGCTTCGCAGGGCTGTTCCGCGCCATCTTCCGTCGTGAGGGTGCCCGACACGCCGTCCGACCCGAGCTCTGAGACCAGGTTCTGGCCGGCATCCCCGAGCAGCTCCAGCACCACGGACGTGCGCGCTTCGGTGGTGCACGTGACGGCGTAGCCGCTGTCGTCCGAAGACTTGGTCTCGTCGGGACATGCCACGAGCGCGAGGCACAGCAGGGCGAACACAGGGCACTTCGAGGGGCGCATGGCAGACCTTGGGCAAGGAAGGGGCGTGAAGCAGGACGCACCGTGCCGCCGCCGCTCCCCCACCCGCAAGCGCTGGGTTCAGCGAATGCCGAGGAGCTCCACGTCGAAGACGAGGGTGGCGTCCGGCGGGATCACACCGGGATAGCCCCGGGGCCCATACGCGAAGTCCGAAGAGCACGTGAGCAAGGCGCGCTGGCCGACGCTCATCTGGGCGACACCGTCGTCCCAACCCCGGATGACCTGCCCCACGCCGAGCACAAACTCGAAGGGCTGGTTGCGGTCGCGGGACGAGTCAAACTTGGTGCCGTCCGTCAGCGTGCCCGTGTAGTGCACCGTGACCGTCTGGCCGCGCTTGGGGAACGTCGCGCCATCACCGGCGGTCTTGGTCTCGATCTCAACACCCATGGCATCCTCCGATCTGGGGTTTGGCGGCCCGTGTATGCGACTGGCCGGATACGCGCCCGCCGATGAGCACCTGGCACTACCAGCCCCCTGCCGAAGCCCTCCACGTTGTGCACCACGACCGGGATGTCATCGTGGTGGACAAGCCCTCGGGCTTGCTGAGCGTGCCGGGGCGGGGTGCGGACCTCGCGGACTGCGCCCAGACCCGCGCACAAGCCCTGGCCGGCACCCCCGTCTATGCCGTGCACCGGCTCGATCTGGACACGTCAGGACTGCTGGTCTTCGCCACCCGGCGCAAGGCCGAGCGGGAGCTGTTCCGCCAGTTCCGAGAGCGCGAGGTACACAAGCGCTACATTGCCGTCGCACAGGGCATTCTGGTCCCGTCCGAGGGCAAGATGGACCAGCCCCTGCGCCGGCTGGAAGGCACCCCCCGCAGCGTCGTGTGTTCGACGGACGGCCGCACCGCACTGACCCGCTACCGCCGGGTCCACCACACGACCGACCGAAGCTGGGTGTGGCTCTACCCCGAGACCGGCCGCAGCCACCAGCTCCGGGTGCACCTCGATGCGCTGGGCCACCCGATCTTGGGCGACCGGTTCTATGGCACACCGGCCAGCCAAGCCGCCGCCCCGCGCTTGATGCTGCACGCGGAGCGACTGCGGCTGCGGCACCCCCACTCGGCCGAGCCCATGGAGTTCCGGGCCCCTGTGCCGAGCTCCTTCGGGATGCCCTGAGGCTCAGGACGCGCCGGACCGCACCCACCGCCCCGGCCGGGCATCGGTGACCACACCGTCCTGCACCACCACCTCACCCGACACGATGGTCGCGCGGTAGCCCTCGGCCCGCTGCATCAGCCGCCGCCCCCCCGCCGGGAGGTCCCGCTGAAGCTCGGGGCGCAGCAGCTTGAGGGCGTTGAGGTCGATGATGTTGAGATCCGCCTTGAGCCCCACCGCGATGCGGCCGCGATCCTGAAGACCGATGAAGTCGGCGGTGTCGGCGGTCTGCATCTGGACCAAGCGCTCGATGGGCAAGCGGCCCTCCGCCCGGTCCCGGCCCCAGTGGGTGAGCATGAACGTGGGGAAGCTGGCGTCGCAGATGGTGCCCACGTGGGCGCCGCCGTCGCTGAGCCCCGGCAGCGCGAGGGGGTGGCGCAGCATGGTGCCGACGTCGTTGAGGTTCATGTTCGAGTAGTTGTAGACCGGGAAGTAGATCAGCGCTTCGCCGCCGTCTTCGAGCAGCGCGTCGTAGATGACGCTCATCACGTGCTCGTCGCGGTGCATCGCCTCGGCGGCGAGGCTGTCCATCATGCCGGGCTCGTAGTTGGGATCCTCTGCCATCCGGAACAAGCGCATGGACAGCATCTCGATGTTCTCGAGGAAGAAGTCCGCGAGCTTGGGCAGGGGCGAGCCATCACCGCCCACGGGCTCCCGCTCTTCGGTGAGCATCTGGGCCTTCACGGCGGGGTCCTTCATGCGGGCGACCCGGTCGGCCAAGGGCAGATCGTGCATGGCCTTGTAGGTGGGGTGGCCCATGAACGGGTGGAAGGTGGCTTGCAGCCCGAGCAACACACCGATGCCGCGGGGGGCGACCTGGCACCGCACGTCAATGCCCTGCTGTTGAGCTTTTTCGGCCTTTTCGAAGATCCACTGCCACTGCTGGGGGGAGTGGTCCCGCTGCATGCACGACACGCTCATGGGGCGACCACCCGCCGCCTCCACCATGCCCTGAAGCACCGCCCACTCCCGCTCGAAGTGCTCGTTGCCGTCGAGGATGTTGAAGTCGTTGACGGCTTGCAGCACCCCGTGGTCCAGGCCCACAAAGGCCTCGGCAATGCCGGCCAGCTCGCGGCCTTCGGCTTCACTGGCAGGGGTGAAGTCGCCGGTGGCGCTGCGGTGGTTGTCGCTGCGACCGGTGGAGAAGCCCACGGCACCGGCGTCCAGCGCTTCCCGCACCAGCCGCCGCATCTCGGCGATGTCTTCGTCGGTGGCCGGCCCCCCGGCAATGGCTCGCTCGCCCATGACATAGACCCGCAGGGCATCGTGGGGAACGTGGAACAGGAAGTCGAGGGTGTGGGGCATGGCGTCGAGGCAGGCCATGTACTCGGGGAAGCTCTCCCAACCCCACGTGATGCCCTCGGCCAGCGCCGTGCCCGGTATGTCCTCCACGCCCTCCATCAGGGCGATGAGCCGGTCGTGGTCCTCGCGGCGCACCGGCGCAAAGCCCACCCCGCAAGAGCCCATGGCCACGGTGGTCACGCCGTGCAAGCAGCTCGGCGCCAGCTCTTCGTCCCAGCTCACCTGGCCATCGTAGTGGGTGTGGATGTCGACGAAGCCCGGCGTCACGAGGGCGCCGGTGGCATCGAGGGTGCGCGTGGCCGTGCCGGGGCAGTCCCCCACCGCCACGATGCGACCATCCTTGACGGCCACATCTGCGAGAAAGCCGGGCTTGCCGGTGCCGTCAATGACGCGGCCACCGGTGATCTTGAGGTCGTAGTCGAGCATGATTGCCTCGGGGTCTAGCGGAGGAGAAGGGCCACGCCGCCAGCCAACAGCAGCGTGTAGATTCCGATGCGAAACGTGCGCTCACTGACGAAGCCATACAGGCGCTCACCGAGCACAATGCCCACAGGAAGGGCAATCACGAGCCGTGCGAGCAGGCCCAGGCGCTCGGCATCGTAGCGGCCGTCGAGGGCAAACGCGGTGATGAGCGCGAGGTTCATCACCACAAACACCGACAAGATGGTCGCACGAAAGCGCGCTTTGTCGAGACCCTCGCGACCGAGGGCATACACGAGGGGCGGACCGCCGGTGCCCGACACACCTTGGAGCACACCCGCAGCGAAGATGGCGACCCGGCTGGCCCACAGGCTGGCCACCCCGGTGGGGCGACGGGTGACGAGCAGCGCCAGCTCTCGGAGGGCCGACAACACGATGAACCCGCCGAGAATGGTCACCAACAGCGGAGCTTCACCGGCCACGTGGTTGATGCCAAAGCCAAGAGCCGCACCGAGGCCCATCAGCGGCGCAACCCGGCGCAGCACCAGCGGCACGTCCACATCCCGGGGGTTGCGGGCCACCACAATGCCGGACTGCAGCACCGACAGGGGCAGCATCAGCGCCAGGAGCACCGGAATGGGGAGCAGGTGCGCGCCCAGCGTGAGGATGATGAGGCCGGCCCCAAAGCCCGACGCGGTCTGCACCGTGTAGGCGAAGACCAGCAGAACACCCATCAGGACGAGCGTCACGGGGCCACCGCCGGCGGCAGGACCATGCGTCCGACCGCCAGGCGAACCGTCGCCAGCGCATCGTCGGGGGCGAGCGGCTCTGGTGCCACGTCGAACTCACGGCTGACGGCTGCCCAGTGCACCGACTCGGACACCCAGCGGGCCACCGCTTCGGCCGGGACCCGCAGGGGGCGATGCACACCTTGGCCCGCGCGCTGGACCAGCCAGTCGGCGAGCCGCCGGTTGAGGCGGGCCCGGGCTTGGACAAACCACAGCTCGGACAGCTCCGGCATGTCCCGGGCGGAGCTGGCGATGAGGCGAATCGTCCACCGGTGGGCATGGAGCAGCCAAAACAGCGCGGTCACCAGCGCGTCCAGCTCCCGGGCGGCATCGGCGGCGGAGCACACCGGCCCGTCGAGCGGCGGCAGCGTCGCCCCGTCGATGAGCGCGGCGATCCACAAGAGCGTTGACCCCGGCGCGGGGGTGGGCACCGGCAGGTCGACCTGGACGTCGTCCGGGGCGTCCGCGTGGCGCACCACGAGATCGAACAGCGCATCTTTGCTCTGAACGTAGAGGTACAGCGTGCCCTTGGCCACACCGAGTGCCCGGGCCACATCCCCAATCTGGGTGCGCTGGTAGCCACCAGACTCGACGAACACCCGCGCGGCGGTGCGCACGAGGTCAGGGAGGCGGGACTCGGGACGTCGACGGGCCATGCCCAACTGATAACTGACCCGGTCAGTCAATTCCATCGGCCACGTGTCAAGACCCGCCGCTGGGTAACCGCTCACTGTAGCCCCCCTCCCAAGGCACCCATCGCCGTGTGACCCTGCCTGCGGAGGTTCTCACCGATGGGCAAGCACACTCCTGCAGCCGTACAGCATCGCCTGGTCGCGCTGTGGCGCGGCACCGACACCTCGATGGCGGCGTTCGCCCGCCAGCACGGCATCAACCCGACAACCTTTGGTGCCTGGGTCGCGCGGCATCGCCCGGCACCGACCGCGCTGCCCGGGTTCGTGCAGGTGGCTGTCCCCGCCGCCACGCCGCCCTCGCCGATGGTCTCCGTCCGCGTGGGCGGGCACGTCCTTCGCTTCGACGCTCCGCCTCCTGCGGGCTGGTTCGCTGCCGTGGTCCGGGAGCTGTCGCCATGTTGAGCCCCGGGCCCGCCCAGCAGATCTTCCTGGCCACGGAGCCGGTCGACATGCGCGGTGGCTTCGATCGTCTCGCCTGCCGGGTGCAGCAGGCCGGCCTCGATCTATACGCCGGCCACCTGTTCGTCTTCCTGTCGAAGCGGCGCACCCACCTCAAGATCTTGACGCATGACGGCTCGGGCCTGGTCGTCCTCTACAAGCGGCTTTCCCGCGGTCGGTTCACCCTGCCCAAGGTCCCGCCGGGCGCGCGCACCGCGACCCTGGACGCCGCCTCGCTGGCCACGCTCCTCGCTGGATTGCAGGTTGTTGGCGTTGCACGATCGAAGTCGGCCGAAGGCCCCGCGGCATCGATCGACGCCGCATCAGCATCGTGATCTGCTGCGCTCCATGACCGACCTCGCCACCCCCGCCATCGCCGAACTGCGCGTCTGGCACACCCAACAGAGCCCGCTGGTCCCGGCGCTGACCGAGCCCCTCGTGACGCGCTTGGCCGACACGCTGGTCAGCATGCAGGGAGCGCTCGACGCGGAGGCTGCCCAGCGACAGGCCCTCGCGGCACAGCTCGCCGCGGCCCAGCAGCAGGCGCAGTCGGCCCAGCAGCAGGCGCAGTCGGCCCAGCAGCAGGCGGAAGTCGTGCGCGCCGAGGCCGAGGCCCAAGACACCGATCACGCGGTCGTCCTGCAGGTCACCAAGGACCGCATCGACCAGCTTGAGCGCCATGTGTTTGGCCAGCGGTCCGAGCGGAAGAAGACGCCTGACGCTGGTCGGGAGGCGAAGAAGCGACGCCGGGCCGAGCTGACCAAGGAGCAGAAGAAGGCACGTCGGGCGGCCGCCGCCCGGGCTCGCCAAGCGAAGCTCGATGCGTTGCGCACCAAGACGCTCGTGCTGCCGCTGGACGCCCAGGTGCCCGAGGGTCGCCCCCTGCCCCCCGAGGGCTCGGTCATCTCCGAGTGGCGCCGGGGCCAGCTCGTCCGCATCGTCGTGAAGCGCGAGCAGCGGGTGCTTCCCGATGGCCAGATCGTGACGGCCGCTCCGCCTCCCCAGGTGGTCGAGGGGGGCAGCTACGGCCCGGCCCTGCACGCCAAGGTCGCGGTGACCAAGTGCCTGGACGGGATGCCCCTGAGGCGACTGGAGCGGGCGTTTCAGCGTTGGGGCGCGCCGCTGCCCATCTCGGTGTTGTGTGCCCTGTTCCACCGCTGCGCCGAGGCTGTCGAGCCCCTGTACAAGGCCATGATGGCCCATGTGGCCACCGCGCAGCATGTCTCGGCGGACGAGACGCCCCAGCCCGTGCTCGACGAGAACAAGACACGCAAGGGTTGGATGTGGGTGTTCGCCACAGACGACGCGCTGCTGTACGTTTACTCGCGTTCGAGGGGCGGCAAGGTCGCCGAGAGTGTGCTGGGCCGCTCCAAAGGCACGCTGACCGTCGACGGTCACACGGGCTACAATCTGGTCACCAAAGACGGTGGCCGGGAGCGCGGCGGGTGCTGGTCCCACGGGCGCCGGGGGCTGTTCGAAGCCCGTGGGTACGCCGAGGAGCTCGTCGATGGGCTGCTCGGTTCCATCGGAGAGCTGTTCTACATCGAGCACCTCGCAATCGAGCAGAAGATCGTGGGGACCGAGGCGCACCTCGCACTGCGACAGGAGCGTTCGGCGCCCGTGGTCGAACAGATCTTCGCCACGATCGAACGGGAGGTCGGCCGGTTCGAGCCCCGCACCAGCATCGCCAAGGCGATGCGGTACATGCTCAACCAAAGGGTGCCGCTGACCCTGTTCCTGAAGGCCGCACGAGTGCCCATCCACAACAACCTAAGCGAGCGGGCACTACGAATCGTGGCCCTGCTGAGGAAGGCGGCGCTGTTCGTCGGGAGCGACGAGGGCGGCGAGCACCTGGCGATGCTGTTGTCGATGACCGCGACGTGCCAGATGCACGGAGTGGACCCAGAGCCGTGGCTGGCCGACGTGCTGATCGCCGTGGGAGAACCGGGCCTCACGGCGGAAGACCTGCTGCCCTGGAACTGGAAGATGAGCAGGGGACTCACCGTCCGGCCCGCTTACGACACCGCGTAGCGGGGCGAGGAAAGCAACACGCGGGGGCGGTCGGCGCGAGAGGGGGTAGAGTGAGCGGTTACGTTGGTGCCGCTCACCAAGAAGCTGAAGTTCCACATTGCCGAGCTGGACGCGACTCCCGAGGATGTCGTCGAGAAGCGCACTGCTCGTGGACGTCCACGGAAGGACGCGCCACCCCCGTCAAAGACGACGGTGTGGACCCCCACCGTGGTGCTCCGAGTCAACGACAAGGCCATCGCCGCAGCACGCCGAAAGGCCTCGTGCTTCGTGCTGCTCACAGACTGGCCCGAGGACCAATGGTGCGACCAGAAGGTGCTCGGCGAGTATCGGCACCAGGCGCTCATTGAGGGCCACACCGGGTTCCGCTGGCTCAAGGGCCCAGCCGCCGTCGCGCCGCTGTTCCTCAAGTCATCGCGGCGCATCCGAGCGCTTGGGTTCGTCTTCATGTTGGCGCTGATGGTGCGCAACTACATCCAGTTTACTCTGCGCCGAGAGATGAAGAAACGTGGCCGTGGGGTGAGGCACCCATTTAGCAAGAAGATCGACGACAACCTCACCACGGAGGTGGCGATGGTCTTGCTTGACAAGCAGATCAGCGGGTTCGCGAAGCTGCCAGGTGAGGCCTGGCGGAGAGTTCCGCCGAAGTTGCCGGAGCCGGCCAAGGATGTGCTCCAGCTGCTTGGTCTCGACGAAAGTGTTTACACCAATCCGCCGCCGAGACGGAAAAGAATGGAGGACGCCGTGTAGGGTCGGGAGTCACAGTCACCGCGCTTCAGGCTCGGCCATCCATGAGCAGAAAGGGCAACTGTTGGGACAACGCGGTCGCGGAGTCCTTCTTCGGGACACTGGAGCAGGAGCTGGTTCGCCAATCCTCGGGCTGGGCGGACCTGGAAGAGGCCAAGAAGGCCGTTGCTGACTACATTCACGCCTTCTACAACCGAGTCCGTCGACACTCCACCGCGCCAAGGCGTCCGGCAAGGTGATCCGCCCATCGATGGCGCCACCGTCGAACCCGCTGACAGTACACTCCGAGCACGGCCCTGCTTGCGGAGTCGGCATCCCGTTCGAAGTCAGCAGGATGATTCTGGACCGCTCCAGGAGCGACACGGAGACCGTGCGGGACCGAACGAACTGCTCCAGAATTGCCCGTTGACGGGGGCTCACGACGACTTGAGGTGGCTTGGGACCTTGCATTTCGACTCCTCCCAAGAAGCGCTACTACGCGAGAACCCGATGTGCTGGTCATCTTCAGCGTCTCCATTTCAAATCGGCTGAACTATGGAACGCCTCGTAGGTCGGCCAGACGGGCCGACAGTCGGGCCTTCTCCGGGGAAGGGAGCTCTGCGCGGTCCAGCACTTGAGCGGCGTGCTGTGCAATTCTGCGCTGGTCACTTTCGCCCGGAGGCGTGAGGTCGCGGTGCAGACAGATCATCCCACGCACGGCCGGGTCCAGCTGGGATCCGGTCAGGCGCCCGGCGGCGACCTCACTGAGCGAGACCAACACCGATGCTGTGGCGGCGGTGGGAGGTCGCAATGCCAGTTCACCGGCGATGGCTGCCAGGTCGGCTGGTTGCATCTCTGCGCCGCTGGCGTTGATGACGAGACGGACCGGAATCGGGTGGGTGAGATGGACGGGGCGTCGCGGGCCCGGCTGACAGTCGTCGAGATTCGCGTCGCAGAGCGTGCGGGTGAACGCTGGGAGCAGCTGAAGCTCAAGGGTGTCCGCATGGGCTGTTGTGACCGCTCGACTGTACTGGAACTGCACGCCCTCGCAGGTCTCGTGCCCGTAGACGCCGACCTCATCCACAGGAACATGGCCCCGGACTGTGGGAGGCGAAGATACCTGGACGGCCTGGGCCGATCGGTGAACATGGCAGGTGTCCGCGCCGCTCTGGCACAAGCGTCGGTCGTACTCGACAATGAGCCACCCATCGCCGATGGCGCTGACCTCGCTGTTCGGGGGGGCTTGGGTGTGCGTGATGGACGTTCCCCATGATCCAGTGTCGATGGGGAGGGGTGGAGTTGCTGTTCGCCATGCCGTCTGGCCTGCCCCTTGGCTTGGGTCCAACACAAGGTGGTGGAGCTTCAGTGTTCCGTCCGCTGCCGTGCCCGCTCGGGCGGTGAGCCAGAGCCCGCTTGCGGTCCAGAGCGCGGACTCGATGTCTCCGCCCAGATCTGGGATGGGATGATCGAGAATGGTCGATGGCAGACGATCCCAGCCGGTCCCGGAGATCTCACCGTCACTGGTCGTGGCGTCGGAGGAGGGGGAGCGTTTTGGGTTGCCTAGGGACAGCGTCACCGCGCAGCGGGCGTCGTCGTCGGGGCGCAGAGTGACCGTAGTGGACCTGCCGTCGGTTCGAGTCACTTCGCCGGTGCCAGGAGGGCGGTGGCGGGAGATGCCGGACAGGTTCAAGGTCTTGAGGAGCTGAGCGCCCACGGGGTCGCGGTCTTCTGGGGTGCAGGTGGGCACGGAGACCCGCAGAGCAATGAGGACCCCTGTGGCGTCGTCGGTGTGGGCGTACAGCTCAACCACTTCTGCGCCCAGTGCCTCCGCCACCGGGCCCGTAGTGGCGGTGGCGCGCACATGGCAGGTGGCGACGCCGTCCTCGATGAATCGGTCGGCGCAAGGGAGCGCGGGGGTGGGCTTGCCGAGATGGAGCATGCCAAGCTGGACAGGCAGCATGGGCAGGCGATGGTGGCTCCCAACTGCAGCGGGCTTGAGGTGCCGGACCTCGCCGCTGGGGTCCGCAAGCGGTGGGGGGGGCGCCTGGTCCACGGCTCGGTGTGGGGCCCGGGGAGCCGTGCTCGTCGAGGGCGTGGTCAGCGCGGTGCTCCGGTCAGAGCCAGACTCCGAAGCACACCCCGTGAGTTGAACGGCGATTGCGATGACGGCGCTGCTGCACAGAACGCCTGGACTGTGGTGGGTCGAAATGCGCGGATGCACAGACATGTGAAGCTCCAAGCGTATGCCACCGCATGGCAAACCAATGTGCAAGGGCCGGCCTAGCGGGCCCGGGTGCCTTGATGGAGAAGCAGCTACCAAACGCAAGAACCCCGCTGACCAGTGCCACCGTCAGGGACGGGTCGCGGACAGCCGGGGAACCGCGACGTTGTGGAAGAGTCAGGCGTCGTCACGGGTGGTGGCGGTGAAGTTGCCGGACTTGGCGACAGCGGCGATAATCGCATCGGCGCTGGTCTTGGCGGCGTCGAAGCGGACGTTAGCCCTACCCGTGGGATCAACCGTGGCGGCCTTCACACCGTCAATCTTGATTAGCGCGGCGTGGGCGCTGGAAGCGGTGCCACTACAGTGAACGCCGGATACGGTCAGGGCGAGGGCGATGCCATCGACGGTCTTGAGGTCGGTGGCGCTGGCGCTGGCGGTCTTGGCGCCCTTGTCGCAGGAATCGCAGGGCGCGCCGCCACAGGCAAGAGCGA
The DNA here is from genome assembly GCA_942491145.1 of Myxococcota bacterium. GTDB lineage: Bacteria > Myxococcota_A > UBA796 > UBA796 > UBA2385 > CAXQUZ01. The sequence continues at coordinate 171,218 of CALOBC010000037.1, read as the reverse complement.
CGCCGAGAGCGCTGGTGGTCACGAACAGAGCGATAGTACGGAACACCATGGGTCTCTCCTGAAAGGTAGGGTCTGGGCTACGAGCAAGCCCTGGCTACCCCGAGATGCCGGGGGATGCCCATGGTTTGCAGTCTATGCCTGCGCCGGCGCAATTGTCGAACGGATTGCTTCGCGGCGCCGCGGTAGAGCGCAGCGGAGAATCCGCAGGCCGCCAGCTGGTGTCCGGGGGGGGGGGGGGGCAGTTGGTCCAAAAGGCCCATTCATGGACATCTTCATTGACAAACGGAAACACCCGCAGCGCCTCTGGCCCTCGGGGAGTATCGGAACCAGAAGTCGGGGTGTATCGGAACCAGAAGTCGCGCTACGGCAGCGAGAGCCCCTGACCCGGGTGCGACGATCGAAAGACGTACTCACGCCGCCTTGGGTGTCCGCCTCGCAGTCGGCCTCCAGCCAGTCTGCCCAAGGACACTCAGCTCCAGCTCATCCCACCGCCCAGCCTTGGCGTGAGCACGCAGATGAAGAATGCCTTCGGCATGGTCCTCGGTCCAGAGCACGCTGGCACTCTTCATTCTGAGGTTCACGACACGTCGAACCGCTGACTCCACAGCCCCACTCCCGATGGGTAGGTTGGCCTCTCGGCAGGCGCCGTATCCGAGCCGGTCCCGATTTCGAGTCCAGTAGGCAGCCTCCGTCTCACGGTCCTGCTTGTTGCGCTTGACCAGGGCCACAGCCGCGGCTGCGACCTCGGATGCTTCGCCGTCCTTGAGTTTCGACTTCTGTTCCTCGACCCAAGCCGTACGCTGTTCCGGGGTCCACCGCGACTTCTTTGCGGCCAACTCAGTGAGTCGTTCCACAACATGGAAGTAGTCCAGAACTTCGGTGAACTGCTCGGTGTCCATGCCAAGCGCCTCTCGCAGGCGCCCCGTGCGGTTCCAGATCCACGTCGCCCCAGCTCCGAGGAACACCACCTTCTGGGCAAGGTGGACCCCAAGTCGGAGAAGGTGGTAGGTCAACAACTCGAACACCGAGTCGGCGCCCCCAAGCGTGCCGTCGAGCACGACCCGGTGCCGCTTGTCCCGCTCTCCATCGTCATTGAGCGCGTACACCGTGAGAACTTTGGGCTCTCGCCACTCGCTCACAAACCGCTTCCGTCCTCCCTTCTTTGGGCGACCCGCGACGCGACGACGAATGTTCACGCGCCCACCATCCACAGCCACCGCGACGCGCAGGCCGGAAAACTCACCGCGCTCATTGCCCGTCTTGGCTTTCTGCACGGCAAGATGCCGAGCGCGAAGCGCATCATCGCAGGCGAGGTAGGTCAGGCGAAGGGCAGCCTTGTGTCCGATCTCGGTTCCCCCCAACTCAAGGACCTCGCGTGCCGAAGTGACGGAGTTTGCCTCAACCACCGCATGAGCGACCTGAAGCCGCAGGGCCGGGGTGCTTCGACCCACAATGCCGAACATGTCGAGCACCGGATAAACGCCTGTGCCCTGCCTCCCTCGAACAGTGGCCCCTCCGCCTCTCGGCAACGCACGCATATAGAGCGTCTTCACTCGGATGTGTTGACCACCGAGGGTTCGCACCTCGGTCTCTCTGTCACGCTCCTTCCGCATCTGAATCGACTTGGCTGCGGCCTTCTCACGCACCCGGATGGCAGCTCGGTCGCGGGTCGCGTCGTCGCTGCTGAGGTCCTGGAGGACCTGCCGAGTGATCTCGTTGGCTACCGTCCGCGTCAGTCGGTGGAGCTCCCGTTCTGCATTGCAGAACGACGACGGCGAGTCGGCCTTTCGCATCTGGGCAATGGCTGCACCCAGCTCAGCCTTGAACGCGGCAACTGCCGCCTCCACGAAACGTGCTTCATGTTCGGATTCTTTCGACATGACGGCACCAGATCACGTGCGGCGCCAGTGTTTGTAAACAGCCGCCAGATCCCGCCTCCATCCGGTGAAACCCGCACCCCATGATCAGCCCCGTCCAAAAACACAACGCTCCCCAACGCCAGCCGCACTCCGCGTGACGCGTCCCGCCCCTGGCCCCTCAACCGTAGCCCCCCGCTACACCCCCCACCCGTGCGTGGGTGAGGGCCTGGAGCAGCAACTCCAGACCCTCGTGGTCCTCGCATCCACCGTGCTCGGACCACACCTGTCGTCACCCGGCGGCCCCTTGTCGTCCACCAGGGCGACGCCATCTCCCATCGACTCGTCTGTTGCCACCGCTGCCGCCGCCTCGTGCGCCTGTGTTCCCGGTGTGACCGTGGCAATCGGTACTGTGGGCGTGTCTGCGCTCGAGCTGGGCGGAAGCTGAGTCAACAGCGCAGCGCCCGCAAGTACCAAGCCTCGCCTGCCGGTCGGGCCAACCATGCCGCTCGACAGCAGGCCCACCTCGAGCGGCGTGCCGCAAAGATGACGCATCAGGGTTTTACGACAGCGCCGACCCCGACAGGCTCTTCGACGCTTGAGGTCCCTTCCGACCCACCCGAGGAGTCCCCCAATGATCCGTCGATCTGTCGCCCCGCCCCCCGCCTGTCCGCCCAGCGCTGCCACCAGTGCCATCGCCCTGTCGGTTCCTTCGCACGTTGGGACTTCTTGTCCCCCACACGACGCGCTCGCGGCCCGCCCCGCCGGTGACGCGTGATTCCGGCCGAGCTCGAGGAGCGGATTCTCCGGCTGCACTTCGTCGAGAAGTGGACCGTCGGCACCATCGCGCGCCAATGCGGCGTCCACCACAGCACTGTCCGGCGAGTGCTGCACACGCGCGGGGTGACTGCGCCACCTCGCGACCGCCCGTCGATGGTCGACCCGTACCTGCCATTCATCCACGACACACTTGCGAAGTACCCCACCCTGCCGGCCAGCCGCGTGCACCGGATGGTCGTTGAGCGCGGCTATCAGGGCGGTCCGGACCACTTCCGACGCCTCATCAGCCAGCTGCGCCCCCGCAAGCCCGCCGAGGCCTTCCTGCGTGTGCGCACCCTGCCGGCCGAAGAGGGGCAGGTCGACTGGGGCCACTTTGGTCGGGTCCAAGTTGGACGGGCCAGCCGGCTGCTCTCCGCCTTCGTGATGGTGCTTTCCTGGTCGCGCATGCCGTTCGTCCGCTTTACCTATGACCAACGCATGGGCAGCTTCCTCGACGGCCACACCCAAGCCTTCGAGGCCTTCGGTGGGGTGCCCCGACGGTTGCTGTACGACAACCTCAAGTCGGCCGTGCTGGAGCGCCGAGGCGAGGCCATCCGCTTCCATCCCACGCTGCTGGAGTTCGCCAGCCACTTCGGCTACGAGCCCCGCCCGGTCGCGGTCGCACGAGGCAACGAGAAGGGCCGCGTGGAGCGCACCATCCGCTATCTGCGTACTTCCTTCTGGCCCGCACTGGAGTGGGATGACATCGACGATCTCAACGACAAAGCGGCTTTGTGGTGCGCCGAGGTCGCGGCGGTCCGCAAGTGTCCTGGCGATGAGACGATGACCGTTCACCAAGCCTGGCAGGAGGAACGCAACAAACTACTGGACCTGCCGGACGACCGGTTCCCCACTCATGACCGCGTCGAGGTTCGCGTCGGAAAACAACCCTACGTGCGCTTCGACGGCAACGACTACAGCGTACCCCACGACCAAGTCCGCCGGACGGTCACAGTCTTGGCCACCCACGAGGTCGTCCGTGTCTGCACGCCCGACCGCGTTGTCGCCGAGCACATGCGCAGCTTCGACAAGGGGGCTCAGGTCGAGAACCCCGACCACATCGAAGCACTGCTCAAGGCCAAGCGGGCGGGCCGCGTCGGCCGGGGCATGGACCGCCTCCACCACGCCGTTCCCGCCAGCGGACGCTTTCTCGACGGAGCCGCTGCCCGGGGGCACAACCTCGGCAGCGCTGTCGCCGGCTTGCTGCGGTTGGTGGATGGATGGGGGGCCCCGGCCGTTCGCCAGGCCGTGAAGGAGGCGCTGGACGCCGACACGCTGCATGTGGCGGCCGTTCCGGCAGGTGCTGGAGCGCAAGGACCAGGAGGCCGGCACGCCACCGCCGCTGCCGGTCGCCCTCCCCGACGACCCGAGGGTGCGTGGGCTGCACGTCGAGCCCCACGCGCTCACCGAGTACGACGACATCGAGGGGGCCGACCATGACGACTAAACAAGGCGCCGGAGGACGAGCCCAGCGCGCCGAGAGCTTGGGCTTGCACGGGCTCGCCCTGCACCTCGATGAAGTGCGCGAGGCCGACTGGCCCGAGTGGCTGCTGGATGTCGAAGAGGCAGAGCGCAGCCGCCGCAGCTTGGAGCGTCGGGTTCGCAACGCAAAGTTGGGTCGCTTCAAGCCCATGGCCGACTACAGCTGGGATTGGCCCCGCGCCATCGACCGACGCTTGGTGGAGGCGCTGTTCAAGTTGCGTTTCATCGACGAACAGGCCAACGTCATCTTGGTCGGCCCCAACGGGGTCGGGAAGACCATGCTGGCGAAGAACCTCGCCCACAAGGTCCTTCTGGCCGGCCACACGGTCCACTTCACAACTGCGAGCGCGATGCTCAACACGCTGGCGGCCGAAGACAGCGCAAGCGGCCAACAGCGTCGTCTGGCCCGTCTGTGCCGGCCCGCTGTGTTGTGCATCGACGAAGTGGGCTACCTATCGTACGGCAACCGACATGCAGACCTGCTGTTCGAGGTGGTGACCCGCCGCTACGCGCTGGGCCGCCCCATCGTGGTCACCACGAACAAGCCCTTTAGTGAGTGGAATCAAGTCTTTGCGAGCGCGGCATGTGTCGTCACGCTTGTGGACCGGCTGGTCCATCGCTCGGAGATCGTGAAGGTCGAGGGCGAGAGCTATCGGCTGAAGGAAGCCAAGGAGACCGCGGCCCGGAAGGCGCTCCAACGGACCGAGCTCGACGAGTAGCGGGGGCGAGCCAGGACGTCAGTGGAGCGACCGTCGGCACAGGGAGTGCCGGCGGTTCGGCGGGCCGGCGTGCACCGGTGGGGACGCGCGGCGCTGTGCACCGGTGGGTGTGTGGCGCGGGTTGCACCGTTGGGTGGGTGGCGCGGGTTGCACCGACTATGCGCGGGTTTACGGGGCTGCCAACATCGGGGCAAGGTCACACCACCACAGTGTGGGCGCAAACGTTGGATTCGCGAAGATCTCGGGCGCTGGGTACGAATATGTTGGTGCAGTCTACGGCCTCCGCCTCAAAGGGGGATTTTTCCTGGAGACGGGCCTTGCGCTCACCACCGTTCCGGGTGCACTGCCGCAGCTCATGATTTAGATCGGGTACCTGGCAAAGATCCAGCAGTAGGGCCCAGTGTCGGGCGGGGCAGCGCCAGATCGCTCCCAAAAGACACGGCGCCAATTTCGACGCCTCGCACCTCGGGGCCGTCACACAGCAGCCGGCGGGTCCCCAATCGACGGCGACCGATGCCGACGACACACCGAAAACACCCTGCCTAAGGACTCTTTCAATGTCCCCCGCGGAGTCCTTCGCCACGCGCGCACCACGCGGGGGGGCGGCTCTCTGTGCAGACCCCGATCCCCCCCCCCTTATCGCCCGTTATCGGTGCCCTCCCCAAGCTGGAGGACTGAATCATGCGGGCACGCTACTGGGTCTTGGCCACGCTGTGGGCATGCGACGCCACCCAATCCAAGCCGGATGGGTCCACCGACTCCGCATCGTGTGCGAGTCCCATCGAAGGCTTCACAGACGCCGACGGCGACGGCTTTGGCGACCCCACCGCTCCCGTCTCTGCATGCGAAGCCCCGCCCTCATTGGTAGACAACGCAAGCGACTGCGACGACTCCAACGCGCACATCCACCCCAATGCTCCCGAGGTCTGCAATGGCCTCGACGACGACTGCGATGGCCTGCTCGACGACGAAGACGACAGTGTAGAAGGGCTGGTGGAGCGCACCATCGATGCCGATGGCGACGGCGATGGAGACCGTGGCGCGGCTGTGGTGGCCGTGTGTCCAGGGCCGGGGTGGTCTGAGACCGCCACCGACTGCGACGACGCCAACCCCAACCGCGCCCCTGCACTCACCGAAGTCTGCGACGATGCCGGAGTGGACGAAGACTGCGACGACACCGTGGACTGCGCGGACTCCGACTGCGATGGCTCTTGCCCGGAGGACTGCACAGACGGCCGAGACAACGACGGAAACGGCCTGCTGGACTGCGAAGACGCCGTCTGTATGGAGCACCCCAGCTGCATGGAAGTCTTGGACGAGTGCAACGACGGTCGGGACAACGACCGAGATGGCATGGCCGACTGTGAAGACGACGACTGCTGGCAGCTTGGCGTATGTGCACGCACCACCTTCGTCTTGGAGGGTGCCGACCTGCTCGAACACTCCGAGCAGTACCACTTCTATTCTCACTTCGGCACTGGCCCCACACAAAACTCCACCTACGCCGAGGACCGGCTTGTGTTTGGCGGGCTCACCGGCCACTTGCGGCTCTACACCCTGTCCGGCTCGTCGAGCTGCGGCTTTTCCCTCGACTCCGGACGCCTTCGCTACCGTGCGGGCCGAGTCAACACGCGCAACTACCACTCCAGCTCCGCACAGGGCAGCTTCGCCCTCGACTCCGACTGCGACTCCCCCCTGCTGCAGGCACATCTGCCTGGGCTCGCCAACGACTTCGCCAGCTCACAAGGCGGCAAGATCCTGCACACCACCGGCGGAGCGCCGCTTTTAAGGGCCACCGGCTGGACGTCCACCTTTCAGAGCAACCAGGACTCCACCACCTACTTTGGCACAACTGGCTATGGCGGGCCCGCCAGCTACGGCCGTTGGTGGAACACCAGCACCACCAAGCACACCCCCTCAATGTTGGAGCTCGCCGATCCCATTGAAGGGCCGGTCTTTCATCTGGGGGAGTAGGCCGACTGACCTTTCCCCGAAACACCGGACCAACTCCAAAGAGACACTCCTCGCCAAGCCAGGTCCAGACCACGGGGATGGCCGCGAGGGCACTGGCCACGAGCGCTCGCCCGTGTGGCAGCCCGCCCTAAGTCCCCAACGCCAGCTCGCCCAAACTCCCCAACGCCAGCTCGCCCAAAGTATCCAACGCCAGCTCGGGCAAAGTCCCCAACGCTGGCCCGGGCGGGGTCCCCTGTCAAGGCTCGCCCAAAGTATCCAGTGTTCAGCTCGCCCAAAGTATCCATGTCTGACCACCCGCCCGCCCCGCGTCAGGCTCATGATTGATCACATCTCGCCATGATCCTCCAGTAGTCACTCTTCACACAGATTCGCACCCAGTCGGGCGGCGGTCGCGCGGCCGCCGTGTCGAGGGCCCTTCACCGTAGCCCGGCTGGCCGCGTCGACACGGCATCCAGCTCCTTGACGAGGCGATGGTCGACGGAACCGACCACTGCGGGCTTGAGCCTCACGACACCCGGTCCGCCGCCGCGGACCACCAGCACGGGGGGATGGCCGCTCGGGCAGCACCGCGCCGCGTAGCTGAGCCATGGCCCCTTTGGCATCCGAGGCGCCAGGGGAGCTGGCGTGGCGCACCAGCGCTCTCCCGCTTCTCGGAGCTGATGGATGGGATTCTCACGAGGGTTGAACGCCCAGGGAAGCCAGCCGAGGACCTTCGCGTCCGTCGGCACCCCACACACGGGGCATCGGGGTCGAGAGTAGGGTACGAGCAGAAGAAGCCAGACCATGATGTGGAACGTCCACTGGTCCCCCAGCCAGTCCCGGTCAACCGCGACGGTCTCTGTGGACGTGGTCACGCCCAGTGTTTTCGACTCAACAATGGCGGTCAGCCCTTCGGTTGCCTGGTCCACAAAGGCGAGCAGCTCCAGCTCAGGAGCCGTCTGCTGCCACCACACAACCCAGCCGACCGGGTATTCACAAACCAGCGGCACAATCACAGCCGGAATCCACAACCCACCAAACCATGGAGATCGGGTCCAGCCGAGGACCAAGGCGGGCATCTGGAGCGCCACAATCCAGGCGAGACCGTAGGTCCCGTCGACCCCGAGCAGCATGGACTCGGGAAACTGTACGGACAGCCCGACGCAGACGATGGCGGCCGCCCAGACCAACAAGGCGGCGGGCAGCGGGCTGGATGTTGTCACGGAGGTTCCTGCATGGCACCTCGGGTGGGTGTGTGGAGCATGCGGAGCCAGTATATGTCATTAATCACACAGGTCCCACTGCAATGGGCAACGCACGGAGGGACACTCGTGCGTGCTCGCCGGCGCACCCCCTGCCCAGTCCCGCCGCCTCAGACTACTGGGTGGGTGCCAAGACCGGCCCTACTCAGCTGAGCAAGCCAGCTCGCGTGCGTAGTCCTCTGGGAGGAACACCTGTCTTCGATTGTCCAGCGCCCGCTCCGCTGCCACTCTCAGGTACTCGCGGGCATCGACATTCTGGAGCGCACACGACTCCACCAGGGAGTACAGCACAGCCGCCACGCGGGTCCCCGCCTCCGACCGGGCTCCGTGAAACACCTTGCGGCCCAGCACCAGCGGTCTGATCCGCCGCTCTGCTTCACCTCCACCACATGACCCGAGGGGGTGGCCCATCGAAGCGAGTGAGACTGGCTCGGCGGATGGCAGTCAACATCAACTGGCAACCAACCACCGGTGTTGAACGATGCGTTCTTGTCGACCCTCGGCTTGGCGTCTTCGTTGCACCATGCACGGAGCGTTCGTTGCGAGAGGCCCACCGTTGTGGCCAAGGCATGAAAGCTACGACCAGCACGGCGGCCTCGGCTTGCCCATCGGACGACGCGCAGCTTCACCTCTGCGAGATAGCCGTCGCGGTTTCGCGCGGGGCGGCTCTGCTGGACGAGCTCTCGGAGCTCATCGACGACGGAGGGTTCGGGGGTGGACATGGGCGGCTCATTGAGACCGCGACAAGGTCACCCGATTGCTCGAGAAATGGTAGGGGGTGCACCGCGAGCACGCACGGAGAACACGCCGATCGACACTCGGGACGTCGGCGGGCCATGGCCCACCAATAACTGACCCGGTCAGTCAGTTCCATCGAACAAGGGTCAAAGACCCGCCGCTGGGCATCAGAAGCGCAGCCGGCCTTCGATGCCGAGGGTGGCTTCCAAGAAGCCGCCCTTGAGCCGCAGCTCATAGTCGACGCCGTCGATCTCTTCGTCGTAGTTGACCAACCACCAGTGGTGCCAGCTCAGCCCCAGGTCGGCGCCGAGCCCAAGCTTCTGGTCTTTGTCGAAGTAGTACTGCACCCCTGCACCGCCGCCCGCGTAGATCCCCCAGCGGCGACCATCGTCTTCGTCGATAAAGTCCAACAGGTCATCAAAGTCGTCCTTGGGGTTCAGCGAGTGAAGCCCGGCGCGCGCCCGCAGCATCAGCGGCACGGGCCCCATGTCGACAATCTTGGTCTCATACAAGGCGCCCAAGCGCAGCACGCTGCCCAGCTCAAAGTTCCCCAGGGAGTCCAGATCGGGCTTGTATTTGTTGACGAACCCAAACGTAAGGTAGACGTCGTGTTCCTGGTCACAGTCGAGGGCGCCGGCGAGGCGAAAGCCCGGGCCCGACAGGCCCTCCACATCGTCTTCGTCGTCGTCATCTTCACCATCCACGCTGCTCTCGAAATTGAAGGAGCCCGCAGCGAAGAAGGGCGCGTCAAAGCCCGCCGCAACACAGCCCGCAGCTTGCACCGGGCGAGATCCAAGCCCCAACGCTGCGAGGCCCACCAGTCCAACCCATCCGTGCATCCATGCTCGACTCAAGCCAACCTCCCGTGGTCCGTCCAGACACGACGGACCCCCATGTCTTACTGCACGCCGCTGGGGTCGGCCCCCAACAATTGCCCATCCACACCATAGCCGAGCAAGGCCGCATTGTGGTCCAGGGCGTCCCGCCAGGGGGCAAGCTCGACCGTGTAGCGATGCCACCGACCCGCGGCGCGGCCGTAGATCTTCTGGTTGACTTGGTTGTAGCTGGGGGTGCTGATGTGTTGGCCGCCCAGCCGTTCGCGGTAGCCCATCACGCCGTCTGACCAGGGCAGACCCAAGCCGTCGATGAGCCTGCGCACCGTGGCCTCGGGATTGTCCACAAGGGACTCGTAGTGGACCTCTTGGACCGGGATCGGGATGGCCGGCCGGGCTTGGCGCCACAACCCAAACACCGCACGCTGCACGTCCACGATGTCGTCCATGCGCATCATGTGGCCCATCGCCCCATTGAAGATGAAGTCCTGCATGAAACACGACAGGGCCGTGTCGCGAGGGTCACGATGGATGCACAGGAAGTGGGCGTCGGGGAACAGGGCCGAGATCAGTGCCACATGCACCGTGGAGAAGGGCATCTTGTCGATGACTCGCCGGTCTTCGGGCAAGCCCGGCCGCAACGCCGCGAAGATCTGGCGGCACTGGGCCCGAAGCTGGGCGCGCACCACCGGGTCCTGCAGGCGCCCTTCGAGGATCGCCGGGTAGACCCCTTGGCCCCCCAACAGTCGCGGCATCTGTCCGATCAAGGCGTCCACCGCGGGCGTCTCGTCCGTCGGATGCAGGCCCGGATGGGCCCCGAGCATGTACTCCAGCAGGGTTGTGCCCGAGCGAGGGAACCCTGCGAGAAAGACCGGTGGCGGGCCATCTTCGGGGGGTGACCAAGGCACGGCCGCCGCCGCCAACAGCGAATCTTGGACCGGGCCCAGCGCATCCACCATGGATCGCCACGCCACCATCGCCGACCGGTCGACCGTGGACCGTCGCTCGGCTTCTTCGTTCATCCGCACAAAGCCGGCGAAGGCTTGGGCTTCGTCCTTCATGCGGTCCCAACACTGGCCTTCTTCGTGGTGGCGGCGCACCCGAATCCAGTCCGGGGCCACCGAGAAGTCACCACCCTCCAGCGTCTTGAGCGCTTCCCGGTGTGCGCCCGCGGACCGGTGGAGCTTCGCGAGCACCAGGCAGGCGTGGGGCTCCGCCGGCTGAAGCGCCAAGGTTCGCAAGGCAGACGCGCGGGCGGCTTCGGGTTGACCACAGATCTCTTGGACCACACACAGCTTTGCCCAGCTCTCGACGTGATCCGGGGCCAGCACCACCGCATGTTCGAGATGGGCGAGCCCACGCATGCCTTCGCCGGCCGTCACCGCCGCCATGCCCGCCACCACCCGCAGCCCACTGTCGTCGGGCAGGATCTGAACCGCCGCTTCGTACGCATCGGCCGCCAGGTAGGCCAGCCCCTTGGCACTTGCAAGATCACCCACTTGGCGCCAGCGCATGCCCGGATCTGACACGGGGCCGCTCTGGAGCGCACCATGGGCTTGGCGGGGGTCTCGGGCCGCAAGACAGGCATCCACCCATCGGGCCCGGGCCTCATCCGAGGGCGCCCGACGGACCACCTCACCGAAGGCCTTGGCCGCGCCCGCCCAATTGCCGCTCGCGCGAAAGGCCACGCCCAGGCGGTTCCACGCCGCGGCGCTGTCGGGTCGCTTGCGCAGCGCGAGGAGCGCCGCCGCCACCGCGGGAGTGGGACCGCTCATGACCCCGCCCCTTGAACCCGAGACCGCTCGGCACTGTGCAGAAGCTCCGCCGCAGCCGCCCGAGATCCACCCCCGACGTCGATGCCACCGAGCATCCGGGCGAGCTCTTCAGTGCGCTCGTCCAGGGTGAGCTGCCGCACGATGGAGAAGGTGCGCCCCCCTTCCACACACTTGCAGACATGGTGGTGTTCATCAGCATAAACAGCCACTTGCGGGCTGTGGGTGATGCAGATGACCTGGTTGCCCCCGGCCGCCACGTCCGCCAGCTTGCGCCCAATGACCTCGGCGATGGCCCCGCCGACCCCCGTGTCGATCTCGTCGAAGACGTACAGCCCGACGTCCCCCAGGTGGGCCAACACCCGCTTGAGTGCCAGCAGCGACCGCGACAGCTCCCCACCACTGGCAATCTGGGCCAGCGGGCGGGGCTCTTCGCCGGGGTTGGGGGCGATGAGAAACTGCACCCGGTCCATCCCCGCGCTGCCGATGAAGCGACCCCCGCACTCCAGCCCGCCAGGCCCGCCACTCGGGGCCACTTCCACCACCACCTGGGCATCCCCCATGCCCAGCTCGCTCAGCTCGGCCGTGATCGACACAGACAGCGCCGAAGCCGCACCATGCCGGGCCAACGACAGCGCTTCAGCGGCCACCAGGGCTTGCTGCAGCTTGGCTTCGGCGTCCGCCTTGAGGTCGTCGATGTGGGCCTCACCCTGTTCCAGCGTCGCCAGCTCAGTCTCTGCGTTGTCTTGCCAGTCCAGCACGTCTTGGAGCCCCGCGCCGTGGCGCCGCACCAGCCGCTCCAGCCGCCGCACCCGGGCACGGCTTCGCTCCAGCTGTTGGGGATCAGCCTGGATCCGGGCCGCGTAGTCCGCCAGATCCCGCGCCACCTCTTCCACTTCGGTGATGGCCCCATCCAGGCGCTCGGCCAAGGGGCCCAGCGACGGGTCCAGCAGCACCCCTTCTTGGAGGCCGCCCAACACCCGGGACAGCTGCTCGGTGATGGAGCGGTCCCGACCATACAGCGCCGACTCTGCGCCCGCCGCCGCCCGCTCCAGCCGGTCCGCGTGGGACAGCCGCGAGATCTGTTGTTCCAGCGCGTCCAGCTCGCCCGCCATGGGCGCAATCTCCCGCACTTCGGCCAGCTGGAAGCGCAGCAGGTCCTCTCGCTCGGCCCGCTCCCGCACCCCGGCGAGCGCCGCGTCCAGAGCACGCTGGGCATCCCGTGCTGCCCCCCAGGCCTCGGCCACCACAGCGCGACTGGCCCCCAGATCCCCGAAGGCATCGAGATACTCGATGTGTCCGGCCGGATCGGCGAGGCGGTGGTACTCGTGCTGAGACGAGATGTCCACCAGCCCCGTGGCGATACGCCTGAGCTGTTCCAGCGTGGTCAGCCGCCCGTTGACATAGGCGCGGGTTCGCCCAGAGGGCTGCAGCACCCGGCGAATGACCAGCTCGGGGCCGCTGTCGAGATCGAGCTCGGCCAGCATCGCCCGCAGGGCATCCCGACCCTGGACGTCGAACAGCGCCTCAATCTCGGCCCGCTCGCACCCCGTGCGTACGATCCCCGCGCGCCCACGGCCGCCGAGCACCAGCTCCAACGCCGCGATGAGAATGCTCTTCCCAGCGCCCGTCTCGCCGGTGACCACGTTCAGGCCTTCGGCAAACTCCAGCTCGACCCGGTCGATGATCGCCAACCCGGCGACGCGCAGGACAGACAGCATGCGCGCACTCTCCGCAGCAGGTTCCCAAGAACCGGACGCGGTGCCCACTGGCCATCCCCCTTCCGGCACCGCAGCCGTACCCGGCCGCGGCGCTCCAGTCGCGGACAGAACCTGTCCGGATCACCCGCAAATTTGCCTTGCGTGTGGGGCCCGCATCCGCCAGCCCCACTCCACTCCGCTCAGTCTGCCAGAGTGACGGTCACATCATCGACGGGCACGATGGGCGTCCAGCAGACCCCGTAAACCTCAAAGCTGCCGCCGGCTTCGATCTCCTGACGGTACTCCGGCACGTCATAGCGCAGGTTGCCGCCGGTGCTCACCGTGGCGTAGCCCTCCGAGCGCGCGAGGGCGCCGGTGACGGTCTCGGACATCTCGAGGTCCAGCGACTCAACGCGCACCGCAGCAGACGTGGTGTTCTGCACGCGCAGCTTGTAGCAGCCGAACTCTTCGCCGCTGAGGGTGTCGCTGTAGTCAAGGCTATAGAGCACCCGAACCCCGGCGTCTTCGACAGCACCGGACAGCGCCTCGGGGTCAGGATCGTCGCCATCGGCGGACCCACCGTCCGACGAGCCGCCATCGGACGAACCGCCCGAGGACCCGCCGCTGCCACCACAGTCTGAAGACGACGAGCGCAGCTCAAGCCCCGAGATCTCCACGGCTGGCTCGGCACAGAAGAAGAACACCGCGCTGCCGCCCGAGGCCAGCGAGCCCCCGTCCGCAGACTCCACCAACACAAGGTTGTCCTGGGGCCAGAAGTACGCACCGCCCTCGTCGGCCCAGTACGTGAGCGACTGGTCGACCGACAAGCCCATCTCCCAGTTCTTCAGCTCGCAGCCCGAGTTGTTGCGCAGCCGCATCTCCAGGCACGCGCCCTGTTCCCAGTTCGCCGACTGCTTCCAGTAGAGCACCAGCCCTTCATCGGACAGCTCGTCCCGGATGCCCCGCGGGCCCTCCAGCGAGCCCACATTGCTCGACGCCCCATCGCCAGACAGCGCGGCGGTGTCCCCCTCCAGGGAGTCCCCGGTGGCGCTGTAGCAGCCAGCCGAGGCCATGGAGATCAGGGGAAGGGCGAGGGCAAGAGCACGGAAAGATGCGGTCATCAGGACACTCCGGACAGGGCGCGGGGGGGGCCCATCCGTTCGGGTGGGGGCGGAAACCAAGACAGGGAAAAGCGAGGGGAGGACAGCGCGACGGGCGGGGGACGCCGACCGACCGACGACCGAACCATGCACCAGTGGTGCAACTCCATGCAACTCATCATCGGCAGCAGGCGGGGCTGTGCGGTACAGGCCCTGGCCGGATGGCGACGGTGGCTGGGGGGCACTCGGGGCGCGCGCATCTACACCATGGGAGATGGTCAGCCCGCTGGCTTGCCATGACATTTCGGTTGTCCCATCCGCGTCACCGGCGCCGCCTGCAAGTGACTCGTCCTCACCTTATACGCAGGGTGGGTGGACCTGCCACAGGTGTCCCTCGGACCACCGCAAGAGGACCGACCAAACGAAGCCCCAGCGTGAGTGAGATGTCCCAGCTCATCATGATCGTAGACGACGAGCCCGATCTTGTTGCAGCGCTCGACTTTGCGCTGCGACGCAATGGCTTTGCGGTTCGGCCGACCCATAGCGGCGGCGAAGCACTGCTGGGTGCCACCCGGGATCCGCTGCCTGACCTGATCCTCCTCGATCTGATGCTGCCCGATATCCAAGGCCCCGACGTCTTCGCCCGGCTGAAGTCGGACGTCCGCACCCGCGACATCCCCGTCATCATGCTCACTGCGCGCAGCACCGAGGTCGATCGGGTCGCGGGGTTTGAGCAGGGCGCAGACGACTACGTGATCAAGCCCTTCAGCACCCGAGAGCTGATCCTCAGAATCCGGGCGGTGCTGCGGCGGGTGCGGCCCCAGGAACCCGAAGAAGACAACACCATCTTCGGCACGCTGCGGGTCGACCGGGGTGCCCACCGGGTGTGGGTCGAGAACGAAGAGTGCTTGCTCACTGCGCTGGAATTCCGCCTGTTGACGACGTTTATGGACCGCCGTGGGCGCGTGCAACGGCGCGAGACCCTGCTGAGCGAGGTCTGGGACATCCAAGCCTCCGTGAACACCCGCACCGTCGACACTCACGTGAAGCGACTGCGGCAGAAGCTCCGCTCGGCTGGTGCCCACATCCACACCACCCGTGGGGTCGGCTACCGATTCAGCGAAACCCCAGACGAGGCCTGACCCCCTTGCTCTGGCGCGAGTCCCGCTCTCGACTCTTCTCCGTCTCTGTGCTGTTGGTGATGCTCTTCGCCGTGGCCGGGGGCGTGTGGCTCAAGGTCGTGGTCGGGCCACTGCTGCTGTCTCAGGCCGAAGCCGAGCTGCTCCACCAAGCCCAGCTCGTCGCCGCAACCTATGCGGACGCCACCGAGCTGCGCACCACACCCGCGGACCAGGGCGGCCTCCACGCGCTCGCGCACCGCCTCGGGGATGCCTCCACCGGACGGGTCACCTTCCTGACCAAAGACGGACGGGTGCTCGGCGACTCCCACGTACACGCCGATCAACTCGACCAACTCGACAATCACGGCGGCCGTCAGGAAGTCCAAGCCGCGCTGGCTTCACCCCGTGCATGGGCCTCAGCACGGCGGTGGAGCGCCACCCTCAACCGCGACATGCTGTACGTCGCTTTGGTCACGTCGGCCGATCCCCACGGCATCATCATCCGGGTCTCGCTGCCCACCGATCGGGTGGACGCGCCCCTGCACCACATGTCCAGGATCCTCGCGCTGGTCACCAGTGTGGGCATAGTGGTCGCGGGCCTGATGACCCTCCTGGCGAGCGGACTGCTCTCCCGAGACCTCGGGCGAGTGATGGAACAGACCACCAGCATCGCCCGCGGCGAGACCCCCGCACCCGACGAAGACGCTTCACTCATCGACCTTGGCGGGGTCGGCAGCGCCGTACAGGACCTCAGCACCGACCTCCAGAACGCCGTGTCCACGCTGGCCCGGGAGCGCCGCCAGCTTGAAGCGGTGCTCGGCAGCATGAGCGAAGGCATCCTCGCGCTGGACACCGAAGACCGCGTGACCCTCGTCAATGGCGCATTCACCAAGTTGCTGGGGGGCTCCAACGAAGACCGCGGCCGCCCGGTTGCCGACGCCATCGACGAGCCCGAGCTCATCGCCCACATCCAGAATGCCGAGCCGGGCGAGGCCCACGAGATGACCTTGGAGCACGCCGTTCACGGCGAGAACCGGCTACTGCTGGCCCGCATCGAGCGCCGCCCCACCCGCGACACCGTGGTGGTGCTGCACGACGTCACCAATTTGCGCCGCCTGGAGAACATCCGGCGAGACTTCGTGGCCAATGTGTCCCACGAGCTGCGCACCCCCGTGAGCATCGTGCAGGCCAGCGCTGAAGCCCTCCAGGACGGTGCAATGGAAGAGCCCGTCTTCGCCAACCAGTTCCTCGATGCCATCCTGCGCAACACCGAGCGGCTGGGCATGCTGATCTCGGACTTGCTGTCGCTCTCGCGCATCGAAGAAGGCCGCTACTCCCTGGTTCTGGCCAGCCTCCAGCTCCGACCCATCATCGACGAAGTGCTCGATGTGCTGGCGCTGCGGGCCAAGGCGCGCAACCACACGCTCTCGGTCGAGATCCCCCGGGGCACCATGCTCGTGTGTGATGCCGGCGCCCTGGAGCAAGTGCTGATGAACCTTCTCGAGAATGCGATGAAGTACACCCCCGACGGCGGCACAATCGCCCTGCGGGCGGTCCACGCCACCGAGGGCCGGGTGCTCCTCGAGGTCGCCGACAACGGCCCGGGCATTGACCCCGCCCACCACGACCGCGTCTTCGAGCGGTTCTACCGGGTGGACTCCGGTCGGTCTCGGGAAGTCGGCGGAACTGGCCTCGGCCTGGCCATCGTCAAGCACCTCTGCGAGACCATGAACGGCCACACCGGTGTGCGCGCCAACCGGCCAAAAGGGTCGGTGTTCTGGGTGGAATTGGCCGGCCAGCTGGGCGATGCCACGCCCCCCAAAGACGGCCCGCCAGCGTCCCCATCCGACATCGCGCCCACGGCCACGACCCCGTCCCCCCTGGAGACCTCATGAGCCTCACCGTCTACCACTACCCCGGCTGCAGCACCTGCAAGAAGGCGCTGCGCTGGCTGACCGACAACGGTCTAACTGCCGACATTCTCGACATTCGCCAGGCGCCCCCCAGCGCCACGCTGCTGGCCGAAGTGCACACGGCTTCCGGGCTGCCCATCAAGCGCTTCTTCAACACATCCGGCCAGAGCTACCGCCAGGGCGGCTGGAAGGACCGGCTGCCGGAGCTCTCCGACACCGATGCCTGTGAAGCGCTCGCCGCCGACGGCATGCTCATCAAGCGCCCGATCCTCATTCGCCGCACTCACGACGCCATCGACGCCGTGCAAGTCGGCTTCAAGGCGGACGCTTGGGCCGCCACCCTCGGAGTCTGATTGTCCCCGTCCCCTCCCCGTCCCGGCAGCCTCCACCGCGGTCTCGCCGCCGGTCGCGCCGTCCGCTTCCTCGCCACCGAGCTGGCGGGCATCGCCAACATCACCCGCGAGCGCCACGACCTCGACCCTGACGCCACCCGCATTGCCGCCGAGGCCCTCGTGGCGGCGTCGCTGATGTCGGTGTGGATCAAAGGCGAAGAGCGCATCACCCTCCAGATCCAGGGAGAACACCCCCGGTTCAGCTTCATGGCCGACGTGGACAGCGAGGGCGGCCTGCGGGCACGACTCACGCCCTCCTCGGTCCCGCTGCCGAAGGGAGGCAACGTCAACGGGCTCATCTACGCCATTCGCGCGGACGTCCGCAAAGAGATCTATCGGGGCGTCAGCGCGATCGAAGACCAGACCATCGAGCGCGCCCTCGCCGCCCATGTGCGGGGGTCCGAACAGATGGACGCCTTCCTGCGCATCGGGGTGTCGATGGGCGAAGACGGCCGGGTGCGCAGTGCCGGCGGCATCGTGGTGGAGCGCCTTCCCGAAGAACCGGGGCTGCCCAGCATGTCCCGCGAAGACTTCCGCAACCAGTTCGCGGGCATCGAGGACCAGCCCGCCCAAGAGCTGCTGTTGGCCCTGGCATTCGGCACGCTGGTCGGCGAGAAGGTCGAGATCTTGGAGAACCGCGAGCTGCACTGGCGCTGCGGGTGTTCCCAAGAGCGCATCGAAGCGGTGCTCTACAACCTTGGCGTGGCGGAGCTCCGGGCGATCCTCGCAGAACAGGGCGGTGCAGAGGTCGCTTGCCACTTCTGCAACCTTGCCTACACGGTCGACGCAGACGGCATTCAGGGGTTGATCGATCTCCACGAACAGACCGATGAGGCCCCCACCTGAGCGGATCCAACCTCGGCATTGCGCCCCATTCGACAGCTTGCCCCCTCACCTCCTGGGCGGCGGATTCCGATCGAGTGGGTGTACGCAGCGGAGGCCGACACCGGCCCAGACCGCGCCGGAGGTCAAGATGGTCATGCTTCTCGCCACACTGGTCACCCTGAGCCCAGCCCACGCGTGGGAGGTCAAGACAAACAGTGCCGGCGACCCCTTGCATTGGATTCAAGTGCCGGTTCACTACTCAGTGAACCCGTCCAACTCCCAGGGGCTGTCCGACAGCAGCGTCATCTCCGCGGTGGACAGCGCATTCAGCACCTGGCAGTCCGTCGACGGCGCGAAGATTCAGTTTCGCTACGACGGCAAGAGCAATGTCGACACCTACGGGCACGAAGATGGCCTCAACGTGGTCTTCTTCGAGAGCTCCTGGCCCGCCGACTGGGACGACGATCTGCTCGCCATGGCGCTGACCTGGAACGTCGACGGCGGCGAGATCATCGCGATGGACATCGTCGTCAACGAAGACCACCCGTGGAGCACAGGCTCCGGCGACGGCTTCGACCTCCAGAACGCACTGACCCACGAGGTGGGCCACGCCATCGGCCTCGCCCACACCGTCGAGGAGTCCGCGACCATGTTCGGCAGCAGCTCCCGGGAAGACCGTGAGAAGCGCGACCTGGTCGATGATGACGAACAAGCCGCCCGCTACCTCTACAGCGGTCTGCTGGGCGACCGGCCCGAGTTCTTCTGCTCTAGTGCGTCTGGACGGCCCGAAGGCTTGCTTCCGCTGCTCGCCACACTCTTTGGTGGGGCTTTCCTCAGGCGCCGCCGAAGCCAGACCGATGGTGTCTGAGCCGGCCGACGGCTCCTCCTCCCACAATGCACTGTTGATGGGCACCCGGGCGTCAAGCGCCCAACCTTGAACACCGACTTGGAGACGTGAGATCGACAGCGGGACCGGATGACTCCTGCTCGAGCCTGAACTCCCCAGGGGTAATGAACCACCCCTACTGTTGCTCATCAGGCCCGCATCGGTCTCACGTCTCCTCCCCTTCTTGGGCGGCCTTGCGGCTCTTCCGCGCCGCCCCGCCCTTCTTCAGCCGCCGGGCCACGATGGCGCGCTGACGCTCTTTGTAGAGCCGATGGGCGTTCTCACCAATCTCGTTCAGACGCGCGGTCTCGCGGTCGATGATCTGAAACTCGACCATGGCAAAGACCGTTGGTCCCAGCAGCGCGCCGTAGCGATTGCCGTCGTGATTGTCGATGCGCACGGGAAAGTCGACGATGAAGTTCACGATGCGGTAGCTGCCGCCCGAGAATGGATTGTCGTCCTTGCTGAGCTCCACGGACTCGAGCTCGCCCTGCATCGCCGGCAGCTTGTCGGCCGCCCCCAAACTGCGCAGCGCATCCGGCAGGTGCACCAGGTTGTTGTGGCTCTGGCCGGGAAGCACGTAGTTGAACGGAAACAGCTCCCGGGTCAGCCAGGAGATGGCCGGCAAGATGTGGGACCGCGACTCGGTCACGATGCGGAAGCGCAGCTTGTCGAAGATGGTCGCCGCGACGTTTTCTTTCTTGGCCAACAGCTTCGTGATGACACTGTTGCGGGTCTTTCTCGATCCGTAGAAGGCCACCAGCGGAAAGCCATCCGCCCGCATCCGATCGGCCGCCGCCACAATGCGGCGCTCCGCCAGATCCAGGATCCGGGCCTCAGACAGGGAAGCTTGGAAGTGCAGCTCGGCCGCTTCCAAGTGGTTGATGACATGCATCAGCTTGAGGATCGCGCACGCGAGGATCTGGCGCCGCCGAAAGCCGCCCGTCTGGCTGGCCAGGATGAAGAGCTGGCGCACGTCCTCAGGCTCACGAAGATCGTCGGGAAAGTGCAGCCCGAGGTGTTCTTCGAGATAGTTGACCGCTTCGCCATGGACAAAGCGCAGGCGACGGACGTCCCCTTCCTGGGTCGGATCCAGCAAGTGGAGCCGCAGGAACCGGTCCACATCGTCCAGGGAGTGGAAGTGGGCCCGGTTCCAGTCGATGACGGAGTTGCCGCGCAAGATCAACCGGATGGCGTCCAGATCACCCAGATCCAGCTCACGACCACACAAGGCCGACCGCAAGCTGGCATCGATGGTGAGCGTGTCGCTGGCTGACAGCGTGTCCGGCGGCGGATCGTCCTCGCCCACCCCACCATGCAGGGAGGACGGCGACGCCGTGGTCGGCAGCCCAAACGACGCGGTCTCCCCGGACTCTGAACCCGCCGGCTCCGTCACCAGGGCGGGCTTGGAAGGGTCTGGCGGGAACGTATGCACAGGGCATCCGGGGACGGAGGGACTGTTGGGTAACCCACCCACGGTCCACACACCGCGCGGGTCACCGGCTGCGGAGCGCGTCCTCTCGCATTGTCGCGAACGCCTCGGACATGATGATCTGGTCGATGGCTTCGAGATCTGCGTCCAGTCCACCGCGGAAGGTCACGCCGCACTCAAAGCGGCCGTGCAGGCGACGACAATGGCGCACACGACCAAACAGGCGCACCGGTCCGGATGGCAGATGAATGACCAGCCGCAGCTCTGAGCCCACCGCCGACTCGACCCGGCCCCGGAGCTGACAGCTGCCCCGGCCGAGGCGCGTGAGCTCGTGGTCCGTGGGCGCCGAGATCAAGCGACCGCCACCGGGTTCCACTTGAGCCACCGTCACCCGGCAGGGCTCGGCGAGGGCTTGCTCGCTCGCCAAGTGGGCACCGGCGTGAGGGGACGGATCCAGCAACAGGCGCCAGCCCGACCGGTCGGCCTCAGCCCCCAGAACCGCAACCACAGCGGCCTTCAGCGAGACCTTTTCCCCATTCTTGCCCAGCTCGACCCGCAGGATCTGGCCGGGATGGATGCGGGACGGAGGTTGGCCCAAGAAGGGCACAGCCACTCCATCGGTGCGCGCCACCAGCTCGCAGGGACCCGACGTGAGCAGGGGCCGCGCCGACTCGTCCATGATCCGCACGAAAGACACCGGGCCCACGGGCTTCTGGTCGACGTTGGCGCGGGCCGGGATGCCCCAGCGCGCCACCACACCATCCGGGACGAGCAGCGAGAGCGCCGGGCCCATGACCGTGTGGGCCGTCTCGCCGGCGACGAACTTGTCGCGGGACAGCCCCACTGCAGTGCCACCATCGCTGGGTCGGAAGGTGATCTGGTGGGCGGTCAGCTCCAGATCGCCACACACCAACCGTTGGGAGGGGGTCTCCCCGTCCATCTGGCGCAGGGCAGGAACGACTTCCAGCACGCGCTCTTGGATGCCCTTGTTCGCCGACGGGAGGCGAGAGGACCACCCCCGCCGTTGCCCGACCCGCTGGACCATCCAGGTGCGAGCGGACGCAAGCAAGGCCAGCCACAGCGACTCGGCATCATGGCTGGAACAAGCCATCGGCCCGTCCACCGTCTCGATCACCACGCCGCCCCGGCGGGACTGCATCGCAACCACCTCGGCCCATGGCCACGCCGTCGGCGCTTGCCCGAGGATCTGGTCGAGCAGTCCCAGCGGCGCAAAACACACCCCGCCCTCGCCGATGGCGAGCAGGCCGGCATGAGCGAGAAGGCCCGACTGTTGGGATGCTTCGACAAGGACCGGTTGGGTGCGTTGCACACCCGGGAGCAACAGCACCGCGGCGAGGCGGGCCACACCCGCGCCCGACAAGCGCACGGCATCGGGCCCTGTGCCCAAGATCAAGCCCGCTGGCAGCCCCTGGGTGCGCACCGCGACGTCCCGCGAGAAGCAGGTTCCCCGCGAGCCCAGATCGTCCCGGATGGGAACCAGCACGGTCTCGGTGGCGGTCACAAAGACGTCCACTCGGCCTTGGCCAGACATCCGCGCTTCGGCGCTCACCAACACGGGCTGTGCGTTTTCAGCACCCGCACCCGCAAGCAGCAGGGACAGGCGTCGCCCCACCCGCCGAGCACCCGGCCCAGCAAACCACCACACGTCCGTCCCGCTGTGGACAGCGAGCATCCGATCGAGACCGCTGAGCTCAACCCGGTCAATGTTCTCAATTGGCAACGAGAAGCTGGGGAGCCCCACCAAGCGCTCAAGGCTGCCCACTGGCTCAAAGACGACACGGTCCGCACTGAGCTGCAACACACCAACGCTGGCCAGCGGGCCATGGTGGGCGCGGCAGGTCTCGCGGATGAGCGTCAACGAAGACTCCATTTGCTGCACAAGTCGGGGAAGCCACATACCATTCTGTCCGGTCCAAAGTGGTTCTGCGATCACAGGAACCCCCAACTGGGGCACCCAACCGCACACTGGCGCCCTCCCGTCGGGAAGGAACCGCTGGATGGTGCAGCCGGCCCCCCCATGGGAGACGCCGCCAACACCGAGTCGTCGTGCCCCTGGATTGCCAAACCCAGCGACCAAGACACACCGATAGGACTAAATACTTATTCACAAAAATGAGACATAGTGGGACATCTTCGATGTCATCCTGACCAAAACCCCCATGGCCTGTTGAGGTCAGGGACGCAGGAACCATAAGGACATCTCCCAGACGTGCAACGGGACAGAGCAGACAATGTCGGCCGATCACGTACGGTTCCACCGCTGCTGCCCGGCATCTTCGGCGGTCCCCGTCCAGCCGGATCGGCGGCACCCCACCCAAACTCGACACCAACCTGACGCACGCACGGGTCCCGATCGGAGTGGGCGCGCCCCGGACCGCCGCGCGAGCCGAGCCGCCGGGAGAGATGGGTTACACCGGCGGCCCATCCTGTCTGGAGCAGCCGAGCATGTTTCGCTCTGTGCGCCGCGCATTCCGCTTTCTCGCCGCCGGGTTCGGTGCCGCACTTCGGGCGCTGGCGGTCACGCTGCCGGTGGCACTGGCACTGGCGACCCTCACGGCCGTCGGTGACACCGTCGTGGTCGAGCTGGTTGCATCCCAGTGGCCCGACAATGCGGGCGGAGAGAGCCAGTCCGGCATGATCTACACCCTGCTGGGCTGGGTGGGCTGGTCCTTGCTGCTCCAGGTCTTCGTGGGTCCGATCTTCCACGCGTGTGCGGTCGCGGTGGCCAAGGGGGCGGCCATGGGCAAGCCCGCGAAGCTCTACCCGGCGCTGAACTTCGCGCTGAACCGCTACAAGAAGATGTTCCGCCCCCACATGCTCGCGTGGCTGGCCATTGCCATCGGCATCCAGGTCATCATCCCCGGCATCTTGTACTGGATGATGTACGCCTTCGTCGACTCGGTGGCGGCGCTCGAAGAACACAAAGATCCCCGTGCGCGCAGCCGCATGCTCACGGCCGGGCGCCGGTCGAGCATCTTCTGGATGATCTTTCCCTTCATCGTGCTGCAAGCGGTGCGCATGGTGACGGACTTCGAGTTTATGGCGGCCGGCCTGGGCTCGTGGATCGGCTACCAGACCGTGATGGCGTTGCTCGACTTCGGCCTCGCCACCAGCTTCGCGATGTTCTACTTGGCCCGGGTGGCCGCGCTGGACCGCGCTCGCGAGAAGAAGCAGCTTGAGGCCGCTGGAGCGCCTGAAGCCACGCCCTCGACGCCGACGGCCTGAGCATGCCCGGCGCACATCTGGGGTCCCTCGGGACGCACGCGTCTCGCGCCCAACAGCTGTCCGGTCTGGTCGGCGGGGCGACCGCGTGGGCCGTGTCCCGGTGGATGCTCACGTGCGATGGCCCGGTCGTGCTGATCTGCCCCACCCGCGACGGCGCCGACCAGTTGGCCCTCGAGCTCGAAGCGCTGCTGCCCCAGGACGTTCCAGCGCTGAGGCTGCCGGCCGACGACGCCCTCGTCTGGGACGGGCTGTCCCCCCATCCCGACCTGCCGCGGGACCGGCTCGCCGCATTGCGTGCACTTGACGACAATGCCCGCTGCGTCATCATTCTGCCAGCCAGGGCGCTGCTCCAGAAGGTGCTCGATCCCGAGACCCTCGACAGCCTCTGCATCCACATCGAGCACGGCGCGGTCTTTGAGCGGGATGCCCTCGTCGCCCAGCTTGTGGAGCGGGGCTACCTCGCCACCCAGCGCACCGATGAAGCCGGCACCGTGTCGTGGCGCGGCGAGGTGGTCGACCTGTGGCCCGCCGGCAGCCCCACCCCCGTGCGCCTGGAGTACTTCGACGACGAGATCGACGCGCTCAACGGCATGGACCCCGAGACCCGACGAGGCACCGGGCCCCTCGACGAGGTCTGGGTGCTGCCCGCCCGCGAGGCCGTCGTCACCCCCGCCGCGCTGAGCCGGGCCGCCGAACAGACGATGCGCGCGGTGGACCACATCGGGGCGGGCCACATGCGCCGCCGCCGCTTGCTCAAGGAGCTCAAGGAAGGGCTGTGGTTCCCGGGCGCCGAGGACTACCTGCCCGCGCTGCATCCGGTGCAACCCATCCACGACCGCTTCGCCCGACTGCCCCCCGGTCGAGTGCTGGTGGTCGATCCCCGTGAGCTCGGGGCCGAGCTGGAGCGCTTCCACAGCCAGCAACAGCGGCGGTGGGAGCAGATCCCCGCGCTCGAGCGTCCCGTGGTGCTCCCCGAGGACCGCTTCTGCACGCCAGAGTCCGTCGAGAACGCTCTAACCAACGCCATTCACGTGGGCGCGCTGCTCATCGCTGGCGACAACGGTGTCGAGCCCCTGGACTTCGACAGCCACGAGAACACATCCCTGCGGGTGGGCAAAGGTGAGCTGGCGCCGGCCATTCGCCAGATCCGCGACTGGCTCGAAGAAGGCTGGCGCGTGGCCTTGGTGGCCGAGTCCTCCTCCCGGCTGGAGCGGGTCACCGCGCTGTTCCAACCCCACGGCCTCACCCCCCATCGCCAGCCGGTGGGCGAGTTTCTCAAGGACCGACTCGCCGGTTGGGTCGCCCCACTCGACAAGGGCTTCCACTCAGAGACGAGCGCCATCGCCATCATCACAGCCGACGAGCTGTTTGGTGCCCGCGCCCGCGCCCCCCGCCGCAAGCGCTCCCTCAAGGACGCCGCGCTGTCCGGGGCCGAGCTCGCCCAGCTCAAGTCGGGCGACTTGGTCGTGCACGTGCGCCATGGCATCGGCACCTTCCACGGCCTCAAGCGCATCGCGATGCCCGTGGCCGGCGAGATGATGGACCAGGACTTCGCCGAGCTGAGCTACCGCGGCGGCGACCGCCTCTACTTGCCGGTGACCCGCCTCGCGGAGCTCTACAAGTACCGGTCCGCGGGAGGACGGCCGCCCCGGCTCGACAAGCTGGGCGGCCAGACCTGGGCCAGCCAGAAGTCCAAGGTGCGGGACAAGGTGGCGGGTCTCGCGACCGAGCTGCTGCGGCTGCACGCCCTGCGCGAATTGGTGGAAGGCAACGCCTACGACGACCTGCCCCCCGAGTACATCCAGTTTGAGCAGACCTTCCCCTTCGTCGAGACGCCAGACCAGCAGCGCACCATCGAAGAGGTCCGCGAAGACCTGTCCCGTCCCCAGCCCATGGACCGGCTGGTCATCGGCGACGTCGGCTTTGGCAAGACCGAGGTGGCGATGCGGGCCACCATGCTGGTGGTGCTCGGCGGACGCCAAGTGGCCATGCTGTGCCCGACCACCGTGCTCGCCTACCAGCACTGGCGCAGCTTCTCGGACCGCTTCGCCGGGTCGGGCATCGAGATCGCCCTGCTGTCCAGCTTTCAGAGCGCTGCCGATGCCCGCCAGATCAAGAAGCGCTTGGCCGAGGGCACAGTCGACGTCATCATCGGCACCCAAGCCCTGCTCGGCCGCTCCGTGCGCTTCAAGGAGCTGGGCCTCGTCGTCGTCGACGAAGAGCACCGCTTCGGTGTGAAGCAAAAAGAGCGGCTCAAGAAGCTGACCAGCACGTGGTCCGAGCGTCCCTGCGACTACCTTGCGATGTCGGCCACGCCGATTCCCCGCACGCTGCACATGGCCATGTCGGGCATCCGCCAAGTCAGCCTGATGGCCACCCCGCCGGAGGGCCGCCGACCGGTCCAGACCCGCATCATGCGGTGGAACGAGGACCGCCTGCGCCAAGAGCTGATGCATGAGCTTCAGCGCGGTGGGCAGGCGTTCTTCGTGCACAACCGGGTGCAGTCCATCGACCAAGTGGCCGCCACGCTGGCCGCCATGGTTCCCGAAGCAAAGTTTGCGGTGGCCCACGGCCAGATGGACCCGGTCCAGCTCGAAGAAGTGCTGCTGGCCTTCGTTCGCCGCGACTTTCATGTGCTGGTGTGCACGACCATCATCGAGTCGGGCATCGACATGCCGACGGTCAACACCATCCTCATCAACCGTGCAGATCAGCTGGGGCTGGCCCAGCTCTACCAGCTCCGTGGACGGGTGGGACGGGGCCTCACGCGCGGCTACTGCTCGCTGATTGTGCCCCAAGACGACGCCGGCATCACCGATGACGCCATGAAGCGGCTGCGGGTGCTCCAGGACCACCAAGACCTCGGCGCCGGCATGGCCATCGCGTCGGCAGACCTCGAGATTCGCGGCAGCGGGGACCTCCTCGGCGAGTCCCAGCACGGCCAGATCGCAGCGGTGGGCCTCGATACCTACATCGAGCTGCTCGAAGAAGCAGTGGCCGATGCCCGGGGGGATCTGAACCGGCAGCGCCTGGACCCCGAGATCGAGATTCCGGTGCCCACGCTGATTCCCGACCACTGGGTCGACGATGTGAACGAGCGGCTGACCGAGTACCGGCGACTGGCGGCGTGCCAGACCGTGGCCGAGGTGCGCGACCTGGTCACCCGCTGGGAAGACGTCTACGGCGAGCCGCCCCCCGAGGTGCTCAACTTGGGCTGGCAGGCCGAGACCCGGATTCGGTGCCGCGAATTGGGCATCGAGCGGGTGAGCTGGCTGCGGGTTCGGGTGGTGCTGGACTTCCACCACACCACCACCGTGCCCCCCGAGCGGGTCGCCCGGGTGTTGAAGCAGAACCCCGATCGCTTCGGGGTGTCCAACGCATCCCACAGCGCGATCCCCGACGTGAACCCCGGCTATCGGTTGTTCGCACGATTCGAGTCGGATGAAGCAGAGTACCCCTTCCGCTTCTTGCATTGGGTCTTTCGCCAGTTCGAGAAGGACGACCCCGACCCCAACGCGCGACGCTGAGCATGGATCGGTCGCCCTACACGCCGCCCAAGTCCTACCTCGGCGGGTTCTCGTCGAGCCCCGCACCCGCGAGCCACGTGCGACGGCTGGCCGCTTATGTTGTGGACCAAGTCATTGTGTGGTTCGCAATAGGCATCGCCGCGCTGCTGTCCGTCATCCCGATGGCGGCGATCCATGGTGCCACCTCGGTCGTCAGCGGCGAAGCGGACCCCGCCGGCAACCCCGAGACCGTGCTGGTGGGCGGCATGCTCCTCATGGGCTGGCTGGGGGCGATGGCACTGGAGACCATGTGCATCACGAGCCGGTGGCGCGGCACCTTGGGCAAGCGGCTGTTGGGTCTGCACATCGTCCGCGCCGACGACGGCCCACTGTCCTTCGGTCAGGCCTTGATGCGCAGCGCGGGGCGCTCCATCGCGTTGCACATCTTCCCGTATGCCTTCGTCATAGGCGTGCTCTCGCCAGACCGCCGCCAGCTGTGGGACATGATCTGCGGCACCCGGGTCATCCGGGCGGAGTGAGCCACCCGGCTACAGGTCGCAGCCGCCGGGATGCACCTTCCACACCGCCCGGCCGACCTCATCGTCCAGGCACGCCGACGCGGTGACCAACACATCGGGCTGGCCGTCCGCAGTGATGTCAAACAGGTTCCAGCCGGGGGTCTCGTCACCGCACGAGCGCACAGCGCCGGGCCAGCCGAAGGTGACCGGGCCGTAGCCTGCGGGCAGTCCCACATCGGTGGAGGTCGTGGCGAAGCCGGTGCCGTCCGCAGCATGGATCCGCCACCGCGCGGTGCCCACATCGGAGTCGTCGCAGGGGTCCACAAACACCACCAGCTCGCCCTGGCCATCACCCGTCAGGTCGAGCAGCTGGTAGCGGGGCCGGCTCACATCGCACGCCCGCTCGGCGGCCACTGCCGTGAAGGCCCGCGGACCGTAGCCCTCCGGCAGGGTCCAGGGCGTTGCGGTCGCGGCAAAGCCAGCAGCCGAGCCGAGGTGCACATCCCAGCGGGTGGTGCCCACCACCTCTTCCTCACAGCTCAGCCAGGTCATCACGGCATCGACAATGCCGTCGCCATCGATGTCTTTGGACTCCCAGGCCGGCACGCCCGAGGGACAGTCGCCCCCGTGGTCACCGCGGTGGAAGGTGCCAACGCCGTAGCCCGACGGCAGCGCCCAGACCGATGCCGCGTCCACAAAGGCAGTGCCGGTGTTCTCGTGAATGCGCCACTCGCTGGCCCCCACGGCATCGTCCGCACACGCGGACCGCCGCACCACGATGTCCGCCTTCCCCCGACCCATCAGGTCACCCATGCCCCAAGCCGGCACCCCCGTGTCGCAGTTGCCCGGGTTGCTCGGCGAGGCAAAGGTGCCGTCCGGATAGCCGGTGGGCAGCGGGAAGTTGGTGGCGGTGGCCGCAAAGCCCGTGCCCGTGTTGGTGTAGACCAGCCAGTGGGTCCGCCCCACATCACTCGCGCCACACTCCGACGGCACCACGATGTCGCCGCGGCCGTCCCCGTCCATGTCCCGCAGAAACCACTTGGGCATGCCCAGTTCGCAGTCCGCCGGTCGGCCATTGACCGCCGCGAAGGTGCCCGCAGGTTGGTCCGACGGCAGGGCCCACGACACGGCCGTCTCTGCAAAGCCCTCGGCGCCCCCCGTGTGGACCCACCAGACCGACTGGCCGGGCTCTTCTCCGCCACACGCGGAACCGGCGATGACGGCGTCCTGCACGCCATCTCCGTCAATGTCGGTGGTCGACCAGACCGGCCGCATCGCGGGGCAGTCCCCCGGCAGGCCCATCGACTCGAAGGTGCGGTCGGCGTAGCCCCCCGGCAAGGACAGCTCTTGAGCCGGACCGAAGCCCGAGCCCTCACACGTGGCCGGGTCGCAGTCGTTGTCGAGGCCATCACCCGCCACCTCGGTCGCACCCGGGTAGACGTCGGCGTTGGTGTCGTCACAGTCAACATCTTCGGCGAAGCCATCCCCGTCGGCGTCGACCAGATCTCCGCCGTCCGCCCCGTCGTCACCGCCGTCGACACCGTCCGCCCCATCGGTGCCGTCCGCGCCGTCCGCGCCGTCTGCACCCCCGTCGCCTGCCCCGGACACCGCTGAGTCACCGGACTTGCCACCGCCTGAACAGGCGACGAGGCACGACATCAACAGAAGCTCACAGCGCATCGGGACTCCAGACGCCGGGTCAGCCGCTCGGGTTGACCGAACGAGACCACGGGGGGACAGCAGGGGCCGAGCCCCATGTGGGGCACACAATCGGGACGCCAAGGTATCCGGCCCGATGGCCGCTCGCTTGTTCCCCCCGCCCATCACGCCCGCTCCGGCCGGCTCCACCACTCAGGGCAGGGCCATCACCGCCGCTGTGCCCAGGCCCAGCCAGACCACCATCGCGATGCCCACCTTCGCCACCGACGCCACCACCCGCGCCGCCGTGGCCGCCAGCGCCGGCTTCACCGCATCCTTGCCCTCGCGGGGCTCCGCACCCGTGACCTCCCCGACATAGGCGCCCACGAAGGTGCCCACCAGCGCGCCAATCAGGGTGCCCACCAGGGGCAGCATCATGGTGCCCAGCACACCGCCGGCCAGCCCGCCGACAAAGGCACCCACACTGGACCGCCGAGATCCGCCGCCCATCTTGGTGCCGAGCACCCCGGACAAGACCTCCAGCACCTCCCCGACCACTGCGGCACCCGCGCACAGCCCAATGGCCGTCCACCCGAAGGACACCGCGCCCTCGGGCAACCACCACACGTCGCCCAGCTCCATGGCCACCGCCAATATGAGCATGATCCACGTGCCGGGCAGCCCCACGGCCACCGACATCACACAGAAGAAGCCGAGGCAGCAAAACGCGATCACAAGCATCAGAGCGGTGGACATGAGCCAGCGCCTCCTTGGGGAGAGGGTCGCCTACGCCTGACAGCGCCCGGCGATTGCAGCACACCCCAACCCCGTGGTCCTCCAGAACAGAAGCAAGAATGGCTTGTCCCGCCAAGACCGAGGCTGCCGCCGTCCGGTCGGAGACCGAACGGGTTCAGCAAATCGGATGCGCTGAACTAGTTCACGGACTCGCAAATAGCGAGCCCATGAACCAGTGCGTTCTTTGCGGGGGCAAGCCCCCGCGCCGCGCCCCAAAGGGCGCTCCCCCAGGGCATCCTCGTGCCGAGGCTGCCGCCGTCCGGTCGGCGACCGAACGGGTTCAGCACATCGGATGCGCTGAACTAGTCGTCCTTGACGAACAGGTAGTCATCGCCGTCATCGTCTTCGCAGTCCATCTCGTCGCCGTCGATCTCACACTCGAACTCAACGTCCCAGTCGTCGATCTTGATCTCGTACTCCTTGCGGTCCTTCCGCTCGGCTTCAGCGTCGTACGACTCGGAGTAGCTGTACGAGTCGCCCTCGCCATCGCACCGAATGTCGATGCTGTACTCGAATTCCATCTCGCCTTCGTAGTCCTCGCCGTCCTTGTCATCGAACTCAAGCTGGACGTCGAGGGCATACGTGATGTCACAGCCGTAGTAGGTGCTGCTGCTGGAGAGCTCCATGGGGGCCTCCTCCAGGGTCCAGACCCCAAGCAGCGGGTCAAACGCGGAGCAGCCCACCGCTGTGAAGGTCAGCGCCAGTGCCACCTTGGGAACCATAGCCCCCGGGAGTGGGCTGGCGGGAATCAGGAAAGAACGTTTTGCCATAGGTCGTGTCCTCTGCAGCCTGCAGGGCCGCCTGCAAATTCCATATGGTGGTGCAGATTGTGCGGCCACCGGCGGTTGGCCCAATGCACAACCCCCAACCCCACTCACCGCGACCCCTCCAGGGCGGTCAGCGGCGGCGACCTCGACGGGGCCCACGGCTGGGCCGCCGGGGCGTGAAGCGTTCTTGATCGTCCTGCAGATAGCCCAATTGCTCGGCCATCTGAGCCAGCTCCGTGCGGTTGCAGCCGAACCAGCTCGCCGCCGCCGCCGGCAGCACACTGGGACCCCCACGGGTGGCATCCCGAAGAATAAACGCCAATCGCTCCACCTGATCTGCCCGCAGCGCCCGGGGCCCCAACGGCAAGAAGCCAATGGCCCGGTACCACTCAAGCTCCCGGGCAATCGGCACCGAGATGGCCCCCTCGGTGGGCAGCTCCAGCAGCCGATCCAGCCCCTTCCACGCCGTCCAGAGCATCGCCCTGTCGCGCACTCTCGCGGGCTTCAGCCACGAGTCCACATAGATGGAGTAGGTGCCGATGCGCACATCCATGCGCGCCAGGTTGCGCCGGTCCAGCACCGAGAGTTGCTTGACTTCCGACTTGAGCCCGGCGCGGGAGACACAACCCAACGCTTGCTCCACACAGTATCGAATGGCCCGCGCCTCATGGTGGAGGTGGCGGTCTTCGACCCGGTCCAGCGGCGCTTTGAAGTCCTCGATCCAGGACCGCACAAACGCGACCACCCGCTCCTGCACCTTGCCGCGCTGGTGGCTGTCCAGCAGCTCATGGGTCACCAGTCGCACGCCGGGGTTCCAGACGTCGCCCGCTGCTGGGTCTCGGACCAGCCGGCCCAGCACCGTCGTGCCCCACACAATGTTGCCGCCAGCATCGAAGCTAATGGCATCGTCCGAACACTCCAGAAGCTCGGCCAACCGGGCACTCACGGTGGACTCCAGCGCCCCCCGGGCCGTCGAGCGCACCCGCGCCACATCCGCGTCGGAGCCGCCAGCATTGGCCCGGAAGCCAAAGCCGTCCAGCTGACCCAGCTCATGCCCCACGGCGGTCACGATGCCTTCTTCACCCACGTCCACCGTCACGTCCCGCCCGTGGGCCTGCTCCCGCACAATCGCCGCCGCACGCACATCGACAAAGCGTGCACGGAGCTGGTCGTGGAGGGCGTCGCTCAGCCGATCTTCGATCTCGCGGGCCTTGGCTTGCCACACGTCGGGCTCATGCAGCCACTCGCGGTGATGGGTCACCGTCGTCCACGTCCGCACATAGGCGATGCGGGTCATCAGGGTCTCGATGTCGCCCTCCGGCCGGTCGACACGCTCGAGACCCTCGGCCACCCAGTCCGGGGACAAGCACGCACGCTTGCCGGTGAGCTGGAGGAAGATCTGCGCCAGCAGGTTCACATGGGCCTCGACCATCGACTGGCGGAAGTCGGGAACGCGGCACACATCCCACAGCAGCCGCACCTCGGTCTCGGACACACAGCGCTTCCGCACGTCCACATTGGCGGCGAGGCGCGTGAGGGCTTCGAGGTCGTCACCGCCCATCATCGGCATGAGATTGCGCAGCGGCGCGCCCTTGTGCAGCGTGCGGTCCAGCATGCGCAGGGAGCTGAAGTCGAGCTCGGGGTTGCGCCACCAGATGCGCTTCACGACCGGGAAGCGATGTTGGGTGATGTCGTCGACAATGCCCGCGTCCAGCTCACCCACGGACGCCAAGGTGCCAAACGTGCCGTCGCGACGGTGGCGCCCCGCCCGTCCCGCGATCTGGGCCAGCTCGGCGGCTTCCAACGGACGATGCGACACGCCATCAAATTTGGACAGCGCCGCAAACGCCACATGGTCCAAGTCGAGGTTGAGCCCCATGCCGATGGCGTCCGTGGCCACCATGTATTGCACCTCGCCCGAGGCATACATCTCGACCTGACGGTTGCGGGCGCGGGGGGACAAGGCACCGAGAACGACCGCTGCGCCGCCTTTCTTGACCCGCAGCTTCTCAGCCAATTCATAGACATGGGCCGCGGAGAACCCAATCACAGCGGACCGGGGCGGCAGGGCCCCCAAGCGACACACACCAGCATGGGAGAGCTTGGAGAACCGCTCGTAGCGCTCCACTTCAGCCGTCGGCACGAGGCGGTTCATCACCGGCACCATCGCGTCGCTGCCCATGAACCACGTCTCGCGCCGACCCCGCAGGTGCAGCAGGCGGTCGGTGAAGACGTGGCCCCGCTCGCGGTGGGTGGCGAGCTGGATCTCGTCGATGGCGACGAAGTCCACCACGCGGTTCACAGGCATGGACTCGGTGGTGCACACCCAGTATCGGGCGGTGTCGGGAACCAGCTTCTCTTCGCCCGTGATCAGGGCGACTTGGTCCACACCGACCTTCTCGACACAGCGCTCGTAGACCTCGCGGGCCAACAAGCGCAGTGGCAGACCGATCATGCCGTCGGCATGGCCCAGCATCCGCTGGATGGCCCGCCAGGTCTTGCCGGTGTTGGTGGGGCCGAGGGCGGCGGTGATCGTGGGCGGTGCGTGAAAGTCACGCAGGGGTCGGTCGCGAGCTGGCATTGGTCCCGCGTATCGCGGCAACGGTGAGGCTGGCGCGATCCCCGCGGCCCCACCTCACAGACCCGTGGGATTCAGACAATCCTCAACGGGTCGGCATCCACCGTGGACCGCAAAAAGTGCACGTCGGGCAACGCGACCGCGAGCCGGGGCAGGAGCACCGAGAGGAAGCCCCGCTCGCAGTTGGTGTGATCGGTGAGCACCACCGCAGTACCCGCCGCCACCCATGCGAGCACATCGTGGTGGCCGGCTTCTCCGGTGAGCAGCAGATCGGTGGGGCCGAGGCCCTTGAAGAGGCTGCCGCCGGAGCCGGGGCAGACCGCGACCGTCTCACAGACCCGGTCCAGGTCTCCGGCGACCCGAAGCTGAGGCAGGCCGAGCCAGGCGCGGATGCCGGGCAGTAGGGACCGGAGGGACTGGGGGGAGCGCAGGCGTCCGTGGCGGCCGAGGCCCACCGCTGGGTTGGTCTTGGAGACCTCGATGGGCGCGGCATTGTCGACCGGCCCCAGCGCCCCGATCAGCCAGTCGCCCATGCCGTCTTCGGCGGCGTCCAGGGCCGTGTGGGGGGCGTAGAGGTGGCGACCGGCGCGCACCATGCGCAGCACCACCCGCTCGATGCCGGTGGCCCCGTTGATGCGCTTGAGGCCGCCAAAGATGGTGGGGTGGTAGGCGTAGACCAGATCCACATCGGCCGCCTCGAGCTCGTCGAGAACAGCCTCAGTCAGGTCAATGCAGACCCCCACACGCCGCACTGACCGGTCGCCACGGAGCAACAGGCCCACGTTGTCCCAAGCACCGGCGCCGGACAGTGGGGCGATGGCCTCAAAGGCCTGCACGGCAAGGTCGACAGCAACACCTGAACCCATGGCTTCCTCCGGGTGA
The DNA here is from genome assembly GCA_942491145.1 of Myxococcota bacterium. Classification (GTDB taxonomy): domain Bacteria; phylum Myxococcota_A; class UBA796; order UBA796; family UBA2385; genus CAXQUZ01. Next base: position 136,485 of record CALOBC010000037.1, on the reverse strand, counting down.
CCGGTGCGGACATAGCCGGCGCGGCAGACGGCCGCCCCACGGCCGGGTAAGAGCCCAGGCAGCCCCAACAGGAGCCCCTGTGCGCGACATCGATCTCTCTCAGGTCAACCTCAACCTGATGGTGGCGCTGGACGCCCTCATCGCCGAGCGCAGCGTCACCCGCGCCGCCAACCGGCTGGGGGTGAGCCAGTCCGCCATGAGCCACAGCCTGCGCCAACTCCGCGAGCTGCTCGACGATGCCCTGCTGGTGCGGGGAAAGGGTGGGATGCAGCCCACGCCCCGGGCCGAGCAGCTCTCGGTGCCGCTGGCCCATGCGCTCGAGTCCTTGCGGGCAACGCTCCGGGGTGAAGTGGCGTTTGAGCCAACCACCAGCAAGCGGCGCTTCACGCTCGCCATGCTCGATGCCACGGCGATCATGGTCATCCCACCGCTGATGGCCCGGCTGCGCCGCACCGCGCCCGGCATCGATCTGGACGTGGTGACCTATGACGCCCGTCGGTACGGGCTTCAGCTCGAGACGGGCGAGGTTGACTTGGTCGTGGGCGCGACCTTTCCCGACGTGTCGGGGGTGCGCATGCGCAAGGTGCGTCCCCAGGACTGGGTGTGTGTGGTGCGCGAGGGCCACCCGTGCGTGGGCACGGAGCTGTCGCTGGAGACGTGGGCGTGCTTGCCCCACGTGCTCGTGAGCCCCCAAGGCGCCGGTGGGCCGGGCATGGTGGACCGGGTGTTGGCCAAGCATGGGTTGGAGCGCCGGGTGGCCCTGCGGATCCGCTACTTCCTGGCGGCGCCGATGCTGGTCGCAGAATCAGATCTCATTCTGACGACCTTGAGGGGCCTCGCTGAGCGCTTTGTGCGCAACTTCCCGCTGCGCATGCTGGAGCCGCCGGTGGAGCTGCCGACGCTGAGCTTGGGCATCGCGTGGCACGAGCGCTTCCACGACGACCCGGCGTGCCGGTGGTTGCGCAGTGAAGTGGGGCTGATGTTGGCCGAAGACGCCCAGCCCGCGGAAGCGGCACGCTGAACGGCCTCACTTCAGATCGGCGATGGCGGTCTGGAGCTCGTCGAGGCGGTCCTTGCGGTCCATGTGGCGGACGAGCTGGAGCACCCGGCGGCGATGTTCGGCGCGCTCCTCCACAACGGCGTGGTCCAGCTTAAGCGTCCAGAGAAGCTCGTCGAACTCGACCGGTGTCAAGCGATTCAGGGCATCGAGCACGGCCGTGCGGTCCATCTTTCGACGGGCGGTGATGGGATCGGGCACTGGTGCGGATGCTGTGCCCGCGATGCGGGCCTGGATCTGGTCCACCTCGTCGACACGGCGGGGGCGCTCGCGGCGGATGGCGTCGAAGACCTCATTCAGGGCGCCGGTCCGCTGCAGCACCACGACCACTTGCTCGCTCAGCGCCATCGGCGAGATGCCACGGTCCGGGAGCTGGGCGACCAAGGCATCCCCCCCGGGCAGGTAGCGGACGAGGCGACGCATCTCAGATGCGCTGAACATGCTGAGCAACATGCGCTCGAGCGCGTGCAGGGCATCGGCGGGAGGCGGGGACGTCATGGGGCTTCAGGCCTCGTCGGAGCAGTGGGCCCAGCGGCGATATCCCGGGAGGACGTCCGGAGCCGGGTGGTGGGTGGCGAGGTCCTTGGACTCGGACAAGGCAAAGCGATGGCGCCACGACGCATCCGCAGCCCGGTCCAGCCACGCTTGGGCCACGCGGGGAGCGACGGCGGGGGCGGCGTCGGAGCCGAGCACCAGACCGGCCCGGGCGACGGCGAGCTCGTCGGCCAGCCGCGTTGAAAAAGACGTGGGGTCGTCGGCGTTGATGCTGACTGCGACGGCATCGTGGACGTTGGGGTCCATGCCGAGGAGCTGGTAGCAGGCTTGAGCGACGGGCGCCTTGAGGGCCCCGATGACGAGGTTGGAGCTGGGGTTGAGCTCGACGCAGATCTCGGCCCGGGCGAGGCGGACGCGGACTTCGTGGTGCAGCTTGGCGACCAAGGCACGCTCAGGAGCGGTGTCGACGGACACGGACTCGAAGGCCCGTCGGGCGGTGTCGGGGTCGAAGAGTAAGGCCACCATCCGGGCATCCCGGGGTGGTGGAGAGACGGGGGCGACGAGGTCCATGGCGCCGCAGCGAGGGAGGAAGGTGGGGTCGCCGAGGTCCTTCATAAGCGTGGACAACTGGATCAGAATGTCCTGATCATCAGTGTTCTCGGCTATACTCCAGATCTCACGGGCAAGCTTGGCCGCCTCGGTTCGCATGGACATGCGCAGGGTGTTCAGCATGGGCACCCCGAGGGCCTCGGCGGCGTCCACGGCCCACAGCAGGTCGAGCATGCGCTCCAGGCGGGGTTGGGTTGGGTCGTCGGGCCATGTGTGGGGATCGACCCCCAACACTAGGGCGTGGCCGAGGCGGTCGCCGGGCTGAAGCAAGTCCCACTGAAGGGGCCAGGCCACCTCTCTCACGCCGGTGAGCAAGGTGCGGGGGTCTTCGCCGGCGTGCAGGGTCATGCGCAGCGGCGGGGTGTGGGGGGTCAGCCGGGTGCTTAGGCGGCGGGAGGCGTCTCGGAGGTGGACCAAGGCGGGCACAAACAGCCACAAGGGGCCGTCGCGCTCGGACCCGGCGAGGTCGAGGGCCCGCACCACCGCGAGCAGCTGGGGGTGGTCGGTCAGCCAGCCAGCCAAGGACCGGGACTGGAGGTAAGACTCCCGGACGCTGGTGCGCAGAGTGGCGCCGAGGTTGGGCTTCTGGGGGTCGAGGGGGTCGAGGGGGTCCTTGCCGCGGATGAAGTGCAGGATCCAGCCCCACTCGAGCTCGGGGTCGGCCGCACCTTGCGCTGGGGCACGGTCATCGTCCTTGTGGGAGACCATGTCGAGCAGCTTCGACAACGACGACGGGGGAGCCGTTCTCAGCTCGACTGCGCCCAGGTTCAGCTCGGGCTCGTCCATGGCGACGGCGAGGCCGGCGAGGGAGGAGACCAAGTGGTAGGGCCGCAGGTTGTCGTAGGTGTGGACGAAGGTGGACAGGCCGGGGCGGCTTGGGTCGCTGACGAGGTGGCGGTACAGCCGGGTCTTGAGGCGCAGGTACTGGCGCAGAATGACGGCGAATTCATCGTCTTGGGGCAGGGTCTCGCAGCGGTCGGCACAGCGGCGGAGCAGCTCCCCCTCGGGCCAGGGTCCACCGTCGGCGATGGGGTCTTGGGTCCAGACCCGGGCGGGGCTGCCGGCGGGGGTGCAGGGGCGGTCCCGGGCGGTGGCAATGCTGCGCAGGGCGGCGTCCACGACCTTCGTGCCGAAGGAGGTCTCGGGCAGGGTGAAGGTGCGCAGGTTGTCGAGGGCATCGTCCTTGTGGCGCTCGAACTCGTGGATGGACATGCCCAGTGGCGGGCACCAAGAGGGGCCGAGGTGGACCCGTTCTGCGAGCCACCGACGGGCGATAAACACCCGGGGCAGCCAGCGCAGCCAGTCTTCGGTGGGGTGGGTCCCGCTGTCCCAGGGACAGTTGCTGCTGAGGTGGGTGGCCGTGCGGGCCCACAGCAGGGCGAAGGGCTGGGCGGCGCCGACATGGAGGTGGTGGTGAGCGATGCGGTGGGTGGGCGCTTGGTGGCGATGCAAGAGCTGGACGCGGTGGGGCGGGCGCTGCCCGGGGCGGGCGGCGAGGGCGAGCAGCAAGCCGGGGGGCAAGGCGAGGGTGAGCCAGCGCCAGCGGAGCACCTCTTCGCCGAGGTGGAGCGGCTGGTCGAGGGCGCGGCGGTCCCTGGGGCGGTAGCGTTGAAGCCGCCAGGTGTGGCCTTCGCGGAGGAGGAGCTCGCGGGCGGTGGTGCGAAGGTGGGCGAGGTGGGTGGTCTTGCCGGAGAGGTGCTTGGTGATGGCGTCTTGAATGAGGGGCTCCGGGAGGCCCCGGGCGAGCTGTTGGGCGCGGAAGGTCTGCCGCAGGTCGGTCCAGTCGGGGCCGGGGAGCTGGTGGTGGGAGCCCGGGGCGACGAGGGGCCACGCGAGGGAGTCGGCGTAGAGGCGGTGGGTGGGGGTCATCCGAACGGGACCGGCACCGGCTGACTCCACTCCTCGGCAAGATCGAGAGGAAGAAGCAAACCAGCGTTGGCCAACCAACTCTGGGCCCACGCGGCCCATGGCGAGTCCCTGTCGTGCTGGATGATCTCCTTGAGCTCGGTTCCGATCTTGGTCAGGCGTTCCAATGCAGAGCTGTCGCCGAACCCCCGGTAGCGCCCAACCAAGCCACGGCGGCCCTTGGCGAGGTCCAGCGCCGCGTCAAGGTAGATCTGCACGAGAATGGCTTGGGCGAGAGGAGTGCCTTCATCTGCCAAGGACCGGTGTGGCCCGTCAGCCCACGTCCCGAACTCCAACAACAATTGATGGTCCAGAAAAGCCAGGAACGGCGGGGCCGGCAATGGAGTGTCTCCGACCGACATCAGCGACAGAGCAGCCAGTCCGCCGGGTGGGTCCCAAGCTGTGTTCTCCATGTCGGAACGCAGCGTGGCAGCCAACACCTTGGCACCACTCGCCGATGACATGTCCGATCGAACGTCCCACCCATCGCCAAAGCTGATGGCAACGACGGAAAGCGAGCCCACCGGGTGGCGTTCTGTCCGATGGACTTCGGTGGGCCCCACGCCCCCACTCCCATGAACTGAAGTCAACGGAAAGTGGTGGCCAAGAAGGAGATCCAAGACCTTGCCCGGGGTGTCCAGCTCTCCAGAGCTCCGCGCCACTCTATCCGCCAACGCTGCAACCTTCTTTCTGTTTGCCTGAGGATCAGTGTCGAGACCAAAACACCCCAGTCCCAGCGGCGTTGGAGAGTCCGGGTGGCTGTCGTCCCGCCAGAACAGGTCTCTGAGCCGACGAGCCTCCGTCCTACCGGACCCTACACCGGGCACGACTGCGTACTGCCAGTGTGACCAACCACTCGGCAGCAGCTCGCCAGTGCCCCACTTCGGGAGCCGCAGGCCCAACAACCAACCATTCCCCGCAACCCGCTCCTTGAGTTGTGCCCAAACACCCCAAGGGTCCACCCCCTCGATGCACGTCAACAATGCATCCCCGTCGCCCCCATCCGCAGCCACAATCAACCGCGCTCGCCGGGCCACATCCTGTCGGTCCAAGTCTGCCTTGGTCAACGCTTTGACGCCACGGGCGGCCTCCACCACACGCAACACTGCCGCCCCCACCGCAAGACTCAAGCCCACCTCCGGCGCCACCATGCCCAGCAAGCCCTCGGTCAGCCACGCATGGGCATTTCGGTCCGCCGGCGTATGGTGGGAACGCACCCAGTCCGCCAACCCATCCAGAAGCGCCACAGGCTCCTTCCACCCGATGTTGTCCCTCTGGGCCAACTCCAGGACTTCCCGCAACTCAGAATCCACCGCCCCGACCGCCAGCCACGTGTTGAGCACCACCCAAACCGCCGCCGGTGCATCGGTGCCGCCCACATCGTCCGACCAAATGTCGGACCAGGCCTCCATGTTCTGCGCAAGCCACACCAACTGGCCTGGACTGCGAATCGGCGCCGTCAGCCAGGTGGCTTCAGCGACCAAGTTGCCTTGCGGACTGTAGATGACGGTGCGCAGCGGACTGTGAACCTCGCCAGTGCCTTCCCAGGTCCCGTCAATGCCCTCCAGCTCGATGCGCGCTTCGGTCGCTTGAGCATCCAGCAACACAGTGGCCAGTGCGGCCCCCGCCCAGTCCGCCGGAAAGAACCCCACCGGCAGATGCAACCGAAACGCCCGCTTCGCCTGCCCTTCGGGAACCGGCTCACCCAGCGGAGCCAACGGCCCCAGCTGCCGTCCAGCCCCCAGCCGCGGCGCACAGCGCACCTCCCCCCCTTCCTTCAGCCGAAAGCGCGGCGGATCCTGCTCCAGCGCCCGGGCATCAAACACCCCGACGGCCTGCCCCCACCCCACCAACAAACCCTCCAGCAGACCAGCTTCGCCGTCCTCAACCCGACCCTGCAGCCGGTCCAATAGCTGAAACGCCGTGCGAACCTGCAGCTCCCCCGAGCGCCGGGCATCGTCCTCATAGGCCGCCAACAGTGTGCTCATGTCCACCTGTTCGGCATCCGGCAGGTCCGCCCGCCCCGTCAGCGCTTGCGGCGGCGCAGGCACCCGTGCCAACGCCCCCTGGTCCCGCTTGTGTTTCGCGAGCTCCAACAACGACGTGCGCCGCGTCCGAAAGTGCAGGTGCTCCGGAATCGCCTTGCGCACCATCTCTTTGGCCAGGTTGTCCACCTCATCTTTCGGGAACTCACCCGGGGCATCGAGCTCCTTCGCGATGGCTTGGCGCACTGACAGCTCAAGCTGGAGATGGTCGCCCGTCAACAAGTAGATCAGCCGCCGATGACGCAGACGGCGCAGGGCCAACAACACTTGCTTGCCGTCCCCGGCGTACAGATCCAGATCGTCGACCGGGACGACCAAGACCCAGTCTTTCGGTGGTCCGTTCACTGATTTCTCTGCTCGGTCAAGCAGCTCGTCAATGAACGAAGTCCACAGAGTCTCCAAGGACCACCAAGTCTGAAGCTGTTGACTGTGGACATAGACCCAGTCTTCCAGCGTGCCGCTGCTCTTGTGGTCACTGGCGTCCCAACCGGCGATGGCCGCGTGCTGGAGCTGCCGAAGCTGGCGCTCCATGCTCTCCGCCGACTGGCCCGCCTGCCGTGGCAACAGGTCCACCCGCTTGGCCAACGGCTGGAGCGACTGCATCAGCCATGCGTACAGTGGCATGCCCCGGGGCAAGGGCTGAAGATCGACCACCGGGGCAAAGCGCACCCGCCTAAGCTCGTCATGCTCACCGTCCCGCCCCTGCTGCACCAGGGTCAACAACAAGCTTGTCTTTCCCGCCCCCCGCTCCCCATCGATCATCATCGTGCGCGGCTCACGATCGGGCTCGAGAATGGCCCATGCATCGGCAAAGTCATCGGACGGTCGCGGAGGCTCCGCGGCCGCTACCGCAACCCGGTCCACGATGCTCTTGAGCGACCGACGCAGCCTTCTCAGCAGCCGCTCCTGCTCTTCCAACAACTCCGAGTCTCTCAACGGACGGGTCTCGCTCGGACCCCGGCGCATCTCAGTCATGGGTACAGTCCAGTCGGAAAGGGACAGATCAGGAAGACGCCAGTCTACCCTAAGCCCATCCCCCGCCCTGCCGACTCAGTCCCGCAGAGCCCCCTTCCGACGGCGGCGACGGGCCACCAGCCCGAACACCATCAGCCCCAGCATGCCCAAGCGACCCCGGGCCGCCCGGGCGTGGGTGGACCGCGGTCCCGTGGCGCATGTGCTGTCGCCACAGCCGGTGTCGCCACAGCCGCCACCCGAGTCGCTGGAGCAACCCAAGATCGACTCAAAGTCCAGCTCCACACCCGCCGAGCCCCCATCACAACCAAAGCCGTCCAAGCTGCAGCCCGCGATGTCCAGCGGCTCGACCGACGACGTGTCGATCAACACATGACCACCCTGCCAGTCTTGGGCATCGGTGGGCACAAACAACAACGCATCGATGCCAATGCCCAGCGGCAACGGCAGCTCAATCGTCGGCAACAGCTCGTCGGGAAGCATCGTGCCCACGACCGTTCCGAGCAAGCCACCCAGCCCCGTCGCGTAGCCCGGGGGCAGCAGCTCGCTGTACTCTTCGCGCACCGCAAACGGCGGATCGGAAAACACAAGCTCCGGCGTCAGCGTCGCCCCGTCCAGCGCGATGTCCAGCCCAATGTCGGCGCTGGCAGAAGCCCGGAACACCCGCGTCTGGCGGAAGTCCACTTCAGAGTAGAAGTCCAGCGCCATGTCTTCGATGACCATCTCGATGGGCACGCCATCATCGGAAAACCGCGAGAACGGCGGCGTGGCCGACGTGATCTGGAGTGCAGCCGGCTTGGACTCGGGGAACAGCTTCTGGAAGGGCTCACCCAACAGGCCCGACACAAAGCCCGTGGTCAGCGGCACACCCAGTGCGTCTTGCAGCAACGCGCCGGCATCGATGCACAACAAGCCCGCCGCCCACACCGTGTATAGCGTGTGGTCGAGGAAGTCGGCGCCCACCAAGATGCTGGCGTCCACCGGGAATGCAGAGTCGCCCGCAGTCTCCGAGAACTCGGGCCAGCCCGTCTCAAACAGCGTGGAGCCCGCCGAGCTGTCGACACACTCCGACACCGCGCCCGGCACCACTTCGGCGCCCAAGCCCAACACAAGGCCCTGGCCCTCCAGCTCAAGCAATGTTGGATACAACGCCACGTCGAGAGACGTGCCCAATAGGTCCACCGAAGTCTCGATGTTCAGGCTGTTCAGGCCATCTTCCAGCGCCGTCTCGATCGTCGGTCCCAGGCCTTCGAGCTCGGGCTCGACAAAGGTCAGCAGCAGGTTGCTGATCAGCTCGGGATCTTGGCCCAACACCGTGCCAATGGCGCTGGCGAAGGTGCAGTCGGACAAGGGGTTGCCCACCGGCGACACATACAGCTCGGTGGAGTCGACCACCACGTCGAAGACGCCCTCGGTCTCGGTGAGCTGCATCCCGAAGCTGGCCCGCAGCGCCGTTGTCGGCAGCTCCACACCACAGTCTTCGTCGAGGTCGGTCAACACGGTGCAGTCACCCACCACCGTGAGCGTCGACGCCGTGGACCCCAGCGTCATGTAGACGTCGAGATCGAGGCGGCCATCGGCGGTCACCATGGCGGCTTCGTCGATGGTCACCAGCAGATCCAGCGCATCGAGGGACCAGTCCAGCGGCACCTCGTCGCTGCCACTGCACTGCAGCTCGCCGCCCGACGCCAAGATCGGGATCGTCGGGGGAAGCACCTTGGACACCGCGCGGCCAATCGTGTCGAGCCCACCGTTCGTGAGGTGAATCGCGACGGCTTCGTTGATGGGCGCGCCCACCTCCGCAGCATTGGCCAGACCACCCACACCCAGCAGCACAACCCCCGCGGCGAAGGGCGCGGCCCGGGAGGGGGACCAAGATGGACCGAGAATGCCGAGCATCAGGGGCTCCAGAGGGACGAGTGCGGACGAGGACCGCAGCCGCAGACGCCGAGTATACTCCGCTTTGCACCGACCTTCGAGGGACGTGCGACCAATCCGCGATGGTGGGCCTTTCCGCCCTCCCCTCCACCGCACCCAACGCCCTGTCGCCAGCGGCAGCGCAGTGCGGTAGTCTGGCGGCAACGTGGGCACAGTCACACTGCCGCCCACAAGGCCACACCCGGAGAGCGCGCATGCGTCCCCAACCAATTGCTCCATCCCTGCGTCCCTTTGCCTGTCTGGCCCTCCTTGTGGGTTGCGGCGGGGGCAACAGCGACGGCAAAGGTGGCTCCGGGGTCATCTATGTCGAAGAACACACCGATCCGGTGGTGGTCGACTACTCCCTGCAATTGGTGGTCGAGAGCCCCAGCGTGACCGCCGGTGAGCCCGTGTCCTGGGGGCTTGTGCTCGTGGGCACGGACGGCTCGACCGAGTCGGTCATGGGCGATCTGGTCAGCGACCGCGAGGCGCTGTACTGGAACGCCGATGGCGACCCCCTGCCCAAGGTGGCGGGCGCCCACACGCTGTCGGCGACCGCCTGGCACGACGGCAACGAACTGCGCGACTCTGCCGATCTGACGGTGCTTCCCGGCGCCCTCGCGGCCATCGACCTTCGGCTGTCCGACCTCGGCTTCGCGGCGGGTGGGGCCATCGACTACACGGTCGCGGGCCAGGACGAGTTCGGCAACCCGCTCACCGACTTTGCGCCCAACCTGTCTGCGGACGACGCTGCAATCTCGGTGGCGGCAGCGGGCGACCTGAGCGGCAACGTCTCGGGCACGCTGCCCGGCGCCTACCTGATCACGGCCACCATTGACGAGCTGGTCGATGCCGAGGTGTTCGCCATCACGCCCGCCGATGCGGCAAGCGTGACGCTGGCGCTGTCAGACGAACAGCTTGAGTTGTACGAGACCACCAGCGCCATCGTCACCGTCACCGATGCGTATGGCAACCCAACGGTCGACCCGTGGACCCTCACGGTCGACGAAGCATCGGGCCTTCCCGACACCCATGTGTTGTCCCACAACAACATCACGTTCTGGTCCGAAGGCGTCTACACGGTGCGCGTGGACGTGGACGGCACGGGTCTGTGGGACGAGGTGGGCCCGCTCACCATCGACTCGACCGGTCCCAGCATCGACATCGACGACCCCACGCGGGGTGACTGGAACGATGGCTTGTCGGGCACCCTCTCGGGCACGGTCACCGACGCCCACACGGGTGTGACCGCCGTGGATGTCGGCGGTGTCGGCGTCACGGTCGAGTCGGATGGCTCGTTCACGTCGCCGCTGTCCTATGTGTCCGGCATCAACGTGGTCGAGACGACGGCGGTGGACGGCGATGGCAACGTGAGCACCGACACCCGCGCTGTTCTCGCCGGTGACTTCCTGGTCGATGGCTCCGCGGTCGACAAGGGCTTCAACATTCGCCTCGCCGAGGGCAACGGCGGCCTCAACACCATCGAGGTCATCGCCGAAGAGCTCATCGGTGACATCGACCTGACGGCCTTGATCCCCTCGCCGGTCATCAACCTTCGTGAAGAGACCTGCATCGATCTGGGGTGGCTCGGGTCCTACTGCTTCACTTGGTACGCGATTCGCCTGAACGTGACCAACCCAAGCTTCGGCGACGTGTCGATGAACCTCGACCCCCGGTCGACGGGCACCTTGCTGGGCACCTTTGTCATCGAAGACATCTGGATGGACTGGACGGCCAACGCAACGGTGGCCGAGATCAGCTTCTCCGGCAGCGGCGACATCTCGGCGGACGACATCACCGTCGACATGGAATTCCTGCCCACGGTGTCCGGCTACGTGCTGGACATGGGCCTTCAGTCGGTCAACGCGTCCACCCACAACTTCTACTTCGACATGGACAGCTGGCTCTACGATGCGCTGGCGTTCTTTGGCCTCGACAGCACCATCTCGGGCACGATTGCGTCCTACCTGGAGACCACCATCGAAGACATGGTGGAGTCCGAGGTGCCCGCGTTGCTCGAAGACACCCTCCAGTCGCTGGAACTGAGCTTCGACCTGCCGCTGCAGGGCCGGGTCTACGCCATCGACGCGCTGCCGTCGGGCGTCACCATCAACAACTCATCGCTCAGCCTTGCGCTGGCCACATGGGTTGAGGTGGATGCGTGGCAGAAGGCCGACTTCGGCCTGGGCAGCCTGAACGACGACTTCCAGCCGTTCGCCAGCTCCACCACCACGACCGGCACGAAGCTGTCGGTCAGCACGGACTTCCTGAACCAGCTCTTCTACCAGATCTGGGGCGGTGGTGTGCTCGACATGGAGCTGTCCGGCGCCGACATGGGCCTGGACGTCAGCGAGCTGTCGTTCCTGTTGCCGGGCCTGACCGATCTGAACATCACCACCGTTGCGTTGCTGCCTCCGGTGGCGGTGCCCGACGGAACCGACGCCATGCTGGAGCTCCAGCTCGGTGACTTGCTGCTCACGCTGTACGACGGCGACGCGCTGCCGGGCAACGAGATGATCCAAGTCTATGTCTCGGCCTTCATCGAGATGGACATCGACGCCGACAGCGCCGGCACCACGCTCACGCCCACCCTTGGCGAGATGGAGCTGTACTTCGACGTCGTCTACCCAGAAGCGAACACGCTGGGCGCATCGGACACCGAGAAGCTGCTGGAGCTGCTGGTGCCGCTGCTCATCCCGACGCTGACCGACGTGCTGGGTGAGATCGTGATTCCCGACATCCAGGGCTTCACGCTCAGCGGCGTCACCGTGGATCTGGGCGGGGCGCCCGCGAAGAAGGGGATGGTGGTATTGAGCGGCAACCTCGCCCAGAACTGAGCCCCGGACCCCCGTACCATGACCACTTTCTTGGCGGCACCCGTCGCCGAGCTGCAGCGCTCTGCCGCAGCCCGCGCGGTGGGCCGCATGGCCGCCGACGCCGACCTGTTCTTTTCCCACTTTGAACACCGCCACGCCTTGCCCCTGCCGGAGCAATGGGAAGTGCGCGACCGCCCAGATCTTGGGCCCTACCCCTGGGACGCCGATGGTGGATGGGCGGCTGGGCACTTGCCCGAGACCAAGTTTCGGAGCTTCCGGCTCGACCGCCGCATCGCGAGCTTCCACCCGATGCACAGCCCCAAGTGGGGGGCACACGAGCTGTGCCACTCCCTGGTCGGGTTCGGGTGGGCGCCGGGGGTGAGCCCGCTGTGGCACGCCACGGCTGCGCGGCTGTCTGAAGTGTTGCCGGTGGCGCTCTGGTACTTCTTCGACGAAGCCGGCCTGCACCGCTGCCGTCGCCACGCCGGTGGTGGACCGCTGTTTGGCACCCGCTGCCCGGACTGTGACCGGCAAGCCCAGACGCCCGGCGCTGAAGTGGACGCCGACGACCCCTGGATTGTGCAGGGCCGTGCGTGGGTGGAGCGGGAGATTGACGCCGCTTGGCGGACGTTGCGGGAAGGCTGGCCGGTGTCGAACCGCCACGCCACCCTGGACCTCGCCACCGACGGGCTGGCCTATGCCTCGGCCCATGGCCCACTGCTGTCGAGCGACGCCTTCGTCACGTGGACGGCAATGTTCCTCGACCCCGACAATGACGGATGGCACACCTCCTTCGAGCAATTGGTGGAGCGGGTGCGCGCCGTGATGACCGCGCTGACGGGTGGCCCGCTGGCCCCGGCTCCCCGAGGGGACCGCTGGCGCCGGGCGGCCCAAGACGTTGGCTGGCGGATGCTTCAGCTGATGGAGGATGTCGAAGGAGAAGCCCAGGACGCCCTTGGCGTCGTGGTGGATGCGCTCTCTGCCGACCTGACGGAGGGCGGCATCACCCAGAGCATCGATGCATACGTCGCTCTCCACGAAGACTGGGTGCTCCCCGAGCCGGTGGAGCTGTTTGCGGTGGGCTATTCCTTGCCCCGCGGCATGGGCCACAGCGCCGCTCAGCTGGCGGCAGGCTTGGCGGGGGTGCTGCCTTGCACGCTGGACATGCTCGGCGACACAGCTGCCAACGGCGTGGCCCGCTTCGCCCTGAATGACCCACTGCACCGTGTTCCGGTGGCTCGGCGCTTCGCTGGGTGGCTGGATGCAGAGGGCTCGCCGCTGGCAGACCAGGCCCGGTTTGAGGCGGCCTTGCACCACTTGTTGCCCCAGGACCTCCTGGAGCGCTCGCTGGAGGACGCACCCGCACAACCCGGACCGCTGCGGCGCACCCGGGGGGTCGAGGTGTTGCGGGTGGCCAAGTCCGTGACCAGCCAAGACGGCGTGGGGGTCGAGGTTCCCGATGGCACACCCCCGTGCTGGGTGGGGGTGGTGCACCGGTCCGGCGAGGTGGAGCTGCAGGACTTGACCGAGGCCGAGGCCCACGCACTGGACCGCGCCGAGGTGCCCCATGCCCCCGAGGACCTGGGCCTGGACGATGGCGGCCGGGCGCTGCGGGGACGAGGCTTGCTCAGCCCGACCGCTTGGCGCGCCCACTACTGACAGCGCGGCACCCACAACGCCGTGGCCCGTCCAGCAGCCTCTCGGTCTGGACGGGCTCAGCCGTGGGACAGCCGTGCGTCAGGCGGGCCCCGCATCAGCGGGTCTGGGTCACCACAAACTCAACCCGACGGTTGGCCGTGCGTCCGGCCTCGGTCTCGTTGGTGTCGATGGGACGGGACTCTCCGAAGCCCTTGTACGAGAGCTGGCGGGAGGACAGGCCGCCCTCGCGGATCAACGCGTCCCGCACCGACTTCGCCCGTCGCCGGGACAAGGTCTGGTTGTACCGCGCCGTGCCCACGTCATCGGTGTGGCCCTGAATCTCAACCTTGAGAATGTCAGGGTTTTCACGGATGGCCGCCGCGATCTCTCTGACCAGGGACATCGAGCTGGGGCTGATGGTCGCGGCACCAAACTCGAAGTTGATGCGCTCCATGACCTCGATGCGGCCCGCCGAGTAGAAAGCGCGGACCGGACAGCCGTTGGACTCCACCGGGTCCAGCTTCGGACTGATGGCCTCACCCGGACACTGGTCCCGGTAGTCGGGAACACGGTCACCATCGCTGTCGGGACAGCCTGCGGCCGAGGGCGGACCGGGTCGGGTCTTGCACTCGTCAACGGGGTCGCCGACGGTGTCGCCGTCGATGTCGGGACAGCCCGCCGCTGACACCGGACCGGGGGTGTCGGGGCACGTGTCGTCGACGTCGAGCACGCCGTCGTAGTCGTTGTCCGGCTCGGGGCAGCCATCGCGATCGTTGTATCCATCGAGGTCTTCGGCCTCGTCTGGGCACCGATCGAGGCCGTCGGGCACACCGTCGAGGTCGTTGTCGGGGTCGAAGCAGCCGTCGACGGGCTCGCCTTCCCGCTCGTCCGGGTCTTCAGGGCTGTTGGGACACTGGTCCGCAAGGCCGAAGATGCCGTCCATGTCGGGATCTCCGACGATGCCGGCGCGACGTCCGGACAAGCCGAGGGTGAAGCGGTAGGCCGGTGAGCCGGCGTCGCCCATCAGGCCAGTGGTGAGGCCGAGGGTGACCGCCTGGGGGCGATCCTGGCCAACCACCAGGTAGACGCTGCCCTCAAGGGGGTCGGCGACCACCACGCCGCCCACCGTGCCGGCATCGAGGCTGCGGCGGGTGAGCAGCTCGGCACCGATGCCCACGGCGGAGCTGATCCGCCCGTTGAGTCCGGCCCCCAGCTCGACGGCCGAGCCGGAGTCGGGACCGGTGCGCACACCGCCGTTGACCCGCCACCCGCCACCGTCGAAGCCACCGCCAAGGACAACCATGCCGCCGCCCTCCACGCCGGTGTCGCCGAAGCCAGCGGCCGATGGCGACTGGATGAAGGGCGCGATGCCCACGCCGAAGCGTCCATTGTCGCTGCGGATGAACGGGATGCCGAGGCTGAACTGGGCCGAGCCCAGGCCCGAGGCGCTGGTCGACCCGTCCGCAAAGCTGGTGACGAAGGGCAGGTCCAGCTCGGCGCGCAGCCAGTCGGTGAACGCAAAGCCACCGCCCACGTGCAGGCTGGCCAGCCGACGATGGTCATACGGCGTGGAGAAGTTCTCGCCCGTGCTGCCGAAGGCACCCACATAGCCCGCGCCCTTGCCGCCCACGTTGGGATGCACGAGCTGCAGGGCACCCTGGCCATCATGGGCCGAGGGGGAGAGCCGGAAGTCTTCGCGGGCACCACCAACGGCGGCGGCGACTTGCGGCAACATCGAGACGGCGAGCACAGCGGCGCCCAGGGCGGCCGGGATGGTGCGATGGCGGCTCATCGGTCTGCCTCCACCTTTTTCCAGTCAACGCTGCAGTGGGCCGGCTCCATCATCGGTGGTCCGTGGACCATGGATGCGAGGTTGGCGCTGGGCGCGGACAGAGTGTTTTCGGAGCGGCCAAAGCGGAGCTGCGCGAGCGCGGTGGTCTGGGACCAGACCGCCCACGTGCCTTGGTGCATCAGGTGCCCGACCAGCGCCCAGCGGTCCGCCAGGTTCCAGGCCAGGGAGCCCTTCAATTCATAGCCAAGGTTGGTGCCGGGGCCGAGGTAGAGCGTGCGGTTGCCCTCCACCACTTGGGGACCCACACCAAAGAGGCCGCAAGCCGTGAAGTTCGAGTTGGGGTCATCGCCGAGGAGACCCTCCACCCGGGCCATTGCACTGTAGAAGCGGTCGGGGCTGAACATGCCCGCGCCGCCGGGCCCGAAGGCGTCCACTTGCCGGTCATGGTCGAGGTAGAGCACCTCACCGCCGAGCCAGATCGAGCCTTCCCCCTGGGAGAAGACCGGCGCGCGGCCGTAGAGCATGGCTTGTTCCCAGGGGACCATGCCGTCGGCCGTCCCCCCGGGTGCAAGCAGCAAGCCGTCGGACTGGCCCCAGCGGCCGATGGCACCGAGGCTGGCACCGCTGCGCCATCCGCGGGAGAGGCTGACCCCGAGCCACGAGTCGCGCACCCGGCCCGAGACATCGCCGTTGGCGTCCACGGTGCCGATGAAGCTGTGGAAGGAGTCGGTCACTGGCGCGCGGACCGTCTCGAGTCCGGCGGTGAAGCCCTGGGCCAAGCGTGCGCTGACCATGCCGGACCACGTGGTGTAGGGGTCGGCGGGCAGCCCAGGTCCGAAGGGACTCGAGCCCACGCGGGCACTGGCCGACAGCGCATCACCGATGCCGAAGCTCAGCCCACCACTGGCGGAGGTGGCTTCGACAGTGCGCACACCATCGGTGACTTGGAGGGGCACGACCTCGGCTTGCACACGGAGCTGGCGCCAGATGGCCAGCTCAGCACCGATGGGTGCGTAGATGACCCCGAGGTAGTTGCGGCGGGCATCCCCCGGACGGGCGGCAGTGCCGACGCCCGCGGTGCCCGAGAAGCGGTAGGGCTTCTGGATGTCCTCTTCGAGGTCCCGAATGGAGGTGGTCGGCAGGCTGGCGGGCACATCGGGCGGCTTGCGCAGCTCGTCCTCGGCAGAGGGCGCTTGGCGACCGCTGGGAAGAGCGCGCACTTCCAGGGCCGGCGGGGCCGGGTCGTTGCCGCGAACCCCACCCATGCGGGCGCGGTCCTGGACTTGTTCCAACGTGCGCTGAGAGGCCATGTGCTGGCCGAGATCAGCCTGGGCTTCGGCCAATGCGAGCCCGACGTCGATGTCGTGCCACTCGTCCCAGTGCTCCTTGAGCAAGGCCTTGGCTTCGCCGGGCTGTCCCCGTGCTTGGAGGGCGCCCGCCGTGCCGATGGCAGCGCCGGAGTCCCGGGGGTCGAGGTGGCGGGCCGTCGCGAAGGCGGCCATCGCCCGGTCGTGGTTGCCCACTTCGAGCCACGCGCCACCAATCATGGTCCAGTGGCGCGCCGTGGCGTCACCGAAGTAGCGCGCAGCTTCTTCGATCTCGTGGCTTCCGCGCTCGTGTTGACCCAGGGCGTCGGCGTCCACGGCGCGGTTGAGCAAGGATGCCAGCTCGAGGGCGTGCAGCTCTTTGCGCAGCCAAGCTTGACCGCTGGCTTCGTGGGCCGCTTGGTAAAAGGGAATGGCCTCGTCGGTGCGACGGGTGCGCAACGCGGACGCCTGCATCGCCGCCAAGCCACCGGGGTTGGTCGGCTCGACCTCGAGCACACCCGCGGCGAGGTCGAATGCACCATCGGCATCGCCCTGGCGCAGGCTCACTGCCGCGAGGGCGACCTGGATCTCCAAGGCGTCGGGCCACGTTGCACGCTGCTCGTCGAGAATGCGCCGTGCAAGTTCAATGTCGCCATTGACGGCATAGCGTGCAGCGTCGTCGATGGCGCGGCGACGGGCGACCATCTCGGCCAGCTCGATGTTGCGGGCTGTCGGACTCTGCACGGCCAGTCGACCGGCACGCTCTTGGGCACGCTCGTACTGGCCCTTCGCGACCAGTGCCCGGATGACGCCCCGCTCGGCCTCGCCCAGGTCGCCGTCGAGGTCCAGCGCTTCTTCGTAGTAGGCCTCGGCGGCGCCGTACTGCCAGGTCGACATGTACAGACCGGCGAGCCCGCTGTAGAGAATGGCGTCGGCATCGGGTCCACGGCTGTCTTCGCCGTCCAGCACGCGCCGGTACATCCGGTAGGCTTGGCGCGTGTTGCCGCCGGCGGCCACAAGGTCGGCCCGGCCGCGGTCGAGCAAGGCCTGAGCCTCGTTCCACGCTTGGGCTTCGGCGCCCCGCGCGGGCTCACCAATGGCGGTCAGCACGTACTCCGCGCGGTCCAGGTGGTCCGTGGCGAGGTCGGGTTCGGCCGCGAGGCTCATGCCCGTGGCGATGCGCGAGCGCACCTCACCGAGTGCCAACCAGATGTCGTCGGGGTCCTGTTGGCGGGCGAGGGCATAGGTGCGGGCGGCCGCCTCGTGCTCACCCAGTCCAGCAAGAGCGTCGGCAAGTCCGTGCAACAGCACCTTCTCGCCAGGGTAGACCAACAGGAGCTGCTCGAAGCGCTCCCGGGCGACCTCAAACTGGCCCAGAGCAGCGGCCTGACGGGCATCCCCGGCGACTGCGTACATCTCGAGCTCACGCTCAAGCCGCATGATGGCCGCATCGGTGTAGCCCGAGGCCACCAGCAGCCGGCGGGCTTCTTCAGCACGGCCCTGAGACCGAAGCAGGTTCACGAGCGCGATGAGCGCATCCCGGTTGCGGGGCGCGGTCCGCACGGCTTCGGCGAATGCGGCTTCTGCCCGAGCGAGCTCGGCATCCCGAGAGATGGGGTCCCGTGCCGCCGTAGAGCGGTCCCAGAAGGCACCACCCAGGGCGACCAAGTGGGCGACGGTCAGGGGATCCAGTGCGTGTGCGAGGCGCAGGCGGGCCACGGCCTCGTCGAGTCGGCCGGCCGACTTTGCGTCGTTGCCGGCGATGGACTCATAGGTCGCCAAGTCCGCGCGGAGCTTCTGCCAGCTCTCGGTGGCCCGGGCATAGCTGAGGCCGTCCCGCAGGGCGTCGGCCGCCTTGGCGGGTGCGCCGG
The DNA here is from genome assembly GCA_942491145.1 of Myxococcota bacterium. Classification (GTDB taxonomy): domain Bacteria; phylum Myxococcota_A; class UBA796; order UBA796; family UBA2385; genus CAXQUZ01. The sequence goes on along the minus strand of CALOBC010000037.1, from coordinate 118,061 downwards.
CATTTCCGGCCGCCCACACATAGAGCTGGCGCCAGTCGGTCTCGGCCGCGTGGTTTCGGATGTAGGGATCCAGCACCCGCACGGCCTCTTCGGCATTGCCCGACACGATGAGGTGGTGGGACCAGGCCCGGACCACAACCGGATGGGAGCCATCCGAGCGGCGGGCATCTTCGAGCCGCTCACGGGTCGCGGGGGTGGTGCTGTTCACATCCACCTTGTTCACGATCTCGATGGCCTCGATGGACCGATACAGCGGATTGCGGGTGTCGGTGATGATCTGGCGGGCACGGTCTGGCCGCTGGCGATCGAGCAGGGCTGCCGCGAGGGCGTCCCGGTAGCTGGGCTCGGACCGGTCGAGCGCGACCACTTTCTCCCACAGCCGCACGGTGTCGGACGAGGGGTTCTCCGCACGCTCCAGCCGGGCCAGCGCCGCGAAGTACGAGGCCTTCTCGGTGTTGTTTCTTGCGCCCTTGGCGGCGGTCTCGAGGCTGGACCGCGCGGCTTCGGGGTAGCCCATCTGGCGCAGGCCCAGCGCACACGGCACCGCTGCGGGGGACGTCCGGCATGCACCGGGCACCACCTCACCACCCACCCGAATGGCTTCGTCGATGCGACCCAGGGTCATCAGCGCCGCGACCTCACCCTTCCAGACTTGGGAGCTGGACTGGCCATCACGGAAGACCTGGAGTGCACGGTCGGCCCGACCACTGCGCAGATAGGCGTCGCCCAGCGCATTGCGGACCACATCGTCGTTCGGCTTTTCCTGGAGCATGGCCCCGAGATCCACCAAGGCCTTGGCCCGGGTGTGGGGGGCCATCGACCGGGCCTCAGCGTAGCGAACCTTCAGCAGCCGCGGGTTGTCGACCCGGCCAGACATCAGAAGCTCGCGGTAGGCCAGCTCCCAGCCGCTGCGGGCGGGCTCGGTGAGCAACACCCGCTCCAGCGCGGTCGATGCTGCATCGGCGGTGCCCGACAGGCGCACGCCGGTCATCAGCACAGCCACCAGCTCGTCCTGGCGGCTCGAGTCGACGCTGAGCGCGTCGCCAAGGGCCATCAGCTCGTAAGGATCGTCCGCATTGACCGGCGTCGCAGCGTCGATCGACGGCTGCGGAGACGGAGGCGGCGGTGGCCCGTCAGCCATCGCAAGCGAGAGCGAGAGCATGAGGATCAACCCGGTGGGGCTCATCGGTACATCTCCGGAGGCCGTGCCGCGCCGCACCAAAGCGCGAGACCAAGCCAAGTCCAATTCTGCGTGTAGTAGTCGGCCCGATCGCCCCAGCCCCACGGGGACCGGTTCGGAGCGACTTCGGCCTGATAGAGCGCCTCAGCGAGGTCGGCCTTGCGGATTCCCCAAGCGGGGACCAAGGCTCCATACAGACCTAAATACGGATATTCCACTCGCGCTTCCCCGTGCCGGTCCATCACAGCCGGGATCCAGCCCTGAGCCGCCCAGCGAGCCTCAAGAGCGGTGTAGGGGGCCAGCGAGGACAGTGCGCGGGGATCGGCGTACCAAATGGCGTCGGCCGCCAGGGCCCAAGCCAGCCGGAAAGCTTCAAACCCATGGTGGTCATGGGCAGCCACTTCAGGCGGGGGCACCGCAACTCCGTCGTCCCGTCGCAGCCAGAGCCAGTCGGGCGCCAGCAAGGCGCCGTCGTCCCCCGACACCGCCGCCATCAAGGCGTAGAAGTCGTCCACGAGGTCGAGCCAGGGGTGGGCTGGGTCGGCCACCGCGAACGCCCGCCATGCGAAGGGCAGCGCGTAGGAGGGGTTGAGCTGGACCGGGTCCATGCTGGCGGCCCATGGTCCGGGCAGCACCACACGGTAGGGCCCCACATCCTGGACCTCGGCGTCCCAGATCTGGTTCAGCAGGCCGCGGGCCTGGCGCCGGTAGGACCGGTCACCCCAGCGCTCTGCGGCCATCAGCAAGGCATAGGCCATGAACTGGTCGGCGTCGGCGGCGGGCTGTGGGTCCACCACACCCCGTCCCATCGTCCCCTCACGCCGACCCCACTTCCACGCGGGAAGTGCCGTGGGATCGCCATTCTGGAGGTTCTTCAGAGTCCACTTGAGCATCCGCTCAAAGCTCTCACGGTCGTCAGCCCAGACCGCCCGCAGCATGCCGTAGGCCTGCCCTTCGGACGTCGAGATCCGACCACCCCGGATGTCCACCACCCGGCCAGAGGCACGGATGTAGACCCGGCGGTAGTCCCGCCAGGCATCGGCAAGCTCCGTCTGGACCGCGGAGTCGCGATCCGCCGCCGCACCCGGAATGCTCGACAACGCGGCAACGCCGAGTGCCAAGGTCCCAAGCACGGGGGAGACGAGGTCTGGCGACGCCCCAACCATCAGGCCTGACCACCACGGCGAGCGGCCCAGCCACGGACGATGAAGGCGATGAGCAGCGCCGACACAAGCACACCGAGGCCGAGGATGCCCCAGTAGTTGTTGAAGGCCCGCTTGATGTTGCTGGCCAGCGAGCGGGTGCCCACCGCCGTCTTCTCGGTGACCACATCGAGGGTGCGCACATGGCCGTCCCGCTGGACCACCGCGATGTTGCCCGAGAAGCCCGCCGTCACGGAGGGATCACCGACCATGTTGACCAAGGACAGCAAGGCCGCGTCGGTCGGGGCGTCGAGGATCATGGCGACGGTCGCGGACTCTCCGGTGCCGGACACCACTTGCTCCACCGTGCCGTAGGTGGACGCCATGCGGGCATCCATCAGGCGGTTGCCGTCCTGAGACAGCTTGCGGCGCACTTCTTCCTTCTCGGCCGTCACCACACCCGCGCTCTTGAGAGACGCATAGGCGCTGTTGCCACCCTCACCGGCCAGCACAACCATGGTGCCGCCCTGGGGCTTGGCATCCGCCGAGTTGCCGCGGACGATGCGGAAGTTGGGGTCTTTGGCCGCCGACCGTGCACCGAGCTCGGCCATGAGCTGGGTCACAGCCGCCGCGTCGATTGCGCTGGGGTTGTCGTCGGTGACCACCACCAGCTCGCCGTCTTGGAGCGCTGGGGTCATCGGCCACAGGTCGTAGCGGACCTTGGACAGGTCCGGCAGCTCGGCGTAGCGGTCGCGGGTGAGCCGAAGCTCAGACGTCGCGAAGACCGTGCCCCACAGGTGCTTGTCGTTGGTGTAGATGCACTCGCCCATGTTGTGCGGGAAGAGGTGGAACACCACTTCCAGTCGCGCGTCGGGCTTCAGCAGCTCCCAGGGCAGATCGACCCACAGGCGGGCCTTTTCCTCACCGTCCGCTTCGTCCAGCGCGATGCTGCGGAGGGTCACGTCGTTGAGGCGAACTTCCATCGTGCTGAGGTCGTTGTCGAGCAGGGCCGCGTAGGCGTAGTCGATGCCCACCCGGGCGCCGTCGACATGCACTTCGGCGTCACCCTCCAGGTTCAGCGGCACCCGCACCGGAGGCGCATAGAAGCCGCGAACCGTCTGGTCCTTGATGCGCAGATCACTGAGCCGGACACGCTGCTGGGTGCTGCCGGACGGCGGCAAGGGCAGCGGGATCCGGCGGGTGGTCACCGGCAGTGCGTCCTTCACCACTTCAATGTCGGCGGTGGAGGACGACAGCAGCTCGGTGCGGTCTTCGCTGGTGAGGGCCTCGGCGGCCTTCATCACACCGACCGCGTCGCCGCCGGTCACGATCAGCACGGCCTTGGTCGGGTCTGCCGGGTTCGGCACCACCGCCAAGCGACCGACGCCCGCGCGCAGGCTGCGCACATCGACGAACTGGCCGATCATCGGGTTCTCGTCGGGCGTGCCCACGAGCAACAGGTGGGTTGTGACCTGGGCCGAGCTCGAGCCCGCTAGGCGGATGTTCACACCGCGGTAGTCGGCAAACCGACCCATCGCGAAGCCCAACACACCGAACACTTCAAGCTGGGCGGCCGAGACATCCTTGAGTCCCCCGAGGGCGACGTCGAAGGGGCCATATCCAAGCTCTTCGAAGAACGGCCCGGGAAACTCCTCAAGCAGCCCCTTCACGGGCTCTTCGATGCGCGGGATTTCCAAGTAGGACGTCGTGGACACGCGGGTCCACAGCGCGGGATCGAAGGGGTCTTCGCAGTCGTCCGTGACGTGCTGGACCACCTTGAACTTGATCTCGTTGTAGCCGTTGTCGGACAGCACGCGGGGGGGAATCCGGATGCGTCGATACGCCTCGTCTGCGTTGTCTTTGCCCAAGACAACACTCGACACACCCTGACCGTTCACCCGAATCGACAGCGTGCTGCGGGCCGGAATGAGGGCGTCGGAGTGGTCGAAGTTCAGGTGGAGGATCGGGGCCTCGCTCACCTTCCACCGCGGCGACATCCGGAACGACACGGTCTCGGTGGCCGTGATGCCCTGGAGCATCGGGCCAGACTCCAGCAGGAGATCCCTGCCAAACTCGACCATCGCGACTTCTTCGGTGGACTCGCCAACTTCTTGGACCGTCCGGGGGACCTCGCCTTCGCGCTCAGCAGCCGCCAGCTCGGCAGCCACCGCGTTGGCGGGCTCAGGCGTGGCCTGGGCCCAGGCGGAGGGCGCCATGAGCAACATGGCCAACCAACCTGCAGTTCGTTTCGTCATCCGTTGACTCCTGCGCCAGCCCATCATCAGAGGGGGATTCCGAGGCGGGTGGCCGCTCGTTCAAGGTTCACTTCTGCACTGTCCAGCGCCGCCTTGGCGTCGCCCTTCTTCGGCGACTCCGCGGCGTAGCTCCGACTTGCAGTTTCGAGATCGGTGATGGCCGCTTCCAACGCGACCTCTACGTCGCGCGTGTCTTCCTGGCCCTTGTCCATCAGCTGAAGACCGTAGTCACGCTTGATGTCCCACAGCTTGCGGGAGTAGCGAGGGTCGGCGTCCAGCCCACGCTTCACCACACGGGTGAGCTCGGCATGCAGCGCCTCGACACGGTGGTAGGCCTGGGCCAGCTCGCCCTTGCGGGTCTGGTATGGCACTTTCTCCCACTTGTTCAGCGGGACCGCACGTGACACCCGCTCGACCACCGGGCGGTAGCCGAGGGCCAATGTGACCGCCAGCAGCAGCAGCGCCACAGGGAAGATGATGGGCCGGATGCCCGCCAGCGGCTGGGCGAGCTGCAGCTTGACGGCCTCATCACCGGTCTCGACCGGCTGGGCCGCACCACAGTTGTCGCAGTAGGACGCGCCCTCCAGCAACGGGGCTTCGCAGGAGATGCACCGCATCTCGTCGACCCCAGGCACCAGCGGCGCGAGGGCGACCGACTCGGCCGGCGCCAGCATGCGCTGCACCCATGCCGGGTTGCGGAACACGGCCGCCACAATCGACAGCATCACGGTCCACACCGAGCGCCAGTAGCCGTCGAAGCGGAAGGACTCGTTCGACCACGCGTCGGTCGCACCGAAGATGTGCGACGCGAGCTGGCCCTGCTGCTTGGCGGTCATGCCCGCCAGGTCGGCCCGGACCACCGTGACATCCCGTTCCCCGTCGTACTCCACCGAGACCGGTCGAATCGGCAGGGCCCCGGTCCGCAACTTGAAGCTGCGCACCTCAATCTCGGCGACGACCGGAAGGTCGTGCTGGCCGGGCAGCTCAAGCTGGACACCGCCCATGCTCAGGTCGACGGTCGTGCCCTCCAGAGGGGAGAACCACGCGCGGTCCGCCGCATCCGAGGCCGTGACCACCACCGGCAGGTCTTTGGTGATGCGGTGGAAGCGCCGACGCTGGGGCCGCTCCAGCGCAGCGAGAATGGCCGCGCTCAGCACCACAAAGTTGTACCCATTCCACAGGGCCGCCACCAAGATCGTGTCGACATCGAGCACGTCGGCGCGAATCTTGAACGGCACCATGCAGAAGCCGACGAGCAGCAAGGCCGAGATCACCAGCAACGGAAGGGCATTGCGCCAGTCGAAGCGCACCTTGTCGAAGGTCGCGCCCTTGGCGGTGACGTTGAAGGAGCCCCGCCGGGGGAACAGCAAGGCCATCGACGTGACCAGCGTGGTGTAGGGCGCAATCGCGACCTCGTACACTTCTGGCCAGAGGCTGTGCCGCACATTGCGGTTCATGCTGACCGAGCCCAGACCCGCGAGCACCAGGTGGGGAATGGCGTAGACCAGCACTTCGCGGACGTTCGCGTCGAGCGGATGCCAGTCCAGCGTGAGGTACAGCGCCGGCGTCACCAGGAAGACGAGGCGCGGCAGTCCAAACAGGAAGTACCAGCTGGCTTGGAAGTAGTTGATCCGCTGGGCGAGGGTGAGCCCTGGCTTCACCAGCGGGTTGTCCAGACGGAAGATCTGGGCCATGCCTCGGGCCCACCGCACACGCTGGCCGATGTGGGCCGCGTAGGTCTCGGTCGCCAGACCCGCTGCCAGCGGCACGTCCAAGTACACCGACTCCCAGCCCTTCGAGTGGAGCTGCAGCGCCGTGTGGGCGTCCTCGGTGACCGTGGTCTCGGTGAAGCCGCCGACCTCGTCGAGCGCTTCTCGCCGCATGACCGCGCAGGACCCGCAGAAGAACGCGGAGTTCCAGAAGTCGTTGCCGAGCTGGATGCCGTGGTAGAACAGATGCCCTTCAGGAGGAACCACACCATCGATGTAGAGGTTCCGCAGGAAGGGGTCGGGATTGTAGAAGTGGTGGGGCGTCTGGACCAGTGCAACGTCTTCGTTGACGACGAAGAACCCGGCCGTTGCATTGAGGAAGTCGCGGACCGGCACGTGGTCGGCATCAAAGAACGCGATCAGGTCCCCACTGGAGTGCTGCAGCGCGTTGTTGATGTTGCCGGCTTTGGCGCCCTTGGAGTCTTCCCGTCCGATGTACTCCGCACCCACTTCCTTGCAGAACTCTTCAACCCACGCCCGGGCTTCACCCTGGATCTTCCGGCCATCGTCCAGAACGAACACCCTAGTGTTCGGATAGTCGATGCTCAGGGCACCCAGGACGGTCGGACGGAGGACGTGGGCGTCCTCGTCGTAGGTCGGAATAAAAATATCGACCGAAGGCAGGTTTTCCGGAGGGATCCCGTCGAGCGACACGGGGCGGTTGCGGCGCACGATGGCAGTCTGGAAGTAGCCGCCCACCAATGTGAGCAGCGCATACAGCTCGGCGCCGTACAACAGCACACTGGTGATGCCGTCCTGCCAGTTGTCGAGCGCCAGCGTCTCGGTGCCGCGAAACAAGATGTAGCGGAACGAAGCCGCGAGGCTCAGCACCACCACCACAATCCGCATCTTCGGGAACTTCGCGGATGTGATGAGGCCAACGGCCACAAGCAGGAGGCTCAGGACGATGTGCGCCCGGACCGGAAGCGGGAACACCACGAAGATGACGAGCGGAAACAGGCACGCCACGGCCAGCACACTGAATGCCAGCGGCGAGTCCAAAATTCGATCGACGAAACGATCGACGGGCCCTTGGGATTCGGGGGCGGGCTCATAGAATTCCGAACCTTCGCCCGGCTCTACCCTTCCACTACTGTCCATGATGCATCGCTCAGCTTCATTGAGATCGGAATAACTGGGGGGGCAGACTAACCAGAAGCGAGAATCGCTGTGGCGATTCCGCCTCCACGCCGGGTCCGACGCGCGCCGGACTTGTGCAAGGCCGACCCTGAACGGCACGGGTCAGTGCCGTTCAAATGGGAACCACAACCCCGACCATGGGGCAGTCAATGCCCACAGCAAATGGCGGCAAGCCAAGTCTGGGAGTGAAGTGCAACGAGGGCCCAACCACTCAAGAGTGTGGGGCTTCGCAACATACCTTCGTCCGTCGTGTCATTCCCTAAGGCCCTGGGGCCGCCGCTCGCCCAACGTAGCCCACAGATTCGCAATCTCCCATGAAATCCTGTGACAATCCCTGGAAGTGGCTTCAAAAGAGCACTCTGCGGGAGCTTGTCACCAGATCGACGGCCACCGGGGTGAGCGCGCGCCGTCACAGACCGCCGATCTCGCCCACCGCACCTATACTCATGAGGCACTCCACCAAGTGAGTCTGCATTGTGTCAAAGCCCCGCCCCCCCATTTCGGCTGGCCGGTCCACCCGCCGGTCGAACCGCCCCCACCTGTGGGAACAGCCTCAGCCAAACTCACCTCGGGTCACGCGCCGCGCACAGGGGCACGGACCCAACTCAAGGCGCTCTGGCCGACCGGATCAAGGGGGGCCAAAGCACCGCACCGCAAGGGTTGGCGCACACATCCAGGCGGGGCCACCACCCTGAAGGTGCCGCCTGCCATGCGGGTGCCATACACTGGCCCCATGTCTGACTCGCCCCCCGCAGCACCCCAGCAAGACGGTCCGGCCCGCCCCAAGCTTGGTGGGGGGCCTGCGCTTCAGCTCGGCCCCTACATCCTCGACAGTGCGCTGGCAAAGGGGGCCATGGGCGAGGTCTGGCGCGGACGCCACCGCACCACCGGCGAACCGGTGGCCATCAAGCTCCTCGCGCCGTTTGGGCCCGAAGACGCGTGGGCTGAGGCTTCGTTTCAGAACGAGGTCCGGGTGGCCGCTTCCCTCACCCATCCGGGGGTGGTGCTGCTCGTCGACTATGGCCGGGTGGCCACGAGCGAAGCGGCCGATGGACCGGCGGACAGCCCCCTTCGGGCCGGGGCGCCCTACTTGGTGATGGAGCTGGTGGACGGCCGCCCGCTGCACAGCTTCGTCGGCCGTCTGCCCTGGCGAGAGCTCCAAGACGTGCTGGGGCAAGTCCTTGACGCCTTGGCCCACTGCCACGCCCGCGGTGTGCTCCACCGGGACCTCAAGCCCGGGAACATCCTGCTCACGCGGCAGCTCGCCACCGCAGCGAGCCCTTGGCAAGCCCTGCTGACCGACTTCGGGCTGGCCCGCACCCTCGGACAGGGCCCGGGACCGGACCAGACTGTGGCCGGAACCCCCGCTTACATGGCGCCAGAGCAGCTTCAGGGGGACTGGCGCGCCCAGGGACCCTGGACCGACCTCTACTCCTTTGGGTGCTTGGCCTGGACCCTGACCTGCGGGGTGCCGCCCTTTGGTCGCCGCCGCTCGTTCCAAGAGTTCCAAGAGGCCCACCTGCGGCTTCCTCCCCCCCAGCTCGACCCCATGGTGGCGGTGCCGGAAGAGTTTGAGGGCTTGCTGCTGCGCCTTCTCGCCAAGTCCCCCTCCGACCGCTGGTCCGCTGCCGCCGATGTGGCCGCCGCCCTCGCCGCCCTGCCTGCACCCGATCGGGGCCCCACGCTGCATCCCGTCGAGCCCCCCATCCGACCCCGACCGCTCGGGGAAGCCCAAGTGGAGCTGGAGTTCGACGAGCTGTCCTCATCGGCGGCCAGCCTCCACAGCCAAGTTGGAGAGCTGAGCACGGGAGCACCCCGACGAGCGGCCGGCGAGCTGAGCACCCGCGAGCTGCTGAGCCTGAGCGACGGCGATGCCACCGGCGAAGACACCGTGGGCATGCCTCCCTGGCTCGGTTCCGACCCCGAAGGACTCCACCCCCACATCGCAGCGAGCGTGCCGGCCACATGGCGACCCCGACGGGCATCCAGTGTCCACCGCCTGCTGGGCTGGGGCATCTCGCTGTATGGACTGCGCACCCCCCCGTTCATCGGCCGCCGCAGCGAGCGCAATCGGCTGTGGGAGACCCTGCGCGCCACCGTCGCCACGGGTGGCCCCAGCGTTGTGGTCCTGCGCGGGCCCGCCGGCTGTGGAAAGAGCCGCCTGGCCGCGTGGTTGGGCGAGCGGGCCCACGAGGCCGCATCCGCGCTGGTGCTCCATGCCCGCCACAGCCGTCGAGGCGGGCCCGGCACCGGCCTGCCCGCCATGCTCGCCCGCCACCTCCAGACCCACGGCCTCGACCGGGCGGGGCACCGGGACCACCTGCGCCGTCGCCTCGACTTGCGCCGCACCGAAGAAGCCGAGCTGCACGCCATCGCAGAGCTCTTGCTGCCCGAAGCCGGCGACGTCGGCGACGAGCCAGCGCTGCGGTTCGACGAGCCCGGCGAGCGCCTGTTGCTCCTCCAGCGCACCCTCTCCCGGATCGACCGCACCACCCGTCGGCCACCCCGCCCCATCGTCGTGTGGCTGGACGATGTGCAGTGGGGCCTCGACGCCATCGAGCTCGCCCGACACGTGGCCACCGCCGGCACCATCTCCGACGAAGATGCGCCGCTGTTGATGGTTCTCACCGTGCAAGAGCAAGGCTTGGCCGAGCGCCCGGACGAGCGCGCCGCACTGGAGTCCTTGAGCGCCCTGGACCACGTCCACACCGTGCCCGTCGGCACAATGGAGCCCGCCTCCCACCGCGAGCTGGTCGATGCGCTGTTGGGCATGTCCAGCGACCTCGCCGCCAGGCTGGCCGAGCGCACGCGGGGCAACCCCTTGTTTGCGGTCCAGCTCGTCAGCGACTGGGTGGAGCGGGGGCTGCTGACGCCCTCCAGCGAAGGCTTCCGCCTCGCGGATGACTCCATCATCGACATTCCCGACGACATGCACGAAGTGTGGAACAGCCGCATCGCCCGGCTGTTGGAGAGCCACGGCCCCACCGATGAAGTGGCCCTCGAGCTGGGCGCGGCCCTCGGCGACCGGGTGGAGTTCGACGAGTGGCGCGCGGCCTGCGCACGCTCCCGGGCACGGCCCTCAGCCCGGCTGGTCGACGACATGGAGCGCCTGAGCTTGGCGCGGGCGGACGACCACGGCTGGACCTTCGCCCACCCCATGCTGCGGGACAGCCTGGAGCGCCGGGCGCGAGAACAAGGCCGCCGCGCCCGACACCACCGCACGTGCGCCACCATGCTGGAGCTCCAGCACCCCGGCACCGCCCGACCTGAAGTGTTGGAGCGCATCGCCCGCCACCTGCGCGAAGCCGGCGACGAGCTGGACGCCCTCGACTATCTGGTGCGCGCCGCCGCCCGACACCTCGCCCAGGGAGAGCCCCAGCGGGCCCGCAGCATCTTGGACCAGCGCACCGAGATCGTCGATCGACTGGGGCTGCCCGAGGGCCACCTCGCCCGCGCGGTGGGGCTACCGCTCGTGCTTCAGGTCCACCGAGAGCTCGGCCAGCTCGACCTCGGCCGCGCCGTTGGTGAGCAAGCCCTCGTGCTCGCGTCCCGCCACACGTGGCCCCATGTGCACGCCTATGCCCTGCTGGAGCTCGGTCTCATCGACCACGTCCAGGGCCGGGCCGCCCAAGCGTGGCAGCGCCTCTGCGCCGCTGAAGCCGAAGCCGGCGCCCTGGGGGACCGAGAGCTCGGCACCCGCTGCTTGCTCGACCAAGGACGCATCCTGTCCGAGCGCGGCCAGCTCGACGCCGCAGCCGACGCCATTGTCCGCGCGCGCGCCGGCTACACCGACCTTCAACAACACTACGGGGTGGCCCGGGCCGACTGGCTGCTGGCCCGGGTGGCGAAGCAAGCCGGAGATCTGGACGAGACCGCCACGCGCATCAATGCCGCGCTGGAGGGCTTCGACAGCATTGGCGCCCGTGCCGGGGTCGCGCGCTGCCTCAACGAGCTGGGCGAGCTCGCCCGCTTGCGGGGGGACCTCATTGCGGCCGAACAGCACTACCGGGACGCGCTGAGCCGCATGGAGGCCACCGGCAGCGAGAGCGCCGTGGTGGTGAGGGTCAACTTGGGTCTCATCCTCCAGGAACACGACCGACCCCTCGAGGCCCGACCGGTGCTGGAGCGCGCACTCCACGCCTTCTCCACGTCCCGGCGCCGGGCGATGATGGGGGTGGTCCAAGCCGCACTGCTCCCCTGCGCCGCCGCCGAGCAAGACTGGACCGAGTGGGACACGCGCTTGCTGGCCGCCCGGGAGCTCCTGCAGACGGCAGCCTTCGTCGATCTGGACGTGCCCCGCGTGCTGGAGCGCGCCGCCACCCGGGCCGCCGCCGCTGGTGAAGCGGACCGTGCCGCGGATGCCCTGTTGCTTGCGCGCGCGCAATGGGCGAGTCTCGATCGCCCCGATCAAGTGGCCCGACTCGACGGCAACCTCCGAGGCCGTTCCCGCTGATCGTTGCTGAACCTCTGGAGCCCTCGATGCGTGCGCTCGCACTGTTGCTCGTCCTCCCCGCCTGCAAGGCGGTGACCGTCGACGAGAAGCCCGTTGTGGTCACCGAACAGGATGCGCTGTTGGCCTTGATGGACGGCAGCCAGCTGCTCTGGGTCGAGATGGAGGAGACCAGCGCGGGCGCGGGTGTCGACTTGGACAGCGACTTCGCCGGGGACTGGCCACTGGAGGGGGAAGCCACCCTGCGCCCCAGCCGCAGCAATGTGCCGACCACCTTCGTGGTGGATCGGGACGAGATGGGCTGGCCCCAGCGGGAGTGGTCCGTCACGCTGACCCTCGACCCGCTGGTGGTCAACGACATCCGCTACGTCGGCAGCATCACCGGGGTCTGGTACTACGAGGCCTACCAAGAGGCGCCCACCACACTGCACACCTTCGCCGGTGAGCTGCGCTGGGCCGGCCCGGACGACAACATCGACGACGCAGAGACGGTCACTGCGGCGTTCTCGGCCGAGGCTGCCGACGGCGAATGGACCAGCCAAGAGGGCCTACTGGGCGACACTCTCATCGAGTAGCGCCCGACAGGGCTGCCCCCAGCTCAGTCCCCTCCGCTGCCGATGCCCGTGTCATCGTCCAAGATGGTGTCGAGGTCCCATGCCTCCACCACAATGTCGAACTCGGTTGCCACGCCGAAGGTCTCCTCGGACCGGCTGGTGCCCGCCAGCGTGAAGCTGCCGTCGTCCATGAAGGTGCCTTCCCATGTGCCCTCGGGCAGATCTCCGCCCACCCGGCCCATCGGCGTGCCGGTCGGGGTGAGCCCATCGAGGGTCTGAAGGTCCACCACCACGTCGCCGGCCATGCCACCCAGCGAACAGTCGTCGGCGCTGAACTCCACCCACGTGCTCAGCGCGGGGTCCACCACCGCCACAAAGGTCGCGCCGCAGCTGCGCCGGCTCAGCCGGATGCCGCCCGCATAAGCACGTCGCTCCAGCTCGAGGGTGCCCACATAGGTGCCCGCCGTCGGCACATCGACCACTTGGGGCTTGTCGGTGGTGAAGCCGGAGCAGCCGACCACCAGGCCGAGCAGGGGCAGGGTTCGGGAGAGTGGGGACGGCGTGTTGTGTTGCATGGGGACCTCCAATCAGGCTCACGCAAGCGCGACGGGGCGGCGGACACCAACCTTCGCATCGGGAATTGCGCCAGCTCACCCACGAGGGGGACGGCGGCCCGGGAGGGAGCCCAGCCCAGATCAGTCCAAGACGCTGAGCTGTCCCGCGTCGTCGAGGCCCCAACAGGTCGCTGTGGTGCCGTCCCCCTCACCCGACTTGTGCAGCGCGCAGGCGTGCAGGCCGCCCGAAGCGCCCACGAGCTCAGTGGGGCTGTCCAACACCGGAACATCGGCGAGCACGGGATCACCAACATCTCGGGTGCCGAAGCAGGACAGCGCCCCGTCGCTGTCCGTGACACAGCCCCAGTCCCGCCCGGCAGCCACACCCACCCCGGTCGTCACCACCGGCACACTTGCGCACATCGCCGCCGTGCCCCAACACAGCAGGTCGCCGGTCTCGGCCACCGCAAGCCCGAAGTCCCGCCCGAGGTCCACACGCTGGACGGGAGCGGTCGGTGCGGCGGACACCAGCCCATCGCTGTCGTCCCCCCAACACACCAACGCACCCAGCCCGTCGACCGCACACGATGTGCGCCACCCCGCAACCACGTCGACCGCCGGGGTCACGCCGTCAAAGATGTCGTCGGGCACGGTGCTCTGGCCCTCCAGGTCCCGCCCCCAGCACCGCACAGCACCGCCATCGGTCCGCCCGCACGAGTGGGCCCCGCCACCGTCGATGGCCACCAGCACATCCCCTGGCGCCGCCGAGACTTGCCCATCGGTGTCGCGGCCCCAACACACCGGCGCCGCAGCATCGGGGGCCGCGCACGAGTGGGCATGCCCGGCAGACACCTGGAGCACCCCCGAGGACAAGCCGGCCGGCGGCGTCGCTTGGCCCTCTTCGTCGAGCCCCCAGCAGTGGGCAGCCCCCGTGGCATCGACCCCACACGAGTGGAGCCCTCCCGCGGAAACGGCTTGCCAAAGCACACTCTCGACAACTCCGGAGTCGACGGTCGTGCCCGTGTCGACGCCGCAGGGCGGGTCGTCCAACAAGATGCTGCACCCCGGGAGCACCACAGCCCACAGCGCAGTCCACCGGCGGCTCACAGCACCACCCCCAGCCCTGCGCCGGCGTCGACCACCAGCGTGCCCACGGCGCCCACCCGGAGGGTGCCCAACACCCGAAGATGCCGACCCAGCGGCAGCTCTGCACGGCCACTGGCGAGACCACCGATGTGGAGCCAGGTCTGGGCCTCCCCACAGCCTTTGTCCCGCTGCTCATGGACCACAGCAGCGCTGGCACCGAAGGCGAAGTGCCCCATCATCAGCTCCATCCCGACATCGCCGGGCACCTGGATCGAGCGGGCACCGCCGCCCAGCCCCACTTGGGCCGTGGCCCGCAGTGGACCGAAGACCCGCACGCTGGTGAGCAGGCGCCCCTGGACCGTGCCCACCGGTGCGAGGCGCAGCGCTTCTTCGCCCACCGCGCCCGTGAAGGCGCCCGCAACCACACCCCCCAGCATCACCCGGGGGGTCCCGGCCGAGAGGGTCTTGCCGAGCGACTGGCCCTTGTCGAGGGCGGCCCAAGGCTCCGGAACCACCGGTGGGGCGCCTGGCGTGGTGCCCAAAGACTGGCCTTGAGAGACCCGCTGCACACCCTCGGGCGTGGTCACCCGGACCACTCCCTCGTCCACCGACACGCGGACCGGTCCACCGTCGACCTCGGTGCCCACCACCAAGAATCGGGTGCCCTCCACCGCCGTCTCGACGCTGCCGTACTGCACCGTGAACGCCTCGCGCACCCGGTAGTAGACCTCGCCCACATGCTGGAGCACGGTGCGCCCGGCCGTGAGCTCCAGGCGGCTGGCTTCGGCGATGTGCACGCGCTCGTCGTCCCCCAAGTCCACCACCACCCGGGCCCGCTGGGTGACGATGGTGTCGCCCGCCCCCACATCGACGCCGGGTCCGAGCTCACGGATCGTGCCGTCCGCCCCCACAGCCACCGCTTCCCCGGTCTTCATGCCCGGCCGAAGCTCGGTCATCTCGCCCCCAAAGCCGGGCAGCGCCACGGACTCCACCACCCCAGCCGTGGCGAGGCGGGGCAGCAAGATCAGCAGGGTGGTGATGAGCAGTCGAGCCCAGGGGGGCATCATCATGGCTCCGAGCGGGGCAACAGGCGCGGTGGACATCCTCCACCAAGGGGCGCGCGTGGGCGAAGTTTCAACAAGGTGGGCGCGCCACCCGGCGGACTTCGCGCCCAGCCTTATCGTCTGATCCGGCTCAGGCTGGGGCACAATGTCGGCATCCCGGCCGCTCCCTTCTCGGGCACCCCCGCGAGGTACTCGGGCAGGGTTCATCAGCCCATCTCCCCGGTGGCTTCCCGGCGCCAGCCCAGGCGCACCGCGACTGCGATGGCCACGAGCAACGGCGTCGGCGCCAGCACCACCCGCGCGAGCCCCAGCGCAGCGACAATGCCCACGGTTGCCAGTACCACGAGCACAGCAGCCGGGGCTCGGGCCCGTCCCAGCCACCGGCCCACCGCCGCAAGCAGGATGACCAGCAGCGACGCGGCCAGCGCATCCAGCTCGGGGGGCACCCGGACCAGCGCCGCCTGACGCAGCAAGGTCTGGACCATCGCCGCTTCGATCTCGGCCCCGGAGCGCACCCCATCCGGCGTGCGGTGCAGGTCCCCAGGACCACCCACAACACCCACCACCACGGATTTCCCAGCAAGTCCCGCGAGCCCCTCCACGTCCGTCCAGTCCACCACCGGGACCGGTCCGGTGGGGTGCAGCCAGGCCTCTCCTGCCCAGCTCGGGTTGCGCAATGGACCGATGACCAGCTCGGTGCCGTCGAAGCGCGGCGGGTCGTGGGCACGCACATGGCCCCAAGCGGTCCACACCGCGAGGTGCCACAGCACTTGGCCATCCCCGGCGCGGCGCTGCAAAGGGATGCCCCGCACATGGCCGAAGAACCCGTCCTGGCGGGCCTCAATGGTGCCCAGGGGCGCAGCCTCGGCCAAGGCCACTGTGGCCGGTGACTGGACCGTGCCCTCCCGGATCCGGGCCGGCATGGCCACGGCCATCCCTGCCTCCTGGGCTTCGGTGACCGCCGATGCGATGGCCAAGTCCTCGTCGCTGGGGGTGAGCAGCAGGATGTCCCAGAAGACGCTGGTGACGCCGGCGCGCTGGAGCCGCTGGAGCAGTGCCGGGTACTCACCGCGCAGGGCCTTGAGATCGGACTGCATGGGAATGGCGACCACTGCGACATCTTCGACGACAATGGGGCCACGCAAGACCCGCAGCATCGGGAGCTGCAGCCACAGGTCCAGCGGGCTGCCCAGGTCCGTGATGGCGACCAGCGCGGGCAACAGCAGGGCCAGCCACCGCACCGACAGGCGGCGCCGGGGGGCCACGTCGGGAAACAGCGCCCGGCTCAGGTCCGCCCAGTGGGACACGGGCACGATCTGAACGCCCTGTGGCACGGACAACTCGCCGGACTCGTCCACCGGGATGGCGACGCGCGTGGCCCCCGCCGCCACCGCCGCCCGAAGCTTTGCCGGCACCCCCCGCACCGACACCACACGCCCGTCCAGATCCAGCCCGCCCGTGAAGGCCCACCCCGTCGGCACGGATCGCCCGCTCAACGCCGCCTTCACCCCCACGGCCACGGCCAGGCCCAGCGAGGTGCCGTGCAGATCGAAGCCCGCGCCCCGGGCCGCCCACCGCACCCCCCAGTGGTCCGCCGCCGGGCCCAGCACAGCCGCCACCGCCAGCTGGGCGGCCACTTCAGCGTCCCGGTCCGCCCCCGCCGGGTTGCGCACCCCCCGCCCGCCTTGCCACGCCTCGATCACCAGCGGGACCGCGTGCCCGGCCCCGGTTCCGTCGACGAGCAGCGCCAGCACTTCTGCGCGCAGCACGTCTTCCGATGCGCCGGCGCTGCGCTCCTCCGTCGGGGCCGATGTCCGAGAAGGTCCCGCACTCGGCGGGGGTCCCGCACTCGGCGGGGGTCCCATCGAGGACGCCTCCGACAGGTCTGGCGGCAGGTCTTCAGGCATGTCGGCGCCCGGGTCCCAGGTGTCCTCGGACACCATCGGGGCACTCGAGGGAGACACTGTGTGCTGCCCCCCATCCAGAATGCCCACCAACGCGGCACAGTCTGCCGGTCGGGCGTCGGGACTCGGCTGGAGGCAGGCCGCGATGGCCCGCTGGAGGTTCGACGGCAGGTCCGGCCGGGCCAGCCGGGGGTCGAGGTAGTCCCCCGCGACGACCTTCTGCAGCGTCTCGAACCGGTCTCGTGCACGAAACGGCGAGCGCCCACACACCAGCGCGTAGAGCAGCGCCCCCAGCGAGAAGAGGTCCGCCCGGTGGTCCACCCGTGCCGCGTCCCGGACTTGCTCCGGCGCCATGTAGCCGGGTGTGCCCAAGGCCACGCCACTCTGGGTGCGCTGGGGTCCTCCGGGGGCCGTGTCCAGCGCCTTGGCCAGCCCAAAGTCGGTGACCCGGGGCACCAGCGGGCCCTCGTCCTCGGGCCAGTCCAGCAGCACATTGCCCGGCTTGAGGTCCCGGTGCACCAGCCCCCGGTCATGGGCCGCACCGACCCCCGCGACCACCCCCCGGAAGATGCGCTCCGCCTCCAAGAGGTCCATCTTTACGGTGTTTGCGAGGTGTTCCGCCAGCGAACCCCCGCCCACGAATTCCATGAGCAAGGCCGGCTCGCCGTCCACGTCCAACACATCGCTGACGGCGACCACATTGGGGTGGCGCAGCGTGGCCTGAAGGCGCCCCTCATCAATCAACCGAGCCCGCACCGAGGCGCTGCCGCCGTGCAGCACCTTGAGGGCATGGACTGTGCCCAGGACCGTGTGGCGCACCCGATACACGGTGGCCATCCCACCCTCGCCGAGCACCAGCTCGACCCGGTAGCGGTCCACCGCATCGCCAGCCAGCAGCCGCCGCGCCAACGGTCAGCCTCCCCCGACCAGGACTTCGGTGCGCCGCCGCCGCGCTTCGCCCAGGGCCGCGTCCACCTCAGCGTGGGCACGCAGCTCGTCCCGCAGGCGTGCGGCATCCACCACAACCCCCGCCCCAGCGTCTTCATCGTCGAGTGCAAGCGCCTGTGCCGCGCTCACCCGCAGCCCCTCCAGCTGGTGCAACAGCGTGCGCTGGCGGGCCGCGAGCTGCTCCGCCACCCCCTCCGCCGCCTCCACCGCCGCGATGCGCTCGGCGAGGGCCCGCAGCTCGTCGGTGTACACAACCTTGCTGGCCCCTTCGCTCTGGTCGACGCGTTGTCGGGCATTCCCGAGCTCTTCGCGGAGCTGGTCTTTGGCGCCCGGCGGGCACAGCTGGCTCAGCGCCGCCCGCCGCCGCTCCAGGCTCGCCGCCGCCGCGCGCAAGCCATCGAGGTCCGGCTCTGGGCCCAGTGCCGCCACCGTCCACGTCGCCCGCACCGACAACACCGCATCATCCACATCGGCCAGAAAGCCGACAGGTTCGGGATCAGCGGCCACCGCGGGAGGCCGGGCGGTGCTGCGGTTGCGGGCCAGGGCCACCGCCGACTGCACCGCATGCAACACCAGACCAATGCCCCAGAAGAAGGCCCACGAGGGGAAGCCGCCCCGGCCGACCGCCAGCACCACCACCACATACGCGGCGGCATGGAACAGGATGCTGCGGGCCACCCGCCAGTTCGCGGCCTTCTGGGGGTCGCCCACATGGGGCACCGCCTCGGCAAACAGCGCGGTGGCGTGCAAGGGCACCCACTCGGACTCACCGGGGGCCCGCACCAGCTCGGTGCCGTTGAGCTTGCCCCGGGCGAGCTGGTCCCGAATCCCTGCAGCGGTCCGCACCACGGAGCTGCCGTTGTCCTTCGCCACACGCCACTGCTGTTCGTTGCTGGGCTCCGTCATCAGCACTCCCTGTGCGGCTGCCCGCGACCCGCCCACTATGCCATCGGGCTGGGTTCTGGAGTGGCCACCGCGGAGGACCGGTTAGACGACCCGCCCTCGGAGGTCCCATGACCAGCACAGCCCCAACCACCGGCAAGGCGCCCACCACCGGCAAGGTCTCCCTGACCGGCATCAAGCCCACGGGCGCCCCCCACGTCGGGAACTACCTCGGCGCCATCCTGCCGGGCCTCGCTCTGGCGAAGTCCGAAGATGTGCGGGCGTTCTACTTCATCGCCGACTACCACGCGCTCACCAGCGTGACGGACCGCGACCGGCTCATCCACGACACCTACGAAGTCGCCGCGACGTGGCTGGCGTTTGGGCTCGACCCCGACCGGGTCACGTTCTACCGCCAGTCCGATGTGCCCGAGGTGTTTGAGCTGAGCTGGGTGCTCGCGTGCATGTGCCCCAAGGGCTTCATGAACAAGGCCCACGCGTACAAGGCCTCGGTGGACCGCAATGTCGCCGAGGGGGAACCCGAGGACGCGGGTGTCAACATGGGGCTCTACACCTACCCCGTGCTGATGGCCGCCGACATCCTGATTGTGGATGCCGACATCGTTCCCGTGGGCAAGGACCAGATCCAGCACGTCGAGATGGCCCGGGACATGGCCCAGCGGCTGAACAACCAATTCGGCGAAGACACCCTGCGCTTGCCCAAGGCCTCGGTCCAGGACAACACCGCGGTGGTGCCCGGTCTCGACGGCCGCAAAATGTCGAAGTCCTACAACAACACCCTGCCGTGCTTCCTGCCCGCCAAGAAGCTGCGCAAGACGGTGATGCGCATCCAGACCGACTCGACCCCGCCCGAGGCCCCCAAAGACCCCGACAGCAGCTTGGTCTACCAGATCCACTCGGCGCTCATCTCCCCCGACCAGAAGCTTGCGCTGGCGGCCGAGTACCGCAGCGGCATCTCCTGGGGCGGCGCCAAGCAGCTGTTGTACGAAGAGCTCGATGCCCAGCTGGGTGGTCCCCGGGAGCGCTACACCGAGCTGATGGCGGACAAGTCGCAGCTTGACGCGCTTCTCGCCCAGGGTGCAATGCGCGCAAGGGCGATGGCCCGACCGGTGCTGGACCGCGTGCGCGCGGCGGTCGGCATCAACCGCTGAGGCGACGACGGGGGCGACCGAGCGCGATAGCTCCCGCCCGTGTCCAAGTCCTCCCCACCCTCGACCAGCCGCCGAACGACCTGGCTGCGCATTGTCCTGGCCGCGCTGGCGGCCGGGGGCATCGGCTGGGCTTGGGCCACTGGACGCCTCGCGGCAGTCACCCCAGAGCTGCTGCGGGACACCATCCAGAACAGCGGCAACTGGGGCTTTGTCGTCTATGTGCTGGGCTTCTCTCTGCTCCAGCCCGTGGGGGTGACGGCCCACCTGTTTCTCCCAGCGGCGGGGCTCATCTGGCCCCTCCCCCAGGCGCTGCTGCTCTCCCAAGTGGGGCTGCTCGGCGGCGCACTCGTGTCCTACGGCGGCGGGCGGGCGATGGCCCCCGAAGACCTGCGCGCGATGCTCCCCCCCCGCGCCCAAGCGATGGAAGCCAAGCTGCAGGCTGGCGGGGTGGGGTCCGTCATCATCGCGAGGCTGGTCTTCTTCACGTTCTTTCCGGTGCCGGCACTCATGGGTGCGCTGCGGCTGCCCCTGCGCAGCTACCTGTTGGGAACGTGGATCGGGTGCTTGCCGGTGTCGGTGATGGAGGTGGTGCTCGCCGAGCGCTTCATCACCACCTGGACCGGCTGAGCATCGGTCACAGCGTGCCCCCGACACCCCTCAAGATCGCGGCCGGGTCGTCGTCCATGACCAGCCCATGGCCCGGCACCACCACCGCGAGGCCCTCGGTGTCAGCCAGCTCGCGAAAGGCTTGGCCCAGCGCCGCGCGGTCGCTCATGATGAAGGTGCGCGCGATGCGGGTGACCTTGGGACCACCGGTCGAGCCGAGCATCCGCACCACAAAGCCCTTGAAGCCGGTCGTGTGGGGATGGTTGAACAAGGCATCGTTGAAGACGAGCGCCACCACGCCATCTTGGCGGGCCTCCATCACGCCTTCTTTGCCCGCCGTGCCCCCCAGATTGCGCAGGATGACGCCCTGATCCGGGCCGAAGTGGGCCCCGGCTTCGTCGAGGGTGAAGTCCACCGGCACCTTCTCTTCCACCTTGTCCCTGGCGGCTGCCGGCGTCACAACCTGGATGTCGGGAAAGCGGGTCTTCCACGCGGGCGCGTCGAGACGGTGAAAGCCACTGGGCACCACCATCCACTTGGGTCGGCCCAGCGCCAGGACCTGGGCGAGGGTGGTCTCGTTGAAGGCAATGGCACTGTGGATGACGAGGTCACCGTCCGCCCGGCGGGCGATGGCACACGTGCGGGTGAGCGGCATCGCAGGCAGCGTGCCCTCCACCGTCCACAGGTTCGGAGTGCGCTGAGTCAGCTCACCGTGGGGCAACACACGCCAGGGGGTGTCGATCATGGGGTCTCCCGTCGGGGCCGGTTCGGTCGCCCAGCCGTCAAAATTCGAGGGTGGTCGCCTGGGCCAACAGCGCCGGCGGAGGGGGCTCAGGCGTGACCAGAAAGAGCAGCTCATGGGCCTTGAGGTGGGACACCTGGCCGACGCGGTCCCCGGTGGGGGAGTGGATGCCGATGCGAGCCCCCACATAGCGGCTCACCTCTTTTGAGAACACCGTGACCACGCCCCGGCGGCGCAAGAGCGCGATCATCTCATCCGGCCGGACGTGGCCTTCATTGTTGAAGCTGACCAACAACCGAGGACAGGCCACCGCGTCGATGGTGCGCGCCAACGCAGCACGGATGCGGGGCTTGCTGTTGAAGTCGCTGCGCCGCAACTTGCAGTCGATGCGCTTGTTGACCATGCCGTAGACATCGGGCTTGTCCCAGCGCACCAGCGTCTCCCAGATGTGGTAGTTGCCCAGGTACTTGTGTTGGTTGTAGGGGGGGTCCAAGTACGCAAGGTCGCCCACCAACCCAGCGGCGGCTTCGGCATCCAACATGTGGGCCTCGCCTTTGCCGGATTGTGCCCTCGGCAAGACTGCGGGAACCTTCATCACCAGGTCATTGTGTGCCCGTGGCGCCCACTTCTTGAGGTAGGCCATGTGCACACCGGTGGTCGAGTCCACCCGGTCGGCGGCCAACATCAAGCTGGTCAACAACACCGCTTCCAACTCAGGAGCCAGCGACAGCGTCGCGATGCGCTCGCGGATGGCGTCGATGCGGGCGCCATTGTCGGGCTTGAAGAACCGTGCCTTCTCGCAGAACTGTTCGGTAAAGTAGCCCGGCCGCGGCGGCAGGGCCTGGAGCTCCAACACAAGGCGCTCGGCATCGGCGAGAACGTCCTCGGCATCGGCTTGCACGAGGCATCGACCCAAGGTTGCGGCATACGCATTGTGGTCATTGGCGAGCACGCGGTAGCCGGCACCCTTGAGCGCATGCCCCACCCGACTGGTGCCCGAGAACAAGTCCACCACGGTGTTCACGTCCGGCAAGGCCTGGGTCAGCGACACAATACGGGGCAGCAGCCGAAGCTTACTCCCCAGGTACTTGATCATGCCCCGGTCCCGGTCATGCAGGGTCCGTCGGCGGGGGCGCGGCCTGGGCCTCCAGCTCACGCAAGCCGTCCACCGGCAACGCGTCCAGATCCACAAATGCGGTGGTGTCGCCCGACGCCAGATCCGCGCGGGTGCGGGTCCACAGGGCCAGCGCATCCCGCCGCAGCCGGGCCGCACGCACGGGGTCGTCTTGGCCATCTGCGAGGGTGGCCGCGTCGGCAAAGACCAAGGCGATGCAGATGGCCCGGCCCGGATCGAGGGTGCCTGTGGGCGCCACCAACGCATCGAGTCCTCCGCCAGCCAGTCGCTCCAGCGTCGCCAGCCGGATGCCGAGCAAGCTCATCACCTCGTCGTCGAGGCGGCTGCGGGAGAGCACAGGGCCCTGTTCTTCGCGGTCTTGGGCAATCCCCAGCAGCGCCGCGACCAGATTGGCGATCTGGCGGATGAGGTAGTCCTCTTGGAGCATGGTGGCCTCGCGGGAATGAACACTCGGAGACCCTACATCAGGGCTCAGACCGGCTCGGCCCCGCCCCCCTCAGTCGTTGTCCGCGGCCTTGCCATAACAGTTGTGCTTCCAGATCATCACCGGCTGGATCGGGCCGAAGGGCTCCCCCGGCTTGGGCGTGTTCTCCTTCATGTAGACCATGCGGAAGGACCGCAGCCGCTCACTGCCGGAGTGCTCGGCGTTCCAGGTGCGGCACATGTGCTTGCCGTAGTACAGCCGCAGCTTCTTGTTCCGCTTGGACCACAGGTTGCGCATGTACTTGCGCCAGCGCTGGTTCTTGTACATCGCGGCGACATCGTCGGGCTTGGTGCGGTCCAGCTCCAGCGCGGTGTCTTTCGGGTGCAGCACCGGCTTGTGGCCATCACTGTCATCCACCGGCACCCACACGGGCGCCTCCCCGGTCCACAAGTCGACCTCGCCCCCGCCGCTGAGCTCGCCGGGAATGCGGTACCAGCCGTCATCCTTGAGCGGGAAGGGGGCGAACATGATCCAGTTTTGGTCCAGCCTCAGGGTGTGGCCAATCCACGACACTTGGGACGGCACGGCGGGGGACTTGGGGAACTGCTTGCGGACGGTGGACAGGTTCCAGCTCACCACCATCAGCACACAGAAGAACGCCATGGCGTTGACATGCCAGCGCTGGGTCCAGGTGCGCCGGTCGGAGCGAGCTGCCACCACCAGACCGACCCGGTCCCAGAACGCCCCGGGCATGAGCCCCAGCCAGCCCGCGATGCAGATCCAGGGGAACAGGCCAATCTCGAGACCCACAAAGAAGCCGAGGTGGAGAAAGATGAAGCTGCACACCACAAACGTGCGCACGGCGACCCGACGGAACGGAAACAGCAGCAGCGCCGGCCCCGCGTACTCCCACACGATCGTGGCGTAGGTAAAGAAGGCTGCAAGCCACGGCGTCTTGGCGTTGATGATGAGCCCGAGGCTGCGCAGCCCCGCGACCGCATCGGGCCCGATCAGATCCATCACTGAGCGGGACTCCACGATGGTCCGGCAGAACGGCTGCTTCGCGAAATAGTCGATGTTCAGGGCATAGTAGACGGCAGACCCATCGATCCAGGCGCGGCCAGACTTGAGCAACGCCGTGAACAGGTAGATCAGCCCCATCTGGAGGATGAAGCCGCCCGTGGCCACGCTGGTGATGCTACGGGCCGGCAGCTTCTTGGGCGGGTGAAGCATGTTGTCGAGGCTGAAGCGCGCGCCGAGGGGCAGAAAGAGGCTCCAGAACAACATCAACCGAAGGACCACGTCGCCGGACTGCAGGATGATGGACGCCCGGGACTGCACCGAGCACAGCATCAACCAGGACACCACCGTGGCGAGCCGGGTGCGGTAGCCCAGCGTGAGCATCACCGCGAAGACACCCGCCAGCGCGAACAACAGGAGCTGAAGGTTGGCGTGGCCCACGCCCATGTGCAGCGACACCGCCCACGTGCGGTACTGGTGCTCCAGGATGGCCGCGCGGGGCAGGGCACCCTTGTCGGAGTGGAAGGCCACCACATCGCCGGCCCGCATGATGAGGTCACGAATGAGGATGAGGCCCATGCCCATCCGCATGATGGCCAAGCTGCGCAGGTCGAGCCCGAACAGATCGATGGCCGCGTCTTTGAGTCGCGACCGCCAGTCACCGGCCGCCACCCCAGGACTTGGGGGGGCGGGCCCCGGCGAAGGCGCTTCTGGAGTTGGCTGCGGCACGGGCATCTCGTGAGGGGGCGGCGACGGGCGTCATACCACCACCGCAGGGCGACCGGCACACCGCCAGCTGATGCAGATCAGAGAGTCGCCTCGATCAACCGGCTTCAAGCTCACTGTCGATAATGGCCTTGAACTCACTGAAGGGCTGGGCGCCGCTCAACATGATGCCGTTGATGAAGAAGGCCGGGGTGCCCGAGACGCCAGCCTTGGCACCGTCTTCCATGTCCTTCTGGACTTCAGCGGCCTGGGCCGGATCCTGGCGGCACGCTTCCCACTTGGGCAGGTCCAGCTCGAGCTTCTGGGCATAGCCCTGGAAGTCGCTCTCTTGGAGCGCTTGCTGGTTGGCCATGAGCACCTCGTGCATCGGCCAATACTTGTCCTGGGCGCCGGCACAGTTGGCCGCAACAGCCGCAGGGATCGCCCGGTCATGGAAGCTCAGCGGGAAGTCCCGGTAGACCATGCGCACCTTGCCGGCGTACTCCTTCATGACCTGGTCCACGCTCTCGTTGGCCTTGCCGCAATAGGGGCACTGATACTCGGCGAACTGGACGATGGTGATGGGGGCGTCCGCGGGGCCGATGCTCGGGTCGTCGTCGACGCTGACCTCGATCCGGGGAAGGTTCGGGTAGGGAAGCTGCAGCTTCACCTTGTACTTGGCCTTCAGCTCGGTCATGTACTCGCCAAAGCGCTCGGACTGCTTGCGGCGCAGCAGCTCGCCCGCGATCTTGTCCTGCACGGACTCGTAGGGCGCACCCCGGAGCTGGCGTTCCATGACCTTGAAGAACTCACGCTTTTCTTCTTCGGTGGGCTCGGAGATCTTGGACTCGACCGCTTCTTTGAGCAGCTCGTCCGTGGACGCCTTGCCCTGGGCCTTGGTCTCGAGCTCCAGCACCTTCTCGATGACCATCTGTTCCAGCGCTTGGGCCTCGGCCTGGTACTTCTGGGTGAGGTAGTCGATCTCAAGGCGGGTGGTCTGGGACTTCGTCTCGCCGCTGAGATCGCCATAGCTGAGCGTGCCACCGTTCCAAGTGGCGACCACGGCCGTGTTGTCGACACCGGAGGCCGGCATGGCCGCGGGGGCCGACGCCTTCTTGGCGGGGGTGGCGGCTTCAGCCGGCTTGGAGTCGGTGGTGGCGGGGTTGCAAGCCGCGAGCAACGCGACGATGGCCAGATGGCGCATGATTTCTCCGGTGATGGGGGGCTGGCGGGGAGACCGGGCCCCGTCCCAAGCAAGACGTCCGGCGCCTAACCCCTGGATGCCCCGCTGGCCGCCAGCAGGATGGCGACAGGCCGCAAAGCGGGTGTGGGCCGGCGGGTTGGGGCCAGACCGGGGGCACGGGCGGCCCCAGGCGTGAGACGGTGGCGCACCCGGAAGGCGCCGGCGGATCCCACTCGTGCACCGCACCCCACCTTGCCCGCGACCTCAAGCCACGCGCGTGGCCAGCCATGTCTTCGAGAGCCCCGATGGGGGCAGCCACTCCATCAGGAACCTGTCAACCCTGGGAGGGCCTTGGCTTGGCATCGGCAGACATCGTTACGCTCGGAAGCCATGCCCCATCCCCTCCCAATTGCGCTCTCGATGGCGGTTCTCGTCGGCTGCAACTCAGTGCCGAATGCCGCGGCCACCGCCGTTGCGCAAGCGGCAAGCGACCGTGAGATCTACCAAAGTGTCGTCACTCACGTCGGTCCGGGCAACCAAGCGCTCGTCGCCCGCTGCCAACAGATCAGCGACGTCGACCTCGCCGGCGACTGCGCGCTGGCCGCCGTGCGCACCAACATCCGGGAGACCGCGGACGGCGCAAAGCAGTGGTGTCCCATGGTCCCGGATGGGGCTTGGCGGGACGAGTGCTTCTTTGTGGCGGCCGACTCGGCCAACCTGCGGGGCGAACCTGACGCGGCGAGGCTGCTGTGCAATGCAGCCGGGGCTTTCGCGATGGGATGCCGCAGGCACCAGCTTCAAGAAGAGCTGGGCCGGATCGTGCAACGCGACATCGGTGAAGACTTCGGGGTCATCGAGCAAGCGGCCGTCGCGGCCCGCAGGCGCTGGGCCATCCACAGCAACGCGGACGGGGAGCAACGCTCGTGGGTGCACCTGTTCCGCAGTGCCCACGAAGCCACGCCCCCCATCGACATCGGCCGGTGCGCAGCGGTGAGCGCGGCCAACCGAGATGCTTGCGAAGAGGGCGCGCGGACGGCCAATCCCCACCGCCAGGCCCCACAACGGTGAAGCCCTACTGCAGCGAGAACAGCTCCAGCGGGCGCCACACCCGGGCTGCCCAAGCCGCCTCGTCGTGGGTCGCACCCGCTTCGTGCCAGTGCCAGAGGTTCTCGTCCCACGCATAGCCCGACGCCGCGAGCACATCGACGAGCTGCCGGTTCACGCAGTAGTTGTCGAAGTCGTCCCCGTCGTCATCGGTGCCGTCGCCATCGCTGTCTGCACAGGTGCCCAGGCCACCGGAGTCGGCGTAGATGGCCGTGCCCTCCAATGGCGCGCTGGCAGCGAGGCGGGCGATGATGGTCTCCTCGTGCAGCCCGATCGATCCCCACCCCACGGTGCCTGACATGCTCATGGCCATGTCCCACTGACCGGTCTGGGACTCGGCCAGCGCCAAGCTGACGAGCCCACCGAGGCTGGACCCGAGCAGGCCGTAGCGATCCGCAGGACCATAGTGCTCGTCCATCAAGCCGCGGAGATCACTGACCAGCACGCCATAGTCGTCGGCCCGGCCGCCCACGGTGCCACTGCCAAAGTCATCCGGGACGTGGGTGTACTCTTCGAAGCGGTCCGAGGTGTTGTTGATCCCCACCACCAGCATGTTCGCTGGCACGCTGGCGCTCAGCTGCCAGCCGCCCCAGGCCGCGCCCGGGTCAAAGAGGTTCTGGCCGTCGTGGGCGTAGACCACATGGGTGAAGGCCCCCGCTTCGGGGACCCAGACGTTGACATCCCGAGGTTGGAGCTCGCCCCCGTCAATGGCATACCAGCGCTCCAAGTGAGCGAAGCTGGCGTCCACCAGGGAGATCTCACCAAACTCGTCATAGGCCAGACGGCGGCCGAGCGGGTCGGCCATCCAGTCCGTGCCGTCCGTGAACTTGTAGCGGGAGCCGTCAGGCGCCGGCACGTCCACTTCGGCCCAGGACAAGGCACCCGCGCGGTCCATGGCCACACCGGCCCACTCGTCGTGGTCACCGGCCACCGACCAGTCACCATCGCCACACAAGCACGCGAACAACACACTCGCGCTGGTCTGGATCGGCAGCCCACCTTGACGGGCGATCAGCACCAGCGCTTCATCGACATCCCGCTCGCCGGCAATGGCCGCCCGCAGGATGTCTTCATCGGTCTCAGCAACGTCGGGCGTGCCGGAGTCGTCGACCCCAGGCTCGGTGGTGCCTGCCGGGTCACCCCCCTCTTTGCCGTCAGTGGACGCACAGCCCACCAGCAGGGCCACCACAGCGGCCCATCGCGGGGAGGGCCCCGGTCGGCGGTACCCGAAGGCAGCGGATGGGGACCCGTTCATGCGCACACCGTCTCGCCACCGTCGACTTGGAGCACGTTGCCGGTGAGCCAGTGGGTGCCCGGGCCGGACAAGGTCACCAAGCAGGCGGCCACGTCCTCGGGGGTCGTGAGCCGGCCGTGGGGATTGCGCAGCCGTGCCTTCTCGCGAATCTCGTCGTTGCCCGGGATCTTGCGCAGCGCAGCGGTGTCGGTCACACCGGCCAGGATGGCGTTGACGGTGCACCCGCGGGGGGCGAGCTCGAGGGCAAGCTGGCGCACGTGGCTCTCCAGGGCAGCTTTGGCGGCCGAGACCGGACCGTACGAAGGAAAGACCTGACGGGAGCCGCCGCTGGTCATCGCGAACACCCGCCCGCCACGACCCAGGCGACCCGCAGTCACTAGGTCTTGCACCCAATAGACAAGGCTGTGGGCCATGACATCGAGGGTCATGTCCACATTGCGGGATGTCGAGACGGCCGCACCGCTGTCGGGGGGCGGCACGAAGGGACGCAGGGTGCCGAAAGCCAAGGAGTGCAACAACACACCGACCGGGGCATCCCCCATCAGCGCGGGCATCGCGTCCAGCACCGTCGCGCGCGTGTCGGCCGACGCCGCGTTGGCGTTGAAGAACCGCACCGGCACGCCGAGGGCGAGCAAGTCAGCACATAGGGCGTCGACGGCGGGCATGCCCGACCGCCGATCGAGGTGCACACCGAGGATGCCGAAGCCCTCGGTGGCCAGCGCACGGGCGGCCGCTGCGCCGAAACCAGACGAAGCG
This sequence comes from Myxococcota bacterium, assembly GCA_942491145.1. GTDB lineage: Bacteria > Myxococcota_A > UBA796 > UBA796 > UBA2385 > CAXQUZ01. Next base: position 89,031 of record CALOBC010000037.1, on the reverse strand, counting down.
CCCAGGATCAGCGCCCAGCGGCCATTGTGCGCCATGATCAGTGAGATCCGTGGGGGTCTGCGGCCGGTGCTGCGCCCGCCGGGGGAGCCGCGGGGACACCACCGGGGAGGGGCGGCGTGACCGTCGCACCCGCGCCCATTGCGGCCGTGGCCTTCTCGCGGGCAGCGGTGATGTACTCCTGGGCCACTTCCTGCTTCAGGCTCTCCTTGACTTGGTCTTTGACCTCATCGAGGGGGGTCGTCGCGCGCTTGTCTTCCACGCGGAAGATGAGCTGGCGGGGGCCCGCAGCGAGGGGACCGACGATGGTGCCCTTCTCAGCGCCGAACACGGGGGTGCCGAAGTCGGGCGGGAGGCTCCGCTTTTCCACCCAGCCCAGATCACCACCGGTGTCTTTGGTCTTGGTGTCTTCGCTCTTTTCCTTGGCCAGCGCGGCGAAGTCACCACCCGCGTCGAGCGCGGCCTTGACCTCGGCGGCCACGGCCTCGTCCGGCAGCACGATGATGCTGAGCTTGGCTTGTTCCTGAGCGAACTGGACCTTGTGGTCGTCGTACCACTGCTGGATGCGGGCGTCGGTGATGGCCTCGTCGACCTTCTTTTCGATGATGGCCTCGGCCAGGGCGCTGCGCTCGGCGAGCGCGAGGGTCACCTTGACCTTGGGGTCGTTCTGAAGGCCGGCGGCGAGGGCATCCCGGTAGAGGACCTCACCGACGTAGAGGCTCTCTTTGACCTGGTCCATCTGGCCCTGCTGCTCAAGCTGAGCACGCTGGGCTTCGGGGATGCGCGCCAGCGTGGCGTCGAGCATCTCTTGGGTGACTTCACCATCGCCCACCTTGGCGATGACGGTGCCCTTCCCGGGCATGTCGCCAGGGGTGCGCGGCGTGGCCTGGGGCTCGCAGCCAGCACTGAACAGACAGAGGGCTGCGATGGGCAGCACGGAAGCGATACGTCGATGCACGGGAGACTCCAGAGCCGTGGGGCCGGCTGGATAGCGCGGGAGGCTTGCGGTTGCACGCGGAAGGGCCGCCCCGGCCGGTCGATGACCGCTGGTCGGCAGCAGGTCAGAACACCGCAACGGTGGCCACACGGCGCCAAGCGTCAGGAGAACCAGTCGTCTTCGGCTTGGGCGCCCACGGACCGGCGCACCCCGGCCAGCGCCACGGCGGGCCGGGCCACCTCCCACCAGGGACCTGGGCCCACGTGGGCCACCAGCCCCCGGGCCGCCGACTGCCAGCGCCCCTCGGCCTCCACACGGGCTTGCACCGCCACCGCCCGCTGGGCAGCTGCTTGGTCTCGCTTCAGGCCCGACGCCCGCATGCGCACAATGGCGTCGCGGAGGCCCACAAGGCTCGGTGCGGCCCACGCTGGTGCCCCGTCGATGACCTTGTCCATGGCCCCCAGTGCCGCTTCGCCCACCGCGTCCGCCGCGAAGGGGTCCTGCCAGTCCGCCATGGCTTGCGCGAGGGCGCGGCGCAGAGCGTCTCGGTCCCCGTCCGGGCCCACGCACCGATCGAGTCCGGCCGAGGCCGCCCGGTGGGCCGCATCCATGCCATCGGCCATCAGAACCGCTTGCTGCTCGGCATCTTGGTCACGGCGCTCGGCGCCCTCTTCGATGTTCAAGGCTGCCGTCAGGGCATCGGTCGCGTCCCGCAGGGCCTGCACCCGGGCAAACACGCCCGGCCGGGCACCACACCGCTCCAAGACCACCGGCACCAGCGCGCTCCCGGCCACGGCGGCTTCCCGCCCGTCCAGTCCGGCGACGTCCATCGGCAACACAGCGTCCACGCCCACGGTCGACCTCCCCACAGTGTCAAGGTCCCCTACTTCCTGGCCGGCCCAGCCGCTCAGGGCTTGCGGGCTTCGTCCAGGGCGGTGGTGAGCCAGCCCTCCGGCGCGGCACCCAAGCGGGCGTCCACGACCTCACCCTGAGGATTCAGCAAGAAGGTCGCCGGCACCCCGGGCAGGTCCAGCCGGTCCAACACCGCCGGTCCGCCCCAGGTGCCCACGGCCGACGCGCTGCCCTCAAGCCATCGGTCCCAGTCCGGGGGGGCATCTTCGACCGAGACCACCACCACCCGTAGGTCATCTCGAGAATTGGCCAGCGCGAGCAGCGCCGGCAGCCCCTCCACGCAGGGGCCACACCAGGAGGCCCAGAAGTCCACCACGCGCCACCCCCCGATGCCCGACAGGGTGCCCCGTCCCCCCGTGGTCAGCAGCTCCAAGTCCGGGAATGGCGTGCCCACCCAGGTCGCGGCCAAGATCTCTCGCACGCCTGCGCCGTCGGTCTCCCCGACATCCAAGGGAAAGGTCAGCGGTGCCAAGCGCTCGACCGGCGCCGGGCGCTGGGCCGCAATCCATGCTTCCATGCCCCCCGGTTGCCAGCGTTGCGCGATCCAGAGCGGCTCCAGAACCCTCATCGCATCGGCAATCAGGGACAGCTCGTCCCACTCCGGGTCGGCGATGGCGAGGCCTCGACCCAGGTGGAACAGCGCGCCCCGCGGGTCACCAAGCTCGGCGAGCACCAGTCCCAAGTGCATGTGCATGGTGCCGCTGTCCGAGCGCATCAACAAGAGCGCGTGGCGCAGCTCATCGCGGGCCTCGTACAGGCGCCCCAGGCGAAACAGCAGCCAGCCGCGCGTGTCCCGCATCATGGCCAGCTCTTGGCCGCTCCAGTCCCGGAGCACCACCCAGCCATCCGCCCCAGCCTCGCGCACCGAAAATGGCGTGGGATGGTTGATCGCCGCGGTGATGGCGGCCAGCGCGGGCTCCATGCGGCGCTCGGCCCCTGCCGCCGCCCACGCGAAGCCATTGGCCCGCCCCGAGTCCCCTGGATCGGCTGCCCACGCGGCTTCCCACTCACCCAAGGCCCGGCCATCCCGACCCTGGCGCTCCATGGCCTCCGCCATGCGCGCGTGCCACTCCGCAGCGGCAGGCCCACGCTCGGGAACATCCTTTTCGAGGGACTTCAGGGCACGCACGGCCACCACGGGCTCGGCCTTGCGGCTCGCGTCGTGGATGCGCCTCAGCAGCTCCGGGTCCACGGGGACTCGGGGCGGCATCCATGTGGCTGTGCCATCGCCGGCACCCCCGCCGTCGGTCCAGCCCGGCTGGAGCACATCGAGCCGCCGGGCCAGCGGGCGCTCATCCCAGCCCTTCCAGCGGGCGACCTGAAGCGCGCCATACAGCGCCATCGGGTCGTTGCTCGCCTCGGCACGCTGGGCAGCGGACTCGAGGGCCAGCCGCGCAATGGACAAGCCCGGTCCAGACAGGCTGGATCGGAAGGGGTCGCCCGGAAGCGCCAGCGCGGCCGGGTTCGCCCGGTAGAAGTCGTCCAGCGCATACGCCAGCGCTTGGTCGATGACCCCACGACTCAGGCCCCGCTGCAAGCGCAAGAGCACGATGTCCGGGGCATCCTTGGGATAGTCCGCCAGGTCCAGGGGCTCCTCGGACCAGCCACATCGGGGGGCCAGCCGCGCCCGCAGCGACGCCGCGCCCAAGGCCCACGGGCGGGGGGGAGCGGGGTGAGTCAGCGGGTCGATGCGATCACAGTCGGGCTCCGGGTCGGCGGCGAGCACCACCGCCAGAGACACCCGCAGCTCAGGACTGTCGGGCTGTTCCGCCAGCCGGGCTTCCAGCGCCCGCGCGAGCTGTGGCCCCTCGCCGAGCCCCCGGGTGCGGGCATCCAGATGCAGCATCACCGCTTCAGGCCGCCGTCGATCCGCACCGGTCCACGTGTCGTTCAGCCAGCGCGCGGTGGTCTCAGCAGCCAGCTCGGGATCTCCCGTCTCCAGGGCATACCGGGCCCGCCAGAGCACGTCGTCGCCCGCCCATGCCGGGCCGCCCAGCAGCAGCGCCACCAGACCCCACACCCCCGTCATCCGTCGCCGGCGGGGGCTGTGCCCTTGGACCCTGGGCTGCAGCACCCGACACTCAACCCACATCGCCGCTCCTCGTGGCCAGACCCACGCCACAGGTCGGAGGGTAGCCCAGCCGTCGACCACATGGAGGGCTGGAGCGATGGCCCCAGATCCCGGGAGACAATAGGGGCGCGGCCGTGAAGTGGTATCGAGACCGACAGCTCTGGGTGGCGCTAACCCTGGGCACTCTCTTGCGCGTCGTTCCCGCCCTCATCTGGCTGGACGATGGCTGCGTGCGCGACGAGTGCACCTACATCAAGCTGTCCGAGCGCTTTGCCGGTGGCGAGGGCATGACCACCAGCGCGGGCTGGCTGTGGGCGCCCGGCTACCCGGTGCTGCTGGGCATCGCGCGCATCATCACGGGCTACGCATCCACCATCAAGGGTGTGCAAGTCTTTGCGGCCGCCGTGAATGCCGTACTGGTCTACCTTCTCGCTGCGCGCGCGTTTGCGGGCCGAGAGGGCAAGAACCTGCTGCGGCCGCGACGCATCGCCATGTGGCTGTACGTGACGAGCCCCCACATCGCCTTCTTCGCCACACGCCTGTGGTCCGAGACGCTCTACAGCACGGTGCTCTTGTCGGCCTTGTTGCTGTTGCTGGTGGCCCGAGACCGCGTGGCGAACGCTGCCCAAGCCAGCCGGGCGCTTGGCATGGCGGCCCTCGTCGGCGGCATGATCGGCGTGTGTGTGCTGTTCCGCGGCGTGGCCACCTACATGCTGCCCATCTTCATGGTGGGCATGGTGTGGCAACACTTCAGACAACCGAAGGCCTGGGCCCAAGCCGCGCTGGTGGCGATGGCGGCGGCCTGTGTGGTCGCCCCCTACAGCATCCACGCCTCCCAGAAGTTCGGTGGGCGCATCATCTCGGACCGCACGATGGGCCAGATGATGTGGCTGGGCAACAACGACTTCGAGCCCATCACGTTCGACTACGGCAACGGGAAGCTCTCCAAGCGGGCCTTCAACCGCACCCGCAAGCAAGGCCGGGCACCGTGTGGCGACAAGGGCGCAGCGATCGAGCGGGACACGTGCCAGACCCAAGCAGGCATCGACTGGATCAAGTCCAACCCGGATGAGTTTGTGCGGCGGATGCCCATGCGGGTCGCCCAGCTGATGAACCCCCACTCGCTGCTCACCCGGCACCTGCGCTGGGGTCGCTGGCCCGGCATGCACCAAGCCGCCGATGAGATCATTGTGTTGGTCGGCTGTGTGCACTCGCTGGCGGTGATGCTGCTGGGGGCATTTGGCCTCGCCACCCGTGGACGGGGCTCCCAAGCGCTCGTGATCGGCGGCATTCTCGTCTACCACTGCGCGGCCATTGCATTGCTCGCAGGGCTGTCTCGCTACCGGGTGCCCCTCGAAGCCTTGTTGATCATCTACACCGCCGGGGTGCTGTCCGCGCCGGGCCTCGCGGTGCAGGAGATGTGGGCCTCACGGATGAAGTGGCGACTCGCTCTGATGGTCCTGGTGATGGCCATTGTCACCCCCCTCTGCTTGTACTATCTACCGGCCGGCTGGCCATGGTGGCGAACATGGTAGGCGCTTCATCGCGCGGGCTGGCGCTGCTCGCACTGGGCTTCGCGACCGGCTGCGGGTGGGGCGCCCCCAAGTCCCTTCCAGCAGGGGATCCTGGCCAACCAGACATCATCCTTGTCAGCATCGACACCCTGCGCGCCGACCACCTCAGCGCCTACGGCCACGACCGCGAGACCAGTCCCTTCATGGACCAGCTCGCCAAGGACGGGGTGCGGTTCAGCTTCGCCCGCAGCGCATCGCCGTGGACCTTGCCGTCCCACACCACCCTGTTCTCCGGCCAGCTCCCGAAGACCCACAAGATCGTCGAGGACAGCTTTCAGCTCGACCGTGCGGTGCCCGTGCTCCCGGAGCGCATGCAGTCCGCCGGCTACACCACCGCGGGCTTTGTCTCGACGTTCTATGTCTCGTCCAAGTTCGGCTTCGACCGGGGCTTTGACCACTTCGACGACTTCGGCATCCACGACCCCAAGGTCAATTTGAAGGCCACCGTCGACATGAGCGACGTGGTCGACGCAACGCTCACGTGGTGGGCCGACCAGCGCCCGGGCCAGCCGGTGTTCTTGTTCCTGCACACCTACGATGTGCACTACGAGTACGACCCGCCGGGCGAGTACGCGACGTTGTTTGACCGGGCGCCCAACAGCAGCGACCGGCCCTACAAAAACTACTTTCACTTCTTGAAGAAGCCCCTCGACGAAGCCCAGTACGACCACCAGCGGGCCCAATATGACGAGGCGATTCGCTACGTGGACGACCAGCTCAAGCGCATCAGTGTCGCGGCAAAGGCGGCCGGTCGGGACGTGCGCTTTGTCATCACGTCGGACCACGGCGAAGAGTTCGGTGAGCGGGGGGCTTGGGGCCACGCCCACACCCTGTATGCCGAACAGCTCCACGTTCCGCTCATCATGAGCGGTGGCGGGCTGCCCGCTGGGTTGGTCGTGGACGGCGCCGTCGGCACCCAAGACATTGCGCCCACGCTGGCCGCCATGGCCAACCAGCCCCCCATGACAGCGGACGGGCTCAACCTGGCACCCGCCATCGGCGGGGCTGCCCTCCCGGAGCGCACGTTCACCGCCGAGACCACTCGCTTCAAGACCAACCGACTCGGGCTCTACGCCGGCGGGCTGCGGCTGGAGTGGGACGTGAAGTCCAACACGGCCGAGCTCTTCGACCCCCACGCCGATCCCAAGGAGACCCACGATCTCGCCGAGGCACGCCCCCTGGACGTGGATCGCCTCCAAAAGCTACTTCTCGCGGATGTGGGTGAGCCGTGGACGGCCAAGGTTGCCGGCAGCGTCCGGACGAAGGGTGTGGCGTTTCGGGCCGGACACCGGTGGGGCCACCGGATGCGGGTCGAGGCCGGCGACACCTTCCTGGTGCTGCCCTATGACGCCGAAGTCCGCTTTGAAGTGGACGACCAGAAGCTCGGCCCCTGGCAGGGCATGGGAGGCCAGCAACCCGGCGAGGGCGACCCCTTGGCGTGGCTGGGCCGCGCGACCTCCATCGTCGAGATGAACGATGCCGAGCGGCAGATGCTCATCGAGCTGGGCTACATCCAAGACGAAGATGGCCAGGACGACGCTGAGCCCAGCGAAGACGACGACGCCCAGGACGACGGGGCCCCGGGCGCGGGCGAGCCCAAAGACGACGGGCGCGACTGCAGCGCGTACGATCCCGCGGTGCCAGACACCCTGCCCGCCCGGTGTCGCGCCGCAACGCCACCTCCCGGCGACACCAAGGACCCCCAAGATGCTCCCTGAGCTCCTGCTCACCGCCTTTGTCGGCGCTTCTCACGCCGCGCCAGCCGCGTGGATCGAAGACTACTTCGCGGTGGACCCTCGACGGGAGTCTCGGCCATCCGTGGTTGGCCACAGCGAAGTGTTGGCGGCTTGCGCCGGCGTGCGGGCCCTCCGTGACGCGGCCCTCGAGTGTCCCCTCGACCACCAGACCGCCCTTCGGGGGCTGCCGGCCCTCGCCGAGGTCTGCGCCCAGACCGATGGCGGTCGCAGCCCCCCGGGCGAGGCCTTTCCGGTGCCCCATCCGGTCACGCTCACCGCCGCCGCCCGCGCCGCGGCTGCGGTCGCCACCCGCCTCGGCACTTCCTGTGGCTACCGTCTGAAGGCCGTGATGGTGGGCAATGAGCTCCAAGTCCAAGCCCCCATCGGCTCCGGCGCCGTGGAGCTGCGCATCGGCTGGCACCCGTCCGAATTCGACACCGTGCGCTGGCTGCGCCCCCTCCACGGTGAGCTGCCCGCCGAAGACATCGTCACCCGCACCATCCCCCTGGGCGAGGTGCCCGAGCGCGACGGCCGCCGAAGCTTTGACCTGAGCGTCGAGGTGCTGGACCAAGACGGCGCCGCAACCCGGGTGCGGATGCCCATCGAGATCGTCGGTCCCGACACCGTGCCGTCCTTGGGCCCCATCCTTGAAGTGGCAGTGGGCACGGCCGAAGGGGTCACCCCGCTGGCCGACCTCAGCTTGCCCGAGTCCACCGACGAGTTCCTCCAGAGCGCCGTGCCACGGCCCATCTTGCCGGACCCCCTCGACCTCGTGGGGCGGCCTTCAGCGGGCGCTGGCCAGAGCCGTGCTGGACTGCGCGCCGCGGCAAGCTCTTGCGGCAACCCGCTGCTGCCCACCCGGTCCCTCGCCCCCCGCCTGTGCGCCTGGTTCACCACCCCCCAGGGTGAAGCCCGCAAGCCGTCTGTTGTGGAGGGCCCGGTCCTGGCCGCCGCCGCCCGGGATGACTTGGTGTCCTTCGCCCGAAACCTGGGCGAGGTGATGCTCTACACCGAGCTGTCCCGCACAACCGCCAACGAGTCTTGGCTGCGCCTCGACGGTGCCGCCGCCCTTGCGGCTGTGGGCGGCATGGTCGAAGCGATGCTCCGGGGCACCCCACCCCGCGCGGCCGCCGCAGGCTGGTCCCGCCAGCGTCCCCCCACCCTGCCCGACGGCCGACGCATGGGCTTCTACGCAGCGGACGGGGTGGTGGCCGCACCGGTCAGCGCCTTGCTGTACCTGTCCTCCTTGCTGCTCGCGTCCGGTCCCGAGGACCAAGTCGAGCTGGCGGGGCTCACCATGGCCGCACTGCCCACCGCACCGGCGGTCCGCCCCGACGCCCCCCTGGGGGCCACCGCCATCGCCATCGCCGCCAACCTGTCCCGAGAAGAGAACCTGCCCGCCGGGGTCTCGGTCGCATGGACCGGCGCACTGCGCCCAATGGCCGGTGCCGCAGAGCTCGGGTGGTTGCGCAGCATGGCCAGCCGCATCTTGGCCCGCGCCGCCGCAGCAAGCGCCGACAATGCCGGACTGAGCGTCATTCCCGGGGACTCTCGGGCCGCCGCACGCGCATCACAGGGTGGGCTGCGGCTCAGCGAGGCCATCCGAGACGGTGTGGTCCTGGCCGGCACCATTCCCGCGAATGACATCGCGTCCTCCGCCTCCCCCCATCCTGCGGTGGTCGACACCCTCGGCCGCCTCGGTGGGGCCCTCGTCGCCCGCTTGGGGGGAGGAGAACCAGCCTCTGCTGCCGCCGAAGCCAGCCGCGCCGTGGTCGGGGTGGAGCTGGGCGAGCGCTTTGTTGCACCGCCCGACGGCACGTTTGAGGTCGCCGCTCTCCTCGCGAGCCTCAGCGCCGATCGCTGATCCAGCGCCCGGTCCCACCCTGGCCAGCATCGACCGATAACATCGACACCGTCACTATTCTGGCGTCTTGGGCTTCAGCAACACCCGCGCCGCTGACGGGTAGATCAAGCTGGCCAAGATGCCTGCACTGATCACCACCGCCTCGGTGTCGGCGTCGACCGCACCGGCGCGCCGGCCCAGGTCCATGATCGCGATCACCAGCGTGAGGGGGGCCGCCAGCAGCGCCGACGTGGCCAGCACCTCTTTGGGCTTGAGCCCCCGCATCAGCAACAGGGCGCCCGGCAGCAGCTTCACGGCAAACATCACAGCGATGATGCTGAGGATCCACGCGATGTTGTCGACCACCAAGGACACGGACACCTTCAGGCGCACACCCACATACATGAAGAACAGCGGCACAAAGAAGCCGTAGGCCATGCTCGCCAGCTTGTGTTCGAGCGCCTCGGCCTCCCGCACCACAAAGCTCAGCAATGCCCCCGCGAGGAAGGCCCCCAAAAATGGCTCCACATCAGCAAGCAGGGCAAGTCCAACGAAGAGCAACATCAGCCCGAAGCCGGCACGCACCCCCACCTCGGAGGGGTCGTCATGGGCCACCAGCCGCACGAAGAGCTGGGGGTACCACCACAGCAGCCCACGCAGCAGGAACAGCACCAACACCACCGCCACACTCAGTGCGAGCACCCGCAGCCCACCTTCGACGAGCATGTGCACGTCGCCCTGGGCCCGCTCGTGGATCTCCACCACAGTCAGCAGCAAGATGGTGACCAGCTCACCCATCGCCGCAAACGAGATCATGGTGTTGCCCAGCGGGGTGCCGTTGAGCCGTGCCTCCCGCACCACCGCCAACAGCAGCGGCACGGCGGTCGCGCCCACCGCCAGGCCTACCCAAGTGCCCCACCCCAACAAGTAGGCGGCGCCCAAGGACAGCGCGAACGCGCTGCTCGCCACCGTGAACGGCATCACGAGGCTGCGCACACCCTTCTTCTCGAAGCCGCGAAAGTCGATCTCGAGGCCGGCCAAGAACAAGAACAGGGCAAAGCCGAGCTCAGCGAGCGCCGTCATGAACGTGCTGTCGGAGCCCACCAAGCCAAGCCCGGAAGCGCCGATCAACACACCATAGAGGATCTCAGCGACCGCGACGGGAATGGAGATGGCCCTCGCCACCGCCGGCATCGCCATCGCGCCCGCCGTCATCAGAATCAGCGCAAGCGCCACATCACCATGCATCGACACGTCCCCACGAAGGCCCGCGCAAGTCCAAGCACAACACGTTCATCATCGTCCCGCCGCATTCCAGGGGACCAACAGCAGCGAGCACGGGGTGTCGTGCAGCAAGTACAGCGACACATCCGGGGTCAACAGGGTGCTCCGACGGGCCGCGGATGTGCCCACCACCACCAGATCGAAGTCCTTGGCGTGGTGCCGGATCCGCTCGATGGGGTTGCCCTGGTCCACGACCTTCTTCACCTCGATGCCATGCATCCGCGCCAGCCGGGCCAGCCGGTTGGGCAGCTCCCGCTGCTCCAGTTGTTCGGCCTCGCCCTCCGCAAACACGGGCGGCGTGACCGTCATGATGGTGAGCTGGGCGCCGGCTTGGCGGGCAACATCGATGGCCACGCTCGCGATGATGTCGCTCTGTTGGTCGCCGCTCACCGCCAGCAGGACCTTCTCGTAGGGCGCCGAGTCCCGGGCGATGAGCACAGGCACCCGAGCCGCCAAGATCATGTCCATCCGGGAGCTGCGGGTGATCCCAATCCGGGCGAGGAGGGTCACCGGGGATGGATTCAAGACCACGATGCCTACATCATTGTCGTCGAGATAGGTCGCAATCTCTTCGGCGGAGCGCCGGGTGGGGTGCAGGGCGGCCGAGTCCAGCGCCATCAAGCTGTTGGCGCAGGTGTGGTCGAGCACCCAGGCGGCCTCGTCCTGGGTCTGGGCATCGCCGAGGGTGCCGATGACCGAGCCGTACTGGTTGGGGAAGACCGGCCGGCTGCCGCGAATGAACTCACCCACGCCATCGAGCACGTCGGGCTGTCCCACCAACAACACCCGGTCATGGGCATGAATGGTGGTCTGACCATGGGGCACGATCAGCTCGCCGGCCCGGTAGACCGCCGCGATCAACCACCGGTTGGGCGACAGGTCCGCGAGGGTGCGCCCATCCACGGGACTGCCCTCCAGCACGGTCACCTGGCGCAGCTCACCCTGGCCCATGCCGAGCGCAACCGCCCGCGTCTCGTTGGCACACAGCCGGTTGGTGGCCAGCGCGGCCGTCCCGGAGTGGCTCTGGATCACTTCGTCGGGGAGCAACCCCAGCTCAGCAATGCCCGCCTCGCTCGGCAGCTTGACCACGAGGTCTTCCACCCCGAACGCCTGGCGGGCGAGGCGGGCCACTTCCCGGTTGACCACGGTGTCGCCCGTCACAATGGCGAGCACGCAGCTGGAGTCCACACCCGCGCGCTCCAGCACCAGCTTGCTCGATGCATCCCCGAGCACCTTCTTCACCGCAACGGGCTTGCCATCCACGCCCGGTCGGGTCGCGGGCACCAGCTCGAGCCGCTTCTCCGAGCTGTCGATCACCGTCACAGTCCAGCTGCGGGGCAGGTCTGACGCCACGCGTCGGCCCACCCGCCCGGCACCCACCACAATTGCCTTTCGATTCGCCACCCGTTCCCTCCGATCGGCATCCACACGAGTCCCGTCGCCCAGCAAGCCAGACGCGGGAGGATTACGGCGCGGGGGTCCCCACCCCCGGGGAAGCCACCACGCGGCGCACCAGTATCCCAATCGCGACCAGCTCAAAGCCGATGGTTCCAGTCCCTTCAAAGAGCCTGCGTCCTGCGCGATGAGCCGCTCCGAGGTCCCATGCCGATTCTTGCTGCACCCATTGAGTTTCCGCCCCACCTCCACGAAATGCGCGCCGGAGACGTGGACGGGGACGGCATTGAGGAGCTGGTGATGGTGTCGCGGGTGCCCAAGGGACGCCGTCCGGATGCGGTCCAGCTCACCGTGGTGGACTTCGACGCCGACGGCAACCAGACCGGCCGCACCGTGCACATTCTTGGCCAGAAAGCCCTATATTGGGACATTCACGAGGGCATCTGGGCCGTGGACGGCGACGGCGCGTACAACATCGTGGGGCCCGCCAGCTTCACCCTGTCAGACCCACGCATCGGGGCTGTGCGCACCCCCCTCGGCGGCTTGGGCCCCACCACCCCCGCCCCCGCAGACATCGCCGGAGACATCGACCACGACGGCATTCCCGAGGTGTTCGTCATGGGTGGAGGCCGCATCCACACCTTCTCCGCGGACGGTCGGGCCCGGGGCAGCGTGCCCGCCCCCAGCGACGGCTCGGTGTCCACCCAACAGCGAGCCGGGGCCACCCAGCTCATCACCTCCACCCGCAGCCGCCCCTTCCATGTGGCGGACGCCGACGGCGACGGGCGGGATGATCTGCTGCTGCCGCGTGGAGATCGCCTCACCGTGCACTTCTCCGGCGAGAACACCGGCGAGCGCAGGGAAGTGTGGCGCCTTCCCCTGGACCTGGAGCCCCGCAAAGACCCCACCCAGTCAAAGGAAGGAGAGCGCCGCGAGGTGGAAAATGCGTGGTTCCGAGACTTCGACAATGACGGCAAGGTCGATCTTCTCGTGCACCAGTGGGTGATCGATGGCAGCTGGTTTGGGGCCACCGCGGAGCTCAGCTTCTCCCGGGGCAACGGCAGCGGACTGGACCCGGCCCAGGTCGTGCGTACGTCCACGGCGGCCTTTGATGTGCGGCTGCTGGACTTCGACGGCGACGGCGACACGGACCTTCTTGTGCCGATGGTCGACATCGGGCTGGGCAACCTCGGTCGTGCGTTGGTCTCTCGCAAAGTGGAGGTCGACGTGGCCCTGTTTGCGCAAGATGATGGGCGCTTTGCCACGTCCCCGGAGATCCTGCGCAGCTTCGCGTGGTCCATCACCGATCCCGACTCGGTGCAGGTCTCCCTCGACGGCGACATCAATGGCGACGGCATCGTGGACCTGGTCAAGGGCGACAATGGCGATCAAGTCCTGATCTTCATCTCGCAGAACCGGAGCATTCCGTCCCAACCCACCGCCCGGCACACCACACCCATCCCCAAGACCGACTCACCGTTCTTCGTCCGAGACCTCACGGGGGATGGCCGGGCCGAGGTCATCGTCTGGGGGCCCGGCGCCAAGACTGGCACGGTGCTGCGCATGCCCTGACGGTCTCCCGGGCAACGTTCGGTTCTTCTGGCACTCGCACATCGGTGGCTTGGGGTGATGGGTCGAGGAGCGGCAACAACCGAAGCCTGGGTTTGGAGCCGAGCGCGATCGCCCAGTCTGCACCGCCACAATCAAGGGCAAGCCGAGCGCCCGTCCCACGCCATGCAGTCCAACAAGGCGGCGCTCGCAGCGGCCCGACCATGAACTGCAGCTGTCATGCCACAGCTTCAGGGCAAGCCAGTCCATCGGCAGTGGGCTCGGCCGACGGTTGGACCCCCGATCTGTGCCAAGTCAAGGTCGTGGCCGATGGTCTCAAGATTCCAGTTGGGCGTGCTCAAGGTCCACAGCGCCCCGCCGATGAGATTGTTGGATTGTCGTCGATGACCATGGACACCCGCCCAGCCTCACTTGGCGATGCTCCACGCCGCAACCTGCGCAGACGGTCGACCATCCCAGGACTCGACGGGACACCCCCGAAGACTCCCCCCAGGGGCCACGCATGGACGCCAGTGAGCACAGTGCAACGCCCCGCGCTCCGTCCGGGCCGGCGATGTCTTCCAAGCCCGCACGCCCATACCGTCAATCGGTTAGTCGGCCCGACTCGAATGACTTCGATCCCTGGGCTCCACCACCCCGTCACGATGCAACCCACGGCGCACCGCCCCCAGGTTGTTCAGGGTTGGCCCCAAGCCCAGGGACCCCCGGGGGAGTGACCGTGCGAGCTTGGCTGCAACACATGGATCCCACCGACGGTCCGCTGTCATTCGAGCTGGAAGAGGTCACCCGAATTGGCCGGGAGCGGGACTGTCACATCGTCTTGCGCTCCGATCCACTGGTCAGCCGCCGCCACGCCGAGCTCCGCTTGACGGGCGGCGAGATCCTCTTGGAAGACGGCGAGAGCCAGAACGGGACCTTTGTCAACGGCGAGCCCATCCAGAAAGCGTCGCTGCGACAGGGCGACATCGTTCGGGTGGGCCGCACCCGCCTCCAGCTCCAGGTCTCGCCACTCCACATCTCCCGGTCGCCGGCTGAGCCCCTGATCGAGGGTCAAGACTTTGTCTTCAAGCGGGTGAACCACGACAAAGGCAGCTCCATTGGTTCCATCTCGGCGGCCGCCTTCTTCGAGGCGATCGGGCTGGACGGTGTGGTCGACATCAACAGCGCCGAGTCGTCCAATGTGCGCCGGCGCACCCGCGCATTCCTTGTGTTGTTTGAGCTGTCCCAGCTGCTCCAGCGCCAGCGAGATCCGACGGTCATGGTCGACATCTGTCTCGACACGCTCATCGAAGTGCTGGGCGCCCACCAAGGCCTCGTGGTCGAGCTGGACGATGCCGGCCGCCTGGTCACCCTCGGCGCCCGCAGCACCGGCGGCCCCCAGAGCTCCCGCCCGGTCGTCACCCTCAGCCGCACGGTCTGCGAGAAGGTGATCGCGGACCGGTGTGGTGTGCTGACCAACAACCCCACCGAAGACTTCCACAACGCCGAGTCGATGGTGTTTGCATCGACCACGTCGCTGCTGTCGGTGCCCATGATCGTGGGCGACCGGGTGCTCGGCTTGCTCGAGCTGACCAGCTTCCACCCCGGGCACAGCTTCAACGAGAGCGACCTGGACCTGTTGTCGGTGGCCGCCTCAATGTTGGGCACGACCTTGGAAGCCCGCCGGCTGGAGATCCAGCGCATCGCCACCATTGCCAAGCTTGAGGTCGCCCAGCGTGAGCTCGAAGCCGCCCAACAACAGCTGATCGCCCAACACCAGCGCGCCACGCTGGGCCAGTTTGCGCAGCGCATGGCCCACGAGCTGCGCAACCACTTGATGGCGCCCATGGCCATGCTCGAGCCCTTGCCCGAGCGCTACCCCAACGACGAGAACCTCGCCGAGACGGTCGAGTTCTCCATGGTGGCGCTCCACACCATCGTGGGCATCGTCAAGGAAATCCAAGAGTACGCGGCCACCGGCCAGCTTGAGCCCCCCATGCTCGTGTACGGCGACCTCGTCGCCGTGGCCCGCAGCGCGGTTCACTACCTGAAGTACGATCGGGACGTCAATCGCGTGTCCCTGCGGCTGAAAGTCCAGCCCGTGCCCCTGGTGCCGCTGGACGAGAGCCGCATGTGCCAGGTCATCATCAACCTGGTGCGCAACGCCGCCCAAGCCACGTCCGGCCCCGATCGCTTTGTCAGCGTGCATGTCTATCCCGACGGCGCCGACGCAGTTCTCGAGGTTCGAGACAACGGCTGTGGCATGGGCCTCGATGTTGCTTGTCGTGCCTACGAAGCGTTCTTCACCACCAAGGGCACCGGCGGCATGGGTGTGGGGCTCGAGATCTCGCGGCTGTTGATCCACCAACACAAAGGCGAGCTGACGTTCGAGACCTGGCCGACACTGGGCACAACCTTTCGGGTGCGCTTGCGGCCCCCCACCCAGTGCCAGAGCACCGAGAGCTGAGCCACCGCCCCGCGCACGACGGGAAGATCCCCAGCCTCGATCCAGGGGTGGTCGCCGAGGGTCCTGCATTAGGCTGGACCGGTGCGTTCCCCCTCCCACGACTGGCGGCATGATCCACGGCTGCCGGCTGGCCTGGCGGTCCTGCTCGTGGGCCTCGTCTTTGCCCTCGGCCACGATGCGCCGCTGGTCGAAGACGGGCTGTTTTGGTGGGTGCCGAAGGGACTGCTGGCGGCGCAGCGTGGTCCGGCCCTGACCTACGCGGGCGCCTTGCCTGACGTGATGGCCCAGGGGCTCACGACCGCATCCACGCCGCCCCAGTGGGCCGACGGCTTGCCCGACTATGCCCACCCACCGCTGTATTACTGGTGGTTGGGGGGTGCGCTCAAGCTGTTCGGCCCCACCCTGCTTGCCGTGCGCCTCGCGTGCTTGCCCCTGGGCATCGCCGCGGCCCTCGGGATGGTCGCCCTCGCCCACCGCCTCGGCAATGCCTGGGCTGGAGTCATCCCTTGGGCGCTGCCCCCGCTGCTCGCCCAGCTGTTGCGCCCCGAGCTTGACCTCGCGCTGCTGGCCGCCATCCCCTGGGCCTTGCTCGCCCTCGTGAACCGCCACTGGACCGTCTTTGCCGTGCTGTCGGCCCTGGCCACCGCGAGCAAAGAGCCCGGGGTGTTGCTGGTCGTGCCCGCGGTGGTGGTGTGTGTGCAGGACCGCCAGGTGCGTGTGGCCGCGCTCACGCCGCTGCTCACACTGGGCGCTTGGGGGCTGGCCCACGGGGGTCTCGCGTCGGCCGAGCGCTTGCCCTCATCTTTCCAAGACTGGCTCATGCAGGACGTTCCCGCGGCACTCAGCCTCGTCTTTGTGCACCAGTGGCGGTGGCTGTTGGTGGTCGGCATTGGGGCCCTCGGCTTGCGCCTTCGCCGCCCCGTGTTGCTCCCAGTGGTGGCCCTTCTCGTCGCCTGGGTGCTGTTCTTCAGCGCCGTGGGCTTTCGGCTGCAGCCCCACAACCCCGATCCCCTCACCCATGTGCGCTACTTCGGACCGGCGCTGATGTGCCTCGCCATCCTCGGCGGGCTGCGCTGGCCATGGCTCGCCCTCGCGGGCCTGTTGTCGGTGCACGCTCGGTCCCCCTTTGGCCCTGAAGCCTCGCTGCACGGCATTCACGCGGCACGGGCGGAAGCTGCAGCCGCCCCTTGGATCCACGAACAAGCCCAACAGGGCGCCCGAGTGTGGGTGGGGGCCTACCAGGGCGCGGCGCTGGGGCAGGCCTGGGCAGGACAGGCGGACCCGCCGCTGAAGGGGCTGTTGCTCTACCATCCCCAAGCATCCCAGGATGACCTGGAGATCGGCGATGTCGTCATCGTCGCGGCCGAGGGCGAACCCACTGGGGCCTTCCTGCGGGGCGTGGGGCTCGACGGGCTGCGCACCTGGACCGCCCACGACGCCGTCGTCAGCGCCCACCGGGTGGTGTCCCGCCCAGAGTGATAGGGGGCCGCACCCTCAACCCGGGCCCCTCATGCGCTCCCGCTTCGCTGCCGCCACGGCCGACCGCCTCGACAAAGTCATCGCCGACCAGACCTCGCTGTCTCGCAAGCGGGCCCGCACCCTCATCCAGCGGGGGGGCGTGCGTGTCGACGGCATGGCGCGCAACTTCCCCGGCTACGAGGTCACCCAGGGTGCCCTAGTCGAGCTGCGCACCGGCGCTGCACCCCGAAAGGCCCGCGTCGGGGAAGCCCTCGAAGAGCGCTGGCGCGGCGGGGGCGTGGTGGTGGTCGACAAGCCATCCGGCATGCCCAGCCAGCCGGTCCGGGATGGCAAGGCCCAGCATGTCTACGGCATGATCGCCTCCAAAGAGGGCTACGCCGGGCTGCACCACCGCCTCGACCTGCCCGCCAGTGGGCTGATGCTGCTGAGCATCGCGTCCGAGGTGAACCCCAAGGTCGCCGGCTGGTTTCGCGAGGGCAAGATCACGCGCCTGTACCGCATTGTGGTGGTGGGCGACCCTGGCGAGAGCGGCGTGTGGAACACCGCCATCGACGACCAGCACGCCCGCAGCCAGTGGGTGCGCGAGGCCACCGTCGACGGCATGACCGCGCTGTGGGTCCAGATCGACACCGGTCGCACCCACCAGATCCGCCGCCACGCTGAAGACGCCGGCTTCCCCATTGTGGGCGACCGGCGCCACGGGGGTGCGGCGGGACGGCTGTGGCCCCGGCTCGCGCTCCACGCGGCGGTCCTGCAGTTCCCCCACCCCAAGTCCTCCGATGAGGTCTCGGTCCGCTCCCCCCTGCCCGATGATCTGCACGAGATCTTCCAGCGCGCCGGGGTCGAGGCCTTGGGCATCGACGGGCCCCTCCCGACCTTCGCCCCCTGAACCCCACCGCCGGGGCGGCACCCGGGACGAACGATGTCCCCTCGCGGAGTGTGCAATGATGACAGCAGGAGGCCCACCGGCATGCGCAATCCAGGACTCGGCGGCGGCACCCCCAGCACATGGCTGGTTCGCGACACAGGCGCCCGCCTGCGAGTCCCTCCCAGGGGCCTCATCATGGGGCGCCGTGAGGACTGTGACGTGGTGCTGGTCGACGCTCGCGCCAGCTTCCACCACGCCCTGATCACGCCCACCCAGCGGGGTCTGGAAGTCATCGCCTTGGGGCGCAACCCCACCAAGGTGGACGGGCGGCGTGTCGAGCGCCAAGCCCTCGTGCGCCACGGCCAGTCCATCGAAGTGCCCGGCGCGTTGTTCATGGTGCATGCACCGCTGGAGCGCCGGGTGACCCGCGCCCACCCCGCGTGGGTGCTGCGCCACCCCGACGGCCACCAGTACGGCATCCGCCAGCTGCCGTTCAGCATCGGCGGCGCCCCCGAAGACGACATGGTGGTCGAGGGCTGGCCGGCGGGCGCGATGTGTTTCTACCCTGTGCAAGGCGGCATGGCCGTCGAGCTTGCCGCGCCCATCCACCTCAACGGCGATGCCCTCGAAGCGGGCTCGGTCGAGGTGGTGGACTCCGGCGACCTGTTCTCGCTGGATGGCAAAGAGCTGCGCCTCGACGACGCCGCCCCCGAGAGCGGCGAGTCCACGGCCCTGCGCCCCCGGTCCCCCCATCCCATCGAGGTGGTGTTTGAGTTCTTGCCCAACGGCGGCCGGCTCCACCTCACCTTTGCCGATGGCGACAAGCTCTTGGTCCAGCTCCCCGAGCTGAGGGCCCGGCTCATCGCCACGCTGCTCGGCCCCCCCGGTGGCTACGAGCCCGGTGAGTTTGTGCCCGACGATGTGCTGCTGACCAGCATCTGGCCCGGCAACGCCAACCGGGGCCGCACCGATCTGAACGTGCTGATCCACCGCACCCGCAAGAGCCTGATGAACGCCGGCGTCAACCCCTCGGCCGTGCTCGCCCGGGCCCGCCAAGGCCGCGCCACCGCGTTCCACCTGGCCCCGGCTGCCAAGGTCGAAGTGCGCTGAAGGCGCTCAACGACCGCCACTTCGGATCTGGTCCAGCACCGCCCGGGCCGTGGTCGACAGCCCCTCGGGGTCCAGCGCCGCCTCCATGGCCCGCAACACGCGGGTCTCTTCGAAGGCCCTGCGCCGATCGGCCTCGGAGAGGTCATGCCACTGGGGCAAGGACCGCACGCCCCCGTCGCTGCCCTTGGGTCGCCACGCGCTGAGCACCTGCTCGATGAGGTCCTTGTCGTCGCGGTTCATGGTCCCTCCCCGGCGGCCATCTGCCAACCCTGGCCCTCCAGGCAACGCTGCAGCCCCATCCGGGCCCGCCGCACATTCTGGAGGAAGGTGTTGAGGGTCATGCCAGCTTGGGCGCTCAAGGTGTGATCAGACGCCCCGCCCTGGGCCGCGATGCGCTGGGCCAGGGCCGCCCGGGGGCTGGTGGGCAGGGCGTCCAGGCACCGCTGGATCAGCGTGCGCAGCAGGGGGTCGGGCGTGGCCGGGGCCTCGCCGCCCTCATCGAGAACGCCCTGTAGCAGGTCATCTTCGGTGGGGATAGCCCGACGCTTGCGGCACTCGCTGATCGCGAGGTTTCGGGCGATGCGCACCGCGAGGCGGACCAAGCCATCGGGGCGCCCGTCGTCGACAAAGCGGGGGGCGACCTGCCACACCCGCAGCAGGGTCTCCTGGACCACCGCTTCGGTGTCGACCTGAGCGGCGAAGGAGCGCAAGCTGCCGCGCACGCGGGGCTCGGCGCCGGCAACCCACTGCCCGAAGGCAGCGGCATCACCGGCGACGATGGCAGCAAGGAGAGGGTCAGCCAACCCAGACCTCCACGTCCAAGGGATGTCCATTGTTGAGCACACGAAGGCCCTGCAGGGTGGCCTTGGCGAGCTCGGCGGGCAGGCCGGTGAGGGTGAGGCGCAGGGTCTGGCCGGGTGCATAGCGGCCGGGGCGGGTGCTCAGGGCCATGTCGAGCAGGGCCTGGACCGGACCACCGGCGGTCTGAACCGTGACCTCACGCGCGGGTGACCAGTCGAGCACGCCCTGTTCCACGACGATCTCAATCACCACACGCCCCCGGGCAGACAGGACCAGCCGGGCCCGCAGCCGCAGTCCCACGATGGGCATGGGCGCAGGGCTCTCATCGAGTTCCGCCTCGTCCTCCCACCGCTCGGCGGCGAGCTCCTCAGCCTCCATCGGCGGGGCGGCCTTGGGGGCCGGCGGCGGGGGCGGTGCCGACGGTCCATCTTGCACCGAGAAGCTCGCGGGCACCGACTGGGGAGCCGGCGGCGCGTCCCGGCGCATGGCCTTCTTGCGCTTGCCAAACGCCCCGCTGCGGCGCGCCCGCGCTCCCCCTCCCGCTGCACCCGACGGGGCCATCGCGGGCATCCCCTCCATGGCGGGCATCGGGGCCATCATCGACCTCGCGCGCATCACCGGTGCCGCCGGACGCAGCCCCAGCCCCGCCACGCTCATGCCGTAGGGCAGCGCCTGGGGCACCTTTTCCTGGCGGGTGGGCGCGGTGGGATCCACGGTCTGGCGCCGGCTCACCGCCACCCACGACGTGCGCCGTGTCGCGATCTGGTGGGCCAGTCCAACGGTCTCGATGGCTTGGTCGACCGACTCCCCGAGCACCTCCCGCAGCTCCAGCACGTCCACCGCCTCCCGACCGAAGCGGGCGATGAGGGCCCGACGCCCCTCGCCAGGGATGCAAGCGGGCACGGTGAGGCGCTGTTCCCACGGTCCCGCAGCGGTGTGCCCCTTCACCACAAGGTCGCCGCCCACGCGCTTCAGGCGCAGTGCCACGCGCGCGGGACGGCCCTGCATCAAGTCGGGCACACAGTGGTGGGCGACCTCCAGCAGCGCCGAGCCAGACAGCTCCACGTCGACCACCTGGGGCGCTGCCGTGGCCGCGACCAGCTTGAGGGCTGCCTCGTCGGCGGACTCATCGAGCCCGATGATCAGCTCCTGTCCACCCCCCACGCGGGCGACCGGGCGGAGCAAGCTGCGGTTGACGCCGCTGCCGATGCCCACGGTGTGCACCCGGCTGCCCCGGGGGAGCTGGCCGTGGATCGCCGCCGTGATGGTGCGCTCGCTGCCAATCAGCCCATCGGTGACGAGAATGACCTGACGCTGGGCTTCTCCGCGCAGGGTCGCCAAGGCGGCCACGA
Source organism: Myxococcota bacterium (assembly GCA_942491145.1). Lineage (GTDB taxonomy): Bacteria > Myxococcota_A > UBA796 > UBA796 > UBA2385 > CAXQUZ01. Next base: position 67,657 of record CALOBC010000037.1, on the reverse strand, counting down.
TGCCCGTGAGCATCTCGGTGCCACCACCGGCCCGCAGCTGGTCGACCCAGGCCGCAGCGGACTGGCGGTGTGCGGGGGTTGCGGACACGGGCGATGCCTTCCAGGACCGTGCCGCCGTGCTGAACTCGATGATCTGGAGCTGGTCTGCGGGCCCCAAGCTGTCGATGAGCGCCCGGGTGAGCGCCTTGGCCTGGGCGAGCGGTGCGCCCCCCATGGACCCGCTGGTGTCGAGGAGCACCACAAGGTCCCGGGGCACGGCGGGACCGGCGACCTGGGGAGGCACGAGCGTGAGCAGCCCGTAGGTGTTCTGGGACGTCACCCCTTCGCCGTCGCCGCGGGCCACGTCCAAGGACGCCCCCACCGCAAGGGCCGCCACCGGCCAACGAACCACGATGTCACGGTCGAGGGCGACGCCACCGTCCTCATTGAGAGTGACGTGGAGCACGTCATCTTGGACCATCAGGACACGGTGGGTGGGCGAGCCCACAGGACCGGTCACGGCGTCGCCAATCCACAGGTCCAGTCCCATGCGCGCGGTGGTGCCGTGAACGGCCACATCCACGTGCTGGCGGTCGGAGTCGGGCACCGTGCCCGGGGCACCTTGGTAGCGGGGGGCCACCACCGTCGGAAAGCGCCACGCCCACTGGCCGGCGTCCCAGGCCAGCATCTGGTCCAGCCGCAGCTCACACACCACCTCGGCGCCTGGGGGGATGTTGCCCACTTGCTGGGTGAAGAGGCTGCTGCGGTCCTGTTCGAGAAGCGCCGCCGTGCGCCCCTCCACGATGGCTTCTTCGAAGCGCTCCCGGGCGGACTCCCGGGTGTCGACCTGGCCCTCCACCCGCTCACCGGCGAACTCGAACGCGTACCCACACACGGCCGCGTCGGCGGGCAGCGGCACCTGGAAGGTGACCTGAAGCGGCTCATCGTAGGGATTCACGAAGCGCTGGCGCAGCGTGACGTCCGCGAGGCCACCCCGGGCCGAGACCGAGAGCTTGCCCCCACGGAACGGGAGGGTGCGGCCGTCCGTGGCGATGAGCTGGCCACCGCTTGAGTGGGAAGCGGCGGAAGACAGTGGGGCGTGCATGACAGACATGGTGACTCCTGCGGGTTGCCCAGGAAAGGCCCCGGGCTTCACAGGGGCAACGCAGCGGCACCCCACGCTTGTGACACTGCGGTCCAAGAAAACTCGAACTTTCTATTGGGGCCCACCAGCCGCATGTTGTCACCGCTGGGGAGCGTGCCGGTCGAGGATCTGATCGTCGAGGCCGGCCGGATGGTCCCGCCAGACCACCACCCCGTCCTTCACCAGCGCAGCGGCCGGGATGCCCGAGACCGAAAAGGCGTCCGTGAAGCTCTTCTCATCGACGAAGGTGGGCCAGGGCACGTCATTGTCGCGAAGGAAGTCCGTCGAGGCCGCGGCCGTGCTGCTCCGGGTCAGCCGGGTCACCAGCAGCACGTCCACGTCGTGACCGGCGACCCGCTCGGAGATTGCGGGCACCTCGCGCTTGCAGTGGGGGCACCACAGCTCCCAGAAGACGACGAGGGTGGTGCCCGTCCGCAGCCCCACCGGCCCACCCTGGAGCCAGACGGCGTCGAGGGGCACCTCTGGCGCGGTGATGCCGATGGGCCGCAAGCGCTCGGCCAGCCCGTCGGCCCGGGACGCCAAGCGGGTGCCCGCAAACCGCTGCTGCAGTTCGGCCACCATGCCCTTGGCCAAGCCATACTCACCCGCATCGTAGGCCGCTTGGGCCTGCACAAACAGCAGCTCCCCCTCGGCCACCGACGGGCCCTGGGCAGCTGGCGCCGGCGCCGCCTCAAGCTCAGCAACGCGCATCTCCAGCGCCGCGAGCCGCTGGGAGACCGAAGGCTTGGCGCAAGCGACCGCAAACACAACTGTCAGGATGGCTCGAAGACGGGACATGGGCACTCAGGGACAAAGCGTTGGCAGGAGTGGACTGTCGCTATTTCCGATCGCCCACCGCCGCACCAGTGCGCGGGACTCGGCTACGGGCCACAGGAGTCCGGCACCGGAGCCACCCCCGTGAATCTCAACGCCATTCCCCTGTTCCGCTATCGCGGCATCCCCGTGCAGCTCCACTGGAGCTGGTTCCTGGTCGCCCTCGTCGAGGTGATGTGGCGCACGGACTCGTATGGCCACTGGGCCTGGAACCTCGCCGAGTATGTGCTGCTGTTCATCATTGTGCTCATGCACGAGTTCGGCCATGCCATCGCCTGCCAGCAAGTCGGCGGCTCGGTGGACCGCATCTTGTTGTGGCCCCTCGGCGGCGTGGCCCAAGTGCGTCCCCCCCAGCGGCCGGGCGCCTTGCTGTGGAGCATCGTCGCGGGCCCGCTGGTGAACTTGGTGCTCGCGGTGCCGGCCTTTGCGTTGTTGGTGCTGATCCCCGACGGGGCGGTGGGACCGGACGCCATCCACGCGCTGCAGTCCTTTCTCGCGATCAACGTGGTGTTGTTCCTGTTCAACATGCTGCCGATCTACCCGCTGGACGGGGGGCAAGTGGCCCGGGCACTGCTGTGGTTCGCCATCGGCCGGGAGCGCAGCCTGCTGGTCGCCGCGAGCATCGGCTTGGTTGCATCCATCGTGGGCGGGGCTGCCGCGGCCATCGTGCTTCAGGACTACTGGATGGGCATCATCGGGCTCTACGCCGCGTGGCACTCCTGGAAGGGCATCAAGGCGGCACGGGCCCAACAGACCATCTTGCGCTTGCCCAAGCATCCCCGCGCGCGGTGCCCCCACTGTGGGGAGGCGCCCCCCGATGGTCCCATTGTGCGGTGTTCTGAAGGCCACCCGGTCGCGCCGTATGACACCGAGCCCCCGGGCACGTGCCCCGCCTGCGGCAGCATCGTCGTGGCCTTGCCGTGCATCCACTGCCACCAGGAGCACAGCCCGGCCCAAGCGCTGGCGCGGCCCGCAACGCAACACAAGGGCCATCCCGTTCCGGACGAGTAGCCCTCAGTCGTCCTCCACCACCGGCTTCTTCCGCCCCAACACCACCCCGCCGAGCCCCAGCAACACCACCAAGCCCAGCGGTCCCCACACCAGCGGCGACGTTGGCCGGTGTTGCACGTAGTACGCCACCTTCTTGTCGATGCCCACCACATGGGCCCCGCCGTCATCCCCGGTGAAGCTCACCCCCGGCAGCATCTGCATCATCGCGGCGTCGAGGTCGGCCCCCTGGTCCACCGGCGCCAGTCCCCAGGCTTGCACCATGTCGGTGCCCATCGGTGCCAGCACCATTCTCACCGCCACCTTGGCAGCCGGCGGCCGGTAGTACAGCCCCACCCGGTCGCCCACATCGACCTTCTCGGCCGGAGGCACCGCCACCCCGCTCGACTCGCTGCGACCAAACAGCTTGGTGTGCAGCTCGGCCTCGACCGCCTCGAAGCTGTGCTCGTCGAGCACGCCCACCCGCATGCTCGATGGGCACACCAGCACCACCTGGGGGTCCCCCACCGGCGCCGGGCGCACACCCGCCACGCACGCATCGGGCTTGAGCTCCGCGCCCACCGCTTCGAGCAGCGCGCGGGTCTTCTCCAGCTCGGGCTCGAGCGGCACCCGCCAGCCATCGGGCAATGCCGCCGAGAATCCCGTGCCAGTGACCGTCTTGGTGCCAACCTCCAGCGGTCCCTTCGTCACCTTGAAGGCCTCGACAAAGGCCGTCAGGTCGTCCCGCAGCGACTTGCTCCGCCGGGCATTGCCGACACTGCGCACGTGGATGGTGCGGCCCGGTCCCTCAAAGGCCACCAGCTCCGCCACCCCTTCGCCGCCCTTCACGTCCAGCCCCAGGGTCACCCGCACCGACCGCCGCCCGCCAAGCTTGGCGGTCTCGTGCTTGCGGCTGGTGATGGTCGCCTTGGCCTCGGTGGCGAGCTGGTCGGCATACAGCGTCTCAAAGGCCTCGGCGGCGGCGTCGTCCATGGGCACCTGCCACGGCGTCGACCACACCTGCAACACCCGCCCATCGGTGTGCTTCGCCTTGAGCTGCCAGTCGGCCCAGCCCCCCTCGGGCACGGTCCAGCCCGCGGGTAGATCGGCCACCAGACCGAGGTCGCCCAGATCCCAGCCTTCTTCGGCGTGGGCGACGGACTCCACCAGAGAAGCAGACACCATCAGAGAAGCAGCAAGAAGGACGGTGGTCATGGGGTCTCCCGGCATCGCCTGATCCAGTCGCAGGCCGCGCGCCTGCCCCGTTAGCGGGCCACGCTCATCCCCGGGCCGTTGTTTGCGGGAGGTTTGCCGATGGGTCGCCAGGGTCAGCGTCGGGTTCGTCCCTCGGGGGGGCCACAACATCCTGGCGCTCCAACACAAACAGCGCCGGCCAGGCCCCGCCCATCTCGACAATGCGCACGTGCACGATGTCAAAGCAGGGGTTCGGCGCCACCACCCGGTTCAGCACCTTGCGCTTGCCGACCAGCAACACCACCCGACCACCGGGGTCCATGATGCGGGCCAGCCCCTCCAAGAAGTTGCGGTACAGCCAGTAGTGGTTGGTGCCCCGGCTCAATCGCAGCCCAAACGGCAGGTTGGCCACGACGGTGTCCGGCCGGTGGTCCGCCCACAACACATCCACATCCCGGGCGTCGCCGACGCGGCTGATCAAGCCGGAGATGCCCAGGTGTTCCGCATTCTCCGCCGTTCCTTCGGCGCAGGCATCGTGGGCGTCCGAGCCCAGCAGCTGTGCATCGGGCCACCGCCGGCCCGCTTCGAGCAGCAGGGTGCCGGAGCCACAGAAGGGGTCCAAGATGACCTTGCTGGGCCCCATCTCGGCCGACCGGGACATCTCCAGCATCGCCCAGGCAATGTTGGCGCGCAGCTTTATCCGCGGCCGAAACGGGCGGTCGAGGCGCTGGGAGAGGCTGCGGGCGGTGAGCTGCACCCCGGCGTTGCAGTGGGTGCGGCGCACATCGGCCCGCACATGCACATCAAAGCCCGTCAGATCCACGGGGTTCAGCGCGCGAGACCGCACACCTGCACCGGCTTCTCGGGCCACTTGCTCACTGGTGAAGGGGTGCTTGCCCGAGCGCTCACAGGTCACGCGGAAGGAGGGCAGCGCGCCGTCATCCTTGGCGTCCAGCTCGGGGATGGCGAGAGTGCCGAACCATGCACGAATGGCCGCCAGCCCGCCATGATCGGGAATCCGCAGGCGCCCGAGGGGCCGCAGGACGTGGTGGATGCTGCGCATCTCTAGGGCGCACGCCAACAGAGAGGCCGGCGGACCCTGCCAGGACACCAGCACCCGGCCCTTCGCCCCCCGGGGGGCCACCTCGATGGTCGCTTTGGGCAAGCCCCGGGCCGCCAAGAGGCGCTGAAGCTCCGATGCTGCGAGGTCTTCGATGCCCGGGTTCATCGTCAGCTCCAGCCAGGCGAGGTCCGGATCCAACACCCGCCGCGCCTCGCTCTGTACCCACTCTTCCCGGATGCGGTGCTTCTGCACCTTGCCCATGGCATTGCACGGCAGGGCCTTGGCGAGACGCAGCTCCCGGGGGCACTTGTAGGCCGCCAGCCGCGCCCGACAGGCCGCCAGCCAGCCCTCCAAGTCCGCTTCGGCGCCCCGCACCAGTACGACGAGTGCCACCAAGCGCTCGCCCCACTCTTCGTCGGGAACACCGACCACTGCGACGTTGTCGATGGCGCCGCCCGCGACGTCCAGCAACACCCGCTCCACCTCCCGGGGGTAGACATTCAGCCCGCCGGTGATGACCATGTCCGACGCCCGGCCGACGATGTGGTGGTAGCCGTCGCTGTCCACGCGGCACAAGTCCCCGGTGCGCATCCATCGCCGGCCGCCGTCCTCATAGACCGCTCGGGCCGTCGCTTCAGGCAGCCCGTGGTAGCCCTCGAACAGCCCGGGGCTGCTGATGTGCAGCTCGCCGGTTGTCCCGGGTTCGACGTCTCGACCGTCATCGCCCACCACCCGGGACAACACACCGGGCAGCGGAAAGCCCACTGTGCCCGGCCGACGCTCCCCATCCAAGGGATTCGACAACACAATGCCCACCTCGGTCATGCCATAGCGCTCGACCACGTCCACACCAAAGCGCTGTGACAGCGCCACATGACGGGCAGCCGGCAGCGGGGCCGAGCCCGAGGTCATCAGCCGCAAGCTCGACACATCGGGCAGCGTGTCTTCGGGCAATGCAAGATAGCGATGGTGGTGGGTGGGCACCCCCATCAGCACGGTGGCCCGGTGGTCCTCCACCGCCTGAATGGCCGCCATCGCGTCAAAGTCGGGCATCAACACAATGCGGGCCCCCGCCCACAAGGCCCCGAGGGCAGCGACAAACAACCCATGAATGTGAAACAACGGAAGCGTGTGCACCAACACATCGTCCGGGCGCCAACCCCACGCCCCGTGCAGGGCCTCGACGGTGCCCAAGACGTCGCTGTGGCGCAGCCGCGCCCCCTTCGGCCGTCCCGTGGTGCCCGAGGTGTAGGCGATGACCGCAAGCGTGTTGCCGTCCACCTTGGGGTCAGCCCCGGCGGGCTCGGCGTCCTGAAGCGCGCGCTCGAGCGCGTCCCCGTCGGGTCCCGCAGGAGCGGCCTCACCCAGCGCATCCCGCACCGCTGCGGGCAGGACCGCCGCCACCGCGCCGGCATCGGCCAGGAAAAACGCCAGCTCGTCGGCCGTGTAGCTGGGGTTGAACAACAGCACCGCCACCCCCCGGGACCACGCCCCCAGCACCAGCCCCAGCCAAGCCGCGCTGCGTGGGGCTTGCAGGGCCAGCACGTCGCCGACCCCCAAGCCCAAGGCCACCACGAGCCCAGCACCCTTCTCGACAATGGCGTCCAGAGCGGCATAGTCAAGCTCTGGCACCTCGGGCTCCCCGACCTCGTCGGCCGGCCTGAGGATCTCCTCCCGCTCCCGCTTTCGGCTCTCCCAAGCGCCGGCATCCCGGGCGTCGGGCCGGCGGTGCACGATGGGGGCCACGGGGCAGATTAGCGCGGGATCGCCGGGACGCCAGCGCTGGCGGAGCTGGGCGACCAGGGACAGACCAGAGGTGGGCGGACCGGCGGTGGACATGGGGCCTCGGGGCAGGGCTGCGCGACATTACCGCCCGCCTCGGTTCCCGCCAGCACCGGCGTGCCTCCCCAACCGCGGCCCCCCCGTCATACAAGGGCTGCCCGCCCCCCCGACTGGACCCGCCATGCCCCCCCGCATCATCGACCACCTCGACGACCTGATCACCGACCACGACCTGTTTGTCGTCGACCAGTGGGGGGTGCTCCACGACGGCGTGCGCCCCCACCCTGGGGCCATCGAGGCCCTCCAAGAGCTCAAGGCCCGGGGCACCGTGGTGTTGGTCTCGAACACGTCGCGACGGGTCGACGACAACCGCGCCGCGCTGCGGGCCATCGGCTTCGAAGATCACTTGTGGGACGGCATCATCACCGCCGGCGGGGCCACCCTGAGCGCACTGCTGCACGACCAGCCCGGCGCCCGCGTGCGGTGCATCGGTGACGGCGAGCCCCCGGACCACCCGCTTCGGGACCTCGCCCCCCGGCTCACCTGCGTCGAAGGCATCGGGCACGCCACGGCACTCGCGGTGGTGGGGGTCAGCGTGCACCCGCCGGATCACCAGGACGACCTGCTCATCGAAGCAATTGAGCGAGACCTGCCCCTGTATTGCTTCAACCCCGACATCCGCAGCGTACAACCCGACGGCAGCTTTCTGTACTGCCCCGGCGCCATCGCGGCTCGGTACGAGGCCCTCGGGGGCACCAGCCTGCGCTTCGGCAAGCCCCGGGCCGAGCTGTACGCCCAAGCCGCGGCCATGGCGCCCTCGTGGACCCGGGGCCTCGGCATCGGGGACTCGCTGCACCACGACATCCAAGGGGCCATCAACGGCGGCATGGACAGCATTCTCATCACCCGGGGGGTCCACTGGGACCAGCTCTGTGACCGTCCCGGCGACCGTCCAGACCCGGCCAAGCTGGCGGCGCTGTGTGAAGAGACCGGCATCTGGCCCACGGCTGCGATGGGCACGCTGCAGTGGTCCGCTTCCTGAACCCGTGGGGCCCTACAGCACCTGACCGAACAGGGACCTCTGGGTGCGCTCGATCTCCCGCAGCGCGTCCCGGGCCATCGCCCGCAGCTCCGGTTCTTCAGGAATGGCCTCGTCCAGGTCAATCTTGCGGTCGGTCGCCCACCGAATCCGAGGGCCCTTCTCACCGGACTCGAGCCCGATGCGCAGCTCACCGAGGCGCTGGGTCTGGTGGTAGGCCCGCACCCAGACCGCACCGCCCACCCGCAGGGGCTCGTCCCGGAAGCGGTGTTGGTTGGCGTCGATCACCAAGTCCACCAGGCCTTCCTCGGCGAGCACCTTGGCTTCGGTGGTGCTGCCGTGGGCCAACAGCACGATGAGATCGGCGCGATCCCGGGCCCCCTGAAGCTGCGCCCGCACGCCATCCACGCCGTCTTCTCGCACGAACCCCGGGATGTCAACCATCGCCGGACCGGGGCTGCCAATCGACGTGACCAACACCCGCAGATCCCCCCGCTGGAGAAGCGCTTCGCCGGCCACACCGTCGCCGTGCAGGTTGGCCGAGACTACCGCGAACGGCGGCGGCCCATCCAGCGAGACCATGCCCGCCATGTCGCCCCAGCCGACGCCCACCACATCCACGCCGAGCGCTGTCATGCCCCGGACCATCCAGCCATTGATGAGGGAGGCGTCCGGCCGGGGAGCACCATCCGTGCCCACAGCGCCCTCGGACCAGCCGCCCACGCTGAGCACGAGGTCTGGGGAGGCACCGGGGAGCGCCCGGGTGGCGTTGAGGTAGCCAGCAAACCGGGGCAGCCCACCCCGGGGGTTGTCGGTGCACCCACAAGGCTCGAGGCTGCCCTCTTCATCGGTGCCGTAGAAGATGACGAGGTCGGCTTGGTCCGGGCGGGCCAAGCGATCCACCAAGCGGCCCCCTTCGGAGGCTTCGGCGCGGAGCCCCGGAGCAGGCTCGGCCGAGCGCATGGCGGGCCCCCGGGACGCGCAGGCCCCGAGCATCAGGACCCCGCCCCACACAAGGGGCTTCAGCAAGAACCAAGACCGGCGTCGGGAGTCGTTCATTGGCTTGCGCCTAACGCTTTTTGTCTCGACGGATCGGCTGGCCTTGACTTTAGTGTCAGAACGACACTATCTGAACGGTGTGCCGACTTCCCTTCGCCTGCACACGAACCTGATCCCCGGAGCCCCCGTGTCCCTCCACCTGCTCATCATCGACCCCCAGAATGACTTCTGCGACGCCGTTCACGGCAACCTCGCTGTCCCGGGGGCCGCCGCCGACATGGACCGCCTCGCCCGCATGATCGACGGGATGCGCGACCGGCTGAGCGGCATCCACATCAGCCTCGATGCCCACCACAAGGTCGACATCTCCCACCCCATCTGGTGGCGAGATGCCCGCGGCTTGCCCCCCGCACCGTTCACCGTCATCCGGGCCGCGGACGTGCGCGCGGGCCGCTGGTCCACCACCCAGCCCGCCGCCGCGCAGCGCTCCTTGGCCTACCTCGACGCCCTCGACAAGGCCGGTCGCTACCCCCATGTCGTGTGGCCCGAGCACTGCCTCATCGGCGATGCGGGCCACAACGTCTGGCCGGCCCTGTCCGACGCCGTGCACCGCTGGGAGGACCGCACCGCGACGGCAGACTTCGTCACCAAGGGCACCAACCCCTGGACGGAGCACTTCTCGGCCATCCAGGCAGAAGTGCCCGACCCCGCCGATCCGTCCACCCAAGTGAACACCGCGCTGGTGAGCGCCCTCCAAGATGCTGACTTGGTGCTGGTTGCCGGCGAGGCCTTGTCCCACTGCCTCGCCAACACGGTGCGCGACCTCGTCGCTTTTTCCACCGACCCGAACCTGGCCCGCAAGCTCGTGCTGCTCACCGATGCGACCAGCCCCGTGCCTGGCTTTGAGGCCCAGGGCGCGGCGTTTCTGGGCGAGCTGACCGCCCTCGGCATGCGCACGGCGACCACCACCGATGCCCCCACGGGCTGAGGCTTGTGGAGCTGCGGCGCCCCCAAGCCACGGCGGTGGCGGTAATCTGGGCCGGCCCTCGCTGTTCTGGAGATCTCTGTGTCCTTGGCCCTCCTCCACTGTGTCTCCTTGTTGTCCGGCGCCGGCATGTTTTCGGGCACTGCCCACGGGGCGAGCCCGGCCGACTTTGGCGACCAGCTGCTGGTCATCCTCGCGTCCCGCACCGACCCGGCCGACGTGCCCGACAATGTGGTCGCCGCCGACGCGCTGCCCGGCGTGGACGTGCACCAGCTGCCCTCGGCCTCGTTCAAGAACCTGATGCCCTGCTACACCGTGACGGTGGCCACCAGCACGGACGTGCCCCCCCGGGGGCTCTCGGCCCAGCTCAAGCGAGTGGGCATCGACCACTACCTCAAGCCGGCCGGTCGCTACGTCGGCGAGCGACCCGAGCTCGCGGCCACCTGCGGCGCGGTCCACTCTCCCCCCACCGGTGCATCCACCGTGGCGTTTGGGGAGGCCAGCCTTGGCTTCGTGATGCCCGTCAACATTGACATTGCCGGGCCGATCTTGGATCCGGACCAGCCGTTCTCCCGGGTGGACCCCGAGGGCAGCGTGTGGCGAGCCGCCCGTCCCGAGACCCGCGTGGGCACCCTCGACAGCCAGTCCACGGTCACCGCCATCGACTATGCCACCGGGCCGAGCACGTGCACGCTGGGGCCATTGTCCACGGGCATTGCCGGACGGGTACACTTCTCATTCAGCGAGACCGGCCCCCCTGCTGCGCCCGTGTGTGGCCGGCCCATGCTCATCGGTGGGACCGGGTGCACGGGGGATGTGGTCGTGCTGTCGGGCACGCCGGCGGCGGGCACCTGGGCTGGGCCATGGGAAGACCGGACGGCGGCACAGCTCTCGGCGCCCTGGTCCACCACACTGCGTGAACTGGCAACCGAGGCCGAGGCCAAGGGCGGCCCGGTCACCCAGAAGGTCCGCCGGCGGCCGGTGACCCTGCCCACCGGTCCCGCGTGGGTGGTGGAGCTGACGGTGATGACCGGCGAAGGCTTCTGGGTGTGTGGGGGTGAGGACCACTTCGCCGTGCACGTCGGTCTTCAGGCCGCCGACGGCACCGTGTTGGTCGGCCCCCAGGATATCACCGGGTCTGAGGTGCTGGGTGTGCTCGATGTCGCCGGCACCGGTGCTTGGAGCATCCACTCCCAGGATGAGATCACCTTGTCACAGCGCCTTCAGGGTGGGTCCTCCGCCCAGTATGACCGGGCCTATTGCGACTGCCCCTGCTGAGTCGGTGGGCCCCTCACGCCGCCGGCGCGTCCATCAGCCGCACATCGCCGGCCGCGAGATCCACCGACACCCACCGGAACTGCCCGAGCGACGCGCTGCCGGGGTTGGCGAAGATCCCCTGGGGCAGCGCGTGGTGTTCCGGGATGTGGGTGTGGCCCAAGATGGCGACCTGGGCGCCCGTCTCGACCATGAGCGCGGCTGCTCCCGCGGCGTAGGGCCCCGTCGCGCCCCCAAAGCGCCCCGCCTTGATGACCACGTCCCGGTCCTCCAGCGCGCTCGCCAGCCGGCCCAGTCCTGCCCGGCGCACCCGTCCACTGAACCACGTCGCCGCCGCGCTGATGCCGGGGGCCCGGCCGATGACGGGGTCATGCTGGTCACCGTGGGTGATGACCACCTGGGCACCTGGCACGCCGAGTACCAAGCGCTCGCTGGCGCCGAGAACATCGTGGGCCACGTCATCGTGGTTGCCCCGAAGGTAGTGCACTCGGGGCCGGTCCAGCCGCTCACACAGCCAGGGGTGGGCGGCCATTGCCCGCGCAAGGGCCCCCCGGTGGGCGTCCCGATCCCAGCGCAGCCCGTGGTCACACTGAAAGACATCGCCGTTGAGCACCACATGGTCGTGGGTGGCGAGCAGACCATCGAGGTGACGGGCAAAGGCGCCCACGTCGTGGCCAAACGCCCCCACCACAGGGGGGCTCCCGATGTGCAGATCGGACAGCACAGCGACGCGCAACGGGGCCTCCAGCGACACCCCGCCCTAACCCGAATTGTGCCTGCACCGCCTGGGGAGCGTCGGCGCTCCAGCCGTAAGGCCCACCGCGTACGTTTGGAACCGTTTCGACAACAGAGTGGCCATCTCTGAGCGCACCACCCCCTTTCCCCCACGGCGTTCGAGGAGGCAGGCAGGCTGCGCTGGTGGGTTCACTCGAGAGCGATGCGCCCTGGGGCGTAGTGCCGCCACAGCTCTGCGAGAGACGGCCTGTCAGGCACCCGAAGCCGCCAGCGCCCCTGGCTCCTCAGCAGTCGACCGGGCGTCCGGTAGAAGCTGCGCTGCCGGCGAATGAGGCCCTGCCGCGGGGCGCTCTTGGCGTCGGGGGCGCGCTGTGCCCGAGCCTCCCGGTCCGCTTGGAAGCGCAGGTCTGCATTCATCGCGAGCAGGCGGAGCATAAACGCCGTCTCGTTGGCTCTGAAGACCTGTCCCACAAGCTTGCCCATTCCGAGCGCCTGGCGGGCCGTCCGGAACACCCGCTCGCAGTCGGCGCGGCCGTTGTAGAACCGCCACAACTCTTCGGGAACCCCGTCCATTGAGGTGACGAGGGCCTGGTAGCGCCAGTGCGTGCAGCCTTCGATTCGCTTGCCCTGCGGCGGCGCCTTTGGGTCGAGGACTCGGCGCCGGACGGCGACGACCCGGAGCCGCTCGTCAAGGCCCACGCGAGGGCCTCGGAGTGTGGCGACCTGGATGTCCTTGTCACCATCGAGCCCGCGCCACCGGGTCCTCCGGAGCATGAGCTTGACCCCGCAGTGCAGGGGCAGAGCGAAGATGAACGGCACCTTCTGCTCGAGCAACCAAGCACCGACAGCGTGCGACCAGAACCCCGAGTCCGCGCGGAACTTGAGCGCTACGCCCTCGCCAATGTGCCGGCGCACCGTGGCGAAGACCGTCTTCAAGAAGGCGATGGTCTCCTCCGACGTGATGCCGGAGCCGTCACGGTACACGGCCCGAATCACGGTCCGGATCTCCGCAATCGAGGCGACGAGGGGATGGTGACGCCGTCGGTTGCGGCCCTTGCCGGAGTAGCCGAAGCGGGTGCCCTCCTGCCGTCCGAAGGCCACCACTGCGGAGCTGTCAAGGTCGATGACTGCGTGGCTTCGACCCGCCAGGGGCCGCAGGCCCACCCGCGCGATGAGCTCGTGAAGTGCAGCGATGCCCGCGTCCGAGACCCCGGCGAGCGCCGACGAGAACACCTTGCGGACCGGCCAACCGGGGAGGCGAAGGAACTTCAGCAACACAGCATCGCCCCGCAGTGCTTCAACATGGGCGAGGCGGTGTTCTCCCACGAGCGCCGCCACCATGAAGGCGAAGAGTACGAGATGGCGGGCGTAGACGCGACGGAGGCCGTCCCGTGGAGCGACCCTGCGCAACGCCTGCCCGATATCGAGCTTCTCTTCGATGAATCGAATGAGGGGCACGATTCCCGAGAATGACGTCAGCGTCGAGTCATCGGCGTGGATAGCCGGGTTTGGCAGCGGCCCTCGGCGTGTGGTGTTACGTCGTCCCAATGGGCCCTCCTTCGTTGTAGGTGAGGTAGAGTTCCCCACAACTAAGGCGTGGCCCACGTTCTCGCTAGCCCGCAGAGACGATTTCTATCGTCTCTGCGGGCACAGTTCGGGCTAACGCCGAACCTTGCCCAAGCTGGTGGCCAAGCCGATCGTGGCCATGGGCGAGCCGGCGTCGATGTCCCAGCCGATGCGGGCGTCCGCCGTGAGGATGTCGGTCGGGCGCCATGCTGTGCCCAGCGCCACCAAGAAGCCGTGGGGGCTGGGGGCCACACTCGCCGCGGATGTGTCCATCACCAGGGCCCAGCGCTGGCTCACCGGCACGTCCACCAGAAGAGCCACCGGCAGCATGAAGTCACCATAGCCATCGAGCTGGAGCGCGACGTCACCCCGCAGCGCCACACCCCCCGAAGACTCCAGCAGCCCCAGCATGCCGAGCTGCCCCCGCCAGATCTCGCCCGCCATCGGGATGGTCGTCATCAGAATCGGCGCCAGCGCACCGTGCTTGCCCTCAACCAACGCCAGCTTGCTCTCGAGGGCGAGACCGGGGGCACCCGCGCCGTAGCCGGCCATGTCCATCGCCAGCCGATGCTCAAAGCGACCCATGCCCGCCTTGAAGCGGAACGGCGACCGCGGCCCCTCCCACCAGCCCAAGCCCAGCTCCATGCCCAGCTCACCATGGCCCGCCACCCGGCCACTGCGGGCCACACCGATGCGGTCGGAGGGAGGCGGCGCAGCGTCGGCGGGACGGACCACGAACACTGCAGCCAACAGTGCGATCAGGACGGGCAGTGGGGATCGGGACATAGAACAACTCTGCCGCCGATGCATTGACAAGTCAACGCGATCCCTCGACAGCACGCCAGGGGCTCACGCCCCACCGCTCACGACCTGCGCACGGTCGCCAGCGCAGCGGCGGCGGCGGCGAGCACCCGGGGCGCCTCACTGAGCGCATTGGGCCAGTGGGGGGCCAACCGCAAGCAGCCATCGGGGATGGCGCACGAGACCCCCTCGGCGGCAAGGGGCGCCAGCAGCTTCACCACGTCGACATCTGAGGGCGGCTTGAGGCACAAGGAGCCCGAGCGAGCGCCGGGATCTGAGGCACGCAGCGACCGAAAGCCGAGGGCGAGGAGGCCCGGTTCGACGGCGTCATGCCAGGACTGGACATGGGCGAAGATGGCGTGCTGATCAAGGTTGTGAATGTCTGCCACCGATGCTTCGAGGGCAGCCATGCCCGCCGAGGGTGCCGCGCCCGGTTCAAGGAAGCTCGCCGCGCGACGGACCGGTCGGTCGTACCGCAAGTGGCCCTCCCCCTCGAACAAGAAGCCCAGGCCGTTGTCGTGGCTGAGCCAGCCCGCCATCCGGGGCTGGAGGTGGTCGATGGCCTTGGGCGAGACATACAGAAAGCCGCAGCCCTCCGGCCCCATCAGCCACTTGTGGCCACCACAGGCCAGGTAGTCGACGCCCAGCGCAGCGAGGTCCAAGGGCACCATCCCACAGGCCTGGATCCCGTCGACAAACAGCTCGGCACCGTGGCGATGGCACAGCTCGGCCATGGCCGCCAGCGGCATCCGCAGTCCCGTCTGGAACTGGACCGCCGACACCGCGACCAGCCGAGCACCGCCCTGCAGCGCCGCTTCCAGCCGTGCGAGGCCCGCACCAGACCCATCGCCGAAGCCATCCAGCGACAAGAACTCGGGCCGAAGGTCAAAGTGCTTGGCCGCTTGTTGCCACGGCGTGACGTTGGCCGGGAACTCACCGTCAAAGAGGATCACCCGATCGCCGGCCTTCCAGTCCAGACACCACGCGATGTCGAGAACGCCGCGGGTGGTGCCCGCCGTGAGCGCAAGGTCTTCGGCGTTGACCCCAAACATCGCGGCGAGGCGGGCCCGCAGGCGCTCGCGCTGGGCCATCCAGCGGCCAAACGCGTCCACCCCATGGGTCGCCAGATCCCGTGCCCAACCGTCCATCGCAGCCACCGCGCCGACCGACAGCGGGGACACCGCGGCATGGTTCAGGTAGATGGGCGCCTTGAGCAGCGGGAAGCGATCACGACTGCCGATGATGGCCTTGGGCAGAGCATTCCCGTCGAGATCGGTACCCGGAAGGGGCGGGGGGGCGGGCAGCTCCAAGGGGCTTCCTTTGCCACCGCGGGGATGGCGCGCAGGGGGGGCCAGGGGGCCACGAAGCATCCCCTTCCAACACCGCGAGCTACCCGATCTCTTGCCTTGCGACCGACGAAGACACCGAGTTGGTACACAGAGTGGCTGCGCCTCGTTAGGCTCGGCCGGCAACGGCGGACTCTTGGGAGCCAGGTCCCGGGCGGCATGCCTGCCCCGCCGTCAACCACGCACCCATCGAGGTTATCCATGAAGCGGATCTCCCTTGTGGCCCTCGCCACACTCGGACTCGCCATTCTCGCCTGCGGAGGCGGAGACGAAGAAGCCGCCAGCGGCGACGATGCAGTTGCCGACAACGACAATTATGAAGAGCCCGACGTGGAGGAAGCCGACGCTGGCCTCGCAACCGTGCCGCTCACCAGCCCGTGGACCGGCATGGACCTGCCCGTCAACGACGGCATGGTCGTGGTCTCCGACACGACCCACGCGCTGATCGCCTACACCAGCGGCGCAATCACGACGTACACGACGCCCTACTCGATGGCCATCGAGAAGGCCGGCTTCGTCAAGCAGGACGACTACAGCACCCCCGAGTTCACCGCCATTCTGTACAAGAAGGGCGCCCAGGAGCTCGGTCTCGCGGTCGGTACGGAAGACGGCTACACCTTCGCGTACATCGAAGACCTCGACGGCAAGCCCGAGAGCGAGCGCGTGGTCCGGAAGGGCGGCAACGGCCAGTTCCGCAACAACGTGAAGCGCAGCTCCACGCCCCGCCACCACAACACCAAGTCGAGCGGCAGCTCCTCCTCCTCCAAGTCCAGCGGCAGCAGCAAGAAGAGCAGCGGCGGCAAGAAGGGTGGGAAGAAGGGCGGCAAGAAGGGGAAGAAGCGCTAGTTTAGCACATCCGATGTGCTGAACCCGTTCGGTCCCCGACCGGACGGCGGCAGCCTCGGTACGAGGATGCCGTGGGGGAGCGCCCTTTGGGGCGCGGTGTGGGGGCTTGCCCCCGCCAAGAACGCACTTGTTCGTGGGCTCGCTATTTGCGAGCCCACGAACCAGAAAAAGCGTTCTCCTCGACCCAGACTCAGGCGTCGCCCCTCGTGGGCGGCGCTCTGCGCTTCAGGGATCGGGAGCGGGACCGTCGACGCTGAGCGGAACCCCCGATCAGTACACCAGCACAAGCCCCAGCCCCAGCCCGGCCAACAGCCCGCCCGAGATGCCCGTCACCAGGGTGGTGCGGTTCGCCGATGCCAAGTTCTCTTCGTAGTAGGCATCGTAGGCGGCGACACTCAGCTCGCCCTGCTCCACGAGCGCACCGTTGGCTTCGTATTGGCGCCACTCATCGCGATGCGACAGATACTGCACCCCGGAGACGGCCAGCAACACTGTGCCGGCGCCCAGCGCACTCCAGCCTGCCGTTCGTGCGATGCGGGGCCCCCGATCGGCCAGCGCGCCCTTGCCCGCGCCATCTAGCGGGTCCAGGGCCAACACAACGTCGTAGCGTTGGTTTGCAGACAGCACAATGTTGGCGGCCCGCGGGGCGAACCCATCGGCTTGGGCCCGCAGCTGGTGGGGACCCTCGGCAATGTCCTGCAACAGCAGATCGCCAGTGCCCACCACACGACCGTCCAGCTCGATCGAGGCCGTCTCGGGAGACACATCCACCGCCAGCACACCGACCCCGCGCACTTGCATCGAGATGGGCAACGACAGCGACTGGTTGGGCCCCACGTCGAGGTTCATCACCACCGCCGGTGCGCCAGGAAGGGTCGCCTTCACCCGGTGCTCACCGCAGGGAACATCCGTCGGCACGCCCACCTTCAGCACCGGGGCACCGTCGATGCTGATCTGCATCTCGGGGGGATCGGGCAAGAACGTGACCGACCCCATCGCCGGCTGGAGTGTCAGCTCCACCAGCTGGGTGCGGCCCTCCACCACCGTGACCGTGCGGCTGGCTTGCGCACAACCCACGCCCGCATCCAAGCGATGGGTGCCAGCCGAGAGGCTGAGCTGCATGGGAGTGAGCTGAGCGACGGGTTCGCCGTCCACTCGAATGCCCGCGCCGCTGGGAGTGGTGCGCACGTCCACTTGCCCACCAGCGAAGGCCAGTGAGCTCAGCAGAAACGGAAGGGATGTTGCAAACACACTGACCATGGCTCTGACCCGACACTTCGCTCGAACCCAGGCCCAGACCGCGGCCACCGTGAACCGCCCAAGATCAGGGCCAGTCGAAGAACGACCGCCGCCCGCGGTATCCCGTCGCCGCTTGCACACGGAGCTGGCCATTGTTGAATTGCACGGTCGTTGCATTCCGTTCGAGTGCGTAGACTGTCAATTCGACGTCCCACGTTCCCCAGTCGCTGACAAAGCCTGCCGTTGCCGAGGCGGGAAGGGTGACACTGCCCGTGTCCTCGACGGCACACCACACCTCGGCGGTGCCCTTCACATCCCGCACGTGGACCACCATCCAGTCCGCGGTGGTGCCCGACCAAGCGACCTCAAACGCATCAATCTGGGGGAAGTCGACCGCCAGCTCGCTCATGTCCGGGCGATCCAGTGACCAATCGGCCGGAAAGCGAAGCAAGCCCGGCGCCGTGATGGCCGGCCAGGCGCTCGTGTTGACGACCACGTCCAAGGTGGCACCCGACAAGCTCGCCACTTCGGTGGCGCCCACGGCGCCGGCAAACCCACCCCCAAAGCGCCCATCCCCCTCGCCACGAAGCACGATGCTGCGCCGGTCAGCGTCGCGCAGCTCGACCGCCCCATCCGAGGGCAACACCCCGAGGTCCGGTGGGGCCACACCACAGCCGCCGGTCCCCAGCGACCAGGCCAGGGCCTCGGGCCAGACGTCCCCCGGCGTGACGGTTGCGGCCCAGCCCACGAGCTCGTCTTGCCCGCCCGCAGCTTCGGCGGCCGGCAGATCCACCCACCGCACCAACGCGGCTTGGACCAGCACGATCGCCTCGCCGCCGGCGTCACGCCAGTACCGAAAGCCACCGGGCACATCCACCGAGCGGTCCCCGTCGGTGAGGGTGACGGGCACCACACTGGACTGGGTGCCCGCGTCGAGAACATACTCCGGAATGACGATATCCACGCCATCTTCATCAATCTCAAGCACATCGGCATCCACGCCACCGACGGCCACGGTCAAGGCATCGGAGGACCCCGTCACCTCGACCCGCCCGACCTCCCCCCCCGATGTGCTGCCTTCGTCCGGCGCGATGCCCCGAACATCAAGATCGGCCATGGGGCTGCCCGAGTCGGCGCCCGCACCGCCCCCGTCGTCGGCCCCCCCATCACCGGCCCCACCACCACCGGCACCGTCCGCACCGCCGGCGGCCCCTTTGGCACCCGCCACCACCCCCCGCTCCGGGAAGCACCCGCTGAGGGCCAAGACCCCGACGAACACACCACTCAAGGGGTGGAGCGCCCACCGGCCCGCCGTGCCAAAACCGTGGGGTCGTCGGGCAGCGCAGGGGGAAGGGTCGTGCATGTCACCAGCCTAGCCGGATGGCCCAACCCGGCCAAGGGCGCCGGAGCACTGCAGATCTTCGGTCCCCGAGCGGCACCCCGTCCCCCGCTGGGGTCCGCCCAAGCGAAGCACCGGCCCAAACTGGCACCCCCAAGCGGCGCCCCTCGCGCTGATCCCCTCATGAACTCGGTCGCTGCGTCCGCTCCATGAAGCGGGAGCGGCGAGGTTCCCACCCACTGCTCCGCTTCCGGTGCCCACACACACCGACCGCGCGGCCCATCCCGATGGGCGAGCAACCGAGGCCACGATGCCCCGATCACAGCGCCTGCACACACAGAGCCCGCTCCGCGATCCCATCGCTGACGACACCCTGGCGTCGACGATGTCCGCTCAGATCCCCGTGATGGTGCTGTTCAGCCTCGCCATCGGCGTGACCATCGCCTGGGGAAAGTCCAACGCACAGCTCGCGTACCTCCAAGCCTCTGAGTCCGTTCAGAGCAACCTGGTCGACGGGCTCTGGGTGACCGCCGGCTCCGCGACGAGCCCGGGACGTGCCCTGGCCTTTGGACGGGCGGAGCGAGAGACCCCCCAGCGGACCGCCCGGTGGGTCGCGCTGATCAGCATGGCGGGCATCGCGGGCATGGCACTGACCGCCCTGCAGCGCCGAAAGAACGGCATCTTCGCGCGCGCCGGCCATCCTGTGCCGCTGCAGCCTTCTCTCGCCTGAGGGCCACCGGCGCGGCGCACCGCACAGGCTAAGCTTCCCCAAACCGGCCACGACCAGGGGACAGCTTGCGCACGACACTCCAGGACTGCCTCCAGCAGGCAGGCGGCGACGACCACGTCGAGCTTCGATACCATGCCAAGAGCTTTCGCTCGGTCCGCTTTGAAAACGGCGGGCTGGAGAAAGCGACCACACGCCGCCGCGATGGCGTAGGTGTAAGGGTTCTCAGCAGCGGAACCTGGGGCTTTGCCGCCACTGACCGCCTCGACCGGGCGTCGATCTGCGAGGCCATTGACCGTGCCCGGGCGTCTGCCCAAGCCAGCGCGCCCTTCCGCACCCGCAAGGTCCCTCCCTTGCCGCCCACCCAGCTTGCGGTGGGCCACTTTGAAGAAGCCGGCGTGGAAGAGGCCGAGGCCAGGTCTTTTGAAGAGCGGGTCGCTTTGGTGGAGCGCCTGGAGCGGGCCGTGCGGGCCACGAGCAGCGAAGTGCCCAGCGCGAAGGCCGTCTACAACGAGATCATCGAGAACAAGGCCATCGCGACGACCGACGGGGCCGACGTGTCCTACCGGCTGGTGCGCCCCGAGCTGTATGTCTCCGCCGTGGCCGAGCGGGACGGCCAGCGCACGTCCGTGTCCGAGTCCGTGGGGGTCACGGGCCCCTGGAGCTGCTTGTTCCGGGAACCCGGCGAGGTGCTGGCCAGCCGCGCCGCACAGACGGCGGTGGACCTGCTGCGCGCCAAAGCCCCCGAGGGTGGCCGCAAGACGGTCATTCTCGCGCCATCCCTAGTGGGGCTGCTGGTGCACGAAGCCATCGGCCACACCGTGGAAGCCGACTTCGTCCAGTCCGGCTCTGTTGCGGCTGGTCTCATGGGCCAACAAGTCGCAAGCGAGCTGGTCACCCTCTGCGACTCCGGCCGCAGCGAGCACCATCCCGGCGCTGGCGGTGTCATCCCCGTCGATGACGAGGGTGTGCTGGCCGGACGGACCGAGATCATCCGCCAGGGCCGCTTGGTCAGCTACCTGCACAATCGCGAGTCGGCCGCGCACTTTGGTGTTGCACCCACCGGCAATGCCCGGGCTTGGGAGTACGCCGACCAGCCCCTCATTCGGATGCGCAACACGTTCATCGAGCCCGGTGAGCTGAGCCTCGAGGAGATCATCGCCACCACCGAAGACGGCTACTTGCTGGACGGGCCGCGCAATGGCCAGGCCGACGCGACCGGCGAGTTCATGTTTGGTGTTGTGACGGCTCGGCGCATCCGCAAGGGCGTGCTGGGGGAGCTGATCCGCGGGGTGACCGTCACAGGCACCGCGTTCGATGTGCTCCGCAGCGTCGACGCCGTGTCGAGCAACTTCCGCTGGAACCTGGGCAGCGGGCACTGCGGCAAGGGTCAGCCCGCCAAGGTGGACGCCGGCGGCCCCTACATTCGATGCCGGGCGATCCTCGGCGGGGAGCAGGGCTGAACATGACACACCCACAACCCACCACCCAGGTCCCCTCCCGAAAAGCGCTCTTGGCCATCTGCGAGCAAGGCCTGGGCCTCGCCACCCAAGCCGGTGCCGACCATGCCGAGGTCGCGCTGGACTGGAACCGCGAGCAAGAAGCCTCGGTGCAAGCCAACGACCTGGACCAAGTGCGCTCCAGCGACGAGACCACCGTCGGAATCCGTGTCTTGGTGGACGGCCGGCCAGGATTTGCCACCACCAATCGCAGCGACGACCTGCAAGCCACCGTGGACGCCGCCGTGGCCATGGCCCGTGCCGCCCCGCCAGACCCCTTGGCGGTGCTGGCCAGCCCCCAGCCCTATGAGGACGTCCCCGATGCCCTCGACGACGGTGTCTTGGCCTTGTCCCCGGCGGACTTGGCCAGCATGGCGATGGGGGAGCTGCGGCGGATCCGCGCACTCGACCCCCGCCTGACCATCGACTCGGGCGCCATCTCCGCCGACATCAGCGGACGGGCCTTGGCGAGCTCGTCGGGCATCCGGGCCGCTTGGCGGTGCACATCCGCAAGCGGCTACCTGATGGGCATGGCCGTGGACGGCAAAGAAGTGGGCAGCTTCGCGTATGACGGCGACGCGGTGCGCCGGTGGGCTGACCTGCCCCATGCCCTGGAAGTCGCACTTCAGCGCTTTGTCGACAGCAGCATCGGTGCCCTCGGCGCCACGGCCGGGCGGAGCTTCCGGGGGGCCATCGTGCTGCCCCCACACACCTTCGCCGAGCTGCTGATCTCCCCCTTGCTGGGCGGGCTCGCGGCCGACGGCGTGCGCACCGGCACCAGCCCCTTCAAGGGCCGCATCGGCGAGTCCGTGGCGATTCCTGGCCTCACGGTCAGCGCGGGCGGGCGGGGACTGGCCGGCCACCCCATCGCCCCCTTCGACCGAGAGGGCATGCCCCGGGTGCGACGAAAGGTCGTCGATCAGGGCGTGCTCAAGGGCTTCTTCACCGATGGCCGAGAAGCGGCGGCGGCTGGACAAGCCTCCAGCGGGGATGCCGTGGGGGGTGCCGGGTCCTTGCCCCGACCGTCCGCCACGGCGGTCTCGGTCGACCGGGGCAACGCCGCCATCGCTGCGCTGGAAGCCGACGGCCCCGTGGTCATCGTGACCCGCTGGTCCGGCACCACCAACCCGGTCTCCGGCGAGTTCTCCGGCGTCGTGAAGGGCGGCTTCCTCGTCGAGAATGGTGAACGCAGGCCCATTCGCGAGACCACCATCGCGGGCAATGTCTGGGAAGCGCTGCACCAGATCTCCGCGCTGTCCCACGACCGATCCACCTTCTACGGGTCCAGTCGCTACCCGTGGGCGCGGGTCGAGGACGTCTCCGTCACCGCAGGGTGAGCGCGCCGCGGCCCGGTTCGTGCTACGCCGAGCCAAAGCAACCCCTGCGCCAGAGGGCCCCCCATGGGAATTCAAGACGACATCTTTGAGCACATGAAGAACGCCATGCGCGCCAAGGAGGCCGTGCGCCTTCGTGGCCTGCGCAGCATTCGTGCCGCCTTCATCATCGCGATGAAGGAAGACGGACGGGAGAAGCTGGACGACGACACGTGCACCACGGTCATGCGCAAGCTCGCCAAGCAGCGCCGCGACAGCATGGAAGCCTACGCCGCCGGTGGACGGGAAGACCTTGTGGCCCATGAAGCCGAAGAGCTCGCGGTCATCGAGGAATTCCTGCCCAAGGGCCCGACCGAAGCCGCCGTGCGGGGCTGGGTCGAGGCCGCCATCGCGTCGACCGGCGCCACGTCCCCCCGGGAAATGGGCAAGGTCATGGGCACCGTGATGAAGGACCACAAGGGCGAAGTGGACGGCAACTTGGTGCGCAAGCTCGCCGCCGAGCTGCTGGCCTGACGCCCGAGAGACCCAGAGAACACAAAGAAGGCGGGAACCTCGGTCCCCGCCTTCTCGTTTCTTGACACTCGGTCGGTTCAGCGGTCAGTCGTCGAGGCCGTCGTCGTCGAGAAGCTGCTCTTGGATGCGCAGCGTGAGCTGGGACAGCCCGGTGCGGGCCCCGTCGGGGATGGACTCAAACTCAACCGCAGCACTCATGCCGTCGGGCTCGTCGAAGATGCGGATGACCCGCGCGGTGCAGCGCCAGCGGGTGGGGTCGTTGGGCAGACCCAGCTCCAGCAGCAGCAGGTCGTCGGCGTTCAGCGCCATCTCCATGTGCAGCCGGAGCCCAGTGACGCTGAAGTCGACAAAGCGGTCGGGCACGAGCCACTCGCCCCGCTCCGCGGGACCGGCGTCGCCCGCCAGCCAAGATGCAGACTCAGCGCGGCGCTCGGTGACTGCGAGCCGGCGGACCCGGACCGGCAGCCCCGCGTGCAAGCGAGGGAAGTCCCGACGCTCGCGGTTGCGGTGCTGTTCGGGGGAGCACGTCAGGCGGTTGCCGAGGGCGGACTCGACCCGCGCGATGACCCGGGGGGTCTCGATGGATGCAAAGCTCAAGATGGCCTTGCCGCCCACGGGGGTCATGCTGGCGTCGGTGTCCAGATCAACGATGTAGAGGCCGTGCTCAAACCGAGCACGGCCGGACGCCACCAGGGGAACCGGGCCCGAAGTGCACACCACCTCGACGTCCAGAGCGGGAATCGTTGCGGTCATGGACATGTGACACTCCAGGAGGAGAGAAGAATGGGGCAGCCACCCGGCTGCGAGAGCCATATCGGAAACCGCCGTGGAGATCTTCAGCCCCTCGACCCCAAAAAGATCCTGGGCGCGTCGATCCGCCGGTCGTCCACCGACCCAAGCAGCCCCCGCTGGCGGTCCATCGGCCCGGCCGCCCGACCGCGGCTTCCCCTGCACAGCCCCCCAGCGCGTGGGCGGACGCAGGCTCGATGAGGCCTTCCCGAGAGTCGCAGGTGGCGCACAGGATACGCTGACCACGCAGACTCGGGGCCGCGCCCCGACCGGGCGACAACGATCCACTTTCGGCACCGCCGCGCTGGCTCGTCCCACCCCCCACTCCAGCGACCGAGGCGGCGATGACGAGCACACTGGACCCGCAGCTGGCGAAGTTCGGGCCCCGGGATGTCACGGTGATGAGCACCAACCTCCTGCTGCGGGTGCTGCCGCACGGAACGCCCCTGCCCCCGGCGACGACCTTGGGCGAGGTGGTGTCGCTGTTGGTGCCGGGCGCCCCCCCCGCGGTCCGCGAGCAAGCCATTGTGCACGGCGACAGCGAGGCCGCCCGCAAGGTGCAGTGGCTGGCGACCGGCCTGGATGCTGGAGATGGCATCATCACGATCTTCTCCAGCGCCAAGTCGGCGTTTGCACTCTACAAAGCCCACCACGGCGGGGACGAAGAGCCCCCGGGCTGGGGCAGCCACCAAGCCGCCGACGCTGTGCTCAAGGCAGTGGCGATCTGCCACCTGTGCAACCTGTTGTTCCCCGAAGAAGTCGACCCGATCGACGCGCTGGTGCAGCTGCCCGCCGGTCGCGCCCTCGCGGCCTACATGGCGGCCGCCGAGGTCGCACTGCCATTCCTCGATGCGACCCTCGATGGGGAGCACGCCTTCGCATCGCTGCTTCCCGAGCACCTCGACGCCCAGTCCACCCGCCTGGCCAGCATCATTGGGGCCGACGCCGTGGATGCGGCCAAGGCGCACCTGCCCCGCTTTGGCCACTTGCTCGATGAGCTGGTCCGGTGCACCGCCTCCCACTTGAGCCCGCTGGCGACCACGGTGGAGTCTCGAATCGCGGGCGCCGCCGCGGTGGCCGATGGGGTGGGCAATGTGGTGGCCGCTGGGGCCGACATCCTGCCCGTCTACCGCTTTCTCGGTCTTCGGGTGACCGCGGAGGCCGCGGCGTGGCGGGCCGCACAGGCCGCCGGATTGGTGTCGCTGGAGGAAGACGCGGAGGCGTGGGTGTCCCAGTACCTCCACGAAGAGGGGCTGCGGCCGACGGTGTCGGTGATCCCACCTCCGAGCCGGACGGTGGTGCCCGACGACGCACCCGAGCCTCCGACAGACATCGAGAACACCGTACCTATCGCCATTTCCGCATCCGGCCCGCCGCCGCGCTTGCCCCCGACAACCCCCCTGCCGCCGGCGCTGCCGAGCCCCGCGCCCAGCGTGTTGTTGGCGCCGGCCGCCGCGATCGATGCCGGACCCCCCAACCTGCCCAGCGCGCCCCCGGCGTCACCGCCGATCGACGTGTCGGCGCCCAGCCCAGAGAATCCCACCCTGCCGCCGGCCCCTCACCCCGCGTTGAGCGCGCCTGCGACACCACCGCCCGTTGCGCCGTCCGCACCCCTGCCCCCACCGGTGCCGCCGGTCGTCCCCGCTGCGCCCGCTCCGCCGCCGGTGCTGCCGGTCGAGCCATCCGCGCCCGTGCCCCCACCAGTGCCGCCGGTTGTCCCCACTGCGCCCGTGCCCCCCCCGGTGCCGCCGGTCGCCCCCTCCGCCCCAGTGCCGCCGCCCGTGCCCCCCACCACACCTCAGCCGCCGCCGGCCCCAGCGCCTCCGTCGCCCAGCACACCCAAGCCGCCGCCGGCCCCCGCACCTTCGCCGACCCCGAAGCCCGCTGCGCCCCGCCCTCCCGTCCTGCCATCCGTCTCCAGCGCCCCGAGCCCGGCAGCCCCAGAGCCGCCCCGTGTGGCACACTCTGCCCCTCCGCCGACCGTGGCTGCGGCCTCCCCGCCCCGCGCGCCGGCGCCCAAGCCCTCCCCTCCCCAGACCTCCCCGGAGACGCCCGTGGTGGAGCCCAAAGGTGGCGTGTCCTTCCTGGCCATCGGCCTATCTGTGGCCTTTGTGCTCGTCCTCGGCTGCGGCGGCCTCGCCTTCTTTGGTGTGGGCGGTGGACTGGTGATGATGGCCGACAAAGAAGCCACACCCACCACCTCAACCACGCCGAGCAAGGCGGGAAGCTCTGGCAAGTCAGGAAGCTCTGGCAAGTCGGGAAGCTCTGGCAAGTCGGGAAGCTCCAGCCGCTCGGGAAGCTCCAGCCGCTCGGGCAGCACGAAGCGCTCGGGCAGCTCCAGCCGCTCCGGCAGCACCGGCGGCTCCAAGACCAGCAAGCGCGGCAAGCTCGGCAAGCGGAAGCGGTGATGAGCATTCCCCCCCACACCCACCCGCTTTTTGAAGACCCCAACCGGCCATGGGGACCTCCACTGACCGATGCTGGGGTCGACAGCTTCGAGAAGTTGCTCGGGCTCACCATTCCCGTGGCACTGCGGGCCGTCCTGCTCCGCACCAACGGGGGCTCGCTCCGGCGCACCCACATCGGTGCCGCGGCGGGCCGCACCACTCTGCGCATCCGCGATCTCGCCGGCATAGGCTACGCCGAAGGCCTCGAAGCCAGCCCCAGCCTCGCCACCGAATGGGGCTACCCGCGCCCTTGTCTGGTGCTCAGCGCTGAAGGTCCCCGCGCCTTCCTGCTCGACTACCGGCGCAGCGGCCCCCACGGCGAGCCAGCCGTCGTCTTTGTCGACACCGACCAAGAGGTCGCCGGCCGCCCCCTGGAGTGGACGCTGTCGCCCACCATCGGTGCCTTTCTCGAGCGGCTCACCCACTGGAACGGCCGCACCGTCGTGTTTGTGCCCGATCTCGATGCCGACGCTGTCGTGGAGCTCATCCAGTCCCCCGCCATCGGCGGCGACACCACCGTGCGGCCGGACCACGGCCGGGGCCAGACCGTCGCGCTGCCCGGCTGGCGTGGGCTGGATGGTGCCGCGCGGGCCCGGGTGCTGCCGACCTGTCGGCCCGACGGCTCCGTGCCCTACCCCGAGCTTCAAGGGCTCGGCTCGATCTTCGAGAGCACCGTACATCCCGATGTTGTCGACCAATGGCTGCGCAAGATCGGGCCGGCGCTGCCCCCCGGATCTCGGTTGCTCCACCGGCGGACCTGAGCCCCGGTCCGCGCAGTGTGGGGTTCAGGAGCTGGTGGCCAGCTCGTCCGCCACTTGGGCCACCACCGCCTCCAGTGCCGCCGGAACCCGCTGCAGCGCGTCATCCAGCGTGCACGTGAGCACCACGCCGGCCGCCCGGCGATGCCCCCCGCCGCTGCTGTCCAGCGACCGGGCCAGTCCAGCCACATCCACCCATCGGCGGCTGCGCAGCGAGAGCTTCACATTGCCCGGTGAGCGCTCCACCATCAGGCAGCTCAGCTCCACACCCTGGGTGAGCAGCAACAGGTCGACAATGCCCTCCAGGTCAGCATACTTGCCATTGTGATGCCGAAGCTGGGCGAGGGAGACCACCCCCCAAGCGAGCCGGCCGTCCTGGCCAAAGCGCGCCCCACTCAGCACCTCACCGAGGATGCCCATGCCCGCCCGGGTGCGCTCCCACAGCACCCGCAGCGAGATGGCGCTCTGGTCCAGTCCGGTGGCCAGCAAGCGCGCCGCCGCGAGGTGGGTGGACGGCCGCGTGTTGGAGTGCCGAAAGCCGCCCGTGTCGAAGACCACACCCACATAGAGTTGTTCGGCGGTCGCCACATCCAACTCAAAGCCCCAACAATCCAAGACAGCCAACACCAGCTCACACGTGCTCGGGGCCTGGGCGTCGACCCATGCCAGCTCGTAGCCTCGGGGGCGGGTCGAGTGGTGGTGGTCCAAGATGACCCGGGCGTCGGCCGCCACAAAGGCCGCTTCGACCGCAGCGTGCAGCCGGTGGCGATCCCCATCGACGACGATCACCACGTCGTGGCATGGGGTCACGGCGGTCTCGGGGACCATGGCCGCCGCCCCGTCGAGCCAGTCGTAGCGGGTGCCCGGACGGCCCGACACCGTCACTTCGGCTCCGCTGAGCTGGCGAATGCCGCTGGCGAGGGCAAGGGCGGCCCCCACACTGTCGCCGTCCAGGTCACTCGGGCCGGTCAGCAGCACCCGTCGCGCAGCTCCGACCCGCTGGCGAAGCAGCGATGCAAACTCGGCGAGCGTCGCGACCGCATCGGGCATTCTACGGCCTCCCAAGAAACGAGCGAGAGAGTAACGCTGACCACTCAGTCGGCAAGTAGACCCACGCCGATGTCAGGTCCCCCTGGATCCCACACCCGGTCTGGCCCTGGCTGCACCGGCACCGGCACCCCCCGAGCACCGCCGGCCCACCCGGCCACTCTCCACCCACCCCGGCCCCACTGGCGGGAGCCGCGGGACCGGCTGGTGACCGCCACACCGTGGGGATAGGGCCCGAGGCTCCTGGGAGCCCCATGTCCACCCCCGAAGACCCGAACATCGAGCAGCTTGACGCGCTGCCCGGCTGCGGACTCGCTGCCTACACCCTGCTGCTCGCTGGTCTCGGGCTGGTCGGTCTGGTCGGCATGCTCGCGAGCATGTACGCCGTGGCCATGTCCAACGCGCCCAAAGCGCCCGCGCCGCTGGTGGGCGGGCACGAGACCCCCGTGTGGGCCCTCTCACCCATGCGCAAGGCCCGGATCGTCGCTGTGGACGAGGTGCCCCTGGCCTTTCACGACCAGAGCGACTGGGGTGATGCGTCGGTGGCCTGCGCCCTGATGGATGACCGCCTCGTCAAGGTCGACAACGAGGTCGGCACGATGCTGACCTACGCTGAGATCAGCGTGGTGGAGCACGAAGGCGACGAGCTGACGGGGCACACCATCCACGCCGTGGGCCCAGACCAGACCATCACGTGCACCTTCCGCGCCCAAGAAGGCGGCGGCAAGATGCTGCGCCAGCTCCAGTCAGAAGTGAACCAGGCCAAGTCCACACCCTGACCCACATGGTCGGGTGCTCAGGGCTTCGGGGCCAGCTCGAAGGTCACGCCGACCCCGTAGTGGTCGGAGGGCACGAGCATCTGGTCGCCAAACGGCAGCGGGTCCGTGTAGACAATGCCGGCTTCCACGACACGCAGCTCCTGCTGGGAAGCATGAAAGAACACGTAGTCAAGTCGAGCTGGATACTCTTCACCAATGTAGTTCGCCGCATACATCGGGTTGCAGTCGGTGCCGGTGAATGCGAGGGGCACATCATCGCAGCTGCCGGCGAGCGGCGTGGTCAACCACTCCGGCGAAAACGCTGGCAGCGCCTTCATTCCCGCCACATCCAGCGGCTCTTCCAGCACGGCCATCGCATCGGTGAAGTCGCCGTAGTGTCGAATCAGCGGGTAGGTCAGGCTGTTGCGCCACCATCCCGTGACGGGCTTGTCCTTGTAGATGCCAAGCTCGTCTTCAGGATAGTAGGACCCCGCATTGAGGTCCAGGCCCAGGATGACCGTGGTGGACTCTGGCGTCTGGCTGAGGTCCACCGCGAGCTGGCGGGCTTGGAGGGTGCGCACCTGCCAATAGTCGGGAAAGGCCTGGGGATGGGACGTCGCGATGCGCAGCCGCCGACCGGTGGGCGCGTGCACGAGGGTCCAGGTCAGGTAGCCCCGCTTGATGTTGGGGCCCGGCCAGTGCTCGATGCGGCGCTGGGCATCGAACTGCACTTCGGACTTGGCCCCGTCTTCAGCCACCAGATCCTTCTTCACCAGCATCATCAGCCCATGCTCTTCATGGCGCTTGGGGGTGCCGGCGTACCAGAGGTATCCGTGGCGCTCCGCGGCGGCGGCAAAGCCCTCGACTTGGGACCACTCCCAGACTTCCTGAAGCAGCAACACATCCCACGTCCCGTCCGCCAGCAGCAGGTCCGGCAGCAGCGGCGCACGGGTGGGCACCTCGGGCATGATGGCGGCCCCACCTGGGTAGGTTCGCGACAGCAGGGCCGTGTTGTAGGTCAGCACCCGCAAGCCCACGGCCCCCTCGACGGTCGGCGTGTCGCCCTGGACCCCCGCCATCAGCCAAGCCGACGGGTCCGGGGGGCCGGTGAAGGCCCAGCGCTCGCTCTTGATCAGCTCGGCCACATCCACCGGGCCATCGGCGGGAAGCATGGCTGCGAGATGCTGCAGCTCAGGGGTGTCCGCCAAGACGGCTTGGTCCTGGGGAATCGAACCCAGCCGAGGGGCATGGTGGGCACAGCCACCGAGACCGCCAACCCACACCAGTGCCAGACCCAACCGCATGCATGCCTCCTTCCGCCGGCCCCACCCTACTCCTGTTCGACGGGCGCGTCTTCTGGGGCGGGCTCGGGCGCCGGCAACACCAGGCCCTCGCCCTCTCCACCGGCCAGCACTTGCAGCTGCGCCAGCTCACCACCGACGCGGGCCAGGGCCTTGCCGAAGGCTTCCCAGTCCCCTTCTCGGCGGGACATGTCGGCCGCTTGCCATGCGTCCGAGGCGCTCATCACCAGATCCCGCCAGCTTCCCCGATCCGGGGCCGCCGACGGGCCGGTGCCATCGTCCGGCACGGCCGCCGCGGACGTGGGCGACGGCACATCAAACACGGACGCCAAGGCTTCGTCGAGGGTTCGCTCCATCGCAATGCGGTTCTCGTAGGCCACGATGACCCGCTTGAGCTCCGGAAGCTGGCCCTTGTTGGCTTGCAGGTAGACCGGCTCGACATACATCAGCGAGTCTTCGATGGGAATCACGAGCAGGTTGCCCCGCAACACGCTGCTGCCCGCTTGGCTCCACAGCGTGAGCTGCTCGCTGATCTCGGGCGTCTGGTCGATCCGCGCTTCGATCTGGCGCGGTCCATAGATGAGCTTCTGCTTCGGGAACTGGTACATGACCAGCTTGCCGTAGGCTTCCCCATCCGAGCGGGCCGCCATCCACGCAATCATGTTGTCCTTGCCCGTGGGCACATATGGCACAAGCAAGATGAACTCGGCCTTCTCCTCACCGGGCAGCTTCATGATCAGGTAGTACGGCCGCATCGGCTGGTCGTCGCCCGCGTACTGCGCCTTGGGTGTGTCCCAGAGGTCCTCTGAGTTGTAGAACACCGTGGCGTCTTGCATGTGGTAGGTGCGGTACTTGAGCGCCTGCCACGAGAAGAAGTCCGCCGGATACCGGATGTGGGCTTGGATCGACTCCGGCATGTCGGTCAGGGGCTTGAACGCGCCGGGGAAGATGTCCGAATAGACCTGAATCAGGGGATCTTCGGCATCCGCGACATAGAAGTGCACGGCCCCTTCATACGCATCCACCGTGACCTTCACCGAGTTGCGCACATAGTTGACCCGCCGCCGGGAGGCCGCCGACGTGAGCGCCGACGCATAGGGGTAGTTTCCGCTCAGCGTGTAGGCATCGATCATCCAGACCAGCCGTCCGTCGGCCACCACCAAGTAGGGGTCGCTGTCGAACTCCAAGAAGGGCGCCACGCGGGACACACGCTCTTCGATGTTGCGACGGAACAGCACCTTGCTCTTCGAGTCGATGTACTGGGAGAGCAGGATGTCGAGGGTCTGAAAGTGCATGGCCAGGGCACTCTGGCGAAACAACCCGCCCAACTCCACGCCGCCGTCACCCTCGTACTCCGAGTAGACGTTCTGGTCGCCCATTGGGTAGTCGAACTCCTTTTCACCCGTGCCAGTCAACACATACTGAGACGACAGCTCGCCGTAGTAGATCTCGGGGCGGGTCACGTCCAGATCGATGCGCACTTCGGGCGGAATGTCCTTCACAAACAGGTCAGGCAGCCCCTCTTCGGTGACCACATTGACTGGGCTCATCGTGAAGCCGTAGCCATGAGTGTACTGAAGGTGCACGTTCACCCAAGACTCGGCCTGACGAAGGTTCGCCGCGTTCATCTCGCGGGCCGCCAGCATCACCTGACGGGGGACCCCGTCGATCATGTAGCGGTCCACATCGACATCTTGGAAGTCGTAGTAGGTCCGGATCTCCTGGAGCTGCCGGTAGGTGGTCAGCAACGGACGGGTGTCCCAGATCCGGATGTTGTCGACCGTGAGCGGGTTGGCTTGGATGTCTTCCATCGTCAGCTTCGCTTCAGCCGCAAAGGGTCGAACCTCGATGCGGTCCAGTGCAAAGGCCTTGCGGGTGAAGGCGATGTCCCGCTCGAGGTACTCGCGCTCGAGGTCGAGCTCATTGGGCTTGACGATGTAGTCTTGGACCGCACGGGGCATCAGCTCGGAGACGAGCACCCGCGAGCCCATGTAGACGCCCAACACCACCAACAGCGGCTGCCAACCCCGCTTGCGGACACTGGCGAGCAGCGCGACCGCACAACCAATGGACACCACCGACATGAGTGCGAACCCGGGCAGACGGGCGTGTTCATCGGTGTAGCCGATGCCTTGCACCGCACCGTGGCGCTGCATCAGCAGCTCGAAGCGCTCCAGCCACCAACCGCCGGAGATGCACACCAGCAACAGGGCCATCAGCACCATCAGCTGGGCCCGACCGGCATCGCCCAGCCGGGGGCGCTGGGGGTCGTGGGTCGCCGCGTGGAGCAGGTGCCAGCCGGCCGTGATCAGCATCGTGATCGCGATCAGCCCCACCATGTTGACTTGCCCGAACCACAGCAATGGGAGCGTGAAGACATAGAAGCCGACGTCATTGCCGAAGACAGGGTCCAGCACGCCGAACGGAATCTGGTGGCGCCACGCCAGCAGGTCTAGCCACGCGCGGCTGCCGTTCTGGGCGAAGATCAGCGACACAAGGCTGACAGCACCGACGGCGCCCAGCCGAAGCAAGGTCTGGATGCGCCCGGGCTGGAACCGCACCTCGTCGCCGACAATGGCGATTCGATGAAGGTTCACGGGGGCCTTGCGGATCGCGATCCACAGGTTGACGCCCGCAAAGAGCGCCGCGAGCACGAAGCCGCCCACGAACAACCCAGCCTGGGAGTACAAGCTGGTCTGGAACACATCGAGGTAGCCCAGCGAGTCGAACCACAGCCAGTCGACATACACATCCACGGCCGGGCGCAAGCCCAGCCAAGCCAGGATGGTCAACACCGCAACGACAGATACCCACGGAGGAATCTGGATCTGCATCAGGAACCCTCGAACACAGCATCAGGACGGAGTCATGCACCCGGGCGGTGCCGACCTTCCTGCACTCGGTCCCGGGCCATAACCCCACCACCGCCGGCGCTACCGCTCAGGGCAGGCCTGGGGTGCCTGCAAGCTCGGGATTGCGCTCCACATGGGCAATCTTGATCTGGTCACTCGTCAATCGACTGCCATCATGGGACCACCCCGGTGGCCCGAAGGCATAGCCGAGCCGCTCCCGCAGCCGTAGACCCGGCTGGCTCACGTCCTGAACCATCGCGAAGAAGTCGTGGAAGACCACCCGCCACAGGGAGAACGTCCCGAGGTTGTGCACCAGCCCATACCGAACCGGCTCGGTGACTTTGTCTTCAGACACGAAGGTGCCGAACCAACGGTCCCAGATGATGAACACCCCGCCATAGTTTGCATCAAGATAGCGCGGGTTGGTCGCATGGTGCACGCGGTGGTGAGACGGCGTGTTGAACACATGCTCAATCGGCGCCGGGAACCGGTCGATCAGCTCGGTGTGGATCCAGAACTGGTACACGAGGTTGATGCCGGCGACAAACGCGACCATGCGGGGATCGAAGCCCAGCAGCATCAACGGCACGCGAAAGACAAACCCGAAGGTCAGGTGGAACAGCCAGGTCTGGCGGAGGGCCGTCGACAGGTTGTAGTGCTGGCTGGAGTGGTGGTTGACATGGCTGGTCCAGAACCATCGGACCTGGTGGCTGGCCCGGTGAAACCAATAGTAGCGGAGATCGTCCAACACAAAACACAACACAAAGACCGGCACCGACCAGCCCCACCACAGGTCCCCCAGGGGCATCGGCGCCAGCTCGTACGTGGCCCAGAACAGCGCACCCATCACACCACTCACCAACACACCCTCGACCAGGTTGCCGCCCCCCATCACCAAGCTGACCAGCGTGTCCCGGGTCTCGTAGCGGGCCTTGCCGGTCAATCGCCCGATGACCAGCTCCAACACCATGCTGCCGATGAAGAAGGGCACGGCGAGCTGCACAACATCGGGAAGCTGAGGAACCGGCACGTGCACTCCAGGCTGACAGCCGCCCACCGCAGCCGGCCGGTCGAGGCTACAGGTCGCGCGCTCAGTTGTCCCGCTCGAAGGAGTCGACCCCCCGAATCTCACACGAGATGCTGGCTTTGTTGCGGGTCAGCTCAAACAAGCGCCACTGGCGAGGCTTGGTGTAGGGGAAGGGCGAAGGCGGGCGATCATCTTCGACGATCTTGCCCTTGTCATCAATGAAGTGCAGCCGGAACTGCATTTTGTTGTCGTCCTTGCCGTCCACCCGCATGGGCGCCAGGTCCGGCGCTTCAATGCCGATCTGAGGCACGCCCACCCCGTCGGCGACGTGGAAGTTGTCCCCGGTTGTGTTCCACGTCTCGAGCTGGGTCATGCCAGAGCCCGTGATGCGGTGGCCATTGACCTCGACCAGCAGGGCGTTTCTGGAGTCAAGCTGGTACCGACCGAAGGTCTCATCCACATCGGCGGCGTCCCCTGCCATCCGCCGGTACACGACCCTCGCCGTGCACGGGCCCGAGTCCACACTCTCGTCCAGACCGAGCATCTCGCCCCGCACCGAGCTGACCCGACCGTCCACATTGAGGATGGTGTCGGGGCCACAGCCTGCAGCGACCACACCCAACACAAACAGGCAGGAGAAGGGGACATTCGAGGTCACGGGCGCTCCAGGCGCGAGGTCGAGAGGGGCACACCGCCGGTGCAGCGGACGCTGTCCACCACAGCGCGCAGCCTGCCGAAAACTGTAGCCCGTCTCAGCCTCCGCCAGCGCATGACCCGGCCCAACGTCAAGCCGAGGGCCCCAGAGCAAGTCCACAGCGCCAGGTGCCGCCCTGAGAAGCAGGCACTCACACCTACTTGATCTTGCGCCCCGGGTGGCCCCTGTGGCCCCGTGCGGGGGTGTAGGGATTGGGCTGGTTGGGCCCGAGGTGGGTGCCCGTGTCCTTGAAGACCGGCGGGGCCAGCTCCGGCGCACCCCACTGCGGCCGATGGGGGACCGGCGGGCTCTGTGCCCCCGGTGCCGTGGTCGGGGGACGAAAGGAGTGGGCTGCTCCTGCCAACAAGCCATCCCAAGCCGCCATCCCACGGGCACCCCGGGCCATGCCTTCGGCCCCACCCCAGCGCATCAGACCCAAGCCGGCGCCGAGGGTCCCCGCCGGTCCGCCCCGAATGTCGCGAATGGTCTGTTGGCCCTCAAAGTAGCGGCGCCCCTTCTGGCCTGAGAAGTCGAGGTGGCGGTGGTTGCTGCCATCGCCCCGCATCTGGCCACTCCCACACATCGCCTCGTCCTTCGAGCGTGCGCAGTAGTCCTCGAACATCGCCTCCCGGTGGGGATCTTGGCTGTGAGACGCATCGATCAAGTCGCCGGTCCACTGCTGCTGCTCGTAGGGACCCGCGCGATCCTTCATCGCTTGGATATCTTCCTTGGACCGGCCGAGGGCACCCACCAGAAAGTCCCGGCCCGCCAGCTCATTGCTGACCTCACACCACGGCTGGTCGCGGTCCGCTCCGGCATCTTCCTCAGCCTCCACCTGAGCGAGCCAACCCGGCATCAGCTCGGCGCTACACTGGGCCTCGGCTTCGGGGCCCACTCCAGCGAGACGCTCCTGTTGAAGAGCATTGCTGGCTACCGGCTTGCTCGCCCTCTCCGGCACCGACATCGCCGGGGAAGCGGGACAAGACATCTGTTCTGGGCGGCAATACTCGGCCATGGGAGCTCCCGTTGCACACAGGGATCGCGACGACAACGTCCGTCTGGCCCTGCTCGCTCACTCTACGGATCTGAGCCGCCGCACAATGTGTCAACAATGGTGCAGCACCGCGACAACTGCCCGATCCACACTCACCAACACCCCCAAAAAAGGCTATCCCAAGTGTGCGATCCTGCCCCGCCAGTGGGCACTTGCAGGTGTCGGGCCCGTCCGCACCAGCACCTCGGGGCGCCCAAAGCCCAGGAAGCGCAGCCGGATGCCCTGCTGGGTCGCCGCCACCCCCCGCAGAGTCCCCGGGGTCAGCCGACGCACAACAAAGCGGTCACCAAGCACAAAGACCAAGCCCACCCCGCCCTTGCCGAGTCCGACCAGCGCCGAGCGGCCGTCGACACCAACCAACACGTCATCTTCGAGGGTGTCCTCAGGATGCTCCAGGCGCCACGCCGCCCGCACACCCTCGGCGGTCTCCAGTCTCGCTTCGGTCGACCAACCGACCGCCCAGGTGAGCAGCACGACCAGCCCGACACCGAGGGACACCACGGCCAAGAGCACAACAGGAGAGATGGAGAGCATCGCGGCACCTCGTGGGGTCCAGGCTACAGGGGTGGGCTGGCCGCGCGCCACCGGGACGGCTATCCGAGGCCGCCCCCAACCTGGGCCCACCCCGTGACCGACGCAGACGCACCCGCCGACACCACCCACCGCACCGGTGCTGTGGACTGCCTCCTCGCCCAAGGAGAGTCGGTGCGCATGGGCCTCGCCGGCGCCGCACTCGCCGCCCCCGTGCTCGTCGCCGGGGTGATGATGCCGGCGCTCATGTCCGGGGAGCTCACCGATCCCGGCCCGCTCGCGCTGCGCTTTGGCATTGGCGTGTGTGTAGCGATGGTCCCGGTCGGCTTGGCCAGCCGGTGGTTGCTCAGCAAGCACGAAGCCTCGGCGCGGCTGGTGCCCATCGTGCAAGATGGCGACGAGCTCAGTGTGCGCATTGTCTCGGTGGGCACGGGCGCCGGTCCGGTGCGGGTCGAGCTGGAGTCCGACGACGGCCAGCGCTGGCACGCCACGGCGCCTTCGGCTCCCCAAGACACCGTGGCCACGGGCACCCTCTGGCACAAGGGCGGCCAAGGGGCACTGGGCACGGGCACCGCGGTCTGGCCGGCCCAACCGGTCTGAGCCCACCGTGGGCCACCCCAAGGCCACGACCCCACTCAACTCTCGCTGGAGAGGTCCATGAACAAGGCACTCTGGAGTCGTCGGGTGCTCGGCCCGACCGGCCCTGCCCCCGCCCGCATCGTCTTTGATGGCCCGGTCATCGGGGCCTGCACGCCCGCGGACCGCCCCTCACCCGGCGACGAAGACTTGGGCGATCTGGTGCTGATGCCGGGCATTGTGGACACCCACGTGCACGTCAATGAGCCCGGCCGCACCGAGTGGGAGGGCTGGCAGACCGCCACCGCCGCCGCCGCGCTCGGCGGGGTCACCACACTGGCCGACATGCCGCTCAACAGCGACCCCGTGACGGTCTCCAGTGACGCCCTGGAAGCGAAGATCGCGGCCACCGCCGGCAAGCTGCACGTCGACTGTGCGCTGTGGGGCGGCGTCATCCCCGGCAACACCCCCCAGCTCGCGCCCATGGTCCAGCGGGGGGTGCGGGGCTTCAAGTGCTTTCTGTGCCCCTCGGGCATCGACGAATTCCCCCCCGTGGGCCGCGCCGAGCTCCTCACAGCCATGCCGGAGCTGCGCCGCTGTGGCGTCCCCCTGCTGGTCCATGCCGAGCTGGAGCTGCCCCTCAAGAATGCCGCACTGGTGGACCAAGGCAACCCCCGCGACTACCAGGTCTACCTCCACAGCCGGCCCCCCGAGTGGGAAGACGCCGCCGTCGCCATGATGATTGAGCTGTGCCGCGAGACGGGGTGCCCGGTCCACATCGTGCACCTGTCCAGCGCGGGTGCCCTCGACAGCCTGCGCCGCGCAAAGGCCGAGGGACTGCCGATCACCGCCGAGACGTGTCCCCACTATCTGTGCCTGCGGGCCGAAGAGGTGCCCGACGGGGCCACCGCCTACAAGTGCGCCCCGCCGATTCGCGGCGGCACCAACCGAGACGCGCTGTGGGCCGCCCTCGCCGACGGCACCCTCGACTTTGTGGTGACCGACCACAGCCCGTGCATCCCCGGCCTGAAGCTGCCCGAAGAAGGCGACTTCATGGGGGCCTGGGGGGGCATCGCGTCGCTCCAGCTCGGTCTCGCCGCCGTCCACACCGAAGCCCGGGCCCGGGGCCACTCTCTCACCCAGCTTTCCCGCTGGATGACCGCCGGTCCCGCGTCGCTGCTCGGCTGGTCCCACGGCACCCTGAAGACCGGCCAGCGGGCCGATGTCATCGCGTGGGATCCCGACGAAGCGTTCCGCGTCGACGGCCACCAGCTCGCCCACCGCCACCCCGTCACGCCCTACCATGGACGCCCGCTCACCGGCCGGGTGCACCACGTCTGGCTGCGCGGCCAGCCCATCGTCCAGAACCGCACGCTCAGCGCCGTCCCCCAAGGCCGGCTGCTGCTTCCGGAGGCACGCTCTTGACCACCGAGACCACCACGGCCTTCTCGGGCCTTCCCGACCTCGCCTGCAGCACCATGGGCGGCAAGGCCTTGTGGGCCAGCGACAACTTCTTCGCCGGCGTCGAGAACCTTGTCCGGCCCGAAGAGCCCGCCTTTGACCCCGACGCCTACACCGAACGCGGCAAGCTCATGGATGGCTGGGAACCCCGTCGCCGACGGCATCCTGGCCACGACACGGCCATCGTCCAGCTCGGCACCGCCTGCACCCCCGTCGGCGTCGACATCGACACCCGCCACTTCCTCGGGAACCACGCGCCCTACGCCAGTCTCGAGGCCACGGTGGCACCGGCGGGCACCACGGGGCCGTGGCTTCGCGACAACGCCGAGTGGACGGTGGTGCTGGACCAAGTGCGGCTGGAGCGCGGCGGCCACAACCTGTTCGCGCTGAAGGCCCTCGACGGCGCCACACACGTGCGGCTGCACATCTATCCCGCCGGCGGCGTCGCCCGGCTGCGGGTCTACGGCACGCCCCGCTCCGACGGGATCGGCCACCACGAGCGCCAAGACTTGCTGTGTGCGTCCCGGGGCGGCAAGGCCCTCGCGTGCTCCGACATGTTCTTTAGCCGCATGGACAACCTCATCCGGCCCGATGAAGCGGTGAACATGGGCGACGGCTGGGAGACCAAGCGCAACCCGGTGCCCAAGGAAGACCACGTCATCCTGGCACTGGGCCAAGCGGGCCTCTTGGACGACATCCTGGTCCACACCCGCCACTTCAAGGGCAACTACCCGACGGGCGTGCGCATCGAGGCCCTGCACTGGCCCAAGGCGCCTCCCCACGCCCTGCGGCGATCGACAGCATGGACGGCCATCACCGCAGACTCGCCGCTCGGTCCCCACCGGGGCCACACCCTGCCCGTGACCGATCCCGGGCCCTGGACCCACCTCAAGATGACCATCCTGTCCGACGGCGGCATCTCCCGGCTGCGCGCCTTTGGGACGCCCGCCGAGACCACACCCGCCGACGGCGACCGTGCACTGCGCTGGCTGAACCGGGCCTCGGTCGGGGACGCCACCGCCGCACTGTCGCGCTGCTGTGGGGCCCGCCGCTGGGTGCAACAGATGGTGGCCGCCCGCCCCTTTGCCAGCCGCACCCACCTGCACGGCCACGCCGACCACGCCTGGTGGCACCTCGGCGATGGCGACTGGCTCGAGGCCTTCACCCACCACCCCCGCATCGGGGCGAGCGCCGCGGCACTGCGGGAGCGCTTTGGGGAGACGGCCGACTGGGCCTCGGGCGAACAGTCCAGCGTCGCCGCCGCCAGCGAGGCCACCATCGCGGCCCTCGCCGCGGCCAACACGGCCTACGATGACCGCTACGGCTACATCTTCATCGTCTGTGCCAGTGGGCTGAGCGCATCCCAGATGCTCGACAAGCTCAACGCCCGCATGCACAACAGCGCCGATGATGAGCTGCGCATCGCCGCCGGTGAGCAAGCCCGCATCACTGCACTGCGCCTGAACAAGCTGCTCGACGAGCACAGCGCACCCACCGACCGAGGCGACGCATGAGCATCAGCACCCACGTTCTCGACACCGCACTCGGCCGTCCCGCCGCCGGTGTCCCAGTCACCCTGGAACGCCAAGAAGCCGGCCAGTGGACCACTCTCGGCGGCGGCCCCACAGACGCTGATGGCCGCCAGAAGACCCTGCTCGGCACGGCAAGCCTGGACGCCGGGGAGTACCGCATCACCTTCGAGCTCGCGGCCTACCAAGCGCGCCAGGGCGTCCAGGGCTTCTACCCCCGGGCCCGCATCGAGTTCACGGTGACCGAGGCCGGGGCGCACCACCATGTGCCGCTGCTGGTGAGTCCTTTCGGCTACTCCACCTACCGGGGAAGCTGACGTGGCCGCGGTTGCCCTCAGAGGTCCGATGTTGTGGTTCACGGGCAACCCCTGGACCGACGGCAACGCCGCGCTGCACCACGAAGAGGACGGCATCCTGGTGATGGACCGCGGCCGGGTCACCGCCCGGGGGGCCGCCGGCGCGGTCGACACCGGAGACACGCCGGTCAACCACATTCCCGATGGGCTCATCGTTCCCGGCTTCATCGACGCCCACCTGCACTACCCCCAGATGCGGGTGCTGGGCGCCTGGGGCCGCCAGCTCCTCGACTGGCTCAACGACCACACCTTTCCCGCCGAGCTGGCCTTCGCCGACGATGCGGTGTGCAAAGAAGCCGCCGAGCTGTTTGTCCAGAGCTGCTTCTCGTGCGGTGTGACGTCGGCATCGGTGTTCCCAACGGTCCACCCCGGCTCGGTGGAGGCCCTGTTTCGCGCCGCGGCTGCCCAAGACATGGCGGTGCTCACGGGCAAGGTCTTGATGGACCGCAACGCCCCCGCCGGCCTCATGGACACCGCCCAGCAGGGCCATGACGAGAGCCTGGGGCTCATCGAGCGCTGGCATGGCAAAGGACGCGCTCGGTACAGCGTGACACCCCGCTTTGCGCCCACGTCCACACCGGCCCAGCTTGAGGCCGCCGGCGCCTTGGTTCGCCAGGACCCCACGCTGCACGTCCAGAGCCACGTCAGCGAGAACCGCGATGAGGTGGCGTGGGTGAGCCAGCTCTTCCCCAATGCAGAACACTACACCGACGTCTATGCACACCATGGGCTGCTCGGTCGGCGCACGGTGTTGGCCCACGGCATTCACCTCCAAGATCCCGAGTGGCAGTCCATTCACGAAGCCGGCGCGGCGGTGGCCCACTGCCCCAGCAGCAACTTCTTCTTGGGCAGCGGACTGTTTGACCTCGAGGGCGCCGTGACCCGCCACAAGGTTGGTGTGGCCCTCGGATCCGACATCGGCGGCGGCACCCACCTCTCGCCGCTGCGCACGATGGGCGAGGCCTACAAGGTGGCCCAGCTTCGGGGGGTCTCGGTCACGGCCGCCACCCTGCTCTGGCACCACACCGCCGGCGCCGCCCAAGCCCTCGACATGGCGGATGAAGTCGGCAACCTCGACGTGGGCAGCTGGGGGGATGTGGTGGTGCTGCGCCCGGGCACCGACCCGTTGTCCCGCTACCGGCTGCGCTTTGCCCGGGACGTGCACGAGCTGCTGTTCTACGCCTTGTCTTGTGGCGACGACCGCATGGTCGCCGAGACGTGGGTTGCGGGACGCAACGTGTACACTCGCAAGTCCGAGGAGGTCCCGGCCTGATGCAACATGGCTCCACCACACTCTGCGCGCTGAGCCTGCTGAGCTGTGGTGAGCCACCAGTGCCCACTGTCGCCGGTGTGCCGGTGGAGAGCGACGGCGGCAGTGTCGACAACCCATCCGATCGCCCTGACTTGGTGGTGGTGCTGTTGGGTGGGCTGCGGACCGCACCAACACCGGACTTCGACCCGTCGGCCGTCCTTGCCAAGAAATCCTTCTCTGAAGTCATTCCCACCATCGTCTACTCGTCGGTGTATGCCCAGTCGGTGACGCCTTGGCTCTCGCTGGGGTCCGCGCTCACCG
This sequence comes from Myxococcota bacterium, assembly GCA_942491145.1. Lineage (GTDB taxonomy): Bacteria > Myxococcota_A > UBA796 > UBA796 > UBA2385 > CAXQUZ01. The sequence continues at coordinate 25,678 of CALOBC010000037.1, read as the reverse complement.
GTCGCTATGTGGCGTCCATGCCGCTGTGTTCCCCGCCCAAAGGCATCGACGGCCCGTCCCCATTCTGCGCTCAGCTCCCCGACGGGGCGCCCACCATCGGCGAAGTGCTCCAGCTCTACGGCTACCGAACCGGACTCGTCATCGTGGACCACCCGGACTTGGCCCCCCTCGGCAAGGGCTTTGACATGGTGGTGGCCCCCGCCGATGCAGACCGCCAGCCCTGGTCCGGATGGTACCCGGCCATGCAGCAAGCCAAGGCATTTTGGGCAAACCCCGACCCCCGTCCCAAGCTGCTCGTCATCGTCGGTCGCATCAACGATGAGGACTACCAGATCCGCGAGCGCCACCGCAGTGAAGCTCGGCCGGCATCGGACGGGGAGATCGCCGACCAACAGCGCCAGAACCCCTTGCTGACCACCCGTGTGGGGACCCACGTCCCGTGGCCCCTGCCCAGCCCACAAGTGGCGGGCGACGGGCGGCGGTTCTTTGGGGCCGGCGCCCAGTACATCGGCGAACAGCTCGCCCCCTTGTTTCGCGAGACCAGCGGCGCATGGACCTTTCTCGGTGGCTTGCACGGTGCGTCACTGGGCGAACTGCAAGGCTCCCACACGCCCGAACAACTCAAGATGGGCACAGCAGAGGTGTTGCTGGACCGGACGCTGCGGACCACCCTGTGGGTGCGGTCCCCCACGCCCCGCGCCCCCAGCACGGTGGACGAACCGGTCGAGGTGCTCGACCTGATGCCCACCCTCGCCAAGCTGGCCCACGCGGTGCCCCCCGCCAACCTGCCCGGTCAGGACTTGCTGGCGGGCGCGGCATCACCCGACCGGCCCGTCTATGCCGAGTACGGCGACATGCTCGCACTGCGCCAAGGCCCCCGCTTTGTGGTGTTTCGCCCCCAGCTCCACGGGGTCACCAGCGCCAGCCCCGCGCTCACCGAAGCCCTGGACCGCGCGCTCCCCCATCCGGCCCAAGGTCGAGACCCTGCGCCCCCGAACAGGCTCGACGAGTATCCCGACTGGTGGATGCTTCACGACGTGAGGGCCGACCCGATGCAGGCCCACCCACTGCCCCTGGTCGAAGGAGCCGGACCCTTCGCCACCGCGGCCGACGCCCTGTTTGTCCACCGCACCGGGCCCGCCGCGCCGCCCGTGAGTACCTTGTCGTTTGAACAGGTGCAGGCCCTCCGCCAGACCGGGGCGCTGCACTATTGGTAGTGATGGTGACTCAAGGGCTTCAGCCCCAGACATGCACACTCAACCGACACCCCGCGGCGTCGGCACCCAACGCCAACAACCGATGGTAAGGCGCCCAGCCAGGCTCGCTGGGAACCATCATCAATGCGACAATCTCGACAACTCCCAGGCGCAAAAGCTCCGCCGTCAGTGGCCCCACGAGGCCATCCACTTCGTCGGGCTGGAGCGCGTGGTCGTACCAGGGCAGCTCCCCCGCCGCCGGCACCAACCCAAACACCCCGGAGAGGAAAAACAACGGCACGCCCATGTCCGTCGCCCGCTCGCGCGCCGCCACCACCCGCGCCCCCCGGTACCGACGGTCGGCCCGAAGCGGCTGGGGCCGGGGGTCTTTGTCCGCCGTGCAGGTCGTCAGGAAGATGCGCATGGCCGCTCCGGGGGGACGCCGCTTGACCGGACCCGCTCCGGCTCCTTATCGTGGCGGGCTCGACTTGCCCCAAGGAGCCGGGGATGCCCGAATCCGCGCTGATTGCGCCCTGGATCACAGATTGGCTGCACTTGCTGACCCGATGGTTCCACCTTGTGGTGGGGGCAGCTTGGATTGGTGCGTCCTTTTACTTCAACTGGCTGAACAACAACGTTCGTCCGGTGGAGGACAGCACAGGCCGCCTCGCCGGTGGGCTGTGGGCGGTGCACGGTGGCGCGTTCTATGAGGTCAAGAAGTACAAGGGCGCCCCCGAGACCTTGCCGAAGACCTTGCATTGGTTCAAGTGGGAAGCCTACCTGACGTGGATCTCCGGCATCACGCTGTTGTTGCTGGTGTACTGGATGCAAGCCGGCGTGATGATGCTGCCCCCAGGGAGCACCATGGCCCCCGCGGTGGCCGGCGGCATCGGCGTGGGTGTGCTGGTGGTCGGCTGGGTGGTCTATGACTTGATGTGTCGGTCGCCCCTGCGCAACACGCCCAAGGTGCTGGCTGGGCTGGGCTTTGCGCTCATCACGGCCGTGGCCTTCGGCTTGTCCGAGATCTTCTCCGCCCGGGCGGCCTACATCCATGTGGGCGCGATGATGGGCACCATGATGGCCCTGAACGTCTACTTCGTCATCATTCCCGGCCAGCGGGCGATGGTGGATGCGATGAGCGCGGGCCAAGAACCCGACGTGTCGAGAGGGGCGGCGGGCTCGTTGCGTTCGCTCCACAACAACTACTTTACGTTGCCTGTGTTGTTCATCATGGTGAGCAACCACTTCCCCTTCACATATGGCCACCCCGCCGGATGGGCCGTGCTCGCGGGCCTCACCATCATCGGAGCGGGGGTGCGCCACTGGTTCAACCTCCACGGCCGCGGTGAGATGAACCAGTGGATCTTGCCGGTGGCCACTGTGGCCATGGTCTCGCTGGCGTTTGTGACCCACGGACCGCCCCCACCGCCGGAAGTGGGCGCCACGGTGCCCACGTCGACCGAGGTGCAGCAGATCGTGCAGACCCGGTGCATCACGTGCCACGCGGCCAAGCCCACATGGGCGGGCATGACAGAGGCCCCCAAGGGACTCAGCCTGGAGACCATGCAACAGGTGCACGACGCGGCCGCTCGCATCAAGGCCCAGGCCGTGTCCACCCAGATCATGCCGCTCGCCAACGTGACCCAGATGACCGACGGAGAGCGCCAGATCTTGGGCCGCTGGATCGACGCCGGCGCTCCCCTCAACTGACCCCGCTGCCACCGTGAACATCGTGAACATCAACATTCCTGAGTATGAGTCCTTCGTCCCTGCGCCCCTGCTGGCGGCGCTCGCGGCGGTGGCCGAGCCGGTGGAGGGCGTGCCAGGACTCTCGGTCGCCCCGGGCCTGCAAGCCCGGTACCCGTCCGTCGAGACGACCGATGCACTCAGCCTTGTCGTGCACGTCTACCGCACGGTGGCGCCGACTCTCTCGCGGGTGTTGGCCCAGCGACGGACCGACCGTGCGTTCGTGGATGCCGCCACCACCGCCTGTCGCGCTGACAACGAGGGGCTGGCCATCGACGCCGAAGCCTACCGCACGGTGGTGGGCCTCAAGGACGACCAGGGGCGTGTTGTGGTGGGTCCATCAGGCGCCGCTTCGCCCGTCTTGGACCCCGTCGAGGTGCCGCCGTTCTTGGTCGGGGAACAGATCACGCTGTTCGGTCCGCCCGACACCGAGCGCATGTCCATCAACGCGATGAACGCCGTCCACCGGCGCCGTCCCGACGAGTCGGCCATCGTCGCCGAGCTCGTGGAAGCCTCAGGTCAGGTGCCCCGGTGGGGCGCGGACGATGAAGACTCCCAGACGCCCATCATGGACCGCTTCCTGAGCGCCTGTGAGAACCTGATGGGGTGCTACGACCGCACGCTCAGCTTCACGCATCCGAAGACCGGCAAGCGCTACGACCTCGCCAACGACAAGCTCTCGCTGCCCATCAAGCGCATTCCGGGGCTCGCGTTGCCCGATGGCAACCACCTCCTCGACGGCCAGCCGCTGCCGCTGCACCTGTTCGACTTCGTGACCCATGTGTGGCACAACCGCAACCGGCCCCAAGCCCTTGTGTTTTATGTGCCCAAGCTCGAAAACGAAGAAGAAGCGGCATTTCTGCGCTTGTTGATCGACACGACCAGCCAGGCGGTTCGGGCCCGCGACCCGGGCTGTGAGCTCGCCACGGTCAAGATCCTCATCGTCTTCGAGAACCCGCGGGCCATCTTTCGCATTCGAGAGATGGCGGCGGCCCTGGGCCCCCACTTCCTCGGCGGCAGCTTGGGCTGGCACGACTACCTCGCGTCGACGGCCCGACTGTTCAAGAATGACCCCAACTACCGCATTCCCGTCAAGGCAGATCCGGACATTGTGGTGAACCACATCAAGGAGTCCCACCTTGTGTTGGCCGATGCGATGCGGCCCATCGGCGGGCTGGCCATCGGTGGCATGTACGGCATCCTGTTCGAAGAGGGCGACGCGGCGTCGTTCCGGGTGAGCATGGTCGGCTACATCCGCGACGTCATCACCCAGATGAAGCGGGGCCTCAACGGCTTCTGGGTGGCCCATCCCGACTTTGTGCGCGTGGGCATTGCGTTGGTGGAGGCGTGGCGCCGCCGGGACAACGACGGGACCGATCCGTCTCTGCACGCGCTGGTGCGGGCGCTGATCCCCGACGAGGCCGACCAAGAGCCCCTGCTGCGCTTCATCGACGGCGACGACGTGGCGGGACTGGAGCCCGACGACCCGCGCTACCCCCGCAGTCTCTTGGCGGCCGACATTGCTGTGTCTGAGCTGATCCCCAACGACCACCCCGATGAGGTCCGCTACAACGTCTTCCAAGCGCTGCAGTACTTGGCGGCGTGGCTGACCGGCGTGGGCTGTGTGGCCTTGCCGGCGGCGATGCGCGATGCCAGCGGGAACGCCGTGTTTGTGAGGATCATGGACGACTTGGCCACCACCGAGCGCTCCCGCTGGGAGCTGTGGGCCGAGGTCCACCACGGGCGGGTGTCCATCGAGACCTTCGAGCGGGTGCTGCAAGAAGAGCTGGCCTTCATCCGGGCCGGCGAGGACGGCCAGACCCGCCGGGCCCAGGTGCGGTGGGAAGGCGAGAACGCTGCGTGGTACCCCATTGCCGCGGCCTTGCTGCACCAGCTCGTCACCGATCCCGACCCGGTGGAGTTCGTGCCGGAGCTGATGCTGCCTTTCACCTTTCCGGTCATCCGTGAAGCGGCCGACCCCTGGCGCACCGCCCGCGAGCTGTGTCCTGGGCGCTTCGCCGCCCCGTCCGTCGATGCATATGGAGTGTCGCCATGAGCACCCCTTCCAACATTCAGTTTCAACTCAACGGCCAGACGGTGGACGTGGTGGACTGCACCGCAACCACCACCCTGTTGGATTGGCTGCGGAACCAGGGGCTCACGGGCACCAAAGAGGGCTGCGCCGAGGGCGACTGTGGGGCCTGCTCGGTGGCCATTCGGGCGCCCCAGGGCGACACCGAGAGCACGTGGCAGTCGGTGTGTTCGTGCATTCTGCCGCTGGCGAGTGTGGCCGACAAGCACGTCACCACGGTGGAGGGGGTGGCCGACGGACGCCAGCTTCATCCCGCCCAACAAGCCATGGTCGACACGATGGGTTCCCAGTGTGGGTACTGCACGCCGGGCTTCGTGATGAGCCTGTTTGAGGCCACCTACCGCCCGGACCTCAAGGGGGATGGGCCCGGCTGTGCCGCCCGTCGCGACGACCAGCTGTGTGGCAACTTGTGCCGCTGCACCGGCTACCGACCGATTCGACACGCCCTCGAGGCTGTCGCCGGAACCGTGCCCGAGGACCGGTTCAGTGCCGACCTGAAGACCCCACCACCGGCGCTTCAGGCGGTGGACTTTGAAGGCGAAGGCCAGCGCTTCTTGCGCCCGACGAGCTGGGCGGCCCTGTGGGCGGGCATCGACGGCGTGGAGCCCCGCTACGTTGCAGGCGCGACCGATCTTGGGTTGGAGATCACCAAGAAGGGCGCCACCTGGCCCCTGTTGGTGGACCTCGGCGCCTTGCCCGAGATGCACGCGCTGGACGAAGAAGACGGCGGCTGGCGCATCGGTGGTGGCGTGCGCCTGTCGGCACTGGAAGCCTGGGCCGAGGACCGCATTCCGATGTTGGCCCGCATGCTGCGCTTCTTTGCGTCGCGACAGATCAAGAACCAAGCCACGCTGGCCGGCAACATCTGCAACGCATCCCCCATCGGTGACTTGCCACCGGTGCTGCTGGCGCTGGACGCGGTCGCCCGGATTCGCGGTCCCGAGGGCGACCGAGACGTGGCCATGGACGACTTCTTCTTGGACTACCGGAAGACGGCGATGCGCCCGGGTGAGGTGCTGCGGGAGTTCTTTGTGCCGGCCCTGCCGGAGGGCGCCCACACCGCCGCGTTCAAGGTGTCGAAGCGCCGCGAGCTGGACATCAGCGCCGTGTGTGCGGCCATGGTCATCTCCACGGGCGACGATGGTGCGGTGCTCCACGCGCGCCTCGCCTACGGCGGCATGGCGGCCACCCCTCGGCGGGCCGAGCGGGCCGAGGCGGCGATTCGCAACCGCCAGTGGAACGGCGCGACCGCCGAGCTGGGGTGTGATGCGCTCGCCCAGGACTTCGTGCCCATCGACGATCACCGGGGCAGCGCGTGGTACCGCAGCACGGTGGCGGCCAACCTGTTGCGGGGCTTTCTGATCGAGACCGAAGGCGACCCAACACAAGGCATCGTGGCCCGTCCCTCGGGAACGGTGGCTGTGCCCACGCCCGCGTGATCAGCGCCCGGTGAGCAGCGCCCGGGGCCGCAACACCCCTCGGCTGGCCTGGAGCATGCCCCGGGCCACGTCCCAGGCCTTCGGCAGCCGACCGCCCCAGTGCTGGGCACCGGCATGGAGCAGCTTGGGCGAGGCCGCAAAGCCCCGCTCCAAGGCCGGACGCCAGCGGCCATAGAACACCGGCACAATCCCGGTCCGCACGCGCAGATCCCAGCCCAGCCGGGACCGGGGGAGCACCCGGGCCCAGTCGTCCAGCGGCCGGCCCTCCTGCACCACTTGGGCGAGGAAAGCGCCGGCCCGAAAGCCATACTCGAGGGCTTGGGCGATGCCTTCACCACTAACGGGGTCGATGCCGGCAGACTCGCCCACCAGCATGCGGCGGCCGAGGGTGACCCGGTCCCGCACGGCGAAGCCTCGCTCCGCAAAGCGCTTCTTTCGGACGGCGTGGATGTCGAGCCCCCGGGCGGCCATGTACTCGCCGAGAACGGACGTCAGGTCGATGGCGTCATCAACCGGCACGTCGGGGTGCAGGCCCGTCCGCGGGCGCAGCACATACAGACCCCGGCACATCACCGCTTCACCGTCCACGATGCTGGGAAAGTCCCAGATGTAGCCGGCATAGCTGCGGTCGCTGGCGTCGAAGTGGATGAGGTCGCGGTCCGGGTCGCCGGCCACGCCGGGGGTGTCCACTTCGAGCACGAGGGCCCGGTAGTCGCCGGCGTGCAGGCCCATGCTGCGGCGCACGGCACTGCCCACCCCGTCTGCCCCGACCACGATGCACGCCGGGCGGACACCGCTGCGGGTGTGGACCAGCGCCGCGTCCCCATCGGGCTCGGTGATGTCCCGCACCGAGACACCTTGCTCGATGCGAATGCCCCGGTGTTCAACAATCTCGGCGAGCGCAGCGTCCAATTCCACCCGCCGAATCACCCGGCCGATGTGGCCAGGGCGGGCCACACAGATGCCCTCGGTGCTGCAGACGCTGATGCCATGGATGCGCACCTCGGGCACCGACGGGGCCGCGTCCAACGCTTCGAGAAAGCGCCAGCCACGGTCACCCACACCGCCCGCGCAGATCTTCTCGCGGGGGTAGCGGGCCTTCTCGACGATGGTGATGCGCTCCCGCAGCGCCGGGGCGTGGCGGACCAGGGACAGCGCCGTGGTGAGCCCCGCCGGTCCGCCGCCGACAATGATGATGTCGCCAGTGTCTTGGGGCAGGTTCATCGGGGGTCCCGAGCTCACTGGTCGTCTCGGGCCTCGAGCTCGGCCCAGCGCTCGTAGAGCTGCTCGATCACGGGCGCCAGCGCGGCGGCTTCAGCGGTGAGGGCGGACAGCGCGGTGCTGTCCAGATCTCGGTAGGTGGCGGGGTCGGCGAGCCGGGCGTTGAGGGCCTCCACCTTGCCCTCCTCCACCTCAATGAGCGCGGGAAGCTTGGCGAGCTCTTGGCGCTCCCGGGACGACAGGCGCTTGCCCAAGCCAGACTTCTTGGGTGGCGGAGCGGGCGCGGGGGCGGGCTCCTCATCGGCCTTCGCAGCCGCCTCCGCGGCCTCGGCCTCCACCAGCGCCGCGTCGGCCTGGAGCTGGGCGAGGGCGGCCCGGGCTTGCATCCGGTCGGCATAGCGCACGGCCTTGGGGCCCGGCTCGAAGCTGAGCACACTGTTGCAGACACGGTCGAGAAAGGCCCGGTCATGGGTGATCACGAGCAGGGCGCCGTCGAACTCGACGAGGGCCTCTTCCAGCACCCGCAAGGTGAACAGGTCCAGGTCATTGGTGGGCTCATCGAGCAGCAACAGGTTCGCACCGTGGAGGATGAGGCGCGCGAGCAACAGCCGGGCGCGCTCCCCACCGGAGAGGGTGCCGACCCGCTGGTCATGGGTCTCGCGGGTGAACTGGAACCGCTCCAGGAACGACGCGACATGGATGGGCTCATCGTTGACAATGACGTGGTCATTGCCATCCCCGGCGACATCAAAGACCTTCGCGTCGGGGTCCATGCCCGTGCGGTTCTGGTCCATGATGGCGAGGTTCAGCCGCGATGCGACGTTGCGCTGGCCTTGGTCCGCCTCAAGCTGGCCGGACAGAATGTTGAGCAGCGTCGACTTGCCAGTGCCGTTGGGGCCCATGATGCCCACCCGGTCGCCGGCTTGGAGCACGAGGGACAGGTTGTCGAGCAGCGTGCGGCCATCGAAGCCGTGGGTGACGTCGTGAAGCTCGATCAGCGGGCCACCCTTGCGGGCCCCCGAGTGCAGGTTGAGCTCCATCGCCGTGCCGGTGCGCAGCACCTCTTTGTCCCGCAGGTCGTCGAGGCGCTTGAGGCGAGCCCGCTGCTTGGTGGACCGGGCGGCCGGCGAGCGGGAGGCCCAAGCCGCTTCTCGGGCAAGCAACGCGAGGTGGCGGCCCTGGGCTTCGGCCAGCCGGGACTGGCGCTCGGCGCGGGCAATCAGATAGTCCGCGTATGAGCCATCGTAGGCAACGGTGGTCCCGTTCTCCACCTCCACAATTCTGGTGGCCACCGCCTCCAGCAAGTAGCGGTCGTGGGTGACCAAGACGAGGGCACCCCGGAAGCCCTGAAGCCAGGACTCCAGCCACTCAATAGTGTCGGCATCAAGGTGGTTTGTGGGCTCGTCGAGCACCAGCAGGTCGGGCGCACCGAGCAGCCAGATGATCACCGCCACCCTCGACCTCACCCAGGCCGACCGCAGCTACGCCCTCGATAGCCTCAACTCACCCCCTTCCTCCAAACCCCATTGGCAATCCATGATCCCGGGAGATGAAACGCCGCGCGGGAGAGGACGCCGAAGTAAGGCCCGCAACCTACCTCGCCCCCACCGACGCCCGGAGATCAGAACCGGCGCTGCCGGTCGATAATCATAAGGCGCGCTTGAACTACTGTTGACGATAGCTCATGTTCGCTCCAATCGACAGAGGTCGGAGGAGTCCATGACAGGCAAGGTTATCGGTCATTACCGCATCAAAGAACAGATCGGCACCGGCGGCATGGGCGCCGTTTACCGCGCCGAAGATCTGAAACTCAAACGCGAGGTCGCCCTCAAACTTCTGCCGGAAGAGCTGGCCACCCATCCGGAACGACTCGAACGGTTCCAGCGCGAGGCCCGCTCCGCCGCCGCCCTCAACCACCCGCACATCGTCACCCTCCACTCGGTCGAGGAAGACCAGGGCCGCCACTTCCTCACCATGGAACTGGTCCGCGGCAAACCGCTCAGCCAACTGATCTCGCCCGGCGGGCTTGATCTCAAGCAGTTCCTCGAATGGGCAGTCTCCATCACGGATGCCCTTGGCGCCGCCCACGCCAAGGGCATTACGCATCGAGACCTCAAACCGAGCAACGTCATGGTCGACGAGGCCGGTCGCATCAAGGTGATCGACTTCGGTCTCGCCCGGGCAACCCAAAGCCAACCGGATTTCGACTCCGCTCTCCCCACGGCGCCTCTGACCATGGAGGGCCGCATCCTGGGCACCCCCTCGTATATGGCCCCTGAACAGGTGGAGGGCCGGACCGTCGATCACCGGTCCGACCTCTTCTCGTGTGGTATCCTCCTGCACGAGATGCTCACCGGCGAGCGCCCCTTCCAAGGTGACTCAGGCATGGCCATCATGTCCGCCATCCTCAAGGACCAACCAAGCTCCATCAGTTCACTGCGCCCAGAGGTCCCCCGGGAGATCTCCCGCACGGTACGCCGCTGCCTGCAGAAAGACCGGAACGACCGCTACCAGTCGGCCCTCGACCTTCGCAATGAATTTAAGGAAATCCAAAGCGATTGCCTCACCGGCACGCTCACTTCGCTCCAAGTCACTCACCCCATCGAGCGCCCGCCATGCCTGACTCTGGAAGTGGGCAGACGGCGGTCTCCGGCGCTGCTGCCGTCGTCGGCATCAGCCTGCTGCGGCCTCCATCCTCCGGTTCATCTGATGCCTCGACCAAGGAGCCGCCACCGGCCTCCCCCTCCCTGGCCAGCCTGACACCTCAAGGTCTCCCCCGGATCCAACGCATCACCACCGAGCAACGCCTCGAAGCCATGCCCGCCTGGTCGCCCGACGGACGCCAAATCGCCTTTATGGCCGTGGTGGGAGACCACAAACAGATCTTCCTCCGCGACCTCAGCCAAAATAAAACGCGGCAACTCACGTCGGATGACTACGATCACGTGCACCCTGCCTGGGGCCCGAAGGGACGAACCCTCTACTACAGCCGCAGCCAGGAAAAGGGTGGAACGCTCGGCATCACCGACAACCTCAGCGGCTACTACGTCGACACTGATCTGGTCCGACACGACCTGGGGACCGACGAAATCCTGGTGGTCGTGCAGAACGCCGGCTATGCCAGCGTCGCCCCCGGCGGCAGCCACCTCGTATTTGTCCCCCGCGACATGCGCATCTGGCGAAGTGACCTGCTGGGCCACCGCCGCGAGCAACTCAGCCGCGATGAGAGCGATTCCATGTCCCACACCGAACCCTCGATCTCCGCCGATGGCAGCAAGGTGGTCTACCGACGCACCAGCCTGCGCGACCGCAAGTATCATGTGGCCGTCGTCACCATGGACCGCACCACCGCGCTCGTCCTGACCAACGGCTGGAACCTGCAACCGACCTGGCATCCCTCAGGACAGTTCATCTACTACTCCAGCTACAAAGGGGGCGGCATGAACATCTGGCGCATCCCCGTCGCCCCGGACAACACCGCGGCCGGCCTGCCGCAACCGGTCACCGTCGGCGCCGGCTACGACCTTCAGCCGGCCTTCTCACCCAACGGCCGACAGCTCCTGTTCACCGTCTCCGGGCTCAATGCCGACATCTATCGCATCGCCGTCGATCCTGTCACCGGCCACTACCTCGGCCAACCAGCCGAACCGATGCCTTTCAACACCCTACGCGAGGACAGCCGCGTCGCCTGGGCCCCCCCACCACCAACGCCGCCATCCTCGCCTTCAACAGCGACCGCGACGGCGATATGAATCTCTTCATCTACCGGCAGGACGACAACAGACTCCAAAAGGTAACCCACGGACCCGGGGGCGATTTCCAAGCCGCATGGTCTCCGAACCTCCAGCAACTGGCCTTCTTTTCCTCCCGCGAAGGCAACCTCGACGTGTTCGTCGTGAGCACCAACGCCGGCAGCCAACCGATCCGCCTCACCACCCACCCGGACCTCGACTACAACCCGTTCTTCTCCACCGACGGCAAGCATATCGCCTTCGTCTCCAGCCGCGAGGGCGGAGCCGAACTCTATAGGATGAATTCTGACGGTAGTGAGCAGCACCGTGTCGTCTTCGGCGCCCGGATGGGCCACTTCATCCCCTGGTATGATGAGCGCTCCATTCTCGCCGGACTCGACGTCGATGGTTTTAGTGGATACCACCTGATCCCCATCGACGGATCACCCCCCACCCCGATCCGCACCCTGGACTTCCGGAATGCCCGTGAGTGGCCACGCCTCGTTCTCTCCCGATCGCACACGGATCATGGACTTGGATGGCCCCCACATGCACATCTGGACCGTCTCCCTGGAGCAACCGGATGCCGAGGCGATCTACCGCCACCCGGAGCCGGGATCCTCCATCGACTACCCTTACTGGTCACCTGACGGTCACTGGGTCACCTTCGACGTCAACCGCACCACCCGCAGTGAACTGCACTCCTCGCCACCTGGGGAGGGGGAGGAGAGCCCCTCCTGCCCCGGGCTGACTCCGATCGGGCGAGTTGCTTCTGAGAACTCCCGATATCCGTGGTTCAAAACTGGAAAGCGGGCAGCAGGCGAGCTGCTTCTTCAGTCCTTTTCGTGTCTTTCTGAGTTTTTTGTGGCCATCTCGCCAGCGGGCGTCCCGGGTGCGAATAGGGGAGCCACAGCCGAGCACAGATCGGCACAGATGTGAGGGAGAGAGACCGTCGTGAGCTTGTCGAACGCGTTCTGGTGAGGCACTCGAACCACTCCTGGTTAGGTGTTCGGGATGCGTGTGCCCCGGCACAAACAGCGGCGCGCCGGCCTCCAGCCCGGCCGCTCCTGGGACCGTCAACCTGACCTGCCCCGCCAGTTCCGAACGCACCCCTCACCTTCTCCACGGTTCCCTTACTCACCGAAACCTGCCACGATCACTCGTATGCCCCGTCGTCTCCTCGCCCTCCTCTTCGCCGCCTCTTACCTACCTGCTCCTGTTCACCGTCGCCACGACCGCGGAGAGCAGACCTCCCAACTTCGTCGTCATCACCATCGATGACCTCGCCTACGCCGATATCGGGCCCTTTGGTTCCACCTTGAACCGTACCCCCAACCTCGACCGTATGGCTGCCGAAGGCCGCCTCTCATTGTACGAATCCACTCGACCCGACTCAATCGACCGACGGAACCAGGACACCAGTCAACTCGGCGATCATCGACCACCAATCCTGACAACCCGTCACCCAACTGGTCGCGCACCTCACCCCGAGGGCAACGTTCCCCGGAACTCCGACAATCGCCGGCACGCACAGGAATCGCGGACACAAAAAGCGACCGAGTCCATGGACCATCGAGCGCCCGCAGTCGTCGCCCGGGCAGACTCCCGCCCCTTTTCGGTTCGCCCCGGCCGGTTCCACCACCGCCGGGTTCTTCTTCACCGGCGACCGGGCCGGGCCCTGCGCGGCGATCAGGGCCGATAACTTCCCAACCACCGGCGCTTGAGCAGGCCGGTCCGCCAGGTTCGCGGTCTCCTCGGGATCGGTCTCGTAATCGTAAAGCTCCCGCGCTACCACCGCCCCTGTCTTCCAGCTGCGCCACTCCACGTAGCGATACCGCTCGGTCCGAACGGCCCGCCCCAACATCCCCCCATCGCCACCACCCCGCGGGTAGACTTGAAACACCGCCTCCTGCACCTCGGCAGCCGGATCCTCCAGGATCGGAACAAGACTCCGCCCGGCCAGACGTGACGGCGGTTCCACATCGGCCAACTCACACAGCGTCGGATAGACATCCACGGCTTGCACCAGGGCATCCGTGACCTCCCCGACGCTCTTCCCCCGGCGCCGCGATGATCAGCGGGTTGCGCGTAGCCTGCTCGAAGTTGGTATGCTTGCACCACAAACCGTGGTCCCCCAAGATGCCACCCGTGGTCGCCCCAAAGCACCACGATCGTATTCTCCCACAGCCCGAGGCGATCCACCGCATCCAGCACCACGCCCACCTGCGCATCCACAAACGCCGTCGACGCGTAGTACCCATGCACCATCGTACGCGCCTGCTCGGGCGTCAGCGGACCGATCGCCTGGATATCGCTGTAGGATCGCAACTCACCACTGTTGTGCCCGGCAAAGTCGGCGCCCCCTTCCGGCAGACCAGCATCCGGCGGCGGCACCGGCAGCGCTGCCGGGTCGAACAGGTCCCAATAACGCTTGGGCGCGATGAACGGCAAGTGCGGTCGGGCAAACCCCACCCCCAGGAAGAACGGCTCCCCCGTCGCCGCCAGCGCTGCCAGTCGCTCCACCGCCCGCCGGGCAATCTTGCCGTCGCCGAACTCCGCGTCCGGCGCCTCCGGCCAACCCCACGCCGGTCCGCGCGGTCTCCCGTTCGCCTGGAGGCGCGGCCTCGTTTCAGCGCCCGACGGAGGCAGAGGACCGCCGGTGGTCACCGCCGCCGGACTCCCCCCCGAGGGATACCAAAACCGCACGCTCCAACTGGCCGGATCGATCACGTTCCCGTGCCCCCGGTGATAGATCTTTCCCAAAGACTCAGCCTCATAGCCCGCCTGTATGAAACGCTGCGACACCGTCACCGCCTCCGGCGCACCGTGCCGAAACCAGGTCGCCAAGTCATAGACCCCGATCTGGTCGGGTCGAAGGCCCGTCATCAACGAGTTGCGCGAGGGCGCACAGACCGCCTGTTGGACGTAGGAAGACCGAAACACCACTCCCCGCTCTGCCAGTTGGTCGATGCGAGGTGTCTTGGCATGCGGATCCCCATAACAGCCAAGCGTCGGCTTCAGATCATCCACGCAGATCAACAACACATTGAGTCGATCCGCAGCCGCCCCCATCGACAGCGAAAGACACCCCAGAGCAAAGGCAAGTAGCAGGCGCATGATGCCGACCACCTTCCCACCACGCCGCCTCCGGGCAACGAAAAAACGCGGATGCCAACCGCGACCGCCGACTCACCGCGCTCGAGCGGTCCGGTAGGTAAAGGTGACAATCCCAACGTCGATGAGCACCGTCGTCACCAGGGCGGCCAGCGCGACCCAAGTTCCCTGGGGATCGGTGATCCAGAAATCGGGGGCATACTCACCGAAACGCAGAGCACCTACCCACGCCCGCCCCAGTCCCCAGAAGACCGTCGCGAGGGCATGGTTGAGGATCAGCAACGGCAACAGCAACGCCGCAAACACCGCCGGCACAGCCCCCCACATGCGCCCCCGCAACTGACGAATCTCCACGATCGCAAGAAGCCCCAGGAGCGTGCCGGCGCCCGCCAGGAGCCGCTCCGCCGGCAACCACCCGTTGAAGGCACTCAGGCTGCCCGGCACCTCAAGGACCTGCATCGGGCCGGACCCAAACACCCCTTGTTGCAGACCGGCAAGTGAAGGTAGCCAGTCCAGCCAGACTGGGTAGCAACGGTAAGACCAGAAACCGCCCCGATCAAGGCCTTCACCGACACACGACCGCCTGGTTCGCCTTGGCGCAACGGTAGTTCACCCGCTCCCCAAGGGCCGCCCCGCGACCGCGAAAAGCTCGGCCTGAACGTCCCTTCGAACGGACTCCGGCACCCATGCAACCCACGGGCATTCCCGCCGTACCGGCATGAACCACCCAAAGATCACCCGACGGCACCCAAGTTCGCCACAGCGCCCCCGGGGGACAGCCTCGCCTCGGCCCATCGACGCAATCGCTCCCGCCAACGACCAAGGGTAGGAGCGGAGCGCCTTGAGTTGCTGCGAGCCGATGATCATCAGCACCCCGGCACCGAGCAAGAGAACCTTTGAACCACGGGGCCAGACCCGGGAATCCCCACGTCACCGCGGCATCGGGCCGCATGGAATCGAATGACGGCCGGCCACCCAAAGCCTCCATGGACGGAGGCCAGGTCGCTGACGAAACCACCGGAGTACCCGCGCAAGAACCCGGCGGCACACCAAAGGGCGCCCCCGCGGCTTGCACACGGGAAACCGATGAACCGTCGGTGGCCCTATTCGTGATGCCGCGGTTCAATTGCGCCTCTCCTCGACAGCGTGTTCGCCCGACGGCGCCGAAGGCTATTCGTTCCACGTCAGTCGCGGCACTCTCGCTGGCTTGCTGGCTTGAGAGCTGGGCTCCGACGTTCAGGCTGGTCGGTCCAACGCCCGAAGCACACCTCGTCCAGCCGGACATCCACCTGCCGCACGCTCGTCCGGTGCGAGGGTGGTTCGAACCGACCCATTGGCAACTCACCAGCATCTCGTAGAAGACCACGCCCAGGCTGTAGATGTCCGCGCGGTGATCGACGGCGTCCGGCGTCCGGTACTGCTCCGGCGCCATGTAGTGCAGCGTCCCCATCACCTGTCCGGCGCGCGTGAGCGTGACGTCCACCGGGGTCCGCTGGACGATCTTCGCCAGGCCGAAATCGGCGATGCGCACCCGCCCCGCGCGGTCGAGCAGGATGTTCTCGGGCTTCACGTCGCGGTGGACGACGCCGTTCTCGTGGGCGTACTGCAGCGCATCGCAGATCTGCGGCACGATCGCGAGCGCCTGCGACGCGGTCAGCGCCCCGGAGCGGATCGCCTGACGCAGGTTCGCGCCGTCCACGTACTCCATCAGCAGGAAGTACAGGCCGTCCGAGGTGCCGAAGTCGTGGATCGCCACGATGTTCGGGTGCTGGAGACGCGCCAGCGTGCGCGCCTCGCGGGTGAAGCGCTCGGCGAAGCCGGGGTCGCGCGCCACGTCGGGCGGCATCACCTTCAGGGCGACGAGCCGGTCGAGCGTGCGCTGGCGCGCCTTGTAGACGATCCCCATGCCGCCCTGCCTCTGGGGAGCCCCAAAAGGATCTCGAGACAACTGCGGAACTCGGAAGCGGCGGGGATCTCCTCCGGCCTGTGGCGCCGGAGAGCGGGCATCCCTCGAGGAGCGGCGGGGCGTCCCCCGGTTGCCGGACCACCCGAAGCCTCGGTGTCCAAGGCCGCCGCCGCCAGGCAGGCTGGACAAAGCCCCTCCGGGGCATCCACCGGCAGGGTTCGTTTGCAGCGTGTGCAGATGCGCAGCGTGTCCATCGTTCGCCCTCAAGTCTTTCATCCGACCGGCAGGCAACCCACCTCCGGTCTCCATTCGTTACTGAAGAAAGCAGCTCGAAAGGTTACAGGCACTGCCCGAACTCACTCGCGCAGAATCTCGGCCAGATGACGCAACTCCGTCGCCACCTCCTCCTCACCTCCTACGGTGTCGGCAATCTCCAAGCGTACCTGCTCCCGATACCGACGGCGGAGACGATGCACCGCCACCTTGACGGCCCCTTCGCTCATCCCCAACGACTTCGCCCTGGTACCATACGGCAGGCTCCGGCCATCTTGGAGCGTCTCCTTCAGCTGCTCGAACAGTTGAACCTTCCCTGCCGCCGCATACTCCTTGCGCAACCTCTGCAGCGCACGCTCCAAAACCGTCAGCGCCCAGCGTCGTTCGTAGATTCGGTCCGCCGAATCGACATCGACCGGCTCCAGGCCGTAGCGCGTCTCCGCCTCCCCCGCGTCCAGGGAAACGAAGTCGAAACCACCACCACGCTTTCTGGCGCCAGCCCGGTCTCGCTGGTTGGCAACGTAATGTTTGAGCGACGTCAACAGGAACGATCGAAAGCGTCCCCGAGAGCGATCGGCATCCCCTCAGATACTGCTTTGCCAACAACACCCCGAAAAAGCCCTGAACCAGGTCCTCGGCATCCGGAGCATCGTAGCCCTGGCGTCGCGCCCAGGCGTAGAGCGGATACCAATAGCTCCGACACAATGTCTCCAGCGCGGCATCAGCCTGAGGCGATGCGGAGGCACCGGCGAGAACCACCTCTGTCCACAACGTGGTCGCAAAACCGCCCGGGTGCCGTTCGCCCACGCTCCTGGAATCAGCAGGTGTGTCCATCGTTGAGTTCTGAAGACGAACCCTACCCCGAGCCGACGCCAGGGGCGAGCTGATGCGGTAACGGCCGGGCCGGAGGCCGGCGCTCCGTTGGTTCAGCACTCCCTCCCCTGGCTTGGTCATGCTGAAGATTGCTCATCGGCGGCTGCCCCGCTCGGCGGGACACCCCCTCCACTGAGGTCCGAGCTCCGTCCCAAACCGCTGGGGATATTGGCCGATTCCGCCCCGATGATGGTCGGAGTATGAAGTCGTGCGGTACTCCGGTGCGTGTCGGAGTCGAGTAGTGATCATGCCGCGCGCGGCGGACAGATGACTTTGAGCGGGGCGGCCCGCGCAATGGCGCTGAAATGCACGTCGAACGTTGCCAATTCAACCCGGTGGTGGATGCAGAGGGAGGCGATCAGAAGGTCCATCGAGGGAACGCTCAGCCCGGCATCGACGCATTGCCGGCCCAATTGGACGGCTTCTCGCCATAACTCCGGCGGGGTTGGCAGCACGGGGATCAGTGCGAAGTAGGCGTCAAGCCGAGCCCGGTCACGACCGTGCGCGTTCGACAACAGCTCAAACAGAATGGGTTCGCCAACACAAATTCCCTTCTGGTTGACGTACGTCAGTACTTGGTCCTTGACCGCTTGCGGCGTTGAGGACCGGAAATGGTCGACCCACAACGAGGTGTCGATCAAGGGCCCCATATCGCTCGATCCCTTCGGAGCTGCTCGACGTCTGGCAGCTCAATTCCCCACTCGCCTGAATGGAATCTATCATTCATTTCCAAGCGCTTGCGGTAGTTCAACTCCTCCACAGCCAACCGCCTGATTGCGGGCCCCTTCATTCTCTCTCCGGAGTATTTCAGGATTTCCCGAATCTCGGAATCCGAAACTTCAACCGTCACTTTCATAAAAACAGAGTTACATTATAGGACTAAGGTGTCAATCCAGTGAGCCCCGACGGCGTTCGTGGGCTAGCAGTTGACCGCCGAATAGACGGAAGGATGCGGAAGGACCGATCCGGCCAACGTCGGGTCTGTTCCGCTTCTTCCGTTCATTCCGTGGTTTGAAACCACCGCGGTTAGGCGCTGCAGCCGCGAGAGGACAGGCATAATCGGGGGAACTTCGTGCCCTCCCACCGTTTCGTCGTTCTGTAACCCTCCCCCCGCCAGGCGCTCTTCCTCTGTGGCGATCTCTGCTCACCTGTGGCTCGCCGCCTGCCGCTCGGATTGTGGCCTCAGCCGTATGAGCGCCAATGAGCGTTCATCAGCAGTTGCCTCACCCGAGGACGCAGGAAGCGCTGTCGAGGCGACGCCGAGGGCGCTGTGATGCGGTAACGGCCGGGCCGGAGGCCGGCGCTCCGTTCCCTTCTGTTCAATGAGTGCTCACGTGAGGCCCAAGCACAGCACCGCAATTACCGGGCCGGGAGTGGCAGGAACGGACAAGGGGTCTCGAAGGGCTGGACTTCTCATTATGAGTGTCAATTCGCGTTAATGAGCGGTTGGAAACCCGGATGGGCTGTTGGGCGCTTATTCACGCTAAAGAGCGCTAATCGAGTGGCCCCCTCAGCCCTGGCTGACTCTCTTGTCCGTCGCCGGCCGCGGACATCTGCGATCAGGCAGACGACCACCCAGTCCCAGCCCCAGCCACGAGAGCAGCAGGCCATCAGATCACGATCTCCGCCGGCCCAGGAATACGAGAGCCCAATGCCGCCATCGCGATTCCCCCCTATGCTGAGGGAATAGTCGGTCACGCTGGGATCATCTCCCACCGCGCCGGCTCCCAGCTCAGCATCGAAGGCATCCGGATCGAAGTCGAAGTGCTGCACCGAGAAGCTGAGGTTGCGTAGGGACACCACGCCCGCGAAATCGTCGGAGCTCGTACTGAAATCGAGGTCACCGCGACGCACGGAGAGTGCGTCGTTTCCCCTCCATCCCAGGTAGAGGCCATTGTTCTCCGCCACGCCATAGGCTGCGGGATTGAAGAGTCCCGCGGCGAGCCCGGGGGCCATACCCGGTGGGCTCAGCAACCAGCTCGACTCTCCAAAATAGTCGGGCAGTCCGTCGCCATCTTCCGCGCGCACGGCGTGGATGGGCGAGAGAACGAGGAGACACAAGCAGCTGAGGATGAATCGTGATGCATGCGACATGGGCGGCTCACTCCATCGAGGCTCGAGGTGCAAGAGAGCCTAGCGGGAGCCCGCATCCCGGACAAGAGAGCAAAACAAAGGCCTCTTCCCCGCTGGAAGGGGCCTTCGCCACAAAGGAAGCAAAGCGCGGGTCAGTCCCCCGTAGATCCCAAGGTCCTGCCAGACGGGGTCCGGTCGCCGGGATTGGCACCGATGAACTCATTCACTACATCGATGGCTCAGGCGCCGTACTCGGCATCCAGAACACTCTGTAGGGATACAGCATCCCAAGAGACACCAAAGGTGACGTCAAATGCGTGGGCGGGCGAGATGAGAAACAGGGCCAGCAGGGCGAAGCCCACTCCGTGAACAAACTTGTGCATGCATACTTCCATAAGGGAAGAGTGGATGCGAGGTGCTAGGCACTGATCGGCTTGTTCACGAGCCGTCAGCAGGGAGAGGACAAAAGAAGAAGGGCCGCCCCGGAGTGTCCGGAACGGCCCTTCAGTAAGGCACGGAGCGCGACTACGCCGATGAATGTGGGCGCGCACGGTCTTGCGACCGTTCGCGGCGGCACGCAGGCATGCCTGCTGCAGGTACCAGTAGACGACACTCGTTGAGGCCCTCGAGGGCATCGCCGGCGACGTTCATGCCATTGTCCTTGATGACGGCCTTGCTCTTGCTGCCGACGATCAGCATTTCCATCGCGGGCTTCTTGGCGCGACGGGCGGGCTTCTTCTTGGCTGCGGTCTTCTTCTTCTTGGCTGCGGTCTTCTTCTTGGCCACGACAGGCCTCCTACAGGTTGATTGCCAAACGATGCGCCGGCGGTCGCCGGCCGTTCACGATCGACAACGAGTCCGGGGAGGTCCCAGCCTTGGCGCGCAACACCGCGGCGGAAAGGGGTCCTTCATGACCCGTATTTCAGATGCGGGGAATATCCGCATGTGAGATCCAGAGCAAGCGAATTCGTGAAGAAAACGCCCCTTCGACTCTCCCTGCCCCCCCCTCCCATTCTACCGATGGAGCGGCCCACCCCGCTACCCCGGCCCCAAACCCCCCATTGCACCTCCGGGCCTGTCCACGCCTGTGGTCCCGAAAAGCCCACAGGCCTGCCCCCCCCCCCCCCCCCCCCTCCCCCCCCCCCAGAGACGATCCCTTCCGAAGCAGATTGCCCAGGGCCACGCACCAGTAGAAGTAGCCCATGTACATCCCCACCTTGTCCGGCGGCGCGATGCGGCCGGCGTATTCCTTCGACGTGGGCTGGCCAGCATCTCACCGACCGAGAACACCAGGACGGCGATGACGATGATCCAGCCGCCCTGGCCCGATCAGGTAGAGCAGGAAGCTGATCACGGTGATGAAGCTGCCCAGGATGATCGTCGTCAACGGCTGCCAGCTTACGCACCATGTAGGCGATGGCCACCTGGCCGACGATGATACCCAACGCGTTGAGGTTGATCAGGTGCTCGGGCTTGACCTGACCGTGCTCGAGGACGGCCCGGCCCCACTCGCTGGTATCCGCGCCCAGCGATCGCGCGAAGCCGGTGATCCAGCCGGCGATCGGCGTCAGGCTGCCGATCAGGTCGCTGGTGTCGGCGTAGTCGCGGATGTACTCGGGCAGGGTCATGAAGATCTGGTTGAAGCTGGTCCAGAAGAAGGCCATCAGGACCAGGAACACCAGGTAGCGGCCCTCGCCCACCTTCATGGGCTGCAGGAACCAGGCGCCGTCCTGGGCCTGGCCCGTTGCCCATCGGTTGAGCGAAACCGCAGTCCCAGCCGAAGTTGACGATCCAGCCAGGCCGCCGCCGCGGGCCCCCAGGTCGACCACTCCAGCCACTTGGACCCCATGACCAGCAGGAAGAGCAGGCCCGCGATCAGCAGGAAGAAGCGGCCGTTGCCCACCACCGCGATCATACCTGCGAAGACCTCGCCCAGGGACCTTTGTGCTTCGGCCGCCTCGTCCCGCGGCGGCTCCCGGTAGAAGATCAGGGTGAAAATGCCCATGAGAAGGATCCAGCCCGCCGAACAGTAGAAGACGTACTGCCAGTCCCAGCCGCGCACGATGCCGGCCACGATGGGGCCGAGGAAGCCGCCGATGTTGACCATCATGTAGAAGATGCCGAAGCCCATGGATCCGGTCTTCTCGGTTACCGACTTGGCGACCGAACTGATCACCACCGGCTTGAACATGCCGTGGCCCACGGCCACCAGGAAATAGACCGCAAGAAAACCCCAGAAGCCGTCGGGAATGCCCAGCAGGAGGTAACCGGGGATCATCACCAGGCTCGAGGCCAGGACCATGCGCTTGAAACCGTAGCGGTCGGCCAGAGCCCCGAAGACCGCGGGGAAGAGATAGAGGAAGAAGGTGGCCAGGCCCTGGATCACCCCGCGGTCCTCGGAGGACAGCCCAAGCCACCGTCGGCCACGGGCGCCGGTCAGGTACAGGCTGCTGACGGCGTAGAAGCCGTACCAGCCCATGCGCTCGAAGATCTCCATGACGTTGGCCGCCCAGAAGGAGCCGGGGAAACGAGAGAAGACCGTGGTTCGTCCGTCCGTCATTCGCTTCCCCTTTGTGATTCGATGATGATCGATTCGAGTTCGAGATCCAGGATCAATGGGCTGTCCGGTGGAACCACGCCGGGGATCCCGCGCGAGGCAAAGGCGAGCTCAGGAGGCAAGAAGAGCCAGCGTCTCTCACCGGGCTTCATCTCCAGGTATTGGTTCTCCCAGTCCAGACCGCGACGTGGCTGCCCCGCGACCAGGCGCATGGGGGCGCGTTCGCTGACGAGTGGATTCTACAATGGTCCCATCGGGGAGATAGCACACGTAGTGCACCTTGATGGTCTGCCCTGTCACGGGCCTCTCGCCCTTGCCTTCCTGCAAGACCGTGTAACGGCTTCCGTCAGGATTGGACTTGGAGTCGTCGCGGATCTGCGAAATTCGCTCCTCGAACTCACGGGCGCGGCGTTCGGCCAGCTCGCTCTGATTGAGATCCTTCAACTGCTCGAAGACGGCCTCGGCATCGAATTCCTTCGCGGCCGTGCCACGTCGGATGATCTGGACATTCTGGAGATAGACGGGTTCCAGTGGGCGCTGCTCTTCCACTTCGGAGGCGCCGATGGCGTCCACTACATCCTGACCGTAGACCACGCGGCCAAAGACGCTGTGCCGATCATCCAACCAGGGTGTCGCGACCTCGGTGATGAAGAATTGACTGCCGTTGGAGTTGGGCCCGGCGTTGGCCATCGAAACCGTTCCCGGTCGATCGTGGCTCAGGCCCGAGTCGAACTCGTCACGAAAGCGATAGCCAGGGCCTCCGAGCCCGGTACCCGTGGGATCCCCCGTCTGGATCATGAACTCCTCGATGACGCGGTGAAAGAGCAGCTCCTCGTAGAATGGACGGCGAACCATCTCTCCGGTCTCAGAATCCTTGAATTCCCGGGTGCCCTCGGCAAGACCCACGAAGTTGGCGACGGTCAAGGGAGCGCGGCTGGCCAGCAGGGTACAGACGATAGGACCCAAATCCGTATTGAGGACGGCGTAGAGCCCATCCAGCTGGGTGACCTCGTCCCACTCCTGGCCCGCCAAGGCCCTCTGGGGGCCGGAGATACTCCAGATCAGCCAAGCGAGGGCCAGAATCGCCCCAGGCCGTAGAATCAGTGCCATTTGGTCCATCCCTTGGTTCGGGGGCGTGAAGGCCCCTTGTGCGAGGCAGCAGGTCTAGCATCCCGCCGCAAAAAACGCACAGCCAGGTGCAGGGACGCTTCGGAGCGAAGCCCGCTCTGTTCTACTCTCGAACGAACATCCCAACCTCTACCCGAAAGGGCACTTCATGTTCCAAGCAACCCGTCTGTGGGCCGCCGCACTGGCTCTGGGGCTCGTGGTCGCACTTGCTCTCCCGGCCGTGGCCGGGGCGCCAGCCGACCATGCGGCCGCGATGGCGACCGCGCAGGAGCAGGGCCAGCCGATTCTGCTCGACTTCTTCACCGAGTGGTGAAGCTACTGCAAAAAATTCGACCGTGAGTCGAAAGATAACGCTGAGATCCAAGCTGCTCTCGAGAAAGTCGCTGTCTTCCTCAAAGTGGACGCCGAGAAGGGTGAGGGCATCGAGCTGGCCGAACGCTATTCCGTCTCTGGATACCCAAGCTGGATTCTGACCAACGCCGAGGGCGATGTCCTGGATCGCTGGGCTGGCTACGGGGGCCCCGATCACTTCACCACCGCGCTGGGAGCTGGACTGGATGACCCCACCACTGTCGACCAGAAGATCGCCCGCTTCGAGACCGACCCCACTCTGGTCGACGCCGAGAAGGTCGCGCGCATCCTGAGCTCGGGCGGCGACTTCAACCAGGGGATCGAGTTCTACCTCAAGGCGGACAAGTTGGACCCGGACAGCGACTATGCCTACGAGATCTTCGAGTCCAGCATGCAGGCATGCCGCAAGGATCAGCTGGAGATCGATGTGGTGACCGCCTCCCGGGAACGTGGCCCTGCTCAGCGATCAGGTGACAGCCGAGAACAAGGGCATGGTCTACTACTATGCACGGTGGCTGGGGGACAAGAAGGAGCTCGACGCCTACGAAGTGCAGTTCCTGACGCCTGCCTATGAGGCCCCGTCGTGGCCGAAGATGATGAGGAGGAGCTGGCCGGCATGGTCACCGACCTCTCCATCGAGTACGCGCTGGTCATCGAAGAGGACAGCGCCAAGGCCGCAGAGCTGAAGTTCGCTTCGATGCCCGAGGGCTGGCAGGAGGATCCACAGCGCCTCAACGCCTACGCGTGGTGGTGTTCGAGAACCGGCAGGTGGACCTCGAGCGCGCCGAGGAACTGGCACTCAAGGGCGTGGAGCTCACCGAAGCCGGACCGGATCGCGCGGCGATTCTGGATACCGCGGCGGAGCTGTGTCGCTCACTGGGCAAGGAGGAGCAGGCGATGACTCTGATCGGCCAAGCGGCCGAAGAGGACCCAGCCAATGAGTCCTATCGCAACAAATTGGAAGAGTGGCGCCAGGCCGGCTCCTGAACCATCTTCCTCCAACCTCACGGGGCGGCCCGGCCAGGGCGGCCCCGTTTATTGTTTCCCCCGCAGAGGACGAGCATGGGCGTGCGGCTGGCGATCTTCGATTGTGACGGAACCCTCGTGGACACTGAAGGAAGCATCGTCACCGCGATGCAGAGCGCCTTCGAATCCGAGGGGCTCGAATCGCCGCCTCCGAAGGAAGTGCGGCGCCTGGTAGGGCCTGAGTCTGCTGGAGAGCGTGCGCGCTCTTGTGCCCGAGCTGGAGAGCCAGCAGCACGAAGCCCTGGTTGCCGCCTACCGTGAGGCGTACAGCAGAACTACGCAACACTCCGGGCTTCCAGCAGGCGCTATTCCCGGGCACCCTGGAGATCCTGGACTTGCTCCAGGCACGGGGTATCCTTCTGGGAATCGCGACCGGCAAGTCACGGCGTGGGCTCTATACGACTTTGGAACTCCACGGGATCCGCGATCGCTTCGCGACCTTGCAAACCGCCGACGATGCCCCCAGCAAGCCGCACCCGGGAATGCTCCTCAATGCCATGCAAGAGACGGGCAGCGAACCTGAGAATACTCTGATGCTGGGCGACACGAGCTTCGATATGCAAGCCGCCGCCCAGGCGCGAGCCACCGGGATCGGTGTGGCCTGGGGATGCCACCCCCGTGAGGAGCTGCACGGTGCCGGCGCGGCGCTGGTCATCGAGGACTACTCAGAATTCAGAGCTTGGCTGGACAAGAATTGAATGATCACGCCTGACGCAAATACCTCCCTGGTCCTCTCGGCCGGCGCGCTGGCTCTGGGCCCCATTCTCGCGGGACTTCTCCACCGCCGAGGAGAACTGCACGCCTTCCTGGACGGCTTCATTCTGGTGATGGTGGGAGGCCTCGCGCTGCTCCATCTGCTCCCGGATGCTCGCGAGAGCATTGGTGCATGGTGCCTGCTCTTTGGCGGTGATCGGTGCGCTGGTGCCCCTCTACGCCGAGCGTCGCCTCCACC
>CALOBC010000036.1:0-171820 GCA_942491145.1 Myxococcota bacterium | reverse complement strand
TGTCAGAAACACAATGCGCCGCAGCAGCACCACCACCGAAACGCCGAGAATGATGTACAGAAAGGTAAAGGCAGCGAATGGCACCGCGAGCCCGGGCATGGGCGTGACCGCGTCGGCCGTGCGCATGATGCCGTGGATGACCCAGGGCTGGCGGCCGACTTCGGTGACCACCCAGCCGGCTTCCAGGGCGATAAACCCCAAGGGCCCGCTGGCCACGACGAGGCGGAGCAACCACCGATCCAGGGGCAGCGCCTTGGTGCGCCAAGCTCGAAAGCCGAACAGTGCCGCGACCGCCATCATGCCGAAGCCGGCGGCCACCATGAGCTGAAAGGCCACGTGCACGATGGTGACCGGCGGCCGGTCTTCCCGGGGCACTTCTCGCAGTCCGGCGACTTCTGCCCGGGGGTCCATGTGGCTGAGAAAGCTGAGTCCACCGGGAATGTCGATGCTGTATCGGGTGACCTCGGCCTCTTCATCGGGCCAGCCTCCGATGCGCAGCGGAGCCCAGGACGCGGTGTCCCAGTGGGCCTCCATCGCCGCGAGCTTCACCGGCTGGGCCTTTGCGAGGTGCTTGGCGGACAGGTCGCCCGAGAGGGGCTGGACAAACGCCGCCACCCCGCCCACGAGCATCGCAATGGACAGGGCCCGGCGGTGAAAGCCAAGGGCCGGGGCAGTGGCGTCGGGGGCCTTGAGCAAGAACCAAGCGTGCACCCCCGACACCGCAAAGCCCACGGTGACAAAGGCGGCCAGCACCATGTGCAGCGCCTGGGTGGGAAAGGCTGGGTTGAACATCGCCGCCCACGGGTCGATGCTGGTCACCACGCCGTCGACCAACTCAAAGCCGGTGGGGGTGTTCATCCATGCGTTGGCCGACACCACAAAGACGGCGGAGCTGACACCGCTGATGAGCACGCCGATGCCCGCCGCGAGGTGCAGCTTTGGTGAGACTTTTTGCCAGCCGTAAAGATAGATACCCAGGAAGATCGCTTCCAGGAAAAAGGCGAAGCCCTCGAGTGAGAAGGGCATGCCGATCAGCCCGCCGGCCCACTGCATGAACTGCGGCCAGAGCAGGCCGAGCTCGAACGACAGCACCGTGCCGCTCACTGCCCCCACCGCAAAGAGCACCGCCGTGCCCTTGGCCCACCGCTGGGCCAGCTCTTTCCAGCCGGGCTCGCCGGTCTTCAGCCACCGTGCCTCGGCGAGCACCATCAGCATGGGCATCGCCATGCCGGCGACGGCAAACAGGATGTGGAAGGCCAGGGACATGGCCATCTGGGAGCGGGCAAAGAGCAGGTCGGTCACGGGACACCCGGGTCTGGGCGGACGGGCTCTTGCACACGTCAAGCCAAGGTGGGGCCCTATCGCCTTGACGCCCAGAAGGTAGCGGCGCCGTCGGGGTCATCGGTGCCTGGGCCCGGCCAGCACTCGTCCAGTGTGTCTCTCGATTGATTCACGAAGTGAACAACATGAACTGGTCAGGCGAGCCATGCATGGCGATGGCTGAAACGGCGACTGCACCCAGCATCGGGCTCTTGCTGTGCGGGTGGCTGTGGGATGTGTAGAATGGCTGCTCGGCCCAGCGGCGGGCGGCCTGTGCCCACCGCTCGATGCTTCCGGTCTTGAGTGACAACGACGTGATGACAGGTTTTGTCGTCGTTCGCTCTGCACCGTGGTGCGGCGGCCCACTGGCCCGGCCTTGTTGACCCCAGCCTGCTCGACGGAGCTTCGATGCGCACCCACTCCCCCCAGTCCCCCGCCAAGCAGACCGTGGCTCACCAGCCCCGTGCGACGCAGGCCGATGGTCCGGCCAACTCCGACCAGGCGTCCGCGCTGGCTGCGCACCACGACGAGCAGACCCTCGCCCGCGCCGAGCTGCTGACCGCGCTGCCGGGTGCGATTCCGCGGCAGGGCGCCCTTGGGGTGGCCCAGTACGACGAGGTCGAGTCCAAGTCCCAGTCGCGTCAGCTGGCCTCGGACAACACGTTTCACCACTTGGACGGCGACCACGCCCTCGGGCTCACGATGGATCCGGCGCCCGCGGGCACCCCCCTCAGCACGTCGATGCACATGGGCCGCAGTGGTGAAGCCCAGGCCGCCGGGGAGGCTGCCCACCTCAAGGCCTGCAATGGCATCGACACATTGGGCGAGTACCGCACGATGCTGGTGCAGGACTTCAACTTCGGCATGTTTGTCACCCGCTACGCCGGTCCGCTCAAGCCGACTCGCCCCCGCACCGATGTCCGCGCCGCCGGCGAGACCCCGTTTCTCCGCGCCGTGGTCGGGCGCTTCTATCCAGGGGCAACACTGGACTTCCCCGAGGCCCAGGCGTGTGTGGAGATTGCCCGCAACATCTGGTCCTACGCCACATGCGGGACGGACTGCTCCGGGAACTCCGACATCGCCGAGATGCAGGGCCTGTTGTATGTCTTCGACCAGGAGGTCCGCGACAGCTCCGACACCAACACCACCATGGCCGACGGCAAGGACGCCGAGGACTACTTTGTGGTGCCCGGCACCGAAGCGTGGGACACGCCCATCAAGCTGCTCAAGGGGGATGGGCGCCACGGGCGGGCAACGGTGCTGACGACGCGGCACTTGCTCGGTGGCATGACCGAAGGCTCCGCCGACGAGGACCTCGATGGCTACGGCACCTCGTACCTATTGTTGGACCGCAGCCCCTCGGTTCAGAGTGATGAGTATGCCCTGTTGGCGGGCCTTGTCGAGAAGGGTGGCTTCGACGGTGAGCTCGCACTTGCAGGCTTCGACTCCGACGGAAAGACCCTGCGCAAGGTCAACAACGGCGAGCCGCTGTCCCGGGAAGAAGCGGCTCGGTTGCTTCAGGCCGCCAGCGACCGGGTGACCGGAGACCCCAACGTTCGGGGTGCCCCGTCAGCCCTGGTGGAGCGCATCGGCAGCTCCCAAGAGCAAGGGCTGGCGGCGGCGCTCCAGTGGCTCGAAGATCCCTCGGTGTCCGCAACCTCCGACAAGCGCCGGCAGCTGCTCGTGGTCACTGACGAGCCGGACTTTAACCCCGATGTGTTGCGCAAGGTGCAGGACGTGGCCCGGCGCAAGTCCATTTCGGTGAAGGTGATGTATGCCTTTAACACCGAGAAGCCGTCGGCCTATGGCGACAGCGTGGTGAGCAACGCCTTTGTGGTGGTGGACGTCATGGCCATCAAGGTGCTGTTGGATGCTTGGCGGGTGGACCGGGAGGGGCTGTCCCAGCTGGACTGGCTCAAGGTGGCCGACGCCCAGCATGCTGAGGTGCAGGACTGGGGACCGCGCTGAGCCCGCCTCGGTGTGGGGTGACCGTCAGCCCCACACCGGCTGGTGCCCGCGGTTGATGAGGGATGCTCGGGCGCGGGTCCAGCGGGTGGACAGGTCCAGAAGGTGTCGCAGTGCGGGGTCCTGAAGGGGCGTGCCCCCGCATCTCTGCACCGCAAGGGTCGCCGACTGCACCGCGCGGGCGAGGCGTGCTTCTTCGGCCACCCCGTCGTCTGTGGTCCGGGCGCTCGTGTCCAGCAGCACCGTGTCCACCCACCCGACCCCAGCATTGCGCGCCGCCCACACGGCCAAGGCGATGCGGGTGCCCTCCCGGTGGGTGCCCCGCGCTGGGGCATGTCGGGCCACGTCTCGTCGAAAGGCCAAGGTGTCCAGGGACAACACTCCGCTGGGCACGAGCTTGGGGGCCAGCCGCACGGTGCGCTCGGAGCGCTGCCCGCCGGTCCAGTCCATGGCATGACCGGCCACGGGAACGCCCAGTTCTGCGATGGCTTGGACAAGTCGGGTCGTCCGCGAGGGGTCCGGGCGGTCGGCCCCGTGCAGCCACACACACACCTGGCCCTGGGCGGCCTCCACCAAGGTCCAGAATGTCTGGGCTTCCGAAGCGTGGGCGGGCAAGGGCAACGGGCACCCCGGTCCGGCGATGCACAGCTCGGTGCCGGGTGCGGCCTCGAGCCCGGTCGGCATGCCGTGTCGCGCGTCCACGAGAATGCTGGTGGTGATGGGCAACATGGGGCTCACGGGGCCACCGAGCGCAGGGGCCAGGCGAGGACACGGCCGGCGTCTTCCAGCGTCGCCCGGTGGCCGGACCAGGCCTGCAGTGTGCGGAAGAGTGTGATCTGGGTGCGCTGGTGGGCTCTCGCCAGCTCGGCGCGTCCGATGTGCTGAGCCCGCTCGGTCCCCGACCGGACGGCGGCAGCCTCGGTGCGAGGATGTCGTGGGGGAGCGCCCTGTGGGGCGCCGTGCTGGGGCTTGTCCCCGTCAAGAACGTGCTGCTTCAGTGGCTCACCAACTGCGAGCGGCTGATCCACTGCCGGGCTGGGGGCCTGCTGGATGCAGTGTTGGATGTCCCGCAGGCGTTGCTGGAGGGCGACCACCAAGAATGCCTTGAGGGTCTCATGGCCGGCGGACTGGGCCACCTTGTCGCCTGTGGCGCCGGGCTGGACGACAAAGCGGCTGACCTGGCCGCCGTGCTGACGCCAGCGGGTGAGGGGCGCGTCGAGGAACCACAGCCCTCCGGTCAGCGCAGCGCGGAACGGCAAGATGCTGTCGCCGGGGCCGAAGGCGCTGAGCTGGTCCATGTCCCAGGGCACGAACCGGTCGAAGATGTCGCGGGTGAAGGCCATTGTGGCCCCCAGCAGCTCGTCGCGAAAGGGCACCGTCAGCAGCTCCTCCAGCGTGATCTGGCGGTCGCCCACCACCCGTCCGGGCCGGGACCCAAGCTGGGCACCCTGGACCGCACCGTGCTCCAGAATGTCGACGTCGTGGGTGATCATGCTGGCCCCGGTGCGGCGCCAGAGGTCGACGATGCGGACGACCCGGTCGGGGTAGGGCATGTCGTCGCCATGGGACTGGATGAGCAGCTTCCCAGTGGCGGCATGGACCATTGACAGGGCGTTCTGGGCACCGCCGACATTGTGGGGATGGCGGAAGGTGCGCACCCGGTGGGGACCGGTGTACGCCGCCACCACTGAGGTGATGCGGGACCACGTGCCGTCGGTGCTGTGGTCGTCCCAGACCAAGACCTCGACGGGCGAGCCCTCCAGCGCGAGCACGGCGCGCAAGCTGTCTTCGATGAAGGGGGCGTGCTGGTAGGTCATCACCAGCACCGACACGGACGGCTCGGGGCGCAAGGACTCTCCTCTCGGTGCGAGGGGCAGCATAGCGCACATGCCCCGGAGCGCTGGGGTGGCGGACGGCCTCGGTCAGGCCGGCTGGGGGGCCGGGAGCGCTGGCAGGCCGCCGCTCAGCTCGGTGAGCCAGCCGGCCAAGAAGCGCCCATCTTCGGTGTCGAGCTCGGCCGGGGCCATCGCCGAGAGTGCTGCGGTGGCGGACGTGCCCGCGGCCACAGCCTGGGCTGCCACGACCAAGGCCATGCACGCGGGCGGGACACCCATCGCCACGGGAACCTGCTCCAGTGCTCCGATCACGCCGATGTAGGTGGCGAACCAGCTGGCGGTGGGCCCGGCGCCGAGGGCCACCAGCTGGGCCACCGCACGCTGGAGCAGGGCGAGGGCCTCGAGCTGGCGCCCCTGCACACACCGCAGGATCCCCCGCAGGGCGACGGTCAGGCTTGCCAGCCGGGGATCATCGAGCTCCGCAGCAGCGGTGCCGGCGGCCTCCAGGTGGGCCTCGGCCTTGTCGGCTTGGTCGGAAAACATCGCGATGGACGCGCAATTGAGCTGCAGCACTGTCGCCGCCCGCCGGTTGCCGACTTTCTCCTGAAGCACCATGCTTGCGTTGTAGTGGTGCATTGCCAGCTCACGGTCCCCTTGGCTGGCGCACAGCACCCCCAGGTTCAGCCGCACCGTGGCCGTGCGGCGCACGTTGCCGGTTGCCTCAAAGGTCGCCAGCGCGTGCTGCAGCTCTCGCCGGGCTTCGACCAGCTTGCCGAGGTTCCTCAGCAGCAGGCCATAGTCGAGGCGTGCCCCGGCCACACCGTCGGGGTCTTCGAGGTGCTGCCACAGGCGCAGGGACTCCCGCGCACGGTGCAGCGCTCGGGGCAAGTCCCCGCGCAGCCGCGCTGCCAAGCCCAGCCGTTGGGTCGCCGTGGCCACACCGGGAGCATCGCCGCAAGTGGTGAACAGGCGCAGGGCCTCGGTCAGGTGGGCCTCGCCGAGGGTCGCCTGGCCGAGCATCATGTCCAGCTCCGCGAGGTCCAGCCGGGCTCGGGCCAGGACGGTGGGATCGGAGCCCCGCAGCGCGGCCTCAAAGACCTGCCGGGCATCTTCGCGGTGGCCCAGCATCGCGAGCATCTGGCCCCGCACCACAGCGGCTGCGGACGTGGCCGGCGCCCCGCTCAGCGACTCCAGGGCCGCTTGGGCCATGCCCCGCTCCGCCATTGTGGGGGCGATGCGGGTCGCGAGGGCCAAGGCGGCGGCCGGGCTGCGCAAGGCCAGCCGGTGCTGAAGGGACCGCAGCAGCTCCAGCTCGTCGCGAATCCACGTCCGCCCTGCCGCACCTTCTGCCCGGTCCTGTGCCCACTTCGCGAGGGCGTCTTCGATGGCGTAGCGACTGGCCGCTGGCAAGCGCTCCTCGGCCAGGGCCCGCACACCGAGGGCCAACAGGAAGGTCCGCCGGGTGCCCGGAAAGGCCCGCACCAGCGACCGGTTCCGCAGCCGATCGAGGGCGGCCACGGCGGCGGGACCGGCGGCCACCTCGGCAGCCTCTCGGCCAAAGCGTCCCGGGAAGACCGCGCATCGGGCCAGTACGGCGGCATCTTCGGCGGGGAGCAGCGCCCACGACCACTCCAGCACCGTGCGCAGCGAGCGACCCCCGTCCGCGAGGGTGTCCAAGGGGCGGTCCAGCGTGGCCAGCAAGTCATCCACCGTGCGCACCCCCGCCCGGGCTGCCGCCAGCTCAATCGCGAGGGGCAAGCCCTCCAGGGCGTCCACCAGATCGGCCACTTGGGCGTCCCCAGGCGGGTGGAGCGCACCGGCAGCGGCGGCTCGGGCTTCGTACAGCCGCGCCGATGCACGGGCGGACAGCGGTCCGAGCCACAGCGGCAGCTCCCCGGCGATGCCCAGACGTTCCCGCGTGGTGAGGACCACGCCGAGGTTGGATGCGCCCTGAAGCCAGTGGGGAAGGGCTTCCTGGAGCAGTGCGGTGCAGCGTTCCCCCTCGTCGAGGACCAGCCAGCCCCGTTGACCTTGAAGGGCGGCGGCGGCGTCACTGTCCATCCGTCCAAGGGCTTGGGCGATGGCGCTGCCCAGGCCTGCCGCGTCGTCCACCGCACCCAGGCTCACCCACCGGACCGCTGGCAGCACACCCCGGCGCAGGGCCTCGTGCACCAGGCGGGTCTTGCCCCCTCCTCCGGGCCCGAGAATGCTGATGATGCGGGCACCATCGTCAATCCATGACCCCAAGCGTTCCAGGGCGTCCTCCCGCCCGACAAACAGATCCAGGGGCACCGGCGGCGGCTCAGCGCCGCCACCGGTGGGGGACGGCTCGTCGAGGGGCGCCATGCCCTCCAGGCCCACGCCACTGCCATAGACCCCGAGCAAGTAGACGGGCGCTTTGGGGATGGGCTCCAGCTTCAGGCGCAGCCGGCGCACCGTGTAGTCGACCGCTCGGCTGCGCACCCCGGGCGCATAGCCCCAGACCTCCCGCAGCAGGTCCGGCTTGGGCACCAGCGTCCCTGCTCGGTCGGCGAGGTGGCCGAGAAGCGCGGCCTCCAGCTCCGTCAGGGTCTGTGTTGTCCCATTGGGCCCGACCACCACCTGGCGATTGAGGTCAACTTCGTGGGCACCAAGCCGAAAGCGACGAACGGGCACGGGGTTGCTCCTGGGGTCTGATGGTCGGGGACCGACGCTCGGGGTTCTACCCTTGCACCTTCGGCATTGCAGCAAGGCTTCTGGACGGCCTCGCCGCTGGATCGCGCAAGCGGTGCCCTGGGGACTGCACCCGTTCTGCACCACTCTCGCCGGAGTGCCCGTCTTATGGGGGGCTCTGCGGACCCCCCGTCCCCCCGTCCCCCCGTCCCCTTGCAGGAGCCAACGATGGACGTGCTCGCCGGTCTCCTCCCTGTTGTTGTGGTCTTGGCCAGCGCACTGTGCGGCCTCATCAGCCTGCTGGCGGTCGCGGTGGGCGCGTACCTCTGGTTGCGGCGCAGCAAAGGGACGCCAGCGCAGGTCACATCCAAGGCACCTGCACCTGCGGCGGCCCGGTCTCCCCGCGTGGGGGGGGCGATGGACACGTCCGCACTGCAGCGGATGTACACCGAGACACTCGGCTACGAGGCCATTGCCACCGATGACCCCGCGTTCACCCACATGGTCCGGCAGTGTGGGGCTGTGGCGGTGCATCTGGAGTCGCGCACGGTCGGCACGGGCACCGGCACCGAGGTCTCGTATGGGTGGCGCACCCCGACGCCCAGTGCGCTCCAGGTGCATGTGCTGGAGGCCACTGTGGCGAACAAGCTGTCCCGGGCAGTCCGAGATGGGGCAATGGGTCGACACCGCACGGTCAAGCCCATGTGGCCCCAGTCGTTTCCGACGGGAGACCCCGCGCTGGATGCCCGCTTTGTGGTCTACGCACCGAGCGCACAGGCGGCGGTGGCGGCGTGTGCCCTGCGCGAGGAGCTGCTTGCACTGCCCTATGTGGAGCTTCAGACCGGGCCCGATGGTGCGGTGCTCTCGGACCCCTTCCAACAGGGGCTGCTGGACCGGGTGGGCGGGCCGATGGGCATGATGCGGGTCGCCACCCCGGGGGGCATCGCCATCCAGCTTCAGCTCCACGAAGAGGCGGCGGCGTTGCTGTGTGGCGCGGTGGACCCGGCGCGGACGGGGGCTTCGCTCGGCACCAAAGTGCCCCACTGAAGGGCGTTCTGGTTGAGTGCTTTAGGCCCTTCAGCCCACCACACCCATGCCGATCCAGGCGCCGCCCACCACCACCGACAAGGCGCCCGACCACTGCAAGGCGCCCCGGACCCGACCTTGAGTCAGCCGGCCCATCAGCGACGCAAAGCCGGCCATCGAGGCCACCGCCGCCGCGAGGTAGGCCAGCAGATACATCGCAGCGGATGATGGCTCCAGGGCGAGGGACGGCAGCACCCCGAGGAGGTGACCAGTGCCCGCGGCTCCATGCAGCATCCCGAAGCCGAACGCGGAGTGACCATGGCCTTCGTGGCGGCCCACTTGCGGATGCTGGGGCGCACCGACGGAGGGGTCGTGCACATGCACGTGGGGATGGCGGTGCGTGGTCTGCCAAGCACGGTGTCGATGGGGATGGGGATGCGGATGGCTGTGGATGGTCAGCGTGCGGCTGCGGACCAGGGCCCAGACACCGACCACCAGCAGCATCACGCCCACCACCAGCTCGGCCCCACCCGACCAGCTCTCGACGTCGATCCGGTCCTTGAACACTTGCCCGAGGCCACCGAGCACAAGCACGCCGATGCCATGGCCCAGCCCCCACAGTGCACCCGTGCGCACGGCCTTGAGTCGGTCCACCACCGCCAGTGGCAGCACCGCCGCGAGGTGGTCCGGCCCCGCGAGCACATGCAAGCTCCCCGCCACCAGTCCGGTCCCGAGGACCACTGCGACGCTCATGGCGTCCTCTTGGGGTTCGACTGCATCGGGGCTCCTTCGGCGTGCCCGGGCCGGGCGCGGCGGGCGCCGTCTAATGCGGTCGCTCCGGCTGGGCGCGGTGGACGTGGGGCGGAGTCGCGGCGGCTGCCAGGGTTGGGTGGGGGACCGGTCGGGTGAGGACCAGGGACCGCCGCAGTCCCGCGTTGGGGTGGAAGACTGTGTTCAAGGGACCGGAACAATCGGCGAGAGGAGACCCATGGTTCGTGATGTGTCTCGTCAGAATACTGGTCAGTACGGCATTGTCGTTCGGGGTGTGGATGTCGCGCTCGGCCTGCACACTGCCCAGGATGGTGGTGGTGGATGGCACCATGAACGCGATGGGCCGGGTGGCCAGGGCCCTTGGGTTATTGGGTTGTGGTCCGACAGCGCTTCGATTGCTGTCCCGTGCCCCCCGCTCCCCAACTTCTGGAGACTACTATGCGCAAGCTGGTCCTCGCTGCTCTTGCTGCCATCGCCATCCCCTCTGTCGCCCTCGCGGGATCCGCCAAGGTCGACAAGGGCCACTCTGGCGTCATGTTCAAGGCCCACCACTTCGGCGCCGGCTACACCTGGGGCCGCTTCAACGACTTCTCGGGCAAGGTCGAGATGGACGGCAACAAACTCAAGGGCATGGACATCACTGTGGTCGCGGCGAGCATCGACACGGGCATTGAGAAGCGCGACAAGCACCTGCGCAGTCCCGACTTCTTCGATGCGGAGGCCCATGCCAACCTCACCTTCAAGTCCACGAAGGTGACCGAGAAGTCGGATGGTGTCTACGAAGTCACCGGTGACCTCACGATGCATGGCAAGACCAAGTCCTACACGGTCGAAGTTCGCCGCACCGGTGAGGCCGACCTGCCCGTGATCGTCGGTGGTGGCCACGCCACGGGCTGGGAGACCAAGTTTGAGGTGAAGCAGTCCGATCATGGCATGACCTACGAAGCCATCGGCGATGTGGCCCACATCTTCGTCAATCTTGAAGTGAAGTCCTGATCCAAGGCTTCGGTCCCGTCATCGGCGCGGGGGTGGCTCTGCTGCTCCGGCGTTGGCCCGTCTTGGGTTTTGTGTTTGGGGCCGCCGTGGCTTGGGTTGTGGATGGGTGGGGGATGGGCTGGCAGCCCCGGTCCGTCGGTGTTGTGGTGGCGGCGTTGTTTGTGTTGACTGGCGCCGCGCGCTTGCCCAGATCGTGGTGGGGCGGCGCGGTGGCCGTGCCGCTGGTGACGGTGCTGGCTTGGCAGCGGCCGGAGTGGCAACAGGCCGTGGCGGGTGTGGTGATGGGCCTGGGCATGGCGACCATGGGAGAGCTGGTGGGCCGCCATGCGTCGAAGGGCGCGTGGGGTGTGGTGGGTGTGGCGGGCATGGTCGGTGCCGTGTTGACCGCGTTTACGGGCAGTGTGCGGCTGGCCGCCGAGACTGCGGCGGCGGCCTTGCCGGCGCTTGTGTTGGTGGGGCGCCCGCTCGATGTGGTGGCCGGCCGGGCGGTTGGGCTGGTGCTCGGTCTGGCGTGGGCGCAAGGGGTGCTGTGGTCCGAGCTGGACGGCTGGGTCATGGTGCCGTTGGCGTGCTTGTTGGCGCTGCGGCTGGGGGCCCGAGACCACCGATGGGCCGGAGCGCAAGCGGTGGGGGGGGCGGCGCTCATCGGCGCGGTTGGATCGGCGCCGGTGGTTGTGGACTGGTGGAGGGATCCGCCGTTCTGAGGGTGTCTTGGATGCCCCACCGACCTGCGACAACCGCAGTCCGTCCTGCAAAGTCTGCGGGCCCGTGCGCTCTTGGGTTTGCAGGAGTGCCTATGAGCACCGCATTGTCATGGTTGGCATTGCTCTTGCTTTGTCGGGGTGTGCCCACTCCTTCCCGGGCACCCAGGAGCTCCCATGACCCGCCCCTCGCTGCGCTTCTCTCCCGTCTCGCCCCTGCTTCTGGGCGCGCTGTTGTTCGTCAGCGGCACGGCCCTCGCCCAGCCCTCTGGTGGACCGGATGGCCGCCGGGGCCCGCCGCCCGAGGCCATCGAGGCGTGTGCCGATCTGGACGCCCAGGACGTGTGTGAAGTGGAGACGCGGGAAGGCACCAAGGCCGGAAGCTGCTTGCGGCCGCCCGATGCGGATGATGTCCCGCTGGCCTGTGTGCCCGACGACGCGCCTCGCCCGGGCAAGCGTCCCGCCCGCGAGTAGGCCGTGCACCGCGCCGGCCCGCTCACTTGCTGGGCGTGGCCGTGCGCACCCCACTTCTCTCCGATTCATTGTTGACCGATCGTTCTTTAATGGGTTGGCTCTGTTCATCCTCCGAGGTGGAACCGATGGCGCGCCCCCGAAGCTTTGATGTCGACGATGTGTTGCAACGTGCGACCGAGCTGTTCTGGTCCAAGGGCTACGAGGCCACGTCCGTGCGTGATCTGGAGGTCCACCTGGGGGTCGGTCGCCAGAGCATCTACAACACGTTTGGCGACAAACACTCGCTGTTTGTCTTGGCGCTCAGCCGCTACGCCAAAGACAGCCTGCGCATCTGGGGCGCCCTGAACACGCCCACGGCCGGCCTCGCCGAGATCCGCGGCTTCTTCGACGACATCGTGGTCTTCGCCACGCCCGAGGGCGACCGCCCCGCTTGTTTTGTCATCAACACGGTGGCTGAGCTGGGTGAGACCGATGAGCGGGCCAGCCGCATCTGTCGCGAGAACCGCGAGACGCTGGCGCTGTTGTTTCGACGGGCGCTCTCCAACGCGGTCGAGGGCGGCGAGATCTCTGCGCCCGCCGACATGGGTGCTGCTGCTGACTTTCTGGTGGCCCAGACCTACGGCACGGTGCTGCTCGGCAAGGGCGGGGCCAGTCGGCAACAGCTCAGCGCCCTGGTTCGCCAAGCGCTCAAGAGCATCGTGTAGGCCCGCTGCGTTTGTGGGCCCCGTTCCCCCTCTTTTTCTCTTCTCTCATTTCTCTATTTTTGACCGATCAGTCAAGTCAAGTCCCCCGAGGGAGCAACCCAAGATGACCCAGTGTTTTTGTGCACACCCTCGAGAGTGCCCCCGCCGCCAGCCAGCCCCAGCTGATCCAGTCCCGCAAAGCCAACGGCTCGATCCCCAACCTGCACGCGGTGATGGCTGAAGCCCCCGGGTTGTTGGTGGGCTACCGAACCGTGGGTGATCTGTTCGTCGCATCGCGCTTCAGCAACGAAGAGACCACCGTGGTCTGGCAGACCATCAACGTCGAGAATGGCTACATCTACTGCGTTCCGGCCCACACCGCGATCGCCAAGGCGATGAAGGTCGACGACCGCATCACCCAAGCGCTGCGGGATGGCACCCCCTTGCCCACCCCCCGGCTTGAGGCGCTGTGCACCTTCACCCTCGCGGTGATGCGCCAGCGGGGTGTGGTCGAGGATGCCGTGATGGACGCCGTCTTCGAGGCGGGCTTCACCCAGCGCCAGGTGCTGGAGGTGGTCCTTGGGCTCGCCCAGAGGGTGATGAGCAACTACACGAACCACCTGGCCAAGACGCCGCTGGATGCGCGGTTTCAGCGCTTTGCGTGGCAGAAGACAAGCTGAACGCTCTTGGGCCTGGTTCGTGCGGTGGGCATGAGTCGGGCTGGGGTGTGCCTGACATCGATGTCTTGATTGTGCGGTTTCGTCGGATCGGTGGACAGCGTCCGCCGCCTGCATCCTAGCAAGAATGCTGATTTGTACGGTGTTCCCGGCGATTGGTGCACATCTTGCAGCTCCCATGGTGAGTCCCAACCAGGAGGCCGCCATGTCCCGTCCCCGCCTGTCGACACTGGTGTTGGTGGGCTCGATGGTGGCTTCGGTGGCGACCAGCTCCGCGCGGTCCCAAGTGACCGGGGCGGCCACGGTGGACGGTGTGGTGCTCAACGCCGACCAGCCCGAGCTGACATTCACCATCCGCGTCGACACCAGCGCCGATGTCCGGATGTCCGATGTGGACGCGGTCACCGTGGAGCTTCTCGGTCGCAACCGTGGGCCCTCCGACGGCGTGGTGGGGCTCTGGGTGGCGGACGATCCCGAGGTCTGGTCCGAAGCGAAGTGGACCCGCGGCACGGTTGACCCGTCCGTCCCAGTCGTGGTCCGGCTCGGCGCCCCTGTGGGCCGTGACCTCGTCATCCACATTGCGCCGCTGGGCGAGGACAACCTCGACTTTGTGGGCAGCGTGCGGGTCACGGCGGTCGCGGGCTACGTCGACCGGCGCACACCGCCGGCGGGCTCCGTCACTGTGGCACTGCAGCGCTGACGCCGCTGGTGCCCGGGCTCAAGCCAGCGCGCCACCACACGAAGAACCGGCGCCCGCTGTGCATCCAAAGCAGTGCGCCCCGACCGCGACGGGGGTGCCGTCCAGGTCGGCCAGCGTGCCCAGATCCTGCAGCCGGTCGGGGCCGGCCACGAGCCCCAGCTCGAGCATCTGGTTGAAGTCGCAGTCGTAGAGTCGACCGTCCCAGGAGAGGCTCAGCAGGCTGCGGCACATCAGCCCGGGCAGGGTCGCCGGGTTGAAGGCTTGCACCAGCAGCGACTGGTAGGCCTCCGCCTCACCCTGGCGCCGCAGGTCCGCGAGGTAGCGGGCGATGGGCATGTTGGTGATGGTCAGCAGGCGCGTGAACTGGATCCCGAGGGCCCCCAGTCGCTCACGATAATCCGCTTCCAGGCCGCCCTGCTCGGGGGGCATGTGTGCGCCCACTGGGTTGTAGACCAGGTCGAGCACCAGCCCTGTGCCGGGCATCCCGAAGCCCCGCGCGTTGAGCTGGCGGAGGGCCGCGATGGACCGGTCAAAGACACCCTTGCCCCGCTGGCGGTCGACGTTCTTCTGGAGGTAACAGGGGAGGCTAGAGACCACCTGAACGCCCTGCTCAGCGAGAAAGTCAGCGAGGTCCTCGTGGCCGGGTTCCGACAGGATGGTGAGGTTGCATCGGTCGACAACGGTCCGTCCCGCTGCCCGACCCGCCCGGACCAAGCGGCGAAAGTCGGGGTGCATCTCGGGCGCGCCCCCGGTGACGTCGAGCTGTTGAATGCCCGGGTTGCGGTGCATCAGGCCGATGACGTCGTCAATCAGCGCCGCAGACATCATCTCGGTGCGGCTGGGGCTCGCGTCCACATGGCAGTGGCGGCACGCTTGGTTGCAGCGCTTGCCGAGGTTGACTTGCAACCAAGTGGTCGGCCCGCGGGTGAGGGGGGGCTGGCCATGGGCATTGAGGGCGGCG
Organism: Myxococcota bacterium; assembly: GCA_942491145.1. Taxonomy (GTDB): domain Bacteria; phylum Myxococcota_A; class UBA796; order UBA796; family UBA2385; genus CAXQUZ01. Next base: position 157,059 of record CALOBC010000036.1, on the reverse strand, counting down.
GAGAAGGCAGTCATCGGGGGGGGCTCCAGTCGTGCCCCGCAAGGATGCCGGTCCGCCGGATCGGTGGCGCACTTTGGCGGGGAACACCCAGCGGTGGCCCCTCATCGGTGGGCGGTCGGTGCCGAACGGGGCCCAATGTCAGGCGTAGAGGCTGACCAGCGAGCCGGGCATGGCCGAGGCACTGTCGGCGAGCAGGCTCTTCAGGGACGCCACCATCGTGTCGTTGTTGTCGCTGTCTTCGCCTTCGCGGAGCAAGCTGTCCAGTGCGTCGAGCATTGCTGGGTTGGCGCCACCGCTGGGCGGCGGCGGCGGGCGCATCGTGGGGCCCTGTCCGGCTTGGCCGATCTTCTCAGCGGAGAACCCGGCCGCCTCGATCATCGATGCAAGCTGGGGCGAGGGGCGCACGCTGGCGTCTTGGAGGGCCTCCCGGATGCCAGCAAGATCGTTCGAGGTGGCCGCGCGGGGGTCCACACTGGCGAGGATGTCGGCGACCGTCGACTGTTGCCTCGCCGTCATGGTCGTGTTGACCGTGGTCGACATGGCATAGCCGCTGGCGCTGATGCTGGACATTTGCATCGGGATGCTCCGGGTGGCCATGCGGCGCGGCGGGAGAGGGGCAGAACAGGTGACTGTTCGGTCGGTAGCCCTAGTGGATGTACCCTAATGGCGCTCGGGTGCGCGGGGGAGGTGATCTGCCCAGAAACCTTTGCGGCCGGGCGCCTCCGCCATGGCTGCACCAGTGCCGGGCCTCACCGCTCTTGGACCGCGGAGCCCGTTCGAGGCACCAGCCCCACGCCGAACAGGTCCACCACCGCGTTGGCCACCGCCTCGGCTTGGTCACTCTCGACCCCGAGCTCGGCCATGCGTCCGTCCACAAACAGCCGTGCGAGGCCATAGACGAGGGACTCCGCCGCCAGCATCACCACCGCCGGCGAGCCCGGTGTCAGCTCCCCCGCTTGTTGGGCCTCGGCCACCAGCGAGGCGGTCTGGGTGTTCAGCGCTTCGGCCACGGCCGCCATCTCGGGGGAGGCCGCCGCCCGCGCCCAGAGTGCCGTGTTCATCACCCGAAACAGGTGGGGATGGGCCACCGCGAACGTCACCACACCCACCCCATGGCTGCGGTAGCGGGCCATCGCACCGTCGTTGCCCTCGGTCGCGGCCTCGAGGTGGGCCATCATGCGCCGGTGCCCAGCGGCCGCCACTGCACTCATCAGCTCGTCGCGGTCCTTGAAGTGTCGGTAGGGCGCCCCCGCCGAGACCCCCGCGATGCGCGCCGCCTCCCGCATGCTCACTTGGGCGGCGCCATGGGCCTCCAGCAGCGTGATCGCGGCGTCGATGAGCGCCGTGCGGAGGTCGCCGTGGTGGTAGGTCTGGCGGGGCATGGTCCCTCCGGGTGCGGGGCAGGCTCCCTTGACCTGCTCGGGGCGGGTGGACAAAGAGCAGCCGTGGCCTATGATGTAATCATCGTTTACTTCGAGGTGTGCGGATGTCCAGCCTGTCCCCTGCTTCCTTCGATCCCCGGCCGTTCTTCTCCAACCTCGGGCGCCAGCATGGCTTCGAGGATGTACCTGTCACTGGGCACCTTCCCGAGGGGCTGGCGGGCACGCTCTACCGCAGCGGACCGGGCATCATCGAGCAGCTGGGCCGGCGCTATGACCACCTGTTTGAGGGGGACGGCGCCATGACGGCGGTGCGCATCGCGGATGGCCGGGCCCAGCTCGCCACGCGGGTGCTCCAGACCCAAGGACTCGTCGAAGAACAAGCTGCGGGGCGCCACTTGGGCAGCTTTGCGGCGTCGTGGCCCGATCGCTTGCGGCGGATTCACGGGGGCGGCATGAAGAACACGGCCAACACCAGCCCGCTGCACTGGCAAGGGCGGCTCTTTGCGCTGATGGAGGGTGGAAAGCCCACCGAGGTTCACCCCGACACCTTGGCATGCTTGGGCGAGCGGGACCTCGGCGGTGTGGTGCCTGGGGCGTTCTCCGCCCACCCCAGCCGGGTTGAGTCTCGGCGCTGCACCTACAACTTTGGGCTTCGCTACGGCAAACAGACCCTGCTCGACTTGTTTGCCCTGCCCGACGAGGGGCCGGCCCGCAAGCTCGGGTCGGTGCCCCTGGCGGCGCCGGTGATGCTGCACGACTTTGCGGCCACCGACAACCACTTGATCTTCTTCATCTCTCCCGTGGAGCTGGTGACGTGGCGGATGCTGCTGGGCCTGCGTCCCTTCCAAGACATGTTTCGGTGGACCCCCTCGTCGGGCACCGAGGTGATTGTGGTGCCCATCGACAATCCCGCTGCGGTCCAGCGGTTCCGGGTGGACCCCTTCATGCAGTTCCACTTCGCGGGGGCGGTGGAGGACCGGGGTGAGCTGGTGGTGGACTACGTGCGCTACCCCGACAGCGCCTTGCTCTGGGCGCTGGGCAGCGGGGCGGGCTTGTCGCTCACGGATGCCAGCAGCCGTGCCCCGGGTGGGCGCTTGCACCGGGCACGGATCGATCCGGTGCGGCATCGCTTCACGTCGGAGCCCTTGTGGGACGGCGACTGTGAGTTCCCCCGGGTGGTGGACGTCCCCGGGGGCGGCGGGCGGCGAACGTGGCTGCTGAGCGAGGTGGTGGTGGCCGGGGTGCTGCAGTTTCAGATCAGCCGCTTGGATGCGGATGGCCAGATCCACCACCACCGCCTGCCCCCGGGATGCCTGGCCTCCGAGCCGGTGCCGGTGGGCGACGACTTTGTGATGACGATGGTCTTCGACTGTGCGGCGGGTCGCAGCCGGGTGCTCGTGTTGGGGGCTGAGTCTCTGGAACCAGTGGCCGAGATTGACTTGCAACAGGCCATTCCCATCACATTTCATGGTGTGTGGGTGGATGGCGTGCGCGACCGTGGTGCCTGAGCCCTCGGGATCCTCCCGCGCACCTCAGTCTTCCCAGACCACACGGAGGTGTTCGCCCACCACAGCGGCCACGCTCCACGTGAGCGACCAAGTGCCGGCGTCTGGGTCCTGTACGGCTTGCCAGCCGTCGCTGTCGACCACCGAGACATCGACGGCTTCCCAGCCCGCCTCCCCCTCGACTTGCAGCGTCCAGCCATCGTGGCGGGGCAGTCCGTGGACCGTGAGCGGCGTGTAGCCCAAGCCCCCGGTGCGTCGGAGATCTGCCGCCACGGCACCTTCCGCGGCCTGCACCTCGATCGGTAGGGGGCGCAGCAGCGTCCCCACCGAGACCTCGACGGCGACGTCGTTGTCGCGGGCCAAGGTGCGCATCATCTCGGGGCTTCGCCAAGCCGCGTCCGGCAGGTCCAGCAGCCACGCACTCTCGCCGTAGTAGCGAGACTTGGCGGCCGGGGGCACGAGGTACTCCACCGTGGCGCGCACTCGGCTGCCCGCGGGAATGAAGCGCGTCTGGCCTTCGCAGGCGGCGCCACACCAGGGCGACCCGTCTTCGTGGGGCAAGCCGAGCTCCAGCGCGAGCTGGGACGCCCCCCCGTTGTACGTGCGGTTGAGGTTGATGTGGGGTGTGGTGACCACCGTGCCGCCGATGTTGGCCTCGAAGTGCCGCACCACGAAGCCGATGTCGGCGTAGTGCTCCGGCAGGCTGTCCCAGTCTCGCTGGTTGTCGTAGAGCATCACCCAAGGGGCGGTCCCATCGAGCGGGATGCCGCGGTCGGCATCCGACGCGTAGCCGGTGGTGCGGTGGTCGGGGACAGCGCCCACCATGGCCACGGTGTCGGCATTGCCCCAAGCGTAGCCGGCGAAGCCGTTGTCTCCGTAGTTGTCGGCGGCCACCTGGAAGAAGGCCAGGCGGTCGTAGGCCACATCTTCGACAAAGGTGTAGTCGAGGATGTAGTGGACGCGCACGAGGTCGTCGGTCGCCCCCAGTTGCACCCGGATGTCGGCCTGGATGCGTTGGTCGGACGACACGCCGGAGTACACGACGTCGGTGAGGTTGGGGCCATGGGCGCGGTAGTGGCTGCGCACTCGGCCCAGGCGGCGCTGCCAATAGGGCTCGGCCGCTGTGGTGTACCGCAGGAAGTCGGCGCCTCCGACGTTGCCCGTCCAGCTCCACTTGGTGCCTGCGTCGACCAGCACGGGGCGAACATCGTCCACCATGGCCCGGCCCAGGGCCAAGTCTGGGTCATAGGTGATGTTCTCGCCAAACGCCCCCAGCGCGGACTCGTCCCAGTGGCCCCCGGCGGTGCCCCAGCCGATGAGGCTGAGCTGGGCATGGGATGCAGCGTAGGGATGGCCCCATCGGGACGACGCCATCGTCAGCTCGAGCGAGGTGGACCCCGAGACGGTGGGCTGGGAGGTGAGGTGGTACCAGTACTCGCCGTGCCAGTTCTTGCTGATCTGCAGGGGAAGGCCCAGCGGCGCGCCGTCTTCGTCCCTCCAGAACGCGCTGCCACCGGTGATGTACCAAGACAGGTTGGCGTCCCCATGGATGGTGAGCGGCACGGACACGGGACCGGCGTCCCCCACGTCGAGGGTGACGCGGTGGCGGCCGTACCAGTTGTGGAAGGCGGGGTCGTCGAAGTCTGCCCGGCGAGGGGCGCCGGCCTCCTGGAGGGAGCCCGCGGTGATGCGGTATGCCCCGAGGGTGGGGTCCCACTCGGCAGGAACAGACTCTCCGACGTCACTTCCGTCCACGTCGAGCAGGGTGGAGTGGACCTGCACGTTGGTTGGGTCGAGGTAGACGGCGAGGTCGGCCTCGGCGAGTGCGGACAATGGGGCCACGAGGAGCGAGACGGTGAGCGTGTCGGCCGCGCCATCTCGCTCGGCAAGCACCTCGCCCGCTGCGTCGAACGCCAGCCTCGATGTGGTGTCGGGGGTGTCGAAGATGACGAACAGCCAGCCGGCCCCGGAGGCATCGGTCAGGGTGAGCGCGTGGTCGTCGATGAGCCAGGTCGCGGTGTCAAGTCCCGCGAGAACGTCGCCACCGAGGCGCACCCGGGCGGTCGTGGGGCCTGTGAGGTTTGAGATCGTCTGGGAGAGGACGAAGTGTCGAGGCATCGACGCGATCTGCACCGTGCCGGCGAGTGCGTCGTCGTCGGCATACCGCACCGTGGGGACCACGAGGCGGTTGAGGAAGCGCCCGCCATCGACCATTCGGGTGCGATCGATGGTGGTGCTGTCGGCGCCCAGGAAGGTGGTGGCCCGGACAGGGGCCTCGGCTGGACCGACCTCGAAGTGCAGCTTGGCGGCGGGCAAGGCCTCGATGTCGGCGAGGGGGCGCTGCTGGGCCGCCTCGGCGGACAACCTGTCGGTCAAGGCACCCAGGTGGGGAATCTGGGCGGTGGTCTCGTCAAACGCGAAGGCGTAGTGACCGGTGAGGAAGTGGCTCGTGGAGAGCACCGCGGGCCAGGTCTCGGTCGGGCGGTGGTTCTGGGGCCAGTACCAAGCGGCGTAGTCCTGAGGGCCGACTTCGGGAGGACGGGCGTAGGGTGCACAGGCTGGTAAGGACGTGTCGACGTGGTGGTCGAAGCCGTCGGTCGCTTCATCGCAGTCCCCGGCGACAGTGCAGGGGTCGCCGTCGTCCTCGGGCTCAGGCGCGGCACCGGGCTCACAGGCGCCCTCGTCGTCGCAGGACTCGACGCCATTGCAGAACAGGCCGTCGTCGCACTCGCAAGGCTCGCCGGTGTCCTCTGCGCTGTCCTCGGCGGGTGCGTCGCTGTCAGTGTTCGGCTCTGAATCGTCCAGGAATGTGGGCTTGTCCGAGGTTGCGCCGGCGCATCCCAACCATGCGAGACCGGTCCAGCCGATGAACAGGAGGCGCGACACCATTCCAGACTCCAAGGTTGCGCGGCAGCCTACCGCAAGCCCTGAGCCGGGGAGGCATCTAGTGGCGGCGATACTCACCGTTCGAGAACTGATAGGTTGTGGTGGATTCTCCCGCGCGGCTGTGCAGCGCTCGCCAGCCCTGTTGGGTCTCCGCTCCTGCGCTGACGCCGTCGGTGTGGTCCAACCGACCGATGGGGCGGGCCAGGTCCTCCACGGTGCAGGGGGTGTAGACCGTCGCGTCACACGAGCCTGTCCCGCACAAGTCTGGTTCCCCCACAACCCACTCGGGGACGTCGTCGTCGTTGAGATCGTCGAAGAGCAGCAAGCTGACGTCGGTGCCGTCCCGGGTCGCTCCCCCCTCAGCAGTGATCCGCAGCGACACGCATGTGTTGTTCACGGGGATCCACTGGTCTTCGCCTCGCGCAAACACAAGCGCTGTCGGCAGCCGGTCGCCAGGGCTGCGGCCCACCACCCGCACGGCGTAGTCGCTGGTCCAGCGCACGTCCTCGACGAACTCCGGCAGCTGGCTGGAGAGGTCGGCACCGTCGGCGATGAAGAACCCGGACAGGTGTGGGCCTTCACAAGTGGTCCAGACCACCAGCTCCCCGGTGGGCCCCGGTGCGATGTGGGGCAAGCCTGGCAGCGTCGGGAGTGTCAACCAATCCTTGCCTGAGCGGCCGCCTGCCACCAAGAGCTCCCATGCGCAGGCGTCGTCGCCGAGCTGGCGCCGGGCGATGCGGTCGTGGCCATCGGCGTCTTTGTGCAGCACCTCGATCCCCCGCTTGCCGGGCTTCGCTGCGGTGGAAGGCGCGGGGACCTTGGCGGCGCAGCCGACGAGCAGGGCGATGGCACAGCGCAAACCCATGGGCAGGGCCTTGTGGAGAGAGTTCTCAAGCAGAGACGACGTCAGACACGATGTTCTGGGCCTCGGCTTGGATCTGGCGGAGGTGGTCAGGGCCGCGGAAGCTCTCGGCGTAGATCTTGTAGATGGCTTCGGTCCCCGATGGCCGAGCCGCGAACCAGCCTTGGGCGGTCTCGACCTTCAGACCACCGATGGCTGAGCCATTTCCGGGGGCGTGGGACAGCTTTCGGACGATGGGGTCACCCGCGAGGGTCTGGGCCTGGACTTGGTCGGGGGACAAGCGCTTGAGGGCGGCCTTCTGGGCATCGGTGGCCGGTGCATCGAGGCGCGCGTAGTCGGGGGCGCCGTGCTCGGCGATGAGCTCGGTGTAGTGTTCGCCGGGGTCCTTGCCGGTCACCGCCGTCACCTCGGCGGCCAACAACCCAAGCAGGATGCCGTCTTTGTCGGTGGTCCAGGTGGCGCCGCTGCGGTCGAGGAAGCTCGCCCCGGCGCTCTCTTCTCCACCAAAGGCCAGCTTGCCCGTGGCGAGGCCATCGACGAACCACTTGAAGCCGACGGGCACTTCGACCAAGGTGCGACCCGCCGCGGCCACCACACGGTCGATGAGTGCGCTGCTCACGAGGGTCTTGCCGATGCCGACTTCCGGGGCCCAGCCCGGGCGGTGGCCCACGAGGTACTGGATGGCGACGGCCAGGTAGTGGTTCGGGTTGAGCAAGCCGCGGCTGCCGGTCACGATGCCGTGGCGGTCGAAGTCGGGGTCGTTGCCGATGGCCACGTCAAACTGGTCCTTGAGGCCCACCAGCCTGGCCATGGCCCAAGGACTGGAGCAGTCCATGCGGATCTTCCCGTCCTTGTCGACACTCATGAAGCCGAAGGTGGGGTCCACGGTGGCGTCGACGACGGTAAGGTCAAGTCCGTACCGTTCAGCGATGGGTTGCCAGTAGCCGACGCCAGAGCCGCCCAGCGGGTCCACGCCGATGCGCACGCCGGCCGCTCTGACGGCGTCCAGGTCGAGCGCGAGGCCCAGCGCGTCCACGTAGGGCGTGACAAAGTCGAAGCGGTGGACATTGTCGGCGAGCAGCGCCCGCTTGAGGGGCATGCGCTTGACCCCCCGAAGCCCGTCCGCCATCAGCGCGTTGGCCCGGGCCTGGATCTGGTCGGTGACGTCGCTGTCGGCAGGCCCCCCGCTTGGCGGGTTGTACTTGAAGCCGCCGTCTCGGGGTGGGTTGTGGCTGGGGGTGACGACAATGCCGTCGGCGCGGGCACCTTGGCCCCGGTTGTGGACCACGATGGACCGGCTGATGACCGGGGTGGGCGTGAAGCCGTCGTCGTGGGCAATGCAGACGGTCACGCCATTGGCGGCGAGCACCTCGATGGCGCTGTCGTGTGCGGGGGCCGACAGCGCGTGGGTGTCCCGGCCCAAGAAGAGGGGACCGTCGATGCCCTGGGCAGACCGCCACTCACAGATGGCCTGGGTCGTCGCGAGGATGTGGGCCTCGTTGAACGTGCCGTCGAGCGCAGACCCTCGGTGGCCGCTGGTGCCGAAGCTCACGGGACCCTGCGCGGGGTCAGTGTAGGCGGCGAGCAGGCGGGGAATGTCTTCGAGCAGCGCGGCGGGGGCGGGCAGGCCAGCGAGGGGATGCATCGGGGTCCTTGGCGAGAGGGTGGGGCCATCTTGCACCCTGGGGCCGGCCTTGGCGATGGGGGCGCGAGAGGCTGCCCGTCGGTGGGTCGGTGTGGGCAGCGCGAGCACAGGGCTGGATGGCGGGGGACCTGGGCAGTGGCGATCCTGGGCGGTGGCGATATCGGGCGGCCATGTCCGACCCGTCCCTCCAAGTGCCGGCGCGCTTTCACGACCCGACCTACGAGCGGCCGGTGCGCAGCCGCTATGTCGATCCGGTTGAGGTCATCTGGCTGGCCGCCGCCCGCCGCCTGGGCATCACGCTGCGGCGCGACGCCACCGTCTTCAGCATGACCGACGGCTCGGGCACGCTGTGGCTGAGCACCCGTGAACACCTCGACGCCGACGACTGTCTCGCCCAGATGATGTTTCATGAGCTGTGCCACTGGGTCACGAACGGGCGGGAGGTCGTGACCGAGCGGGACTGGGGCTTTCCGCTCTACGATCTCGAAGATGTGCGAGAGCACGGGTGCTTGCGGCTTCAGGCTTGGTGGGCGGGCCAGCACGGACTGCGCGACATGATGGGGCCGACGGGACAGTACCGCCAATACTACGACCAGCTACCCGAAGATGCCCTCGCAGCGCTTGATGACGGGCCCTGGGACCGGGCGGTGCGGGCGTGTGCGGACCAAGCGGTCGAGCGTGCACGGAGTGACCCCTGGTGGGCCCCCATCGACGCCGCGTTGGCCGCCACCGCTGCCACTCGGGCGGTGCTCAAGCCATTCCTCGATGACTACCAGAGTGAGGATGCCGAGGACGTCTTGCCCCTGCTGTGGGCGGATGAGCCACAGGGCTGAGCCGGGCCCGCTGCGGGACGGCTGGAGCTGTGCAGAAGCGGACTGCCCCGGGGGTCGGGGAGTGACCCCTGGGGCGTCAGTCTCGGGCCCGGGAGCCTACTGGTCGAGCAGGATCAGGCCGCGCATGTCGTCGGACGTGACGCCAGACAGGGTGCCCAGGTTGGTGCTCACACCGGTGGTGGTGATGTCGGTGAAGACCCCGCTGATGTCCATGGACAGCACGCTGGAGGTGACCGGATCCCAGGCCAGACCGAAGATCTCGCTGCGGTTGTCGGTGTCGTAGGGGATGTCGGTGACGAGAAGCGTGGACGGATCGATGGACTCGAACTTCTCGGTGCCGCTGCCCAGTCCCGAGGCGTGGTAGAGCAAGCCGTTGTCGGGGTTGTGGGCAATGGCCTCGCCATCGTTGCCGTTGCCCAGGGTGAGCAGGACGGTGGGCGTGCCCGTGAGCGGGTCGATGGTGTAGAGGGTCTCTTGGGTCGTCGCGCCGTCGCCGGTGATGCCGTAGAGGGTGCCAGCGCTGTCGAAGGTGATCCCGGCGAACTGGTCGCCCATGGAGCCCACGGTGGTGGTCAGGCCGGTCTCGGGGTCGAACGTGGCGAGTGAGCGTGCGGTGGTGCTGCTGTACCGGGCAATCACGTAGATGTCGCCGGAGATGGGGTCCACCGAAGCGCCATTGAAGCCGCTGATGGTCTCGACCCCGGTGGACTCCGCCGCCGTGAGCTCAAACATCGACTCGAAGCTGATCGTGTTGACGTAGGCGTAGGTCGAGTCGTATGCGGGCAGCGTCCACATGGCGCAGATGAGCGTGGCGTCGGCGGGGCAGTAGTCGCAGGTGTCGGCGGTGCCGTCGGTGTCGGAGTCGGTGCCGGCCACCAGCGGGTCGTCGTCGATCAGGTTGATGCAGCCGTCGCCGTCGATGTCGCCATCGCCGTCGTCGCAGGTGCCGTCGGCGTCCGTGTCGCCCGTGGTGTCGTCGCCCACGCACAGATCGCAGTCGGACGCGGAGCCATCGCCGTCGAGATCGACGCTGGCGACCAGGGGAGCGGCGTCGATGGAGTCTTCGCAGCCGTCGTCATCGTCGTCAGTGTCAATGTCGTCGCAGTCTCCATCTTCGTCGGTGTCGCCGATGGCGTCGTCGCCGTTGCAGATGTCGCACGAGTCGCCGACCCCGTCGAGGTCCGTGTCGGCGTCGGCGGTCAGCGGGTCGCCGTCGACGTCATCCGTGCAGCCGTCGCCGTCATCGTCAGTGTCGAGGTCATTGCACTCGCCGTCCTCGTCCAGATCGGTGGTGCTGTCGTCGCCGGTGCAGAGATCGCAGTCTTCGGCCACCCCGTCGCCGTCGTCGTCGGTGGAGCCAACCAAGGGATCGGCGTCCACGTCGTCTGTGCAGCCGTCGGCGTCGTCGTCGGTGTCGATGTCATTGCACTCGCCGTCCTCATCGAGGTCAGTGGTGCTGTCGTCGCCGGTGCAGAGATCGCAGTCTTCGGCCACGCCGTCGCCGTCGTCGTCGGTGGAGGCGACCAAGGCGTCGGCGTCGATGTCGTCCGCGCAGCCGTCGCCGTCGTCGTCGGTGTCGACGTCGTTGCACTCGCCGTCCTCATCGAGGTCAGTGGTGCTGTCGTCGCCGGTGCAGAGGTCGCAGTCTTCGGCCACCCCATCGCCGTCGTCATCGGTGGAGGCAACCAAGGCGTCGGCGTCGATGTCGTCCGCGCAGCCGTCGCCGTCATCGTCGGTGTCGACGTCGTTGCAGTCGCCGTCCTCGTCGATGTCTCCGGTGGCGTCGTCCCCTTCGCAGAGGTCGTCGTCATCACAGACCCCGTCGCTGTCCGCGTCGGGACAGTCGCCGCCGTCTGCGCCGTCACCACCGCCGTCTCCGCCGTCTCCACCGTCCGCTCCGTCTCCACCGCCATCCGCGCCGCCGCCGCCCTTTTCATCAGTCTCGCAACCGGCCGCGAAGGCCGAGAGGGTCAGGAAGGCCAACAGGGAGGTCGTGCGGAGGAGTGCGTTCATGGGGAGTCCTGGAAGGCAAGATGGCGGTCCGTTGGGGAACGGACCGTCGTCGAGCGTAGCAGGCCGGGGGCACGGGGGGGAATCGCGGCAGTGTGCTGGGCGGGCGCCCGTGGCTTCGGGAACCTACTGGTCGAGCAGGATCAGGCCGCGCATGTCGTCGGTTGTGACGCCAGAGATGCTGCCCAGGTTGGTGCTCACCCCAGACGTGGTGATGTCGGTGTAGACCCCGCTGATGTCGGTGGCCAGCACGCTGGCGGTGATCGGGTCCCAGGCCAGCCCGAAGATCTCGCTGCGGTTGTCGGTGTCGTAGGGGATGTCGGTGACGGTGAGGCTCGACGGGTCGATGGACTCGAACTTCTCGGTGCCCGAGCCGAAGCCGGAGGCGTGGTAGAGCAAGCCGTCATCGGGGCTGTAGACAATGGCCTCGCCGTCGTCGCCGTTGCCCAGGGTGAGCAGGAAGGTGGGCGTGCCGGTGAGCGGGTCGACGGTGTAGAGCGTGTCGCTGGTGGTCGCGCCATCGCCAGTGAGCCCGTAGAGGGTGCCGGCGCTGTCGAAGGTGATGCCGGCGAACTTGTCACCCATGGAGCCCACGGCGGACACCATACCGGTCTCCACGTCAAACAGCGCGAGGGACCGTTCGTCGGTGCCGCTGTAGCGGGCAATCACGTAGATGACGCCGGAGAGGGGATCCACCGAGGCACCGTTGAAGCCGGCGATGGTCTCGACCCCGGTGGACTCCGCCGCTGTGAGCTCAAACATGGACTCAAACGTGATCGTGTTGACGTAGGCGTAGGTTGAGCCGGAGTAGGGCATTGTCCACATGGCGCAGACCAGCGCCGAGTCGGTGGGGCAGTAGTCGCATTCGTCGGCGGTGCCGTCCGTGTCGGAGTCGGTGCCGGCCACCGTGGGGTCACTGTCGATCAGGTTGATGCAGCCGTCGCCGTCGATGTCGCCATCGCCATCGTCACAGATGCCGTCGGCGTCGGTGTCGCCCGTGGTGTCGTCGCCGAAGCACAGATCGCAGTCGGCGGGGGTGCCGTCACCGTCGTCGTCCACACTCGCGACCAGGGGGTTGGCGTCGATGGAGTCTTCGCAGCCGTCGTCGTCGTCGTCGGTGTCAATGTCGTCGCAGTCGCCATCTTCGTCGGTGTCGCCGATGGCATCGTCCCCGTTGCAGACGTCGCAAGAGTCGCCGACGCCGTCGAGGTCCGTGTCGGCATCGGCGGTGAGCGGGTCGCCGTCCACGTCATCCGCACAGCCGTCGTTGTCATCATCGGTGTCGACGTCATTGCACTCGCCGTCCTCGTCCAGATCGGTGGTGCTGTCGTCGCCGGTGCACAGGTCGCAGTCTTCGGCCACGCCGTCGCCGTCGTCATCGGTGGACGCCACCAAGGCGTCGGCGTCGATGTCGTCTGCGCAGCCGTCGCCGTCGTCATCCGTGTCGACGTCGTTGCAGTCGCCGTCCCCGTCGATGTCTCCGGTGGCGTCGTCCCCTTCGCAGAGGTCGTCGTCATCACAGACCCCGTCGCCGTCCGCGTCGGGACAGTCGCCGCCATCTGCGCCGTCCCCGCCCCCGTCTGCTCCGCCGTCGCCCCCGTCGCTGCCTTCAGCGCCGCCATCGTCACCGTCCCCCTTGTCGTCGGTCTCGCAGCCGGTCGCAAAGGCGGAGAGGGTGAGGAGGGCCAACAATGAGGTGGTGCGAAGCAGTGCGGTCATGGGAGATCCCGGGAAGAAGAGGTGGCGGTCCGATGGGAAGCACCGACCGTCGGCGACGATAGCAGGCTCGCGGCAACGCGCGGTGACTTCCTGCTGCGAGCGGGCTGACCTCGGTGGGGCCTGAAGCCGCTACTGGTCGAGTAGAATGATGCCCCGCATGCCAGCTGTGGAGAGACCGTTCATCTCTCCCAGGCTGGTGCTCACACCGGTGGTGGAGATGTCCGTGCAGTTTCCGCCACTGTCGATCGAGAAGACGCTGGACGAGATCGGGTCCCACGCCAGTCCGAAGATCTCGCTGCGGTTGTCGACGTCGTAGGGGATGTCGGTCACAGCGAGCGTGGAGGGATCGATGGACTCGAACTTCTCGGTGCCCGAGCCCAAGCCCGAGGCGTGGTAGATCAGGCCGTCATCGGGGCTGTAGACAATGGCCTCGCCGTCATCGCCGTTGCCCAGGGTCAGCAGCGAGGTGGCCGTGCCGGTGAGCGGGTCGATGGTGTAGAGCGTCTCTCGGGTCGACCCGCCGTCGCCGGTGACCCCGTAGAGCGTGCCGGCGGTGTCGAAGGTGATGCCGGCGAACTGGTCGCCCATGGAGCCCACCGTGGTCACCATGCCCGTCGCAGGGTCGAGGGTGGCGAGGGCCCGTGCGCTGGTGCCGTTGTAGCGGGCAATCACGTAGATGTCTCCGGAGAGGGGATCCACCGAGGCACCGTTGAAGCCGTCGATGGTCTCCACTCCGGTGGACTCGGTCGCCGCGAGCTCGAACATGGCCTCGAAGGTGACCGTGTTGACGTAGGCGTAGGTGGACGAGAACGGGGGCATCGTCCACATCGCGCAGATGAGGGCCGAGTCGGTGGGGCAGTAGTCGCAGTCGTCGGCGGTGCCGTCCGTGTCGGAGTCGACGCTGGCCACCGTGGGGTCACTGTCGATCGAGTTGACGCAGCCATCCCCGTCGATGTCGCCGTCGCCGTCGTCACAGATGCCATCCATGTCGGTGTCGCCGGTGGTGTCGTCGCCCAGGCACAGATCGCAGTCGGCGGGGGAGCCGTCGCCGTCCTCGTCCACACTTGCGACCAGGGGGTTGGCGTCGATGGAGTCTTCGCAGCCGTCGTCGTCGTCGTCGGTGTCAATGTCGTCGCAGTCGCCATCTTCGTCGGTGTCGCCGACCGCGTCATCCCCGTTGCAGACGTCGCACCCGTCGCCGACCCCGTCGAGGTCCGTGTCAACATCGGCGGTCAGCGGGTCGGTGTCGATGTCGTCCGCGCAGCCGTCGTCGTCGTCGTCGGTGTCGACGTCATTGCACTCGCCGTCCTCGTCCAGATCGGTGGTGCTGTCGTCGCCGGTGCACAGGTCGCAGTCCTCGGCCACCCCGTCGCCGTCGTCATCGGTGGACGCCACCAAGGCGTCGGCGTCGATGTCGTCTGCGCAGCCGTCGCCGTCGTCATCGGTGTCGACGTCGTTGCAGTCGCCGTCCCCGTCGATGTCTCCGGTGGCGTCGTCCCCTTCGCAGAGGTCGTCGTCATCACAGACCCCGTCGCCGTCCGCGTCCGGACAGTCGCCGCCGTCTGCGCCGTCCCCGCCGCCGTCTCCCCCGTCTCCAGCGCCGTCTCCGCCCCCATCGGAGCCCTCCGCGCCCCCGTCGTCACCACCTCCCTTGTCGTCCGCTTCGCAGCCGGTTGCAACGGCGGAGAGGGTGAGGAGGGCCACCAGGTAGGAGGTCCGAAGAAGTGGGGTCATGGTGGGTCCAGGGTCGGAAAGTGTGCATGGCGTGGTGCGAGCGGCGGACCATAGCAGGTGCTTCGCCGAGTCGACACAAGGTCGGGTGCGTGGGGCCCGCGGGCCAAGTTGGGCATGGGGGTTCGGTGCCACGCGGTGCGCCCTCTCCGCACAGGACATGTCCCCGAGAGCCGCCGCCTGGTGGCTGGGGCCAGTGCTGACCGGACCTCAGCTCACGGTGTCCCGGGCGCCTGGGGGGTTGCCGTGGGCGGGACGGTGTCGCCCACAAGGCCGCTGAGCAGGGGACCGGTGAGCGAGAGGGGAATCCGCTCCATCCGCCTGAAGGTGCGGCGATGGTCCCCCCGGGCGAGGACCGGGTTCCAGAACTCCCACACGATCGTCCCGGCCGGGCTCAGCTCAAAGACATGACCCCGGTTGGACTCGGTCACCAGTGTGTTGCCATTGGGCAGTCGCTGGGCGCCGCCTCGGGAGTCGCTGTGGAAAGACGACGGCGGATCGGCGGTCCAGGACCACACCACCTCGCCGCCGGACGCGGTGGGCTGGAGCTCCACGATGCGGCTGTGCGGGCGCGCTTCATCACCATTGTCGAAGATGAGCACATTCCCGTTGTCCAGCACCGCACCTTCGTGGGGCATCCGCAGCACGCCGGGCCCCCACGCCCACGTCACTTGACCGGTGTGGAGATCGAGCGCGAAGACTTGTTGCTGATGGCGGGACGTGATGAGGACTTGGCCCGGGGAGAACAGGTCGTGGGCGGCCGTGATGGGGGCCACGGTGTTGGCGTGCACCAGGTCGACTTGCACACGGTTCCACTTGTCCTCCGGGGCCCGGGAGATCAGCGGCCGGGGCGCTGCGCGGAGGGCATCGAGCAAGGAGTGCTGCTCGACAACGGTGCCGTCGGGGGCGATGCGGACGAGGAGGTCATCACGGATGGGGGCCGTCGTGTCGAGCTCTGGGACCTGTCGATACCGCACTTGAAGCGTGAGGGTGTCGCCATTGGGCAGCTGGGCGGAGTCGTGGTGGGCCCGCACCCGTGCCTTGCGCCAGCGCTCCGTGCCGTCCCAGCTGTAGCGGGCGATGAAGCGCAATCCGTCGTGAATACCATTGGATAAGGTGTTCTCGCGTACACCGATGACAATCAGATCCCCGTTGTTGGCCAGCCGACAGCTCGTCCACTCTCTGTCGGTGGGGGCGCCGGTGTCGACAGGCGGGGACCACTGGTGGACGACGGAACCGTCCATGTCGAGCAGCAGCGCCTGGGCCAGCCCCTTCATGCAGTACAGGTTGTGCCCAGGCCAGGCGGCGGCCGTGTCGTGCAGAGTGACGCCCATCTGACTGGGGTCCGCGGCGTCGTCGGACACGTCGATGTAGCCCAGGCTCTCCAGCTGCTGCCGGAGCTCATCCTCCGCCGATGTTGACGGGGCAGGCTTCGGGGTTGGATCCGGGGTTGTGCACCCGCCCATCGCCACGGCCAGCCATCCCACAGCCCAATTCACGGCATCCTCCGGTGTACCCCACCGCCCTCGAGCCCTCGGTCGGCCTGGGGGCAGGGATCCCGGAGGGTCCGCTTGGCCTTGTAGCCCGTGGCCCGCTGCCGAGGCCCCCATCGGTCACGGGGTGTGGGCTTCGCGGCCATCGGTGCTTGGGGACTGGCCTGCCATCGCGGCTCTCTCGATGGCGAGGGTGGTCCGGACGTGGTCCAGCGCGAGCATCCGCTTGCGAGAGGCCAGGAGCGCGGGGGGCAGCTGCAGGTCCGGCCACCGGTTGGTGAGCAGCAGCAGCGCCCAGAGCAGCAAGGCGTCGGCACCGGTCGGCGTGGTCCCACCGAGCAGGGTCGGGGCCACGGTCAGGCGGGCATCCAAGTGCGCCAGGATTGGGGGCAGCAGCCGGTCGTGGGCGTCCTGCACCGCCACCTCGGGCATCTGGGGGTCGAAGGCGAGCACCAGCACCGTCTTGTGCAGCTCGGTGCTCAAGAAGCTCAGCCACTCCAGCATCCGGGTGCGGTCAGCCTCCGGTCGGGATGGCGTGCTCAGTCGGTCGAGAACAGTCAACACTGCAATGTTCTCGGTGACGGTGGTCCCCTCCGGGAGCACCAGTGCGGGCACCTTGCGCTTGGGGTTCAGCTTGGCAAAGTCCAGGTCCTGGATGTTGCGTCCCGGGCCCCGGCGCACCCACCGCACGTGGTGGGGAATGCTGTGCTGGCGCAGCACAATGTGGGGCGCGAGGGAGCACGTGAAGGGGGCAGCGAAGAGTGTGTGGATCGTCATGGTTCCTCCTGCCGACACCCTCACCTGGGGATAGGATGGCGGAAATGACCAAGACCGGACGATTTCTGCCAAGCCCCCGGCGGGTGGTGCTGTTGGTGCCCCCCGATGGCCAGCTCATCGGCATGATCGGCTTCATGGAAGCGCTGAATGCGGCCAACCGGGTGCGGGCCAGCCGGGACCGTCCGCCGCTGTACAGCTTGGCCCTCGTGGGGGTCGGTGCGCAGACGGCCACCGCCGCCGGTGTGGTGCTCCAGACTGGCCGTGCTGACGGGCAAGACGGCCCCCACACCCTCGTGGTGGGCGGGGCCTTGGAGAGTGTCACGGCGCCGGCTCCCCCGGCGGTGCGGGCGCAGGTGGCGCGGCTGGCGACCGATGCCACCCGCGTGGTGGCGGTCTGTGCGGGGGCCTTTGTGCTGGGCGAGCTGGGCATGCTGGATGGCCGGCGCTGCACGACGCACTGGCTTGCCCTGGATGCCCTGCGGGAGCGCTTTCCCACGGCATTGGTGCAGGACGATGCCATCTACACCGAGGACGGACGGGTGCTGACCTCCGCCGGTGCCACCGCCGGCATCGACCTTGCGCTGCACTTGGTGCGGCAGGACGGCGGACCCCGCCTGGCCCTCGCGGTGGCCCGGCTCTTGGTGGTCTTTGCCCAGCGTCCGGGAGGACAGTCCCAGTTCGGGGCGGCGCTGAGCTTGCGCCCAGGCATCGAAGATCGGCTGCGTAAGCTGATCTCCACGGTGGTCCAAGACCCGTCGGGGGACCACACCGTCGATGCGTTGGCCGACCGGGTGGCCATAAGCCCCCGGCACTTTGCGCGGGTGTTCCGGGACCAGACGGGCGACACCCCGGCCGCGTTCGTCGCGCGGGTTCGGGTGGAAGCCGCCCAGCGTGCCCTGGCCCACAGTGACGTCGGCTTGGACACTGTGGCCAACGACTGCGGCTACGGAACCGTCGAGACCTTGCGGCGCAGCTTCATCCGCCACACGGGTGTGTCCCCGTCCGCATGGCGGCGGCGCTTCAGGATCGCATGAGCCGCGGGGGCGTGGGCCACGTTCAGCGGAAGCGAATGTCGCCGGAGCCCGATGCGCTCTTGTTCCGCTTGTCGGGGTTGCCGTAGACGGTGACATCGCCGGAGCCGGTCGAGCGCACCGTGGCCTTGGTGTGGGCCTTTGCGGTCATGTCGCCCGAGCCCGTGGTGCGCAGGTCCACCACATTGGCGCTCAGCCCGCGGGCGTGTACGTCGCCGGAGCCGGTGGAGGTGGCGTCCAAGCGGTTCGCCTCGCCCGCCAGCTTCATGTCCCCCGAGCCGGTGGTGCGCAGGGTCACGACGGTCAGGTCCAGTCCGGTGATGTGGACATCGCCGGAGCCGGTGGAGGTGACGTCCAGCTGACCGGTGCCGTCGGACTCCAGCGCCACCTCGTCACCTGCGTCCTCCACAAACCCCTCATCATCGCTGTCCTCGCTGTCCACCAGCCCGGTCCCGGCGCCGTCGTCCACCGACGAGTCGCCTTCAGGCTCCCCTGCCTTGAACCGGATGTCGACGTCGCCGGAGCCCGTGGTGCGCACGGTGGACAGCCCCCAGGCGGGACCTGAGACGTACACGTCGCCAGAGCCGGTCGACACAAGGTCGGTGACGTTCATGTTGCCCGTGACCACGACACACTCGGCACGGGGGGCCACACCGGGGCCGGACGGGAAGTGCACATGCAGCTCGCCGTTGCGCACGTCTGTCTTCAAGATGTCCAGCAGGTTGTCGTCGCAGGTCACCTCGAGGCCATCGAAGTCGACGTCCTGCACGATGTCCACGTCCACCATGTCGGTGGTGAGCACCCGCGTGAAGCTGCCGACGCTGCGCAGCTCGGTCTTCGGGTTGCCGCTGCCGGCCACACAGCCGATGGCGAAGCAGAGGGGGAGGATCATCATCTGGGTGTTCATGGGAGGCTCCGGCGTTCTTGGTGTCGGTTCAACACCGGGGTCGCGGCGGGGTGTCACCCTGCCCGCGGTATACAGTGCAGGCCCTTCGCCCCCAGTGGACTGCAATGGCCGCCTCCTCGACGACTCTGCGCCGCATCGGCTTCACCGCCGTGACATTCGGCTTGTTCGTGGGGGGCGCCGAGCTCGCCGCGCGCCTGTACGAGTACATCACCTACGGCACGATGCACGTGGATGGCGCACCCATCGGGCTCTACGGCCCACCGGACCCCCATGGTGGGCGCACCCTCCAGCCGGGCGCCTCGCTGGAAGGCTCCGCCGGAAACATCCACGTCAACAGCATGGGCTTCCGCGGCGTCGAGATCTCCGCCCAGAAGCCGCCCAACACGGTGCGGGTGTGGTGCCTCGGCGGGTCCACGACCTTCGACATCCTGGCCACCGAGGACTTCAACACTTGGCCGGCCAAGCTCGAGGCCCACCTCCGCGAGAAGGTGGCCCCCGTCAACGTAGAGGTCATCAACGCGGGCATTCCTGGCGAGCACGTCAACACCAACTTGCGCGACCTGCGGCGCAAAGGGCCGGGGCTCTCGCCCGATCTGGTCATCATCCACCAGGGCCCCAACGACCTGCGCAGCATCGCCAACCAGAAGTTCCCGCCGATCTTTCCGAAGCCCTCACTGGTGTCGGGAATGTCGGCCTACAGGGTGCTCTGGGACTTTCTGCCGCCCCCGCTGCCGAACAATGACTGGGCGGACCGCACCCTCGACATGGCCGACATGGGCGAGCTGCGGCGGGGCATCGACAATCTGGTGTCCGAAGCCCAGCGCCAGGGCGCCTTGCCCATCATCGCCAGCCATGGCTTTGCGGCGTCCAAGGACGGTGGAGACCGGGAAGCGTGGTGGCGGCTGGGTCGAGATGCCCGGGGCTATGGACTGACGCCCACCGGGCTGGTCCGGGCCTATGAAGCGATGAATGGGATGTTCTCGGACATTGCCGCGCAGCGTGGGGTGCCCTTTGTGGACCTGCGCAACGCCGTGGGCACCGACCCAGAGTACTGGGGCGATGGCATCCACTTTAGCGATGCCGGCGCGGACCGGGCCGGCCGGCTGCTGGCGGATGCCTTGGTCGACGGCAACCACGTTCAGGTGCGCCGCCGCTGAGGTGCAGCGCGCTCAGAAGCCCTGGCCACGGACCAAGTAGGCACCGCCGGCTTCGTTCATGCCGGTGGGGCTGAGCAGGCTCGCGCCGATGAGCAGCTCGCCCAAGCCGTCGCCGTTGGTGTCGCTGAGCCCGCCCAAGGACACACCAAAGTTGGTGCCGGGCGCATCGCCGATCAGCACCACGTCGGCATCTTCGATGTCGGTGTTGCCCACTGCGGGGCCGTAGATGACCGCCACTGCGCCCACGCCCGTGCCGTCGAAGCCGGCCGGATCGGAGACGGCGAAGTCCGCGTGTCCATCGGCGTCGAGGTCACCGATGCCCGTGACGGCGAAGCCCGTGGAGGCGCCAGCTTGGGCGCCCACCACGAAGAAGGTGGCGTCGCCGGTGTCCAACGGGCCCGAGAAGCTGGGGCCGCCGTGGAACAGGAAGGCCGCGCCTGCGTCGGTGGCGCCGAGGTCAGAGTTCAGCGCGCCCACGATGATGTCGTCGTAGCCGTCGTTGTTGACGTCGCCAGCAGAGGCCGCCGAGCTGCCGAAGTTGTCGCCGGCGCTGCGGCCGTAGATGCGCACGTCGGCGTAGCCCAGGTCGACCTGGCCGCTGGCGCTCCGGGTGACAACGTATGCGGCACCCACACCCGCGTTGGCGCCCACCGGCACCTCGGGACTGGTCATCAGCAAGTCGTTCTGGCCGTCGCCGTCCACGTCGCCGGCGAGGGTGGCTGCGCCCATGCCCACGCGGCTGTCGTTGGCTTCACCCGTGAACACGGCCACGGCGTCGCCCAGCGACTCGGTCCGGCGCCAGTCACCTTCGAGAAGATAGACCACACCGGCATAGTCGGACCCTGAGCCCACGGATGCCTGGGGGGCGCTCACGAGCATGTCGACCACGCCGTCGCCCGTCACATCCCCGACGGCACCGATGCGATGGCCGGTCCAGTCGTTGATGTTGGCGGCCTCGAACGTGGCATCCGCCGTCAGCGACGTGGCCCGTCCGGACATGGGCCCGGTGAAGATGAGCACCGAGGGACGGCCTTCGGTGGACGCCGTGCCGATGCCGCTGGCATAGGGGGCGCCGACCGCGAAGTCGCCGTATCCATCACCATTCATGTCGCCCAGGGCCGTGATGGCTTGGCCGAAGCCATCGCCGACCAGATCGGACTCGATGGTTGCACTCGCCGCACCCGCGTTGACGAAGCCGGGCGTGGGGGACTGGAACAGGTGGACCGCGCTGTGGCCCCCGACCTGTGGGCCTTGGGACGCGATGAGCACATCTTCGATGCCGTCGCCGTTCACGTCGCCAGCCGAGCCCACGGAGATGCCGAAGCGCGCGTCGGTGCCCGCACCCTGGAAGATGGAATCGGCCACGTCGACCACTTCGGTCTCGCCGGACAGCCGACACTCGGGCGCGCCCCCGTCGCAGTTGTTGTCGATGCCGTCGCCACAGACCTCGTCCGCGTCGGGGTTGATCGCTGCGTTGTTGTCGTCGCAGTCGTCGGGTTCGAGGAAGCCGTCGCCGTCCGAGTCGAGCACGCTGGCGCCGGTGTCGTCGGAGCCATCCGAGCCGCCGGTGTCATCGGGCTCGTCGGGATCTTCCATCGGGTCGTCTTCCCACCCAGGATCGGTCACATCCGCGTCGGCCCCGGAGTCTGCGCCCTTGTCGTCGGCGTAGATGATGCATCCGGAGACGGTGAGCATCGGCAAGAGGACTCGAAGGCTCCGAGAGATGGACGTCATGGCGCTCTCTGGTCTGGCGGGAGGTCACTGTACGCCCTGCGGCGGTGAAGGACACGATCTGCCCTCAGTGACGGCGGGATCATGGTAGCGCTCGCAGGGTCGGTCCGCAGGACGATGGGGGGACCGGGCCTGTCGTCTGGAAGACTACCCTCGCTTGAACACCAGACAAGCCCGTGTTCGTCACCCTTGGGGACAATCGCGCCAAGCCCAGGTGCCTTGCTCGTGGGTGCCGCTTTGTGCACAGGTCCCACGAAGACCGGCTTCAGCGAGCTCCGGAGGACCGGCGGGCAGCGAGGCGGCGCAACAGCACGGCCGCGCGCTTGGCGAGGCCAATGGGGATGGCCGGGGTGCCCCAGACCCGGGCGCCGGGGTCGAGGTGGCCCACCACGCCGGCCTGCCCGCCAACTTGGGCGCCGGCACCGATGCGCACATGGTCGCCCACCCCCACTTGGCCCGCGAGCACGCAGCCAGGCCCGAGGACGGCGCTGCCGGCGATGCCCACCTGGGCGGCCAACAGGCTGCCCTGGCCGATGTGCACATTGTGGCCGATCTGGACGAGATTGTCGATCTTTACGTCATTGTCGACGATGGTGTCGCCGAGCGCGCCCCGGTCGATGCAGGTGCCGGCGCCGATCTCGACCCGGTCGCCGATCTGCACGCGTCCCAGCTGGGGCATCTTCTCGGGGCGCTGGTCCCCCGCGACAAAGCTGAAGCCGTCCGCGCCGATGACCGCGCCGGCGTGGATGCGGCAGTGCTGGCCCACCACCGTGCGTCCATAGAGCACCACATTGGGGAACAGCACGGTGTGGTCGCCGATGGTGCAGCGTGGGCCGATCCGGCAGCCCCCGTGGATGCGCACGCCGCGACCCAGCCGGGCGGTCGGGTGCACGGTGGCGTCGGGGGACACCAGGGGGGCGTCGTCGTCTGGCCAGGCGGGGTCGGGCATGTGGGCGCGCAACACCGCAGCGAAGGCGGCCCGGGGGTTGGCCACCACGATGGTGGGGGTCCCGTCGAGGACGTCTCGGGCGAGGACCACGCTGGCGTCGGTGGGCTGGGGCTTCTCGACAAAGCTCAGCGTCCCGGGGCTGGCGGATGGGGCGGGGGCAACCGCAGTGCACCGGGTGTCGGGCCCGTGCAAGACACCCCCCAGCTCGGCCGCGAGGGCCGACGCCATGAGCCCGTCGCCGGGGAAGGGGTGTTGTTCAGTCTTTTCGGGCTTCATCCCTGGAGCAGGGCGGCGTAGGCGTCGGCCGATGTGTGCCAGGAGTGGTCCTCGGCCATGCCGCGACGGGCGATGCTGCGCCAGCTGTCGGGGTGGTCGTACCAAGTGCGCAGTGCGGCGTGCAGGGCCGTTGTCATGGCCTCGGGGCTGGCCGGGGAGAAGGTCCAGCCGTTGCCCTGATCGTGCCAGGGGTCAAAGTTGTGGACCGTGTCGCGCAGCCCGCCGGTCGCGTGGACCACCGGGACGGTGCCGTATGCGAGGGCATAGAGCTGGTTCAGGCCACAGGGCTCGAAGCGAGAGGGCATCAGCAAGGCGTCAGCACCAGCGGTGATGCGGTGGGCGAGGCCATTGTTGAAGCCGATCTGGGCGGCGATGCGCCCCGGGAACCGGCGGGCGAGGTTGCGCAAGGCGTCTTCCCAGCGTCGCTCGCCCGTGCCGAGAAAGGCTACGCGGGCGCCATTGCGGGCAAGCCAAGGGGCGGTCGCTTCCAGCAGGTCAATGCCCTTCTGTCCAGTGAGCCGACCGATGAAGCCGAACAATGGGGTGCGGTTGTCGAACGCGGGATCGGCACCGATGGACAAGCCGAGCTCCCGCAGCAGGGCGGCTTTGCACACCGCGCGGCCGCCGGATGGACCAGGCACGAGGCCATCACCGAGGTCTTCGGGGCCGTGGGTCGCCGGCAGGTGGGGGTCGCTGCCCGGGTTCCACTCGTTCTGGTCGATGCCGTTGAGAATGCCGACGAGTGCACCACCTCGGGCACGCAGCACCCCGTCGAGTCCGCAGCCGTGCTCAGGGTACTGAATCTCTTGGGCGTAGGAGGGACTGACCGCGACCACACGCTGTGCCGATGCGAGCGCCGCCTTCATCAGGTTCATCGCCCCGCCCATGTCGAGCAGGGGCGCCCATTGGGGGTCCAGGTCCAGACCACCGAAGCTGTCAAAGCCGAAGCGGCCCTGGTGGGCGAGGTTGTGGATGACATGCACCACCCGCGCATCGGTGAGCAGGCCGTGGCTCTGGTAGTGGGCCTGGAGGTACACCGGCACCAGTCCGGCATGCCAGTCGTGGGTGAGAAAGCGCACGGGACCCGCGTCTGCGAGCGCTTCACCCTGCACGGGCAGCCGGCGGGTCAGCTCGATCGCGGCCCGGCTGAGCAGGGCGTACCGAAAGAGGTTGTCGCCGTACGTGCCCCGCTCATCGCCGTAGATGCCGCCCCGGCGGATCGCCGGGTGGTCCACAAACGCGAGATCGAAGCCGAGCACCCGCGTGTGGTGGATGCTGACTTGCTGGACTTGGCCGAACAGCGGAAACTGCAGCCGCATCCCGGTGTCCCAGGCTTCCGAGTATGCCTTGTAGCGGGGCACCACAGCCAACACGCGGTGACCCCGTTCCACCAGGGCCTTCGGCAGGGCGGCGGCCACATCGCCGAGGCCCCCCGTCTTCGAGAATGGCGCCAGCTCTGCGCTGACTGAGCAGATGTTCACGGTGGGCTCCCAAGGGTCGAGGGGGTCGGGGCGTCGGGGCGGACCCCAGCACGGCGTCCGGGTTCACGGCGCCTCTTCGTCTCCGAGGCTGTGGTCGCACAGCACCAACCAGGCGGACTCTTTGCCGTCGTCCATCAGCATCTGGGCCCCGGTGGCGGGCGGCTGGGTGGCAGGTGCGGTGAGCACATGGGGCGTTGCGTTGTTCTCCAGTCGGCACAACAACCAAGCCACCTTGTTCTGAAGCATTGAGTCGGAGATGGTCTCGCGGCACTTGTTGCGTCGCCACCGAGCGCCCAGCCAGCACTGCTCTTGGACCGTGTCGAGCACAAAGCGGTCCCACTCCAGCTCGATGGCCGACTCCCGTGCGCGCTTGATCTCCCGGGTGGCTTCTTCGCGGGCGATCTGGGCTTCGGCGACCGAGAGGTTGGCGGTGTCGAGGGCCCGCGCCAGCTTGCGCTTCTCGCGACCGAGGCGCTCAATCTCAGAGGAAGCGGCGGCGAGCTGGGCGTCGGCTTGGGCGAGGGACGCTTGGTGGGACTCGATCGCGTCGCGCAGCCGGCGGACCTCATCCAGCAGAGGGTTGCTCTCGCCATCGGGGTTGCTCGCGGCGGCCAGCACGGACTCCGCGCCCTCCAGCCGGGCCTTCTCGACCTCGAGCCGCAAGCTCGCGTTGCGGATGCGCTCTCGCTCTTCCCAGGCCGCCCGCAGCGCATCGATGGCTTGGCGGTGCTCGGTGAGCATCTGGTCTTTGGTCGATCGGCACTCCCGCTGTTGGCCGATCATCTCCTGCATCATGTCGTCTTCGACCGCGTCGCAGCGCTCGGCTTCTTCGGCGGTGCGGGCTTCCCAGATGCGGGACTCGCGCTCGGCGAGAACAGCGACCACCACGGCGGCGGCGGCCACCAGCCAGGGCAGGGCGGCGCCCAAGCGGCGCAGGAGGCGGGGAGGGGGGTCGCGGGGGGGCATTCGGGCCGGGACTCCAGACTGGGAGAGCGTGGGTATCCGGTCCAAGGCCCGGCCACACCGCCGGGTGCGCATCGGGCGGTCTCGCGGGCGGGTTCGGGCCGAGCGCACGGTCCGGGCACGCGGCTGATTGCGTGGGGCTCAAGATCCGCGGCGAGTGACCGATGCGTGGTTTCCCCTCCCCCCTGGGACCGTCCATGACTGTGCATCTCCACGCCCGCCTCCCGGTCCTGGTCGATCCGCACCTCTGTGAACGGCGTCGCCATCGCGGCTTTGAGCTGCTGGAGAAGGTCGGGGAGGGCTCGCTGTGCGCGGTCTGGAAGGCACAGGACTGTCGGACGGGTGCCATCGTGGCCCTCAAGGAGCTGAGGCAGGAGCGCCGAACCGACGGGGCCTTGTTGAAGGGCGAGTTCCGCGCACTCCGCCAGATCGCCCATCCCCACGTGGTCTCGGCGTTGGCCTTGGTGGATGATGGCCGGGTGGACGGCTTCGGTCCGTTCATGACGATGGAGTTTGTGCAGGGCCAGTCGCTCGATCGGTACCTTGCGCCGCTGCAGGGCCGTAGGGACTTGCTGCCGGCCTTTGTGTGTGTCGCGCAGCAGCTGATTCACGCAGTGATGGCGGTGCACCGGGCGGGCCTGGTTCACCGCGACATCAAGTGCGCCAACGTGCGGGTCACCCCGGCCGGTCGGGTGGTGTTGCTCGATCTGGACCTTTGCGCCCCCATTCACGGTGGACTTCCCTCGTGCCGTGCCCCCGGCTGGGTGGGCACTCCCCGAAACAACGCACCGGAGGTCGACCGGGGCCGGCCCCACACGCCGGCGTCGGACTGGTTCGCCGTGGGTGTGGCCCTGTGGACCGCGTTTGCGGGCACGTCCCCGTTCCAAGGTGATGTGCGCACGCTGATGGTGCAGAAGCGGACCGGCCGCCCTTGTGAAGACTTTGGTGAGGCCACGTTGCCCGCCGGGGGCATCCCGGACGCGCTGGTTGGTGTGTTTGATGGGTTGTTGGCGCCTCGCCCTGGCGCACGGCTGGACGGCCTGGGCGCCCTGCGGCTGCTCGATGGGCTGTCGTCGACCCAGACTCCGGCCGCTCCAGCGAGCTGCCAGCGTCCGTGTGATGGCAGCGCGCTGGAGCGTGTCAACCGATCGGTCCGTCGCCAGAACCCGCGGCTGTTGCGGGTGGTGGGGACCGCGTCCGAGACCGCGGAGCTGCTCGCCCAGGTCCGGCGGGGCATCGGTCGAGACCCGTCGGTCTTTCTGCTGCATGCCCAGTGTGACGCGGCGGAGCGGGTGGCCTTTCGTGGACTGGATGGCGTGGTGGATCAGCTGGTGGACTTGCTGCGCGCGGTGCCTCGGGCCCGGCTCGCGGAGCTGCTTCCCGACGAGATGGCCGCACTGGCCGCGGCGTTTCCGGCCTTTCGCACGATTCCAGGGGTGCCGCTGGGACTGGCCCGGACGCTGTGCAGCCCAGGCGCTGCCGCACTGGCGAGTGCATTCCGCGAGCTGCTGCACCGCATCAGTCGGTGGCGGCGGGTGGTGTTGTGGATCGATCGGGTGGCGAGTGCTGATGTCCAGAGCATTCTGTTGCTGGAGTCGGTGTTTGTGACCGCACCGCCGCCGGTGTTGGTGGTGCTCACAGGCGCATCCACCGACCGCGGGGTGTGTGTGGACGCCATGGACCGAGTCCTCGGATCCACCCTGCGGGGACTCACCCAGCGCCTGGAGCTGGGCGACGGTGCCCCGACCACGCTCTGAGCCGGGCTGGTGCGCTGGACGCAGGCGCTGTGCTATGCGGCTTGCCGCCCCGGATGACGCGTGCTGCTGTACTTCCTCGCTGTGATGTCTGCCGCTGCGCTGGCCCCTGAAGCCAACGTGCGTGCGGCCGACGGGCCCATTGTGGTGGACGGTCGCTTGGATGACGAGGCGTGGGGCGCCGCGGAGCCGATCGATGGCTTTGTGCGCTACCAGCCGACCCCCGGCGGGGCCCATGGCTCCACCACCGAAGTGCGGGTGTTGCAAGATGCCGACACGCTTTACTTTGGGGTGAAGGTCTCGGGATGCACCCAGCAGCCGGTGGCCCGCATCGCGCCGCGTGAAGACATCAACAATGACGACCAGATCGGCATTTACCTCGATCCCTTCAACGACGGCAACAGCGGCTACATCTTCTACTTCAACGCCATCGGCGTGCAGCAAGACATCCGCTTCGCGTACGGTACGTGGTATTCCGCATGGAACACGGTGGTGCAGTCCGAAGGCCGGGTGACCGACGATGGGTATGTGCTGGAAGTCGCCATTCCGTTCCGCAGCTTGTCGTTTCCTCGGGTTCGGGGCGGCAGCGGTCAGGTGACCCAGGACTGGGGGGTGATGGTCACCCGCAAGATCCCGGGGGAGGGGGCCAAGTACTCGTGGCCCGCGATGGTCCCGCGCCATCCGCGCTTGTTCAGCCAGGCGGGCGTGTTGGTGGGCGTTCAGCCCCCGTCCACCGGCGCGGGTGTAGAGCTGATGCCGGTGCTCGCGATGCAGCACGCGATGGGTCGTGAAGACGAGACGGCGCCGTTGACTTGGCTGGGCCCGGAACAACCCATCCGGGAGCAAGTGAAGCCAGGCATGGACCTGCGGGTGGCGCTGACGCCCGACATTGGCGCGGCGGTCACGCTGAACCCGGACTTCTCCCAGGTCGAAGGCGACATTCGCCAGATCAACCTAAACCAGCGCTTTGCCATCAACTACCGGGAACAGCGGCCGTTCTTCCTGGCCGGCGTCGAGGCCTATGGCGACGAGCTGGGCACCCTGGTGACCCGGTCGATTGTGGAGCCCTTGTACGGGGCCAAGGTGAGCGGGCGTCAAGGTGGGTTGAGCTTGGGGGTGCTCCAGTCGCTCGATCTTCGGCCGGGTCCTTCGACGCATGAGGTCGGCACGCCGGGCTTCTCGGCGGACGACATCGCAGGACGCAACGCGACCAACAGCTTCCTGCGGGTGCGCCAAGATGTGGTGCAGAATGGGTATGTTGGGTTTTCGTTGGCCGACAAGCGCCTCATTCAAGCCGCCGATTTGTGGACACCGTCGCCAGATCGGGGGGGGCCCACCGTGCCACCGCCGAGCACCGGCGGCTTCAGCGATGTGGCGATGGTCGACAGTCAGCTCCCGCTCGCTCAACACTGGACGATTCGGGGCCACGTGGCGGGCTCGGTGGCGGGGGATGCCGACGAGCAGCTCCAGGGTGCCCTCGCCGGGGGAACCTTGGCCCGCACGCCGCCCTTGGGCACGGGGGTGACCGCATCTGCGGGCTGGGTCCAAGATGAGTTTCGCAATGAGCTGGGCTTCGCCACGTTGGGGGGCCACCACAGCTTCTCGGGCGGCCTCACCCAGACGATGGGCTTTGCGGGCGGGGCGTCGACCTGGGCGCCAGGGGTGTACGGGTCACTGCGCGAAGAGGATGATGGTGGCGGCGCTTCGGAGGTGGGCGTGTCCCAGGATCTCCAGCTCGGCGGCAACCACGGGGTGTCCGTGACGGGCGGCTTCGTGCGGTTCTCGGAGGCGGGGCAGACGTCGGGTGGACCGGCGGCGGGGGTGGCCTACGAAGGCCGGGTCAACGACTGGCTGGGTCTCTTCGGGAGTGTCGATGGTGGGCGTGTGCTCGACTATGCTGAGCTGGTCTCGGCCAGCCGAGTGGGCACCAGCCTGGAGAGCACGCTTCGGATCGGTGGCCGCACCCGCTTTGAGACGTTTTACGCGAGTGAGTGGTACGCCGTGGATGGTGCCGGATATGACCGTGCGGACCGGCTGTATTCCCGCCTGAATGTGCAGCTGGACCGGTTCTGGGGGCTGCGGCTGGTGGGCAGCCGGCTGGACTCGACGGTGGTGGATCAGGACCGCACGGTCTACGGCAGCGTGCTGCTGACGTGGCTCAAGTCGCCCGGCACCGAGGCGTATGTGGGGGCGACTTGGTCGTCGTCGCCGACCCGGGACCAGCTCGATGACCAGGTTGTGTTTGCGAAGGTGAGTCGACTGTTCCGGTTGTGAGCTGCCGGGCGGCGGTTTAGGTATATAACCTTATGTGGCGTCTGGGGGCGGCCGCGGCGAGCGGGATGGTGAAGTCAGAATGCTGGCATGCGAGGGGCCAGGCCCAAGTGGCTGTGGGCCGGGGCGAGCGGCGGGGGGCCGTCGCCAACAGGGGGGAACCCAGGGGCCCGGACTCGGTGCCGGCTGCTATGCTCGGCCGCATGTCCACCACCCTCCAGCCACCGCCTCTGCCCGGCGACCGTGTCGGCCGCTACCTGCTCGGTGATGTCCTGGGCGTCGGCGGAATGGCCACGGTCTACAAGGGCTCGACCGAGGGCGGTCAGGTGGTGGCGGTGAAGGTGCTGCATCCGGGGATGGGGGCCACCGAAGAAGGCCAGCGCTTTCGGCGAGAATTTCAGACGCTCCAGGATCTCCGGCATCCCGGCGTGGTGCGGGTCTTCGAGGCCGGTCAGGTGGGCAGCTACCCATGGCTGGCGATGGAGTATGTGCCGGGCACCGACCTGGGCACCGTCATCGGTCACTGGCGCGCGGAGCCCCCGCTGGACCGGTTCGAGCGAGTCGAGAAGATCTTTCGCGGGCTGTGCGCCGCGCTGGCCTATGTGCATGGTCAAGGCTTCATCCACCGCGACCTGAAGCCGTCCAACGTGTTGGTGACACCAGAAGGCCAAGCCAAGCTGACCGACTTCGGGGTGGTGAAGGCGCCAAAGGGCCAGTTCACCACTCAGCTCACGATGGTGGGTTCGTTGGTGGGCACGGCCGCGTTTATGGCGCCCGAACAGATCACGGGCAAGCCGGTGGATGGGCGGGCCGACCTCTACTCGCTCGGGGCGGTGCTCTTCATGATGCTGACGGGCGAGAAGCCCATCGTGGCCGACAGCATCGCCGGCTACCTCGCGCGCCACCTGCACGAGGACCCACCGGCGCCCTCCGAGCTCGACCCCCGGGTGCCCCCCCACCTCGATCGCATCTCGACACGGTTGCTGCGAAAAGACCCCGCCCAGCGCTATCCGTCGGCTCGCCAAGTGTTGGTGGCCCTCGACCGCGACGACACCGACGAGACCCGGCGCTTGCATGGTCGCGATGGTGTGCTGGAGCGAATCATCGACCGAATGCGAGCCCTGAAGGACGGGGGCGGTGGGGTGATGGTCCTGTTGGGACCCAATGGCAGCGGTCGCAGCGCGGTGCTTCGAGCGCTCGTCCAGCGGTCCCGAGAAGCGGGGCTGGGACTGGCCCTTGGCGATGGGGTTGATCCCCGCTTGTTCGACCACCTCTGCGAGCAGCTGCCGGCACTGGGTCGCCGTGCCGACTCGGGGACGGTGGAGGAACAGATCGCGGTGCGCCTGACGGGGCGACCGTGGACGCTGGCGGTGGACGATCTGGACCGGGCCGACGACGCCAACCTGCGGGGCTTGACCGCCCTGACTCGACACCTGGTGGCCATTCACGGCGAGCCCTTGCTGGTGCTGGTGGCGGTGGCGTCGATGCAGGGTTCAGCGGGACCGTTCTGCTCGGGGGCCTCGACGGGACTGGTGCACGAGATCGTGCCGCTGAAGGGCTTGGACGACTCTTGTGTTGTGCGGTTGTTGCAAGACCGGGGCGTGGCGGGTGCAGCCGCGGCGGTGTTGGGCCCTCGGCTGTCCAAGGAGCTGGGGGGACGTCCCCGGGCGGTACTGGAGCAAGTCGACGCGCTGGTCGAGTCGGGGTGGCTGATTCGGGCGCACCACGGGGGTATGCGTGCCGGGCGGCCGCTGGATGACCTGCGCTCGGCGGAGCTGCCCTTGCCGCGCTCGGAGCAGGACCGGGAGCTGGCCCAGGCCCAAGAGCTGGACCCGGACATGCGGCGGGTGCTGGAGGCCCTGGTGGTGCTGGCGGTGGCCGCCGATCTGGCCACGGTCGTGGCGACCGCCGACATGGACCACACCCTGGTGGAGCGCAGCCTGCGCCAGCTGGTGAGCGAGAACATGGCGCAGGTCGCGGAAGTGGGGGTGCACGCGAGCTGGGCGCTCCACAGCGAGCGGCCCCGGGCGCTGCTGTACAGCATGATCGAGAGCTCTCAGCGGGACGCACTTCACCGCCGGGCTGCCGCGATCATCCGCAGCCGGGCACGGAGGCGACTTGCCGAGATTGCCCCGCTGGTGGCCCATCACTTGCTCGCCGCAGGTGAGCCCGCCGAAGCCTACCCCCTGTTGGTCCAAGCCAGCCGGCGGGCGCTGCGGGCGAACCAGCCGGAGCGTGCGGCCACGCTGCAGCGGCAAGCGATGCAAGTGCGATCCGCCGCGGAGCCTGGACTGGATCGTGCGGTGGCCAGCAAGCTCGGCCGAGAGCTGGCCACCCTGCAAGCGGAGCTGGCGGTGCGCCGGGGGGACCTGCACTCTGCGGTGGATGCATGGCGCGTGGTGCTCGATGCCGCCCACGCGGATGACGACGCCTCCCTCCAGGTCCAAGCCCGTGCGGGACTGGGTCTGGCGCTGACCGCACGGGGCGCCCATGCGGATGCCCAGCCCCATCTCGAAGCGGCGCTGCGCAAGCTGGGCCAAGGCGAGCCGACCTGGCCGAGTGTGGCGGGGGCGCTGGCTGAAGTGCGCTTGGCCGCCCGGGATAGTGCGGGTGCCTTGGCCCTGTGGGCACGACTGGACCAGATGGCCCAAGAGACGGGGGTGGCCCGGCTGTCCCTCGAAGCCAGTGTGGGACGGGCCCAAAGTGCGCTGTGCCAGGGCAAGCTCGTCGAGGCGCTGCAGCTGTTGGGCGAAGCGGAGCCCCGGCTGCGCCACCCCAATGCGGTGGGGCTCTTGCTGCGGGTGTTGATGGGGCTGACGGACTTGGCGCTGGCCGAAGGGAGGCTGCTGTCCGCCGTGGAGCACGCGCTGGAAGCGGAGCGCTTGTCGCGGGATCCGGCCCGGCCCGAGGTGGCGCTGATGGCGCTTGGTCTGGCGGCCATGGCCCACGACGCACGGGGCGAGGTGGCGTCGAGCCGGGACCTCGCGCGCCAGGCCTTTTCCCGCTTGGCCTCGCCCACCCAACCGGTGGAGGGGTCCGCCCTGCTCGCCCGGGTGGCGGTGGTTCGGGCGATGCTTGCAGTTGGGGATGGTCCCCGCGCTGATGGCCTGCTGGACGAGCTTCCCGATGCCCCGGTGGGTCTGGTGGACCCGGTGGGTCAGGCCTTGGCCGTGCGGGCACGCTTGGTCGCGACGGCCAATCCGGCGCTTTCGGTGGAGAGCGCGTGGGCCGCCCTGGGTCGAGAGCCGCCGCTGGTGCCGACGGCGGCGGCGCGCATCGCGGTGGACGCGGCCCTGGCCTTGCATGCCGTCGGTGACGCAGCGACGGTGGATGCCGTGGCCGAAGCGCTAGACCGCACCCGCTCGCCGGCGCTGGCGTTGTTGCGCCTGGAAGCGCTGCGGGTGGGGCGCTCGCTGGGTGTGATTCCGGCGGAGCACCACCAGCAAGCCCTCTCGCAAGTGGAGCGGTCGGCGGGCAGTCCCCCTGGGTTCCGCGCGCGGTGGCGGTGAGCTCCAAGTGAGGGGATCCCCCAACGCGTTGCCTTCGGGTCCGTCCCCCGGCGAACCTCAGGGGAAGGTTGCACGCAAGTACGCGATGACGTTGGAGGTCTCGGTCGAGTCGAAGCCCTGAGCGGGCATGTAGCCGGTGCCGCTGGACAGGATGGTCGCGATCTCGGAGTCGGTGCGGGCGGGCACTTCGACCGAGAGATCGGGGGCGCCGCCCGAGTTTCCGTTGGATCCGTGGCAGTAGTCGCTGCCGCAGGACCCCATGAAGAGCTCCTGTCCTGCGGCGATGTCTGCATCGGCGTCAGCATCAGCGTCTGCGTCTGCGTCTGCGTCTGCGTCTGCGTCTGCGTCTGCATCTGCGTCTGCGTCTGCGTCTGCGTCTGCGTCTGCGTCTGCGTCTGCGTCGGCATCAGCGTCTGCGTCTGCGTCTGCGTCTGCGTCTGCGTCGGCATCTGCGTCCGTGTCGGAGTCTGCATCCGCATCGGCATCCGCATCGGCTTCCACCGATGTGTCGCTTGCGTCCTTGTCACCACATGCCGCGGTCAGTCCCAACAGCATCACAAAAGCCAGTCGTCGCATTGTCGAAGTCCTCCATCGGCCCGGGGCTTGAGCCAGGGCGGAGGGTGCCACAAGCCCGACAGACCTGCCACCACGCTGACCTGGAACAGCAATCCCGTCGCTTGGCGCGGCTTCTGCGCACTTTCAGGCCCTTCCTCTTGGTCAGTCACACGCGCAGGGCCAGTCCCGGCTCAGGTCGATGGCCGTCACCACCCGTGTCTCGTCGGCGCAGCCCGCGAAGACCACCCGCAGGTCCCGACCGTCTGCCATCTGGGCTTCGAGGGCATGGCTCGGGCAGCGGCCGTCATCCCGGGAGCGTGAAGGGTCGCGAGTGCCCTTTGTCAGGGTGTTCTCGATGTCCGCTGTGGTGATGTGGCGACAGTCCATGCGGCACTGGGCATGGTGCGTGTAGTCGAGGGGACGGGCGGCGAGCCCGGCCACCACCGGGTCGGTGGATGCCACCGCAGCAGGGACCTCTGAAGCAGGGACTACCGCAGCGGGGACCTCAGCAGCAGGGGCCACCACGCTGGACGGCGCGGCGGGGACCCGAGGCGCCGGCGCGACCGCTTGGATGTCGCAGCCCGCAACCCACAGCAACCAGACCACACCACGCATGCCAGCTCCGACCAGGGGGAGCCGCCGGCCTAACGGGAGCCGACCGAGGATGCGTCGGGCACCGGGGGATGCCGCAGCTGGACCGGCCGGGCATTCACAAAGTAGAACCGCTGGACGTCGGCCGGCATGAGGTCTCGACACACCGCGTGGTAGTCGGGAAGGTTGTACCAGGGCACCTTCTGGTGGGCGTGGTGCTCAAAGTGGTAGTTCAGGTTGAACGGTGCGAGCAGCGCGGCAAAGGGATGGAACCAGGTGCGGCTGCGCAGTCCGGGATGGGGGAGGTGCTCCATCCCCCCGTGCTCGCGGACCTTCTTGATCAGGTTGAGCAAGGCCAGCACATGCATGCCCATCAGCATCCCCACCGGCGCGGACCAGCCCCCGATGGCCCCAGCGACCAGCAGCGTGGGCGCCCAGATGGCCACCCCGATCAGCGAGCGCTTCAGGTGGCCATCGTACCGGCGGGAGGGGTTGTAGGCGATGAACGAGAAGGGCACCGTCAGCAGGATGGCGACCGTCCGCCGGAGGCTGCGCAGCCCGTCCTGCTTGCCGTCTTGGGGATCTTCGGGCATCAGCGTCTTGGAGTGGTGCAGTGCGTGGCCCTGCTCCCAGTGGCGGATGTAGTCGGTGAAGAAGATGGCGCCGACGATGTTGCCGGCGAGTCGGTTCAGGCCCCGGAGCTTGCTGCGGTCGCTGTGGAGCAGGAACATGTCATGGCTGGCTTCGTGGATGACCAGCACCAACAGGCCCATGTAGATGCTGCCCAACAGCACAGCCGCCAGCGGCAGGTAGATCGCCGCCGGGACCACCGGGGCCGCGAGCAGCACCCCAATGCCACCCGCCAGCATCGCCCCCACGGCGCTCAAGTTGCGCAGGTTGTGGGCCCGCGGATCTTGGTTCTTGACATGGAACGGACGCCCGGCAGCCATGGCTTTGCGAAGCCAGGACGGTGCGGAAGAGCGGGTTCTCGGGGCGGACATGGAGCCTCCAGGCGCGGAGGGTGGGGGGACGCGGGGCGGCACAGGTGCGAAGTGGATGACGCACCTGATCCACTGTACTGCGAAATCGGTTTCGCACCTGCACCGCTGAAGACTTCTTACAGAAGTCCGGCGGGGGGCTCGCCTCATTAGATGGAACGGACCTCGGGGACGGGTCGAGAGGGTGCAAGGCTGTTTGTGTCAGCTCGGTGTCGGATTCGGGGGAGAGCCCGCATCACCGCCGTTCTTGCGCCACCGCGTCTGCTGCGTTGTCCCCCGCCCCCGGAGCCTCCGCCGTGTCCAGTCCCGCCGCACCCCCTCCCTTCGTGCTGCCCGATGTGGGGATCGATGCCGCCCGTGCCCAGCTCTACGGCCGGGACGGCCCCGGCTTTGTTGTGGTCCACAATGCCGTAGATAGCGACATTCTCCGCCATATGCAGCGGGTCTGGACCCACGTGGCGCCGGGCTGGTTTGGTCCGGCCCGCTCCAACGCCGACGCTGGACCCGGCTCGCCGCCGTACGCCCTGAGCTGGCCCGATGGCCACCAAACCTGGGTGCAAGGTCCGTGGAGCCCGCCCTACGACGCCGCGACCATGGCGGTGGTCTGGCAGGTTCAGCAGCTCCGCAACCGCATCGAGGGGCGGCTGCCCTGGGCGGGGCTCATGGACTTTGGGGCGGAGTGGCTCCAGCTTCGGGTCGTCCAGAACACCGGTCCCGCCGCCCGTGTCGGTGACCATGCCGACTACGCGGAGGCCCCCCCGGCGACACCCCTGGGTGCCCACCGGGCCGATCCTGCTCGCCTCCAAGCCACCCTGCTGCTCAGCACCTCGGGCGAAGACTGGTCCGGCGGTGGATTCTGGCTGAACCCGGCCCATGGCGACGGCCCCGTGCACCTGTCCCAGGCGTCCCATGCGCGAGCCGGCGATCTGCTGCTCTGGCGGCACTCCCTCACCCACGGGGTCGACCCGGTCACCGCAGCGCCCGGCGCCCTGGGTTTTCTGCGCATCATCCTCCCTGTTGTCTGTCCCGGACCCCGCTGATGCTTGTTCCCCCGATGCCCAGGCAGCCCATGGCCGGTTCGCCGGCCCCCCTCGCGCTGCACGACTTCACGCTGCCCGAGGGCCTCTTGCTCCAGCGGGCGACCGAGGCTGGGCTGCCACCAAACCCGGATCTGCTTCGCTGGAATGAAGACCAGGGCGTCATTGTCGCCTTGCTCATGCGTGCGGGCTGGCGTCCTGGGCGCTCCCTCGTTGATCTGGGCGGGGGGCTGGGTCGAGGCGTGTGCATCGCCGGGCCGTCGAGCTCTTGGTGGTCTGTGGAGGCCGACCCCCGGCTTGCCGCGCTGGCCCGCTTGCTCGCCGGTGAAGGGGCCGTTCGCGTGGTCGACACCCTGGACGATGTGCCGGACGCTTCCCGTGCCGGTGCGGTGGTGTTGGCGTGGGATCTGTGGCCCCGGCTGTCGGCGGAGGCGCTGTCGGACGTGCTCGTGGCCGTCTTTTCCAAGGACCCAGTCAAGGCCGCTGACACCCTGCTGTTGCGGGTTCCAGCCGATGACCCAGCAGCACCTGGCGGCGTGCTGCATCCGTGGTTTGGACCCGTGCGGCCGGCCGAGCTGGGGGCGTGGGGGGTCGTGCCTCGCGCCGCTGGGGCCCTGGGCTTGGGGGCGCTGCGGCGCAGCCTCCACTCCGATCCCCGGTGTGTGGTCTGGACCATCAGCAGGACCATCCCGGTCGACCGCCGTCATCGCCCGCCCGCGAGCTGAGCCGAACACCGGTTAGCCTGCCGGTCGAGCGGGGAGTGCCACAGTGTTCATCGACGACAAAGCCGAGCGTTTGCGTGGCGAAGATGCCGTGTTGGTCGATGATGTCGTTGCATCTCTCGGCAAGCTCTACGCCCGGGTCTACGCCCAGGACAACATGATTGTGACGGGTCGCAGTGTGGCCTTCCAGCATGAGCCTGAGTTCGCCCGGGCCTTTGCGGCCGTCGCCGACAACCCCCATGCCCACAGGCTGATGTGGCGGATGCACACCCTGGCGTGGGCGGCCCGCAACGCCATGGCGGTGGGCGGCGACTTCGTGGAGTGCGGGGTGTTTCGGGCCTTCAAGTCCGCCTTCCTGATGGACCTGCTGCGCTTCGACCAGACCGACCGCCACTTCTGGCTATACGACACGTTTGCCGGGGTTCCTGCTGCCCAGCGCGGTCCCGACACCATCTCCTCGGCGGGCCACCAGGTCCCGGGCATCGCCGACCAAGTGCGCGCCCGCTTTGCCCACCAGCCCCGGGTTCACGTCGTCGAGGGCATGGTCCCCAACGTGCTGGTCGACGGGGCGCCCGAGCGCGTCGGCTTCCTCCACCTCGACATGAACTCCGCCATCGCTGAGCTCGGCGCGCTCGAGTTCTTCTGGGACCGCATGGTGCCCGGTGGAACGGTTGTTCTCGACGACTATGGCTGGTCGGCCTTCCGTCCCCAGCTCTTGGCCGCCGACGGCTTCTTCCACGCCCGCGGCTACACCGTGCTGGAGCTGCCCACCGGACAGGGCATGGTCACCCGGCGTCCCTGATGCGGCCCTCCATCCCTGCGGGAGTCCCTGTGAGCCCACCCACGCACTACTCCGTGCTGGTCGACCACTACGAGCGCTGCTTGGCGACCCACGGCGACACGCCCCAAGGTGTCGACTGGCCCAAGGCCGATGATGCGCGGCTTCGCTACGCCGTGATGCTGAGCAGGGTGGACCCCTCTCGTCCTGCGCGGCTGTTGGACCTCGGCTGCGGCGCCGCACACTTGCTCGACCACCTCCAAGACCGGGGCTCCCACCCGCTCTTGGAGTATGTCGGCGCCGATCTCTCCACCGCATTTGTGGACCTGTGTCGACAAAAACACCCCAACACGGTCTTCCACCAAGTCGACTTGCTCGGCGACCATCCTCCCCTCGGACGCTTCGATCACGTCGTGATGAACGGTGTCTTCACCGAGCGGCGGGAGCTGTCCTTCGACGAGATGTGGGCCTTCTTCGAGCGCCTTGTGTTGGCCGCCTGGCAACACACCGACCACACCCTCGCCTTCAATGTGATGTCTACCCGCGTCGACTGGGAGCGGGACGACCTGTTCCATGTGCCCTTTGACCGGCTGACCACCTTTCTGTGTTCCTCTGTTTCTCGACACTTTCAGGTTCGCCACGACTACGGCTTGTACGAATACACCGTCTTCGTCTCGCGCGCGCCCCGGAGCTGAGCCATGTCCACTGAAGACCGACCCACCTTCGACTATGCCCAGCGGGACCGCCGCCACTGGGCCGAGCTGGACGCCCTCATCGAGCGTGAGGGCATGTCCACCGAAGACATGATGACCAACTGGCCGGCCTACATTCGCCGCCGGGACATGGTGCGCTTCTTGAGCCACTACGAGCTGTTCAAGAACGTCATCGACCTGCCCGGATGCATCGTGGAGCTGGGCGTCTACAAGGGGGCCAGCTTCTTCACGTGGACGAAGCTGCTCGAGACCTTCTGCCCCGGGGACCGCAGCCGCCGGGTCTATGGCTTTGACCACTTTGAGGGGCTCGTCGACTTTGACGACAATGACGGCGCCGACGATGTTCGCATCGACAAGGTGCACGGCGGTTGGCGGGCCTCGGCCGACCACGCCCGCAAGCTTGTCGAGCTGCACAATGACGACAACCTCATCGCCGGGGTGCAGCGCTGCGCCCTGGTGGAGGGCAATGTGCTCGAGACCCTGCCGCGCTTCGTCGCCGAGAACCCTGGTCTGCGCATCGCTCTGCTCTATCTCGACCTCGACTTGTACCAGCCGACCAAGGTGGCCCTGGAGCACCTGTACCCGCTGGTGTTGGAGGGCGGCGTTGTGGCCTTCGATGAGTATGCGCTGCCGCCCTGGGAAGGGGAGACTCGCGCGGCCGACGAACTCCTGGAGAACGTCGTGCCACGGCCTGTCTTGCGCAAGCATCCCTTCGCGGTTCACCCCACCGGCTGGTTTGTCAAGGGCCAGCGCTAGGTCCCCGCTCGAAGCCTGCGCTGGATCGGTCGACGGGCCCGCTGCCCTCAGCCCTGGTGCGGGACCATCCGACAACGCCGCGTGTCCGCGAACCCTGGTGAGTGAAGCATGTCCGAGAAGTCCCCATCCGAGACCCCCCTGGCGCTGCCCAAGCCCAAGCAGATCCCCACCACGCCGGTGGCGGGCATCCGCTTCCCAGAGCGTCCTCGGGAACTGCACTTTCAGTTCGTGACCCATGCGTGCATGAAGTTCTCGGGCCGCTTCGGTACGTTGTTGGTGGACCCTTGGTTTCTGAACCAACCCATCGCAAACTATGTCTGTTGGAAGTTTCCCCGGGCGGTCATCCCCCCCGAAGAGGTCGTGGCCGGCGTGGACTGGGTCTACATCACCCACTGCCACGAGGACCACTTCCACCTGCCCAGCATCGCCCACTTCCCCAAGGACCAGGCGTTCTTGCTGCCCGAGTATGACCACCACCCGGGCCTTCGTGCCCAGACCATGGAGCGCACGCTGCGCAAGATGGGCTTCCACAACATCCGCAAGCTGCGAAGCTGGGAGGCGCTGGACTTGGGCGATGGCGCGCGGCTCACGGTGGTGCCGGCGGCGGACTCTCGGTACTACGAGTGGGAAAACAGCGGCATTGTCGTCGAGTATGCGGGCACGCGCATCATCGACATGAACGACAACATCTCGGACGAAGCGCTGTGTGCCCAGATCTGCGCGCGCTTTCCCGAGGGCTTCGACCTGGGCCTCATCCAAGCCGCCGGCACCAGCATGTTCCCGGGTTGCTTCCGCATGTCCGAGGCCGACAAGCGGGCGGTCGTGGCCGAGCGCCACATCGCGATGAACGACCAGCGGCGGATGATCGAGCTGATTCAGCCCCGGGCCATCGCGCCGGTGGCCGGTGACTTCGCTTGGTTTGCGTCCCAGTACGCCCACAACAACTGGGCCAGCCGGGGCACGCCGCTGTTGTTCCGCACGCTGCTGGACTCGGACTATGCCCACATGGACATGGCGCTGTTGATGTTCCATCCCAGCGACACGTGGACCCGCGAGAGGGGCTTTGAGCAGCACCATCCCGACATCGACTGGGCCAACTTCTTGCCCTTGGTCGACCGGGAGATTGCCCGCTTCCAACCCAAGGTCCAAGCGCTCGAAGCATGGCTGGACGAGGTCGATCTGGACAACTTGTTGGCCCGCAGCATCGCCCACACCGAGCGGGTTCAGGCCCTCATCACCCATGAGAACATCGACTTCACGGCCCGCTTTCGACACGTCATCGAGGGGCCCAACGCCGGCTTCTCATTCGTCCTGAAGGCCGACCCAGAGGGTGGCTTCGAGATTGACTGGACCGACGACGATCCGGTGGACCAGACCCTGTACGTGCCCCAGCGGGAGTGGGCGGCGGTGTTGGAGGGGCACATGCTCTGGACCGACATCCAGTGGAACGGCGAGGCCGACCAACACGTTGAGTTTCGCTACGACATCGCCCGGTTCTGGTACTGGCTTGAGTACTATGTGGCCATCAACACCAAGCAGCCCCAGGTCATTCTCGAGCCCGACCTCTACCCGGGAGCGCCCACGCTGGACCTCACGAAGGGTGTGTTTGAGCTTGAGGGGGAGTGGGACGATGTGTTTGCGGCCCACCGCCCAGAGCCCGGCGCGTGAGCTTGTCTGGCTGGATTTCCCTGGGGGACCGGGACGCCTGGGCGGCGGCACTGGCCCATGTGCCCGCCCTTCCGGCCCATGGCCACGACTTTGTGGCGGCGAGCGCGGCGGCGATGGGACTGGACGGCGGCTTGTGGACGTGGACGGGGCCAGGGGGCACGGCGGTCTGCCCGGTGTTGTTGCGCCCGGTCTCCGGCGGCGGGGTGGATCTGGTCAGTCCGATGGGCTTCGGGGGATTTGCCATTCGGGGCACCGGGGCGGGCCTCGCTGCGGCCTGGACCGCGCACTGGGTCGCCCAAGATGCCGTGGCTGCCTATGTTCAGCTCCACCCCCTCAGGACGGCGGACGGCTGGGCAGCGGTGTGGGGCGAGGGGTCGGGGGGGCTGCGGCCGGGCCCCACGGTCTATGTCTGGGACATCGACCAGCCCTTGGACGTGCTGGAGCGAGGGCTGGCCCGGGACCACCGGGCACGACTGCGCAAGTGGGTGCGCCAGTCCCCTGCGGTGACCGTTGGCGGGAATGGCTTGATAGACGACTTTGTCGGGCTCTACACGAGCTTCGCCGACGCCCGAGACCTGTCCCGGGCGTACCGCTTTCCGTCCGAGGCACTGCGGGCCCTTGCGGGGGGTGACCATGCCCTGTTGGTGGGGGCGGACAGCCCTGTGTCGGCGGCTTCGCTGTTTGTCTGGCGGGGCACGGTGGCCGACTACTACTTGAACGGTGCGGCGCCCGAGGGCCGCCTGCACGCCCGGGGGCTCATCTGGACGGCGGTGGCCGAGCTGCAGCGAAGGGGGGTGACGACGTTGAACCTCGGGGGCGGGGTGCAGGCCGGGGGGCCCCTCGACCGCTTCAAGGCCCGCTTCGGTGCCCCGGCCCGCCAGACCACCGTGCTCGCCCACGTCATCCAGACGGACCGCTACGCCCAGCTCTGCGCGGGCGCGGGTGTGTCCCCTGCCGCCGACGGCTACTTTCCGGCCTACCGACAGTGAGGGTCCCGTTGCGCGCTTCTTCAGACCTGCCCCCCGCGTATGTGCACATTGGCTCGGCCAAGGCCGGCTCGAAGTCCCTCCAGCAGCACTTCTTCGGGGCCCACTCCCAGCTTGGTCACGGGGGCATGGGTGTCGGGGGGGCGGTCGGTTGGGTCACGCCGGCGCTCCAACGCCGCATGGAGGCGGACCTGCGCTGCATGAAGCCGCTGCTCTACGATCCCGGTCCAGTGGCCGAAGCGTGGGCCGAGGCTGCTGCGATGCTCGCGGGTCCCGACGTGCGCCGCGTGGGGCTGTCCTACGAGAACCTCACACTCACGCATGTTCTCGACGTCGACATCACCGAGAAAGCCCGCCGGGTCTGTGCCATGCTCGGCCCGGACCTCAAGGTGGTCCATGTGGTGCGAGAGCAGCGCCAGACCTTGCGCTCCGGCTACGGCGAGCTGCTCCTCAATGGGCATGATCAGAGCTTTCCCGACACAATTGACGACCTGTTGCGCACCCACGTGCGAAGCTGGATCTCGGATCTGTGCCACGGCCGGGTCGCTGCCATGTGGGCGGGGCTGGTGGGCCGGGAGAACCTGCATGTCATCCCATTCGAGTCGCTGCGGGACCACCCCGGGCCGGTGCTCGATGGGCTGTGTGCGTTCCTCGGTGTGGACCCCCTGGCGTGCACGCTGGAGCGGGAGAACCGTGGCCTGGACGGTGTTCAGCTTGCCGCCTTGCTGATGCTCAACCAACAGATGCGCCACGACCTGTCGGACCGCACAGTGTCGGTCTTCCAAGCCGACCGCCTCGGTGCCCACCTCGATGCGACCTGGCCAGAGCTGCCTGCCACGCGTCGCTTTGCCAATGCCACGCTGGGCCGGGCCGCGGCTGCCGCCATCCGAGACCCTCGCCGCCTGCCCGCCCTGCCGCCGATGGTGTTGGGCTTTCGACCGGACCAAGACCAGATGCTGCACCGGCTGTATGCTGCCGACAATGACCGGCTGGCCGAGCTGATGGGCTGGGACGTGCTGCCCGAGGGCTACGTGTCGCTCACCAGATCGGGGTGAGCCTGGGCAAAGTAGAAGGGGTACTTGGTGCGGGCGGTGTACCACCTTCGTCGAATCAAGGCCTTGTCGAGAAAGTTTCCGTAGCGGCCATTCACGACGAATCTGCTCGTTGCGCTTCGGTTGGCCCCGCTGCGGTGCAGCAGCGTGCACGAGAACAAGACCACCATGCCGGGCAGGACCGGAACCAGCTCCACCCGCTCGGCTTCCCAGTGGGCGACCTCGTCCGGCGTGACGTCCAACAACAGCCGGTTGGGGTCAAAGCGCCGGGCTTCGGGCTTGACCCGCGCGGGCAACACTCGGCCATGGCTGGCGGGAACGACGCTGAGTGCGCCCATCTCGGCGGTGATGGGCACGAGGGGTATCCAGAAGGTCAGCGCGTCTTGGGACAGCACATTGTAGGTGTAGTCTTGGTGCCAGCCGAAGTTGGTGGTGTCGGAGTGGGGGCGGTCCACCCGCATCAAGCAGTGGTCGAAGGCAAGCTGGTGGTGGGGGCTGCCCATGCCGGCGGTCATCAACGCGCAGAGACGGGGATCGCTCATCAAGTGCAGGGTCGCCGGCAGGTCCCGACCGAGTCCCAAGGCGACCTCGGCGGCTTCGGGATCCACCGCCTTGAGGGCATCGTGGAGCACATCGGGATCGGTGCTGCTCGCCAGCGGGTGGTCGTGTTCCTGGAGCGCGGCCTGCACCACGGCGCACCACGCATCCAGCGGCCGGCGTACCTCGGCCGGGCTGAAGACGTCGGTCACCACCACCACACCGTGCTGCACAATGGCGTCGCGCAGGGCCTTGGCGTCGGGGAACGGACCCTGCAGCACCGGGACAGACAGGCTCAACGCTGGCCCTTCACGAAGTAGCCGCTGGGGGTGGCCGAGTAGGGAAACTTACGAATCACCGGACGGTCGTCGCGGCCGGCGAAGAACTCGTCGATGGCCTTGGTCTCACCTTGCCAGGGCACCAGCCCGTACTCGTCGAGAATGACGACGCCGCCCTCCACCACGAGGGGGTAGAGCATGTCGAATGCGTACTTGGTGGGCTTGTAGAGGTCCACGTCCAAGTGCAGCAGCGAGATCTTGAGGCCCGGGTGGTCCTTGAGGAAGCGGGGCAGCGTCTCGAAGACGTCCCCTTCGACCAATTCAACGCGGGGAATGTTGGGCACCAGCGTGTCTTCGTTGAAGAGCTTCACCAGCGTGCGGGCGATGTCGGCCGGCGCCTTCCAGCCCCCTTCGACCTTGCCCTGGTTGCGGTCGTCGTGCTGGCGGCCGTCCTCTTCGGCGAAGTCGGTCAGCCCCCCGAAGTGGTCGAAGCCATAGACCATCCGGAAGCGATCGCCGGGGCAGAAGGTCTCCATCAGGTTGGCCCAAGTCATCAGGGAGCTGCCCTTGAAGACGCCCAGCTCGACGACACAACCGGGCAGATCGACCACTTGCTCGAACAGCTTGGCATGGGCCAAGAAGCGGGGGAGCTCCCGGCGGCGGATGAAGGCCGGGAAGTCGCGGAGCACTTGCTCAAAGCCCATGCCCTGGTCAGCAAAGAGCTTCTCGAGCATGGCCCAGCGGCGGGCGTCGCGAGTGCGGTAGTCGAAGGTCTGCTTGGGGGGGATGGACGGGGGCGCGCCACCGTCGGCGTCGTGTGCCATTCTGCATCTCCAGGCTTGGCGCGGTAGGTAACGTGGTGCCCGCGCCTGGGTGACCCGTCGGGAGGACCCCCATGGCACCGAAAGTGTCGATGCTGATGCCCACCTACAACCAAGTGGGCTTTGTGGAGGCGGCCCTCGACTCGGTGTTCGCTCAGACCTACGACAACATCGAGCTGTTGGTCTTTGACGACGCCAGCAGCGATGGGACCTGGGACCTGGTCCAGGCCTGCTGTGCCGCCCACACGGGGCCCCAGACGGTGGTGTTGCATCGCCAGCCGAGGAACTTGGGACC
Organism: Myxococcota bacterium; assembly: GCA_942491145.1. Lineage (GTDB taxonomy): Bacteria > Myxococcota_A > UBA796 > UBA796 > UBA2385 > CAXQUZ01. Next base: position 112,400 of record CALOBC010000036.1, on the reverse strand, counting down.
CCACGACAACGGGGTCGCGGCGGCCAATGCGGCCACCGGTGAGCTGCTCATGTTGGCCTATGGCGACGACGTCAGTCATCCCGAGCGGGTGTCCAAGGTGGTGGCGGCTTGGCAGGCGTCCGGTGCTTCCCTGGTTGCCCACAACGCCCTGACTGGGACCGATCCTGAAGATCCCGACAAGCAGATGGTGGGTGAGGGTGTCTCCGGCGTGGTGTCCCTCGCCGAGCTGTCGGGTGTGTGTTGGGATGAGCGCATGTTGGGGGCAACGTTCGCGTGGACCCGCAACCTCTGGGATGTGTTCGGGCGCTTTGATCCTGCGCTGGTGCCCCGGGGGGGCGATCACTTGCTGCCGTTTCGAGCCGCGCTGCTGACGGGCTTTTGCTACGTGCATGAGCCGCTGTTGTTCTGGCGCCGCCATCCGGGCCAAGTCACGGCGTCCATCTCGGACTTTGAGGGCCACCCCCTTGCGATGGGCGAGACCAACACGGCATACAACATGAACACCCTGCTGCAGCGCATTCGAGACGTGGACTTCATCGTGGAGCGCGAGGGCTCCCGCCCGGAGTGGACTCAAGCTCGGCGCAAGACGCTCGAGCTGGTGGCCGGCATGTCGCTGACCTGGTCGCGCTATCGGGCGTTGTTGCGTGCTCGAGGGGCGACCCTGGAGTGGCCGGCGCGCCAGCGGGGCCGGGCATGAGCCAGCCCCTCGTCACAGTGCTGGTGACCACCCAGGGTGCTGATGCTCAAGGCATCATGACCACACTTGCGGATGCCCGCGCCCAGACCTGGCCGAACCGAAAGCTGGTGGTGGTGGGCCCAGGTCCGGATCTGCCGGGGGTCACCCGGCTGGAGAACCCCCGATTTGCGGGCGAAGGGCCAGCGCTGCTGTATGGGCTGCGCCATGCCAAAGGCCGGTGGGTGGCGTGGTTCCCGGCGGGTTCCCGCGCGGCGCCGGATCGCATCGTTCGCCAGGTCCAAGCGCTGCACGTCCGGGGCGACTTCTGCGCCCTGTCGTGGCGAGGGGCCGAGACCTGCCAGTCGATGCGGATCGCCCCGGGGCTGCTCTTTGCCGATGGCGCCGAGCCCGCCAGCTTGCTCATCGCCCGGGCACGGCTGCCGAAGCTGGAGGATCGAGGCTTCTTTGTGGAGGGGCTGGCTCGGGCCCTGGCGGCGCGAGTGGCGTGCGAGACGACCGGCGCGGTGACCCTGCTCAAGTCACCGCTCGTGACGGCGGCGCCCAAGCCTTCGGGCGAGGCGGACTGTGAAGAAGCGCTCGCTATCGAGCTTCAGTCCCTGTGCACCGCCTTGGGGCTCTGCAATGCCGCCCCCCCCAACGGCACCCAGCAGCGGCTGATGCAAGTGCTGCTCCCCCGGGTTCGGGCGGCGGCCGAAGCGTTGACCCGGGCGCGCAATGCCCTGTTTCTGGGCGATGCCCGGCCCAAGTGGACCGTGCCGGACGAGGTGGGGCCATGAGGCCACCCGTCCCAGGCTCGATTGCGTTGATGCAGCCGTATGTGTTTCCTTATGTTGGCTACCTCTCGTTGGCGGCGTCGGTCGAGACCTTCGTGAGCTTTGACTCGGCCCAATACATCCGCCGAGGCTGGGTGAACCGCAACCGTGTGTTGCACCCCACCGAGGGCTGGAGCCACCTGACGATTCCGGTGGCCAAGCATCAACGCAGTGACGCCTGTGATGCCGTGATGGTCAATGAAGACGGCGACTGGCGCACCAAGGTGGAGGGACTGCTTGAGGTCTACCGGGGCGCACCCCACCGAGACGCCACCCTGGACATCGTGCGGGAGGCGGTGGCCCTGCAGGGGGCGTCGATCGGGGGGCTGGCGACTCATGCGCTGAGTGTGGTCATGGCGGCGTTGGGGCTGCCGCTGAATGTGGTCTCGTCGCGGGCACTGGACCTTGGCCATGACGCCAATGCGCCCGAGGACTGGGGCTGGCGGGCCGCTCATGTGTTAAGTGCAAACACTTATCTCAATGCGCCGGGAGGACGACGGATCTACTCGCCCACGACCTATGCGAACCAGGGGCTGCGCCTGGGCTTTGTGGACCACCCGCTGCCCGAGTACGACCAGGGCGGGCGCGACTTTGTGCGCGGGCTCAGCATTGTCGACGTGTTGATGTGGCTCGGGCCGGACGGCACGCGAGACATGGTGCTGAAGTACAGCATCGACTATCCGCCGCCTACACCAGCCCGCTCGCCAGCACCCCCGCCAGAAACACCGCGCTGACGGCCGTGTTGGCCTTGAAGAAGGCTGCGTTCATCCGCGACAGGTCATGGGGCTGCACGATGGACTGCTCCCACAGCAGGATGCCGGCAATGACCGCCACCGCGACATAGTAGGGCCATCCGAGGGGGACGGTGAGGGGCAGCAGGGCGAGGGCCATGATGGCGGCCCCGTGCAGTGCGCTGCTCAGCCGAAGGGCCCCCACGGCACCCAGGCGGGCGGGAATGCTGTTGAGGCCGACCCTCTCGTCGTATTCGCGGTCCTGCATGGCGTAGAGGATGTCGAAGCCCGCCACCCAGGTCATCACGGCGAGGCCCATGAGCACCGGTGCGGCGGCAATGTTGCCGGTGAGGGCGACCCAGACACACGACGGCGACAGGCCCAACGCAAAGCCGAGCCACAGGTGGCACAAGGCCGTGAAGCGCTTGGTGAGCGAGTAGCCCCAGAGCACCACAAGCACGGCAGGAACGAGCTTCAGGGCGACCTGGTGGAGCATTGCTGCGGCGAAGGTCAGCAACCCAGCGCTGCCGAGCACCAGCCCCCATGCCCACCCCAGTGTCATGTTGCCGGCCGCCAACTCCCGCCCAGCCGTGCGGGGGTTGGCTTGGTCGATGCGGCGGTCGACGATGCGGTTGAAGCCCATCGCGCTCGATCGGGCGCCCACCATGGCCACCACAATCCAGATCCACGCATGCCACGGGATGTCGGTTGTGCTCGCGACCATCCAGGCTGCGGACAGCGCAAAGGGCAAGGCGAACAGGGTGTGGCTGAGCTTGATGTCCCGGGCGAAGGCCCGCACATTGTCGGTTGCTGTGAGGGCGGGGGAGGCGGGGGTCATGCGAGGAACTCCCGGGGCCAGCGGGTCCCGTCGAGCAAGGTGGGGAGAGGGTCGAGGGTGTCGGCGGGCAGGGCAATGTGGAGCACACCGGGGAAGGTGCCCGCCCGGAGCTGACCGGCCCCCACGGCGCCGAGGAGGGCGCCACCGCCAGAGGTCAGCGCGCCTATCCAGATGGCGGGGTCGAGCTCGGGGAAGGCGCCATGCAGCGTGGCGGCCTCGGCGACAATGTCCATGTCTGGGGTGCTTCCGAGGGAGTCGGTGCCGATGGCCACGGGAATGCCGAGCTGGAGCATGCGGGGCACGTTGGGCAGCTTGCCGCCGATGTGCAGGTTGGACCGGGGGCACAAAATGACAGTGCTGCCGGCCTGGGCGACCCGCTGGAGGTCTCGATCGCGGGCGGCGCAGAGGTGGACCAAGCCGAGCTCCCGACGGAGAAGCCCGAGCTGGTCGAGCAAGGCCAGACCCGATGGCGCTTGGCCCAGCCGTCCCCGCCAGTCGTGGCCCAGCTGCTCGTGGAAGGCCGCCCAAGGTCCCGTGCGGTCCCGGAGAAGATCGAGGTCTGCGGGATCTTCATCCACATGGATGGTGGGCCAGGGGCCGGTCAGTGCGGTGCTCAGCAAGGCGGGGCTGCACGACACGGGGCTGTGGGCGGTGGGCCGGATGCGCACTTGACGGGAGCCTGTGCGCCGGCGAGCGGCGTCCATCACCGCTTGCCAGCGTCCTTCGGTGAGGCCCAGGCACTCGATCTGCACCACACCTTGAAGCCCGGCCGCGCGAAGGTGGCGGTCGGTGTCGCCGCGGTTGGTGGTGTCGATGAGCCAGCGCGTGCCCGAGGCCGCCGCTTCTCTGGCGGCAGCGTCATTGGCGTCGGGGCTGGGGGGCAGGCCGGTGGCCCAGAGTGACCGCACCCACGGCACACTGCCCTGTCCACCCGGCACCTTGTGGCGAAGCTGGGACAGCTCCAGGTGGGCGTGGGCATTGGCGAGGCCCGGCATGAGAATGCCGTCGAGCACGTCGTCAGCGCCGTTTGCTTGGGTGACGTGGACGATGGCACCGTGGGCGTCCACGACCACACACGCGTCCCGCTGCACCCCCGTGGGGGTCCAGACAAAGCGAGCGGCGAGTCGGCGGGGGGGGCTCATCGGGGGGCTCAGGTCGACCCGCGGGAGTCGAGCCTGCGCAGCGGTCGGTCGGTGGCTTCTGCGGCGGTGCGGGCGGCGCCGAGGGGGGCAAACGACCCGTCTCGGGGCTGGGGCACAAAGCCGGCAAGGCGCAGCAGGCGCTCGGCTTCGCGAACGGTCATGGGCCACACGCCGTCCTGCATCTGGTCGGCCGTGCCGTTGGGCAGCACCTCGCCCAGGTCATCGGCCCCACCGCGCAGGGCGAGCTGGCCGAGACCCCGGCCGTGGTGCTCCCAGCTGCTCAAGACGTGCACACTATCGGGCATCACCAAGCGCATCAGGGCGAGCAGGCGCAGCCAGTGCGTCGCGGTGTTGTTGTGGGTGGACACACCGGCCGTGGTCGAGGGCGCCGGACGGGCGCCGACCGCCACAAGGCCTGGCTGGCGGGCGAGGGTGTCGATGCGTGCGGGCAAGTCATCGTCGCCCTCATCGCCAAAGACCAGCTCCGCCACCCACGGACCGCTTGGGAGCTCCGGTGTGCCCTCTCGGGTCCACTGCACCACCGGGAGCTCGGCATGTCCCCGAACCACATAGCTGGCCCGGTCGCTGTTGTGGGCGGCCCCTCGGCGCCGTGCGGATGCAAGCTGAAGCTCGACCAGATGGGCGTTCCGGTAGACCCGTGCCAGCGCCAAGCCGGTGAGCGGAGCGCCATCCGCAGCCTCGTCCAAGATGTCTGAGATGCGGCGGGCATCGGGCCGCTGGATGGTGGTGTCCGGCGGGTAGAGGGTGAAGGTCTCCCGCTGGACGAGCCCGGCCCGAAAGGCGAGGCTGGCGAAGCGCCGCATGCCCATCATGGCGCGGTCATCGAGGGGATAGCGAATGTGCTCGGTGAGGTAGGTGCGGTCGGCGGGGGGGCTGTCCACGAGCAGGGTGCCGTCGTTGACGCCCGCGATGCCGGCGAGTCCAGCGGCGCGGACGTGGTCCACGACGGCCGGTGGCACATGGGCCCGTCCTGCCCAGACCGCAAACACAAAGGGCAGCCCGGTCCATGCTTTCCACGCCCCCCCGAGGTCGACCCGCTGGGGGAAGCGGTCGCCGAGACGGTGGGCGGCATCACCAATCACGAGCGCCGCTACTGTTCCGCCGGCGCCGTCTAGGCCCATCGTGGGCGGCACGTCGGTCAGTTTGAGGTCCGGGCGCACCCGCTGGGCGAGGGGGCTGTCGGGATGGGTGAGCAACAAGCGCGCCAACAACACACTGGTGCGGGACACGCCATCGAGGCGCACCTGGGTCCACTGCTCGGGCGGCGTGTCGGCGACCATCAGAACACTGTTGACGTCGCCATCACAGCCAATGCAGACGTCGGGCACGACCCGGTAGCCCCGGCGATCGGCCTGGGCCGCATCGCTGAGCAAGGCACCCACGGGAAGCAGCGCCAGATCGATCTCTCCGCGGGACAAGGCACTTGCGACCTCGCTGGGGTGGCCGCCCACCATCTCCAGTCCATCGAGGAAGCTGACGAGGGGTCTTGCGTTGCTGTAGTCCACCCAACCGACGCGGGTGGGCGTGGGCGAGGGGGCGAGCGCCGGTGGGGCGTCCTTGCGAGAGACCACGTTGTACAGCGTGTCTCGCTCGGCGGGGGTGCGGCCAGCGTGGCGAATAAACCGCACCAGATCGTCCGGTGACAAGCCTTGGGGCGTCTCTGCGCCGGCCATGTGGTAGATGTGCTCTTCGCGCACGGTGCCGTCGAGGTCGCTGGCGCCGTACCACAGCGCGGCCTGGGCCTCGTCGGTGCCCAGCATCGGCCAGTACGCCTTGATGTGGGGAATGTTGTCGAGCATCAGCCGGGCGACGGCGATGGTGCGCAAGCTGTCGTAGCCGGTGGGGCTGGCGAGGCGGGCGAGGCGGTTGTTGTCGTTGTGGAAGCGCAAGGGAATAAACGTCTGGAAGTGGGCGCCGCTGTGGTCGGGCAGCATGGTCCCGTCCCGCAGCGAGCGGTCTTGCAGGTCCCGCAACCGCAACAGATGGTCCACCCGCTCTTCGAGGGTCTCGATGCTGCCAAAGAGCATCGTGCAATTGGTGAAGATGCCCTGGCGGTGGGCTTCGGCGTGGATGTCCAGCCAGCCCTGGGCGTCGACCTTGTCGTGGCAGAGCTTCTTGCGCGCGCGGTCCGCGAAGATCTCGGCACCGCCGCCCGGCATGCTGTCGAGGCCGGCCCCGCGCATGGTCTGAAGCACCTCGGCCACCGTCATGTCGTACTTTTCGGCGTAGTAGTGGATCTCCACCGCTGTGAAGCCCTTGACGTGGATGTCGGGGCGGTGGGCCTTGATGCGCCGCATCAGCTCCAAGTAGTAGTCATAGGGCAGGTCGGGATTGAGCCCGTTGACGATGTGAACCTCGGTCACCAAGGCGTTGTCGAGCACCTTGATGCGGTCCAGGGCCTGGTCATAGGACATCGTCCATGCGTTGGGGTCGCCGGTCTCCAAGCGCGCAAAGCTGCAGAAGATGCAGCTTGCTTCGCACACGTTGGTGGCGTTGACATGGAGGTTGCGATTGTACCAACACAGGTTGCCGTGAAGCCGCTCCCGCACGATGTTTGCGAGGTAGCCCACCGCCGCGAGGTCGGGGCACGCAAACAAGCGCATGCCGTCGCTGGCGTCGAGTCGGGCGCCAGCGCGCACCTTGTCGTGCAGATCGAGAATACCGGCGTGGGAGAGGCTCTCCAGCACGGCGCGCGGGGTGCTCATGTCAGGCTCCGGCGGGGGTCGGGATGCGCCCGGACCAGCGCTTCATCAGCGTGTTGTCGATGCCCATCCGGTCCAGCGCGCGGGCCACGACGGTGTCGAGCAGCGCTTCGCGGGTGGTGGGACGGGAGTAGAATGACGGCGCGGCGGGCATCACGATGGCGCCGGCTTGGACCAGGAAGGTCATGTTGCGCAGGTGGACCAGCGAGAAGGGGGACTCGCGGACCACCATCACCAGCGGGCGCCGTTCCTTGAGGAAGACGTCGGCGGCACGGCCCACAAGGTCGGCGCTGACGCCATTGGCGATGCGGCCGAGCTGGCCCGCCGAGCAGGGCAAGATGCACATGGCGTCGAACCGGGACGAGCCCGAGGCAAACGCAGGGGTCATGTCGCCCGGCTTGTAGATGGGAAAGCCGAATTCGCGGGGGTCGGTGCCCACCTCGTCGGTCCAATTCATGCGGCCATAGGTGGTGAAGACCACGTGGGTCTCGATGCCAGCCTCGCGGCCCGGTCCCGCCAGAAACTGGAGCATGCGGTCGGCATACGGGGCGCCGGACGCACCAGAGATACCGATGACGACCTTCATGTCGACACGGGGGGCGCGCCGGGCATCTGGCCCACAACGATGCTGGCGACGGGGGGGAACATGTCGCGGCCCCACGACTCAGCAAAGCCGTTGTCGACCATCATCTGTTCAAACGCAGCCCGGGACACAAACGCGTCGATGGACCCGGCGAGGTAGCGGTAGGCTTCGCCATAGCCGCTGATGAGGCCGCCGAGAATGGGCATCACGAAGCGATTGTAGGAGCCTTGCAGCAGCCGGGAGAGCGGCGAGACGGGCTGGAAGAACTCCAAGACCACGAGGCGCCCGCCGGGACGGAGCACCCGGGCGCACTCGGCGACCGCGAGGTGGACGTCGGGCACGTTGCGAAGGCCGAAGCCAGCGATGATGCCGTCGACGCTGTTGTCGTCGAGGGGCATGTCCCGGGCGTCGGCGGTGATGAGGTCAACGGGCGCACCGGGGGGCAGCTTGGGCCGGCCGGCCTCGAGCATCTGGGCGGCGAAGTCGACCGCGTGGATGTGGCGGGCGCCGGCGTCGAGCAGCATCAAGCTGAGGTCGAGAGTGCCCGCGCACAGGTCGATCATGTCGCCTTGGGCGCTGGATCCGAGCGACGCGATGGCCTTGCGACGCCAGCCCTGGTCGAGCCCCATGCTGATGACCCGGTTGGCGCGGTCATAGGTGGGCGCCAGCGTGTCGAACATCGTGCGGACTTCGGGGGCCCGGTCGGCAGCCCCGGCGACGGGTGCAGCGATGGAGTCGGCCATGGGAACCCTCAGCTCAGGCGGTGGACGAGGTGGTGGGCGAGGTCGGCGAGGCTGTCCCGCCAGGGGGACGGCGCGAGGCCCTGCTCCAGTGCGACAATACTTTCGTAGACGTGTTTCTGGGCGAGCTCGAGGGCTTCGTCAGGGCCCCCGGAGTCGAGCACCCGCTGGAGCAGCTGGGGGTTGTCTTCGGGGCCACCGGACTCCAGAGCGTCTGCCAAGCCCGGGTCCAGTTGCATCGCCAGCAGCAGCGGCAGGGTCAGCTTGCGCTCGCCGAGGTCTTGGCCCAGCGGCTTGCCGGTCTTGTTGGGATCGCCGATGTAGTCGATGACGTCGTCGGTGATCTGGAACCCGATGCCCACCGCCCGGCCGTAGCGGGACAGGGCCTTGGCGGCGCTGGTGTTGCCGTGGGCCCATGCTCCCGCTGCCGCGCACCAAGACAGCAGCGACGCCGACTTGCGGTCGATGATGTCGAGGTAGGTCGCCCGGGGCAGGTCGAGCTTGCCCCGGTTGAGCAGCTGCAGCACCTCACCCTCGCTCATGCGGGTGACCACCTTGGACAGCTCGATCACGGCCTGGGGACCCCCATCTTCGGCGGCGATGCGCACCGCGCGGGCGAGGCAGACGTCCCCCGTGAGGATGACGCCAGCGTTGCCATAGACCCGGTGGGCAGCAGGTTCACCGCGACGGGCGTCCGCACCGTCCACCACGTCATCGTGGAGCAGTGAGCCCAGGTGCAGCACCTCGCCGGCACACATCAGCCGGTGGATGTCGCCGTGGTTGCCCGAGGCCCGCGCGCCCAGCGCCGTGAGCAGCGGCCGGATGCGCTTGCCGCCGGCGCGGTTGAGGTGTTGGGCCACCCGGGCGACCGCCGGAATGGTGTCGCCGAGCAGCTCGCCCAGACACGCCTCGGCGCCGGCCATGTCGTCGCCCACCAAGCCCACACAACGCAGGAGCGGAGAGACCCGAGCAGGCACCCGCCGACCCGCATCGGCGTGCAGGCCGGCCGGGGTGGGGCGGGACAGGGACATCTCCATGGAGCTCCTCATCGGAGGGATGACCTCGGCGGAGGGGAGAGCCGACGGGGCGCGAGTGCGGGGCCCGTCGGAGGTTCAATGATGGCTGAAGTTATTTCAACCGCCCTTGAACTTCGCAAGACGGCCTCCTATGTTGGGATGTGGCCGGCGGCAAGACGTCCGTGCGGGTCTGCTCAAGATCGTTTTCTGGACGGCCCTGTGGCTGCGCTGACTGGTTCCACCCATGCCCCGGTTCCCGTGTCGACCGCCGATGACGCGACGGCCGAGGCCACCCGCATTGTCTCGGAGGCCATCGGTGAGCTGATGGCGTTCTGGAACTTCAAGCCGTCGATGGGACGGGTCTGGAGTGTGCTCTACTTGAGCCAGGATCCCCTGTGCGCCGACGAGATCGGAAAACGCACGGGGCTGTCTGCCGGCAGCGTGTCGATGACGGTCCAAGAGCTGTTGTCTTGGGGCGTGCTGCGCCAAGCGTGGCGACCGGGCAGCAGGAAGCGTCACTATGTCGCAGAGACCGACATTCTCGCGATGGTGACTCGTGTGTTTCGCGAGCGGGAGCTGGACCTCATCGACCGCTCGGTGAAGCAGCTGGAGGCGGCCGCAGCCCTGCTGGACGCCGCCCAGGGTGCCCTGGAGCCGGGCCGCCTGCTCCATGTGCGCTTCCTGGCCGGGCGGGTGCACCGGCTGTTGTTGCTCAGCCGTGCGGGCCGCGCGGTGGTGGCCCGGTTTGCCCAGGGTGGGCTGCTGGATCTGCGCAGCTTGCGGGATGCTCTGGGGCGCACGCCCTGACTGCGGGGACCTGACTGCGGGGACCGGCCGCCCGTTCGGGGTCGAGGCTGTGGGCGCCACTCGGGGGCGTAGGTCTTGGGGTGCGCCGGACCCTGGGGGCGATCGGAGGAGGGTGGGCGATCCGGGGCCCGACTCTTCACAAAGGTCTCCTGATCTCCACATCCGCCGGACTGGGTGGAACTCTGGCGGAGCGTGGCCCCAGATCGGTTGTGCTGCATTGGCCAGAACATGCGATGCTGGGCGAGTCTCCAAGGTTTTGGGTCGACGGTGTTTGAGGGCCATTGACGGCTGCTGGCCACCGGAGGCAGCTCAGGGGCGGGCGGGCACCATCCTGTGGTTTGACGCGAGGGTGCCGGCGTGTGACTTCCCTGGTCAATGATCGCTCCGGGGCCTTCACTAGGCTGGCCCGGACCGGGCCCTGCTCCAGCGCTTGCGAGCGCCCCATCCCTCGCAGCGCATGGCCCGTCAGCGGTTCCGTTTTCATCGACTCCTTCTCCCTCCCGCGTGAGCGTCCCATGTCCCGTAGCTCCTCGATGTTCTTCCTCTCGGTCGCGGCAGGTTTCTTCGCCGCTGGCTGCTCCACCACTCCCATGGTGTCGGGCGCGGTGGTCGACTGCTTCGGCGACCCCGTGTCGGGTGCGCGGGTCCAGGTGGAGGGCTTCACCGAGCACGCCACCACGGACGAGAAGGGCAACTTCTCCGTGCCGGCCTTCACCGGCAAGAAGCGCGTCCAGGCGGGCAAGGATGGCTACATCCTCGCTCGGGACAGCTACTACATCCCCGAAGATGAAGCGAAGACCAGCGATCCCATCACGCTGCATCTCTACCCGGACCCCGAGAAGCCTGGCTTCCACTTGGTCAACGCCAAGGAATACAACGCGCTCCCCAGCGAGGCCATCGACGTGGTCGGCACCGAGCTGAACGCGTACACGGGCATCAAGGACCACGGTCAGGTGTCGGTCAAGGCGAAGGAGCGCATGCGCTTCATCTTCTCGACCACCCGGTCCCGCGCTCAGATCGCGCATCTGGGCCTCGAGCTCCACAAGCTTGAGTTTGTCGAGAGCACCCCGGTGTCGGCCGTTCTCGGTGAGGCCACGGTCAAGGTGAACCGCTTTGTGGCCACCGAAGCTCAGGAATTCGACCTCAAGGAGCTTCCGTCCGAGGATGACTGGCTCATCGTCACCCGGAAGAAGCTCAGCCCCGGCATCTACGCATTCCACACTGAAGGTCTGATGACCAGCAAGGATGTGGACGCGCTGGACAAGACTCCCGAAGAACTGCGCCTGGTCTACCCCTTCCAAGTCAAGGAGTAGTCACCCGCTCCTGCGGCCGGAGCGTGGATGCAAAACGGGATCCTGGGCGACACCGTCATCTTGTTGAGCGCCGGTTTGGCGGTGCTCACCTTGATTCTCGTTGTATTGCGCTTTTTGGTGCGCGCGGCCACGGAAGCGTGGGCGCAGGGCTACTGGGCGGACAACACTCGGGCCTTGGTTGAGGCCGAGAGCAAGGTCATTGAGGCCGCCGAAGAAGCCCGCGAGCGGGATGAAGTGGCGGAGCTGGAGAGTGAGGACGACCCGGATGCGGGTGGCTCCGACGAAGACTCCGAAGAGCGCCGCCGGCGTGAGCGCAAAGAGCGGGCGGCCCGGATTCGTGAGCGGATTCGGAAGCGCCGGGTCGCTGAGAAAGTGATGGCCCGGTACGACTCTGAAGAGCCCGTTGTGCCTTCGCTCCCGGCCGATCTGCCATCGATGCCTCGACCCTCTGGCGGTGGTGCCTTTGGTGGACTGGCGGGAGCTGTGCGCGCCCCTGCACCGCCCGTTCCGGGCGGCGGCGGCATCACCCGCGGTGGCTACGGCTCTCGCGGTGGGTATGGCGGTGCTCCAGCGCCTGCACCGGCTGCCGCGGCTCCAGCACCTGCACCGCCTGCGTCCACGCCGCCGGCACCCACCCCCGCCCCGCCGGCACCCGCTCCACCTGCGCCTGCGCCCGCCCCGGCTGCGCCTGCGCCCGTGTCACCTGCACCGGAGGCTGCTCCGGCGCCCACTCCCCGTGCCGCTGCACCCCGTCCAGCCACCCCTCCGGCCAAGGATGGACCGCTCTCCGCCGAGGTCATCGCGCAGATCAAGGAGTACGACGCCGCAGGTCGGCGCATTCTGGCCTACAAGACCTACCGAGAAGCCACCGGTGTGGGCTTCCGAGAGGCCGAGGCCGCCGTGAAGGCCATCCTCGAGCAGTCGTAGTTGTCGGCCGTTCACAGCCCCCGGAAGAGCATCGCGAGCGCGGCGGCCCCAGCGAGTCGCTGGATGCGCCCCCGGTCACCGGGAAAGCGGTCGCATCGGTGGACTGTGCCCTTGGGTCCTGCCACGGCGTAGTGCACGGTGCCGACGGGCTTGTCTTCGGTGCCGCCGGTCGGCCCCGCGATGCCGGTGATGCCAATGCCCCACGTGGTGCCAACGCGTTCCCGGATGCCCTCGGCGAGGCCCCGGGCCACGGCTTCAGACACGGCACCATGCTGCGCGATGGTGTTCTCGGGAATTCCCGTCTGGCGGGTCTTCTCAGCGTTGCTATAGACGACAGCCCCGCCCATCAGGTACCGGCTGGCCCCGGGCACGCTCGCCAGCCAAGCCGACAGTCCACCCGCCGTGCAGCTCTCGGCGAGGGCCACCGTCTCGCCCCGAGCCGCGAGCTTGTCCCCCGTCACCTCGGCAAGGTCACCGCTGTCGAGCCCGAACGCTTGCCACCCAATGCGCGCCCGCACGGCGTCGATGGCGGCCTGCCGGGATGCGGCGCTCGTGGTCGGCGAGAACATCAGCTTGACCTGGTTCTCCGGGGACTTGGTCCGAAAGCCGATGGTGAGCCCAGCGAGCTCGAGGCCGCTGAGCCGCTCTTCGATCGCACTCTCGCCGAGGCCGATGACCCGCAGGGTGTGGAGCAGCGGGGGCTGGAGCTGGTGCCGCTCGACGATGCTGGGCAGCACGTGTTGTTGGAACATGGGCCGCATCTCGCGGGGCACACCGGGCATGAAGTAGAGGCGGCACTCCGCCGCGTCGACCGAGAAGCCGGGCGCCGTGCCCCAGTGGTTCTCGAGCACCGTCGCCCCCACAGGAAGCTCGGCCTGTCGACGGTTGATCTCCGGCATGCGGCGGTTCCACTTGGCGTACCGGGCCCGCACTTGGTCCATCGCCAAGCCGTTGAGCTCCAGCGGCCAGCCAAAGGCTTGCCCGACGGCCTCGGACGTCAGGTCGTCCCGGGTGGGACCGAGCCCACCGGTGGACACCACAATCGGGGCCAGCCGGGCGGCTTGTTGCAGCACGTCCACCAGATCGTCCATGCGGTCGGGGACAGTGATGACGCGAATCACCGTGATGCCCTTTTCTTGCAGCTGGCCCGCGAGGAAGTGGGCGTTTGTGTCCACGGTGAGCCCCGTGGTCAGCTCGTTGCCCTGCGACAACACGACGGCTTCCATCATCGGGCACCTCGGGTGTGGTGGCGGGGAGGCAGGGGCAGCAGGCGGCTGGTCCGCGCGGCGTAGGCCTCCCAGCCTTCACGGCGGCCTGCCATGCGCTTCTCCATCATCGGGATCGACACGAGCACAAACATCGCGGTGATGGAGGCCGGCCCAAGCACGGTCCACCAGTGCTCGGGGCCGGCATCGATGGCCAACAGCCAGATGCCCCACCAGACGAGCACTTCCCCGAAGTAGTTGGGGTGACGGGACCAGCGCCACAGGCCGGTCGCGAGCAGTGCAGTGGACCCACTTCGGCGGTGGCGGGCGAGCTGGAGGTCGGAGACCAGCTCGAACAACGTGCCGACGCAGATGACCGAGAACCCGACCCAGCCGAGGGTGCCCGCGGGCGTGGGGTCGCCGAAGGCCACGATGGCGCCGGTGAGGCCCGCAAAGACCATCAGGGTCGGGAAGCCGTGCAACCCGAACAGATTGATGACCTCAAAGACCGGGGTGGGGTAGCGCTTCCGGAACATGGTGTAGCGCCAGTCTTCGTGGTCGATCCCCGCCCAGCCGCTGGCCCAGTTCACGGTCAGGCGGGTGCCCCACAGGAGAATGCCGCCCATCAGCATCAGCTGGCGCTCGGGGTCCCCATGGATCGACTCCGGCAGCAGCGCCAGCCCGACGACCATGACCATGGGCAGCACGCTCCAGTAGGGATCATAGAGGCTGGTGTTGCCGGCGCCCACACTGGCGGCGTAGACGAGCACGGTGGCGGCAATGTCGGCGGCGAGCAGGCGGGGCAGCAGGTCCGGCCAGGGGCCACCGATGACCACTGCGGCCCCGACGGCCAGCGCGAGGGTGTAGACAATGGCCACACGCACCAGGGCGTCGCGACGGGTGGGCGGCGTGGGGTTCGACATCGCAGGGCTCCGGGCTGTGGCGGGCTTTAGCCTGTCTCCCCGCCCACACCGCCATGACTTTTTCTGGCTGGGATCACCGCTGAGATAAGCACGCCTGCTGCTGGAGTGCCCCATGGCCGTTGCCCCTCGCCTGCGCCTTGAACTGGACGGAAACACCGTGCTCCAGGGCGACTCCCGCCGTCCCTCCACTCTGCGGGATGCCCTCGGTGGCGACTGTGCGGCCCTGTTGCATGCCGACCCGCCCTATTGCTTGCTGGTGCGCCGCAACGCACGGGGCCAGAAGCGCCAGCCCAAGGGGGTCAAGCTCGACCACTCCGCCGTGCGCCGCTTCGAAGACCTGGCCGAGTACCGGCTGTTCACCGAGCGTTGGCTAGTGTCGGCTCTGGACAACCTCGCAGACGATGGACACGCGGTCGTCTGGACCAACCTGCTCGGGCGCGAACCGATTGTGGATGTGGCCACCGCACACGGCATGGTGCTCCACGGCACCTACCTCTGGGCCAAGCTGGGGGTCTCCGGCAACGCCGGAGAGCAGCTCGCGCGCCTATACGAAGTTGGACTTATCTTCGGCCGAACATCGCCAATTGAGCTGGGGCCCGGCGACCTCAGCCCGCCCCGGCACTTCATCAGTGGCTACGACGTGGAGGGTGAGGCGTCCCGCTGGCAGGACCATCCCAACCACAAGCCCTTCAGCCTGCTCGAGCCGCTGTTGCGGGCCTACACCGCGCCCGGAGATCGGGTGCTGGAGCCATTCTCGGGCAGTGGCAGCACGGCGGCGGCGGCGGTGCGCCTGGGACGAAAGATCAGTGCCGTGGAGCTGCGCGCCCAGTGGGCCCAGGTGTCCTGTGAGCGGCTGCGCTGGGAGCTGGCGGGACGCCCTGAAGATGGGCCTTTGGCGCCTGGCTTGGATTGACGTCTGGGGGCTCGGCGTTAGTGTGGAACGCAACAACACCAGACACGGGGTTCATGAATGAGGCTTCTGCAAAATGTCTTCCAGCGCAATCGGGAATGGGCCGCCAAGACCGCAGCGGACGACCCCGAGTTCTTCCCCCGGCTCTCGTCCGGCCAGTCGCCGCAGATCCTCTGGATTGGATGTGCAGACAGCCGTGTGCCCGCGAACCAGATCGTGGGCTCCCATCCGGGCGAAGTGTTCGTGCACCGCAATGTGGCCAACGTGTTTGTCCACAGCGACCTGAATGCCCTCAGCGTGCTGCAATACGCCGTCGAAGTCCTCAAGGTTCGCCATGTGGTGGTCTGTGGGCACTACTCATGTGGTGGCGTCACCGCGGCCATGGGCGACGGCCAGTACGGGCTGATCGACAACTGGCTGCGCCACATCAAGGACGTCTACGCCGCCCATCGTGACGAGCTAGAGGCCATCGAAGACCCTTCGGCGCGGGCCAACCGCCTGAGTGAGCTCAATGTGGCCGCGCAGGTGCGCAATGTGTGCCACACGTCGGTGATCCAGAACGCCTGGGGCAACGGGCAAGAAGTCGCCGTGCATGGATGGGTGTATGCCCTCCATGACGGCATTCTGCGCGATCTGAACCTGTGCATCGACGGCCAGAACCAGCTCGACACGCCCTACAACATCGGCACGGCGAGCTGAGGCTGCGCCCATGGCTGGCCCTGGATGGGGTTGGGCGGGTGCTGACCCCGGCGCTCAACCCACAAACGCCCGTGCGTTGCGGAACATGCGCATCCAGGGGCCATCCTCGGGCCACGCCTTGGGCGCCCACGAGTGGGTCACGGTGCGGAAGACCCGCTCCGGGTGGGGCATCATGATGGTGGCCCGTCCGTCTTCGCTCGTGAACGCGGTCATCCCGCCGGTGCTGCCGTTCGGGTTGCTCGGGTAGCGGCTGGCCACCCGACCATGGCCGTCAACGTAGCGGGCGGCGAGGGCGGCCACCGTGCGGTCCATGTCGCCCTGGATGCTCACCTGGCCTTCACCATGGGCCACCGCAACCGGCAGTCGGCTGCCCGCCATGTCGACCAACAGCACGCTCGGTGAGGGCACAATCTCGACTTGGCTGAGCCGTGCTTCAAACTGCTCGGACCGGTTTCGCACGAAGCGGGGCCAGTGCTGGGCGCCGGGAATCAGCTCGTGCAGCTGCGACAGCATCTGGCAGCCATTGCACACCCCGAGAGTGAAGGTCTCACTGCGGCTGAAGAATGCGCTGAACAGGTCTTTGGCTTGGGGGTGGAACTTCACAGCCCTCGCCCAGCCACCGCCCGCGCCGAGCACGTCCCCGTACGAGAACCCGCCACACGCGGCCATTCCCGCGTAGGAGCTGAGGTCGTCGGCGCCCCCGAGCACGTCGCTCATGTGCACGTCCACGGCATCGAAGCCCGCGAGGGTAAACGCCGCCGCCATCTCGATCTGGCCGTTGACGCCTTGCTCCCGGAGGATGGCCACCCGGGGCCGCACACCGGTGTTGATGAAGGGTGCAGCGATGTTGTCGGCAGGGTCGAAGCTCAGCTTGGGGCAGATGCCCGGGTCGGCCTCGTCCAGCAGCGCCGCCCACGCTTCGGCCGCACAGTCGGGGTCGTCGCGCAGCGCTTGCATGTGGTGGCTGGTCTCGGACCACGTTCGGTGCAGGGCCACCCGGTTGGCATGGATCTGCTCCACCTCGCCCACGAACACGCTGATCTCGGCGCCCGGCAGCGGTCTGCCGATGATGGACGCGGTGATGCCGGCCGTGCGCAGGGCGCCCAGCACCGTCTGCGCGTCAGCGCTGTCCACCTGAAGCACCCCGCCGGGCTCCTCGGCAAAGAGCTGGCCTACCGGGTCGCCCTCGGGCAGCCTCAGTGCGAGTCCGCAGCGACCGGCAAAGGCCATCTCCAACACGGTGACAATGAGCCCACCGTCGCTGATGTCGTGCCATGCCAGCGCCTTGTCCCGCAGCTTCGGCATCAGGTTCCACAGGGCCACCAAGCGGGCCGGGTTGTCCAGATCGGCAGGCTCTGTGCCCACCGCGCCGTGCACCTGGGCCAGCGCGCTGCCGCCGAGTCGCCGCCGGCCATCGCTGAGGTCGACATGGATGACAATGGTCTCTGTGTCGATGTTCTGGAGCTGTGGCGTGAGCGTGCGCCGCACGTCCTTGACCGGTGCGAACGCCGAGATGACCAGGCTGAGGGGGGCCGTCACTTGGTGGTCGGCGCCGTCGTCGCTGGTCCACCGGGCTCGCATCGACATCGAGTCCTTGCCCACCGGGATGCAGATGCCGAGGGCCGGGCACAGCTCCATGCCGACGGCGTGCACCGTGTCGTAGAGCCGTGCGCCTTCGCCAGGGTGGCCGGCCGCGGCCATCCAGTTGGCAGACAGCACCACATCAGCCAGCTCACCCACGTCGGCGGACAGCAGGTTCGTGAGGGCCTCGGCCACCGCCAGTCGCCCGCTCGCCGGACCGCTCAGCAGGGCCACCAGGGGTCGCTCGCCCATCGCCATCGCTTCGCCGCCAAAGCCCACATAGTCGGTGGCCGTGACCGCAGCGTCTGCAACGGGAACCTGCCAGGGACCCACCATCTGGTCCTGCACCACCGTGCCCGTGATGCTGCGGTCGCCGATCGTGATCAAGAACTCTTTGGACGCCACAGCCGGGAGCGCCAGCACCCGCCGCAGGGCCAGGGCGGGGTCGATGGTCTCGGTCCGCAGCGGCGTCTTCGGGGCGTCCACCCGGCGGTCTTCGCGGTGCATGTGGGGGGTGCGGCCGAGCAGCACTTCGAGGGGCATGTCGATGGGGGTGTCGTTGAGCAAGCGGTCCGACAGCAGCAGCCGGCCGTCGCTGTGGGCATGGCCGACGACGGCGTAGGGGGCCCGCTCCCGGGTGCACAGCGCATCAAACGCGGCCAGGTCTTCGGGGGCAATCGCCAGGACGTAGCGCTCCTGGGCTTCGTTGCACCAGATCTCCATCGGCGACATGCCCGGCTCGTCGCAGGGCACCTCCCGCAGCTCAAAGCGGGCGCCCATGTCGGCGTCGTGCACCAGCTCCGGCAGCGCGTTGGAGAGTCCCCCTGCGCCAACGTCGTGAATGCTCGCCACTGGGTTGTTCTCACCCATTGAGATGCACTGGTCGATGACCTCCTGGCACCGCCGCTCCATCTCGGGATTGGCCCGCTGCACACTCGCAAAGTCGAGCTGTGCGGCGCTGTCGCCGGTCGCCATGCTGCTGGCCGCCCCACCGCCCAGTCCGATGAGCAGGGCCGGTCCGCCGAGCACCACGATGGCGCTGCCTTCAGGGATGGCGTTCTTTTGGACGTGGCCATCCCGCACATGGCCCATGCCGCCGGCAATCATGAGCGGCTTGTGGTAGCCCCGCCGGGCGCCGTCGACCTGCAGGTCCAAGGTGCGGAAGAAGCCCGTGAGGTTGGGTCGCCCGAACTCGTTGTTGAAGGCCGCGCCGCCGATGGGCCCCTCCAGCATGATCTGCAGCGCGCTCGCCATCCGTGGGGAGTGGCTGGCGTCCGTCTCCCATGGGCGGCGCAGACCGGGAATGTGCAGGTCGCTCACACAAAAGCCGGTCAGTCCCGCTCGTGGCTTGCCGCCACGACCGGTGGCCCCTTCGTCCCGGATCTCGCCGCCGTTGCCGGTGGCCGCGCCGGGGTGGGGGGAGATGCCGGTGGGGTGGTTGTGGGTCTCCACCTTCATCAGCAAGTGCGTCGGCTCGTCCACGAAGCGGTACAGCCGGGACGCGGGGTCGGTGAACAGCCGCCGGGCGGGCTCGCCCCGGGCCACCGCTGCGTTGTCTTTGTACGCCGACAACACCCGTCCTGGCGCGACCTTGTGGGTGTTGCGGATCATGCCGAACAGCGAGTGGGGGGCGTCTTCGCCGTCCAGGGTCCAGCTCGCGTTGAAGATCTTGTGGCGGCAGTGCTCCGAATTGGCCTGGGCAAACATCATCAGCTCGGCGTCGCTGGGGTCGCGGCCGAGCGGGGTGAAGGACTCGACCAGGTAGTCGACCTCACCGTCGGCAAGGGCGAGGCCCAAGCGCCGGTTTGCGGCTTCGAGGGCCGCCCGACCGTCGGCGCCGAGGGGCACCCGCTCCAGCAACCGGGGCACCTCTCCCGAGAAGAGCACGGCGGCGGCCTCCACATTGGGCAGGACCACCTCGGTCATCCGGTCGTGCAACAAGGGGAAGATGGCCTGGAGTGCGTCATTGTCGACGTCGCCTTCGATCGTCCACGCGACCGCCCGCTCCACGCGCTTCACCGTTGTCAGACCGCAGATCCGCACGATGTCGGTGGCCTTGGACGACCAGGGCGAGATGGTGCCCGGACGGGGGGTGACCAGGGCATGAACCGTGGGCATCGACCGCGGGACGGGCGTGCCCGGATCCCGCAAAATCTCCATGAGCGCGGCGGTCTCGGCGGGCCAGAGCTCGGCATCGGTCGACACGAGCATGAGGTGCGTGGCGCGGATGGACACCAGCCCAGGCGCCTTCTCCCGCAGGGCAACCTCCAGCTTTTGCGTGCGAAAGGCGGAGAGGGCGGGGCCGCCCACAAAGACGCGCATGGTCACTCCCAAGCTCTGGGTCGCAGGCACCCATCGGGGTCATTGGCTCTGGGGCGCGGTGTATTGCCAGGCAGCGGGCCTCGGTGAAACTCTCACACAGTCGTGCCCGTTGTGTCGTCGGGGCGCCTCTTGGGCCTCGGCGTCCTCCGAATGTGGGCTACAGTGGGGCCTTGTAGTGCCTTGCCTCCCGACGCGGTCTGTCCATGAAGCGGTCTCTCTCCCTGCTCTCGTTCCCGATGACCCCGGCGCTCTGGCTGGTGCTTGCGGGGTGTTCTGCCACCGTGGGGGACCGCAACAAGGCCGAGACCGGCGGCGCGGACGGTGCCGACGGGGGCGAAGTGGGCCCGGTGGCGGACGACGAGGTGGAGGACATCCTGGGGGAGTCCGTGGACTATGGCCCCGCGCTCGATGCGTTCTTTGCGGTCGACCGCCTGACCGAGATCTCGCTGGAGCTGGATCCTGCGGACTGGGCAATGCTGTCGCTGGAGACCCGCTCCTACTTTGATGTGCTGGCCGGGGACTGCATGGCCCAAGCGGCGGTGAGCCCCTACACATGGTTCGACGCCACCGTACACATCGACGGCGAGCAAGTCGATGACGTGCAAGTGCGCAAGAAAGGCTTCATTGGGTCACTGTCGACCACCCGGCCCGGCTTGAAAGTGGACTTCGACAACGCCGTGTCGGATCGGCGCTATCTTGGGTTGGAGCGGTTGATTCTCAACAACACACCCCAAGACGAGACCTTGCTGCGCACATGCCTTGCGTATGCATACTTTCGAAAGGCGGGCGTGCCGGCCCCTCGGTGTGGCTTTGCCCACCTGACGGTCAATGGCGAAGACTACGGGGTGTACGCCAACGTCGAGGCGGTGGATGACCACTTCGTGACGCGCACCGTGGGCGACGACGATGTGCCTCTGTTTGAGGGCACCCTGAGCGATCTTCGGGAAGGTTGGTCGGCAACGTATGACCTGGACTCCGACTCGGCGGACTTGGCGTTGTTGGCGCCATTGGTCGCCGCGGTCGAGTCGGAGGACGTGGACCAGATCGCCGCGGTGATCGACTTGGACGCCTATGTGCGCTTCTGGGTGGCCGAGGTCATGTTGGGCCACTGGGACGGCTATGCGTGGAACACGAACAACTACTATGTCTACCTCGACCCAGACGACGGCAAAGCGCGGTTCTTGCCTTGGGGGCCGGACGCGGCGTTGTCGTCGTGGAACCCGGGCGGGGGGCTGGACTGGATTGCGGTGACCGCGGCCCTTCCCCGGGCACTGACCCGCTCGGATCAGGGCGAGGCGCTGTACCGGGCGGAGGCGGAGCGCCAGCTTGCGGAGGCGTGGGACGAAGACGAGCTGGAGGACCTCATCGACACGATGGCCGACACCATCTCGCCGGTCCACGTGGCCCGCGGGGCGGTCGGCGACCTGAAGTCCATCCTGCGCACGCGGGACGACGACATGGTGGAGGGCCTGGCAGGACGCTGGCCCAGTGGTTCGCTGGCGCTGCGAGACCCCTTCTGCATGCGGGAGCTGGGCACCATCAACCTCGAGATTGACGGGACCTGGGGCAGCTTCAGCGGCGGTGTGCCCGGCGGAACGTGCAGCGGGCGGTTCTCGTGGGAGGGCACCGAGTACACCGTGGAGCCGGGCGCGGGCTTGGCCGACGACGGCGATGGCGGCTTGGCGCTGGTGGGCTGCATCAACCCCTTTGGTGCGGACCAGCTGCTGACCTACATCTCCATGCCCCGCGGCGAGCTGGTTGTGGGCGACATCCCGATGGACCACTCCGTGCACCGGGCGGCGCTCTACTACAGCTCCGGCGGCTCGAGCTGGGACGACATCTCGTGGATTGAAGGCACGCTGCACGTCGACGAGGTGGACATGACCCGGGGGGGCGCGGTCCGGGCGAGCTTCGAGGGCACGCTGTGGTCGCCGCCTTGGTAGGCGCCTGGGTCTGAAGCACACAGCCCCGGGCACCACTAGGGGTGTCCAGGGCTGACCGCACCAAGCGGGGCCCCGGGAGGCCCCCGTCGCATCAGTTGTCGACGTCGGCGGTGATGACAATCCAGGTGTTCGCAGTGCCCCCGGCGGCGCCACCCGTCGGAATCAGCGCGATGTCGCCCAGCGGGGGCATGTCGATGGCGAGCTGGGGAAGCAGGTCGCCCATCAGCCCGCCGGCCACCGCTTCGAGGGTCTCTTCGAGCACTTCGGCGGCGGCGATGCCCGAGGGGTCCACGGGGGTGACGTCCACGATGGACTGAAGGTCCGTGAACTCCAGCTGCACGGCGCTGCCGTCGGCGACAATGGCCACGCCGGCTTCGACTTGCACGTACGCCATTGCGAGCCGGGTGAGCAGTCCGTCCACCTCGCCCCAGGCTTCAGCTTGGAGTCCGGGAATCATGAGCACCATGCCCGACTCGCTGTCGCCGGGCTGGATGACGGGGGGCAGGGTGGGCGCGAAGCTGAGCTCCAGCGTGGTGGCGCCGGGGAAGATCGACTCGATGACCGCCGGCTCGAGGCCCAGGTCGGTGGCGTTGATCTCCAGGTTCAGCGCACCGGCCATGGTGGCCCGGTACAGCACGTTGTTGACCACATCGGTGTGGAGGCCAAGCTCCATGTCTTCGGCGGACGACCAGGTGGGCAGCTCATCATCGAGGACGAGGGTGCCGGGGAGCTCCGGGGCGGCGTCGATGGGATCGGGACCGGCCGTGATGCCGTAGAGCCCGACGGACATGCCGGCCGTGTCGACCCGAAGGCTGGACAGGCGGCCCTGCATGTCGAGGCTGCTGCCGAGCAGGTCGAAGCTCTGGTTGAAGGTGATGGCCCTGAGCGCATCTTCGACCGTCGGCTCGATGGCCGCCGGGATGAAGGCTTCCACTTCGGTGGCCACGAGGGTCTCGAAGCTGATGCCCAGGTCCGCCAGCGTCAGCCCAAACGTCGACAGCGTGCTGCTGAGGGTGCCGACGTCCACTTGGAGGTCGGTGAAGGTGACCGTGGTGGACTCGACCGTGACCGCGGGGCCGCCGGGAAAGGGCACCGCGAAGCTCATCACCACGTCGATGGTGGTGTGGGTGTCGGTCAGACCGCCACTGATGGTCCGGCTCACGCCGCAGATGTTCGCGCTGCCGGCCAAGCCGAGGTCCATGTCGTCGAACTCAAGCGTCAGCAGCACCGTGCCGGCCTGGGGCGTCAGGGAGACGACCGGGTTGTCGTAGTCAAAGTCGCTGGCGCGCACGTTGTAGGTTGCGCAGCTTGTGCTGCCGCTGACCAGTGGGTTGTTGGCGATGAGCGCGCTCTCGATCAGCGCGGGGGTGACCTCGGCAAGCAGGATCTCGCCCATCGCGTCGAGTCCACCCTGGCCCAAGTGGGCGATGATGCCGTCAAACACCCACGAGTCGGCATTGCTGGCAGCGCCGGCCATGCCGCCGAGGATGAGGTCGGACGCATTGCCCACCCCGTCGACCGCGTCGAGTGTGATGCGGTGGGCGCCATCCTCGGGCAG
The DNA here is from genome assembly GCA_942491145.1 of Myxococcota bacterium. Classification (GTDB taxonomy): domain Bacteria; phylum Myxococcota_A; class UBA796; order UBA796; family UBA2385; genus CAXQUZ01. Next base: position 88,930 of record CALOBC010000036.1, on the reverse strand, counting down.
GAACGTGGTCGAGAAGCTGCCGTCGTCGCCCACTTCGAGCAATGAGCCGTTGAGGGTCAGCTCGGCCACACCCGAGATGTTGTCGCTGACGTTGCCGGAGACCGTGACCTCGGCACCCGTGTCGTGCCAGATGCCCCGTGCCGGCGAGTCAATGGTGATCCAGGGGCCGCTGCTGTCGGCGGTGACCGTGACCGTGTCGGACAGCTCGGTGTCGGCGATGGTGGCCGTGACCTGGTAGACCCCCTCGGCGTTGACCGTCAGCAACCCGGCGCCGTAGGTGGTGCCCGTGTCGGGGCTGATGCCGATCGACACTGGCGCCCCCACAAACTGCTCCCCGTCCTGATCCAAGACGGTGACCGTCAGCTGGACCGTGTCGCCCACGGCCGGGTTTGCATTGTCGACGGTCAGCGCCAACGTGGTCGCGAGTGGGTCGATCTCGTCGCCGCCGTTGCCACCATCGGCCCCATCGCCGCCGTCCGCGCCGTCCCCACCGCCGTCATCGACAATGTCATCGGTGGCGCCGGTGTTCTTGTCGGGCTCGGTCTCGCCCGTGCAGGCGCTGGCCATGCCCAGGATGAGCAGAATGAATGCGGTGGTGCGTGGGGTCATGGTGGGTCTCCGAAGGGTCCGTGGTCCCGGCACTGTAGCCGGGCACTGGCGCAGTCGACAGGTCACCCACGTCTGGGGTTGTCGTGGACTGGGTGGTCGTCGTTCAGACGAGGCCGGCGTTCTGCATGGCTGCGGTCAACGTTGCCGTGCCCGCCTCGCCCAAAGGCGACAGGGGAAGTCGCAACCGGGCGTCACACAGTCCCAGGTGCGCCATCGCCGCTTTGACGGGGATGGGGTTGGTCTCACAGAACAGCGCCTGGGCCAGCGGGTGAATTGCGAGCACTTCGGCCCGGGCGTCATCGAGCTTTCCGGCGGCGTAGAGGGCGTGCAGCCGGACGACTCGCTGGGGGACCAGGTTGCTGAGGACCGAGATGCACCCGTCGCCGCCCAGCGCCCAGAACGGCAGCAGCGTGAGGTCATCCCCGGACAGCAGCGCCAGCCGGTCGCCCACCCGGGCCCGCAGGTCGGTGGTGTTGACCATGTCGCCCGTCGCGTCTTTCACGCTGCGAACATTGGGCAGCGCGCACAGATCGGCGATGACCCCGTTGGGGATCTTGACCGCCGAGCGCCCAGGAATGTCGTAGATGCAGACTTCGGTGTCGACTGCGTTGGCGATGGCGGTGAAGTGCAGGCGGAGCCCTTCGGGGGTGGGCTTATTGTAGTAGGGGCATGTTGCGAGAACACCCTGCACGCCGAGCTTCTCGAAGGCGATGGCGTTGGCGATGGCGGCGGCTGTGTTGTTCGAGCCGATGCCCGCCATCACGGGCACTTGGCCGGCGGCTTCTTCGATGGTCCAGCGCACCACGTCGTGCTGCTCGGCCCCAGTCAAGGTGGGGGACTCGCCGGTGGTGCCACAGGGGACGAGCCCGTGGACCCCAGCATCGAGCTGGCGGCGGACGAGGGCGCGAAAGGCCGCTTCGTCGACACCGTCGGCGGAGAAGGGGGTGACGAGTGCGGTGAGCACCCCGGAGAAGGTGTGGGGTCCAGTCATTGAGGCTCCTGCGTCGGGCCGCACTTCTAAGCCGCTCGGCGCGCCGCCGTGCCCTCGGATCGGCCTGGTTCGATCCCGCCTGACGCGACTGGCTCAGCGGCCCCGGAGCTGTCGATCGACCTGGCGCACCGCGTCGATGTCCCCCACCCGGCTGGCCACTTGGGCGTCCACGGCCCGCATTGCGGCCCAGCCGTGGCCCCCGGGATCGGTCAGCCCAGGCAAGGGGTGCGATGTGGCATTGGAGAGCAGGCCTGCCACGAAGCTGCCGTCACAGCGCACGGGATCGGGCAACACGACCGGGGGCGTGGACAAGGCCAGGCCCAGCCCGAGGGTGGGGATCAGCGTCGGCAGGAATGTGGGCAACAGAGACGGCGCCGGCATGGGAACCTCACAGGCTTGAGGGACATCTTGCACCGGTGGCCCCCACACGCAAGCCTGATGCTGTTGGCCCTGGCTCGCCCGCTGGGTGCCTGAGGCCTGACCGCATGGGGCATGATGCCCCCCGTGGCCAACAACTTGCAGGCCGCTGTGTGAGTGGACGTGCCCCACTGCTTGTTGGGTCTTGTCCACAGCTATCTCTGCCCGCCTCTTTGCCGGGCGACAGGAGTGACCATGTCTTTGTTGAGCACCGTGCTGTTGTCGGCCGCGATGGCCTCCCCCCTGAGCCCCGAGGTTGTCGAGGGCGAAGCGCTGTTCGTCGCCAACGACCTCAAGGCCTCCAACGCGGCCTTGGACCGGGCGCTGGCCGCGAACCCCAACGACGTCGAGGCCATGTGGCGCAAGGCCCGCAACCTCTACAGCCAGGGTGAGATCGACGCGCAAGGTGGGGCGACCAGCGCGCAGCGCATCGCCACCTATGAAGAGGTGTTGGCGCTCGCCAAGCGGGCCCAGGCCGCCGATCCCAGCCACCCCCAGGGCCTGTTCTGGGAGGGCACGGCGCTGGGTCGGATCGCCACGGCCAAGGGCATCCTGAGCTCGCTCTTCATGGCCGACGACATCGAGCGCGCCTGGCTCAAAGCATCGAACATGAAGGGCTTCACGTACCGGGCCGTGAACGGATCGAGCAGCTTTCCCGGCGACACCTACTTTGCGTTGGGTCAGTTCTATCGGTTGTGTCCGGACTGGGCGATTGTGAAGGTGCTCACCGGCACCAAGGGCGACATTGACGAGAGCATCCGTTGGCTGCGCAAGGGCGTCAACGACGGTCCCGACCGGCTCGAGATGAGCAAAGAGCTCGGTGTCAGCTTGTTGTGCAAGGCCGAGCGGGACGACGATGCCGCGGCACTGGCCGAGGGCCGCAAGGTGCTCCAGGCGGCCCTCAAGATGCCCCAGCGCCAGAAGACTGAGACCATCGACGTGAAGCAGATTCCCATCATCCTGGAGCGGGCCGACCAAGCGTGTGGCTACAGTCGGGATGGCTGGCAGGATGTGTCCCGCGAGAGCTACGGCAAGTAGGGGCTGTCGGGGTCAATCAGCGCTTGGGTCTCGGGCGTCAGGTGCACCGACTCCAGCCAGAGCCCCCGGGCGGGCGCCGTGGGACCGGCGTGGCGACGGGCTTGGGCGGCGAGCAACCGGACCATGTCGTCGGGGGCCCGCCAGCCGATCCCCACTTCGGCGAGGGTGCCGGCCACGATGCGCACCATCTTGCGCAAGAAGCCGTCCCCTTCGATGTCCACGATGATCTGATCGCCCTGCTGGCTGACGTCCAGCCGGCGGATGGTGCGCACGGGTGGCCTCTTGTCGGCCGGCCCGCCCCGAAAGCTGCTGAAGTCGTGGGTGCCCACCAGCACACTCGCCGCCTGGGACATCGCCACAACATCGAGTGGGGGTACGATCTGCCACACTTGCATCGTCTCATCCGGGTAGGGAGAGGGCACTTCGGGCAAGCGTCGGCTCGCGTCCGCCACCGCTTCGGCCAGCGTGGGGTCCACCCCGCCCATCATGCGGTAGCGGTAGTGCTTTCCGCAGCCCAGCGCCCGCGCATGCGTGGTCCAAGGCACCCGCCACGCGACCACACCAAACAAGCCGTCGTCTTGCTTCGCGCTCAGGGCCGCAAAGAAGTGGTCCAGATCGATCGCCTCGCGAAACCAGCACGTCGCAAAGTTGCCCGTTGCTGACACCCCTCGGTCGGTGCGGGCCGTGAAATTGAGTCCCCCCGCCCGCTGACCCATCGCCGCCGCTTCTAGGCGTGCGCGCAGGGCGATGCCGGCGGTGGGCAGCCCCGGTTGTGGGTTCAGACCGTAGAATCGGGCGCCGTGGTACCCGAAGCGCACCATGATCTGGATTCTATCCGCTTTGTCCACTCAGAACCTCTGGGGGGGCGATCGCGTCGGAGTGGGCCGTGGAACGATGTTCTACGCGCGACCACCCGGGGGGGGGCATCCAGGCCTTGTCTTCGAAGGGTCACTGGTGCTTGACTTGAGGGAGTATGCCCTGCGTATCCCGTGTCGCCCTGGAGCCGGAATGTCCACTCGCCCCCCGCGGTCCTCCTCGCCCCTGCTGGTCCTGGCCCTTGTCGGGGTTGCGTCGCCCGCGGCCGCTGCACCGGCGACCTATACCCTGACGGGCACCATCCGGGACTTCACGCCGTCCACGAATGCCGACTTTGAGTACGTCACGGGCAGCGACCCCGACATCGTCGAGACGACGCTGGGCTCCGACGAAAAGCCCGTCTACAACACCGCCACCAGCAACCCGACGGTCAACTCCCAGGCGACCTTTGACCAGTGGTACAACGACGTCTCTGGCGTGAACTTGTCGGCGAGCCACGACATCACGCTCAGCCTCAACGCCAGCACGGGCATCTACACCTACTCCAGCTCCAGCTTCTTTCCCATCGATGGGTTGTTGTTTGGAGACTACGGTTCGTCGGGGCACAACTTTCACTTCACCTATGAAGTCTCAACTTGGTTCACCTACCAAGGCGGCGAGACCTTCACGTTCACCGGCGATGATGACCTGTGGGTCTTCATCAACGGCCAGCGGGTCATCGATCTCGGCGGTGTGCACTCCGCGCTGTCGGACTCGGTCGACCTCGACTCAGTGGCCGCGTCGGTGGGCATCACCCCGGGGGGCACCTACAGCTTCCACCTGTTCTTCGCGGAGCGCCACACCACCCAATCCAACTTTCGCATCGACACGTCGATCGAGTTCCAGCCTGAGAACTGCACGGATGGCCGCGACAACGACGCCGACGGGCTGGTTGACACGGACGACTCCGACTGTTGGGTGTGTGGAGACGGCACCATCAGCGCCGGCGCCGGTGAAGAGTGTGATGACGGCAACACGGTCACGGGTGACGGCTGCTCGGCGAGCTGCATCGACGAAGATCAGGACGGTGACGGCTATCGCGACACGGTCTATGGCGGGGACGACTGCGACGATGGGGACGCTGCGGTGAGCCCGGGTGCGGCCGAGATCTGGTACGACGGCGTGGACGGAGACTGCGACGGAGCCAGCGACTACGATGCCGATGGCGACGGAGAAGACAGCGATGCCTATGGCGGGACGGACTGCGACGACACCGACGCCAGCCGGTCCGTCTCGACCCCCGAGACTTGGTACGACGGCATCGACTCGAACTGCGACGGCGGCAGCGACTACGACGCCGATGGCGACAGCTACGACTCCAGCGCATACGGCGGCACCGACTGTGACGACACCGACAGCGCAACCTATGTGGGCGCGTCCGACACATGGTACGACGGCGTCGACAGCGACTGTGACGGGGCCAGCGACTACGATGCCGATGGTGACGGGGAAGACAGCGCGGCCTATGGGGGCACGGACTGCGACGACACCGATGCCTCCGTCTCGACAGCATCCACTGAAGTCTGGTACGACGGCATCGACTCGGACTGTGACGGGGGCAGCGACTACGATGCCGACGGTGACGGTGATGACAGCGATGCCTACGGCGGCGGAGACTGCGACGATGCCGACAGCTCAACCTATGCCGGCGCGGCCGACACTTGGTACGACGGTGTCGACTCGGACTGTGCCGGCAACAGCGACTACGACCGCGACGGCGATGGCCACGACAACTCGGCCTATGGCGGCACCGACTGCGCCGATCTGAACCCCTACCGCAACCCCGACGCCACCGAGCGCTGGTACGACGGGGTCGACCAGGACTGTGCCGGTGACGACGACTACGACGCCGATGGGGACGGCTACCAGTCCGATGCCTACGGCGGCACCGACTGCGAAGACGAAGACGCCGACATCAACCCGGGCGCGGTCGAGGTGTCGGGCGATGGCATCGACCAGGACTGCACCGGGGTCGACGCGGGTGTGGACTCCGACAGCGACGGGCTGGACGACGAGACCGAGGTCGCAGACGGCACGGACCCCTTCTCGGATGACACCGATGGGGACGGACTGTCCGACGGCGATGAGGTCACCTACGGCACCGATGCACTTGATGAAGACACCGATGATGACGGCATCTTGGATGGAGTAGAGGTCGACACCACCGGCACCGATCCGACCGACGAAGACACCGACGATGACGGGCTCACGGATGGTGAAGAGGCGGGCGGCGACGGCAGCGGTGGCCTGGGCACCGACCCCACCCTCGACGACACCGACGGCGATGGACTGCTGGACGGCGAAGAGGTGGACGTCACGGGCACCGACCCGCTCGATGAAGACACCGACGGGGGTGGGCGCCGGGACGGCGACGAAGTGCTCTACGACGGCACCGATCCCCTGGACCCGAGCGACGACCTCGCGGACAGCGACTCGGACGGTCTGACCGACATCGAAGAGACCACCATCTACAACACCGATCCCGAGGACGCAGACTCCGACGATGATGGGCTGCTGGACGGTGATGAGGTGCATGCCTACGGGACCGACCCCCTCGACAGCGACAGCGATGATGATGGCTTGCTCGACGGCGAAGAGGCGGGCTCCGGGGGCATCGGCTCCGATCCGCTGGACGACGACACCGACGACGATGGCTTGCTGGATGGGGAAGAAGCGGGCGAAGAGGGCCTGGGCACTGACCCGCTCAGCGACGACACCGACGGCGACGGGCTCACCGATGGCGACGAGGTGGGCGTGGGCGACGAGGCGGGCTTGGGCACCGACCCGACCGACAGCGACTCCGACGATGACGGGCTGAGCGACGGCGAAGAGGTGGGCACCGACGACGATGTGGGCACTGGCACCGACCCATTGGATGCCGACACCGACGACGACGGGCTGACCGACGGCGAAGAGGTGGGCGTGGACGGCGAGGTGGGCACCGGCACCGATCCCCTCGATGAAGACACGGACGACGACGGGCTGCTGGACGGTGAAGAAGCCGGGGCCGACGGCCTCGGCACCGACCCCCTGGATGCCGACACGGACGATGATGGGCTGACCGACGGCGAAGAGGCCGGCGAAGGGGGCATCGGCACCGATCCCCTGGATGCCGACACGGACGACGATGGGCTGACTGACGGCGAAGAGGCGGGCACCAACGGCACCGGCACCGACCCCCTGGATGCCGATACCGATGGGGGCGGGATGTTGGACGGCGCTGAGCTGGACGCCGGCACGGACCCGCTGGATCCATCCGATGACCTGGTGGACGTCAACGCCGATGGCCTCGGGTCCGACAACGAGCCCAAGGACCCCGCATGTGGGTGCGCGGCCAGCCCGGCCCAGGCCACCGGTGGATTGTTGGCTTCATTGCTGCTTGGCGTTGGCGCACTGCTGCGTCGGCGCGAAGACGACTGAGCTAAGGGGGGGCGGAGGGGGTCCCGTGCCTGCTTCCGCCCTGCTGCTCTCCGCGCTGTTCGCGTCACCGCCCGCGTCCGCCAATGGCCAGACCACCCATGTCTGGATCACCCGCGAAGCGCTTCGGCTGCTGCCCGCGGGCGACCTGAAGACTCTGCTGCAAGCCAATGAGGATGCCTTGGTCCACGGGACGATGTTCCCGGACGGGGGCTATCCCTTGGGCCACCCCTACGGCGAGGCCGCCCACTGGGAGCCGTTCCAGGACCGCTACCTCCAGTGGATCCGGGACAACCACAGCGCGCCCTACAGCGCCGAGGGTGCCCGCCACGTCGCGTTTTACATGGGCCTCGGCTCCCACGGCATGGCCGACCAGCACTTCGACTCCTGCTACTTGAGCTGGTCCCGGGACACCTACGACACCGACGCCGGCTGGGCCGATGGCTTCTCGATGGACGAGGCCACCGACTTTCTGTGGGCCGAGCTCACGGGCCCTCAGGATGTGCCCGAGCGGTGGGTGCCCGACACGGTGCTGGTGGACCTGTTTGCCGACCATGGCATCGACGTCGACGAAGACACGCTGTCGGAGGGCCAACGCTTGCTGGAAGCGGCGATTCAGCTGGTGGGCATCGGCAGCCAGAACCCCGACTTCATGGACCAGTACCGGGCCAAGTTCCCGTGGGCGGGCACACACCTCGAAGATGACGCATTACCGGGCATTCCCGCCTATGAGGCGGAGCGTGTGGCGGTATATTGGCAAGAGATGTGGGACCGGCTCGATGGCCGTGCGGCGGACCCGCTGGTGTCCCGCACCTGGCCCCCCGAGGGTGGCATGGGCCACCCCCAGGACCACACCACCCCGGACGCCAAGCTGACGGTGTTCTTTGCCGAAGGCCTCGACCCGGCCGAGGTGCCCGCGGAGCGCTTCACCGTGATGGACAGCGCCGGCAACCCCTACGCCGTCAGCCCGCAGCTCTACTACGGCAGCGACAGCCACATTGTGTTGTTGACCCCCAACGAAGACTGGCCGCCCGAGACTGACTTTGTGGTCACCGTCAGCAAAGGCATCACGTCCCGCTATGGCACCGAGCTCACCGAAGACTTCACCTTCGGGTTCAGCACCACGCCCCCGCCGGTCGTGGTCGACACGGCGAGCCCTGACGCCGAAGATCACGTCGAGGACGATGGCTCCGACGGGTCCGCGGATGGGGCTTCGGACGGCGGAAAGGACCGGAGCTGTGGGGCCAGCGGCAGCAGCTTGCTCGTGTTCGGCACGGGGCTGCTGGGGCTGGGCTGGCGTCGACGGCGCACCCGGGCGTGAGCAGGGGACCGGGAGGAGTGTTCCCCCCAGTCCCTCAGATCACCGCCCGGATGGGCGTTCCAGACGGCTCACTGGCCGCGGTCGGCCACTTCAGTGGTGAGCATCTCGCCGAAGTCGGCCACCGACATGGCGCCGATGTCGCCTTCTTTGCGCCGACGCACACCCACGTTGCCCGACTCGACCTCGCGCTTGCCCACAATCAGCAAGTACGGCACCTTGTCGAGCTCCGCCCGGCGAATCTTGTAGCCGAGCTTCTGGTTGTCGTCGTCGACCTGCACCCGCAGCCCCTGGGCCTTCAGGGTCTTGGCGACCTCATGCCCGTAGTCCAGGAACTTCTCGCCAACCGGCAAGATGCGGGCCTGGACCGGTGCCAGCCACGCGGGGAAGTTGCCCGCGTAGTGCTCGATCAAGATGCCAAAGAAGCGCTCGATGCTGCCCAGCAGCGCCCGGTGGATCATGATGGGCCGGTGGGCGTTGTTGTCGGCGCCCACGTAGTCCAGATCGAAGCGGTCGGGCTGGTTGAAGTCGAGCTGGACCGTGGTCAGCTGCCAGGTGCGGCCGATGGCATCCACCACCTTCACGTCGATCTTGGGGCCGTAGAACGCGGCCTCGCCTTCGATGCGCTTGTAGGGGATGTTCCGGTCGTCCAGCACCTTGGCCAGCGTGGCCTCGGACGTGTCCCAGATCTCGTCATCACCCTGGTACTTGCTGGTGTCTTGGCTGTCGCGAACGCTCAGCTCCACCTTGTAGTCGGGGAAGCCGAAGGTCTTGTACATCAGCTGTGCGATGTCGAGACACGCGCCCAGCTCGGCCTCAAGCTGGTCCGGCGTACAAAAGATGTGGGCGTCATCCTGGGTAAACCCACGCACCCGCATGAGTCCATGGAGGGCCCCGGAGCGCTCGTACCGGTAGACCGTGCCCAGCTCGGCGTACCGCACGGGCAGCTCGCGGTAGGACCGCCGCCGGGAACCGTAGACCCCAATGTGGAAAGGGCAGTTCATCGGCTTGAGCTGGTACTGCTCGTCGTCCACCGTCATCGGGCTGTACATCGACTCGGTGTAGTGCTCGGTGTGGCCGGACCGGTCCCAGAGCGCCCGGGGGGCGATGTGGGGCGTAAACAGCAGCTCGTAGCCATTGCCCAGGTGGGTCTCCCGCCAGAAGTCTTCAATGTTCTTGCGGATGTAGGCGCCGTTGGGCAACCACAACACCAAGCCACCGCCGTACTCGCCGGTGATGCGGAACAGCTCCAGATCCTTGCCAATGCGGCGATGGTCCCGCTTCTTGGCTTCTTCGAGCTGCTCTAGGTGGGCTTCGAGCTCTTCTTTCGTCTCGAACGCGACGCCGTAGATGCGGGTGAGCATCTGGTTCTTTTCGTCGCCCTTCCAGTACGCGCCCGCGACCTTGGTCAGCTTGTAGTGCTTGATCTTCTTGGAGTATCGGACGTGGGGGCCGGCGCACATGTCCGTGAACTCGCCATGCTTGTAGAAGCTGATGACGTCAGTGTCGAAGCCGGCGATGAGCTCGGCCTTCAGGGCCTGGCCCGTCTCGGCGGCCCACGCCAGCGCTTGCTCGGCGCTCATCTCGGAGCGATCGAAGCGGTGGTTGCCCTTGGCAATGCGCTTCATCTCGGCTTCGATCGCCGGCAAGTCGTCCTCGGACAGCTTGGTCGGGATGTCCATGTCGTAGTAGAAGCCATTGTCGATGTGCGGGCCGACACCAAATTGGGTGCCGGGGTACAGCGAGTCGATGGCGCTGGCCAACAAGTGGGCAGCGGAGTGGCGCAGCGTCTCCACGGGGGAGAGCTCACGGGACTGCAAGTCGTAGTCGACGTCTTCGGGCTGACTCATTTCGGGGCTCCTCCGACCCGGTGGGCGCCCATACGGGGGACGGTCCTGGCCGGTGGTTCGTTGGGTGCAGTGGGGCTTCCCACTGGAGGCGCACTCGGTTCATCCGAGGGCCGGCGGGGTATATCCGGGCGAGTGCGTCGACGCGTCAATCCCTGTCTTGCAATCTGGCGACAGTGGGTGTTCCGGTTCCTTGGGGCTCTGCGCGGCCCAGCAACTTCTCGGAGATGCCGTTGCTGAGGGCTTCTTCACGAAACCGGGCGGACCAGACCTGACGCTCGGGGCTCTGCATGGGGGCCTGGGGCGGTGGCGGGATGGCCACGGTTGCGGGGTCCGCCAGCCTCAGTTCGCCCACCAGCCGGCTGAGGGTGGGGGCGTAGGCGCCGACCAGTGTTTCGTAGGTGACCGTGACCGGGTGACAGGACAGCGTCGTGAAGAGCTGCTGCCATGCGAGGTTCTGTTTCCAGATATCAGATAAGGCGCCCAGGATATGTTCGTACTTATATTCTGGTTTGACCGTATTCTTATTTGTGCTCTGCCAGGATTGGGTCTGGGCAGCTCGGGAGTACGACACCGCTTGCCGGGCTTTGTCTTTGCGCTGAATCCACACGATGCGCATCGCTGGAAACAGTGTGCGCAGGGCGTCGGCATTGGCGATGCCCGCATCGGCGATCTGTTGATGGTGAGCCTTCAGGGCGAAGACCCCGTTGCTTGTCGTCCGGTGCAGCTGCAGCCAACGGACGTAGGTGGGCAACGGCACCGGACCCAGTCGCTCGCCGAATGCCTGGAGCTGGCGTGGGTTCAGGTATTCCTGGGGCACCCCGCAGATACCCATCTGGCTGAGGGCATCGCCGAGCAGTGTGCTGCCGGTGCGCGGCGTCGATGCGATGAGCACGGTGCGCAGGGGCGCCGTGGGGGGCGGCAGGTCAAACTCAGGACCGGATGCGGTGGCTTCGGGCACGGGCATTCTGCGCGGTAGGGGGAAGGGGCCGCGAGGATACTCCGTGGCGGGGAGGTTGGGTGGCAGAACAGATCAGCATGGAGACCGCGCGGCGCATCATGCTGCGGGCGGCAGCATTGGATGGAACTGTGTTTTCGGCCGGTCTTCGCGGCGTGGCAGAGGCGCTGGAGCGCCTCGGAGAGGTCCAGCTCGACCCGATCGACCGGGTAGGCACGAGTCCGGACCTTGTGTTCCATGCCCGGGTGGCGGGCCTGTCCCGTGGCGACTGGTCGAGAACGATGCCTGGTGGGGCATTTGAGCACTTTGCCAAGGAACGCTGCCTGCTGCCCGCCCGGCGCTTTCCCGACTGGCGGGCCCACACGGCCCAGGCGCCTTGGTGGCGGCTGCCGGAGCGCCTGAAGCGGCTTGACAAAGGCATACTGGACGATGTGCTCGCGGAGCTGAAGCACCGGGGACCCCTTAGGGCACAAGCATTTTCCGACCATGGCCGGGTGCGCCCGGTGGACTGGAGCGGGTGGACGGGCACAGGCAAGGCGGCCACGATGGCGTTGGAGGTGCTGTGGACCCGGTGTGAGGTGGTGGTGGCTGGCCGCGGCCCCGGGAATGTGCGGGTGTACGACTTGCCCCAACGCGCACTGCCGGCGTGGTTTGACCAACCGCCAGGGGACTTCTTTGTCGACGGGGTGATGCAGCGGGTGGCGACCATCGGGATGCTGAGAACCGCCAGCGGACCCCAGTGGAGCGCGCTGTCGGCCTTCCGCAAGGACCCACGCTTGGGTGAGCTCACCGCGGCGGGTGCGCTGGTGCACGTGCAGGTGCCGGGGTCGCGGCGGGTGTGGCTGACGACACGGGATCAGCTGGAGGCCGCGCGTGTGCCCATCGAACATGACGACCATATGCGTGTTCTCGCGCCGCTGGACCCCTTGCTCTGGGACCGAGATCTGGTGAAGCTGGCCTTCGGCTTCGACTATGTCTGGGAGGTCTACAAGCCCGCCGACAAGCGGATATGGGGCTACTACGTGTGCCCGTTGCTGCTCCGGGGTGAGTTGGTGGGCCGCGTCGAGGCCGTGCGCAGGGACGGTGCGGTGGTGCTCGACAACGTGTGGTGGGAGGAGGGTCAGGCGCCCCGGCCCCGCTTGCTCGATGCGGCACTGGCGCGGCTGTCGGTCCTCAACGGGATGCCGGCTTGACGGGCCGTTGGCGGCGCGGTGGACCGGATAGACCCCGTGAAGTCGACCGCTTCTGGGGGTGCAATGGACAAGGCTGTGATGCTGGTGTTGGTGCTCTGTGGGTGCTCCGCCGGCCAGACCCCCCCCGAGTCCAAGGCACGTGCCGTCTCGGAAGGGCTGGGCAACACAACGCTGGTCCGACTGGACACGCCCTGGGTGGAGGGTGTCACCTTGCTGATGACCCAGTTCCCCGACGCGGTGGTGGTGGATGAGGCGGTGCGGGGTGCGGTGGGGGTGGACCTGGACCCGGTGGTGGACGACCGGGAGGGCTTTCGCACCCGCCTCTTGGACGACGCGGGTCGGGAGCTGTGGGCCCGGACCACGCCCACCCCGGTGTTGGTGCGCGACTATCTGCAGCGCTACTCCGAGCTCGCCGGCGTGGATCTGTTGGCGTTCTTTGCCGACCTCGGTGCGTTTCATGTGCGGGTGCCGTTGTTGCCGGGCGCGGCCACGGCCGTCTTCGAGATACGCGACGAGGACGGTGTCTTCCGTGAGATGGGCACCTTCAACATGACCCGGGTGCCCACCAATCCGCCGGCGCCTCCCGACAATGTGACCGGCTGGACGACGCTGCACGAGGGCGGCCCCTCCGAAGCGGCGCTCGACTTGACGCTGGTGGGCGATGGCTACATCGAAGCCGACCAAGACAAGTGGCAGTCCGATGCGGCGGCCCTCGCGGATGCATTGCTGTCAAGCCCGCCGCTGTCGAGTTTCTCGGGGCGCATCAACGTGCACCGACTCGACGCGCTGAGCGTGGAGAGTGGGGCATCCTACGACTGTGTGGGCGAGTGTCGGGTGAGGGACACGGCGTTTCGGTCGTTCTTCGCGCTCAACTTCGTCAACGACTTGCTGGGCACCGACTACCGCGACGGGCCCATCTTCCAGCTGGGCCAGCACGACCTCAACCGAGCGCTGTCGGTGGTGCCGACCGACCTCGCGATCGTGCTCGTGAACACAGAGCTTCGCGGGGGCATGTCGATTCACCACGCCAGTGTGGCCACCGGTGGGGACGACTGGATCGACACGGGGGTGCACGAAGCGGGCCACCTGATCGGCCTTCTCGGGGATGAGTACATCGGCGATGAGTGCATCCGCAGCGAGTCGATGGGCCTCCCTCGCAACATTGCGGCCGACCCGACCGATCCCCCGTGGCCCCAGTGGATCGACGTCTCCACGCCCCTGCCCACCCCGTCCACGAACGACAATGACCAAGTCGTGGGCGCGTTTGAGACCGCCTTCAACTGCGAGGACCTCTACCGTCCCACGCTGCAGTGTCGGATGCGGGGCGGCGTGGACACCCCCTTCTGCCCGGTCTGCACCGAGCAGCTGGTGCTCCAGCTCACCCGCCACGCCGACATTGTCTGGCCCGAGCTGGCCCTGGCTGAAGATGGCGCATGGCTGTACTTAAACACCCTTGGCCTCGACGCTCAGGTGCGGGTGTCCGAAGATGCCGCGTCGTGGACCGAGGTGAGCTCGCCCATCTGGGTGCCGGCCGACAGCGCCGACCTCTGGGTGGAGGTGGCGCTGGAGACGCCGTTGGTGCGGGTGGTCGACCCCATGATGGTCGAGACGCTGCACTTTGGCTGGCGGGACCGCAGCACCGATCAGGACGGCGTGGTCGAGTAGCCGGGGTCGGGAACGCTGGCCGCTTCGAGGGCAGTGGTGGCCGCTGAAGACCCCTGGGTTGCACCGTTGCATGTTGTGCAGTCGACACGCACCCGGCCGTCGCCCCCGTCGCCGCCCAGCCGGATGTGGGTGGCCTCGCCGAAGCCGCCCTCGGCACTGATGGCGCCGGTGGCGAGGGTCAGCGCATCGGCGATGAGCCAGACGGTGCCACCTGCACCGCCGCCTGCGCCGTAGGTCCAGGTGCCCCAGGACCAGTGGGTGGTCGTGCCGCCCCGGCTGGTGACCGCATCGATGCCGGCGGCGTTGAGGTTGGCCGCACCGATGAGCACGATGCCGCCGCCGCTGCCGCCCGGCCCGGGGTCTTCGCCTGGGGAGTCGGTGCCGCCGTTCCAGACACCACCGCCGCCGGACCCGAAGAACAAGGTGCCCAGGTCAGCCGTCCCATACGCCACGCCCGCGTAGGGTGGGGTCGCGCCGCCTCCGGTCCACGAGTCGCCGTCCGTGGCCCCGCTGGCGTGGGCGCCGCCGGCACCGGTGATGTGGGCGCCGCCGCCGCCATAGTTTGCTGCCCAGTGGCCATAGCTCTCGTTGTAGGCGGTGCACACGCCGTCGCCGTCGCCGCTGCCCAACCCGGCGTAGCTCTCACCTTGAAACGCATCACAGTTGTTGGACGTGCCCGTGGCGCCGCCGGCGTAGCCCAGCGAGTCCGCGACAATGGTTCCGCCTGCGGCAATGTCGACCGTTCCCGTGGCCCGAAACGCAACGATGCCGGTGCCGCCGTCCGCCCAGCTGGGCGAAGACAGGGCGCCGGTGGTGGCGACCGTGACGTCGGTGTAGTGGGGAACACGCTGCAGCACGATGATCTGGCCGCTCAGATCGCTGTTGCTGGACTCGCCGTAGGTCTGGGCCACAGACTGGCGCAGGGTGACTGTGGCACCGCTCACGGTGTCCACCGACCCGTGCTCGTAGGTCCCGACCCCGGCGTGGGCCCCGTCCGTGCCCTGAAGA
Organism: Myxococcota bacterium; assembly: GCA_942491145.1. Taxonomy (GTDB): domain Bacteria; phylum Myxococcota_A; class UBA796; order UBA796; family UBA2385; genus CAXQUZ01. Next base: position 73,614 of record CALOBC010000036.1, on the reverse strand, counting down.
TTGATGAGCACAACCTCGTCACCCGGCGCCAGCCCGGTGGCAGTGCTGCTGACCACCACAGTGTTGCCGGAGATGCTGGTGACATCGAAGGCCACCGCATCGGTGCCCAGCTCGGTGTCGGTGCTGACCGACAGGGCCCCGTCGGTGCCCGAGCCCTTGTAGAGTTCTTCGTCGATGCTGCCGTCACAGTCGTTGTCTTCGGCGTCCCAGAGCTCGTGGGCGCTGGGGCTCGTCAGGGCATCGGTGTCGTCGCAGTCGGTGCTGTCCGTGCCGTAGCCAGCAGGCGCCGCACAGGTGAGCGCGGTGACCGTGAGGTCGCCATGACCGTCGCCATCGGTGTCGGCGTACCAGGTGGATGCGGTGGACGTGTCGAGAGAGGCATCATCGTCGTCGATGTCACCATCGCAGTCGTCGTCGAGGGTGTTGCAGATCTCGCTGGCCCCAGGATTGATCGCGGGGTCAAGGTCGTCGCAGTCGGTGTTGTCGGCGACATGGCCACTCGGGCTGGTGCAGGACCGGGTGGTGGTGCTGGCGTCCCCGTAGCCGTCACCATCGCCATCTGCGGACCAGTCCGTCGCGGTGCTCAGATCGACGCTGGTGTCGCCGTCATCGGTGTCGCCGTCACAGTCATCGTCCACCCCATTGCACACCTCGGTGGCGTCGGGATTGACGGCTGCCACGGCATCATCGCAGTCGGTGTTGTCCGCGGTGTGGCCGCTGGGTTGGGTGCACGCCGTCGTTGTGTTGGTGGGGTCCCCGAACCCATCAGTGTCCGTGTCTGCAAACCAAGTCGTGGCGTCGGCGGCGCTGTCTTCGTCGATGTGGCCATCGCAGTTGTCGTCGATGGAATTGCACAGCTCGGTGGCGTCGGGATTGACGGCTGCGACGCCATCATCGCAGTCTCCGGGCGCTGGTGCATACCCGTCGGGGACCTCGCACGCGTCGGTGGTGGCGCCGGCATCTCCCCAGCCATCGCTGTCGGCGTCGACATAGAAGGTGCGGGTGACGTCCTCGTCGACGTCCGTGTCGCAGTCGTCGTCCCGCTCGTTGCACACCTCGTCGGCCCCAGGGTTGATCGCGGGGTCCATGTCGTCGCAGTCAGTGTTGTCGGCGACCAGGCCCGGGCCCTCTTCGCAGGACTCCGACGGCGCGAGGGGGTCGCCATACCCGTCGCCGTCCACGTCGGCGAACAGCGTCAGCGTGGTGCCGTCATCTGTGTTGCCATCGCAGTTGTTGTCGATGCCATCACACAGCTCTTCGGCGTCGGGGTAGACCGCTGGGTTGTCGTCGTCACAGTCCTCGGCATTGACCACTTGGCCCTCGGGTGGGGCACACGCGGCGGTGGCCTCACCGGCACCGAAGCCGTCACCATCGCCGTCGTCGTAGAAGTCGATCAGCACGCCTTCGTCCACTTCGCCGTTGCAGTTGTCGTCGATGCCGTTGCACACCTCGGCCACGTCGGGGCCCACCGCGGCGTTCGTGTCGTCGCAGTCGGTGCCCGCTGGAGAACCGTCACCATCGGCGTCTTCGGTGTCCGTGCCAGCCAGTCCAGCCGTGTCTCCGTCCGCCTTGGGGGATGTGCGGCACGCCAGGGCAATGAACGGGACGAGGAACAACAGGTGACGGTGAGACATCGGGACTCCAAGGGGGGCGGGGACCGCACTGCAGCCTACTCCAAGATCTGCCGCTCAGCAGCGGGGGGACGCTTGGGGGGATGGTCCGGCGAGAAGGGCCACCGGAGGGGCACAGATCACCGCGATTGCAGGGGCCCACGACCGGGCGACCGTCGAGGGCCATCGATGCTACGCTGGCCGCCCCTACCCGGCTCTCGGCCGGGCGTTCGCGACGTTTGGCGAGGTCGATCTTCATGCGCACATCCGCTCTCCTCTTCTTGATTCCCGTCGCTGGTTGTGTGGGCGCCGGTGCGCTGAAGATTCTCCAGAATCCCCCAGCAGTGAGTATTGTCGAGCCTGCGGATGGTGCCGTCTTCGAGTATGGCGAGCCGATCACCTTCCGGGGCATCGTCGACAGCGACAGCCCCAGCGACACGCTGCTGATCCAGTGGAACAGCGACATTGACGATGAGTTTGGCGACGACGATCCGCCCGATCCCCAGGACTATGTCGAGGTGAGCACGGCCAACTTGAGCGCCGGCAACCACGTCATAACACTGCGGGCGACCGACCAGGATGCCCAGCAAGCCGAGTCTGAGATCTTCATCCAGATCCAGCCCCCTGAAGAAGTGCCCGAGATTCCGTGGCTCAGCATCCAGCATCCAGTCGGAAGCGACCGAGGGCTCGAGGGCGAGATCTTTGTGTTTGAGGTGCGGGTCGGCGACGAGCAGGATGACCCGTCCGAGCTGTTGGTGGAGATGGCGACCGATCTGACGGGCTTCGTGTGTGAGATGTCGGTGGATGGCTCCGGCAGCGCCCAGTGCGGCGCCGACCTGCCCATCGAAGAGTACACGCTGACGTTCTCGGTGGAAGACACGGATGGCAACATTGTGGAAGCCATCGCGGGCTTCTCGGTGCTGGACCCCGACGACTATGACTTCGATGGTGACGGCGTCAGCGTCAATGGCGGCGACTGCAATGACGACAACGACACCATCTATCCGGGGGCGCCCGAGATCTGTGATGGGTTGGACAACGACTGCAACGAAGCGACCGGCATCGACGTGGGCTCCGAGTGCTACGACGACGACGGCGACGGCTACTGTGAGCAGCCCCCGTGCATCAACACAACCCAGAGCATTCCCGACTGTGATGACACCCTGGCGAGTGTCTCTCCGGTGGGCATCGAAGTGCCCAATGGCGTCGACGAGGACTGTGACGGCACCATCGACGAGGGCACGGTCGTCTACGATGACGACGGCGACGGCTACTGCGAGGCGCCGCCTTGTGTGAACACTTCCCAGACAGCCAGTGACTGCAACGACGGTGACTACACCATCAACCCCGGTGTGACCGAGATCTGCAGCGACGGCATCGACCAGAACTGCAACGGGCAACTCAACGAACAGAACGCCAGCGGCTGCCGCACCTACTACTACGATGGTGACGGCGACACCTATGGCGTGTCATCGCCGGCTGGACAGTGTTGGTGTGATGCGGGCTCCGCACCATACACAGCGTCCAACACCAACGACTGCTACGACTCAAACGCCAGTGCCCACCCGGGCTCGTCCAGCTACTATACCTATGACCGTGGCGATGGGTCGTACGACTACAACTGCAATGGCAGCCAAGAAAAGCAGTACGGGACCAGCTCTGGCGGCTGCTCGTGGAGCGTCATCACCTACATTGCCTGCGACGTGGACGGGGTGGGCTGGAGCGGCTCGGTGCCCTCTTGTGGGGGTGCGGGCCAGTACATTGATGACTGTGACGGAACCTATGACGCGCTGTGCTACGCGCTCTGCCTCGCATCTGGAACCAGCGCCTGGACGTGCTTGAGCTCGTGCAGCGCAACGTGTGATCCCGACTACACGAGCATGGTCCAAGCCTGTCGCTGAGGGCGGTCACCCGCGAGGGTCCGCGCTCAGTCGGCGGTGAGTGTCAGGTCGATGGTCATTGGACACGGGAATGCGAGCACGGTCTCCAGCAGCCAGCAGTCGCCGTCGCAGGTGACAGTGACAGCGTTTGCGCCATCCAGTTCGCGGAGGTCTTCGGACAAAACGCCCGAGAAGCTGGTGTCGATCACGATCTCGGCGCTGATGCCGATGGACGACAGATCCTGGCGAAGCTGGGCGGTGGCACACGTGAATTCGTCACCCTCCGCCATCACACAGTCGCCCGCTGCATCACCATCGGCGGCCAGCGCAAAGGTCAGTGGGTCGACGTGTGACACCACCCAACGCTCCGCAACGAAGTCCGCGGGGTTTTGAAAGGCGGCCACATTGCAGTCGTCCTGCACCACGGTGTAGGTGGACCGCGTCCAAACTCCTTCCACTGGAAGGGGTGGTGGGTCCTCGCCGCCTTCGCTGCCGTCCGCGCCATCTGCGCCCCCATCTGCGCCGTCACTGCCGTCTGCGCCGTCACTGCCGTCTGCGCCGTCACTGCCGTCTGCGCCGTCACTGCCGTCTGCGCCGTCACTGCCGTCTGCGCCATCACTGCCGTCTGCGCCGTCATCGGGCTCGCCCGAGTCTTGTGCCGTGCCGTCGCCAGCCGTGGCATCGGCCTTGTCACGATCCGCGACACTCTCGACGCATCCCGCGCTCAGTCCAGCAGCCAGCACGCCACCAACGACACTTGTGGTCCACCGCATCCCAACCTCCGATGTCTTTTGGTGCATATAGTATGAACATGGCGGGGTCAACATCCCAAACACCAGGTCGGTTAGTTCGATCAAGCTGTTGTATGACGCGACCCGCGACCCTCGAAGCTGTGCGGATCGTAAATACATGGTTTGTATACGGTGTCTCCATGCTGTCCCTCTTGTGGGGTTGGTCACCAGAGCACGGGGGTGCCCGCCTCACCCCTTCGGGGTGCCGCCTTCGCTGAGCAAGTTGAGGAACGCTTTGGCGGCCGCGCTGGGTTCGCGGTCGGCCCGGGTGCACAGCGCAAGCTGACGTTGGAGCGAGCGGCCGGAGCTGGGGGAGAGGCCCTGGCCGGGACGCAGGGCGAAGCGGGACACAAACGCAGCGCCGATGCCCTGGGCGACCATCTGCTTGATGGACTCGATGCTGCGCAGCTCCATGGCGAGCTGGACCGAGACCCCGGCGTCTTCGAGGGCCCGGTCGATGAGCCGCCGCACGGCGGTGTCGGCCTCAAACATGACCATCGGTTGGCCTTCGAGGGCGGACCAGGCAAAGCGCTTGCGCCCGGCGAGGGCATGGTCCTCGGGAATGATGAGCTGCAGCTCGTCCTCGCGCCACGGCACAAAGCGCAGGCCCCCGTCCTCGGCCACCGGGAGGGTGGCAACACCGATGTCGAGGCTGCCATCGCGCACGGCCTCGGCCACACTGGCGGACCCTTGCTCTCGGAGCTGGAGCCGGATGCCGGGCCAGCGCTGGTGGTAGGTCCGCAGCAGCGGGGGCAACAGGTACGTCGTGGCGGTGGCGCCGGCCCCCACCGACAAGCTGCCGTGGGACAGGTCGCCCAGCCCCGCGAGTGCCCGTCGGCCGTCATCCAGCCAGAGCGCGGCTTGTTCGACGTGGCGCCGGTACAGCGCACCCTCCTCGGTCAGCACCATGCCCTTGCTGGTGCGGTGGAAGAGCCGCGTGTCCAGCTCATCTTCGAGCTTTCGCAGCTGGGCCGAGACCGCCGGCTGGGTCAGGTGCAGCGAGCGTGCGGCGCGGGTGAGGTGGCCTTCTCGGGCGATGGCCAGGAACGCGGTGAGGGTCGGGTTGAGCATAACATCAGCTTATCATGGCCATCCAATCAATCCATTGGCATTATCTGGAGGGCCTCCATAGGTGTGCAACATCAACACTGGAGGTTCCCATGGCCCGACTCGATCCATACAACGCCCGCAAGACGCTGGATGTGGGTGGCCGTGAGGTCGGCTACTACGATCTCAACGTGCTCAACGCCGATCTCGACAAGGTCCCCTACAGCATCAAGGTGTTGCTTGAGTCGTGTCTGCGCAACTGCGACGACTTTGTGGTCACCCGGGAACATGTCGACAAGCTGGCCAGCTACAATGCCGCCGACGTGGGCGAGCAGGAGATTGCGTTCAAGCCGGGCCGTGTGGTCCTCCAGGACTTCACCGGTGTGCCCGCGGTGGTCGACTTTGCGGCGCTCCGGTCCGCCATGGCCCGCCTGGGCGGCGATGTGCAGAAGATCAACCCGCTCATCCGCGCCGACCTGGTCATCGACCACTCGGTCCAGGTGGACCAATACGGCTTCGCGGGCGCCATGGACGCCAACACCAAGCTGGAGTTTGAGCGCAACCAGGAGCGCTACAAGTTCCTCAAGTGGGGCCAGCAAGCCTTCGACAACTTCAACGTGGTGCCGCCCGAGACCGGCATTGTGCATCAGGTGAACCTGGAGTACCTCGCCGGTTGCGTGCTGACGGAAGACGAAGATGGCGCAGTGGTCGGTCTTCCCGACAGCCTCGTCGGCACCGACTCCCACACCACCATGATCAACGGCCTGGGTGTTGTGGGTTGGGGTGTCGGGGGCATCGAAGCCGAAGCGTGCATGCTCGGCCAGCCCATCTACATGCTCATTCCCGAAGTGGTGGGCATGAAGCTCACGGGCAAGCTGCGCGAAGGCACCACCGCGACCGACCTTGTGTTGACGGTGACCGAGATGCTCCGCGCCCACGGTGTGGTGGGCAAGTTTGTGGAGTTCTACGGCCCCGGCCTCGAGAACCTGACGCTGGCCGACCGGGCCACCCTCGCCAACATGGCGCCCGAGTATGGCGCAACCATCGGCTTCTTCCCTGTCGACGGCCGCACGTTGGAGTACCTCCAGCTCACCGGTCGCTCCGCGGAACAGGTTGCGCTGGTCGAGGCCTACTGCAAGGCCCAGGGCCTGTGGCGGGACGACAGCAAAGAAGCGGTCTACAGCTCCCAGGTGACCCTGGACATGGGCACGGTCGAAGCCAGCCTCGCCGGTCCGATGCGTCCCCAGGACCGCATCACGCTGACCGACATGCAGGCCGAGTGGAAGAAGCTCATGGCCAAGCACGACCACAACAAGCCGGCCACCCAGAAGACCACCTACAAGGGCGAGTCCTTTGACCTCACCGATGGTGCGGTGGTCATTGCGGCCATCACGAGCTGCACCAACACGTCGAACCCTGCGGTGATGCTCGGTGCGGGCCTCGTGGCCCAGAAGGCCGCAGCACGGGGCCTGAAGGCCAAGCCCTGGGTGAAGACCTCGCTGGCCCCCGGGTCCCGGGTGGTGACGGACTACCTCGACAAGGCCGGGCTGAGCGACGCCCTGCGCGCCGTGGGCTTCTACACGGTGGGCTACGGCTGCACGACATGCATCGGCAACTCGGGCCCCCTGCCCGAGCCCATCCAGAAGAGCGTGGTGGACGGCAAGCTGCTGGTGTCCAGCGTGCTGTCTGGCAACCGCAACTTTGAGGGCCGCATCAGCCCCCACACCCGCGGCAACTACCTGGCCAGCCCGATGTTGGTCGTGGCCTATGCCATCGCCGGCACGGTGGACGTCGACCTGCGCAAGGACTCCCTCGGCAAAGACAAGAACGGCAAGCCGGTCTTCTTGAAAGACATCTGGCCGACCAACGAGGAGATCGCCAAGGCCATCGCCACCGCGGTCACCCGCGGGCAGTTTGAGACCCGCTACGGCAAGGTCTTCGAGGGTGGGCCGTCCTGGCAGGTCCTCGATGCGCCCAAGGGTGAGGTCTACGCTTGGGATGCGGCCTCCACCTACATTCAGGAGCCGCCGTTCTTTGTGGACATGCCGGCGGAGGTCCCCTCCATCAAGCCCATCAAGTCGGCGCGGGTGCTGGCCAAGGTTGGCATGTCCACCACCACCGACCACATCAGCCCGGCTGGCGTCATTCCCGCGAAGAGCCCTGCTGCGGACTACCTGCGCAGCAACGGCGTGGACCGCAAGCAGTGGAACAGCTTCGGCAGCCGCCGCGGAAACGACCGGGTGATGACGCGCGGGACCTTCGGCAACGTGCGGCTCAAGAACGAGCTCGCGCCGGGCACGGAGGGCGGGTATACTACGTATCTTGGGCCCGCCCAGACCCCGGCCGGCCCGTTCCCTTGGCTGACCTATGACAGCACCAACGACCCCAAGCCCGGCGAGGTCTGCTTCATCTACGATGCTGCGGTGAAGTACCAGAAGCACCAGATTCCGCTGGTGGTGCTGGCAGGTGGCGACTACGGCATGGGGTCCAGCCGAGACTGGGCGGCCAAGGGCACGTGGCTGTTGGGTGTGCGGTGCGTCATCGCCGAGAGCTACGAGCGCATCCATCGGTCCAACCTGATCGGCATGGGTGTGTTGCCCTTGCAGTTCAAGTCCGGTGAGACGGCCGAGAGCTTGAGCTTGGATGGGTCCGAGACTTTCGACATCTCAGTGAACGACAAGTTGGTGCCCCTGCAGGACATCATGGTCAAGGCGGTGCGCACCGACGGCTCAGCGCTGGTGTTCGCGTGTCAGGCCCGCGTGGACACGCCGGTGGAGGTCCAGTACCTCCGCAACGGCGGCATTCTCCACACGGTGTTGCGTCGTCTCGCCGCGGAGTAGGCGGTCCCTGTAGAGTTGCGGCCGGCATCCTCTTCGGGGGTTGCCGGCCGCACTGGGTTGGGGCCCCGCGCTGTGGGACGGGGGGCTGGCGGCGTGGGCTGGTGCTGTTGCGTTGGTGTTGCCTGAGCATGGCTGTCCCGAAGTGCTGACGCCCTCGGGTACCTGTGCATCCAACGTTCTTGGGGGCGGCTCCGCCGTGGTCAACCCGCTATGCAGGGGGCTGGAGCTGATGCGTGTCTGAGTCAACTCATGTGCTGTCCCCCGTTCCTCCTTTTCCGGCTTCCGCGGATGCTGCCGGCGTGGCCGTTCTCGTCGCGGGTGTGTGGGTGCCTCGGCTTCCCCACGAGCTGCTGGCGGATGTCGCGGATGGTGTGTTGGATCTGGATGCATCCATTCGGATTGAGGTGGACGGAGAGATCCACCCGCTTCGGGTCTGGCTGCGCGTGCTGGTGTGGATGGCCCTCTCGGCGGACCAGGGTGCCACAGCCTTCGCCGAGCTGGACTTGAGCCCATACTTTGTTGCGTTTGCCGATGCGCCGCATGGGATGGTGTTGTCGGACCTCAACGGGCGGATCCAACATGTCAACGCGGCCTTCGGGGACATGCTCGGCAAGCACCCGGATGAGTTGCGCGGGGTGATGGGCCAGGACATCTCCACGGCTGAAGACCCCACCGCCGAGCTGCTGATGGTCCACGGGCTGCTTCGGGGTGAGCGGCGACACTACCAAGTGCGTCGGCGCTTCAAGGGCCCGGGGGGTGAGATCATCCCGTGCCTTGTGGGCATGTCGATTGTGCGGGACGAAAACGGCTCGCCCCAGTACTTTGTCGGCTCTGTGGTGGACCACCGGGAACACCAACAGCTCGCCGAGCTTCGAGCTCGGAACGCCGAGGCCGCAGCGTTGCAGCGGTTTGCCCGGGGGGTGGCCCACGACTTCAACAACACTCTCACCGTCGTCCAGACCGCGGTCGGGCTCCTCCGGTACGACAGTGGCCTGACGGACCACGAGAGCCTCGATGCCGTCGAGCAAGCCGTTGCATTGGCCAAAGGCTTGACCGGCCGGCTGAACGTCTGGTCCCGGGCCGGCACCGGTCCCGCGGGGATCTGTGATCTGGTGGACGAAGTGGCCAGCCGGGCCGCCTTTCTGAGGCACCTGCTTGGACAAGAGCGGGACCTGACGTTGGTCCTCGCGGATGGGCCCCTGGACGTCAGTGTGGACCCGACGGCCATGGGCCAGGTGCTGCTGAACCTTGTGGTCAACGCCCGCCAAGCCACGGGCCCGTCCGGTCAGGTGCGCATTGAAGTGGAACGATGCGACAGTGGCGTGCTGCTCAAGGTCTCAGACGACGGTCGGGGCATGACCGAGGCCGTGCGCCAGCGAGCCCAAGAACCGTTCTTCACGGCCCGTGCGGGCGGCACAGGGCTGGGGTTGGCCATCGTGTCGACGGTGGTGGCCCGTGCAGGCGGCCGGATCGAGATCGAGTCCGCCCCGGGTCAGGGCACTTGCTTTCACATCCGGCTGCCGTTGCGCTGATCCTCCCCCGTGGCGGCTACTCGCAGACCGGGAAGATCCAGACGTTGTCGTTGTTCGACTCGTCACACTCGTACAGGGCACTGCGGCCAAACTGGTCTTCGTCGGCGGTGACCGTGGGGCCGAGGCCGGCCATCACATCGGCGGGCACGTCAAAGAGCACCGTCGCACTGGACTTGCCCGACGGGATGGCCACACTGATGACTTGGGCGTCGATGAGCGGACCGCCCGGGTCGGCGCGCAAGCTCACGTTCACGCCAGCCGGCGCTTCGACATTGCCCGCATTGAGCACGCGGGCTTGCACCAGCAGCCGGTTCTCGCCGCACTCGTCCTCGCAGACATCCACGATCTCGGCTTTCAGGTCCCAGTACTCGTTGGGGGGCCGACCGACATCGCCGCTGCGGAAGCTGTTGTACAGCGCAAAGTTGTTCCCCGTGGGCGCGTCGATCGTGCCGTCATTCGCGACGTTGGTGATGTGGTAGCCATGCTGGTTCCACCACTTGCGGCCGGCGGGCCAGCTGTGGTCCGCGTCGCCATAGACGGTCAGCGCACCGATGGATGAGTTGCCATTGCAGTGACCAACAACAATCTCGACCTCACCGTCGTTGTCGACATCGGCAACGATGGGGGTCTCGAGGATGGTGTAGGACGCATGCCCGGACGACGTGAACTTCACCGTGCCGTCTCGTCCGTTGAAGAAGCGGATGGTGGACTCATCGGCGTAGAGAACTTCTGGGTAGCCGTCCATCTCGAAGTCGAACAGGGTGGGGCCGGCCGCGCCGCTGCTGTCGGAGATGCTGGCTTCCCAGATGATGCTGCCGCCCCAGCGCATCGCGACCAGCTTGTTTTGGGCAGCAAACACAATGTCGGGAATGCCGTCGCCATCGAGATCATCCACGGCAGGAGCGCCAAGGTTGCCGGTGTAGGTGATGGGGCCCCACACTTGGGTGCCGTCGGTCTCCATGCCGTAGACATAGATGCCGCTGGTCTTCACAATCTCGCCTTCGCCGTCGAGGTCGAAGTCGGCGATGGCCACCAGCCCGTCGGGCCCGCTGTTGCTCCAGACCAGACCGCCCGAGACGTTGTAGGCGGCATTGCCGGTGACCACCTCGACTTGGCCGTCCCCGTCCAGATCGACCGCCGCCGAGATGGCGCCGTAGCCGGAGGTTCCGGTGCCCCCATAGGGCGCGTTGCCCCGGCCGAGTGAGCCCCGGCCCCGGATGACGCCGCTGTTGCCGTCGAGGATGGCGTTGCCGGCGATGACTTCGGCGTGGCCGTCCGCATCGAGATCGCTGATGCTGGGGTAGCTGTAGCCGTAGGCGTCCAGGGATGCGCTCAAGCCGCTGGTGCACCAGTGCTCAGTGCCGGTGTTGCCGTCGAGTGCACACACCATGTCGGCGCTTGCGGTGATGACATCGGGCCAGCCGTCGCCGGTCACGTCGCCGAGCGCAAACCCGCCGTCCTGGCCATAGGCGCGCCCGCTGGCTTGCCACGCGATGCCGCTGCCATCCCCCCAGATCGCTTGCACGGTGCTGCTCTGGTACAGCACGATGACGGGCATGTCGGCGTCGTCCAGGTCTCCGTCGCGGTCGCTGTCCACGATGACGCCCGCGGCGGGGGGGCCACAGAAGCTGCTGTTGCCGTGGATCCACTCGGTGACCGGCGTGAATGTGCCCTCTGAGTACTCCACCTCGCAGGATGTGTTGATGTCCACGTCGGCGAGGCCGGGCTCCGTGAACTCTTCGCAGAGGGTGGGGTCGTCTGGATCGGTGGTGCCACCGCCGTCTCCGCCGTCTGCTCCGCCGTCCCCGCCGTCACTGCTGCCATCGAGGGGATCGCCGCTGTCGTCCTCGGAGTCGGCACTGGGCTTGCCCTCGGGCGCGAAGCTGTAGTCGCTGCATGCGATGAGCAACAATGGAAGGAGCGTGGAGGGCTTCATGGTCGGTCCGGGGAGCGCGGTGGGCAGGGCACTGTAGCGGAATTTGTGGCTGTCGGCTGGAAGTCGCGGACGGAGCCGGCGCTCAGCTGGTCGCGAGGGGTGGCTTGGGTCGACAGAACACCAGCGTGCCATCGGACGACGCGTCCGGCTGGAACTGGTAGTCGCCTGTGTTGAAGTGCTGGAGGTCTTCAGCGCGCTCCACCTTGTTCTCGATCGCCCAGCGCACCATCGCCCCCCGTGCCCACTTGGCGTAGAAGCTGATGATGCGGGCGCTGCCATCTTCCATCCGCTCTTTGAAGATCGGCGTGATGAGTGTCGCGCGCAGGGCCTTCGGCCGGACGACGCGGGCGTACTCATGGCTGGCGAGGTTGATGACCACGTCCGAGCCCGCGTCCTTGAGGCGCCGGTTCAGCTCGGCGGTGACCCGGTCGCCCCAGAAGTCGTACAGGCTGGCGCCGCGTCGAGTCTTCAGCCGGGTGCCCATCTCCATCCGGTGGGGCTGAATCAAGTCGAGGGGACGGAGCACCCCGTACAGGCCACTGAGGATGTTGAGGCGCGACTGGGCCCAGTCGAGCTGTTCGGCCGTGAGGGTGCGGGCGTCCAGACCTCGGTAGACATCCCCATTGAAGGCCAGGGCCGCCGGTCGGTCCCGGTCGCCATCGGGGGCTTCCGCCATGTCCTGGAAGCGGGTGTGGTTCAGGATGGCCAGGGCGTCGCTGATGCCCATCAGGGACTTCAGATCGGCGGACTTCAGGCGCTTGGAGCGGCGCATGAGCACCGAGAAGTCCTTCTGCAGCGCGGGTGTGGTCGTGGGCAGATGCAGATCAGTGGGTGACCAGTCCAGGGACTTCGCGGGCGACAAGACAAACAGCATGGGGGGCTCCGGCAACGGGTGTCGGCTAACGCGACGTCGATCCGCGCAACGACCGTGATAGCTGCCCGCCTTGGAGGTTCCATGGCCGTTCCCGCTCGCGCCCCCGTGCACTTGTTGACCTGCGAGGCGGCCCGGCCCCTGGCGACGGCTGTGGCTGCTCGCTTGGGTGTTCCGTTGGGAGAGGGCCGTGAGCGTTGGTTTGCGTGCGGCGAAGGCAAGTACGTCATCGAAGAGAACGTGCGCGGCACGGATGTGTACGTGTTTCAGTCCCCGATCTCAGCCGAGGGGGGGCGCTCGGTCTACGATCGGTTTGTGATGCTGCTTCACGCGGTTGAAGCGGCGGCGCTGTCGGACGCCGAGTGGGTGACGGCGGTGGTGCCGTACTATCCTGGGGCCCGGCAAGACAAGCGCAAGAACCGCGTCCGCGAGGGCATTCACGCGGGTCTCTTCGCCCGGATGCTCCAGGAGGCAGGGGCCAGCCGGGTCATCGCGGTCGACATCCACAATGAAGCGATCGCGGGCATGTTTGATCCCAGCCGTTGTCGCTTGGAGAACGTGCACCTCAACCACCGACTGGGTCGCTTCCTCCGGCAGCAAGGCTTGGCCGGAGACATCGTCGTGTCGCCGGATGTGGGCGGCATGGAGCGGGCGCGCCACTACGCGGCTGAGCTGTCGCTGGACCTCGCGGGCTTGTCCAAGGAACGGGACTACTCAGCGGTGAACACGGTGGTGCGGTCCACCCTCATCGGTGATGTGCGCGGGCGGGATGTGTTGTTGGTGGACGACATCGTCGACACGGCGGGCTCGGTCGCGGCGGCCATCCAGACGCTCAAAGCGAGCGGGGCAGGGGACATCACGGTGGCTTGTGCCCACCCCATCTTGTCGGGGCCCGCCTGGGGCCGGCTGCGGGCGGTGGCTGATCAGGCAAAGCGGGAGGGCTGGCGGTTCACGTTGGTGGGCTCGAGCTCGATTGTGCACCGGGACCCGCCGGACTGGTACACGAGCTTCTCCATCAGTGGGCTGTTGGCCGAGGTCATCGGCCACATCAACGGACGGGGCAGTGTGACCGGGGTCATTCGGGCGGACGGGGAGGAAGACTCGGGTCCGTTGGCGGACTGCTGACCTGGGGCGGTGGCCCCTCGGGCTCGGGAGCTTCGGGTGGTGTGGGTGGTTCAGTTGAGGCGTCGGGAGTGGCGTGTTGATCGGTATCCTCGTTCGGTCCCGGTGATTCCCAAGGCGACGGACAGCGATCGGCGGAGCGCCGTCCCCAGCGCCAGCCCACTTCAGGCTGCACCACGGTCAGCCGGCGCTCCACGTGCCCGATGTCGAGGCGTTCCACGGTGGTGTGGATGGCCACCCAGGCCTCGCCCGGGCCGGCGTCCCAGCTGGCCGAAGCATCCAGCGCGAGCCCGGGTGCATTCCAGGGGCCGGTCACCCCGAGGGCGACCGGCAGCGACACTGCTTGAAGTGCCGCCACACCGACCAGCTCGGGGTCTGCGGCGGTGGTGCCCGGTCGCGCCAGGACCCCAAGCACCGGTGTCCCCACGCCGAGGCTCAGGTGCGTGCGGCCGGCTTGGGTGTCGATGCCTGCGGTGCCGCTGACGTCGAGGCGGCCGAGGCGGGGAGCCAGCGCATCGGGCGTGGACCAGGGGCTTGCGCCACCGAGGCTCTCGCCCCGGAGGGAGGCCTTGGCGCCCCAACGAAGGGGGCCCAGCCGGTTGCGCATGTGCATGGACATGCCGGCTGCATAGGTGTTGTCATTGGCGTCGGGCGCGCGGTTCTGTGCGAGGTCGAAGCGCAGATCGGTGCCGAAGGGACGGCCGCTGCCGACGGTGGCGGCGATCGCGGGCCCGGCGGAGCGATGCTGGATCTGGGGTCCGGAGACGGCGGCCAGAGAGCGGCTCTGGACCGACAGCGCACCCCCGACTTGGGTGGCGCCCGCTGTGGCGACCAGCAGGATGGGGAGCAGGGGCATCGGACCTCCGGCCCCGTGGAACACCGCCCGCGGACGTCCGTGTCACCGTCGGTGCAGGGGGCCAGTCGCCGGGCGTCGGGCCGGGGGCCTGCCCGCTGGTTATGCCGGCGCGATGCCTGATCTCTCGATGGTTCTCGGTCTGTCTGCTCTGGTGGTCCTCACGACGTTGGGCGGCCTGGGCAACACTGTGGGCTACCATCGGCTGCTCACGCACCGCAGCTTTGTGGCACCGCAGTGGCTGCGCAACACATTGATCTTGCTGGGGTCTTCCACAGGCGGCTCCCCAGTGTTTTGGGTGGCCCTTCACCGCTTGCACCACCTGCGCTCCGATGCCGAGGGTGACCCCCACTCGCCCATTCATGGGCGCTGGTGGGCCCACTGTGGATGGTTGTTCGGTGTGAAACACCCCGTGGTCTGTGCGCTGTTCGCGGTCTCGGGGTTTGGCCAACAAGCGGCCATTGTCTGGCACGACATCCGCCGGCTGGCGGGGCGCAACCCGCCCACGTGGCGGGCGATGGCCAAAGACCTGATGAAAGAGCCACTGTTGCGGGTTCTGGACGCCCCAATGGTGATGCCCGCGCTGTTTGCGCTGCAGCTCACGGTCGCTTGGGCCATTGCCGGGCCGTGGGGCTGGGTGTGGCTGTGGGCCCTGCATGTGTGGTTGACCAACACAAGCTGGGCCGTCAACAGCATCTGCCACCTGCCCTCGATGGGCACCCAGCCGTTCGACACGGGCGAAGGCAGCCGGGATGTGCCGTGGATGGCCCTGCTGACCCACGGTGAGAGCTACCACAACGGCCACCACCGCTACCCGCGCAGCGCCCGGCACGGCCTCGACGGCGGCATGGACTTGTCGTGGTGGATCATCTCGACGTTGGAGACCCGGGGGGTGGTCACCAAGGTCTGGCTGCCCAAGAAGTACCGCCCCCAAGCGCCCACGCGCTGAACCTACTCGTCGTCGTCGTCGCCGTTGTCCACCCCGGGCTTGGACCGGTTGCGCTCCCGCTCGAGGTCCCGCTGGGTGCGGGGCGGGGCATGGTAGCGCCGCCCAGGACGCACCAGCTCGGCATACTCGCTGGTCCAGTTGTGCTCAAACCAGCCGTCCAGCTTGGTGGCCAGTGAGGCGCCTTCGACCACGATGCCCACGTTTCGACTCGACGCAAAGTAGTCCCGGCTCCAGTTGGACGTGCCCACCCAAGAGAAGTGGCCATCGACCACCATGTACTTCGCGTGGACCACCCGGCCGTACTCGATGAACGTCCCTTCGGGCTGGGGGATGGCCATGAACTTGACGGTCAGGTGGGGCATCACGGCGAGGGACTTGAGCACGGGCTGGGACTTCTTGGACATGGACCAGTCCGCGACCAGCAGCTCCACGTCGACACCGCGGGCGGCGGCCCGACGCAGGGCGCGGTCCAAGTCATCCCAATAGGACTTGTCATAGCCCACGATGGCATAGCTCATGATCTGCACCCGCACGCTCTTGTCGGCCTTGTCAATGGCGTCGAGGATCAGCGGCAGGTCCCAGCGCACGCCGGGGGGCAGCAAGGAGTCGGGGCTGGCCACCAGCGCCAGAGTGATGTCCTGGTCCCCATAGCTGCCGACCGTGGTGGGCGGTTGCGCGGGGGGAGGGACGTCGCGGCTCGCGGCGGCCGGGGTCTGTCCGCTGGCGAGGGCCCAGTCGAGCTCAAAGACCTTCTGGAGATCGGCCACAGCGGTGGGCTCTCGCAGGGTGAAGCCGAGCTCTTGGACATGCTCGAGGCTGCGCCAGTCGAAGTTCTGGCTGCCGATCCAAGCCGCGGTGCCGTCGACGAGGAAGTACTTGGCGTGCTGCACGCCGCCGGTGATGGCCTTGAGGTCAAAGCGCATCACGTCGATGTTCTTGGTGCCTTCGAGCTTCTTGATCGCGTCCCAGTCGCTCGCCCGGAAGTTGGCGTCGATGAGAAAGCGCACCTTCACACCCTTCTTGGCCTTCTTCTCGATGAGCTCCAGCACGGGCTGGAGGCGGCTGGTGCCGTCGGGACCGGGGGCCAGGTAGAACTGGGAGATGTCGATGCGGGTGGTGGCGCTGCCGATGAGCTCGAGCCACGCCTGCTGGGCGTCGGGAATCGTGGGGTCATCGAGTGTGGTGCCCGCGGGCACGGTCTCGGCCAGCTCCAACGAGGGCGCAGCGAAGGCGCCAGGGGACAGCATTGCGAGCAGGGCGAGCGCGGGGACGGACAAGCGCATGGGGGCTCCGGGCGGCAGGCCCCAGGACTGGGGCGTCGACAAGTGGGGCGGAGAATCCTATGCTCTGGGAGGTCCCGCTGGCCAGCGGGCCAGGAGTGTGGCGGATGGCGAGAGGCAAGTCAGACAAGGAATCTGGGGATGTCGGGGCCGACGCGGGCGGTCGCCGGGAGAGCGTGGGGCGCATCCTGGGCGCGGCGCGGCGTGCGTTTGGGCGCAGCGGCTTTGCGGGGGCGACCTTGGGCGCGGTGGCCCGAGAAGCGGGGGTCAGCAAAGGGCTGCTGCACTACCACTTCGACAACAAGGACCACTTGCTGGTCGAGACCCAGCGGGCGTTCTTTCGCCAGCTCCACCAGCGCTTCACCGAGCGGGCCTCCCGTGGCGAGACGGGGCTGCCCAGCGCGCTCGAGGCCCTCGATGCGATGTGGGACTCGGTGCGAGAGCTGCACTTGGGCGCGCCCTTTGTGGTGGAGACGCTGGCGCTGTCCAGCCAAGAGACGCCCCTGGGGGCACGGGTCTCGGCCTTCTATGAAGAGTCGACGGACCTGCTCGAAGATGCCATCCAGCTTGTCTTTCAGGACCAGCTCGGCCGGCTCGCGGTGCCGCCGGCGCGCATGGCGGTGCTGATTCGGGTGCTCTTGGAGGGGCTGGTGGTCGAGCTGGCCCGGGCCCGCACCGAGGAGCAGCTCGCCCGGGTGGACGGTGCCTACCGTGACTTCCGTGCGCTGTTCGAGCGCTTTGTGCTGGCTGGCGAGAGTGGCCCGCCCGTGGACCTCAACGCAATGGGTCCTGTCCCCCTTCCCTGGTAGTCCTGTGTGGTTGAACCTGTGGGTGCTCTGCGCCCAAGCGAGCACGCCCCCTGCGGTGATGCCCGATGCCCAGGGCATTGCCGCCCAACTTGTTGAGCTGCACGCCCTCGCGGCGGCGCCCGGTGCGGTGCCCCCCGTGGCGGCGGGCCACCTGCACCAGCGCATTCATCGGCTGTTGTCGAAGCACCCATCCATCCGCAATGACGTGCTGCAGGCCATTCCGGAGGACTTGCGCCCTCGTGTGGCCTCGCTGTCGACGGCAACCGGACGCATCGCGAAGACGGTGACCAAGGCCCGGCGCACGATCCCGGCATGGACCATCACCTCGCCGCCTTCGGTGGCCCAGCTCCGGGGTTGGTACGACGAAGCCGCAGCGACCACGGGCACACCCTGGACGGTGCTGGCGGCGGTGCACTTGGTCGAGACCCGCTTTGGCCGGCTGCAAGGCATCAGCCACGCAGGTGCGATGGGCCCGATGCAGTTCATTCCCGAGACCTGGGCCCGCTTTGGTGAAGGGGACATCCTCAATCCCCGGGACGCCATCCACGCGGCGGGGCGCCACCTCGCGGCCCACGGAGCGGCGAAGGACCTGCGCAAAGCGCTGTGGCACTACAACCAGAGCACGGCCTACGTCGATGCTGTGGTGGCCTACCATGAGCAGCTGGTCGCCGACCCCAGTGTGCTGGGCTTGTTGGTGAGCTGGCAAGTCTATGTGCGCACAACGTCGGGCCTGGCGTGGATGGAAGAGGGCACGTCGCTCGATGCCACGGTGCCCGCGTCGACGTGGTGTGCCGAGGTGGCCCACTGGTGTGAGCCGGAAGGCGGCTGAGCGAGACCGGGGCCACGGCAGTTCGCGGCCAGTGCCCCATGGCGAGTGGGGGCCACCGGATCGGTCCCCGTCTGAGGCACCGATGCCAAGGTTGGCGTTTCAGGTGAGTTCTGCGCCACGGTGCCCCATCGCCGTGCCCGGGACGAAGCGGCCCGTGCGCCACGGACTGGAGCCCCTGCGGTATTGTGCCGGCCCCACCTGCTGGAGCCCTCCATGGCCGCATCGGTCCAGATCCACGAGCTGCTGACCTTCGCCGTCGAGAACCGCGCGAGCGACATCCATCTCGCGGCCGGCGAGATACCCGCCGTGCGGATCGACGGCGAGATTCGACGCCTGGATCTGCCCATGCTCAACCGGGACGATGCCAAGCGGCTCGCGTACTCCATCATGAACCAGAAGCAGAAGGTGCGGTTCGAAAATGAGATGGAGATCGACTTCTCGGTCGGCCTCAAGGGGCTCGCCCGCTTCCGCGTCAACGTGTTCACCCAAGCGCGTGGGGTGGGCCTCGTGCTGCGCCAGATCCCCACGAAGGTGCTGACCTTGGAAGAGATTGGCGCGCCGCAGGTCTTCCAGCGTGTATCTTCCTTCAAGAAGGGGTTGGTGCTGGTGACTGGGCCGACGGGATCGGGCAAGTCCACGACCCTCGCTGCCATGATTGACCACATCAACAAGACCCGCAGCGAGCACATTCTGACGGTGGAAGACCCCATCGAGTTTGTGCACGAGGCCCAGAAGTGCGTCATCAACCAGCGGGAGGTCGGCGCCCACACAAAGTCATTCGCTGCGGCCCTGCGCTCGGCACTTCGGGAGGACCCGGACGTCATCTTGGTGGGTGAGCTGCGGGATCTCGAGACGGTCTCGCTGGCGATGACCGCTGCCGAGACGGGCCACTTGGTGTTCGGCACCCTCCACACCAATTCCTGTCCCGAGACCATCGACCGCGTGATCGACAGCTACCCCCATGAGCAGCAGTCTCAGGTGCGCACGATGCTGTCGACGGCGCTCCAAGCGGTCATCACCCAGTCGCTGTTGCGCCGGGCCGACACCCAGGGCCGGGTGGCTGCCCACGAGATCATGATTGTGAACCCGGCCATCCGAAACTTGATTCGGGAAAACAAGCTGCACCAGATCCCCAGCATCATGCAGACCTCCAAAGGGGAGGGCATGCAGACGATGGAAGAGTGCCTGCGCAACCTCGCCTATCGGCGCGAGATCACCCGTGATCAGGCCATCTTGCAGGCCAATGACCCCAAGCTCTTTGAGGGCTCCGAGGACCCCCGAACCCGCCGCACGGGACGGTCATGACCCTGGACAACACCATCGTGGTGCAGGTCAACGGCTCGCCGCAGGAAGTGCCGGCGGCGTCTTCCTTGGCCGCGGTGCTGGACGCTCTTGGCATCGCCCGAGACGGGGTGGCCGTGGCACTGGACGCCCGGGTCATCCCCCGGGGTGAGTACGCCACAACGGTGGTCGAGAAGGGGGACCGGTTGGAGATCCTGCGGGCGGTCGGCGGCGGCTGAGCACCAGGCCCACCGGCCGGCCACCGCTCAGCGCCGGGCTTGGACCTCGACGGGCGTGGCCTGGAGCCGGTAGGAGAGGTCGCCTTCTTCGGACATCACAAAGACGTAGAGCTCGCCGGGGCGGTCCACTTCGACGGTGCAGGTCTCCGCGCCCGCGCAAGCGGCGTCGTGGGGGCGGAAGCCCGGATCGGTCGAGACAAAGACGTGGGGCGCACCCCCACGGGCCCGCAGCGAGACCGTCCAAGTGCCCGCTTCGGCCACCGACACTTGGTGACGGACCACACCCAGACCGGAGATGTCGCTCTCAAACTGGACCGCGGGCTCGGCGGCCTGGGCAAGTCCAGCGGACAGGGCGAGGGCAAGTGCGAAGGTGGCGGGCATGGTGTTCTCCAGGGCTGGCAGTGGTGTACGGCCCTGGATCCCCGATCGGCGAGTCTGGGCGACAGTTGGGCACACGTGGTTGCAGGCTGAGATGCCCCGTTGCGTTCCGTGAACTCCCGAGTCAATTCGAGACCGCTGTCCACGCCTCCGCCTCCTCCGCGAGTTGCGCCCCACGGGAACCTCCTTCAACGACCCAATCTGGACCTACAATGCCGAAATACATCACCCGTGAGGGCTTCGACACCATCCAGCAAGAGATCCACCACCTGTGGCACGTCGAGCGTCCCGAGATTGTCGACTCGGTGCACGAGGCGGCGTCTCTGGGGGACCGGTCGGAGAACGCGGCCTACATCTATGGCAAGCGCCGGCTGCGCGAGATCGACAGCCGGATGCGCTACCTCAAGCGCAAGATCGATGGGGTGGTGGTGGTCGATCTGTCAGACATGCCTGCCCATCCGGACGTGCGCTTCGGGTGCCAGGTGACGGTCGAGACCGACGAAGGCGAGACCCGGGTGTACCGGCTGGTCGACAAAGTCGAGAGCGATGCAAAGCGGGGACGCATCAGTGTGCAGTCCCCCATCGGGCGGGCGCTGCTGGGAAAGCGGGTGGAGGACTACGTCGAGATTACCCTGCCCAAGGGTGTCGTGGGCCTGGAGATCACCCAGATCTTCTATGGCGTCGGCGAGCCTTGATGGGGCTGGCCCGTTCGAGGGGGGGAGGGTGACCCATCTCGACCCACTCCGTGCAACAACGCGGCCCGTCGCGGCGTAGGTTCCCCCCCGCTGCCCGCGCATCTGCCAAGGTGGGCAACGGGACGCCCCGCGCCGCCATCCGCTCCCCGTCGCCCATTGGTGGCGGCCGAACGGTTATTGCGCTGGCCCCGCTTGCCCGCCTCATCCCGCCGGAGTGTTCACCGCGAAATGATGGATTTTGTCCACCAGTCTCTGACGCTGCCGACGGCCATCTACTCCGTGCTGTTGGGCTTTGTGCTGGTGTACTGGAGCCTCGCCATCATTGGCCTGCTCGACATCGACATGGTGGACTTTGACGGTGAGCTGGGCGTCGATCTGGACATGGACCTCGATCTGGACATGGATCTGGACATGGATCTGGACATGGACCTCGATGCCGGTGCCGATCTGGACGGCGGCGGTGAGCTGGACGGCCACGGCGCCGATGTGGGGTCGAGTGTGTCGCTCTTTGCGACGGTGCTCGGCGCACTGGGCCTGGGCCGGGTGCCCATCACGGTGTCGGTCAGCTTCATCGTCCTGCTGTCCTGGGCCTTCTGCAGCTTCGGCATGCAAGAGCTTCCCTTGGTGGTGCCCGACTTCGTGCCCCACGCCGTGCTGGCTTGGGCAGTGGGCTTGGGCAGCCTTGTGTTGTCCCTCCCCATCGCGGGTGTGGTCTCCAGGCCCCTCGCCCCCTTGTTTCGGATTCACAAAGCCAAGCGGCGCAAGGCCTTTGTGGGCGACACGGCGACCATCACCACCCAACGGGTCGATGAGCGCTTTGGCCAAGCCGAGATCCACGACGGTGGGGCTGGGCTGACCGTGCAAGTCCGCACCGACGGCGAGAACACCCTCGGCAAGGGCGATGAAGCCCTGGTCATCACCTACGATGACGACCGCGAGGCCTACATTGTGGAGCCCATGGGCACCCCCCGTGCCGACCGGCTGAAACAACGCATTGAGGAACTTCAACGTCGCCGGGCTGCCCAGCAAGCCGGACGACGCGGGCGGACCTCCTGACCCCTGAGTTTTTGTCTTGATCTGCTGCGGCCCCCGCTGCACCAGTCCAACCCCCGGTCGCGCCCGACGCGACGCCTGCCACCCCGAGGAGCCATGAACCCGATCATCATCGTCTTCATTGTTGCGGTGCTCATCATCTTTGGCGGCATTCTCGCCTTTGTCGTGAGCTGCTACCACAAGGTTGACCAGGGCCACGCGCTCATCATCAACAAGATGCAGGTCGAGCCCACTGTCACCTTCACGGGTGGTGTGGTCATTCCGATTCTTCACCGCTCCGAGGTGATGAACATCTCGGTGAAGGCGATCGAGATCGACCGTCGTGGCAAAGAAGGGTTGATCTGCAAAGACAACATTCGGGCCGACATCCGGGTCTCGTTCTTCGTCAAGGTCAACAAGACCCAGGAAGACGTGCTCAAGGTCGCCCAGAGCATCGGCTGTGTCCGCGCCAGCGACCAAGTCACGATGGAAGAGTTGTTTGTCGCCAAGTTCTCGGAGGCACTCAAGACGGTCGGCAAGCGCCTTGAGTTTGAAGAACTGTATACCCAGCGCGATGACTTCAAGGACCAGATCATCGACGTGATCGGCCGCGACCTCGAGGGCTACATCCTCACCGACGCCGCGATCGACTTTCTGGAGCAGACCCCGGTCGACATGCTCGACAAGGACAACATTCTGGACGCGCGGGGCATCCGTAAGATCACGGATCTCACCGCCACCCAGAACCTCCAGACCAACAACCTGCGCCAGACCGAACGCAAAGAGATGGCGCGCCAGAACTTGGAAGCCGACGAGGCCATTCTCGAGCTGGACCGCCGCCGGGCCGACGCCGTCGCCAAGCAACAGCGCGAGATCTCCAATGTGCAGAAGCGCGAACAAGCCGAGTCCGACAAGGTCGAAGCTGAAGAGGGTCGCAAGGCCTCGCTGGCCCGCATCAAGGCGGACGAGGAAGTCGAGCTGAGCACCGTCAACAAGGAACGCCAGATCGAGGTGGCCCAGAAGGACAAGGAGCGCGTGGTCGCCATCAAGTCCGAGCAGGTCGAGAAGGAACGCCAGCTGGAAGTCATCGCCCGTGAGCGCCAGGTCGAGCTCATGCGCATCGACAAGGAAAAGGCCCTCGAGGTCGAGAAGAAGAACATCGCCGAGACCATTCGGGCACGCATCGCGGTCGACAAGAACGTGGCCGAGGAAGAAGAGCGCATCAAGACGCTGCGGGCCACGGCGGGCGCTGATCGCCAGAAGCAAGTGACCATCACGCTTGCCGAAGCCGAAGCCGAAGAAGGGCTGGTCAAGGACATCAAGAAGGCCGAGGCGATGGAGAAGGTCGCCGAGTACGCTGCGCGGGAGCGGCTGGTGTCTGCCGAGGCTGCGCTGGCGGCCGCCGACAAAGAAGCCCAAGCCAAGATTCGCCTCGCCGAGGGCACCCAGGCGGAAGACGCCGCCCACGGTCTGGCCCAAGCGCGGGTCAAAGAAGCCGACGCCCTGGCCTACGAGAAGACCGGGCTGGCCGAAGCGAAGGTGGTGCGGGAGCGCATGGACGCCGAAGCGGAAGGCTCCGAGAAGAAGGGGCTGGCCGAAGCCCGGGTGCGCGAGGCCCAGGCCGCCGT
This sequence comes from Myxococcota bacterium, assembly GCA_942491145.1. Taxonomy (GTDB): domain Bacteria; phylum Myxococcota_A; class UBA796; order UBA796; family UBA2385; genus CAXQUZ01. Next base: position 50,012 of record CALOBC010000036.1, on the reverse strand, counting down.
GTTCGAGCGGGAGGGCAAGGCCAAGGCCGACGTGGTGCGCTTCCAGGGTGAGGCGGATGCCGCGGCCCGGGAACAGCTCGGCATCGCCGATGCGCGGGCCATCAAGGAGCGCATGGCCGCCGAGGCTGCGGGTCTGTCCGAGAAGCTCGCTGCGATGAAGGCCATGGAAGGGGCCGCGCGAGAGCACGAGGAGTTCCGCATCCAGTTGGAGCACAACGAGACCATCCAGCTGGCGCGTCTCGACGCCCAGAAGGCGCTGGCAGAAGCCCAGGCTCGCATCCTTGGCGAAGCGTTCAAGTCCGCCGACATCAAGATCATCGGTGGCGAGAGCCAGTTCATGGACCGCTTCACCAGCGCGGCCATGCTCGGCGAGTCGATGGACGGCTTCGTGGACAACAGCAAGGCGGCGCGGCAGGTGCTCGACTCGGTGACCACCGGCGAAGGCATGGGCAACTTGCTCACCAACGCCAGCCTCGCCGCGATGCTCACCCGGCTGATGGACAAGGCTGATGACGGCGGCAAAGCCAAGATTCAGTCGCTCATCAATGAAGCCAAGGCGCTGGGCATCGACGCGCTCACGTAGTGCACACTCCACCCGTGGCGGTCTCTTGAGTCTGCCACGGGTTTGTCTTTGGTTTGCTCCCGCCCCCACCGACTCCTGCCTCCGGACGCACCATGGCCGACACCGCTGCCACACCGGGCGTTGACGCTGCCCCGGCTGATGAGACCCGCCTTGAGGGTGGAAACTACGAGGTCATTCGGGCCCGACTCGAAGAGGATGCACGGGTTCTCGGCGAGAGTGCGAACGCCCTGAATGCTGAACGCAAGCAGATCTTCGGTGGTCAAGAACTGCTCGTCGTCGGCAACGAGCGCATTCGCACCGAACACAACTGCGTGCCCCGCAACTTGGTCAACGTCAACGGCCGGCTGTTGCTGGGCTACAACGTGCGGTTTGCCCTGAAGCGCGAAGTTCAGGTCAGTGATGTGTTCAGCGTCCATCGATTTGAGGAAGTGGAAGACGGCTTCGACTTCTCCCCCACCGAAGATGTGGACGGCATCCTGGCCGATCCCACCTTTGTGGAGCAGTTTCACGAGCTGTATCGGTACTACCGGGACGCCCGCTTGGAGACCGTGCGGCTTCACGAGGGCAAGCTGCTCGCGGTCTTCCGTCTCGGCGAGCGTCCCGAAGACATCCGTGTGTTCCGGTGGGAGGTCCAGACTGGCCTGCCGGTGCGCTACATCGACAACCGCGGCGAGCGGGACCACACCTTTCCCCCCTCGCACAGCTTCGACTGGGTGAGGCCCAGCCGCGACGACCATGTGTTGGGCACCCATCCCCACATCAACATTCGGGACAAGGTCTTCGTTGAGACGGTGGGCGGCGACCTGACCATCAAGGTCGAAGACAACACCGATGACGGTAGCGGCATCTACCGCGAGCCGGTTGATGATCCGCACCAGTCGCTCGATGATGCCGAGATTCAGTTCGCGGAGGTCGGCACCCTCGTGTTGCTGAGCATGCGGCCCTTTGGCGAGATCGACACCCGCTACTTGGTCTTCAACACGCGCACCCAAGATGTCCGTCGCATCGACGCCATCGGCCAAGCGTGCATCAGCCTGCCCGAGGACCACGGGCTCATCTTTCCCGGTGGATACTACCTGCGCCGCGGCGAAGCCAAGCTGTTCGATGCCAACCCGGTCGGCTTGGTCTTCAAGCGCATGCTCCGCAGCCCCAACGGCGAAGACGTGGTGTATGTCTTCCACCGTCTCGACACGGGCCACTATGTGTTGTTGCCCTACAACTTGATTCGTCAGGAAGTGGCCACACCGCTGCATGGCCACGGCTACACATTCTTCCGAGATGGCCGGCTGGTGGTCTTTCGGGCCGAGTCCGATGAGCCCACGCGGGTGCACCCGGTCCAGGTCTGGGACACCCCCTTCACATCGGATGAGTTCGCCGCCCAGAACCCCGTGGAGGGGGGCTACCTCGCGAAGATCGGCAATGCTCCGCTGGTTCGGGGCATCTCCGATGTGCTGGCCATCCAGCGCCAGATCGCCAACCTGACGCCGTCCCGTGCCATCTTTGAAGACTTGGTCAGCTCGTGTGTGCGGGCCGTGGACCACCACCACTGGCTGGGTCGGGCCGAGGCCGGGGGCCTCAAGGACGCGCTGGACCACACCCGGCGCAATGCCGAGCTCATCATCGATGAGTTTGAGAAGGTGCAAGCGCTGCAAGCGAAGGCCAAGGCAGCGCTCGCCGAAGCGACGGCCGAGCAGGACCGGTTGCTCGTGGATGTGCGGCCGGACATCCTCACCTCGGTGCAGGGGTTCATGGCCGCGATGACCCGGCTGCGGGAGCACCGTGGCCACCTGATCACCCTGCAGGAAGTGCGTCTCATCGACCGGGACGCCCTGACCCGCATGGAAGACCAGGTCGTCACGCGCTTTGGCGAGGTGAGCGTTGCGGTGGTGGCCTTCCTGCTCAAGGATGGCGCGCTGGCGCCGGTCATCAAGGAGATTGCCGAGCTGGAGACCCGCATCGACGGCGTCACCCGTGGCCTCGATCTGGTGCCCATCACCGAGCGCATGGACGAGGTGGGGGCAGGCCTGGAGCTGCTCATCGAGGTCATCGGTGGGCTGGATGTGGGCGACCCCAACGACCGCACCCGCATCCTGGAGAACATCAGCGAGGTGTTTGGCCAGCTCAACCGGGTGCGGGCCGTGCTTGAGGGCCGCCGCCGCACGTTGATGCAAGCCGAAGCCAAGGCCGAGTTCGCGGCCCAGTTCAAGCTGCTCAGCCAGGGGGTCTCCAGCGCCCTGTCGATGGCGGACACCCCCGAGAAGTGCGATGAACAGCTCTCTCGGTTGATGGTCCAGCTCGAAGAGCTAGAAGGGCGCTTCGGCGAGTTTGAAGAGTACTTGCTCGACATCACCGTCAAGCGGGACGAGATCGCCCAGGCGTTTGAGGGGCGGCGCCAACAACTCATGGAGGCCCGCCAGCGTCGGGTGGCTGCCCTGTTCGGCTCTGGCGAGCGCATCTTGGTGGCCATCCAGCGCCGCTCCATCACCTTCAAAGAACCCGACAAGCTCAACGGCTACTTCGCCAGCGACAGCATGGTGCTCAAGCTGCGCAAGCTGGCGGACCAGCTGGGCGAGCTCGGCGACGCCATCAAGGGCGAAGACCTGCTCGGCCAGCTCAAGAGCGCCAAGCAGCGAGCACTGCGGGGGCTGCGGGACCGGGCCGACCTGTTCGAGGACGGCGCCGACATCATCCGCTTTGGCCAGCATCGGTTTGCGGTCAACACCCAAGCCATCGATCTCACCATCGTGCCCCGGGACGGCGGGATGGCGGTGCACCTGACCGGCACCGAGTTCTACGAGTCCATCGACGATCCGGACTTTCTCGAGACCCGAGACTACTGGTCCCAGGCCATCATCTCCGAGACCCCCAGTGTGTACCGGGGCGAGTACCTCGCGGCCCGCATGTTGTTCGACGCCGAGTCAGCGGTGGGCGGGCTCACCGTGGCGTCCCTCGACAAGGACCGGCTCTCGGCGGATCTGTTGGTGGAGCGGGTGCGTGCCTACGCGGCCAATCGCTACGAAGAGGGCTACGAGCGCGGTGTTCACGATGCCGATGCAGCGCTGATTCTCGACAAGCTCCTGCAGTTGCGCACGGCCGCGGGATTGTTGCGGTTTGCGCCCCTGCCCCGGGCGGCGGCCTGTGTCTTCTGGGCATGGCTGGACGACCCCGCGGAGCGGGAGGTGCTGCACCGCCAAGCCGCATCCCTGGGGCGGATGCGAACGGTGTTGCCCAACCCCACGGCCATGCGCCGCTTTGGGTGTCAGCTCGGGGCCTTGATCCGACCCTGGCTGGAGCAGCACGCCCCCAGCCTGGCCGCCGAGCTCGGCAACGCCGACTATGACGTGGCCGGCGCCTATCTGGCGGAGGAACTCACCGAAGACCGTCCCCGGTTCGTGTTGAGTGGCCAGGCCTCCGCCATCATCGAAGGGCTGCGCTACCACCTCGACACCCACCGGGTTCGCCAAGCCTTTGATGACGACCTGCGCGCGCTGAAGGGCCGCCTGGACGAACGCCTCGCGCTGGCCCGCCAGTGGCTGTCGGCGTTTATCGACAACACCACCGACAAGCGCCTGCGTGGCCTTGGGTTCTTGTTGTCCGAGGCGGCGGTCGCGCTGGTCACCGACGGCAAGCTCGACCGCAGCCCGTCCCAAGCCACCGTCACGGCGGATGTCACGGGGTTGCTCGGCCAGCACCCCCGCATCCAAGAGCGCGTGTTGCCGCTGCGTCTCGACGAGTTCTTGGATCGGCTTCGCCAGTTCGACCAGCACCGCGTGGTCGGCTTCCGCGGCTTCCGGGCGGCCCGGCAAGCGCTGCTGAAGCGGGAGCGCACCCGCCTTCGGGTGGACGAATTCAAGCCCAAGGTGATGACCACCTTTGTGCGCAACCGCCTCATCAATGAGGTCTACCTGCCCATCATCGGCGACAACCTCGCCAAGCAGATGGGCGCGACCGGCGCGGGCAAGCGCACCGACACGATGGGCATGTTGATGCTCATCTCGCCGCCCGGCTACGGCAAGACGACGTTGATGGAGTACGTGGCGAGCCAGCTTGGGCTGGTGTTTATGAAGGTCAACGGTCCCAGCTTGGGCCACGACGTGCACTCGCTCGACCCCAGCGAGGCCCCCAATGCCACGGCGCGCCAGGAAGTGGAGAAGATCAACCTGGCGTTCGAGATGGGCAACAACGTGATGCTCTACCTGGACGACATCCAGCACACCCATCCTGAGCTGCTTCAGAAGTTCATCTCGCTGTGCGATGGCACCCGCCGGGTCGAGGGTGTCTGGAAGAACCGCACGCGCACTTATGACTTGAAGGGCAAGAAGTTCTGCGTGGTCATGGCGGGCAACCCCTACACCGAGACAGGTGCGCGCTTCCAGATTCCGGACATGCTCGCCAACCGCGCCGACACCTACAACCTGGGCGACATCCTGGGCGGTCGCGAGGACCTGTTTGCGCTCAGCTACGTCGAGAACTCGCTGACGGCCAACCCCCACCTCGCCCCGCTCAGCGCCCGTGACCAACAAGACATCTACCGCATCGTCCGGCTGGCGAACGGCGAAGAGGTCGACACCGCCGCGTTCTCCCACGACTACAGCGCCGGTGAGCTCCAAGAGTACGCCGACTTGTTTCGCAAGATGTTCCGTGTGCGGGACACCCTGCTCAAGGTCAACTTGGAGTACATCCGCTCGGCGGCCACCGACGACAACTACCGCACCGAGCCGCCCTTCAAGCTCCAGGGCAGCTACCGGAACATGTCCAAGATCTCCGAGAAGCTGGTCTCGGCGATGAACCTTGAAGAGGTCGACCGGCTGATTGAGGACCACTACATCGGTGAGTCCCAGACCTTGACCACCGGGGCCGAGAACAACCTGTTGAAGCTGTGGGAGATGCGCGCCAGCCAGTCGCCTGAGCAGAAGGCCCGCTGGGACGCCATCAAGAAGGACTACGCCCGCCAGAAGCTCATGGGGGGCAATGCCGACGACCCGGTGGCCCGTGTGGTGGGCACCCTCGCCGGCATGGGCGACCAGATCGAGATCATCGGCACGGCACTGCAGCGGCCCCCCAGCCTCGCGGCACCCCTGGATGCCCTGCAGGTGGAGCTCGCGGCGCTGCGGGGTGACCTGGGCCAGAAGCTGGGCAGTCCCGAGCAGCTTGCGGCCGCCCTCGCTGGGGTGGTGGAGTCGCTGGGGGGCGTCAGTCGAGCGGTGGAGGGCACGGTCCAGGGCCAGCGGGGCACGGCGCGCATCCTCCAGGCCTTCGGAAAGAACCTGGTCGAGACCCTTGCCGAGACCCGCACGGCCCCGGTCCAGGCGGCCCAGGCGGCGGCGCCCCCACAAGCTGGGGCGGCGGGGGACCGAAGCTGGTTCCTGCCCAACCTTGAGGTCGGGGCCGAAGCAGACCTCGTGATGCGCCACGCCGTGCTCTTGGAAGTGCAGCGTGCGCTCGTGGCCTATGGGCGCATGCAACACGACGGTGCTCGCCAGCTGCGGGTCGGTGAGTATGTGCTCGCTGGCGCCCTTCCCGTCATGCAGCACCTCGCGGACCACATCACCGAGCTGGTCCACAGCCGCCTGCCGCAGGACCAACAAGGGGCCTTCATGGACGAGATTCGCCGGGGTGTGGCCCGGGCGATCACCGAGCTGTCCCAGGTCACCGGCGAAGACATCACCGGCAATGCCACGATGGCCGGACCGCCCCCGCCACCGTCCGTCCGGACCACAGAGGCCCGGGTGCGCCACGAGCCCCCGCCGGTCCGCAAGCCCTGATGCGCCCGTCACCGCCGACGCCCCAGTCCGAAGAAGAGCTGCTGGACCGGGCGGACGATCTCGCGGGCCGGTGCCTTGCCGAGATTGCCGGTGTTTACGGTGTTGTCGTGCCTCCGGACCTGCGCCACCACAAGGGCTGGATCGGGGACTTGCTCGAGCGGGCCCTGGGCGCCATGGCCGGGGGACAGGCTGGCCCGGACCTGCCCGAGCTGGGCATCGAGCTGAAGACCATTCCCGTCAACGACAACGGCAAGCCCCGCGAGGCGACGTGGGTGTGTGTGGCCCCCATGGACCGCATCGAGCTGGGTGCTTGGCAGACCAGCCCGGTCCGCAAGAAGCTCGCACGGGTGCTGTGGATCCCGGTGGTGGGGGACGGTCCGCCCGGCGAGCGCCGCATCGGTGCGCCCATCATCTGGTCGCCCACCGCCGACCAGGAAGAGGCGCTGGCGGGCGACTGGGATGCCCTGTCCGAGATGATCTCCGAGGGTGAGGTCTGGCAGTGGAAGGCCCACCACGGCCGCGCGCTGCAGGTGCGCCCGAAGGCGGCCCGGGGGGATGACTACATCTGGGTGCTCAATGGCGAGGGCGACTGGGTCCAGACCGTGCCGCTGGGCTTCTACCTGCGCGCCCGGTTCACGTCGCAGGTCCTGGCGATGGAGCATCGGCTGGTGCTGCCGTAGACACAGACTCGCTCAGCCCTGCGAATCGGGCACGATGTCGAGCTGGGCCAGCGCGCCGTCTCGCACATGGACCTGTACCCGGTGCCCCACCCGCAGCCCGTCCGGCGCCGCTGCCGCCTCAAACGTGTGTCGGCCCCCAAAGGGGTGGGCGATGTCCCCCCGGGCGCTGCCCGCCTGCCAGTGCACCACAATGAACTGGTCTGGGGGCATCACAGCGTCGGGCAGTAGCTGCGGGGCGGCCCCCAGCCGGTCGAGCTGAGCCAGTGCCCGGGCGCCGGTGGTGCTGCGCAGCGGTCCCAGGCTGCGCAGCACGAGGCTGTACATCCAGATCGCGTCTTCGTTGTCCTGTCGGCCATTCTCGGCGAGTTGCCCGAGGCCCAGCCACGCGTTGGCCAGCTCGGGTCGCCACTGCACCTGGGCTTCGGGACCCGCACCCCGGCGGGTCGCAGCGACCCAGGTGGCGTGGGCCTCGGCGAGCTTGCCCGCGTGCACGTCCAGCTCGGCGAGCCCGTGGAGTGCACGGAGGGCCGCACCGGTGGCCCCCTCCACCTGATCTGCGAGCTGCAGCGCGTCCGAAAACGCGGCGCGTGCGTCGTCGATGCTCGCGGTTCTTGCGTGGGCCCGCCCCAGTGACAACAACGTCAACAACAGCTCTCTCGGCGAAGACAGCCTTCGGGAGATGCTGGCGCTCCGGTCCAGGAGTGCTGCGGCCTCGCTGGCCTTGCCTTGGCCGAGCGACGCGAGCCCCAGCGCGTGCAGATCTCGGGCCACCGCCGGGTGCACTGGGCCCAGCGCCTGCTCATCCATGTGGAGCGCTTGGCCCGCCAACCACGCCGCCTCGTCGTGGCGCCCTTGCCGGTCCCGGGCCACTGCAGCTCGGTGCAGGGATGTGCCCAGCGCCTCGGGTGCACCCGCGTCCCGGGCGAGCGCGGCCGCCGCTGCGTAGAGCTCGGCCGCTCGATCCAGTGCGCCGGTGGCGAGGGCATCATCGCCCGCGCGCATCAGCTCCACCCACCGCAGCTCCTGGGGATCTTGGGACATTTCGGCTCCTTGCACTGCGCCCGGCTATCCCGCTGGCCTGCTGCCTTCGGCTTCTGCCCGCCAATCCCTTGCACGGCGCTGTTGCGGTCCCTGGTGAGTCCCGGTCCGGCGGCAGTGGGTTTCGTGTGCCCGTCGCATTCCGTCCGTTGGACGCGCTACGCTGACCGCATCCCTCTGCACCCTGAGGACCGTCATGCGGTCGGGCTCTTTGCTTCTGTTGTGTTCCACCCTCGGTGGCTGCTACCTCTTCAAGAGTGGCGCCATTGACGAGACCTGTGAGGATCTGGACGGTGGGTGCGAGGACGGGGGGCCCGATGTGGACCGGTCCACCGACGATCTGGACGGAGACGGGCTGAGCCCTGTCGACGGCGACTGTGACGACAACAACCCCGATGTGTACGCGGGGGCGCCCGATGCGGTCGGCGATGGGGTCGACAACAACTGCGACGGGCTCGATGGTGTGGACGGGGACAGCGACGGCTTCGCCAGTGTGGACAGCGGGGGCGACGACTGCTTGGACGACGACCCCGCGGTGAACCCAGCGGCCCAAGAAGTCTGCGATGGGCTTGGCCAAGATGACGACTGCGACGGCCTTGTCGATGCCGGCGACCCCGACGTGGTGGGTGCGTCGATCCACTACGCGGACGGCGACGGCGATGGCTACGGCGACCCGGCCGTCCCTGTGCTGGCGTGTGGGCCGGACGGTGACGTCATCGACAATGACGAAGACTGTGATGATGCCGTGTCTGCCGTCAACCCGGGCGCCACCGAGGTGTGCAACAACGGCGTCGACGACAACTGCAATGGCAGTGCCGATGGGTGCCGGTCCCCCGACGGCTTGGCGGATGTCACCGATGCGGAGGTCCATGTGCGGGACCGCTCTGGCTCCGCCCAGTACGGCCACCGCATCCGGGGTGCGGACCTGGACCAAGATGGCGCCTATGACGTGCTCATCACGGATCCCAACCACGGGGGGGGCGTGGCCCAGCTGTTCGTGAACCCCAGCGGTCTGGTCGAGGCCTCCGCGGCGGTGGCGACGTTCACCACCTGGCTGACGGGTGTGGACCAGCTGGGCCTCCATGCTGAGCTGGCGGGAGACCTCACCGGGGATGGCTTCGACGACTTGGTGCTCGCGGACGATGACGGTGCGGTCCTGATCTTTGATGGGCCGTTTTCGGGTGACTACGACGAGTTCGACGCCCACGCCCGGCTGGGTGCCGCGTCCATGGCCACCACGGGCAACCCGCTCCACACGGGCGACTTCGACGACGACGGGTGGGCCGACCTCATCATCGGAGACCCCGGGGGCTCTCGGGGGGCGGGCGAGGTGTCCGTGCTGCTGGGGCCCATCGCCCCGACCTCCGGCGCCGATGCGGTCGCGGTTGCCGAGAGCATCTTCTATGGCGCGGCTTCCGGGACCGACTTTGGGGGCGCAGCGCTCGCGGTGCCGCTGTGGGGTGAAGCCACATCCACGGTGGTGGTTGGCGCTTCCCAGTCCAGGTCGGGCAAGGGTCATGTGTCGGTCTTCGACAGCGGGCTCAGCCGCTCCATGTCCGAGAGTGACCGCAGCTTCGGCATCACCGCGTCTCTGACGGCCACCGCCCTGGGCACGACGTTGGCCTCGGGTGACCTCGACGGCGACGGGGCCGCCGATCTGTTGGTCTGTGGCCCGACCGCCCGCATCACGGGCGACGCCTCCGGGCTGTGCGGCGTGGTCACGCGGCGCATGTCCACCGACACCGATGTGGCCGACCTGTCCATTCAGATCACGGCTGCGATGTGGCGGGACAACGTCGTCGCCCAGATGGGCGCACGGGTGTCCATCGGGGACGTGGACGGCGATGGACAGGACGATCTGGTCGTGGGCGCCCGAGGGTCCCAGGTCGAGGGGGTGGTCCGAGCGGGCGCGGCGCTGGTCTACTATGGACCCCTCGCCAGCGGGGTCTCCAATGCCGGCGATGCCCAAGCGCTGGTCTCGAGCACCAGCACCGATGCGAACATCGGGCACGACGTGTTCATCGGCGAGAGCGCCACGCCGGATGGGCGGGCGGTGCTCATGGTCGGCGCCTCGGAGCTCACTTCGGTGGCCATCATTGTGGCGGGTGGCTGGTAGCGCCCGGGATCAGGAGTTTGCAGATGTCAGAAGCGTGGATCGTCGGAACCTCGAGCACCCGCTTCCAGAAGTGGCCGGATCGGGGCTTTCGCAGCCTCGCCGAAGAGGTGGTCGAGGGCTTGATCACCGACGCGGGGCTGCCCGATGGTGCGGCCATCGAGCAAGCGTGGTTTGCCAACTGCGCCATGGGGCACTGGGGCCAGCACAACATCCGTGGCCAGACCATTGTCGACCCCCTCCAGCGGGCGGGCCGGCTGCCCTCGCGCTTGCCCCTCATCAACGTTGAGGCCGGCTGTGCGACGGGCTCGGCGGCCTTCCACAGCGCGGTGCATGCGGTGAAGGCAGGCGCGGTCGATCTGGCCCTCGCCCTCGGCGTCGAGAAGACCCTCATCCCCGACGATCCCAAGGCCACCTTCGCCGTGTTTGACGGGGGCATCGACCAGCGCCACCCCGATGAGTGGCGCACCTTCTTCGCCACCCAAGCTGCGACCCATGGGGTGGGCTGGGGTCCCCATGCCTGGCGCATTCTCTTCCTCGATGTGCACGCGATGCAGGCCCGCCACCACCAACGCGCGTTCGGCAGCACCGCGGCCCAGCTCGCCACCATCGCCAGCAAGAACCACTTGCACGGCAGCCGCAATGCGAAGGCCCAGCTCCGATTTGAAATCTCCGAAGATGCCGTGCTGACCGATAAAGCCATCGTGGATCCCTTCACGCGTGCGATGTGTTGTCCGCTGTCGGACGGGGCGGCGGGTGTGTTGGTGTGCAGCACAGCAGGGCTGGCCCGCCTCGACCCCCAGACCCGGGCCCGGGCGGTGCGGGTGCGGGCGAGTGTGTTGGAGGGCGGCGCTTGGCGGAACCTCGACCAGGACAACGTGCTCGCCCACGCGGCGCGCAAGGCCTACGCCAAGTCCGGGCTGGGACCCGGCGACATCCAGGTGGCCGAAGTGCACGACTCCACGGCCTCTTGTGAGCTTCAAGCCACCGAGCTGCTGGGTTTTTGCCCCCGGGGTGAGGGTGGGGCTTGGGCCCAGAGCGGGGCGTCGAGGTGGGACGGCGTGCTGCCCATCAACCCCTCGGGTGGCCTCGAGTCGAAGGGTCATCCCCTCGGTGCCACGGGCTTGGGTCAGCTCGACGAGCTCGTCACACAGCTGCGGGGCGAAGGCGGCGACAAGCAGGTGGCGCGGGATGTCCGCATCGGCCTGCAACACAACGCTGGCGGACTGATTGGCCTGGACGAGGCCCTGTGCCACGTGGCCGTGCTGGAGCGACCATGAGAGTGACCCTTCTGCTGCTGACCACCGTGGCCTGCAACGGCCGCGAAGCCAGCTTCACCTATGAAAAGACTGCCGACACGGGCGACACCGGCGCGGCCGAGGTCGACACCGGCACCGACGGGGACGGCGATGGCTGGACCGTGGCGGACGGCGACTGTGACGACGACGACGCCTTCCGCAGCCCGGGCACGCCAGAGATCTGCAACGGCGTAGACGACGACTGCGACGACATTGTCGACGGTGGCAATGCGGTGGTGGGGGGCACCGAGTTCTTCGGGGTCTGCACCAACGGGCTGACCTTCGCGGACATGCGGGGCGACACCAACTACCTGTTCAGCTTCGCCGGAACATGGACCGACGCCCGCACGGCTTGCCTTCGCAATGGCTACGACCTCGCGGTCGTCAACGATGCCGACGAGAACGCCTGGATCGCCGAGCGCCTGATGGTCTGGTACACGCTCTGGATCCAGCCACCGGGCGAGACCACCGTGCTGCGGGACATTCCCGACGACGAGCGCCGGGCGTGGATCGGGCTGGCTTGGGACGCGGCGTCGACGGACTGGCGCTGGGTGGATGGCACCACGACGGCCGGCTTTGACGGCTGGTCGGCCTTCCAACCCGAGAATGCCGGCGGCACCCCCGCAGAAGGTTGGACCGGTGCGGCCCTGGACGGCCGCGATCCCACTGAGAACTGGGAAGTTCGGCCCGACAGCGCCGAGCATCCGTGGGTCTGCGAGCTGGAGCGCGACGGTGTGTAGGCGGGGGATCCTGCTCGCGACGGCCGCCTGGGGGTGTGCCACGCCCGACCCCCTGGACCTGCCCGCCGCCCCAAGCGGTCCCAGTGTGCTGCTCATCACCTTGGACACCACCCGCGCGGACCGCCTGTCGGTCTACGACTACGCCCTCGCCGACACGCCGGTGTACGACACTCTCGCCCGGGAAGGGGTGATCTTCTCCCGCGCTTACTCCACGTGCCCGCTCACCATCCCCAGCCACTCGACCATCCTGACCGGCCGCCCGCCGCCCTCCCATGGGGTGCGCGACAACGGCGACTTCATCTTGGGTGACGACGCCATCACGCTGGCCGAGCGCTTCTCCGATGCTGGCTGGGCCACCGCAGCGTTCACCAGTGCGTTCCCCACTCAGGCCCGCTGGGGCTTTGCGCAGGGCTTTGACGTCTACCACGACCCGCTCCCCCGGCTGCCCACGCAGCGGGACTGGCGGGACGAGCGGGTGGCCACCGAAGTGGTCGACGATGCGCTCTCCACATTGTCAGAGATGCCGTCGGGGCCGGTGTTCTCGTGGGTTCATCTCTTCGATGCGCACTGGCCGTATGCACCGCCACCGGCCTTCGCCGACGCCCACCCCGGTCGGCCCTATGATGGGGAGATTGCGTATGCTGCAAGCGAGGTGGCGCGGCTGCTGGATTGGTGGGATAAACACCATCCCCGCAGCATCGTGGTCATCACGGCGGACCACGGCGAGGGCATGGGGGAAGGGGGCGAGCAGACCCATGGCTTCTTGCTCCACGATGGCACCATCCGGGTGCCGCTGATCTTGCGCACCCGAGGTCTGGACGGCGACTGGCCGGTGGCGGGCAGTGTCGAGCACGACCCGGTCAGCCATGTCGACATCGCGCCCACGGTGCTGCGTCTCGCCGGCCTGGACGTCCACCCGGAAGTGTCCGGCATCGATCTGGAGATGGGGGGCACCGTCTCGCCTTGGTCCGAGGCGCTGACCGCCCAGTTCTCACTCGGCCTGTCGCCGCTGTACGCGCTGACCACCAAGGACGGCCGCTACACCGAGGGCGGCTGGGGCGGGTTCTACGCCATGGACGGCGACCGTGTGATGCCGCTTCGGGAGGCGGGTGTCGACACGGCGCCGCATGCCGCTCTGCTGGCCCAGACCCGGGACAGCCTCACCCAGGACACCGCGCCCGAGGCCACGCTGGATGCCGACGACCTCGCCCTGCTCCAGCAGCTTGGCTACATCGGCGGCGACCCGGCGGCCGAGGCCGGGACCATCGACCCCCGCGACGTCATCGACATCATTCCGCTCACGTGGCAGGTCCGCCAGCTCATCGGGACGCGGCGCTTCACCGAGGCTGAAGCCCGGCTGGCCCGGCTCGAGTCCCGGATGCCCGACACCTGGGGCGTGGACCACCTCCGGGCGAGTCTGGAGCTGGCTCGGGGCAATTCTGCGGACGCCTTGCAGCACTTCATCGACCTGTTCCAGCGGTCGCCGTCGAGTACGGTGGCCCTTCACATCGCCGAGCTGTACGCACGAATGGGGCTGTGGGGTGAGGCCGAGAGCTGGTATCGAGAGACGCTGTCGCTCCAGCCGATGAGCCCCGAGGCGATGGCTGGGCAAGTGCGCAGCCTGCGGGTGCTGGGCGCCCAAGAGCTCGCCTGGGAGCTGACCCATCGCTACCTGGTGCTGCACCCGGACCACGCGGAGCTGGCCCTGGCCCGGGCCGAGATGCTGCTGGACGACGGCCGGGTGGACGACGCAGTGGCCGAGGCGGAGTTTGCGTTGGCTGCGATGCCCCACCATCCCTGGGCCTGGTCCGTGCAAGCCCAGACCCTCTGGGCCCAAGGCGAGGCCGACCGGGGCATCGCATCCCTCCAAGAAGCGCTGCGGATGGACCCTCTCGATCTTGGCAACCGGATCACCTTGACCCACTGGTTGCTCGAAGTGGGGCGGGCGGCCGAAGCGGTGCGCACCGTTGCGCCGGCGGCCCGGCTGTTGCCCGATGAACCTGCAGTGCACGCCCTGTATGCCCAAGCCAAGGGTGCACTCGACGCAGAGCTGGCGGGCAGCCCAAGGAGGGCGAGTGACCGCTGAACCGCTGTGGATTGTGGATGGGACGGCCCTTCTGTTGCGTGCTTGGTTTGTGGGGGCGCCGGGCACCACCGCCGATGGCCAACCCAACGGGGCGGTGCGCCAGTCCCGGTCCCGCCTCGCTCGGTTGGTGCGACAGCACAAGATCACTGTGGGCGCAGTGCTCTTCGACCAGAGCCTCCAGACCTTCCGCGTTCGCATCGACCCAAGCTACAAGGCCCACCGCCCCGCGCCGCCTGCCGAGCTGATTCAACAGTTTCGTTGGTTTGAGGCCGCCGCCGCCGAGCTGGGCTTCGGTGTGTTTGGTGACCCGGAGTATGAGGCCGATGACTTTGCCGCGAGCCTGTCCCGCGTGGCCCGCGAGCAGGGCCGTCCAGTCCGCATCGTGGCCGAGGACAAGGACCTGTTCCAGCTTGTGGTGGACGAGGCCCCGGACGTGTGCTGTGTGTCACTGCGGACCGGGGACTGGATCCGCGCCGATGATGTGGTGGCCAAGCTGGGGGTTCGTCCGGACCAGGTCATCGACTACCAGAGCCTTGTCGGCGACTCCAGTGATGGGGTTCGGGGGGTGCCCGGCGTCGGGGCCAAGACCGCGGCGGGGTTGTTGGCCCACGTGGGCTCCCTGGACGCACTGCTGGATGACCCCGAGCTGGCAGCGGGTGCGGCGGTTCGAGGTGCCCGCAAGCTGCCCCAGAAGATTGATGAACACAGGGATGTCATCGCACTGGCCCGGCGGCTGGTGACCCTGCGCACCGATCTGGAGCTGGGCGCCGATCCCCTCGGCCGGTGTGTGCTTGGTCCCCGCTGAAGGCACACCCAGCGAGAGCACGCCAGCCGGACCCAGCTCGATGGGCACGATCGGGACGCGCCTCACGCGATACTGTGGCCCTGTTCTCGAAGCCTGCTCGGACAGCCAAGACTGGCCTTGGCGCTTGGGCGATGGGGGACCCGCCAGAACCTGTGGAGCCCCCCATGTCGACGTCCTTTCCGCCCACCGGCCGCGATCCCGAGGCGATTCTGAGTGAGATGGCGGCGTTTCGGGACCAGGATGCCGACTTCCGGGGTGGACGAACCTGGAGCATGGTCTACTACGCGGGTGACGCCCACCATGCCCTGATGGAGCATGCGCACAACCTGTACATCGCCGGCAACGCGCTCGACCCCATGGCCTTCAAGAGCCTCAAGCGCATGGAGTCCGAGGTTGTGCAGATGACCGCGGATCTGCTCCATGGGTCGCCGTCGACCGTCGGCTCGCTGACGAGCGGGGGCACCGAGTCGCTGCTGTTGGTGGTGAAGACCTACCGCGACCGCGCCCGTCGGATCTGGCCGTGGATTCGCCGCCCGAACGCGGTGGTGCCCAACACCATCCACCCGGCCTTCGAGAAGGCCGCGCACTTGTTCGGCGTGAAGCTCAAGCGCGTGAAGGTGGGTAGCTCGGGCGCTGTGGACCCCAAGGCCATGGCCAAGAAGGTCGACCGCAACACGATCTTCATTGCGGCCTCTGCGCCACAGTACGTCACGGGTGTGGTGGATCCGATCCCGGAGCTGTCGGCCCTGGCGCTCAAGAAGAGGCTCCCGCTGCACGTGGACGCGTGCTTCGGCGGCTTCATCCTGCCCTTCTTGAAGAATCTGGGCGTGCAGATGCCTGTCTTCGACTTCGAGAACCCCGGCGTGACCTCGATCTCGGCGGACCTTCACAAGTACGGCTACGCCCCCAAGGGCGCGGCGGTGCTGCTGTTTCGCGACATGGCCCACATGCGGCACCAATTCTTCATCTCGACGGGCTGGCCGGGTGGGATCTACGCATCCCGGGCATGGCCGGAACCCGCCCTGGGGGCCCATCGCGGCGGCCTGGGCCGCAGTGAATGCCATGGGCTTCGACGGCTACAAGGCGCTGGCCAAGAGCGCCTGGGACGTCGCGCAGAAGCTCCGTGAGGGGCTGGGCGAAGTGCCCGGCATCGAGATCCTCGGCCAGCCGCACTCCACGATCGTGACCTGGCGAAACACCGAGGTCGACACCTATGCGGTGGCCGACATCCTCATGGAGGAGGGCTGGTGCGTGGACCGCCAGCAGGACCCTCCATCGATCCACTGCTCGGTGAACGCCAACAATGCCCAGTCGGTGCAGGTCTACATCGACGATGTGCGGGAGGCCGTCGCTCACGTGCGGGCCCATCCGGAGCTGGCCAGCGAAGGCGAGGCAGCGGTGTACGGGCTGATGGCCAAGGTCCCGGTGAAGACCGTCGTGAGCGAGGCGGTTCGCGGCGTGCTTGAGGGGATGTACGCGCCCGGTGGCGCGGCGCCCGACTTGTCGGATCCACTCGATGGACTGCCGATCCCGAAGTCGGTGGTGCAGCTGGGCGAGCGTGCCCTCGATGCCTACGCGCGGCTGCGCTCGTGAAGCGCATCGCCTTTGTTCGCATCGCCCAGGAGACCAACGGGCTGTCGCCGGTGCTCACCGAAGTGGAGAGCTTCGAGCGCACCCACTTCTTGTCTGGCCAAGCGCTGCTGGACTGTTGTGCGCGCTGGCAGACCGAGGCCAAGGGATTTCTCCGGAATGCTGAGTTGTCGGGCTTTGTGCGTGCGGCGCGAACGTTCCTGGACGTCGAGATTGTGCCGCTGTTCAGCGCGTGGGCCGTGTCGGGTGGGCGCTCTCCGCCTCCGCATTTGCGTGGTTTCGCGCCCATCTTGTGGCGGCGCTGGAGGCGGCCGGCCCCCTCGATGGGTTGTTCTTCTCGATGCATGGTGCGATGACCGCGGAGGACCACAATGAGCCCGAGGCCGTGTTCCTGGCCGATGCGCGCTCGGTGATTGGGGAGGTGCCCATTGCTGTGAGCTTGGATCTGCACGCGCACCTCACACCGGAGAAGGTCCGCCTGGGCACGAGCTTGGCGGCCTACCGCACCAATCCCCACCGTGACCACCACACCGTGGGCCACCGCGCCGGGGAGATCTTGGTGCGGACCGTGCTCGGCGAGGTCAAGCCGGTGGCGGGCTGGCGCTCGCTGCCGATGGTGCTCGGCGGCGGGACCACCATCGACTTCTTCCCGACGATGCGCCCCGTCTTCCGTCGGATGAAGCAGATGGAGAAGGACCCCAAGGTGCTCTACGTCAGCTTACTGATGTGCCACCTCTGGGTCGACCATCCCGAGAATGGCTGGGCCACCCACGTGGTCACCGACAACGACCCAGAGCTCGCAGAGAAGCTGGCGGACGAGCTGGCGGAGCTGTCCTGGGCGGTTCGGCACAAGCTGCCGCCGGAGTTTCCCGGGCCCGAAGCGGCGATTCAGCAAGCGCGGTCGGTGTGGATCCGCCGGTCGCTCGGCACGGTCTGCATCTCGGATGCCTCGGACATGGTCGGCGCGGGGGCCACGGGCGAGAGCACGCACTTGTTGAAGGCGCTGATCGACACGGCCGCGGACATGGTGTCGCTGACCACCATTCGTGATGACGCGGTGGTGGCGAAGCTCTGGGACCGGCCCACGGGGGACTCGGTGGACGTCACGCTGGGCGGAAAGTTGCTCAGTGAGGCGCTCTCGCCGCCGCTGCAGCTGTCAGCCCGCATTCGGAGCCAGCACCGCGACACGCCCTTTGGTGATGTGGTGGTGCTCGACGCCGGTCATGTGCAGGTGGTGGTCACCTCGGCGCCGCCGCTGGCGATGAAGCCATCGTTCTACAGCGACGTGGGCCTGTCACCCTTTGCCGCCGACATCTGTGTGGTGAAGAGCCTCTTTCCGTTCCGACTGTTCTTTCTGTTCCACAACCGAATGACGATCTACACCAAGAGCCGCGGCATCACCGACTTCGACGCGGGTCTGCAGATCGACTTTGCCCGGCCGATCCACCCCAAAGACCCTGTGGATGGCTGGCGTCCCACGGATGCGGAGCGTCGGGGCTGACGGGGACTCGCGTCCGGCTAGGATGACCGAGGACTACACCGGTGGAAGTACGTCCACTGGGGCATTCTCGGACTTCAGCATCCACCAGAGCAGCGGGGCGGGCAGCCCGCAGCACGACAGCATCACCGTCAGGACGGCCGGTGCAAAGACCAGCCAGCCGATGGCCATGGCGAGCGGAGCCGGGGGCTCGGGCTCACGGGCGAGGGTGCCGATGGCGTGGTTCGTGTGGTTTGTCTTGGGCAGCCACGCCGCGCCGAAGAAGGGCCGAGGAGCGATGAGCTTGCCCCCGGGCAGCACGAGCACGCTGTGGCCAGCCTGCCCCAAGCCCATGGTGGTGACGGTGCGGGCATGGCGCTCGGTCGCGGCATCCGCCTCGGGCACGAGCACAATGTCGATGAGGGTGCGCATGTGGAGGAAGCCCCGGGGCAGCACGCTCGGGTCGTGTTGCTTGGCGAGGGCCTTGAGCGCGTCCTGACCTTCCCGGAGCGCGGCGGGGTCCACGGTGTGGAGTCGGCGCACCCTCACCAGCGTGAACATGCGGCCAAAGCAGTCCCAGTGCCAGCGCAGTCGTCCCGCGACCACGTGGTTCTCGCCGTACTCCAGCACGGTACACCCATGCATCTGGGCGGCCCGTGCGCGAATCAGCAGGTCGGGGTGCAGCGTCGGGGGCACCTCAGGCCTCGATGGCGGAGATGCCCGTGCTCACGAAGCCCGCGTCAGCGCCAAAACTGGAGGCCTCCACCCCCGCACCCCGCAGTGCCGAGAGCACCGCGTGGGATGTGTTGTCGCCGCTCGTCGACCGGTGGTGCACGCCGCCCTTGAGTCGCCCGCCCCCCTTGCCCGCAATGATGATGGGGTAGTCGGCGTTGCTGTGGGTGTAGCCGTCGGTCAGCTCGGTCGTGCACAGGATGCTGGCGTGGTCGAGCAGGTTGCCGTCCCCGATGGGCACGTCCCGCAGCCGCTGCAGGAAGGTGGCGAGGTGGCCCATGGTCAGGGTGGTCGCGGCATGCACCGTGGGCTGCGGCAGGGCCTCGGTGTGGCAGGTGCCGTGCAAGCTATCGGTCGCGCCGGCTTCCCAGAACACCACGCCGCTGCCGGCGGTGCTGAACTGCACGCTGAATGAGCGGGTCAGGTCACACGCCAGCGCCAAGGCGAGCAGATCACTCATGACAGCGTTCTTCTCGGCGATCTGTTCCCGGCCGTCCACGTCGGCCACGGTGCTCGGAGCGTCTCCGAAGCCACACGACGAGACGTCCGCCTCCAGCTGGGTCTCCAGCGCCCGGATGCTGTCGAGGTGCTGCTCCAGTCGGGCCTTGTCCGCTGAACCCAGCCGTCGCTCAAGCCGCAGCGACTGGTCCCGCACGGCGTCGAGCACACTGCCCCGCACAATCGCGAGCTGGCTGTCGGTGGGCACCCCAAAGAGCCGGTTGAACAAGGCCCGGGGGTCGTACTCGCACGGGTTCGGGTTGTTGGGCCCGTTGTGGCTGAGGTGCTGGAAGGTGGTGCCTTCATCGGTGCCGTGGAACTTGGTGACCCCGACCTCCAAGGAGCGAAACGGGGTCTGGCCGGAGAAGGCATCCGCGGCAATCTGGTCCACCGACTGGCTCGCAAACGTCGAGACGATGGTGTCTCTCGTGGTGCCGACTTGGTGGTATTTTCGCCCGGTGAAGATGCCGGTCATGCCCGAGTGGTGGGCGTGGGTGGCGGTCTTGATCTCACACCCACTGACAATGCTGACGTAGTCGCGAACATCGAGCAGCGGGGCGGTCTCGCTGTTGGGGGTCCAGCCGGCCCCCGTCGTGGTGGGCACCCACTGGGATGTGCGAACGCCGTTGCCCCAGAACCAGATGCCAAAGCGGGTGGGCAGGTCCGTGCCGTCGGCCCATGCATCGCCGTTGACGCCGAGCATGGCTTCGAGCGGAGGCAGGGCAAGAGACATCGCCGCGCCGCCGAGGATGCCGCGCAGCACGGCGCGCCGGTGCAGAACTGGAAGTCGGGGGCTCATGGGGAGGTCTCCTCAGGCCAAGGGATGCACGCGACCCATGCGTTGTTGTCCCAGTTCTCCAGCGGGCCAAACCCCGTGGCGTAGCCGGCGCTGGCGCACCACTGGTGGATGGCTTGGTTGCAGGCGTCACCGTGGCGATTGGTGGGCCACCAGCAGTCGCCTTGGCGCGCGGTCAGCTCGTCGTACGTGATCTGGAAGATCTCGGCCGTGGGGGTGCAGGCCACCGCCGCCGCGTCGCCGGCGTGTTCGAGGGGACCGTAGCCGGTGACCAAGCCCTGGGATGTGCAGTAGCGGCTGATGGCCGCGTTGCAGTCGGCACTCACGGGATTGGTGGCGAGGCACGCCCCGTGGTGGGTCTGCAGCTCGGAGAAGGTGGTCGAGCGGGTCTGGGCGAGGGACGCGTCGAGACAGGCGACCGCGACCTGATCCTGGGAGAAGTCCCGGGCGAGCAGGCCGATGCCGGTCACGGTGCCACAGCCCCGGGCGGCGCAGAAGCGGTTGGTGGCGGCGTTGCAGCCCCCCGACACACCGGTGGACGAGGGCACACACGAGGCGTGGGAGGCTTGGATGTCGGCAACGGAGACCGCGACCAATTCAAGCCCCAAGTTGTCGTCGATCACGCCGTCCCTGTCGTCATCTTCGCCATTGCAGGTCTCGGCGGGCAGCGCCACCGGGTCACAGGTGGACCACGCTCCCTCGGCGCAGCTCTGGACCCCGGCCAAGCCCAAGGTCTCGCAGGCTTGGATTGGGTCCACATCGACGATGCCGTCGCAGTCCTGGTCCACGGCATCACAGGTCTCGGGGGAGACCGGCGCCGCGGTGCAGCCTTGCCATAGGTCGTCCGTGCAGGTCTCGATGCCGGCAGCACAGTCGGTCTCACAAGGCCGGGTGTCGCCGGGAACGGCGCAGGTCTCACCACTCAGGGGACCGGTGACCCCCCGAAAGCCAGGGCTGCTGACGAGGTTGACCACGAGGCTGCGGAAGCTGTGCCCATCGCCCCCGAGCTGGGCGGTGAGGTCTGCGATCAGGGGTTCCTGGGCCGGTCCCTCCAGCGCGCCCGTGGCGTGGCGGAACAGCTGTGTGGTCATGCACACACCAAAGCGATTGTGGTTGGCGATGAGGGCCCCCAGCGCTTCTGCGCCTTCGATGGCCACCCCGTCCACCTCGGCGGTGGAGTCGATGGGCAAGCCATTGTCGGCGATTCTCCATGCGCCGATGCCGTCGAAGTCTTCCAGTGCGAAGCCGATGGGATCCATCAACACATGGCATGAGTTGCATGTGGAGTCGGTCATGTGTTGTTCGAGGGTGTCGCGCAGAGTGCCACTGCTGTCGATGCCCTCCAGCGACGCCACCACACCCTCGGGCGGGGGCAAGATGTCCTGGCACAGCAAGCGGGTGCGCACAAACTTGCCCCGGAAGGTGGGCGAGGTGCGGGAGGCCGCGGCGTTGATGGCCAAGAAGCCGGCACGGCCCAGAAGCCCCCCCCGGTGGTCATCTTCGGGCAGGCTGACCCAGCCGGCAGCGGTCATGTCTTCGAGCCCGTAGACCTCGGCCAGGGCCGGCTCGACCCACGCCATGTTGGTGGTGAGCAGGCTGCGCAGGTCCACACCGGGCTGCAGCGCCACCTCTTGGAACAGCACCTCCAGCTCGGTGCGCATGGCGGTCCGCAGCGCTGGGCTGTCCAAGGGGAAGGTGGCGGGGTCCTTTTCGATGGTGTCGAGCTTGCCAAGGTCCAGGGTCTCGACGAAGAAGCCGGTCAGCGCGGTCTCGGCGCGCTCGGTGTCCAGCAAGCGCTCGGCTTGGGCCCGCACGCCCGCGTCTGTCGCCAGCTCGCCGTCGGTCACCGCTTGGCGGAGTGTGGCGTCGGGGGGCGCGTCGGTCAGGAAGAAGGCCATGCGGCTGGCCAGCTCCCAGTCGGTGAGGCGGTGCCCCACGGGGTCATCTTCGTCGGGGGCACCCAGCTCCACTCGAAACAGGAAGTCGGGGCTGATGAGGGTGGCGGCCACGACGGCACGGGTGGCCAGCGTGGGCCCGGCGAGGTCGTGGATCTCCACGAAGAGGTCCACGAGGGGGTCCACTTCGGAAGACACGGCCGGCCGCCGCCAAGCCTCGGCCACCAGCCCGGCGGTCCAGCTGCGCACACACGTCTCGTCGATGTCTGGTCCGCCGCCGGTGTCGCCGCCCAGCAAGTCATCGAGACTGTCGATCTGCAGTGCACACCCGAGCACACCGTCCACTGCGCTGTCGGCAGGAACCATCGCCTCGGCCAGCTCCCAGGCTGCGGCCTCGTAGAGCTCCAGATCGAAGGGCGCGACCGACACCTCACCAGCGCCGACAGTGATGTAGCCGTGCAGATCGTAGTCGACAGGCAGGGGCGAGCTGGGGGCCCAGCCGGTCAGGTCCAGCGCCGCGTTGCGGTACTGCTGTTGGGTGAGGCGCACCATGCGCGCGGCCCCCGGCCCCGGTGTGGCCCCGGTGGCGTCGTCGAGGTCCGAGTCCGCACCCTCGTCGGGGGTGTTCACGGGCTCGGGGGCGGGGTCGGCCGACTTGAGGTCCAGACCGCCACAGCCCGACAGTGTGAGCAGGGAGCCGATGAGCAGGGTCAGTGCTGGGAGAGTGCGCATGGCCGCACTGTACCGTGGTTGAGGCCGCCGCTGGGGTGCCCGATGTTGTCGCGAGCTCGGCCGGCTGAGGTAGGCTGCGCGCCCACCTCCCGGAGAGTCCCATGTCCCTTGAGCTCCTCAGCGCCGGCCTGCGCAATGAAGTCGCCAACCTTCGGTCCGAAGGCCGTGCGAAAGCGCCTGAGCGCGTCATTGTCGACTACCTGCCGCCCCAGGGCGCACGAGGCCCCCGCTACAAGCTTGCGGGCTTCGGGGACCAGGCGTTCCTGCGGATGAATTCCAACAGCTACCTCTCGCTGAGCCACCATCCGGCGGTGATGGCCGCGGCGGACGAGGCAACCCACCGCTTCGGCGCGGGGCCTGGTGCGGTGCGCTTCATCGATGGCACCTTCTCGGCTCACGTCGACCTGGAGGCGCGCATCGCGGCCTTCATGGGTCGGCCCGCCGCCAAGATCTTCAACTCGGCCTACACGACCAACTTGGGCGTGGCCCTCGCTATCCAGAACAAGAAGACGTTCTGGGTCGGCGACGAGCTGAACCACAACTGCATCATCCGTGCGATGCGCATCGCGAACGTGCCCCGGGCCCACAAGGGCATCTTCAAGCACAATGACATGGTCGGCCTCAAGGCCATTCTCGACGGGATTCCCGACGGCATTGAGCGGGTGGTGGTCATCTTCGACGGCGTGTTCTCGATGCGCGGCGACACGGCGCCCATCGCCGACATCAACGCGGTGGTCGCGCCCTACCGCGAGCGCTTCAAGGAGGGGCTGGTCACCATTGTCGACGACAGCCACGGCATCGGTGCATTTGGCCTCACCGGTCGGGGAACCGAAGAGGTCTGTGGCGCCCGGGCCGACATCGCGGTGGGCACCTTCGGCAAGGCGTTTGGGGTCAATGGGGGCTTTGTGGCGTCGAGCCCCGAGGTCATCGAGGCGATTCGCCAGAAGGCCGACACCTACATCTACACGAACCCACTGAGCGTGGCGGACTGCGCGGCGGCCAAGGCTGCGGTGGACATCGCCGACTCCCCGGAGGGCCTCGGGCGGCTCACCCATGTGCGCGACCGGTGCGCCCAGTTCCGACAGGGCCTGGCCGATCTCGGACTGGAGACCATTCCCGGCGTGCACCCGGTGACGCCGCTGATGGTACGGGACACCGACAAGACCACCCGCATGGTGCAGGACTTCACCGACAACGGCGTGCTGGTGGTCGGTCTGAACTTCCCGGTGGTGCCCCAGGGCGACCAGACCATCCGGTTTCAGATCAACGCCGCCCACACCGAAGCCGACATTGCCGAGGTGCTGGCCATTCTCAAGAAGATTCGGTGACGCTGTCCCCGATCAGAAGACCTGGCTCAGAAGGGGCCTGAAGCCGGCTGGCCGAAGCCCTTCTTGAGCTGGGCGCACGTCGTGTCGGCGGGTACCCGGGCCCATCTGAAGCGGCTGTCTTTCTGGTTCACGGTGACGTCGGCGTTCGCCACGAACAGCCGGTTGCTGGCGCCGATGGTGCGCTGGCCGAACGCGAGCACCGTGGCGTCGCCTTCCCAGACGTCGGCACCGGTCCACGTCCCGTCGATGACGGTGTGGGCGCGCTGCACCACGTACAGCTCGATGAGGCCAAAGATTGGCGCATCGAGGTGGATCGTGCCCCCGGGGTGGCCGTCGCCCTCGAGGTCTGTGATGCCCTTGGCGTCGCCATCTTCAGGGGGCTTCTCGCCGGCCACCGCAGGGTCGTAGCCCAGGTATTGTGGGCGCATGTCGGCGTGAAAGCTCCATGCGTCACCCTTGGGGGAGAGCTGTGCTGCGAAGTCCTTCTTGGGCAGCGCTCTGACGAACTCTGGCGGCACGATGGTGCGGGCGATGGCCCGGCTGGGCTCGGCTTGCAGATGGCAAGGATGGGTGTGGATCACCGGCTTGGCGGCGGTGCCGTCCACGGTGGCCAGGAAGGTTGTCCGCGACTTCACCACAGTGGTGCCCAAGACCGGGACCTTGGCATTGCTCACGATTCTTAGATCGAACCGCCACGTGCCCCGCATGTCGGGGATGCTGGGGGGCACCCCGACACCCTCTTCAGGCGGCTCGACGGTCTCGATGGCCACGGTGGGCGCATCGGGAGTGGGCTGGGCAAGGGCCGTTCCGGCGCCCATCATCAACGCGAGCAGTGTCTTCACGCAGTTTCCCGTTCTGGAACCGAAGGCAGCGCTATGCGGGTGCCGAACACAAGGTCCCAAAAATAGAGGGTGGAGGCGTAGTTGCCGTGGTTGGGCTTGGCGTGGTGCTGGTCGTGGTGCAGGGTGCTCCCCCACAGTGGGATCCAGTCGCCGAGGGGGGACTTGAGCCCCGAGTGGATGTCCAGCTCGTGGACCTGCCGGAACAACACCCAAGCCAGCAGGAGCCATGCATTGAGCGAGCCGGACACCAGGATCAGTCCGACAATGGCGACCACGGGGGCCATCGAGCCCGTCATCCACTCCACAGGGTGCGCGTAGAAGTACTCGATTGGAACCGGGGCAAACCCTCGATGATGTATCTTGTGGACCTTGCGGTACAGCGTCTTGTTGACATGCAAGATGCGATGGATCCAGTAGAACCCGAAGTCATCGAACAGGACCAGAATGCCGAGGACCACGACCGACTCGACAAACCCGGGACGAGCGAAGTGGAACTGGTCACTGAACAGGGCGAAGGCCGTGCCGCCGAGGACTTCTAGCGTCACGAAATTCGCAGCGATGAGCGGCAGGTGGCGGCGCAGCTGGCCGGGCTTGCGCTTCGCTTCTTGGATGGACCAGCCGGCAGGCAGCCCCCAGCGCTCGATGGCCATGCTCACCAACAGGCCAAGCCCGTTGGTCAGGGCCAGCAGGCCGACGAGCAGGGACCACAGTGGCACGCCGGGGTCGGTCCAGGTCACGCGGTCTCCTGGGGAGCTCGGCTGGCGTAGAGGTTGATGAGGGCGGTCTGGGCAAACGCTGCTTCTTTCTCGCGCACGATCTGGGTGAGCCCGTGGGACTGCAGCAGGTTCGCCACGGTGTCCGCCCGGCCGTCTTGGTCGTGCACTTCGACCACCACCTTCTGGATCCGATCCCAGTGGGCGTCTGTGATGCCCTGCAGCACGTCGAGCTCAAAGCCTTCGCAGTCGATCTTGAGCAGGTCGATGCGCGAAACGTCGTGTTCGTCAATGATCTCGGAGACAGTGCTGAGCTTGCACACCACGTCGATGGCGCCTCGGCGCAGGAACCAGGCAACCGGACCGAGCAGCGCGCCCGGCACCATGCGGGCCCACCACATCTCTTCAGGCATCGCGTTGAGCTGGCCGCGGACCGCTTCTTTCCACGCGTTGGGATCGGTCTCCCAGTCCTCGGGACGGGCCGTCGAGAGCGCGGGCGCGTTGGGGTACCACGTGAACCGGGCTTCCCCGGGCGTGGCGCTCAGGCCCACATTGAAGGCCCGAAAGCGCCCCGCCCCGTGGGTCTCGGCATTGCGGCGGCACGCCTCAAAGATGGTGGGGACTGGCTCAAACGCAAACACGGTGACCTTGGGGTGGCGCTGACAGGCCCGCACACCGAGCAGCCCGATGTTGGCGCCGACGTCAAAGACCACGTCCCCGTCGGCCACGTCGATGCCGTGGTCCAGGTAGCCCTGCACATGGTGGTCCAGGACCCGGGCTTCGGCCCTACGGATGCAGTGGACCCGGGTGCCGTCGGCGAGCTTGGTGGTGGGGATTCGGGGGGTCACGAGGGCATCTCCGTGGGGGCGATCTGGGCACCACACCGCACCGGCTCAGCGGCCGCATCGCACGTACTATGTCCTGCCGCGAGGTGGCCACCCTGCACCACCGGCGCAGGGGCGGGTCTGAACCGCGAAGATCCTGATCAAAGCGATGTTCTTGACCCGTTTTGGGGCTTGGCGGTTTGGTGGCGTGTTGACCAGTCTCCCGTCGGCCACGGGGCAGGAGGACTCGCTGGAGTGCCCCGGAGCGCGCCACTCTGCCGCTGCATCGGTGAAACGTGTTCTCGCGGTGGGGGCGGGGGCGAGTGCATCGGACGCCTCTGGGGCTCGTGGTTGGGCGGTGGCTGGCGTACGATGCTTGCGGTTGCCGGGGGCTCGAGGCCGACCCTCCGGCCACGTGGCGTGCATTGCCACAGGGCGGCACTGAGCGCAGCCCTCGAACCGACCTGAGTCCGGTCCACCTCGGTTCATTGGCCAGGAGCCCCGAATGTCCAAGCCTGCACTTCCCCCGTCCCTCCTCGACCGGCGCACCACCCTCAAGGGCCTGGGGGCGATGATGGCCGCGGGGTGTGCCCCGAGTGGCCCAAAGCCCGGCGCCGACGACGGGAACAGCCCCCTGGACTCTGGCGACGCCGCACCCACCGAGTTTGGCTGGCCCTTGCTGCGCCACCGCATCGACACGGTGGTGGTGTTGTGCATGGAGAACCGCAGCTTTGACCACTACTTCGGTGCCCTCAAGCTGCTGGAGCAACATGAGGACGTCGAGGGACTCACCGAAGACATGAGCAATGCGCTGCCCGATGGAACGGCCATTCCGCCGTTCCTCAGCGATGCGTATTGTGTGTCGGATCCGCCCCACAGCTGGAACTCCAGTCGCGATCAGTGGAACGAGGGCGCCAACGACGGCTTCGTGACGGCCTTTCACAACCGCGATCCCGACGCGGCTCACGAGGCCATGGGCTACTTCGACCGCACCACGCTGTCGGCCTTCTACGAGCTCAGCGACCACTACACGCTGTGTGACCAGTGGTTTGGGTCGCTGTTGTCGAGCACATGGCCCAACCGGTTCTACTTGCACTGTGCCGACAACGGTGGCCAACACGGCAATTCCTTCCCCACCGAACCCGTCGTCAGCATCTATGATCGGCTGACCCACAAGGGCTTGAGCTGGGGCTGCTACTTTGCCAACGTGCCCTTCCTCATGGTGGTGCCGGACCGACAGCCCGACGAGCCGCAGTTCATGGAAGTGGAGCACTTCTTCGCCGACGCGGCGGCCGGGACCTTGCCCAACATGGTGGTGGTGGACCCCATCTTCGGCCGCGCCGACGACCACCCGCCGGCCCACCCGGTGGCGGGGCAGATCTACGCGGCTCAGATCTACGAGGCGCTTCGCAACAGTCCTCAGTGGGAGCGCTGCCTCTTCGTCATCACTTATGATGAGCACGGCGGCTTCTTCGACCATGTGCCCCCGCCGGAGCTGCCCGATGACCGGGCGGCCGAGGGCTTTGGCCAAGCGGGCTTTCGGGTGCCGACCCTGCTGGTGGGGCCGTGGGTCAAGCCCGGCCATGTCAGCCACGTGGTGCGGGACCACACCAGCATCCTGGCCTTTGTGGAGAACCTGTTTGAGGTGGATGCGCTGCGCATGAGAGACGCAGCGGCCGACCCGATGCTGGAGGTCTTTGACGAGGCTGCCCTGTTGGCCGGCACCCCCCGCGAGGGTGTGGCCTTGACCCCCATCGATGCCGATGAGGACGAGATCTTCGCGGCCGAGTGTGTCACCACTGGGGGCATTCTGGCGGACGGCCCCACGGCTCCGGTGACCGGCCAGCCCGAGCTGGAAGCGTGGATCGACGCCCACCCGGTGCCGCTGCGGGTGGACCGGCGGCTCCAGACCGATGCGCTGCACCGAGCACTGGTGGCCCAAGCCGAGAAGGACGGCCTGGTCACCATTCGGCGCGCCACAAACGGCGGGCTCTGAGCCGCAAGCACTGCGTCGGTCCGGGGCTACCGGCAGGCGCTCGGGAACAGGTCCACGTCATTGCCGGCGTAGCAGTCACTCAAGATGTTGACGGGGGCGACGGTGTCGTCGAGCGCGACGATGGGTGTTTCCCCGCCGAGGGCGTCCACGTCCACTTCGATGAGCACCCCGGCGCTGGAGCGGCCCGATGCGATGGGGGTTGTGATGGTGGCCCGAGCGGCGACCACACCGGTGGTGGACCCGACCACAATCACCGGCACGCCAGCGTCCACGTCGACTGTGCCTTGGTTCCACACCCGCACCGTCAGCCACAGGGTGTCCGGGCACTCGTCGATGCAGACCTCCACAATCTCGGGGCTCAGGTCGTCCCACTCCGACGGCGGCAGTCCCGCGTCGCCGGACCGGAAGTTGTTGTAGCGGTTCCAGTTGGGCAAGGGCGCCATGGGCACCGCTGCGTTGTCATCGATGTTGGTGATGCTGTAGGCGTGCTGGTTCCAGACCGGTCGACCGGCGGGCCAGGAGTGGTCCGCGTCCCCATACACCGAGAGGCCCCGGCCGCTGCTGCCGTGCAACATCACAATCTCGACCTCACCGTCGTTGTCGACGTCTGCAACAACCGGGGTCTCGAAGCCGGTGTACGACGCGTGGGCGCTGGACTCAAGCTTGATGCTGCCGTCGAGCCCGTTGAACACCCGCACCGTGGTCTCGTCGGCGTAGACAACCTCGGGATAGCCGTCCAGCTCGAAGTCGAAGAGAATGGGCCCAGCGGCACCGGACGCGTCATTGACCGCACGGGTCCACAGCCGGCTGCCGTCCCAGCGGTAGGCCCGCATCTCGCCGCTGCCCACAATCACCATGTCCGGGGCGCCGTCCCCGTCGAGATCGTCGATGGCGGGCGGCCCGAGGTAGTTGGTGGACGCGAACGAGTCGGACCAACCCGTGGGTGTGCCGTCGGTCTCCAGGGTCCACACCCGGTTGCCGTTGACCACAACAATCTCGGGAAAGCCGTCCAGATCCATGTCAGCGACGGCGGGGATGCCATCTTCACCGCCGTTGGCCCACAGCGTCGAGCCGTCCTTCCGGTAGGCCGCGTTGCCCACCACAACTTCCATGATGCCGTCCCCATCGAGATCCACGGGCACCGAGATGCTGCCTTCGCGGTAGCTGGGGTAGCCTTGGTTCATGCAGCCACCGACTCCGTGGGCGCCCGTGCCGACCCGATTGCCCCGATTGTCGAGAATGGTCCGGCCCACGATCACTTCGGCGATACCGTCCCCGTCCAGATCGGCAATGGAGGGGTACGCGAACCAGTCCAGATCGCCCGGGTCGACGGTCGCGGTCCACAGGGTGGTGCCCGTGTTGTTGATCGCGACCACTTGGTTGACCGTGTTGGTGGCCACGATCTCGGGAATGCCGTCTCCATCGAGGTCGCCGATGGCTGTGCCGCTTGCGGGATCCGCCACCGCCGTGTTTGTCCACTTCACCACGCCGGTGCGCCCGTTGACGGCGATGAGGCCCTGGCCGGTGTTGGTCGAGTAGACGACCTCGGGGATGTCGCCAGCGCTGCCGATGATGCCGTCCCCATCGTCATCATCGAGGTTGGCCACCGCGGGCGGACCGTAGGCATTGTGGCCGCTGAGCTCCCACTCGATGACCGGCGTGAAGCTGCCCTCGGCCAGCGGCACATCGCAGGTGTCGTTCAGGTCGACCGCGATCGACGGGGGAAGCTCCAGCGAACATGCCCCCCCGCTGGTCGTGCCCCCACCATCTGCGCCGCCATCGCCGCCGCCGCCGTCCCCGCCCATGGGATCGTCGTTGTCCAAGGCGCCGGTGTCGGGTTCGGCATTGCCCTTGGACTCGGGGTTGATGCTGTAGTCGGAACATGCGGCGAGCATGATCAGCGGGAGCAGGGCTTTCATCGGGTGCCTTGGATGAGCGGGGGGCTGTGGTGCCGCCGGGTGCGCTGTGTTGTGGGGCATCATGGCGTGGTTTTCGGTCCGGTTCAATTCGGACTGGTGACATCGTTGTCAGGGGAGGCGGTTGTGCCCAAGTGAGCCCCCTGCGGTAGAGTGGTCGCCCCTTCACCGTCGTGTGGTGCGGGGTCCATCGTCGCCTCAGGAGCCTCGAATGCCAGTCACGGGCAACATTCTACGCAACCGCCTTGGTGCCCTTGCGGTTGTGCTGTTCGCCTCGGGGTCCATGGCGTGTGTGGGCGGGTCTGGCGGCGAGAAGCTCGACAGCGAGTACCGAACCATCCACCATGACCTGATGACCGCCTACCGCGACACCGCGCGGAATGTGCGCAATCGTGAAGCACGGGGGCGCAAGACCGCCGCCGAGCAAGCCAGGCTGGCATTCTTCCAAGACCCCGACGTCATGGCGGCGATCGAAGAGGCCCGGGCGGCGCCCAAGGGCACGCTGGACTGGGCGAGGGGCGAAGCCTACTATCGTCAACAAGTGGTGGCGAGCGTGTGGAAGGAGGCCGAGAAGGCCGAAGAGACGAAGATCCTCGGCCGCTTGGAAGAAGCCCGTGCGCGCACGGCAAGCTGGACGTCAGCGGACGGCACCCTCAACCTGTCGCTGGATGAGTCTTGGGACCGCCTTGCGTTGCGGACTGCGGAGCTCAGCGACGAAGAGCGGTCCGATCTGGCCGAACAGTACGCTGGCCACCGCATGCGTCTCGTCAACGGTGACTTGCAGCGTCTGGTGGAGCTGCGCAACTCAGTGGCGAACCGTGCTGGATTTGCAACGTACTGGGAGCTGGCGCTGGCTGGGCACGGGCTCGACCCGGCCGAAGTTGGCCGCATCATCGAAGAGATCTCGACCGTCGTGACCCCGCTGAACAAGGCCATTGTGGCGCGGGAGGAGGCGGCTGCAAAGCAGACCAAGATGGCGCGCACCTTCGCCAACCAGCCGCTGTTGCGCCAGGCCGCGGGTCTCACGAACAAGACGGTCGACCCGGACACCTGGTTTGACGGTGACCTCGCGGAGGAACGCATCACCCAAGCGCTGTCCGAGATGGGCATCGAAACGGTGGGCTGGTCAGTGTTCTCGGGCCCTTCTCGCTACGTGCGGCCCGGGGCATTTGCCTTCCCGGTGCGGCCGCCAGACCAAGTGTCCATCGTCATGAGCATCGACCGGCGATGGTCCCTGTGGAACTACGAGGCCCTGGCCCACGAGGGCGCCTTCGCGGTGTGGTGGACCAACCTGTCGCCCGATGTGGTGGGCACGCCGCCGCTGTGGGGCCCGCCGGCACCGTGGTTCGAGGGCTTTGCCCAATTCTTTGAGCGCTTGGTCACCGAGCCGGCTTTCACCGAGCGCTACGTCACCGACCTGCCGGCCGAGCTTCGCGAAGACCTCTCCCGCCAGCGGGCGCGCGACATGCTGGGCATCATCAATGACAGCTTGATTCGAACGGTGGCCGAGCGCCGTCTCTACGAGTCGCCGGCCGACCTGTCCGCAGTGTGCGAGTTTACCCGCATGGAGCGCGTCCGCCGGGTGGGTGTGCCGGAGCCCCCGAGCACCGACCAGGGCCTGGCCTACGATGCGTCGCTGCTCTCGCCGATTCTCTGGAACTACCCCGCCTACAGCCCCAACTTCCTGTTCTCCTACATGGCCGAAGCGTGGATCTACGACGCTGTGGTGGCCCAGGTCGGCGATCCGGTGGGCAACCCCAAGGTGGGGCCGCTGTTGGTGGACAAGGTGGTGCAAGGGGCACCGGGGACCAGCATCCCGGAGCGGCTCTCTGCGCTGCTGCCGGGGGACCGGACCGCCCCGCTTCGGCGCTACCTGGAGCGCGCGGCGCTGGAACCGACCACGCCGTAAGGGAGCCGAAATCCGCTGCAATTCCCCGTGGGCTGCGCCGAGTCGCCCCACGGGCTGGCATCTCCGGTCGAAGGGGGACGTCTGGTCGGATACACCGTGCCGGTGAAAGCTGGAATATTGGGGCGCGCAGGCTCCCCACCCCTCGGATGGAGGAAGTCTCATGCGGATGTTGATGTTCGGCGCCCTAGTGGTTGCATTGGTTGGTTGCCGAAAGAAGGCCGATGACGACAAAGACACCGATCCGGGGGGCGGCGACGCGGTGGACGCGGACGGCGACGGCTGGGACGAGAACGATGACTGCGACGACAACGACGCGAGCATCAACCCCAGCGCGGTCGAGATCTGCAACGACGTCGACGACGACTGCGATGGCCAGACCGACGAAGAGCTGGGCGCCATCTACTACAAGGACGCCGACGAGGACTCCTACGGGGATCCCGGCGACACTCGCCAAGCGTGCGTCCAGCCCGAGGGCTACGTCAGCGACAGCGCCGACTGCGATGACCAGTCGGCGGCGAACTACCCCGGTGCCCCCGAGCAGTGCGACTCGGTCGACAATGACTGCGACGGCGACGTGGATGAAGAGGTCATCTCGACCATCTATGTCGACGCCGACGGCGACGGCCACGGCGACCCGCTGCTGCCCGAGGACAATTGCATCATCCCCGATGGCTACAGTGCCCTCGATGATGACTGTGACGACACCCGCGACGACGTGAACCCCGATGCCGCCGAGGTCTGCAACGATCTCGACGACGACTGTGACGAAGTGGTCGACGAGGACGACGCACTGGATGCGGCGACCTGGTGGGCGGATGTGGACGAAGACGGCTTCGGCGATGCTGCAACCACCACGGCCGCGTGTGACCAGCCGGAGGGCTACGCCGACAACGCCGATGACTGTGACGACACGCTCGGGGATGTGAACCCCGACGCGGAAGAGATCTGCAACGACATCGACGACAACTGCGACACGGTGGTCGATCTCGTTGATGCGGATCGGGATGGCTACGTGGCGGGTGAGTGCGGTGGTCCGGACTGCGACGACGGGAACGTCGACGTGAACCCCGGGGCCACGGAAGTCTGGTACGACGGCGTCGACAGCGACTGCGACGGCGGCGACGACGATGATGCCGATGGGGACGGCTACACCGCTGTGTCTGTGGGCGGGGACGACTGCGACGACGATGCCGCGACGGTGAACCCCGGTGCGACGGACGCTTGGTACGATGGTGTCGACGCCGACTGTGCGGGCGACAGCGACTACGATGCCGACGCAGATGGCCACGACTGGACCATCTTTGGCGGGGACGACTGCAACGACAACGACAACAGCATCAACCCCGATGCCACCGACGTGTGGTACGACGGGATCGACTCGGACTGCGCCGGCGACAACGACTACGATGCCGACCTGGACGGGTATCTCAGCGATTCCTATGGTGGGGCGGACTGCGACGACACCGATGGATCGGTCAACCCGGTGGCGACGGACGCTTGGTACGATGGCGTCGACTCGGACTGCGCCGGGAATGATGACTACGACGCGGATGCCGACGGGTATGCCAGCGACTCTTACGGCGGCACGGACTGTGATGACACGTTGGCTTCGGTGCGGCCGGGTGCGAGCGACGCTTGGTACGATGGTGTCGACTCGGACTGTG
Source organism: Myxococcota bacterium (assembly GCA_942491145.1). GTDB lineage: Bacteria > Myxococcota_A > UBA796 > UBA796 > UBA2385 > CAXQUZ01. The sequence goes on along the minus strand of CALOBC010000036.1, from coordinate 15,992 downwards.
CGGGCGACGATGACTACGATGCCGATGCCGACGGCTTCACCAGCGATGCCTATGGCGGCACCGACTGCAACGATGCGGTGGGCACCACCTACCCGGGCGCGACGGACGCGTGGTACGACGGCATCGACGCGGACTGTGCCGGAGATGACGACTACGACGCCGATGTGGATGGCTATCAGGCCAGCTTCTTCGGGGGCACGGACTGTGACGACGGGGCTGCTGGGGTCAACCCGGGCGCAACCGAGGTCTGGTACGATGGGGTCGACGCGGACTGTGCCGGCGACGACGACTACGATGCCGACATGGACGGCTTTGCCAGCGATGCCTACACCGGCGCGGACTGCGACGACACGCTGGCGACCGTGTATCCGGGCGCGGCGGATGTCTGGTACGATGGTGTCGACTCGGACTGTGCCGGGAACAGCGACTACGACTTTGATGGCGATGGCTACGACAGCGCGCTGTATGGCGGGACGGACTGTGCCGACCTCAACGTGAACCGCAACCCCGGTGCCACGGAAGTCTGGTACGACGGCGTCGACACCGACTGTGATGGGCTGAGCGACTACGACGCCGATGCCGATGGCTACGACTCGAAGGCCTACGGTGGCACCGACTGTTGGGACGCCGAAGCTGGCATGAACTCCGGCGGCACCGAAGTGGCGGACGACGGCCTCGACAACGACTGCGACGGCATCGCGCTGCGGGGGACGGTGTCCGGCGGCGCCTCGGTTGCGTTCGCGGATGCCACCCTCACAGGAGAAGCCACCCTCGACCGGCTCAGCCAGGGCGACCCGGGCTTTGCTTGGGCGGGTGACCTGGACGGCGATGGTGTCGATGATCTCGTGGTCGGCGCCATTCTGCACGATGCGGCGGGCAGCAATGCCGGTGCTGCGTACGTGGTGGCTGGCCCCGTGTCGGGCACGCAAGATGTCGGCGTGGCGGCGATGGCCAAGCTCACCGGCGAAGCGGCGGGCGACTATGCCGGCCGGGGTGTCTCGGGACTGGGCGACGTGAACGGTGATGGCTTCGACGATCTGGGCGTGAACTCGCTCAATGAAGACACGGGTGGCACCGACGCGGGTGCGGTCTACGTGCTCTTTGGACCGGTCACGGGCGATGCATCGTTGTCGACAGCGGACGCCAAGTTCACTGGTGACGCAGCGGCGGACATCTTCGCTGACTTCGTCTACGCCGGCGACATGGACGGTGATGGCTTCGCAGACATGATCGTGGGTGCCCAAGGCTGGGACGGTGGTGGCACCGACTCAGGCGGTGCCTACCTGTTCTACGGGCCGATGTCCGTCGACGGCGGGGCATCCAGCGCGGGCGTGCGTCTGGTGGGCGAAGGTGCCGGTGATGGTGCCGGATCGTCCATCGGTGGCGGCGGTGACGTGGACGGCGATGGCTTCACCGACATCCTTGTGGGCGCCCTCAATGACGACACGGGCGGGGTGGACGCGGGCGCGGTGTACCTGATCCATGGGCCGGTCACGACCACGACCGACCTGTCCCAGGCCGACGCCAAGATGACCGGCGAAGAAGAGGACGCCCAGGTTGGCTCCGCCGTGAGTGTGGCCAACGCGGGTGACACCGACGGCGACGGCTACGACGACATCGTCATTGGCGCCCAGTACGACAATGACGTCGCTGAGCTGGCGGGCGCGGCCTACATCGTGCTCGGACCGGTCAGCTCCGGGACGTTCAGCCTCGCGACGGCCGACGCCAAGCTGCTCGGTGTGGCTGAGCGGGACCGGACTGGCGACAGTGTTGATGGTCTGGGCGACGTGGACGGGGATGGAAACTCCGATGTCATCATCGGGTCCGGCTACTCCGACTACTCGTCTGCCGACGGCGGCATGGTCTACGTGGTCACCGGGCCGTTCAGCGGCACCAGCAGCCTTCGGACGGCCTACTTCTCGACCTGGGCCACCGGCGACGGTGACCGGGCGCGGGGATACGGCGTGGGCGACCTCGACAACGATGGTCTCCAGGACATCGGCCTGGGCGCGATGCTGAACGATGACGCCAGCGCCAACGCGGGCGCGCTGTACCTGTTCATGGCCGGCAGCATGTGAGTGGCGGCCGGTGCCGGGTCCAGCGCTCCAATGGGGGCGGGACCCGGCACAAGGTTGCCCCCTGGGTGAAGTGCGAGACCCCGACCGATGCGTGTCTGCTCGACTAGGCAGGCGGGTTGGTGGTGGCCCGGGCTGGGGCTTGGCGGATCTATGGGGCTGCGCTGCGTGTGGTTCAGCGGCAAGCGCCTGGGATTTGGTCCAGACCTGTCACAACACACCCTCTCGGACCGGTACATCCTGGGCCTGGACTTGCCCTGAATGCCCATCAAACGGGTCAACCGAGCGTGTCTGGTGTTGCCAAATGACATCGAGATGCCACACGCCGGTTGCGGATGGGGCGTTAGCCGGGCTTCCTTCACCCGGGTTTCACTGGCCGTGCAAGCCCACGGGAATCTCATCTCTGGAGTGATTCATGTCCTTGCGACGACTCGGTTTTCTTGCGCTTCTGGCCCTCTCCGCTTGCGAAGCGGACACCAAGGACTCCGATGGCGGGGACGAAGGTGCCGACGGTGGTGGTGACGGCGGCGGCTCTGGCCTCGACGGCACGGACGGCGGCGACGGCTCCGGCGGTGATGGGGGCGGCGACGGCGCGGACGGCGGTGATGGTGGCGGCGGCAAGCCGGACTGCCAGGAAGCGCTTGAGCTGTCTGTCTGGCTCGACTCCGACGTCTGGGGCGTCGAGCTCCTCACGACGGACGCGTACACCAACGACTCGGGCCTCGCAGCAGTCTTTGCGCTGATCCCCAGCAGCGGCGACACGGTGACCGAGCAGACCCTGCCGATCGTCGAAGCGACCGTCATCAACGTCGGCTACGCGCCCTCCGGCGGCACGCCCAACATCTACTTGGAAGACGCTGCTGGCGCCTTGATGACCTTTTACGTCGAGACCAGCCCCGACGTGAAGCCCGGCGACAAGGTCAGCATGACCGTGACCGACGCCACCAACTACTTCGGCAACCGTGAGATCACGGGGCTGACGGACTTCACCATCGTCTCCAGTGGAAATCCGGTCCACTACAACGTGGCCAACGGCACCGCGCTGGACGTGGCCACGATGAGCCTGCAGAACGTGCATGTGTGGGGCGAGCTCTCCGCTGAGCTGCCGGACTGCGGCGCGTCCTGCTTCGACCTGACCTACGGCACCGAGACGGTGACCTACCGGATCAACAACGAGTTCCTCGAGTACCCCGACCAAGTCGGTGACTGCGTGGACGTGTTGGCCCCGCTGGGTTCTTACTCGAACGCGCCCCAGCTCGACATTGGCAACTACGACTGGCGCTGGGTGAGCTACTGAGTCCACGCGAGACCTGACGTCAAGGAGGACCCTGTGAACTGCAGAATGCCAGCCACCGCGGTCCTTGTTGCCGCCATGCTCTCCGGTTGTGCCGACATCCGCACCGAGGCCGAGTCCACCGATGACTGGTGGGCGACGGCCACGGATCAGGACGTCCTCGAGACCATCTCGTGGACCGACCAGAACTACGCCCATCCGGTCGATGATGCCGATGGCATCGCGGCCATGGCCGATGCGGTGTTTCCGGTGTCGAACACCCGTGCAATCGGTGTCGCCCCCGAAGACCAGTTCGACGGCCGTGCCGACTGTGGCACCGAGACGATCAACGCGTTGCCGCGGACCATCACGGGCATCGTGACCTTGCAGCCCTCGTGGTACATCAAGGTCTTCGGTTGCAACCCGTCGGGTGAGTCGAACTACAACACCGACAGCGAAGAGAAGTACTACTCATCGTACTTTATCCAGGACCGCACCGGCGGCATCTTCGTGCTCCTGGACTCCCGGGTCGCCCCTTTCGACATTGGCGACCAAGTGACCCTTCGCGTGCGTGGTGTGAAGACCCACTACTCATGGGACATGGTCTATTCTCACGATGTGACCGACATCCAGCGCAATGTGGCGGATGTCTACTACCAAGCGCCCCCCACCACGCCGTACGTGGACCGGGTGGACGACGACTACGCCGCCGACAACGACATCTGCACCTTCGACAAAGAAGCGAGCACCCTCGGTCTTGAGCAAGTCAACCAAGTGGTTCGGGTCGAGGGCGAAGTGCTCTCCGAGCTGGACGACTTCGGTGGGTTTGCTGTGTTGGCCGATGATGGCGCGGTCCACCATGCCTCGCTGGGCTTGGACCTGGGCCGCCGTCCCGCGCTGAACATCCAGCCCGGGCAGCGCCTGCGGGTGACCGGGCCGGTCATGCGCGCGTTCAACTTCGACAATTCCTGCACCATCTTCCCCATCGCGGTCACGCGAGTGGGCCAGGTCGAGATTCTCGACGAATCTGGCCGCTGAGGAGCTCTCCAGTGCTTCGAACCTGCGCAGTCGCGCTGCTCCTTGCGGTGCCGGGCTTTGCCTACGCCCAAAGCAACACCACCGATCTTGAGTATCAGGAGTCCGAACTCGAGCGCCAGAAGAGCGACCTGGAGGTCCATGGCGGCTTCGAGGCCGAGTGGCACGAGTACGACAACCTCGATCTCCGTGCGCTGGACGAGACCAGCGATCAAGCCACCTTCGACAGCGACGACCGCAACGCCTTTGCGTTCACGGGCGTGCGGCTGGAGCTCGGCTACAAGGTCGACAACAAGGTCCGCTTTGTCGTCGGCGCCAGCCATCGCGGCATGTGGGGCAACGACCAGATCGGCAACGTCAACGCGTTTGGCGGGCTGCTCTACTTCACGAGCCTCTACGTGGACTACGCACCGGGGGGTCTCAAGAAGTCCCCCGTGCGCTTCCGGGTGGGCCGCGAATACTTCGAGATCGGCGGGCTCGGTGGGGCCCGGGATTACGTGCTGGCCGATGTTCTCGACCAAGTGCGGGTGACGATCAACACCGGTGATGTCGGCCGCTTTGAGCTGATTCCCGCCACGGTGGTCGGCTCCAGCAGCGAGAACGACAACGCCAACTTTGTCAGCTTCATCGGCCAGAACACCACCCAGACCTTCGGGTTCCGGGGCGACCACATGACCCGCCGCCACGGTGGGGTCTACGTCCTCGATGGTGTGGCCGAGCTCGACATGCGCGCCTACGCCTTCTACACGGACGTCGGCGCCTTGGGCACGGGCTCCGACATCTCGGCAAACGGCAAGCTGGGCAACTTCTCGGACAATGACTGGGTCGCCAACTTCGGTGTGCGCGCCAGCTACCGCATCGCCGACGTCGTCACGCCCTTCGCTTCGTTCGACGTGAGCCGGGGTGTGGACCGCAAAGAGCTCGTCGCGCAGGACGTCGACACCCAGGGCACGGCCATCCTGGCGGGCGTTCGGGTCGACACCCGCGAAGACGGGCCCAAGGCGGACGGCAGCGGCTTGACCGCCGAAGCCAGCTTCTTCCAGGCGTCGGGGGCCAGCTACGACGGGTCCACCGCGCTGCAGTCCAGCCATGGCTATGTGGGCATGAAGGCCCGTCAGGCCGGTGGTTCCATCACCGACCGCTTCATGGGCTGGCACCCCAGCGCCTACGTGGGCATGTTCGGCATCTCGGACAACCCCAACGACATCAGCCGCAAGTCGGGCACCCGGGTCATCCACGGGTCCGCCGGCTACCAGCTCCCGATGGGCTTCGGCGTGGGCGCGGGCTGGTGGATGTTCTCCGACACGGGCAGCACCGACTTCAACCTCGCCAACCTGTCCAACATCGACCCGCCGTTCGGCTACTCCCGCGAGGAGTTCGCCGCCCAGGCGCGTGCTGGAAAGTCGCTCGGCCAGGAGTTTGACGTCAACCTGTGGGGCCGCTTGTCCGAGCACCTCACGGTCTATGGCAACGGCGCCATCTTCCTGCCCGGTGAGTTCTACGAGACCCAAGTCAGCCGCATCGCCGGTGATGCGCTGGGCGGTCAGGAACGGGCGTGGACCTTCCACGGCGGCACCCGGCTGAGGTTCTGATGAACAGCCAAGGCACACTGCGGTGGGTTGTCTTCGGGATGCTGGCCATGGGCTGCAACCCCGATCCGGGCGAAGTGGACGAGCAAGTCGGCTACCGCGCCGGCACCGAGTCCACGTCCAGCGGTGAGCGTGGCTCGGTCAAGATCTCCGAGGTCCTGTGGGCGGGCAGCTCCAGCGGCCGCGGCGAGCGAGACCCGACGGATGTCTTCGTGGAGCTGCGCAACGAGAGCGCCTTCCCGCTGAACCTGGGCGGCTGGTTTTTGGAGATGGAAGGTGCGGTCAACCAGACCTGGCGTATCCCCGAGAATGACCTGGTGGTCGCGGTTGGCGAGCATGTGTTCTTCGCTGCCAAGGCGGACGGCTGCTTCCCGGATGCGGACGGTTACATCGAGGGCCTGCGCTTCCCGGATGGTGATGCGTTTCGCCTCACGCTGATGGATGCCGACGAGCGCCTGATCGAGCCGGTGGGTGATGACAGCATGCCGCCGATGGCCGGTGTCTGGGACACAGTGCGGGTGCGCTCGATGGAACGCATCGAGATCATGTTCGGTGGCTATGGCACCGAGCCCCAAGCTTGGCACCACTACACGGACGCGCCCGTGGATGTGCCGAACAATGACCGGATCAAGGCGAGCTGTCGGGGCACCACCTTCGCGAGCCCCGGTCGCGCCAACTCACCAGACTACTCGGGGGCCTTTGCCTCCGGCAACCTCGAGTAGGAGGGCACTGTGCCACTTGACCGCAAAGCGAGCCTGATTGTTGCCACGCTGCTCGTCGGCTGCGCACCGCCCAACACTGGTGACTTGTTCAACACGGTCGAGATGACCGTGGAAGCCGACGTGGGCCCCGTCCATGAGCGGCTGATCGAGCTGGTCGACGGTGCCGAAGAGCAAGTGCTCGCGGTGCTTCCGGCGCTTGAAGATCCGGCGGTGGCCGATGCCATCATCGAAGCGTGGGACCGGGGCCTTCTTGTCGAGGTGGTCACCGACATCGATCGCGAAGCGGATGAGGGCGTCCAGATGCTCCTCGACGCCGGCGTGCCCGTCCAGCTGGGCGATGGCGAGATGACCTACACCGAGTTCGGCATCGGCACGGTCACCGAGATCACCGTGCCCTCCGAGTTTGTGCAGATGTCCACCGCGTATGTGGTGATCGACGAGAACCGGGTCATCAGCGCGACCGAGCTGGGCTCGCTGGAGTCGGGCGCCCGCATCGCCTTCGACATCAAGAGCGAAGATCTCGTGGACGACTTCGTGATGGAGCACAACCAGCTCTTCGGCGGCACGGATGCATCCTCGCTGACGGCATTCTCGAGCCTTGCCAAGTCCATCACCGACTCCCGCTGGCTCTACCCGAACCAGACCGGTCTCGACTTCGAGGTCTGGGTCGGTCCCCAAGAGCGCGTGGTCAAGCGGATGATCGACGCCGTCTACACGGCCCGGTCGAGCATCTACCTGTTGACGGAAGACTTCCTCGACCAGGGCCTGGCCAAGGCGCTGCAAGACAAGGCGGCCGATGGCTTTGAGGTGCTGGTGGTGGTGGGGCCGACCTTTGGCTCGACGTCCACCTACTCCGACACCTTCCTCAACGAGACGCCAGACGTCGGCAAGCACCAAGTGGTCGACGCGGTGGGCCGCATCCCGACGGTCATGCTGGTGGACTCCCGTCCCGAAGCGAACCCCATGGGCCTCGACATTTCGCCGCGGGCCAAGGCCTTCGTGCTGACCCATGATGTGGTCTCGGCCATTCGCTACGAGCTCGAGCCGGCACCCGACGGGTCGTTCGACGTGAGCTCCGTGCGCAGCGACCAGCTCACGGACGGTGTGCTGTACGTCATCGGTGACCCGAACCACGATCCAGACGACCCTTCGCCGGAGCTGGATGCGGTGTTGACCACGATCTCCGAACATCTCGACATCGCGGTGTCGCTGTGAGGTCCCCCATGCGCTTGTCCGCCCTTCGTCGCCGTGCGCTTGTGTTGGTTGGGTTCCTCGGGGCCTGCAACCCACCACCAGACATGGCCGACCTCAACCTGACCCGGGGTGGTCGGGTCGATGTGTTCTTCAACGAGCCGGGCACCCGCAACGCCAACATGTGGGACCCGGACGCGGTCAAGGTCATGGTCGAGATGATCGACGGGGCCACGGCCACCATCGACTTCGCTGTGATGGGCTTCTCCAAGGTCGAAGTGGTCGATGCGATGGTGCGGGCCCACGACCGGGGCATCAAGGTGCGCATGGTTGGCGATGCCGGCCACCTCTACAACAGCGGCTACAAGGCCTTTTCCGAGCGCCACATCCCGATGACGGTGGGCAACCTCAACCACATCATGCACGACAAGTTCATGGTGGTGGATGGGCGCTTTGTGTTCTGTGGCACGGCCAATTGGACCCCCACCGACCTGGTCCGCAACTCCAACAACTTTGTGGTGATGGACTCGCCAGAAGTCGCGATCGACTTCACCGATGAGTTCCTCCAGATGTGGGATGGTCGGTTTGGGAACAACAAGATCCAGAACGACAACGGCCGCAAGTACCAGCTCGGCGACACGGAAGTTGAGGTCTGGTTCAGCCCCAATGAAGACGCGATGGGCCGCATTCGCGAGGTGTTGGGTGAGGCCCAAGACAGCGTGCGCTTCACCATCTTCGCGTTCACCAAGAACGAGGTGGGGTCGGACCTGATCCGCATCCAAGCCGAGATGATGGAAGCCGACATCGCTGCGGGTGTGGCCAGCGACGAAGAAGACTGGCGGTCCATGGACTACCGGGACCGCCGTGGTGTGGCCGGGGTCATCGACCAGTCCCAGCTCCACTCGAACGGCCAGTACCACGAAGTGTACCGCTTGCTCGCCGAGGGCGTGCCGATGCGCCTCGACGGCAACGACAACTCCTACCAGCCCGGCGACTATCAAGCCGGTGGTGGGCGCTTGCACAGCAAGACGATGCTCATCGACGCCTATGGCGACAACCCCACGGTCATCACGGGCTCGTTCAACTGGTCGGCGTCCGCGACGTCGTCGAATGACGAGTTCCTGCTGGTGATGCGTGGCCCCCGCGTGGCCGAGATGTACGATGGCTACTTCGAGGGTCTCTGGCGCGGTGGACGCAGCATGGGTGTCGACACGTTGGCCGACGGCGACGTGGACGTGCACGACGTGGTGATCAACGAAGTGCACTGGTACGGCGTCAATGAAGCGGATCTGCGGGACGACCCCGACGACCGCACCGACGACGGCCCCGAAGTGGAAGACTTGGACGGCTTCGACGAGTTCATCGAGCTGCGCAACCTCACCGACCGCGACATCCGCCTCGACATGTGGCAGATCTCCAACGCGGACGACGTGGTGGTGGGCCTTCCGCCAGGTTCCTTGCTGCCCGCGAACGGCACCTTCCTCATCGCCGACCACACGCTCGAGACCTACGTGGACGGCGAGCCCCAGGACGATCAGTCGGCGCTGCTGACCGCAGACCTTGTGGTCAACAGCTTCAACGACAACCGACAGCACCGTCTCTACATCAAAGACGGCGCAATGGAGCTGTTCCTGCGCGACCCCAACTCGGCGGCCATCGACATTGCGGGCGACGGCGGGCCAGCCATGGCGGGCGGACCCAACTCCGATGGGTCCCAAGTGCGATCGATGGAGCGTCGCCGGGTGCCCGGTGATGGTCGCGATGCCGGCAACTGGTACGCCTTCACGGGTGACGAGGGGACGGGTGTGGTCAATCCGGCCTTCGCATCGCAAGTCCTGGCGAGCCCCGGCGTGAACAACAGCCCCGAAGACTGATCCGGGTCTGCGCGCGGCCGGGACTGCCGGCTATGGTCGGGAAGGCCGCCTCCTCGGTGGTCGGAGAACATCCGTCTTTGCGTTGTTCCGGGAGGTTCCCGTGCTGACTTCGGTGGCTGCGCTCGCAGTCGTTTCGGTGGCGGCTGCTGCCCCCGCTCACGAGGTCGTGGGATGGACGGCTGTGGGCACCAGTGCGGCCTTCGACACCTTTGGCTGGACCATGCTCGGCACGGCGGCGGACTCGGGGGACTTCACGTCGCTCGGAACGGCGCTGCTGGGGCTCGGTGGGCTCGGTGTGGGCAGCGTGGCCCGCAACACGGGCGTGGTCGCCGCAATGGTGGGCGCGCAGCGGGTGCATGCGTCCGGTGGGGTGGTCAACCGCACGGCGGGCTGGACGTCGGTGGGGGGCACCGTGGCGACCACGATGCTGTTCTGGGCGCCCCCGTTGCTGGTGCCCGAGGGTGTGCAGCTCGGGACGAGCTGGTGGTGGCCGGTCGGCGGTGCTGTGTTGCGGGTGGGAACGCTGACAGCGACGGGCTTTCAGCTGGTGGAGAACCGCCTTGCAGGGGGCTTGGTGCAGGTCGATCGGGGACCCCGGGCGACGCTGGTGGCCCAGCGCAACGGGCTGGCGGTGGTGGGTGTGTTCTGAGCCCAGCCCCCCCGGGGAAGATTGACTGAACACGTTCATTGACGATGTTCAGTGAATGTGTTCAGTTTGGCTCCTGCTGGAGCTGACCATGTGCCCGTCCCCCGACTCTCCCGCGCCAGGAACCCGGGCGTCCCGCAAGGCGAAGACCCGCGCGGCCATTCTCGACGCCGCCCGGCACCGCTTCCGCCGGGATGGCTTTGAGGCCACCACCATCCGCGACATCGCATTGGCCGCCGGCGTCGGTGTGGGCACCGTTCACGCCCACTTCTCCGACAAGCAAGTGCTCCTGCTCGCGTGCTTCGATGCCCAGGTGGCCCAAGCCGTGGCCCTCGGCTTCGGGACCATCGACAGCGAGGCGTCCTTGCTCGACCAGCTCGCCCACCTCGCGCGGGTGCTCTACGCCGCCTACGCCCGGGACGTGCCGCTGTCCCGCGTGATGGTGCAGGCCTCCCTGTGGCCACCGGAGGGCGCGCCTCCCGACACTTTGTTGATGGAGTTTCTCGGTGGGGTGGCCGGGGTCTTTGCCCAGGCCCTCGACCGGGGCGAGATCGAGCGCCTGCCAGAAGACGGGCTGCTCGCCGCCCAGGGCTTCTTCTCGGCCTACCTGGCCGCGCTCATTGGGGGGCTCTCCGGCGGCCTCGGACCGCTCCAAGATGACGCACTCGTCGATGTTCAGGTGGGTCTGCTCCGCCGCTTGCTCTCGGTCCAGCTCGTCGGCCTCGGTGGGCCGGTGGCGCTGCTGTCTCCCACGCCAGAGGTGTGCCCATGAGTGCCGATCCCATCATCATTGTCGGCGCCGGCATCGGTGGCTTGGCCGCCGCCATCGCCCTGCGCCGTCGGGGCTGGGCCGTGCAGGTCTTGGAGCGCGCCCCCGCCGTAGCCGCGGTCGGTGCGGGGATCACCATCCAAGCCAATGCCCACGCCATCCTCCGCGCCCTCGGGGTCGACTTGTCGTCCGACAACAGCGTGCCGTTGGGCACCATGGAGATTCGCTCCCTCGGACGATGCCTCATGCGCATGGACAGCGACCGACTGCCCGTGGCCACGCCCTCCCTCAACGTGCACCGGGCGGACCTTCACGCCGCTTTGCTCACCACGCTGGGGCCCGAGCATGTCCAGCTCGGTCGTGCGGTGGTGGACGTCACGGTGGACGGGGACGGGGCCACGGTGGAGCTGGCCGATGGGGAGCGCATCCGGGGCTGTGCGGTCATCGGGGCCGACGGTGCGGGCTCTGCCGTGCGCATGAGCTTGCTGGGCCCCGACGCCTGCGACCTGCGGCTGGCAGACCAAGCGTGCTGGCGCTTTGCGCTGCGTGCCCCGGGCCGGGTTCCTCTCATCTCGGTGGAGCACTGGGCGCCCGATCGCCGTGCGGGCGTGATCCCCTTGGCGGGCGACCGGGTCTACATCTACCTCGTCCAGTCCAGCGTTCCCGGCGCGCCCGAGTCCGTCCCAGCGGGCAAGCTGCGGGACCACTTCGGCGACATCGACCCAGAGCTCGACGGCCTGCTCACCCTCGTGACCGACGAGACCCCCGTGCACCAGGGTGATCTGGGCGAACACAAGGCCGTGTCCTTCGGCCGGGGACGGGTCGTGCTCCTCGGGGACGCCGCCCACGCGATGACCCCCAACCTGGGCCAAGGCGCCGGCATGTCCATCGAAGACGCCGCTGAGCTGGCCCTCTTGCTCGATCCCACCTCGCCGGTGCCGACCGACCTTGCCGAGCAGCTCTCTGCCCTGCGCATGGCCCGGGTGCGAGACATCCAGAGCACGGCGTGGCGCATCGGTGCGCTGGCCCATGTCGACAGCGCCTGGGTGCGGTGGGTGCGGGATCGGCTGCTGCCACTGGTTCCTCAGGGCCTCAGTGACCGTCAGACCCGCGCGCTCTGGGGGCCTGGTGAAGCCCTCGGCGCACGACTCGCCGCCTTGGCCTGAGCCGGGCTCACACCGTCGGCGGACCCGCGCTCAGCCCGCGCACCTCGTCCGCCGGCCTGCCCTGCACCAGGGCTTGGAGCTGGGCCGGCGTCCACAGCTCCCGCAGCGCCAGCTCGAAGAAGCTGCGCCGCTCGGGGGCGGGAAGTGCGATGGCCTGCATGAAGAGCCGCCGGCTGGGGGCATAGACGTGGATGTAGCTGCGCAGCAGGGGATCTCGGGACCGGTCCCGCAGACCACTGGAGAGCGACATCTCAGCGTTCAGCGGCAACCAGCGACGGGCCAGCGCCCAGACCTCGTCGATGCTTGCCCCGTCTTCCATGAGCAGCTGCGCATTGCCCATGCAGTCGCCGCTGTGCTCCCGGTATCGCTCCATCAAGCGGTGGTCATCGCTCAAGTTGCCGTCTGGCAGGGCGGTTTCACAGTCCAGGTGGTGCAGCATGGTCTGGGCCAGGCCCTCCATCTGGAAGGCATCACACGCGTGCACCGTCAGGTTCAAGGCGCACGGCGACACACGCCCCACTTCCGGTGCCGCGCTCTGGTGCAGACAGCCCACATGCACCGCGTGACCGGCGATCTCATGGGCGGCCAGCGACAAGGCCGACGTCGTCCGGTACTCGATGCGCGGGTGGGTGTTGACCTTGAGGGTCACGCCGTCGGCGAGGCTGCCGTCGATCCAGTTCGACCAGTACGCGTCCGCCTGGACCACCTCGATGCGGTAGCTCGGGTCGGGGATGCCTTCGTGAATGCCCTGAAGCTGCTGAATCAGGAGCACCGCCGTCGACCGCAGCTCGTCGTTGAAGCCGTCCATCGTCGGCCGCCCGAAGGTGTGGCCATAGGCCTCCCGTCCCGCCGGTCCCCAGACCACCCCCCGATCGGCAAAGTCCTTCGCCAGCTCCGCCGCCCGGGCCTGGAGCACACTGTCGCTGATCCGCTGGGGCTCGATGCCCATGGTTGCCGAGAGGTAGGCGCTGAACGGCCGCCGCTCCCCCAGCAGGGCCCGTAGATATGCCGCGGAACCGGCCAGCTTCTGCGCCAAGTAGGCCGGATTGGGCAGCCCCGATGTGGCCGCGACCGCGCTTCGAAGCTGGTCGAGCTCGGCCAGTGCGGCGAGGCGATCCCCATAGGCGGGGACGTCTTGAGGTCGGACCATGTCGAAGTCGAGAACCAGCCCGCCGGCCTTGCCCTTGGACTGCTCCAGCAGGTGCCAACGGCGGTAAAACGTCGAGATGCGTGCGTCGAGGTTGGGGTCCACGGGTGCTCTGTCGTCTCGGGTGGTCGGCAAACGGCCGCGGGCCCTTGGCTAGGGGCCCGAATCCCCCTACCTTGGGAGCACCGAAGGAGCCCCGATGCCCACAGGTCCCATGAAGCAGTCGCCTGGTCTCCACAATAAGCCCACGGTCATCATCGAAGCCTGCCCCGACTACGATGTGGAGCGCATCCGGCGCATTGTGGGCGGCGGACTGGTCCAGCTCGGGCTGTCGCCGAAGGGCCGCACGCTGGTCAAGCCCAACTGTGTCGCGGCCGGCAAGCACTTCCCCCATGCCCACACCCGTGCGGAGTTTCTGGAGGGGGTGCTCCAGGCGCTCAAAGACCGTGCGGCGGCACCCGGTGCGCCAACGGTGGAGTCCTGGACGTTGGGCGAGCGGTCGGGAATCACGATGCCCACGCGATTCTGCTACAAAGCAGCGGGCTACCTGCCCATGCTCGACCGGGTGGGCGTGCAAGCCTCCTACTTCGACGAAGAGACCCAAGTCGAGATCCCGCTCTACCACCAGAGCCGGCTGCGCAGCTCGATGTACTTTCCCGAGCCCATCGCCACCGCCGACTTCTTCGTCAACTGCCCCAAGTTCAAGGCCCACCCTTGGACCACCGTGACCTTCTCGCTCAAGAACTACATCGGCATCCAGGACGACCGCCACCGGCTCATCGACCACGACCACAAGCTCAACGAGAAGGTGGCCGACCTCCAGTACGCCATCCAGCCCCAGTTCATCGCCATCGACGCCATCACGGCCGGCGAGGGGCGCATGCTCACCCCCATTCCTTTCGACATGGGGCTGATCATGATGGGCGACAACCAAGTCGCCTTCGACGCGGTGTGCTGCCACATCATCGGCATCGACCCGATGTCGGTCCCCCACATCCGGCTGTGTGCGGAGCGGGGCTTTGGTCCCGTGGATCTCGACCACATCAACATTGTGGGTGGGGTCTCCCTGGAGGAAGCCAAGGCCAAGGCCCAAGGCTTTGAGGTCGGGCTGATTCGGGTGGAGGACTACTTCGAGGGCACCAACATCCGCGCCTACGCCGGCCCACCGCCGGGGGGCGACGCCAGCGACTACTGCTGGGGGGGCTGCCCGGGCGCGATGGAAGAAGCCATCGAGATCCTGCGCCTGTTCGACAGCGCCACCGACGAGAAGATGCCCCGGGTTCATGTGGTGTTTGGGGCCTTCGAGGGCGCCATCGACGCCAAGCCCGGCGAGACGGTCGTCTTCATCGGCGACTGCGCGACGTGGAAGGGCCAGCTGCACGGCAAAGAGCTGGAGATCGAGAGCCTCTACACGGACCGGGCGGAGATCGACCCGGCCACCGCCACCACCCAGGACATCTTCGCCAAGATTGGGTCCATGACCTGGCGCTTTGCCGGCACGAAGCCCGGTGACGTCATCCGGCTTGCGGGCTGTCCGGTCAGTGTGGCCGAGAACGTCCTGGCACTGGTCAAGCTGGGCAAGCTGAAGAATCCCTACTTCGACCCGGGTCAGGCCATCGCCTTCGGCAATGCCTACTTCTCCTGGCGCACCCACAAGCTGCTCAACCGCTTGCGGGGCCAGGTCGACCAACAGGCCGGACCCACCGTGCGCGGGGACGCCCGTCCCGACCAGAACCAGCCGCCTGAGGGCCACCCCACCCCGCTGGAGCATCCCCTGAGCTGAGGGTGTGGCCCCGTGCAGTGGGTGCGGTCCTCGCGGGTGACTTTTCTCGCGATCCTCGTGTGCGATCGGTGGGCAGAAGGTCGACGGTGAGGTCCATTGCTGCTACTTCCTTACTTGTAAGTAAGGCGTCCAGGAGGCCCGATGTCGACGACTGCAGATGTCCCCCCCGGGGTTGGTGAGTCCCCTCGGTCCCAGCGCACCGCGACCGAGTGGTTTGATGCGTATGGCGAGAGCCACCAGAACCCCGTGAACAAGGCCATTCACTGGGTGTGCATCCCGCTGATCTACCTGTCGACCGTCGGGCTGCTCCAGAGCATCCCCCATCCCTTCTCCACCCCCGGTCTGAGCTGGGCGGTGGTGGCGTTGGTGGTTGTCCTGGCCTTCTACGCGCGGCTGTCCCGCACGATCATGGTGGGCATGGGCGCGCTGACCGTGCTGTGCATCGGCATCAACACGGGCATTGAGCTGGCCGGGCTGCCGCTGCACTGGGTGAGCATCGGTGTGTTTGGTCTGGCTTGGGTGGCCCAGTTCATTGGCCACAAGATCGAAGGCAAGAAGCCAAGCTTCCTCGACGAGCTGCCCTTTCTGCTGGTGGGGCCAGCTTGGTTGCTCCAGTTCGTGTACGGTCGCGTCGGCATTCCCGTCGAGTCCCCCCGCCCCGCTTGAGCTTCGTCCCTTGGAGACCCCATGGCTGAGCTGAGCCGCCGCCACTTGCTGCTGGG
>CALOBC010000035.1:0-546865 GCA_942491145.1 Myxococcota bacterium | reverse complement strand
GATGCTGCGATGCCTCTGGACATCACAATCCCCGGTCCGGCCGGCGTGGCCCTCGAAGCGGTGGACGGTCCGTTGATTCGGGCCGGCCTGACGCTGATGTGGGCGGTCATCGAAGCCCGCGTGGACGCACCCGAGACCGGCCCGCCGCCGCCGCCATCGCCCGTGCCGGTGGGGAGTCCGTGATGTCTCAGTCTTTCCTCAGCGCCGAGCTGATCCCCGCCTGGATTCGCATTCCGGTGGGCTTCGGGCTCATCGGTCTGGCCTACGCCCAAGATGCCCCGGGCACCCATGTTGTGACCTCGCCCTTGGGCGACCTCGCCCTCGGCAACTTGACCCTTCCGGTGGCCATGGTGGTCTTCGGTAGCCAGCTCGGGCGCACGCTCACCGCCCTCTCGAAGTGGCGTCCCCACGTCATTGTCGAGCATCGCCACGTCCACACCCCCGCCGACGACACCCCCACCTGACAGCCCCAGGGACACCCGCCATGGCCCACAAGCCCAGCCGCACCCGGCTCAAGATCGACAATGCCGCAGAGACCGTTCCCCGTGTGATTCACGGTGGAGGGAAGACCCCCGACCGTGGGGAGTGGGGGCTTGTGTTGCGTCCGCTCACCGGTCAAGCACTGTTGGTGCTGGTGCCGAAGGACGGTTCACCACGGGCTTGGCGGGGGGAGGCACACTCCGATGCCGTGGCCATGCCCAAGGGTGCGGTGGCCAGCGTTGAGGCTGAGGTCGCGGCCATCAAGACCCTACTGAGCGACGATCTCGGGCCGGTGGGCGCCATCGCACTTCGGGGGGAGTGGCGGGCGTGGATGACGTGCTCGCCCGATGGGCCGCTCGTTGAGCTGGAGCGCAAGCTCGCCTACGTCACGATTCGCGTGTGGAACGAGGGCAGGGGCTGGTCTTGGCAGATCACGCGGAGCCCCCGGTGGTTTGCCGAGCCCCGTCAGTCGCCAGTGCAGTCGAGCAAGCAGCTCTCGGCGGCGGTGCTCGCGGCGGTCCGGACGGCCACCGATCTGGCGGCTGAAGCGTGCTCTCAGCGGGACACCCGGCGTCGGGGTGCGCTCGACGATGGGTACACGGGCACCCGTGGCGCAGCGGTGCCGTCGAAGACTCGTGCGGGACGGGGACTCTCGGAGGACTGGAGCCCCGGGACGAAGGCACCTCGGAAGCCCCGGGCCCGCAAGGCAGCCCCGGCACCGGCACCCGCACCTCAGACGGCCCCCATGGCCGAGGAGGCCAAGGCCGTGGCGGACGCTGCCATGGAGATCCTCGATGCCATCGACCGAGGCGAGGCCATCGGGCGGCCCGGCCGGTCGGCGCCGGTGCAGAACGCCTTGGCCTTCCTGCGGGCGATGTTCAAGTCGGACCACCCCACACCGTGGATTCTCGAAGGGTGGCTGTTTGACGGCAAGATCAGCGGGGACAAGGCAACCGTCGACGAGCTGATGGAGGAGCTCGACAACGCCGTGAAGGGCAAGAAGCGCACGGTGCCGGCGGACTGGGCCGAGCGTGGCCAAGACCTCCGGACCTACCTGGAGGCCACGCCGCGCTGGACCTGGCGCACGCGCAAGCTCATCACCCGGGCCCGAGAGCTGGTGGATCGGCCGAGCTGTCGCGCGCCCGAGCGGGTGGCCGTGGCCAAGGCAATCAAGAAGGCCGCCGATGCGCTCAGTCGGGCCAAGGCGGACGCTTCGCAGAAGGAAGCCCTGCAGGTCTTGGGGATCAGCGCCATGCGGCTGGCGGCCGACTGTGCAGCCGGCCAGCGTGCGTTGTTCGGTGGGCCCGCACCTGCACCTGCACCCAAGCCGGAACCCAAGGCCGAGCCCAAGGCAAGCCCCAAGCGTTCGCCTCGCGTCACCAAGCGGTCCCGTCCCAGCAACGCAAGCGCAACGCAAGCCAGCCCCCAGGCCGCGGCCCCCAAGTCGGCACGCAAGCCCCGGTCTGCCCCGTCCACCAAGGTGCTCACCCAAGCCCAGAAGGACGCCGCCATCGGTCAGGCCATGAAGTCCAGCATGGATGACGCCCTCGCCAAGCTGCTCGGAGGTGCACGGTGATGGAAGACGAAGACCTCGCCGGCCTCGATGCCGTCGACCAGATCATGTTGCTGGCGGCCCAGGTCGCCAACCTCGCCATCACGTCCATCGCCCAGTCCCCGCCGGAGGGGCTGAGCCCCGCTGACGTGTGGGGATTCTGGGAGCGGAACCAACACACCGCCGTGGCCGATCTTGCCGAGTCCATGCGGCCCTACGAGCGGCAGATTCTGGCCCGCATGGGTGGGCAGTCTGTGCCCGCCACTGCGCCGGAGCTCCCCACCGAGCTCCCCGCCGAGCTGATGGGCGTGAAGGAGCGCACCGAGGCCAACCTCGCGGCAATGCTGCTGCTGTCGACCAAGCCCGATGGGCCCTACACCCGAGCCGAGCACCAGGTGCTCGCGACCTACTCGGGCTGGGGCGGGCTGTCGCTGCGCAAGGTGGCCGACCGCTTCCCCGAGGGCTTCCCGGTGCCCGAGACGCGGGGGCTGATCCACGAATACTACACCCGCTCCGACGTGGCCCGGTCCGTCGCTGACGCCGTCGCGTCCTGGCCCGCCGAGCTGTCCCGACCGGGCGCCGGCCTGCCCTTCCGGGCCCTCGAACCCTCCGCTGGCATCGGCCGCTTCCTCGCCGGATTCCAGCAAGCGGGCGTGCCGGCCGACTGGACCGCCGTCGAGTACAGCGCTGTGTCCGAGCGCGTGCTGCGGGCGCGCTTCTCGCCCGATGCCACCGTCTACCACGGCCCCTTCGAGCGCTGGGTGGCCTACAACGACGCCCGCCGCTTCGATCTCGTGGTCTGCAACCCGCCCTACGGTGCGCGGGGTGCGTCCAAGGCCGAGGACAGCGTCGGTCAGGACATTCGCGCGGCCTACCACTACTTTGTGAGCCGGGCGGTGGGCCTGCTGGAGCCCCACGGCCTTGGGGTCTTCCTGGTGCCCGGCGGCCTGCTCACCGGCACCAGCCGCAAGCTGGTGAAGCTGCGCGAGGCCCTGCTCCGGACCGCCCACCTGTCGTCCGCCTTCCGGCTGCCCTCGGTGTCCACCGACGGCAAGACCGATCTGTTCCCCGGCGCCAACCTGGTCGTGGACCTCGTGTTCTTCACCAAGCGCGCGGGCACCTTGGATGCTGTGCTGCCCGAAGACCAGGCCATCGCCGAGGGCGGCTACTTCAAGGCGTTCCCTGAGCATGTGCTCGGTGAAGAGCTCGGTGCAGACGACGAAGAGGACGACTCGGGCAAGGCCCGAAAGGGACGGTGGGGCTACTCGATCCGCGGGGACTTCACCGGTCTGCCAGAGCTGGTCATCGGCGAGACCGTGCGCGAGATGTCGGCCGCCCGAGGTGCCGACGCGCCCGCCGTGGCCAGCCACCAGCGGGGGAGTGTGGTCGCCCAGGCCGTGCGGGTCTCCGCGGACGCCGGCGTGGACGTCCGTGTGGCCGATGCCCTCGGTCACCGCATTGCGGCCTACCTGGCTGCCCTCCAGGCCGAGAGCCCCGACCGCGACCTGCTCACCGTGCGCGGCGAGCTCGTGGCCGACGTGGGGGACTGGGTGTCGGCCCATGGTCTGCCCCACGAGCACGCTGGCTTGACCGCCGCAGCCCGCCAGCGGGTGAGCGGCGTGGAGGCATTCCTGGCCTCGACCAACGGTCCCGAGGGGCTGGGGCCGGCGCTGGTGACCGAGCCCGAGCTGAGCAACCGCTACCAGGGACCGCCGGAGGTCACGGCCATCGCGAGCTGGCTGGTGCGCCAAGAAGGCGGCGCCGAGCTGGCCCGTGTGGCCGAGCTGTGGGTGTCTCGGGGTGGGGGCTCGATGAAGCCCGCCGCCGTGGCCCAGGCCCTCGACGAGGCCGGCTGGTGCGAGGGAGAGGACGGCCGCTGGGTCTCCGCCGACGACTACACCACCGGCTACCTGTGGCCCAAGCACGACGCCCTCGATGCCCTCGAAGCCCGAGACCCCGAGCGCGCGGCCCGTCAGCGCAACCTGCTGATCCAGGCCATCGGCCCGCTCACCTGGTCCGACATCCTGGCGCCGGCCATCGTGCGGGACTCCGACGATGACGTGCTCGGCGACGGCGGCCTCACCCCCCGGGACCGCTTCGTGCCCGCCGACGTCATCGTGGACTGGCAGCGAGACAACCCCCTGTTCGGTGGCGGCGAGCCGCTGGAGCTGGTCTGGGAGCGGGGCACGCTCATGGTCGAAGGGATGGCCTACAGCGCTCTGCCCACAACCAAGGAGGGGCGGGTCGACCTCGAAGTCGAAGAGCCCGACGACGTGGACGACGGCGACGGCCGCAAGGCGCTGCTGAACTTCATCGGCTGGGCCAACAACGACCGCAAGCTGTGGAAGCCCCGGGCGGCCAAGCTGTTCTCCGAAGACGGCGAGCAGACCACCGAGACCGTCGATGCGGCGCGGGTTCGCGTGGCCACGGGCTGGGTGCTTCACTTCCGGAGCTGGATCCAGGGCAACCCGGCCGCCCAAGAGGCCATCGAGACCCACTACAACCGCACCGTGCGCGGCTACCGGCCCCGGCGAGTCGACACCGATCCCGTCACGGTGGCCCGCTGGGACAGCCCCATCACGCTGCACCCCTACCAGATGGCCGCGTCCAAGCGGCTGCTCCAGAACCGCAAGGGCGTGCTCGCCTTCGACGTGGGCCTCGGCAAGACCTACACCCTCATCTTCACGCTGGCCCGGGCCCGTCAGGAGGGCTGGGCCCGTCGGGCGGCCGTCGTGGTGCCCAACAGCCTGGTGTGGAAGTGGTGGCGGGACATCAAGCGCGTGCTGCCCGACTACCGCGTGCTTGTCGTGGGCTCGAACCGCAAGAAGCTCACGCGGGGCCCCCGCAAGGGCAAGTGGGCGAGCGAGACCGACAGCCCCGAGGACCGCGCGAAGAAGTGGCGGGCATTCCAGGCCGGCGCCTACGATCTGGTGCTCATCACCCAGTCCATGATTGGCCGCACCCGGATTCAGGAAGAGACCCTGGTGGACTTCGCCCAAGGGGTCGCGAGCATCCGCCGCATGGCCGCCCTCGCCCGCCAGGAGGACGACGGCCGGGACGGCAAGGCCAAGGGCCGCTCGGAGCGCAAGGAAGCCGTGGAGGAGGAGGCTTCAGCCGGCTGGCTCATGGGAATGCTCCAGGGCAACGTGGGCCAGGACTACGATCCCGGGCTCACTTGGGAAGAGCTGGGCATCGACCTTCTCGCGGTCGACGAGTCCCAGAACTTCAAGAACCTGTTCATGGCCGAGCAGCGCGAGGGTGGTGTGCCCGACGGACTGGGCAGCGGCAACGCCTCAAAGCGGGCGTGGCACCTGGCCTTCAGGGCCCATGCGGTCCGCCGCCGGACCGGGGGCGCCGGCGTCATGCTGCTGAGCGCGACGCCGGCCAAGAACAGCCCGCTGGAGTTCTACAACGCCGTCGCCATCGTCGATCCCCACGCCTTCGAGCGGGTGGGCATCACCGATCCCGAGACCTTCATCTCGCGGTACTGCCTGACCGAGCAAGCCATCGCCCAGAAGCCCGATGGCAAGCTGGAGGTGCGCTCTGCGGTGCGGGCCTTCGGCAACCTGCCCGAGCTGCGGGATGTGTTGTTCGACCAGGCGGAGTTCCGGACCGCCGAAGAGGTGGGCCTGCGGATTCCCGACGCCATCGTGCGCCAGGAGCACGTCGACCTCGCGCCCAGCCAACAAGCCGCAATCCAGGCCATTCTCAGCGAGATTGCCGACATTCAGGAGAAGATCCGCAAGCTGGCGGCCCAGTTGCCGGGGAGCCGAGGGGCGATCGAGGCGCTGCGGCTGCGGGTGATGGGCCTGTCGGGTCGCATCGACCTGGTGGCCCAACACACCGAGCTGCCGAACCACTCGGGCAAGAAGTTCAACAAGAAGACCTCGCCCACCATCCCCATCCGGGGCCACGCGCCCAAGCTCGAGGCC
The DNA here is from genome assembly GCA_942491145.1 of Myxococcota bacterium. GTDB lineage: Bacteria > Myxococcota_A > UBA796 > UBA796 > UBA2385 > CAXQUZ01. The sequence goes on along the minus strand of CALOBC010000035.1, from coordinate 540,901 downwards.
TGCGCCCGCAACGTCATCGCGTCGATGAAGCGGGACGGTGTGTGCTCCGAGCCCCCCACGGGCTGTGCCTCGCGGGTCTGTTTCAGTTGCGCCCACATCATCTTCGTCGAGAACATCGCGGTCCACGAGTGGGTCAAGCGGCTGCTCGTGGAGGGCGGCGTACCGGCGAAGCGCATTGCGATTCTAAACGCCAAGGTCGCCAAGGACATGGAGAAGCGGCAACAGATTGCCGAGGCGTTCAACGGCGTGGGTTGCCCGGACGACGACGAGTATGCAGAGCCCGCCTTTGACGTCATCATCTGCAATGCCGTCGCCTACGAGGGCGTGGACTTGCAGCGCCGCACGTGTGCGATTCACCACCTGGACCTGCCCTGGGAGCCGGCGACCTTGCAGCAACGCAACGGACGCGGGGTGCGCCAGGGGGCCATGGCCACCGAGATCTCCATCACGTACTACTTGGCGCGGGGCTCGCTCGACGTGCGCCGGCTGATGAAGATCGACACGAAGCAGAGCTGGATGAAGTCGCTGGTGTCGAGCCAGGACCGGGCGACCAACAATCCGGCGGCGGGCTCCGACCTCACCGTGGCCGAGATTGTTGCCGAGCTGGCCAGTCCCGAGCAGCGCGCCGAAGCCCTCAAGTGGGCAGAGCAGGACCGTCTGGCCCAGGAAGCGGCCCGGCGCCAGCGGACGTCCCGGGCGGCGAACAGTCGGCTCTTGGCCGCGGCAGACCGCTTCATGCGGGCGTTCCGGTCCGAGCCGGCGGCGGCCGAGCGCTTGCGGGGGGAGGCCGAGGCCATCCTCAGCGAGCTCGCGCGGGTGAGCACGGCCGCTTGGCCCTGGTTCAGCCAAGGGCTGCGGGTGCGCGAAGAGCGTGCGCTGGTGCCGACGAAGGGCCCGCCACTGTTCACCGGGCAGCGGCTGTTGCTCGGCAAGCGGGTGATGGAGGTGGGCCGCCTGGACGGGCCCATTGCGGCGACGGGCGCGGTGCCCCTGCGGTCTCCGGGGATGCTTGGGCCGACGGGCATGGACCTGCGGGAGTCGGGCTTGGGCGAGGAGCTGGCGGCCCTGGAGCCGGCGGCCTTCGACGACGTGCCGTGGCTGGACGTGGCGACCGAGACCGAGCGGTGGGTGGCGCGCCTGGACCAGCTCCGGAGCTGGCAGACGACGTGGGCCGAGATCGGCTTCCGCGACCTGCCAGACCCAGTGGCCGAGCAGATGTGGCCGGCCATCTGGCCCAAGCTGAGCGACCGCCACGGCTACCTGCGCCGCCGGGCGGACATCGGCGGGTCGTTCTGGCGCGAGCAGCGGGACGAGGCCGGGGGGCTGTTCCCGGTGGTCGAGGGGGGCCGGCTGGAGCTGGTGGGCTGGGACGACCTGTGGGCCCGGGTGGACGGCGGCGGGGAGCTGCTGTCGCCGACGCTCAAGGGCTGGTGCCGGTTCCTGAAGGTCTGGGAGCGGGAGCGGGCGGTGAAGAAGCCGCGGTGGTCGGTGGCGGAGGGGCGCCAGGTGGCGCGGTTCTGGTGGGGGCGGCGGTTGGGGTGAAGTGGGGCGGCGAGAATCTGGTTCAGCTCGCGAGGCACGCTCGCACTGGCCCACATGTCCCCTGCACAAAGCAACAGTGCCCAAATTCCCAGCGTGAACGCCCGCTATACGGTGCCTCGTCAGGAGGTGCTCGTGCAGGAACCGACGGATCTCAGCCCCACCCAGCGCCGGGTGCGCCTGCTGCTCGCACTGATGCGGCGGCGGCAGGCCACGACCCGAGAGCTCGTTGCGGACACCGGCGCAACCCAGAGCCAGATCCGCGAGGACCTCAAGCACCTGGCGCCTGTCGCCCCCATCCGCGCAGAGGGGGAGGGACGCCATCGACACTGGGTTGTCGACGATGGCCTCGCCGTCGAAGGCTTGGGCATCCTCGACCGAATCTCGCTGAGCCTCGGGCGCGAGCTCACCGGGTTTCTCGGCGGGACGGCCCTCGGTGAGTTGACCCGAGAGGTGCGCCCCTGGGACCAGCTCCCCCGTCGCTACACTCACAACATCAGTCGCAAGATCCGCCTGCTCGCTGAGCCTGCCCGCGATTATCGCAACCAGCGCGAGTCCATCGACACCGTGCTGGACGCCCTACTCCGGGAACGGGTGCTCGACTTTGCATACTCCCGCATCCGTGGCGACGAGCAACTTCGACAGGTGGCGCCGCTCACCCTTGTGGTCTACAGACGCGCGCTGTACCTCCTGGCCAGAGTGGACGACAATGGCCCCGTGAAGCGCTTTGCCATCGACCGAATGCACACCGTGGTGAGCGGCGAGCCCTTCGAGTTTCCGCGAGACTACCGACCGGAACAAGAGCTGCGGCCGTGGTTTGGCATCACCACCGGGGACCGCCTCGATGACGTCCACCTGCGCTTTACGGCACAGGGCGCCCGCTACGCCCGCGCTCGGAGTTGGCACCCCACTGCGCGAATGGTCCCTCGCGACGATGGCGGTCTGGACTTGCACATGCGCACGGGTGGCCGTGAGCTCATCCGGTTTTGCCTGGAGTGGGGGCCGCAGGTTCGCGTGTTCGCACCGGCGTGGCTGCGTGACTCCCTCGTGAAGGAACTTGGGGCATCTCTGGCACAGTATTTGATTGAGACTGGGGAACAGGGGCAGCAATGAGCGAAAAACACGATGACTTCGCGTCCGCCTTCGCGCGGGCCACGGGCTTCTCGCCACTACCATTTCAAGTGGCACTTGCCGAGAGTGATGACTTACCGGACTTTGTGAGCGCGCCCACCGGAGCGGGCAAGACGGCCGCCATCATCTTGGCATGGCTGTGGCGGCGTGCAACGACACAAGATGCGCCCCGTCGGCTGGTGTACTGCCTACCCACCCGCGGACTTGTGACACAGACCTTGCACAGTGCCTTGCGGTGGGTGAACGCGCTCAACCGTACCGATGCGGTCGGCGTCCACGCCCTCCTCGGCGGTGCGGTCGATGAAGCTTGGGAAGCCCGCCCAGACCGTGACGCCCTCCTCATTGGCACCCAAGACCAGCTCTTGAGCCGGGCGCTCAACCGTGGGTACGCCATGTCGCCGGCCCGGTGGCCCATGCACTTTGGCTGGCTGCACTCCGATGTGTGGTGGGTGCTCGACGAGACCCAGCTCTTCGGACCGGGCCTGTCCACCGCCGCCCAGCTCCAGGGCCTCCGAGACCGGTTCGGCACCGCGGCACCCAGCCACACCACGTTCATGTCGGCGACCAACGCCACCAGCGCGGTCGCCACAGTCGACTACCGTGGCCCGGCACGGACCACCCTCTCCCTGACCGACGCCGACCGTGCCCACCCGGTGCTCGCCCGCCGCCTCACCGCACCCAAGCCGCTGCGGCCGGCAACCTGGGATCCCAAGAAGCCGGCCTCGCTCCTTGCGTTGCTGCGCGACGAACACAAGGACGGCACCCGAACCCTGGTCGTGCTCAACTCCGTCAAGCGAGCCCAGGAGCTCTTCCGCGCCTTGAGCCGCGACAAGGGGCTGAAGGGCACGCCGATGCGGTTGCTCCACAGCCGACTTCGCCCCCTGGACCGACGGGCCGCCGAGGACGCCCTCGACCCTGACTGGCAGGGCATCCTCGTCAGCACCCAGGTCGTTGAGGCCGGTGTCGACATCAGTGGCCGGTTGCTGGTCACCGAGCTCGCGCCGTGGTCCAGCATCGTGCAGCGGGCCGGACGCTGCAACCGGGGTGGTGGAGACGCCGATGCCCAGGTGGTGTGGCTGGACCTGCCGGAGAAGCTCTCCGCACCCTATGCCCCCGAAGCCCTGCAGCACGCCCGAGAGCTGCTCACCGGCTTGGACGCGCTCGACATCGGGAGCATCGGTGCCGTCCCCGTTGTGGCGGCCCGTCCAGCGCTTCCTGTGCTTCGGGCCAGCGACCTGCTGGAGTTGTTCGACACCACGCCCGACCTGTCCGGCGAGCACATCGACATCGCCCCCTTCGTCCGGGACAGCGACGCCCGCGATGCCTTTGTCGCTTGGCGCGCCCTCGATCCCGCCGGGGACCGCAAAGGCAAGCCTGCACCCGACGCACCGCTGCCCCACGAACACGAGCTGTGCCGCGTCCCGGTCGGCTCCCTCCACAAGCTCCTCGAAGCCACCCGTGCCACCGCTTGGGGCTGGGACCGACTGGCCGGCCGCTGGCACGCCCGCCGACGGCCGGCCCCGGGCGAGACCATCCTGCTGGACGTGGCGAGCGGAGGCTACACTGCGCCGCTCGGCTGGACCGGCAAGCCCAGCGACCACCCGACGGAGGTGGCCTGCGAGCCCGCCTTGCCAGCGCCCGAAGACAGCGGGGACCCCTGGACCACCCGCGTCGGCCGGTTCGTCTCACTTCCCGTTCACTTGGGCGATGTGGTGGAGGAGGTCGAGCGCCTTCGCACGCGCCTGGCTGACCTGGATGCCCCCTGGGCTGACCTTGCCATGGCGGCCCGCTGGCACGACCTGGGCAAGGTGCTCCCGGAGTTCCAAGACATGCTTCTGGCGGCCGTTCCCAACGATGATGCCCGTCGAGAAGGCGGTCCGTGGGCCAAGAGCGACGGAAAGAGCCGCGCTCGGTGTGCCCGGCGCCACTACCGACACGAGCTCGCCAGCGCCCTGGCTTGGTTGGCGCAGGGTGGTGACGACCTGACCGGGTTCCTGATTCTCGCCCACCACGGCAAGGTGCGACTGCAGATCCGCCCACGTCCCGGCGAGCGCCCCACACCGGACCGCACGCCGACCATCCTCGGCGTCCGCGACGGCGAGCAGCTCCCCGAGACCGACCTCGGCGGCGGCCACACCGTTCCCGCGACTACCCTCGACCTCAGCCTTGCCAGCCTGGGTGACGGGCCGCTGGGGCCGAGCTGGGCCCACCGGGTGGCGGGCCTCGTGGATGCGCACGGGCCCTTCCGCCTGGCGGCATGGGAGAGCCTGCTGCGGGTGGCGGACTGGCGAGCATCGGCAAAACGAGCGGCCCCCGCCGCCCTCAGCCCACTGGAGGCCAGCGGTGACTGAACCACGCCCAATCCCAACCCAAGACGCCCCCGCCCGCCACACCATCACACTGGGCGGGTGCCAGCCTCGGCCGCTCGCCCGCTACCTCTGTGGCATGGCTGTGTTGCGGCTGGTGGCGGAACAGGTCGACAGCGAGGCTCGCGCGTGGTGGACGCCGGACGGCCTGAACCTGTGCTCCACCCTCGACCCGGACGCGCTCACCCGGTTCTTCGCGGATGAGTACGTGCCCACCCCCGTGTTGAGTCCTTGGAATGGCGGCAGTGGGTTCCATCCGAAGGACAACTCGGTGGCGCTGGACACCCTTCGCGGCTCGGCCGACCCCCGCTTCACGCCGCTTCGTCAGACCGCCGCGGCCTGTGTTGAAGTGCTTGGGTTGCTGGGCATCGAAGACAAGCCGGACAAGTCCCAAAAGGAAGAGCTGATCCTCACGCTGCGTGCGGAGCTGCCCGAGGCTGCACTGCGTTGGATGGATGCCGCCCTCACGCTCACCGGGCACGGTCCGCGCTTCCCTCCCTTGCTGGGCACGGGGGGGAACGACGGCCGACTCGACTTCTCCAACAACTTCCTCCAGCGACTGCTCGAAGTGGTCGGCCCCCTCCCGGAGTCCGATTCCCGAGCGCGGGCTGCCGTGACTGCCCGCCACCACTGGCTCAATGATGCGCTCTTTGGCTCGGCCTCGCCCGGGCTGACGAAGAACTCCGTGGGCCAGTTCGACCCGGCGTCGGGCGGCGGGGCAAACGCCGGACCTGGCGCCCAGGTCGACTCGCTGGTCAACCCGTGGGTCTTTGTGTTGATGTTGGAAGGCGCACTGTGCTTCGCCGCTGCGGCCACCCGCCGGCTGGAGTCTCTCGCTCCCGGCGAGCTGGTCTATCCCTTCTCGGTGCGCAGCTCGGGCGCTGGCTATGCTTCCGCCGTCGCGAGCGAGGAGGACAGCGGACGCAACGAGCTCTGGCTGCCCATCTGGGCGCGGCCCTCCAGCCTCCCCGAGCTGCGTGCGCTCCTGCGCGAGGGGCGGGCAAAGCTGGGCCCCCAGCGGAGAGCGGCCCGCGATGGCGTCGACTTTGCCCGAGCGCTGGCGGAGCTGGGCGTGGCGCGGGGCATCAGTGCCTTCGAGCGGTATGGGTTTCACGTCCGCAATGGACTGGCCACACACGCCGTCCCGCTCGGCTCCTGGCCGGTCCACAACACCCCATCTGCGAGGATTGTCGACGACATCGACAACTGGCTTGGCCGACTGCGCAACGCCACCGGTGCCGACCAAGCGCCGGCGTCCATCTTGCGTTGTCGCCGGTCCGTGGAGGAAGGGGTGTTTGGCTTGTTGCGCAAGCCCGGTCCCGCCGCCGTTCAGCACCTGCTCATGGCCCTCGGGGCCTGCGATGGGCAACAGGCTCGGTCCCGTCGCTGGTGTGCCGACAAGAACCGGCTGCCGCCCATCCCTTGGCTCTCGTCGGACTGGGCAGTGCAAGCCGAAGAAGACTCGCCCGTGTTCCGGCTTGCCGCTGCACTGGCCGGTCGGGGACTGCGAGTCCAGACCCGGCCCATCTCCCGCGGCCGGTGGCCGAGCTGGGAGGACACCGACACCGTGCAAGTGCGCTGGGGCGCGGGAGACCTGGAGGGCAAGCTGGGTGGGTTGCTTGCCCGCGCCGACGTGCGCCGGGCCCAAGGGGAGCCCACACCTGCCTTCCCCCGTGGCGTGTCCCTCGCCGATGTGGCTTGGTGGCTCGACCACCCCGAGGCTGACCGCACCATCGAGTCGCTGGCCGACGGTCTTGCGCTGGTGCGCGAGCTTCCGCCTGCGGGCCATGCGCGCCATGGCTGGACCCCGCCGCTCTTTGGCTTGCTGGCCCTCTGCACCGACGGGCGACCCGTGCGGGAGTCCACCCAGCCGCGAACGCCGGGCCTGCTTCGCCGCGCCCTGTCGGGCGATTCCGCGGGTGCGTCCACCCTCGCCCTCCGCCGGCTGCGCGCGAGTGGGCTGCCCCTGGTGCTCCACCATGCCCCCCGCACCACCCGGCCTCTATCGACGGCCCCGGTCGCGCCGGCCCAGTCCTGCCGCATCGCCGCCGCCCTTGCCTTTCCGCTGTCCCACGCTGCCCACGCGCAGCTCGTCTCCGAACTGCTCACCCATCAGGAGGTCCAGCCATGACCGCGCTCCTCGACACCTTCGACCCCGCCCTGCCATCCGGCCCACGCATCCTCATTGAGGCCCGCTTGCAGCCCCTTCAGGGCAGCCGCTTCCAACCCACGGGCTTCCCCGATCTGGGCCCGGCCAGCTACACGTTGCCCGATGGCACCGAGATGCTCCTGTTGGAGAGCGCCCAGTCGGTGGCCAACCGCTTGGAGGCTGCGGCTTGGGACCCGGTCGCCTGTGGTCCTGTCCCCGAGCTGGAGGGCGTGCCCTACATTCGTGTGGTCGACACGGACGGCCAGTACCTCACGAGCTCGATGACCGAGGCCCACCGCATCAACTCGCCCTACATCCTGGAGTCGAAGGACCGGTCCTTCTTCGACCGCTTGCGGGCCGACGTCGGCGTCATGGACAAGGGCCCAGTCGACCACCAGCTCCTCGCGCGGGTGCTGGCTGCGCGAGACCTGCACTGCCTGCTCCACGGCGTGTTCCTGGCCAAGAAGGAGCTCGCGGGCGGACGTCTCCGGGTCGCGCGGGCCCTGTCGGGGTTCATCGAGGCTCGGGACGTGCGGGTGGCCGCATCCGGTGGTGTGAAGAACGACCACGTCGACCCCTCCGGTGAGGCGAAGAAGGGCTTCGGCAACGTGCCCTTCCACCGCGACGAGTACGTGGCCGCCGAGATCACCGCGTGCTTCAACCTCGACCTCGCCCAGCTTCGTGCCACGGGGCTGCCCGCTCCTGTGCTGGAGCTCCTCCACGCCATTGCGTTGTTCAAGATCCACGGATTCCTTGAAGATGGCCTCCGCCTGCGGACGGCGTGTGATCTGGAGGTTGTGCCCGACGGACTGCGTGCGACCCGTCCCACCGACCACCGCCTCCCCAGCCGGGCCGCGGTGGCCGCCGCGCTGCCTGGGCTCGTGAAGGCTGCCGCTGCCACGGGCGTGTTTGCCGATCCCGCCGTCTCTGTCGTCACTTGGAAGAAGTAGGTCCCATGTCGACGTCACCCTCGGCGCGCGCTCCTGGACTTGTGCTGGAGCTGCGGCTGCTCTCTGGCCGGTTTCACGCCACCCCCTGGGGCCACCACGCCAACGAAGGCCAGGTCGAGTGGCCGCCTTCGCCGTGGCGGATTGCGCGAGCGCTGGCAGCCGTGGCACTGCGCCAACCACCGGGCCCGTCCAAGGCGCTCAAGGCGCTGCTGTGTGCGCTGGGCAGCACGCCGCCCGTCTTCGAGCTGCCCAAGCTCCAGCCCGCCCACACCCGCCACTATGTGCCGCTGGGGCCCAAGAAGGACGGCGTGGACCACACCACGAAGATCCTCGACGGCTTCCTGGCCGGGGACCGACGGCACCTCCCCACGGTGCGTGTCCACTGGCCGGCGCTGTGTCCCAGTGCCGACGAGCTGGCCGAGCTCGACACACTCTGTCGGGACTTGAGCTACTTGGGGCGGGCCGAGTCTTGGGTTGAAGCGGGCGCCATCCTGGGCACCCTTGAGTCACCGACGGCCGTGCCCACCGCAGCGGCCGATCCGGGGCCACACACAACGCCGACCCCCGTTGCGTTGCTGCGTTCCCAGGCGGCCTTTGACGCCTGGCGCGAGGGCTACATTGCGGCGGGTGGCAAGCGGGCCGGTGCGCCTACTGACCGCTGGGACGCCCTGACCGTCGACACTCACGCCTTGCATCGTGGTCGATGGTCCGCAGCGCCTGGGATGTGCTCGGTGCCGTACTCGGTGTCCGAGGATCCGGTTCCGCCGCGCCAGCGCAGTGCCCACCGTCCGGCTTCCCCGCCCACGCTGGCGCTGTACACGATCCAGGACCGGGTGCTCCCCGGGGTGGGCCAGTCGCTGTCGATGGCGGAGCACGTCCGGCGGGCCTTGTTGTCGTTGAGTGATGGGGCTCCGGTGTTTGTTGGTCGACAGGCCGATGGCACCCCCATGAGGGGGCACCGCCATGCCCATGTCCTTCCGATGGCCCGAGCCCGAGCTGGGCGCCACATTGACACGCTCGCGGTGTTCGCCCCGGCGGGCTTCGACGCCCAGTCCCAGCACGCACTGCAACGCATGACCCGGCTCCGGCGTCGCGACGGTCGGGGGGCGAAGGGGGACGGCGGCGAGCTGCGGCTGGTGTTGGTTGCGTTGGCTCACCCCGAGGACTTCGGCGCGGTCAATCCGGCGCCGGGAGCGCTCGCCCTTCCACAGCTCGGTCTCGCAGCGCGCTGGCGCAGCACGACCCCCTTCCTGTGCCCCCGCCACCCGAAGCGTCGGGCCGATGGCTGGCGAGACACCGCCGAGGAACAGCTCGCAGCGGCGTGGGCCGGGTGGTTGGCGCTCCGCTGTCCAGGCCCCTCGCAGCCAACCGTGGTGGAGGTTCGCCGTGTGCATGAGTCGCCCCAAGACGAGCGGCTGTGGGCGCGGCAGTTCCAGCGGGAGCGTCGCAGCGGCGGCGGAAGCCAGGGCAGCCGGCGCGGGCATGCCTTCGAGGTGACCTTGAGCACCGCGGTGCAGGGGCCCGTGTCCCTCGGCTACGGCGCCCACTTCGGCCTGGGCCAGTTCGCCGCGGTGGACTGACGCCAGGCGGGTCGGGTGGCGCTTGGGTGCACGCATCTCGTCCACGGTGTCTCGGTGGCCACGGTCGCTGGGGGTGGGCGGGGTCTGCGCGCTCTCCACGGTAAACACACTCATGACGGCTGGAGATGGCGATGAACGTGCCTGCGCGGATGCTCAACGAGCTGGTGTACTGCCCTCGCCTGTTCGCCCTGGAGCATGTGTTCGGAGAGTGGGCGGAGTCGGCCGACACGGTCGAAGGCTCCACCGTGCACCGGCGGGTGGACCAAGAGAGTCGGGACGGCCTGCCCCCCGCCGACGAGCTGCCCGAAGAACTCCGTCGACGCCGCAGCATCTTGCTGTCAGACGACGCTCTCGACATCGTCGCGCGCTTGGATCTGGTGGAGGTGGGCGGGCCCTCGGGAGCGGTGGTTCCCATCGACTTCAAGAAGGGTCATGCCCCGGACCTTCCTGACGGCGCCTGGCCCCCTGAGCGGGTGCAAGTGGCGGCCCAGGTGCTGCTGCTGCGGGCGCACGGCTACACGGTGCCCCATGGCGAGCTCTACTTCGCCGGGTCGCACACGCGCGTGCGGGTGGAGGTCGACGATGCCTTGGAAGCGCAGGTTCTCGCTGCTCGGGACGAGGCCCGGCGCATCATCGCGCAGCGCCGCCTGCCGCCCCCGCTGATCGATAGCCCTCGATGCCAGGGATGCAGCCTCGCCGGCATCTGCCTGCCGGATGAACACCACATGCTCACGGGCGCCCGGGAGGCTCCCGCACGACCCCTGATGCCGCCGCGGGATGACGGCGTCCCGCTGTTTGTGGTCGGGCACGGCATCAAGCTGGGCCAGAGCGGAGGGGAGCTCGTGGCGCGCGACAAGAACGGCGAACGCGGACGCGCTCGCTACGAAGACACGAGCGAGGTCGTGCTCTCCGGGAACGCCTCGGTCACGACTGCTGTGCTCCGCGCGCTCGCGGCACGAGGGGTGCCCCTGACGGTGCAGAGCCAGGGCGGCTGGTTCTACGGCAGCTTTCAGCCGCCCGCCGGAAAGAACGTGGCCATGCGCATTGCCCAGCACCGAGTCGCGGCGGACCCCCGGGCCTCACTTCCACTCGCCCAGGCGATGATCTGGGCGAAGATTCGCAACCAGCGAACGCTCCTGCGCCGAAACGGGCAGCCGACCGATGCCGCCGCACTCTCGCAGCTCCAGTCGCTCGCCGACGACCTCAGCAGCGCGGACAACCTCGACACACTGCGAGGGCTGGAGGGCATGGCGGCGCGCATCTACTTCGGCGCCCTGCCCAGCATGCTCCGGGCAGACCTTCCAGTGGACTTTGACTTTCATGGCCGCAACCGTCGACCGCCGAGAGACCCCATCAACGCCCTGTTGAGCTTCGCCTACGCCATGCTGGTGCGCACCTGCACCACGGTCTGTCACCGGGTTGGCTTCGATGCTTGGGTTGGGTTTCTCCATCAGCCGCGGGCAGGCCGCCCATCGCTCGCGCTCGACCTGATGGAGGAGTTCCGACCGGTTCTGGCCGACTCTGCCGTCATCACGGCCGTCAACAAGGGCATCCTCCAGCCTTCGCACTTCAAGATCCACCCCACGGGCTGCTCCCTCACCGACGCCGGTCGGACCGCGTTCATCCGGGTGGTGTCTCAGCGCATGGACCAGCTCGTGACTCATCCGGTCTTTGGCTCACGGCTGGGGTACCGCCGCATCATCGAAGTCCAGGCACGGATTCTCGGAAAGGTGCTGTTGGGCGAACTGGACGTCTACCGTGGCTTTGTTGTCCGGTGAGGAGTTGAGATGCGCCACACGCCCCGTCACTACATCGTGTGCTACGACATTGCGGACAAAGGACGCCTCCGGGCGGTCTACAAGGTGATGCGCAGCTTTGGCGATGCGATGCAATACAGTGTGTTCCGGTGTCGGCTCAGCGCAATCCAGCGCGCCCGCATGGATGCAGCCTTGTTGCGGGTCATCCGTCCGAGCGAGGACCAAGTGGTCATTGTGGACTTGGGCCCCCAGAAGCCGGAGTCGCGCATGACCACCCTGGGGCAGCCGATGGTCCACGTTGAGCGTGTGGTGCGGGTGATAGAGTAGTGGGCAAGCTCTTTGGCATTCTGGTTGCGAGCATCGGCTGGCTTCGACTTCCCCTGGCCTTGCTCGTGATTCCTTGGTGGTCAACACTTTCGGCGAATGGCGGCCCGTATAGCGGGCTCTCGGTGGTCGACAGGAGGCCGATGATGTGCGATGCTCGAATTGGTCGCCGAGAGTGCCTTCCAGCAACCGCTCCTGCGAGGGCGGACCCATCCTGGTCCTACGGGACCGGGCCCCATTGAAGCAGGGTGATGACCGTGCTTGTCGGGATGACTTCGGATGGCCCCATCCTGGTCCTACGGGACCGGGCCCCATTGAAGCTCATCGAGGCGGACGGATACCTGACCATCACTGGCGACCCATCCTGGTCCTACGGGACCGGGCCCCATTGAAGCGCCGCCCGACCGGCCCAGCGTGTCGACCGCGAGGGCTCCCATCCTGGTCCTACGGGACCGGGCCCCATTGAAGCTACAAGCGTACAAGGCCCGGCTAGCTCAGATTGTCAACCCATCCTGGTCCTACGGGACCGGGCCCCATTGAAGCAGCTGGGTTGACGCAGCTTCCCGCGCCCCCAGGTCCCCATCCTGGTCCTACGGGACCGGGCCCCATTGAAGCCGTCGGCTGATCACCTACACCCTTCCCGAAGAGGGCCCATCCTGGTCCTACGGGACCGGGCCCCATTGAAGCTGGCGAGGCCCGGGGCGCACGGGGGACACCTACACCCTCCCATCCTGGTCCTACGGGACCGGGCCCCATTGAAGCGACCACGGTATCCGTATGGATTCCGCCGATGAAGAAGTCAGCCCATCCTGGTCCTACGGGACCGGGCCCCATTGAAGCTGCGGGGTCTGGCCCTGGTAGGCCACCGCCTGTCCGCCCCATCCTGGTCCTACGGGACCGGGCCCCATTGAAGCGGTGGCGTCTGCGGTCACGTGAACGGTCGTGATGGCCCATCCTGGTCCTACGGGACCGGGCCCCATTGAAGCCGCACCATGTCGATGGCTACGCCGTCCGCCATTGTGGGCCCATCCTGGTCCTACGGGACCGGGCCCCATTGAAGCAAGTACACCCGAGGCTCAACCCAATTCAGCCGGCCTTCCCATCCTGGTCCTACGGGACCGGGCCCCATTGAAGCCTCCCCCCGCCCCGCGCAAGGAAGGGCTGTTAGCGGCCCCCCCATCCTGGTCCTACGGGACCGGGCCCCATTGAAGCGACCCGGATGAGCCCCGCGCGGGTCATCTGTCGCTGGTACCCATCCTGGTCCTACGGGACCGGGCCCCATTGAAGCGAGCGCACGATGCGCCAGTCACGCACCTCGAGATGGCCCATCCTGGTCCTACGGGACCGGGCCCCATTGAAGCGTGGCAGTGTTCCGGAGCGCCACCGCGAGCTCCGACCCATCCTGGTCCTACGGGACCGGGCCCCATTGAAGCCCTTTCAGCTCGTTCCCAAGCGCGCGGATCAGCCAGTACAGCCCATCCTGGTCCTACGGGACCGGGCCCCATTGAAGCCTGGATCCAGTCGGACAGGGAGTCCGGATCCCAGCCCATCCTGGTCCTACGGGACCGGGCCCCATTGAAGCGTGTGAGCGTTGCGGGGCTCGCTGCTCACCCCCGTCTCCCATCCTGGTCCTACGGGACCGGGCCCCATTGAAGCTTGATGGTGGAGAGGTCGTTCATGCCGCACCCCCGCCCATCCTGGTCCTACGGGACCGGGCCCCATTGAAGCACCTCGACGTGACCAAGGTGCGGGCCGCCATCATCGGCGACCCATCCTGGTCCTACGGGACCGGGCCCCATTGAAGCAGCCGATGGACGAGCACCAGGACGGGCCAGCCTCCCCGCACCCATCCTGGTCCTACGGGACCGGGCCCCATTGAAGCGCATGGCCACGGGGGGCCCGCACCGCCACCCGCTGCCCCATCCTGGTCCTACGGGACCGGGCCCCATTGAAGCGGGGGCGCCGTGCCGTAGCTCTTTGAGCGTGAGACCCCATCCTGGTCCTACGGGACCGGGCCCCATTGAAGCCAAGGCGTGCTGACGAACCAGCAGGCCATCGCAGACGCGATCCCCATCCTGGTCCTACGGGACCGGGCCCCATTGAAGCTTCCGCTCGGGATTCGCGACCGTCAGCTGCTGCTGCCCCATCCTGGTCCTACGGGACCGGGCCCCATTGAAGCACGGCCATTGCCAGGACCGAGGTCCAGCGGGTCGCGACCCATCCTGGTCCTACGGGACCGGGCCCCATTGAAGCACGGCCGCGGCTCAGCTCACGAGCTCGCTGCGCACTGCCCATCCTGGTCCTACGGGACCGGGCCCCATTGAAGCAGTTGTCGGTGATGGATGGTGCGGCATGAGCGCCACCCATCCTGGTCCTACGGGACCGGGCCCCATTGAAGCCTCACGAACGCGCACTGCCCCGCACACCTGACGCCTGACCCCATCCTGGTCCTACGGGACCGGGCCCCATTGAAGCGGGCGCGTCCGGCTCTGGCCCGGCCTGCGTTACCGACGTGCCCATCCTGGTCCTACGGGACCGGGCCCCATTGAAGCGGCGTCTGGGCTGGCCGTCGGCATCGGTGGCCGAGCCCATCCTGGTCCTACGGGACCGGGCCCCATTGAAGCGCCCAGGCGCGGCTCCTCAACGTCTTTCGGGACTCTGGCCCATCCTGGTCCTACGGGACCGGGCCCCATTGAAGCTTCTCGGCGCCTTGGGGGCGTTTGGTGCGGGTCATGGCCCATCCTGGTCCTACGGGACCGGGCCCCATTGAAGCATGCCGTCAAAGACGATGAACAGGCCGGGTCGGCTGGCGGCCCATCCTGGTCCTACGGGACCGGGCCCCATTGAAGCGCGGAGGGCGTGCCGGTTCAGGCGCCATACGACCGCCGCCCCATCCTGGTCCTACGGGACCGGGCCCCATTGAAGCCTCGGTCATGGTCATGCCTCCTGTGTGTCTGGCCCCCCCATCCTGGTCCTACGGGACCGGGCCCCATTGAAGCTGCGAGACTGAACCGAAGGCACCACCACCAGCCCCAACCCCCATCCTGGTCCTACGGGACCGGGCCCCATTGAAGCCGTGGTCGTGATGGGCGCGGGAACTACGTGTGGACGATGCCCATCCTGGTCCTACGGGACCGGGCCCCATTGAAGCAACGTGATGCCGTGCCGTGCGCTGCTTGGACTCGACACCCATCCTGGTCCTACGGGACCGGGCCCCATTGAAGCCTGATGATGAGGACTGCGGCGGTCTTCTCAATCTCGCCAGCCCATCCTGGTCCTACGGGACCGGGCCCCATTGAAGCCACGTCGACATCTCGCCGGACCACTCGCCATTGACGCGCCCCATCCTGGTCCTACGGGACCGGGCCCCATTGAAGCGAGCTGATGGGGGAGATGGACCGAATCATCGCCTTCGCCATCCCATCCTGGTCCTACGGGACCGGGCCCCATTGAAGCACGTGGCCCTTGCGGATGACCACGGGGCTGTCCTTACCCATCCTGGTCCTACGGGACCGGGCCCCATTGAAGCTCCCGACGCATCGACGGGCCGGCCGCCCAAAGCGCCCCATCCTGGTCCTACGGGACCGGGCCCCATTGAAGCGACGGAGTAGGCCGCCCAGACTGACCTTCCCCCACTCTGGCGGACCGTTCTCGAAGCGAATGATGACTGAGCGCGCCGAGAGTAGACGCTCGTGTCCACCTGCGGCAAAAACATATGTTTTTGCCGCAGCCAGGAAGGGGGTTTTTGCCGCACCCCAGCCGGGCCTTCAGGGCCGCTTTCCGGCAGGGGTTTTTGCCGCACCCTCCGTGCCTGAATCTGCCCACCTCGGGCTCGCCGGCCGATGCCAGATGAAGAGCTGCCCGCATCCGGGGCAGCACCTCAGTCCAACGGCAATCGGGTGATGCTGGCACCCGTGGCACTCGTACACCGGCCCGTCGGTAGCCCTCGCCGCGAGCAATCCGGCGAGGGCGATGCTCGCGCCACCGCGACCCGCAAGCAACCACACCCACTCGGGGACGTCTGTGTTCAAGGCTCCCGCCTTTGGAGCCGACGGCGGGCATGGCGGTAGCGTCGCATCTCGCGCCGGCTCGCCCACACCGCGCGGCGGAGCTTGGCAGTGGCGGACCACCAGGCGCCCGCCGTTGCCAGCCGAGCGTTCCGCCGGCACCTCCGCTGCCTCGCGCGCTCCTCGCGGCGGAGCTGCGCCGGACCGGGCGGTGGACCAGGCCATTGACGGCGGCTCATCGGTCCCGCGCGGGCGCGGCCGTCTCCTGTTCCCATTGCCGCAGGCGTCGTTGGATGGTCCGTGCCGACACCCCGAGGGCCTTGGCCGTCTGTCGGATGCTGTAGCCCTCCTTGAGCATGGCGTGGATCGGCCTGATGTCGATGGCCGTCCGGGGCCGGCCCAACCTGACGCCCTTCCTCTTCGCCCGTTCCAACCCGGCCACCACCCGCTCACGCAGCATCGATTTTTCGAGTTCCGCCACGCTGCCGAGAATCTGGAGGGAGAACCGGCCCTGGGCCGTGCTGGTGTCGACGTGGGCGTCTCGCACCGAGCAGAGGCCGACCCCAGACGCTTCGAGCTCGGCCGCGACTTCCAGAAGGTGGTGGACGTCCCTCGCCAGGCGGTCGAGCTTCCACACGGCCACCAGGTCGATTCTCCCCCGACGGGCCTGGTCGAGCACGGCCGCCAAGGCGGGTCGGTCGCGGTCGCCACCGGACAGCCCATGGTCGACATGCTCAGCCACCACGTCCCAGTCCCGCTGGGTCGCGACCTGGCGTAGCTCGTCGAGCTGGAGCTCGACGTCCTGGCCGTGGTGCGCAGTCGAGACCCTGGCGTAGAGCGCCACGCGCGTCACGAGTCACCGTCGACGTCGGGCACCACAAGGAGCAGCCGGTTGAGGATGTCGAGCTTCACCACCCGGGTCTCGATGGGCCCACGCACGAGCCCCGAGCCTCCCTCCGCGAGCCACTGGCCGGACTGTCTGGCTGCCCCTGGGGTCTCGTAGCGGCCGAACCATCGCTTCCAGCCTTGGGCGCCATCGCCGCGGTACTCCACCGCGAAGCGCTTTGTGCGACTGCGCCGCTTGCATCGCGGTGCCTCGTCCGCCACGCTCGAGTGTTTTCCGGCGCGCACGCTGGCCCGGACCGCCCGCGCCGGTCGGTCGCTATGCTTTGCCGAAGGAACCGGCACACCATCACGCTTGCTGCCCATCGCATCACTCCGAAGTGGTGACCCGCTGCCTCGTGTCGCCCGAGCAAGCAGGGCGACACGAGGTGACGGGCCGTCAAGAACGGTGGCTACTCTTCGTTGTCGTCGGGGTCGCACATGCGGGCGGGAGGCTCGCCGTCGGTCACAAAGCGCCCTGTGCTTCGGATGGCCACCGAGTCGGCCTCGAAGACCCGGCCGGAATCCAGGCCCTCGATCCCTTCGTTGAGATCGATGATGATGTCGCCCAGGAGGATGGCAAGCGACAACAGCCCGCTCCGCAGCGCCGCCGCTTCGTGCTTCCCTTGGGCACCGATTCGCAGTTCCTCCCCTCCATCCAGGCGGACGAGGATGGTGTACTGGTCGGGTTGTCCGCCCTTGGTGCGGTGGACGACGACGTGGTCGACCTGGCAGCCGTCATCCATCGTCGTGGTCCGGAGCAACCAGCCCTCCACCTCCTGGTCGGGTTCGTCCCACTTCTCGGGGTCCGGGCAGAGGTCGATCCACTCGTGGGCGGCAATCCAGGGCCAGGGGAGGCCGGTGTCGGTGGACGGCGGGTTGGTGTCGGGGTCGGGGTCGGTGTCAGCGGGTGGGGAGGTCGAGGGGGTGTCGGTGTTCATGGAGCATCCTGTCGGCTGAAGTAGGTGGTCACCGCCGGCCCGGACTGCCCAGGACGAAGGATGGCCACCATGGAGTCCCCGCGATTGCCGGCCGTGGGTTTGCCGGTGTCGGGGTGAAGAAAGGCAAGGCGGCGGTCCGGCATCCGCAACTCAACAGCCTCGCAGTGCAGCAACCGGTGGTACCGAGTGCCCGGCGAGGGTGGGACCAGCATCGCCACCACGAGGCCCGTGTCACGGGCCCGCACCGCAGCCCGGGCCCAGGCCAACAAGCCCTCTCCTCGCCCACCCTTTCGGGAGTAGGGCGGGTTGTTGAAGACGGCCAAGCGCTCGGGGTCGCAGTGGTCGCGCCAGGTGCAGGTGAGCGCGTCATCGTTCGGCGTCAGGAAGCGCTCGCACAACGCATCCGAGGGCCCGGCCGAGGCTGCATCGAGCCCGAAGTGGTACTCGCCATCGAGTCGGGCGAACAGCCACGGGGGCGTCCGCCAGAAGTCCCTGGCTTCGAGGTCCCACTGGGAGGCCAGCGCCCGGGACCGAGACGCGGTGCCCCGCCAGCCACGGCTCCGACACCGCCCGCTGCACCAGCGCTGCCGCCGGGTCCTGCGGTGGAAGGTCTCGCCGCAGCCCATGCAGAGGGCCATCGCGCTCAGCCCGTCGGGATTGCGGTGGGCCCTGCTTCTGCACCGTGAAGAGCAGAACCGAGTCCGAGGATGGCGACCTTCGAGGCTGGCTTCGCAGACCGCGCAGCGCCGAACGCCGGCGACGTGGATGGGTGCGTTCATCGTTCGCCTCGCATCACAGAATCGGGCGAGCGCGTGACGCAAGCGCAACGCAAGGGGCTCACGCGGCCTCCAAGAGGGACCAGTCCGCGGGACCCGCGCCCGGGCCAGCTTCCCAGCGAATCTTGGCCACCCGGGCCAACGAGCGGTCGCTGCCTCCCCGGGCTCCAGCGGGAGTTCGGCCACGGATGATGGTGGTGGGACGCAGCCCCTTGTCTTCGAGGGCGCGGTAGACCGTCGCTTCTTCGCTGGTCAGCGAGTAGGTCACCAGCACCGGCAACGCCGTGGTGGGGCCCCGGGGTGCCACGAGCGGCAGTGCGTCAATCACGCGGGCGACCAGTGCCGAGGGGGCCCCGCGCACCGAGCCGTCGCAGGCCACCCGCGTCAGCTCCACAACCGCGGCGGGCTCGGCCCATCGCCCGGTCGGCGTGCCCACGGTGCCGACACACACCAGCCGGCCCCCGCGTCGGACGCCCAGCGCGTAGAGCAAGCCGCGCAGGTTGGCCTTGGGAAGGTGGCTGTGGTGCTGCTTGATGAAGGCAGCGGCGGTCTTGGCAGAGACGGCCGTGAGGTTGGCCTTGCGTTCGCCGCTCAAGGCATCGGTGAGCACCGCTTCAGCAGCCCACGGGGCCAGTGAGCCATCGTCGTCCGAGCCCACCCGCGTGGCGGCGTCCCCGTGTCCGATGGTCCAGTCCTGGCCCTCGTGCCCCCACAAGCCCTGGGTGTGGGCGTACAGCCTCAACGCGAGCGCCGCCAGGTCGTCGCGCTGGTCCCCGGTGGTGGGCCCCGCCGGAATCTCCAGCGGGATGCCCAGGAGGTCGCCGAGGGGCTCGGCCTCGTCACACTCGAACCCGGCCGACTGCCAGCGGGCCCACGATGACGCGGTCTCGGGCTCCTCCCAGTGAAGGGACGCCTGCACCAAAAGGACCTGTGCGAGGTCCATCGAGAGGACCCACTCTGGGCGCATGGGGCTCACCCGTCGCTGGCCAGGTTGGGGCCCGGCCAGCGCACCGAAGGTGGAGCGGAGGGGTGCGCCGGGGGTCACCCGCTGGTGGAGCTCGGTCGCAATCCGGGCCACGTTCTGGGTCCACCAGTCGAGAATCTCCCGCTTGGTGACGCCCGCTGGCGGGGACTTCAGGAGGGCGGCTCGGGTGGACTCCAGGGCCGCAAACACGGTGGAGTTCTGGCTCGGGAGCGGCGCTTGAGGGCTCACCATCGGGGCCCCCAGATCGCCCGATAGACGGCCTTTGTGGCCCTGTCCAGCATCTTGACTGCCTGCTGCTCCCGCGCGCGCAGCAGCTCAACCCGGGCCATGTGCTGTGCCCAGCGGCCGAGGGTGCGCCGGTCGCACTCCTCCCCGACGGCCGCGTGGCATCGGGGGCACTCGACCGTGGTGGCGTTCTCGACGACCTTGCGCCTGCGGGAGCGCAAGAAGAGGAAGTCGTAGAACGGGGAGGCGGAGCCTGGGAAGGACGCTGCCAGTGCGAGCAATGCCGAGAGACGTCGGCGGCTCATGGCGTCACCGGGGTGGTTTCGCCGGCGACGTTCGGGCGCCCTGGGGGGAGGCGAGCGTCGAGCCATGTCGCGAGCAGGTGCAAACGAGCGACGGCCTGACCGGTCGGCGTGACCCGCCAGGAGGTCAGTTGGCCCGGCCGGCCACTCGGTGGTGAGATGTGGACGGCGAGGCCGGATTCCACCAAGCGCTCCCAGCGTCGATCGCCTCCCGCTCGCGCCCATGTGTTTCGCAGTGGCTTCGCCCACTTCACCCCGGCGGAGGAACCTCCCGCCGCCAAGGTCGCGGTGAGGGGCCATCCGAGGGCGCGTGCGAGGAGATCAAACAGGATGGCGGTCTTCTGTGTGAGATCGCGGAGGGCTGCTCCGTCCTGAACTGCAAGGGGAAACGCGAGACGGTGCGCCTCCAGGTGAATCCTGCAGACCGCCATCCCCCGCCTGGTCACTGAGTACGCGACCATGTCGCGGAGGTGCGTTGCGTCCTGCCCGCGCTTGGCGAGGCCCGTCTCGACCAGTCGGTCCCAGGTGGCAGCCGTGGTCCCGCCAATCGTGGCGACAAACCCATTGCGGTAGGGAGACGCCCACCGGGGCCTGCGTCCGCGGCGGGACCGGCCACGACGAATGTAGGCAAGCGGATCCGGCCAGCCGAGGGCATGGCTGAGCAAGCCCACCTCGATGTCGGTGATGGGGACGGAGAGGACGCGCCGGCAGCCGCTCATGGCTCATCCCCACGGGGCACTGCCGGCAACGACGGCCGTGGCCCACTCGCCCACTCGCGGGCCGTCTTCACCGACCGTGCCGCTTCCTCCAGCAGCCCCGCCAACAACCTGCACTGGGCGGCCGTCTCGGCCTGGGCATGGCTGTCCTCGGAGTAGCAAGCCGCCGCGGCGCCCAGCTTCGCGGCCGTCTCGCGCATCCGGGCAGCCCGCTGATTCAGGGATTCTTCGGCGGCGGCACAGTCTCGCCGGACCATCCCGAGTTCGCGTTTCGCGATGTCGACCAAGCTCGTCGGCTGGCGAGCTCGCAGAAGGTGGAGGCTCATCGTGCCCTCCCCACCACCCGGGCCAGCTCCCGCGACAAGCTCACCGGCCGCACGGCCCCCACCTTCTGCCAGCGTTCATTGCGGACCCTGTAGACCGTCCACAGCGGCACCTCCGGCCGCTGCCGAGAGAGCGCGGTCGCACCCAGGAGCGCCAGGTCCAGCGACTCGAACGGGTGTGCATTGCTGCGCCCACCCCCGCCCGTGCCAGGGATGACCATCCACTCGACACCCCCCGGACCGGTAGGGGTCTTGGTAGGGGTCGGCGTCGATTCCAGTCCTACCAGGGGGTATTCTGCCCCTACTGAAAGTCTGGGATTACCGACTAATGGGCGATTCTCGATCTCTACCTGTGTAGAGGGTCAACACCGACAATGAGCGGGGCAGGTCCCCCGAGTCCGGCGGGGCGATGGACCACTGGGCACCATCAAAGCGGGCGGGCTCCATTGAGGTCGTCACGGCCAACTCCAAGAATCAGGGGGCGCCCGACCGAGGCTCAGGCCCGGCGGTGGCGAGCCGCCATCAAACCACAGCCAGCCTCCGCTGAGCCGTGGGCCCATCCAACCATATTTCGTGGTCTCGGTGCCTGAGATAACGATATTTCGTTACAGTCCACCGTCCATCCCCATGGTTGCGGCAAGACCGACCCCGAAGAGTCTGGCACGGTCCCTGCAACCTTCCAACGCAAGCCCCCCAAGCGATAGGGGCGACCGGAGGCCGACGCCTCCCCATTCACCACCCAGAGGTCCCCATGCTCAAGAACGCCGAAGGCGCACGCGTCCCCGAAGTCACCATCCCATTCCGCGACGGCAGCGAGTGGAAGAAGGTCAACACGAAGGACTTGTTCGCCGGCAAGACGGTCGTGGTGTTTAGCCTCCCCGGCGCCTTCACGCCGACGTGCTCCAGCGCCCATGTACCCCGCTACCAAGAGCTCCACGGGGACTTCCAGAAGGCCGGCGTGGACGAGATCGTGTGCGTCAGCGTCAACGACACCTTTGTGATGAACGCTTGGAAAGAAGACCAGGGCGCCACCGACATCACGTTCCTGCCCGACGGCAATGGCACGTTCACCAAGGGCATGGGCATGCTCGTGCACAAAGACAACATCGGCTTCGGCGACCGCTCGTGGCGCTACTCGATGCTGGTCCGGGATGGTGTGGTCGAGAAGATGTTCATCGAGCCCGACGTGGGCGGCGACCCCTTCCAGGTGAGCGATGCCGACACCATGTTGGCCCACCTCGGCGGCACCCCCAGCCCCGACGTGCTGATGTTCACCAAGGCCGGTTGCGGCCACTGTGCCCGTGCCAAGAAGGCCCTCGCTGCGGCCGGTCTCTCCTACGCCGAGGTGCCGTCCAGCCCCCGCGCACTCCGCGCCCTTCCCGGTGCGGGCAGCACCCCCCAGGTCTTCATCAACAAGCAGCACATCGGCGGTGCTGACGAGCTTGACGCTTGGTTGGCTGCCCGGGGCTGACACCCCCAATCTGCGCGGTTCAGACTTCGTTGCCCGACCCGTCCGTGTGCACCACGGCTGGGTCGGGCTTCGCCAATTCGACCTCGAAGGCCGCCAACACAGCCGCGCCTTTGCTTCGGCGCACCAACGCCGCCGTCACTCGGGTCGCCAGGGCACGCCCCGCCAACGTCTCGACATGGGCATGGCCCCCGGAGGGGTCCCACAACGGAGAGCGCGCCGTCCGCAAACTTGCATCCATTGCGGTGCGAACCCGGCCCGCGTCGTCGGGAAGCCGCCCCGCGTCGATCGCCCGGCGCACCATCTCGGCCCGCACGGCCGACTCGGCCACACCGTCGACGGCATCTTTCATGGCAAACACATACACAATCTTTCGCAACAGCTTCTTGATGGGCCACCACACCACGCCGACCAAGCACCCCAGCATGTAGCTGCCCCGGAACTCGATCAACGTGTCGAGACAGGCGTCAGGCAGC
This sequence comes from Myxococcota bacterium, assembly GCA_942491145.1. Taxonomy (GTDB): domain Bacteria; phylum Myxococcota_A; class UBA796; order UBA796; family UBA2385; genus CAXQUZ01. The sequence continues at coordinate 518,004 of CALOBC010000035.1, read as the reverse complement.
GGCTTTTCGGCGAGCAAGCCCAAGCCCCGGTACAGCTCTCGCTGCACCCGCCCTTGCAACCAGGAGTCCAACAGCGGGATGGGCAACAACGCGAGAGAACCGAATGCCAGGGCATTCCGGGCAATCTTGTCGGACAGGTGCTCCGTCAGAGCGGGGACCTTGGGGGAGGGGGGCGGGGCGTCGGTGGTCACAGGGGCTCCTCTCGCTCGCGGCGCACTCCACTGCCAGAGGCATCGGCTGTTCGCAGCGCAAGCGGGTATCCTGTCCCTACGTCCGGTGGCCCCCCTGCTTTCCCGAGCCCTCCATGCGCACCCCCTCCTGCTTCACCCTCCTCCTGCTCGCACTGCCCAGCGTCCTCGCCCTGTCCGGCGTCGCCAGGGCATCCGGCAATGGCATCGAGCTCGGCACCACCGGGGGGCGCGACGGCCTCGACCTCGGCACGCTGAACCCCGGCACCAGCCTCACGATTGAGGCTTGGGTTGAGGCCGACGACTTGTCCGACTACCACACCATCCTCGAAGTCGTCGACACGGGCAGCGCCCAAAACTCGCTGTACTTGGGTTGGATCGACGGACAGTGGCAAGTGGAGGTGGGCGACACCAACAACTACGAGGGCGACAGCTGCGCCCAGACCGACATGGACGTGATGTGCGGCGCCGGCACCCTCACCACCGGCACCCCCACCCACGTCGCGCTGACCGTCACCCCGACGCTGCTGTCGCTCTACGTCAATGGTGTGCTGGAGCTGTCTCAGGCGGTGTCCACCTCACCAGACTTCTCCACGGCACGGTGGCAGCTGGGCGTCGACACCGACAATGCCAGCGACTTCGACAGTGACCCATGGGTGGGCACCATGGACGAGCTGCGGGTCTGGGAGCGGGCGCTGACGGCGAGTGAGCTCACGTGCTTGAGCGGCCATGCGCTCACAGGCAACGAGCGCGACTTGTTGGCCCTGTGGTCCCTCGATGAGTCGTCCGGCAGCACGTCGGCGATCGACGCGGCATCGGGGCTGAGCGCCACGGTCGTGGGGGATGCGGACTTCGTCACGTCCCCGGTCTCGCTGACGGTGTCGGCCGGCAACGACATCCCTTGCTTTGACTACGACGGCGACGGGCTGTCCGTGGACGACGGCGACTGCGATGACACTGACGCCACGGTCTTTCCCGGGGCAATCGACACTTGGTATGACGGCATCGACCAGGACTGCGACGGGGCCAACGACTACGACGCGGATGGCGACGGTCAAGACAGCGACCTCCATGGGGGCACCGACTGCGATGACGCCGACGCCACCGTGTTTGTGGGCGCGGTGGACACCTGGTACGACGGCGTGGACCAGGACTGTGCGGGCAACGATGACTACGATGCCGACAGCGATGGCTGGCGCCGCTCGGCCGACTGCGACGACACTGACCCAACAGTCAATCCCTGGGCGAGTGAGGTCTGGTACGACGGCGTGGACCAGGACTGCGACGGGGCGAGTGACTACGACGCCGATGTGGACGGCCAAGACAGCGATCTTTTCGGCGGCACCGACTGCGATGACGCCGACGCCTCGGTGTACCTGGGGGCGCCGGAGCTGCCCGATGGCCAAGACAATGACTGCGACGGCGTGGACGAGCTGACCGACACGGACGGCGACGGGCTGACCGATGAAGACGAGCAGGACCTGGGCACCGACCCCACGCTGAGCGACACGGACGGCGACGGGCTGGACGATGGGGTCGAGACGGGCACGGTGGGCACGGACCCCCTCGACGAAGACACCGATGGCGACGGTCGAAGCGATGGCGACGAGGTGCTGGATGGCACCGATCCCCTCGACGACGACTCCGACGACGACGGGCTGAGCGATGGCGACGAGGTCGACATCTATGAGACCGACCCCCTCGACGACGACACCGATGACGACGGCTTGTTGGACGGTGACGAGGTGGACGTCCACGAGACCGACCCGCTGGATGCCGACACCGACAGCGATGGGCTGGAGGACGGCGAAGAGGTCACCACCTGGGGCACCGATCCCCTCGACGCCGACACCGATGGCGGCGGCACGTCCGACGGGCTGGAAGTGCTGGTGGACGAGACCGATCCCCTCGACCCCAGCGACGACATCACCGACGGCACCGACAGCGATGGCGACGGCTTGTCGGACCGGGAAGAGGCGCTGCAGGGGACCGATCCATACGACGAAGACTCCGATGATGACGGCATTCTCGACGGCCGCGAGGTCTACGAGACCAGCACCGATCCCATGGATGATGACTCCGACGACGACGGACTGCTCGACGGTACCGAAGTCGACGGCCTGGGCACCGATCCCAACGACGCCGACACCGATGGCGACGGGCTGGACGACGGGGCCGAGGTCAATGAGCACAACACCGACCCGACGCTGAGCGACTCGGACGGCGACGGGCTGGACGACGGCCGAGAAGTCAACGAGACGGGCACCGATCCGAACCGCGAAGACTCTGACAGTGACGGCCTCTTGGACGGCGAAGAAGTCGATGAGCACGGCACCGATCCCCAGGACCCCGACACCGACAACGGGGGCGTCTCGGACGGCACCGAGGTCGAGAACGGCACCGACCCGCTGGACGGCAGCGATGACATTCCCGACTCCGACGACATTGCCGGCGATGATGGTGGCGACACCCCCGGCGAAGATGTCGTCGACGGCGACCAGGACGGGCTGGGCTCTGACGGGGCCACGGGCAAGCTGCTCGGCGGGGCATGTGGCGGCTGCGCGGCGGGCTCGGCATCCGGCGGCTTGCTGGCGCTGCTGACTGGCATGGGCGCGGCGCTGCGGCGTCGGGACGACGGGTGAGCACTCAGAACACCCTGCTGTGGGCCACTGTCGGCAGCTTCGTGCTGTCGGCATGCGGCGGTGCCTCGACCACCGACAAGGCTGGCACCGACGCCGTTGCCGAGCCCTCCGGGGATGGTGGCGAGGACGGCGGCGAGGACGGCGCAGCGGACGGCGGCGAAGACACCGCCCCGCCCGAGGACTCCGGCGACCCGCCAGCCCAAGGACCACCGGTCCTGCACATGCCCCCCACCGGCCTGACGGCGGACGCGCTGGGGGTGGTGTTCAACGCCGACTGGGAAGGCTCCGAGGTCATCGCTCGCCGCTATGCCGAGCTGCGGGGCATTCCCGACAACCGCGTGGTCGGGCTGGACCTGGGCACGGCGGGCAACCTGTCCCGGGAAGACTTTGCCATCGCCCAAGCCACCCTGGAGTCCAGCTTGGACGACTCGGTCCAGGCGCTGCTGCTGACCTTCACGACGCCCTATAGAGTCGACTGCATGGGGGCTTCCGCGGCGTTCGGCCTGGGCTTCGACACCCAGTGGTGCCAACCGGGACCGCCGTGCAATCCCACGGCCGAGGGCCCCTTGTATGGCGTCGAGACGAACGCGCCTTGGACCGAGCACCACGTGCGGCCCACGATGATGCTGTTCCACGAAGATGCCGTGGTGGCCGAAGCCATCATCCAGCGGGGCATCGACGCGGATGACTCACTTCCGGGGCTGGACCACGGTGCCAAGGGTCGGCTCGTGCACACCACCGACGCAGCCCGCAGTGTGCGGGAGCGCAACTTCCGGGCAGCGGTGGCCGACTTCGACAGCAGCAGTGGGCTGGACCTGGCGTTTGTCGACACCACCGAAGACGGCGTGGACAATGAGCTGACCGGCGAGACGGACCTGCTGTTCTACCTCACCGGACTGGCCACGCTGTCGGCCATCGACACCAATGCCTACCTGCCCGGCGCGCTGGCGGACCACCTGACCAGCTACGGCGGGGTGTTTCCGACGAGCAGCCAGACCCCCGCGACCGCGTGGCTCGAGGCCGGGGCCACCGCCAGCTACGGCACCGCCATCGAGCCCTGCAACTACCCACAGAAGTTCCCCCGGGCGACGGAGCTGCTGCCCGCCTACTTCCAGGGCGCGACGGCCGTGGAAGCGTACTGGCGCGCGGTCGAGTGGCCCGGCGAAGGCAACTGGGTGGGCGAGCCGCTGAGCCGGCCGTTTGGCCACCGCACCGACTGGGCCGAAGGGGTGCTCACCATCGACACGTCGGCGGTCGGCCCCGCCCAGGACTGGCGCATAGAAGTGGGGGACACCGCCGACGGACCCTGGGAGGCGCTGTCGACAGGCACCGGCCCGGCCGATGGCTTCGGGTGGGTGCACATCGAACAGACCGAGGTCTGGGACCGCCACTATCGGCTGGTCATCGAGTAGGTCAACGGCTCCTGCCGCGGTGGACCCGCGCAGCCTCAGCGCTCCACCACCACCGTCACCGTCATGCAGCGACCCGCAACACACGGCCCCTCGCCGTCGGGCGACACCGAGAAGCGATGCTCGCCAAGGGCGTCGAGCTCATAGAACAGGCGCCCGCCCGCCGCCTCCAGCCACGCGCCCTCGGACCCGGTCTGTGCAGCGCCGATGGCCTCTCGTCCGGCGGGACCCTCCACCCACACCGATGCCGTGGCCGCCGCACCGGGGGAGTAAACGCGGAAGTAGAGTCGGTCGCCGACGCTGTAGCGCCGGTCCTTGTTCAGGCGGGTGGCTTCGGCCTTGCCGCGCTCCACCACGAAGAGGTCCATGCCCACCGATGGTGCCACCTCGGCGCCGCGCAGTCCCAGCTCGGGCGGGGGTGTGGGTCTCACAACAGCGATGGACACGCCGACGGCCACAGCGAGGACGGCGGCGATGAGGACCGGGCGCTGGCGCCAAGTCCGGTCGGCTGAGTCGGCGCCCTGCGGTTGCACCCACGCGGCCCGCGAGTCGGGGTCGGCCATGTCACACAGCGCGGCCCACACGTCCGCACAAGCGCGACAGCCGCCAATGTGGGCCTGAAACGCCATCACCTGGGCGGAGGGCAGGGACTTGCCCGCCAGCAAGGCCTTCATGCTGGCCCGCGCCGCCGCATGGGACGGGTCGTCTCCTGAGCCGCCGCCGGTCCCTCCACCGTCGCCACGGCCGTCCAGCAGCACCAAGCTCGCGCGTGTGCCCGCGACCTCGGCCAGCTCGAACAAGCGCTCCCGTCGTGCCGCTGAAGTGTCGCCGGCAAACACCCGCACCTGGTTTCTCACGGTGCGACCCAAGACAAGGATCTTTAGGAGGGCAGCCCGCTCGGCCGCGTCCCCGTTGACGTGGGCGATGGACTCTTGCAGCGCCGGCCGCACGCACTCGAGAAAGACTTGCAGATCGGCATTCTCAGCATCGTTGGCGCGATCCTGGGGAAGGCCAAAGTGGGCACGGGTCCACGTGGGACGATCCCGCGCGGCCAGCCGGAGCCAGCGCGACAGTCCAATGCATGCCGACAACCGCACCCGAAGCCGCAAGACCGCCTCGGTGGGGTCGTTCCGACCCGCGTCCGACGATGGGGTGTCGTCGAGACCCAAGCCATGGAGCAGCGCCGGCCACCACCGGGAGAGGCCCCGGTCCAGACGCGCCGCGTCGTGCTGGTACCACCGGCCCGCAACGTAGAGGGGAAGCGCATAGGTCCGCGCTTCTGCCTGGCCGCCGGGGCGCTGGGGGTCCAGTGCGCGCGCATCGTCGTAGAGCACCGTGCTGCGCTCCCGGCGCCAGCGGCCCTGGATGCGGAACCGTGCCTGGATCTTGTGGTAGCGGTCGACGTTCTGGCGGGGCTCACCATGGGGCTGGCGCAGGTCGATGACCTTGCTGTCGGCTCGGCACGCTGCGACCACCCCAGCAAGTCGGTCGCGCACATCGAGGTAGGTCTCCGACGCGGCTTCGGAGCCCCGATCGATGTTGCCCGCGACACGAATGCACCAGCGGTGCAGGGCCACAAAGCCCGGTCCCGCGCCGTCGACGCCGCCCAAGTGCCACTGCTGGTAGGCGACCGCATTGGCCGGAAGGACCACGTCCAGTCCGCGGGGCAGGTTGGCAAGGTCGGGGCCGACATCTCCCAGCCAGCTCGAGAGCAATGCCACGGCACCTTCAGGCGGGTGCTGCGGTGCACCGGACGCGCCACAGACGCGCGACAGCAGGGCTCCCGTCGCCGGGTGAACGGGGGTGGGACCGGGTTCGCGAGAGGCTGTATGGTGCATCGTGGTTCCATCGAATTCAGGACTGCGAGAGCTCCCACCAGTGCGCCCGTTTCTTCCCATCACCGCCAGGGAGTGGCCTTGTCTTGGAGGTGAGCGGTGTCCGCTTCTCTTCGAAGAGGAGCGGACGCAGCGTCGTGCGCTCTGTAACAAAGCAGCCCGCGCCTTCGATTCACACGCCCGATCGTGGTTTCCTCGGCAGCGGCCCTGTCCCAAGGTCGCCGCTGAATCAGGCCAAGATTCTCCCCGATTCTGTGTGAGCGGCGCCGGGGCAGACCTTGAGAGAGGCACAGGGCTGTGCTGTCCCCAAGATGACGCCCCGTCCCCCCGCTTGCCCAAGCACCGGCCTCGCCGCCGACACCCCAGAGGCCCTCGCCGATGCTCCCACTTTGGTCAATGCTCACGCTCCTGCTGGGCGTCGCCCGTGCCGAGGAACGCGCCGCGATCCTCCGCGTCGACGGTCCGGAGGTGTATGCCGCGCTGGGCGCCGCCGACGGCATCCGCAACGGCGACACCGTCATGGTCTACCGCTTGGTCACCGTCCTCGACCCCGCCTCGGGGCGCACGCTCACCGACCACTTCTACGTGGGCAGGGGCGTGGTGGGGGCCGCCGGCGACACCCTCACCCGCATCCTCGTCCCGGCAGAGGTCGCGGTCCGGCTGCGTCCGGGCGATGTGGTGGGGGTGGGGGCCTCCGGTCGGTCTGCTCCCTCGGTCGCCGCCCCACCACCGCGCGAGGTCGACCAAGTCCCCGTCCCCCGTCCCCCAGCGCCGCCGAGTGCTGTCGCGGTCCAGACCGAGGTTCGATACGCGCTGTCCGCCGAGGCTGAGGCCTTCCAGAGGGCCTTCTCCATGGCGGCTTCCGCCGACCGGGGGGAGGAGCGGGTGCAGATCTGGCGGGCGTGGCTCACCCAGTGGGAAGGGTCTGCGATGGCCGACGCCGTCCGCGATGAGCTGGCAAGCCTGCGCCGGTCCCCGGAAGGGGGCTCTGCCGGCCCGAGGTCCCCGCGCCCGCTGGTCGCCAAGGTGGAGGCCACCGCGCCCGCCCGGGCACCCGAGCAGGAGTCCGTGCCCGTGGTGCTCTCGGTCCACAATCCAGAAGCCGTGCGCAGCGCGACGCTGTTCTACCGGCTGCAGGGCGAAGAGACGTATCGACACCAGCCCTTCGTGCCACAGGGCGACACCACGCTGATGGCCGCAATTCCCAACAAAGCGGTGCTGCCGCCAGGGATGCAGTGGTTCGCGGAGGTGCGCGACAGCCGAGACACGGTGGCCACGGTCGGCGGCAGCCCCGGTGCCCCCGGTCAGATCAACATCAGCGACCAACCCGATCCCATCGACATTCACAACCGCTCTCAAGCCACGGTGTTGTTTGAGTATGTTGACTTCTACGCCGGCTCAGGTGCGGATTATTACGCACACGGCGCGGCGGACTTCTTGTATCGGGTCAACAAGGGCCCATTCTACAGCATGCGCCTCGGGGCGGGCTCCTACCGAGGGCAAGGTGGAAACACCGCCGAGCTCGACCGTCTCGGCAAGGACCAAGCCAGAACAGCCACGCAGCCGATCGGCTACAATTTTGGCTACAGCGAGCTCGAGTTTCGCTTTGGCCCCGTGTTCGCCGTGATGGGTCGTGGTCTCATCGGCGTGGACGACGACGGCATGGCCGGCGGAGTGGAAGGACGCATTCGACTCGGCCGAGAGGAGGGCACCAGCCTGGATGCGGGCGCGGCCCGAATCGGCCAGATCGGCGTTCGCTATGGCCTGCACCTCAGATGGAACACCGTTGACCGGCTGCCAATGGGTGCAGCGGTGGAGATGACCGACTTCCCCGGCGTGTCGCGGGCGAACGGCACAGCTCTCGAAGACTACGGTGTTCGCCTTATCTACGACGCAGAATATGCATTTACCGACAGCTTTGCGCTGGGTGGCCGCTTGGGTTGGGCGCTGCGCAATGTTGATCACGCGGGGCCCTCGGCGGGACTGCAGGCGGTGTTCTCATGGTAACGACCCCCGTGCTCGGCACGCTCCTCTGGCTGGTCGGCAGCGCTGTGGCCGCAGACCCCACGGGGACGGATGGAGCTGCCCCCGTGGAGGCCACTGTCACGGATGAAGTCTCGGAGGCCACGTCCCCACAGACGGCGCCCCAACAGACAGCGCCCCAACAGACGGTGCGAGATGTTGTGTTCCACATACCCCCGTCCCAAGTGTTCCATGGCGAGCCGCTGCGGATCTTCGTGGAGGTCGACGACATTGCGGTGATCGGCCAGCTTGAGCTCTACTACCGGGCCGTCGGCGAGGTCGAGTGGAAGGCCATCGTCTTTGACCGGCTCGACGCACGCTATGTTGCCGAGATCCCCGGGCGCGACGTCCACCAGCCTGGCGTTGAGTACGCCATTGTGTCGATGGGTCAGCACGGACGCTCCCGGCCTCGCTTTGCCAGCCCGGAGTCCCCCCACCGTGTGTTTGTGGCGGGAGAGTCGAGTGTGTCGCAGGAACGCCGGCGCCTGGAAGAGTACAACGGCTTCCGCAGCAAGGTGTCCACCTATGGCGGCATCGCGAGCTTTGGACGCGAGCCCGGCGGACCGGCCGACTACTACTGGGATGCCGGTGTTTCCTATATCTACCGTCCCTTGACCGGCCTGCACGCGCTGGAGTTCGGCTTCGCGCGGCTGCGTGGCACGTCCATCATCTATGGGCAAGGGCCTCCCGTGGTGCGAGAGGCGGGCCTTGACCACGGCAAAGCGGCGGCCACGTTCGCGCCGGGCGACTTGCTGGGCATTCGAGTGACCGCGCTCATTGGTGCGGGGCAGAGCAGCTTCACGGCCGGCGGCGGCGCGGCGATGCGGGTGGGCCGAGAGACGGGCACCCACGTCTGGGGTTGGTACGAGGGCGTGTCTGGAAACGGCCAGAGCGTCGGCCTCTCCCTCACCTGGGACACCGTGCCGCGCGTGCCGATGACCGCCACGGTAAACGCCACAACTTGGCCCATCGCCGAGGTCTGGGCCACGCAAGTCCACTATGGCGCCACCTTCCCGCTCTCCAAGAACCTGGGGCTGGACACCGAGGTCAGCTACCAAGCGCGGACCTCCCTCGCCGGGGGGCCAGGCGGGCGACTGGGGCTGTCATGGTCCTTCTGAGCGCGCTGGCAGCACTGAGCATGGCCTCGGTGGCCCATGGCGCCAGCGACGACCTCGTCGACGTCGTGTTCCTCCCGGTCCAGCCCACCCACAGCCTCTCCGCTGAGGTGCCCGCAGCAGTGCGCCGTGCCGTCCCCGAAGGTGTGCGCTTGGTGCCCCTGTCCGAGCAGGCCGAGGCCTTCTTTGTCAGTCAGCCGACCTGTCCGGCCCGGCCAAGCTGTGTTCGGGCCCACACGGGTGAGCTCGCAGAGCTTGTGCTCCTGGCCGACCTTGAGCTCCGATCTGGCGGCCTGGCGCTCACCCTGAAGCTGCTCCAAAAAGGCGCACAGGTCGATGTTCGAAGCACGTTTGTGAAGGATCGCACCCTCAGCGCCGTGGTCGAGACCGAGGTCGCAGGACTGCTCGCGCCACAGGCGACCGACTATCGGCTCTACATGCGGGCCAAGGCGGGGGATGAAGCGTCGGCAAAGGCCCTCAGGGAGCACTTTCCCAGCAGCCCCTGGACCAGCGCCCTCAACGCCGACGGTGCGGCCCGGTGATGCCCATGTTGCCAGGACTGGTCTGGACGGCCAGCGTGGCCCTGGCGGGGGTGGGCGCGGGGCCGCCGCCGGAGGGGCTGGAGAGATCGAGCCAAGCCCGCCGGATTGCCGTGGTGGTCGGCATCGACGACTACACCACCGATGCCAGCTTGGCAGACCTGCGGTTTGCTGGAGCGGACGCGCGGGCGGTGGGCGAGGTGCTCCAAGACGACGGCTACGAGGTGTGGAAGCTCGTGGGCGCGGTCCAGCCCGATGCGTTCTGGCGGACACTGCGCCAGGCCACGGCCACCGCCCAACGCAACGACCTTGTGTTGGTCTACTTTGCGGGGCACGCACAGCTGCGCCCAGAGCCTGAGCAGACGGCGCTCCAGCTGTTGTTCAGCGACTCCCAGTCGGCCGACCCTTGGTCCGGCGTCAGTCTAGCATCGGTCGAGACGGCAATGTCCGATCTCCAGGCCCAACACAGGGTGGTCATCATCGACGCTTGCTACTCAAGGCGAACGCAGGCGCTGCTGCAGTCCACGGATCGCGGCCCGGTCCCCGCCGTGCAGCTGCCCACGGTGGGCCGCTACGAGGCCTGGATCTTCGCGGCCGCACCGGAGCAGACCGCTCAGGAAGACGTCGACTTGGGGCATGGGGTGTTTACCTGGTACCTGCTTGAGGCACTGTCGGGGCGCGGTGACCTCGACGGGGACGGGCAAGTGGGCGCCCAGGAGGCCTTCAGCCATGCTGGCCAGCGCACGGCGGAGCACACACGGTACGCGCAAGTGCCGAGGATGTCGGCGGACCGGGTGGGATGGGGCGACCTGCCGTTGGTGGGGACCGAGATCGATCCCTCCCGTGCCGTCCTGCCGTGGGGCGACTCCGGCTGGGCCCAGTGGCAGCTCATTGTGGATGGTGCGCCCCGGGGGCCAGGCGCGTTGGACGCGGGGGTCCACCAGTTTCAACTTGTGGCCACCGATGGCACGGTCAGCAGCGGTCGGCTCCAGGTCGACGCCGGCGAGACCTTGTCACTGTCCAGCCTGAACCAGCGCATGAACGGGCGCCCGGGCAACAGCCAGACACCCCAAGACGGCCAGCGTGCGCCCACAAACAGCCAGCCACACGGGGGCGGTCCGGTGGTGTCCACCGCAAGCGGCATGGCGCTCGGCGTGGCAAACAGCCCCGTGCTGCCGGTCTTCGCCGTCGACTACCGGGTTCTGGTGTTCCCTGGATCCAAGCCCGACGGCCGGATGCTGGGTCTGGCGCCGGCACTCCGCGCAGGCGTCACCCCCTTCGGGCTCACCATCGGCACTGCGCTGCACGGGCTGAGCCTCTCCCACGCCGAGGGCCGCCGAGTCGCGGTGGGCCTGGACTTGGCGCCAGCCGTGGACATCGGCTTCGAATACTTGGCGGTCTCCATCGCGCCGTCGCTGGCGGTGCTGGTGCAGCCCCGGTCCCACCGCGAGAGACTGCTGTGGATCGGCGTGGGCATGCAGGTCGGTTGGGAGGCCCGCGACGACCGCGCCGGAAGCTCCACATACCTGAGTCTGAACTGGGGGCAGGCGCGAACCTCTCCCACCATCTGGGGCACATCCGGCGACACCGACTGACCCCCGAGCCCACTCTCCACGCTGCCCCTACGGAAGCGGCATGCAGTTGGTGCCGTCGAGGGTGAAGCTGTACTCGGTCGCCGTGTCGAAGGGCGTGTTGAGGATCATGCCGAACGACACACTGGCGTCAGTGGCCAGCTGGCTGTTCCAGCCCGCATCGGTGACCGAGACCGCGCTGTCGTTGCCGAATGTGCTGGAAGACTCGATGAACTGGCCGTTCCAGCCCGAAGCAATTGTCTCGGCGTGGTCAAATTCCCAGCGGGCTTCCCAACCGTTCACGGGCTGCTGGTACCAAGTCATGTCGACCTGAACTTGGGCGCCAGTGCCCCAGCTGTTGACGACGTTCCAGTCGTAGGCGCAGCCCACAGGCACATGGGGCACGTCATCGCTGGTGCAGCCGCTGAGGTCACCGTCCCACGCTGAGTTGCCGAAGCTGCCCGCGCCGAAGATGAAGCGCGAGATGACGGTGCCGCCGATCCAGGTGTTGGAGAAGTCGAGCGAAGCTTGGGGGGCAAGCAAGCTGGCGCTCAAGCCGACATTGGCGAAGTTGACGCTGAAGGCGTCGGGGAAGAACAGCAGCACGTTGCCGGCACGGATGCCCTCGGTGTTGAAGCCGAGGTTCTGGATGGTGCCGCCGTTGAAGTTGCGGACACGGACCACCGCGGTGGAACCTGCGGGGGCAGCCACCGTCCACGACGACACGCCGGCCAGCTCGGCGCCATCGACCTCGAAGACATTGAGCTCGGCGTGGGTGCCTTCGTGGCGCAGTCCCCCCGTCCAGGGCACGGACGTCAACCCGTTCTCGGGAAGGTCATCGAGGGCTTCGGCGATGGCCAGGACATCGGTGAGCGCGCCACTGGGACCGCTGTATGCGTCTTCGGAGCCTGGCGTGAACTGGACCGCCGCGCCGCCGCTCTGGAACTGCGTGTTGATGAGAGAGAGTCCATAGGGGTTTGCGTAGCCGATGTCGCCATAGACTTGGCCATTGGAGAGCGACACATACGTGGGCCCAGCGAGCACCACATCCCCCTCCACCCCAGACCCGAGCGAAAAGCTGGACAGGCTGGCGGAGAAGCCGGCGTAGGCGTGGCCAGCGATCTGGTGCGAGCCGTACAGCGTCTCAATCGCAAACACCGAGTAGGGTTCGGCCGGGCCAAGGTCGCCGGGTCCGCAGGCCGTCGCTGCAATTGCTGGACTCAAGGCCGCGAGAATGAGCGACGGGACGGGAAACAGCATGCAGGCTCCATGGCCGTGTGGGTGATGTGAGCGGCACCCTACCAAACCCTCCGGGCCGGCGGCGTCACCAACTGTCACCCCACAGAACAGGCTACTATAGCGATGATCAGGGTGTTCTCCGGAACGCGACGGCCAGAGATCGTCCCCCATTGGGGGGATGGCTCAACGGGCTGACGCGGGAGGCCCCTCCAGCACGGAGGGAGAAACGGGGGAGCGTGGGCCGGCGCCCACTCCCCTCAAGGACACTCCCCTTCCAGCAGATAGGTCACGCGCAGCTCGACCCCATCAACCGCCCCACCCAAGATGACGGCATTGGCATCCGCGTCATAAACCCATCCGCTGTCCATCGTCACGTCATCCACCCAGACCTCAATGGAAGGAACCACGGGGGCAGCGGACAGCGACAGCACCCGCAAGCGCCCCAGGCTGGCCTCCGCGAGGCTCCCCATGGAGGCCGACCAGTCCGACTGGCAGACGGAGTGCACTTCACCACCCGTCGCGGCTATCGCTTCGAGGTACCCGGCTGCGCCTTCGTTGCAGTCTTCGCTGTCGACAACACCGGAGATCTGCAAACTACCGGCGTCACCTGCGCCAGCCACCAACCTATCGACCCAAAAGTCCCACGTCCAGGCGGCCGCTTCTTCCCACGAACGCTCGGGCTCGTCACTCACCACAATGACGTGCAGCAGCGACCCGTCCCGTCGGAACCCAGCATTGCAGCCGCCGTCGGAGGCCGAGAGTGCACGGTCCGACAGCTGGAGCAGGGCCTCATCCAACGCCACCGTCCGATCGTCCCCCACGACCACCGCGTCAGCGAACACGCTGGAAAGATCAACCGTGTCGGCGCGCAGGACCCCGCCGTTGAAGCAGCCGTCATCCAAGGTGACCACGCCCAGGTGCCAGCCACTTGTCGCAGCGCTCAGAATCCCAACCAACTCATCGAACCCGGCGGTCAACCGAGCCGCATCGTCTTCCATTGAGGCCGAGCGATCGATCGCCAACAAGATGTCGACAGGAAGGTCGTCCACAACCGGAAACACATCCTCCCCGGTGCCCGCCTCTTCGCCAGCCCCCTGCTGGGCCGCTGTCACCACACCCCGGGGATCTGTCGAGACCACTGACAATACACCTTCGACAACACCTTCCATTCCAGGATCGTAGGAAACTGAGGTATGAATCCATGCCCCAGGCGCCAGCACGATCGGCAGCCCCTCAGAAGGCACATGCTCGAGGCCCACGCCACCTGAGTAGGAGCAGTCTTCAATGGTCAAGGCCGCGGAACCCACATTCTCCAGTCGCAGTTCTTGTTCAGCGGGACAGCCCACGCGATGGGTGCCGAAGTCATGAGGGTCTGGCGTGATTCGCAGGCTCGGAGTGTCCGCCCGTCCGAGCAGGGAAACCGGCACCTGGCGCTGTTCCGGGTCATCGGAGCGCACCAGCACCCGACCGGTCACCTCGCCAGGACCCACAGGGAAGAACTGAACTGGCACACCGACGCTTGATCCCGACTCGATGTTGAAGGGCAACCCGGACGTGTCCAGAACAAACACCGGTTCCTCACCCTCGGGCTGCTCCAGCTCCAGCTCGTCCACCAAGAGGGGGGCAACACCGATGCTGTGAATCGTGAAACTCTGAGTGTCCGTGACCGTCGACCCACCCACCCAGAAGTTCAACTCGAGCGGACTGACTTCAATGCGCGCCGCCGCGTCGCCCACAAACTTGTCAACCGGCGCAAATCCGTGATCGGAGCAGCCCGCCAGAACGGCGAACAGCAGGTATCGTCGCATCAAGGCCCCCACCTCAAGCCAATCGTCGGCCCGACAATGTGGACCGCAACACCACTGACGGGAACTCGACGCCAACGCAGTCCAAACAGCAGATCCAGCGGTCCCACGCCAGCCACGCCACCCGCCAGGACCGACATGCTGAGGCCACCGTCCCTCGCAACGACGCCGGGAAGCTCGGTGCCATCCAAGTCGCCGTCTACCACATAGACAGACCGAGCGACCCCACCGGCTAGCTGGAGCTCTCCAGCAAGCTTCTCGTCGCCAAACCTGGCCAGCAATCCCAGCTCTGCACCCAATGCGGTGACCCGATTCGAGAAACGAATCGTTGCATCGCGTTGTTCTTCTTGATGCAGGCCGCCGGTCCGATGACCAAGCCCATACCCCGTCAGAGTGGGCGCAAGCTTGACTGACCGAAGGTTGCCCATCGAGAGGTCCCAACCCAGGGCAACCGCCCCGCCACCACCGCCACCGACGCCGCCGGCCCCTACGCCCACCGAGCCCATCGCAGCGCCCCAGGGACCCGCGAGAGTCGGAGGCGACAATCCAACACCCAAGAGACAGGAGGCTGTAAGTGCCAACACCGTGGATTGACGCGGAGCGACCATCAGTAGTGCGTCACTTCGACGGAATTGCTCGCGCCTACGGAGTTGGTGGTGCCGCCGACAACAATGAGCACGGCGGACTCTTGGGCCCATCCGGGGAAGAGCCGGGCTTGGTCGAGCGACATGCCGAGGCTGTTCCAATTCACCACATCCGGCAGAAAGTCAGGGTCCAATGAGGCGGAGACACCGCCACTGCTCGGGCGACCGTTCTGGCCACCGAAGACATAGATATTGTTGCCCACCGAAGCGCCCGCGAACGCACCCCGACCCGGAGTGATGGAGGTCAATTCGCCCCAGTCAACCAGCGCACCGTTTTCGCCAATCGCTGCACCATCGGTCGTGCCTGTGGCCCGACCTGAGCTCAGGAGACCGCCGGCGAAGATGACGTAGGACTCGCCCTCCTCCACCACGCTATGCCAGGCACTGTCCACTGAAAAGCCGGCACAAGCGTAGCGCGCCTCTGACAGCGTGTTGGAGTCCACAGTCCAGGTGCCAAAGAGCTGTTCTCTGGGTGACGCAACCCGGATGTCCAGTCGCTCCACATCTGCCCGCGGGCTGCCTCCGGCACCCAACCCACCGGCAGCGTAGAGGTGGTAGCGCACAGGATCGGGGTGCGGGTCTGGAACCAACGCTAGGCACGGCGCCTCGCGCGCACTCAACATGTCCGGCAAAGGCGCCCACATGCCCAACGCCCCTTCCACAAGCGGTCTTTGGGCACGGTCCACCGAAGTGCCCACATCCTGGTAGTGATCGCTCAGGACGTCAGCAACAAAGCCCAGCTCATTGCTTGGCGCGTCGGGAGCCTCGATCCGATAGACACGATACCCCTCTGCATCCGGGACACTGGTCCAGCTCAACCGAACCGCTGCGCCGGACTCTGGCACAACCACGGAGATCACCTCGCCCGGCAACGACTCACCGCCCGGGTTGCTGGGGTCGTCCGAAGCATAAGTTGCGGCGACCCTCCAGCTCCACCGGCCCGGCGCCAACTCTTCGCCGCTGCCCCTCTCCAGCCCCACGCTCTTGAGAAACGGCACTTCCAGAGGGTCGAGGACGCGAGAGCGCCAGACCGTCGCCAAGCGGCTGCTCCCGTCATTGCCGCCCACCAAGTAGATGTAGTCGTCGAGTCGCACCGCCGCGGCCATTGTGATGGGCGTGGGCAAGGTCCCCTGGCCTTGAAGCACCGCCCAGTCACCAAGATCCCCATAGACGCCCATCGGCGCCCGCTCAACCGAAGACATCGCACCGGCGTGTGTGCCATCATCCCCACCCATCGCGTACACATACCGGGACAATGGAGTCGTCCGGCCAGCCACAGCGGTGGGCGCCCGGCGGGGCTCGACCAGCGTCGGGCCGACCTCCCACGGGAACAGGTTGTCGGCGGGGTTTCTCACGGAGAGCGAGGCGAAGTCACTCCAGGCCCCGTCGGCATTGTTGACTTCCAGAACACACAACGCTTGATTCCACTGCGAAGACGGAAGCACCGCCAGAACCCGGTCTTCGCTCCAGTCGGTCACGACGCCACGTCGACCGATGAGAGCACCGTCTTCGACACACTTCACACGAACCCAGGGCTCGTCGAAGCCCCGTCCACGAATCGTGACAGCCGTGTCCTGAGAGGCCGACATACTTGTTGGGCTGACGCTGTCGACTCGCGGTGGGCGCTGTTCTGTGATGGTGAGCCCCGCTTCCAACAAGCCCAATGCCCCATCGGGATTAATGACCAGCACGTCGTACTCGCCGGGCGCAAGACCGAAGGGAACGACCCCCGACAACCGATTGGCACTGCGAAAGCCAACACCAGCGAAGGGCTCTGCGGTTGCCCCATCGCGGGCGCTCAAGTAGACCCGGGGCGTGTCTTTGAACGGGTCCAAGCCCCAGGTTGCCTCCGGGCCCACCACCTCCACAGGCGTATAGTCGTAGGCCCAAGCGTAGGGAGGGATCACCTCCGTGATGGCCACTTGGAGGGTGTCGGAGACTTCGAACGCTTCGGCGAGCTCTGTGCCGCAGCCGTCGGTGGTCTCGAAGCCCAGGCCCCACGTACCCGGGGCCATGCCTGCGGGAAGCAGAACCCTAAGCTGACCGGGGTTCTCAGGGTCCCAGCTGGCTTCTGCCGCAGCAGTGCCACCGGTCGGGTCCACCAGCCACACATCGGTCAACTCCGCGGTCACGTCCGTCAGCATGGCGGTCGCCACCACGCTGACGGACGTGTGCGTCACTGGCGGATCGACAAAAAAGATCTCCGGTGCCGCCACGACCGTCACATCCACATCATCGGTGGCCGCACACCCCCCGTTGGCGGAGACCTCAACCGAGTGGGTGCCGGGCGCCAGACTCTCCGGCAACTCCACTTCGATGTGCCGACTGTCGAGAATGGTCACGCCAACCAAATCATCGTTGACGCGGACTTCGGTCGAGGGTCCAAAGCCGTCGCCCGAGATGACAACTGTGGCACCACCAACACAGCTCAACTCCGGGTCCACGCTGTGGACAACCGGCGGAGGAAGGACCGGGAGCACAATGGGAGTGGACCCACCGCAGCTCGTGGACTGTGGGCTGTCCAGTCGGATGTCCGCACCCGCCTCGGGCAACACCAAGCCGTCCGATCGTACACGAACCGTAGAACAGGCCTGAAGACTCGGATCAGCAGCCAATGGCAGACAGTCCTCCACCGACACAACCTCCACGGGAGATCCAGCGAGAAGCACAATCGGCAAGCCATCCTCATCCGAGCTCTTCGGCAGCACGAGGCCAGCGACGGTGAGGGTCAATTCGATGCTGTCGACGTTGCTGCACAGGACGTCCGGGGACACGGCGCCGACAGTTGGCACACCGACCGCGACGAACGCATCTTCAAACAGCCCCAGCTCGGTTTGCCCGCGACTCAGCTCGACCGACCAAGTCCCTTCGGACAGGCCACCTGCGGGCCCCACCTCGACGACAATCGATGTTTCATCGATCCACTCGGTCCCCCCCTGCCCCATGCCGACGGTGATTGGGGCGACAGTCCTTCCGTCCTCGTCGCCGAACAGATCCCCGCTTCGGCTGATGAGCACCTCCAAAGGCTCAATGCCCACGTCGCCGCCGGGTTCTCCCTTGAGCTGCGGCAACAAGCCGACCCCCGAGAGCTCCAGCCGCACCGGCGCTCCAGGATCACAGAAGGAGACAGGCGTGACCGCGAGGAGGGAGGCCTTGGGCTGGATTGGCGGGTCGCAGGCCACCCAGAGTGCAGCCTAGCAGCCGACGATCAGACAGTCGTGTCGCATGCGACCAAGTCTACCTCGGCGCCGCAACCAAGAACTGGAAACTTGAACGCCTGTCGATCCCTGACCCTCAGCCGGAGCAAAGCGCCTCAGCCGTTGTCCGGGACGTTCGGGATGATCCCCACCGCGCTCACGGGCCCCCCAGGGCGGCGAACCCATCCCAACCACCGAGGTGAGCTCGGATTCACCCGATCCATCAGATCATCCAACTGGAAAGGCGCACCAGGCCGGTCAAGGCCCGAGGCACCAAGTGCCCCGACGGTGCCGAACCCCAGAATGCCCTGAATTCCCCCACCGTGCGGAAACACATCCATCGAAGCACCACCGCACACACCAGCGGCCGGCTACACTCGACCCGGGCGCCCTCAAGAACCGGCGGCCGCCACCGGAAACGCTGCCGCAAACACCCACTCTCCCTGGATCACCGCAAACTCACCGTTGCTGCGGCGGATCGAGCAGTGCACCCGGGCCCGGTCCCCGTCGACCCCGTCCACCCGCGCGAAGGCCTCCATCCACAGCCCATCGGTCTGGTTGCACACCGTTGTTGCCATCTGGACCAGCATGGGTGCGGTGCCAGGCATGTCCGCACAGTGCTCGGCCAGTGCCGCGTGCATGGAGAGCTCCCCCAGCAAGGTGTAGATCCCCACCGCAACTTGCTGGTCCTCTGTCCAGAGGTGGGGGCCCAGGTCCATGGCCACCGTCGCGAAGCCGCGGCCCACGCTGGAGAGCCGGGCGCCCAGCAGCTGGGCAGTGGGCGGCGGCCCCCCCGACCAGGGGCGACGAGACGCGAAGAGGGGGTCAGGCATGGGCCCATCCGACTGAAGGAGGCCACCCCTAACCGAGCGCCGCCTGTCCCCCTTCCCAACACACGCGGGTCAAGTGCGCGCAAACGTGTCAAGACAAGGACATGCGACTCGCCTCCATGTTGTTGTTGGCCCTCGGCTGTGCAAACCCGCCCGTTCCGACGCCGGATCTCCCTCCGGCACCTGTGGCTGCGCCCGCCGATACGCCCCAAGATGATCACGAGGGCCACGACCACCACAACGGCGACCACGACCACAACGGTGACCAACAGGGCGACGGCAACCACAACTCGCGCGACGGCCAGAACAACAAGCCCAAGGCCACACTCGCCGGTCCTGCCACGGTCGCGGACCCCTCCCTGGGCCAGACACCCTACCCGTTGTCCTTGCCGAGCTGGATGGAGCCCCCGCCGATGCCGGCCGACAACCCGCTCACCCACGCGGGGGTCGACCTGGGGCGCCACCTCTTCTACGATCCGCTGCTGTCCGGCAACAACACCCAAGCGTGTGCGGGATGCCATCGGCAGTCGCTGTCGTTCACGGACGGGCGCCAGTTCAGCGTGGGCGCCGAGGGCCGACCGGCCACCCGCAACGCCATGGCCCTCGTCAACCTCGCCTGGAGCGCACCCTATTTCTGGGACGGCCGGGCCGAGACCTTGGAAGCGCTGGTCCCCATTCCGATCCAGCACCCCGACGAGATGAACCAGAGCCTGCCCGCCCTGATGCTTGAGCTGCAGCAACATCCCGACTACCCGGCTCGCTTCGACAATGCCTTCCCGGGCGAGGGCATCACCGAAGACACAGTGTCCAAGGCGATGGCCCAGTTCCTCCGCAGTCTCGTCAGCTTCCGGTCTCGGGCCGACCGCCTCGATGCCGGCGAGATCACCCTCACTGCGCTCGAAGTGCGAGGCAACGAGCTCATGGTGGACGGCCTGCCCAAGGACGCCCCGGACCGGGTCCAAGACATCTGCGACGCGTGTCACAAACACAGCGCGGGGGTCGTCGGAGCGGCCTCCGAGATGGGGCTGTTCACGACCGCCGAGTACAAGACAAACGGCTTGGTCACCGACGATCTTGGCCGCATGGCCAGCACCGGCGACGAGGCCGACCGGGGGACCTTCAAGATCCCCACGATTCGCAACCTGACCGTGACCGCGCCCTATATGCACGACGGCCGCTTCGCCGACCTCGACGCCGTGGTGGATCACTACAACACGGGCATCGCCGCCATTCCCGGGCTGGAGGCGCCGCTGGGCAAGGACGGCAGGCCGCAAAAGATGCTGCTCAACGACGACGACAAGGCCGCAATCGTGGCCATTCTTGGCATCTTCACGGACGATGAGTTCCTGGTCGACCCCGCGTTTTCAGATCCCTTCCAGACTGACCATGAACACTGATCAGGACCCAGCACCAGACCAGGATGGGCTCAGCCCTTGGGTGGGCAGTCAGCTCAAGCCGGTCGAAGATGCCGTGCGCACCATCCTCCGCGTCAAGCCCAACGTTCGGGTCCAAGTCATCCCCCCCAACCGAGACGGCACGGTCAACGTGAAGGCGGTGCTGCAACTGCCCAATGGCCAAGCGGTCACCTTGGTCTTGGTCCAAACAGACAACCACAGCGTGCTCCTGCAGTTTCCAAGGCACCGCGACGCTGGCCGAGGACCCGCCGTCGACAGCAACGCAAGTGCCCTGGCCCAGATGTTTGCCCGCCGACAGAACTCCCATGGGACCGCCGATGCCCAGCGGCTCTGGTCCGCTGTGGACGCCGTGGGTGCGGTGATGTCGCTGGACGACCGCTACTACCGACGCATCATCCCGGGCATTCATGGCGCGTCCGCAAACCTACGACTGGGGTTTGTGTGCAATCAGGACTGCCACTTCTGTTGGCAGGGCCGACGGTGGCCCGGCCCCCCCGACGACATGATCTTCCGCTGGCTCGATGAGATCGGCGAAGCGGGGGTGCGGCGGCTGGTGCTCACGGGCGGCGAGCCCACGCTGTTTCGGCGCTTGCCGGAGCTGCTGCACCGTGCGCGGCACCGCTGGGCCATGACCACAATGGTGCAGACGAACGCCATCATGCTGGGCCGGGAGACACGCCTTCAGACCCTGGTGGACGGCGGTGTGACCCGGCTCTTCGTCAGCCTGCACGCCGCCGACCCCACCATCAGCGACACGATGACCCGGGCGCCGGGCACGTGGATCCGCACAGTCCAAGGCATCGAAGCAAGCTTGGCAAGTGGCATCCGGGTGGGTCTCTCGGTGGTCGTGGAGCGGGCCAACCTCGACGACCTCCCGGCCCTCGCGGAGCTGGTGGTCCGTCGCTTCGTGCACCCGTTCCCCAACAACCCAATGGAGAGCGTGACGTTCAGTCGGCCCCAGACCTACTTCGACATCGACCACCACCGCGAGAGCATCCTGCCACTCGATGTCTTGAGAGAGCCGCTCCACCGCACCATCCGCACCTTGGATGCCGCCGGCGTGACGCCCGATCTCACCACCGGAAGCTGCGCCATTCCCGCGTGTGTGCTGCACGAGATGCCCCAACACATCCGCCTTCCCGACCCCGCGCTGTGGACGGCCACAGACCGGGCCCACGACGGCGACCGGGCCACACCCGTTGCCTGTCAAGGGTGTGCACTGTGGGGCGGCTGCGGCGGGCCCGGTGCGGGCTACACTGCAGCGTTTGGTGAACAGGGTCTTCGTCCGTTTCTGCATCGCCCCGCCAACATGGGCACCGCATTTGACCTCGACTGGGGCTAAACCCGCTTCCCCACACCCCCAGCAAGTGCACCATGGCGCCCCGCCCCGTCCACCAACTTCGCCAGATGATTCACCAACAGGGCATTGTGCGCACTGGCGTTCACGTGGGTGAGTTCGTCGTTGAGCGTGTCGCCGACCGCTGGGAGGACTGGCGGCTCGGGGTCCACACCGGGCAGCGCATCAGCCCCCAAGCCCTCGGGGTGCAAAGCCCCGATGCCGAGAAGTACGCCCCCTCGGACTATCGCAGCTTGCGCCGGGCGCTGGCCCACATCAACATTCGACCGGGCCAAGATGCGCTGCTGGACTACGGTTCCGGGATGGGACGGGTGCTCATTGCGGCCGCCCAGCACCCCTTTCAGCGGGTGTACGGACTCGAGCTCTCCGCCCAGCTCAACGCTCTGGCCCGCGCCAACCTAAGACGCGCCGACGACCACCTGAAGTGCCACGACATCGTCATTGTGGAGGAGAACGCCCGGCGTTGGGCTGTGCCGACAGACGTCACGGTGGTGTGGTTCTACAGCCCCTTTGGCGGGCCCACGCTCGGCGACACCCTCCACCGGCTGCGCGAGAGCTGGCAGGCCCACCCCCGGCAGCTGACTATCCTGTTCAAGGACCCCCACGAGCTCGAGCGCCAAGTGCCGGACCACCCCTGGCTGCACAAGACCGACGAGCTGCACCGCCCCGGAGACCACGACCGGCGGCGAATTGTCGTGTACTCGGCGGGCTGAGGTACGAGGGGGGCGGCACCACTTCTTGTGGACACCGGCGGGAGCACTCACTACACTTAGACCACTGGTCTGACTGCCAGTCTTAGCGACTCACCACCCCGAGGGTCAGCATGGACCTCCACGAAGACGCCCCCGCCCATCAAGCCGACACCGAAGACATCGCAATTCAGGGCTTTCCCGCCCACCTGACGCTGCGACAGGCCATCGCGCTGCATCGAGCCCGGCTGGGCGATGTGGCGGTTGGTCTGGACCCCTCCTGCGCAACGACAACTATCCGCACCCCTCGGCGACAACTACAATTCCCCATCCGCGGGGTAGTTGTCGTCAGCGGCCAGCCAGGCCGAATATGGCGATTGCTCCAAGGTTCTCGTCTTCTGCTCAGTCTGGTCCCAGAGCCGCCTGGGCTTTCTGGGCCTGCTCGGTGCGGACGCTCGGCCCAGTCATCTCCAGAATGACCGAGTGGTGCACCAAGCGGTCGATGGCGGCCGCGGTGGTCATCGGGTCCTTGAAGATCTGGTCCCACTGCGAGAAGACCAGGTTGCTCGTGATGATGACGCTGCGTCGTTCGTACCGCTCCGCGAGGAGAGTAAACAGCACCTCCATCTCGGCCCGGTCCTGCTGGACATAGCCGAGGTCGTCGAGGATGAGGGCGTCGTAGCGGTCGAGCTGCTTGAGGGTCCGCTCCAGCGTCAGGTCGCGCTTCGAGGCGAGAAGGCGCTGGACCAGGAGGTTCGTGGAAGCGAAGAACACCTTGCGTCCGCTCTGCACCAGCTCATGGCCGATTGCGCAGACGAGGTGGGTCTTCCCACGTCCAGGAAGGCCGAACACAAGCAGGTTGTCGCCACGGTCCACGAACCCGCCCTCGCACAGCCGTGGCAGCAGCCGCTGGGTCTTGATGGTCAGCCTCTGGACGTCCAGGCTCGCCAGGGTCTTGCCGTGGGGCAAGTGGCTGCCCTTGAGGTGACGCAGAACGCGGCGCTGACGGCGCTCCTCGACCTCCAGCTCCGCGAGATGGTGCAGGAAGGCGCCAAAGGTCCAGCCGCCGTCCTCGGCTTGGCGGGCCACATGGCTCCAGTGCTCCTGGAAAGCTGGGAGCCTGAGGCTCTTCAGCAGCAGCTTGAGCGAAGCCTCGCGATTGGGGGTGGCGCTCACAGGGCACCCCCCGTGAGCAGCGCGTCGTAGCCACCGAGGTCCGGCGTGTGGGCGACCATGGCCGGCACTGCGGGCTTCTCTGCGCCCACCAGGGCCTGGACCCGGCCGATGGTCGGCACACGCCCCTCGTCCAGCAGCAGCACCAGCGCGGCCTCGACGTCGGCCTCCATGGTGGATGCCGCGAGGTGGAGCACGCGGAGGTAGTCCAGGTCGGCGTAGCGGGGCTCGACATGGTGCTGGGTCAAGGCATCGTAGGCTCTGCGGAAGACCAACGTGGGGAAGAGGTCCTCGCGGAAGTGGTAGTGGGCGAAGGCGCCGGGCTTGCGCACCAAAGACCAGATGACGTGCCGGTAGTCGACCTTGTGGCCGTTTCGGCCGCGCAGGCGGGGAAAGCTGAGCTGACGGGCGCCGGCGTACCAGATGTCGAGTCGGTCTTCGTACATCCGCACCCGGACGAACTCTCCGATGAGCCGCGAGGGCACCGAGTAGGCATTGTGTTTCACCCGAATCGTGCTCCAGCCGGTGACCCGCACGTCGAGCTCGCGGAAGTCGACCACCCGCTCAACGACGAGAGGCCGCATGCATGCGAGTTCTTTGGCCACCGCCGGCGCCCGAAGCGCGTTGCCCGCACGGACGGCGCCTTCGAGCCACCCGCGGTAGTCATCGACGCTCTCGAAGTCTCGCGACCCTCGGAGGAGGAGGTGCTGCTCCAGGCGGCGCTTCCAGGGCTCCGTTGGCGGCTTCGACGTCCCCGTTTTGGTGCTTCTCACCGACGGCGATGGTGCGCGGCTTCATGCCGTAGTGCTCGACCAGCTCGACGTACTCGCGATTGAAGGCGCGCTTTCCACTGGGCAGGTCGTGGGTGGCGGCCGTTGAGTTGTCGGTCTGGAGCCACCGCGGCACCCGGCCCAGTGTGAAGATGGCGTCCTGCAGCCCATTTCGGAGGGCGTCCATCGACTCGGACTGGCAGATGGTCACCCACTGCCAGTTGGAGACGGGCAGCACGACGTTGCACAGAAGGTGGTCGAAGGCCTCGCCGGCGATGGTGATGCCCAGGCAGTGGGCGTAGGTGAAGTCGAGCTGGAGCGCGTCGCCGGGAGGGTGCGCCTGAGCGAAGAACACAGCCTTGTCGGGGCCCTCGGTGGCCCGCCACCGGCGCACCCTTCGCTGGAAGCTCCGAAGCTGACCGGCCTCGTAGCGGCCTGGCCGCAGACCCATCAGAAAGGTGAACAGCACCTTGCCCTCGAGCTCGGGGGCGTCGGCGAGCATCTGCCGCATGAGCGCCCAGTCCTCGGCGTCGAAGGGGTCTTGTCGTGTGCGCCACTGTCGTGGCTCTTTGAGCTCCGAGGGGAGCTTGCCAATGTCGCGGTACTTCCGGGCGGTCTTGCGGTCCATCCCGGCACGCATCGCTGCAATGCCGAGCTGGTCGTGCTTGTTGAGTTCTTCCATCAGCCTTCTCACCTGCTTGTCTGTCACCACGGCGAGCTCCCGGCGAAAGCTGCTCGGGTAGCCGACGTGGTTCAGGGGGTGTCAGCGGTGGGGAGGAATAGTTGTCGCTGATGGGGAGGAATAGTTGTCGCTGGGCACCCTCCCGCACGGCCGAAGAGAGTGCGCTCTTTGACGGCCACGACGCCATTCACGCGCTGTACGCCTGCGACACCGACCTGGTGGGGGAGTCCATGGCCGACACCTGGACACTGTCCGGCACCACCATGACGGTCCGTCGCTACCTCACCTACCTGCGTCAGCCGGCGGTCCAGGCCCTCGTTGCCGACCTGGGCGCCTGGCCGCTGCTGCGGGGCATCTTCCTCGCCATGCCCTGCGTCTGGCGGGCATGGTGGCGGGGCCGGGCCCAAGCGAGCCTCTGGGACTTTGACGCCTGGAACACCCACCTCGACGAGACCCTCGGCCAGCTGAGGACCACCCATGGCATCCGGCCGGTGGACCGCTGAGCCCAGTGCCCTACTGGCTGCGCTCCAGCCAACGCTTGCTAAACACCTCTTCCTCGAGCGCGACACCCAGCTTCAGCTCGGTCGTGACGATGACGGTGCTGCTGCCTTCCCGCAGCGCGTCCCGAATCTCCATGCGCATCGGCATCATCTGGCCTTCGACGTTCTGGACATCACTCATGGTCCACGTCTTCATCAGCATGCCCGACAATGCAAAGAGCTCCTGCTTTGTGGGAATGCGGTAGCCATCGTCAATCCAGATGAGCCGGCGGGGATAGGTGACGGTGGTGTCTTTGGCCTTGGCCTCGACCTTCCAGTGCAAGCGTCCGTCCACCAGCTCGCTGCCCAACACCACCGCATCGTACTGTTGGGCAAAGTCTGAGCCGGTCATCATGTCTTCATACGACACGTCAGATCCCATCATTCCCTGGCGCATCATGTGGCCCGAGATCTTCTGGGTGCGCTCGGCCCGGGGCATGTACATCCACAGCTGGTCACCGAGCTTCAGCATGCGTGTGCCCTTCTCGCGCTCGGGGGAGCGATACTCAATGGCCGAGTCGCTCTCCCCCCGCCCGAACGAGACCATCTCGTAGCTGCGGGTGCGCCGCCCGTCGCTGACGTCCATCTGGATGACGGCCGTGCGGGTCTCGAACTGGAGGTTGCCGTCCATGGCCGTCAGCAGCTCTTCAGCGCTGGGCGTGGCCTTGGCAGCCGCCTCAGCGGCAGGAACCGGAGCGGCGACCGCAGACCGAGCGGCGAGGAGGCCCAGCCCCCCAATCACCAAGCCCAGACTCAATGCAACAGCGTGTTTCATGTTCCTACCTCCGGGCGCGCATGGCGCTGGATGGTTCAATGGACGCGGCCCGCAGCGACGGCCACAAGGCCCCCACCGCCGCAGTGACCAGCCCCAGCAGCAAGCACTGGAGCAGCACTTCGGCACTCACTTGGGCGTAGATGGTGGCCGTGATGGGGAAGTTTGCACCGGCTTCGTCGATCATGTCTTGGCCAATGCTCACGCCATTGACTTGGAAGTACAATCCACCCAGCGCGCCCACACCCACACCGGCCACCCCACCAATGGCCCCGATGACCACGGACTCGAGCAGAAACAGCAGCACCGCCCCCACGCGGGTCTGGCCCATTGCCCGCATGACGCCGATCTCACCCGTTCGCTCCAGCACCGACATGGTCATGGTGTTGAAGATGGCGAGCACCATCACAAACATCATCAGCCCCGCGATGATGATGTTGATGCCCTCGAGGATCGGGAACGCTTGGGCCGCGAAGGGCTCCTGGTGCCAGCCGCGCAGGTTGTGACCTGCGAGCGCCGGCAGTGCCCTCAGCCGGTCGACCAGAGGGCCCACCACAGCCGGATCGTGGTCATCGGAAAAGACCATCAGCTCGATGCTGCCCTCGGGGATGTCCACCAGCCAACGGGCCGACTCCAGGTTCATGTACAGACGAGCATCGGTCATGCCGTCGTGGGCCACAATGCCCACCACCTTGGGAGACATGGGCGACATCGAGCCGTACTGGGTCTGGCCGAGGACCAAGATCTCCTGCCCGACCTGGGCACCGATGTCATTGGCCAGCTTGCGCCCGATGACGACCTCTTCTTCGGTGCCCGTGAACCAGGTGCCCGCGATGACGTAGTCATTGAGGTGGAGCTGCTTCTCGAAGAGTCCGGGGCCTGCCCCCACGAGCAACCCAAAGTCCTCCCCGATCTCTTCCCCCGTCGCCAGCACCACCCCCGTGCGGATGACCGGCTCGACCTGCGTCACGTGGGGATCGGCCGCAATCGCAGCCCGCAGAGGCTCGACGTCGGCGATGTTCTCGTAGAGCGGCTGGAGGATCTCCCGCTCCGCAAAGGCTTCGGTGACCACACGCACGTGGCCGTGGTTGTTCGCCATGGCCTCCAGTGTGTCGCCCATGTACCCATTGAGGAAGGTCAACACAAAGGTCGTGAGCCCCGTACCGATGAGCACCGTGGCTGCAGTCAGGAAGGTGCGCCGTGGGTTGCGTCGGGCGTTGCGAATGGCGAGCTGGAAGAGCAGCGAGAATCGGGACATCAGACAGCCCTCACAGCGTCAGCGGGCAGCATGCGGGAGGCCACAAGCGCCGGGTAGAGAGAGGCGAGCACCGCGAGGACCACCGCCACCACAACCGCGCCACCGATGAAGGCCGGCGAGAAGTCGAGGTAGAGCATGGCGGCCAGCGGCATGTCCTCGATGGCGTCCCCCTTGGCGCCCATCAACGACATCATGTCGATGCCGTTGACATTGTAGTGGTGGGTCAAGGCGCCCCCCAACCCGGCACCGAGCAACCCGCCGACCAACCCCATCCACGCGCCTTCCAGGGCGAACATCGCGATGACGCCGCTGCGGTTGAGTCCCAGAGCCCGCATCGTTCCGATCTCACGCACCCGCTCGAAAGCGGCCATCAGCACGGTGTTCGCGATGCCAACCCCCGCCATAGCGAGCAGAGCAAAGCCCAGAAAGTTAAACATTGTGCGGCGCATCTCGCCGGCTTCCATCAGCGAGGCCACGGCCTCCCGCCAAGTGCGGGCATCCACATCCACACCCAAGCTGGCCTCGGCACCCACCGCGAAGGCCTCGGCGCCGTCCCGGTCCTTGAGGCGCACATGCACATGGGACTGGCGACCCCCCGTCAATGCAAGCTCGTCCACGACGCTGCGCGGGGCCATCACGCCCACACGATCAAAGTAGTAGGCGGTCGTCTGGACGATGCCCGTCGCCGTGAGCTGCATTGCGTTGAGGGCACCGTCGGCCGTGCGCACCTCCACCACCACCACATCACCCGGGTGAATGTCGAGCAGCTTGGCCACCCCTTGGCTCACGAGGATGCCCAGGGGGTGGGTCTCTGGCGACTCGCCCTCGATGGTCCATGCATCCCGGGGAAACACCGTCGAGTCCCGCTCGGCATCGTAGCCGATAAAGCGCACCCGCAGGGCGTCTCGGCCCTTGATCAGGCGCGGCGCCATCACCACCCGAGGGGCCCATGCTTCGGTGTGGGTGTGCAACCAGTCCTCGGCGTCGGGGCCCAGTGCATAGAGGTGGTCGATGGGATGGTCCACGCCGGACTTCGGATAGTCCGTGGGCACAATCTCCACATGCCCGCCTTGGTCGATCTGGCCACGGATGGCGTTTTCGTCCAGACCGTTGGCGAAGCCCGCCCCAATGATCATGATGAACACACCCATGACAATGGACACCATGCTGAGCGCGTTGCGGCCGAACTGCCGAAACAAGTTTCGGGTGGCCAAGCGAAGCAGCATCATCCCGACACCCCCGCGGTGCTGTCGAGCCGCTCGTCGTCCACAATCTTGCCATCCAGCAAGCGCACCACCCGGCGGGCCCGCTCCAACACAAGCTGGTCATGGGTGGAGAACAGGAACGTGGCGGCGTGGTCCTCGTTGAGACGCCGCATCAAGTCGAGCACTTGGGTGCCGGACTTGCTGTCCAAGTTGGCGGTGGGCTCATCGGCAATGACCAACGCCGGCTTCTTCACGAGGGCACGGGCGATGGCCACCCGCTGTTGCTGACCTCCCGACAGCTGGGAAGGACGCCGCGCCAACAAGTCCGCCAGCCCCACGCTCACGAGGGCTTCGGTCGCCAGCTCCCGGGCGTTGGCACCCTTGAAGCCCGACAGGTGCAGCGCAAGCTCCACATTCTCCAGGGCCGTGAGGACCGGCACGAGGTTGAAGCTCTGGAAGATGAAGCCAATCTTGTCGCCCCGAATCGCGGTCAGCGCCCGAGACCCCAGCCCCGACGTGTCGGTCCCGTCGAGCTCCACCCGCCCCTCCGACGGGGTGTCGAGCAACCCAATGAGGTTCAGCATCGTGGTCTTGCCCGACCCGGAGGGACCGGAGACCACCGTGAACTCACCCGGCTCGAAGGACACGGTCACGCCGTCGAGCGCGCGCACTTCGGTGGCCCCTTCGCCGTAGAGCTTGCTGGCGTTGTCGAGTCTGCAGATGGGCATCGGGACTCCGATGGAACAGGAGAGAGGGGATCAGAAGCTAAAGCGAGACCACACCAAGAAGGTCGTACTGGGGACCATTCCCGAGAAGTCGATGGACAGCGCACCGCTGGGATCGGTGAGCACCAAATCGTCACCGGAGGGACGCAGCTCGCCAGACTCACCTGTGAAGGTGATGGGCACTTGGGCTGCGGCGGTGACTTCGAGCCACTCCAGCGGGAAGGCACTGATGGTGGGCACAACCATCCCGCTCGCGTCGTCCAGGTTCTGCACCCAAGCGCCGGACAAGCCCACCTCGGGGATGATCCCGAGGCTCATGACGGCCATCAGGTAGTTCTTGCCGCCGAAGACCGGTGCAAAGGGGTCAGGTGTGGCCGAGCCGCCGCCGAGTGCATCGCCGAGGTCGAGCCCGGTGCACGTGGGCATCTCCACCGCATCGGTGAGGCCCCCTGTGGCGCCGCCCCCCGCGGGCTCGGTCGTGCCTGCACCGTTGCGGTAGTACTGGGCGGCCAAAGTCATCATCTCCAGCACGGGCAAGCTGTAGTCGAGGCCGACCGCCAGCTCTTCGTAGGGGTCGGTGCGGCGGTCGCTGGCGTCGAGGTGCACCGCGCCCTCCAGCCAGAAGCCCACGCCGAGGGTGCCCTTGATGTCGGCCCCCACCACACCATTGCGGGCGTCTTGGCGCCATGCCCCCACCAAAGACCAGTCCGTCTCCAACACATTGACCGTCGTGCGCAGTGCGCTGCGGAGCCCCTGAAAGTCATCATCCGCGCCCACGGCGGCCTGAATCAGCCCCGCTTCGCCCAGTGGCAGGCTCACCTTGGCGCTGTTGACACCCGCACGGGGCAGCCACGGCGTCAGCAAGAGCACCTGGGGAAAGGGATCCGTGGGGTTTACCATCAGTGCGGACCCCCACTGCAGCGCCTGTCGCCCCACCCGGATGTCGGCCTTGGGCAAGTAGACATCCATGTAGAGTCGGTCGACATAGACATAGTCGCTGGCCTCATCGGTCCACAACAACTCATTGTCCGGCGTGGGCCACTCGCACTGTCCGGCTTCCAACATGGGCCCCAGATCACTGTTCTCGAGGGTTCGTTGCAGCTCGGTTTGGGTGCGCCGACCTTGGCTGAGGTTCACTTCAATGGTGCTCGACAAGGCAACCCGCTTGGACAAGCTCGCCTCGAACGTGGGGCGAAAGCGCTCGACCAACAGCAGCTGTTGGCCATCCACCCCCGCGGACCACTGGCCCCGCAGCTCGGCGAAGCCCTCCACGTGGGTGTCGACCCCGTGGGCCACAGGACTGAGCGCGGCGAGCAGCAGGGCAGCAACAGGAGTCACGCCTCACGCTGCACATTCATGCTGGCGGCCATGGCGTCCATGTCGAGGGTCCCCACATCGTCCAGACCCCCGATGCCCAGGCGAACAAAGCGGATCAGCGCTTCGATGATGTCGAGCAGATCCCGATCGCTGATGCCCACGGCACGCTCGGGCTCGGCGCACAGGGTGAGCACATCGAAGCCAAAGCGCTGGATCATCATGGCGTCGAGGCCTTGGGTCAACAACACCGTGATGAGGGGCGCCATCGCGTCCACATCGACATCCGCGCGCACTGCGCCGGACGCTTGGCCGGCGAGCAGCATGACGGTCATGCCCCGCAGGCGGAGCACCCGCAGCTCATCTTGAAACGGCTTGAGGGCACTGGCGGGCGACACCGGCCGCCAGACATGGCTCGCGGCAGCGGACAGCTTGGGCTCGGTCATGCCCCAGCGGAGCCCAGTGACCGAGGCCTCCGCAAGCTGGCCGAACAGGCCCCGCGCCGAAGAGGGCGGATGGGCCCGCAACCACGCTGTCTTGCGTTGTGCACCCACCACAAGCACCACATACCGATACAGGTCAATCATGTCGTCGAAGTATTGGTAGAAGCTGCCTTTGGCGATGCGGGCAGCGCGCACGATGCGGTTGACACTGGCCGACTCGAAAGGCACGAGGGCAAACTCATCGATGGCGGCGTCGATGATGCGGCGCTGCTTGTCGACACTGAGGTTGTGGAAGGTGGGCCGGGGCACAGTGCAGGTCCGTCGGGAGAGGGGAGCAGAGATGACCAAGCGGTCACATTGACTCCCCCACCAATATGACCAAGCGGTCACATCATCAACTGCGACAGATCACTCCCCGGGCGCCTGGGGCCATCAGTCACGCCAGGATCAGCGCTGGACCGACACCCCAGCACTCACAATCACCACCGGATTGTCGCCGGGCGCAACATCCACGCCCAGATCAACCTGGGCATCCGGCCCAAAGACCCACCAGCCACCGCCGCCGGCGTAGCCCCGGCCCGACCAGCCCCCGTTGATGAAGAGGCCCACGTCGTCGGGGGCATAGGAGGCCCCGCCCCCCCCACTGGCGGCGAGCCCATCGGCGTTGCCCCCGCCCACGGCGTTCGCCCACACGGCAAAGTCCTCTCGGTTGTGGGCGACGTTGACCGAGACGTCGCCCCCCGTGCCACCCAGCACATCGCCGCTGCCGATGGGGGCAAAGCGCAAGGTCGGCACCACGCTCCACGTCACGGCGCCGTCGGCATTGCCTGAGAACTTCGTGCCAACGGCCAGTCCCGATGCGCTGATCGGTCCGGGAAGGGCCAAGGCAGCGGCCGGCGCGTGCAGCCTCAGCTCCCAGGACTTGCCCAGCCCCACCCGGCCCGTGAGCGCAGGCAAGCCCAAGACCGGCGTGTCGCCCAGGGCCCCCCCCGCGTAGACCCCAGTCTCGATCATGGCTTCGTGCTTGGGCACACTGCCGGTGCTCTCGCCCACGCCCGGGCGGTCCGGGGCAAAGGCAGAAGCAACGGAGCAGAGGAGGAAGATCAGCACAGAGACTCCAGCGCAGCGCGCATTTGCCAACTGGGCGACACGCCTTATCCCACAACTGAGCCAACACACCGGGGGGGACGGGACCCGGAGCCCGATCCGCCAGCCGATCACCCAGATCACCCGGCCGATCGCGGTGGGGGATCGGGGATCCGGAAGAATGATCGGGCGACCGTGGATCCGTCTGCCGGGCGGATCCACAACCTTGAGGCGAGATCTGCAGTGGCTCTTGTCATGTCAAGCCTGATAGGCTGGCGATGACCAGAATCCGCGAGTGATCGAATGCAACCGGCCGAAACGACCGCGCAGGGCAGCCCCCGTCTTGCAGTGGACCCCTTCCAGCCGCTGCTGCGCGTGCTGCACCGCTACCGCCAAGACGTCCACCAGCTCCATGAGCCCTCGGGCCCCGATGGGCTGGCGCTGGCCGTGGCTGCTGCGGGTGGGCCCCTGCCGCCGACCCTGGTCGCGTTCCTGGAGCGTTGGAACGGCGCCGCGCTGTTCCGGGGTGCCCTGCGCATCCGTGCGGCCGCTGAGCTCGCCCCCGCCAGCCTGAGTGTGCCAGCCGTCGTCATCTTCGCCGATGGTCCCCTGCCGGCGGAGCACTGGGCATTCTCACTGGATGCCCAGGGTGGTGCTGCGTTTGGACGCTGGACGGCGGCGGATGCTGCGACCGGTGCCTTGGACAGCTTCACGCCCCTGCACGAGCGCTTCGACCGCTGGCTGGCTGCCACCATCCGCATCTTGGACGAAAACCTGCGGGACCCCGCAGCGTGCCTCGCCGTGCGCCTCGATGCCGACCCCGCGTCCGGCTACCTGCTGCTCCAAGATGCCCGTCGCCACCGCGAAGGCGGCGACCTGCGTCGGGCGAAGACCCTGCTCGAGCGGGCCACAGCGTCCACGCCCGAGCTGATCCCCGCCTGGGCTTGCCTCGGCGAGGTCCACCAAGAGCTGGGCGACGTGCGCTCGGCCCGCTTTGCGTGGCTGCATGCCCTGCGCGCCCTGCGGCTGCCGGCTCCGTGGCCCTCCGACGAAGCGGTGGGCCCCGAGCTCATCACCCGCCTCGCCGCCATCATGCCCACCGGGGATGCAGGCTGGGAGCGGGAGCTGATGCGCTTCTTGGAGGACGGCGCCAAAGACGCTGCCGACGCCCGAGAGGCCGAGATCGCCGCCGCCGCCGCCCATGCGCTCGCCCAGATTCGCCTGGGTCGGGGCGACCGCCGCGCGGCCGTCGCTGGACTCGAAGCCTTTGTCACCCGGGCCAGCGCCTTTCGCCATCCCCCGCTGGCTGTCGAGCTGACGCTCTTGCTGGCGCGCATTCTCGTCGACCTTGGTCGCCACGATGAAGCCGAGCGCCGCCTGCGTCGGTTGCGGGGAGCGGCTTGGCCGGCGGAGCCCCGGGCCCAGATTGTGCTCGGCAGCATCGCCGTCCAGCGACAGGAGCCCTGGGCCGAGATGATGCTCAAGGACGCCATTGAGGACCTCTCCAGGGTCCGCCGCGTGGGCCCCCGGGGTGCACTGGATCTGGAGCTGGCCGAGGCCCATGTGCTCGTCGCCGAGCGCCACCGGATGCAGGACCGCGCCGAGCCCGCCGAGGCCAACTTGGCCGCCGCAGAGGTCGCCCTCACCGGTCAAGATGCCACCGAGATCCGCGCCCGGATTGCGCTGCTGCGGGGCGATCTCGCACGCCAGCGTGGGGAGATGGCCGAGGCCGAGACCCACTGGCGCACCGCCCGCAAGCTCGCCGGCAACGACAAGGAGCTGCTCCAGCGGGTGCTGCTCCGCCGCGGCGATCTGTTCCAGGAGATGGAGGAGGAGGACAAGGCTCTCGCCGACTACCTTCGTGCGGTCGAGGCCTACTCCGCGATGGAGCTGCCGCTGCGGGAGGGCTGGGCACGGCTGCGGCTGGCCCAGATGGGCGCCAAGGGCGCGGCAGACCAAGCGAAGATGCTGTTCAAGGCGGCCGACTTGGCGGCCGGTGTCGTCGCATCCGACGCCCTGTGCGGCGACCCCACCCGCAGCATTGCGTGGCACCTGGAGCGGGCCGCAGAGCACGCCCGGGACCGGGCCAATGCCCAGCGGGCCCGGCCCCCCTTGACCCGCGCGGACGCCGCCAGGCCGGAGCGCCGCTTGGGTGCCCACCGTGCGGCCATCGCGGCCTGTGATGCCCGCGTGGTGCACAACCTCAGCCAACACCTGACGCAGGCGTCCCGCTCACTGGACCGCAACACCACGCGCCTCGGGGACCCCAACCTCGCCCGGTACGTGGCCGCGGTGGATCTCATCGCCGCGCATCGCTCCTTCGACGCCGCTGAAGTGCTGCTGCACCAGCTCTTGGAAGTGCGCGCGAGCGGCTTCGCCGGACGTGCCTTGGTCGGTGCCATGGCCCGCAGCCCGAACGCTGCGCTCGTGGACGGCTTGCTGGAAGCCCTGGAAGGCGGCTTCGACCCGGCGGGCATGGTGGCCGCCGCCGAAGTGCTCGGCTGGCGTCGCGAGACCGCCGCGGTGCCCGTGCTGTTGGGGCTGCTCAAGGACACCGCACCCCGCACCGTCCGCAAGGCCGCCATCGCTGCCCTCGGCCGCATCGGCAACCCCGATGTGATTGACTTGCTGCTGCCACTTCTGGATGCCCCCGGGCTCGAGGCCACCGTCGGCACGGCCCTGCTGCTGCTGGGCGACTGGCGGGGTGTGGACGCCCAGGCCCAGGCGCTGGCCAACCCTGCAGGACGGGACGGCTCGCGGTCTCGCGGCGAGCTGGTCGGACGCTACGGCGGCCCGAGCTACCTGCTGCTGCTGTACCGGGCCATCGAGGTCGAAGGCCCCACGGGCATCGGCGCGCTCCAGGGCCTCGGCTATCTGGGCGACCCCCGCGCAGTGGAGCGCCTCATCGACATTCTCGCCGGACGGGACCCCCTGCGGGCTCAGGTCGCGAGCGGTGCGCTGGAGCTCATCACAGGGCGCCACGAGAACCCCGAAGAGAGCTTGCTCCGCAACCGGTGGATCGAGTGGTGGGCCCGCAATGGTCCGGACTTCCAGCCCGGCGTGCGCTACCGCTTCGGCCAGCTGTTCAGCCCCGAGCTGCTCATTGACCGCCTCGCCAACGACGACGGACTGGTGCGCCGCACGAGCTACGATGAGCTGGTCATCGGCACAGGCCAGCGCTTGCCCTTCGACGCTGAGGGACCCTACCAGGTGCAAGTCTCCCACGTTCGGGGCTGGCGCCGGTGGTGGAGCGAGAACCGCGAGCAGTTCCCGGCCGGACGCTGGACCTTCCACGGCGAGCGCATCGGGTGAGCGGACGACGCTGAAGGCGGCCCCCCGAGCTCAGCCTGCGGTCTCGGCGACGACCTTGAGCAACGCGTCCACCTGATCCGGCCACGCGAGCTGGGTCATGCGGGCGGCGGCGGCCTGTCCCCGGGAGGCTGCGGCCTCGCGATCGCTGAAGATGGCCTCCAGCGCGGCATCCAGCTCGTCCACCGATGACTCTCCCCAGCCGTCATTGCCCCAGCCAGCGGGCGGTGCCACCGGGCCCTGGGCGCGCAGCGGATAGCACCAAGCATCGTCGATGATGTCCTGGTGGCCAGTGTTGTCGCTCAACACCACCGGCAAGCCCATCGCCATGCACTCCATGGCGGGCAGGTTGGTGCCCGACTCGTAGCGGCTGGCGAAGACCGCGCAGTCGACGTCCGCCAACAAGTCGGGGATGCGGTGGTTCGGCAGCATGCCCAGATCGACCACACTGCCCGCTGGCAGGCCATTGTGGGCACACCACCCGACGATGTCGAGGCCGCCCTTCTCCCGCACGTCGGGGCTGCCCTGGACATGGAGACTCTGGGCCACCGTGCGCGCCTTCTCGGGCCAGGGGGACTGCCACGCGGTCACCAACAAGGCCTCGGGATGGCGCGACCGAAAGCGCTGAAAGGCCGCCAGCACGATGTCTTGCCCCTTGCGGTGCTCCAGCTTGCCGCCGGAGAAGACCAC
The DNA here is from genome assembly GCA_942491145.1 of Myxococcota bacterium. GTDB lineage: Bacteria > Myxococcota_A > UBA796 > UBA796 > UBA2385 > CAXQUZ01. The sequence goes on along the minus strand of CALOBC010000035.1, from coordinate 481,541 downwards.
AAAGCGGCCAGGCAGCAGCTTGGGGCCCGGCCGGGGGTGGAAGCGCCGCAGGTCCACGCCCTGAAGCACCGTGCTGACGTTGTTCAAGCCATGATCTGCCAAGATGGCGGCGTTCCAGCTCGATCCCACCACGATGCGGGGAAGGGCCCGCGCGCGGGCGACCGTCTCGGCGCTCAGCCGGGGGTTCTCGAAGAAGACCACCCCCACATCCGGCTCCCCAAAGAACCACGACCCTGCGCCCATTGCCGAGAACTCCGACGTCAGCGTCTTGAGGACCGGGAAGGGCACATGCTGGGGCGTGCGGGTCTGTTGCACCCGGCTGAGCCACTGGCGCTGTCCCGCAAGGACCGGGGCGAGGGCCGCGGCAGCGAGGGGGCCCGGGTACAGGTGGCTCGGCAGCTTGAACAGCACGGGCTGCAGGTCGGGGCGGCGCAGGGCCTGAAGCGTGATCTGCAGACCATAGAGCCCCCAGCCGGTCACGCTGCTGAGCTCCCAGGCAAGTCCAATGCGGTCCATGGGACGGCTCCAGAGGATGAGGGGGCGGCAGTCTCGCATGTTGCGGACAACACCGTGTCCACAGCCGGCCCAGCGGCGGAGATGCCGCGCAGCATCCACATGTTGGGTTCTCGGGGGGTGACCTCGGGAGACCAACAAGCCGCGCAGGCGCCCCCTCGACCGCAGCGGCTCAGTGCCGAAGCGCTGCCGGGGGACTGCAAGTCAGGGCAATTGGGATCCGGGCAGTACAGTGATGAAAACCACGTGGGCGGCGTCTCGCCCGCAACACCGGAGACGCCCATGACCACCGCTCGCCCCCTCGCGCTGACCGCCCTGATGCTCAGCGCATGCCTGAGTCCCGGCCGCAAGCCCGTGCGCAATGCCACCCCAATGGCGGGCAGTCCCGACGACATGGCGGCACCGGGACAGTCCGCGTGCGAGGCAGCCACGCTGTCGTGGCCCGAGAGCCCGGGGCTGGACCGCACCATCGAAGATCGCATGGACGCGGGCCACTTGCTCGGGCTGTCGGCATGCATCGTCAAGCACGGCGATGTGGTGTGGTGCGGGGCGTACGGTCGCGTGGCCGTGGATGGCTCCGCCGTGACCACCGACACGCCATTCATCTGGGCGTCCGTGTCCAAGCTGGTGACCGCCACAAGCGTGGCCATGCTCGAGGCCGACGGCAAGCTGGACTTCGACCAAGACATCGATGCTCAGCTCCCTTTCACGGTGCAGCACCCCGATAGCGGGGCCATCCGTCCCCGTGCTGTGTTGGCCCACGTGGGCGGCATCTCCGACAACAACAACGCAATAGACACCTACTACAGCGCAAACGAAGACCCCACCATGTCCCTCGAACAAGTCAACAGGAGGTACTTTGACCCCAGCGGCGCCGACTACAGCGCATCGCGCAACTTTGTGGATGGTGGCCCGGAAGCTCGGTTTCGCTACACCAACATGGGCTACTCCCTGCTCGGTAGCTTGGTGGAGAGCGCCAGTGGCACGGACTTCTCGGACTGGAGTGCGGCGCAGATCTTCGGCCCACTGGGCATGGCACACACCTCATGGCGGGTGTCCGACTTTGACCTGAGTGAGCTCGCGGAGCCGACCACCTGGGTGGGTGGAGACTGGCAGCCCGAAGGCCACACGACGTTTGCGGACTTCCCCAATGGTGGCCTGCGCAGCAGCGCACACGACATGGCCTGCTTCATGGCGATGGCGGCCCGGGGGGGCACCCTCTACGGCACCCAGATCTTGGAGATGGACGATCTGCACGCCATGATGGACCCTGCCTATCCGGCGCTGGCCCCCGACCAGGGCCTGGGCTGGGGCTACGAGGACCTGGGTGACCCGCAGGAGTGGGTGGGCCACAGCGGCGCGGAGCTCGGGGTCGCCTCGGACTTCTACATGAACCAGAGTGGCGAGTTGGGCTTTGTTCTCGTCACCAATGGCGACTGGGGACGGACGACGCCGATCCTCGACATCGAAGACGCCTTGGTGGCCTTTGGGCAGGGGCTCTGACGGTCACGGGACGGACCGGCCGACGGGCGCCTGCACTATGGCAGTTCTGCACAGCAATGGGCCAATCTGGGGAGGGTTTGTGCGTTGTTGCCCTTGTTGGCGGTCTGCCCCCGGGACACAGTGGGGTCACCCCATAGATTGGAGTGCCCGTGCGCCTGCGACCATCCATCCTCAGCTTGATTCTTCCCTTGTTGGTTGTCGGTTGCATCGGTCGCGACAAGGGGGGCCAGGAAGGCGAAGAGTTTGAAGACAACACCCAGGGTGGCGGGGATGGCAGCGACGGTGGCGGCTCCGACGGCGGGGACGGGGGTGGCGGCGACGGGGGCGACGGCGGTGGTGGCTACGACGGCGGGGACGGCGACGGCGGGGGAGACGACGGACGTGGCGAAGGGGGCAGTGATGACGGGGATGACGGCGACGACACGGGCACGCCGGTCGATGTGGACTGCGAGGCGGACGAGAACCCGACGATCTACCTCTCGCCCGACGACTCGAACTCCATGGCCTCACCCGTCCTTGCCCGGCTTGCCCTGCTCGACGGTGTCTTCGACTATCGGTACGTCCCGATTCGGCCCTGGGAGTTCATGAACTACGCCACATTTGACTACCCCCCCGCCGAGGCCGGCAGCATTGCACTGCACGCGGCGATGGTGCCCGACCCGGCCCGGGGCGACAACACGTGGGCGCTGCAGGTCGGCATCGCGGCGCCGGTCCGCACCGCAGACGACCGGGCCAACATCAACCTCACGTTTGTGCTCGACACGTCCTGCTCAATGGACGGCGCCCCCCTCCGCCAGGTCCGCGAGGCCGGCACCGCGATGGCTGCCCAACTGAAGGCCGGCGACATCGTCTCTCTCGTCACTTGGTCGAGCAGCGCTGCGGCGGTCTTGGAGGGCCACCCGGTCAGCCAACCCAACGACCCGGTGGTCCTCAGTGCGTTTTCATCCCTGAATGCCAGCGGCGGCACGGACCTGGGCGCCGGCCTGTTGACCGGCTTTCATGTGGCATCGACCCATGCATCGACCGACCTGATCAACCGCTTGGTGCTGGTGAGCGACGGGGGGGCCAACATGGGCGTGACCGACGCTGAGGTCATCGGCACCTACGTCGGCGAGCGGGACGAAGACGGCATCTACGTGGCCGGCATGGGGGTGGGCACGAGCGGCACCTACAACCCGGACCTGATGGACGATGTGACCGATGCCGGCCGAGGCGCCAGCTTCTTCATCGGCAATGACACCGAAGCCTGGGAGATCCTGGGCGACCGGTTCATCAGCACCTTCGACGTGGCCGCCCGGGACGTGCGGCTGGAGCTGGACCTGCCCACTGGCTTCGAGATCGTGAAGTTCTCCGGCGAAGAATACAGCACCAACCCCGATGAGATTGAGCCCCAGCACCTCTCTCCCAACGACAGCATGGTCTTCTTGCAGTCGATCCAGACCCGCTGCCCCGAGTCGGTGTCCGACGACACCGTGGTCACCATTCGGGCGACGTGGAAGGACCCCATCTCGATGGAAGAGCGGACCGAGACGCTGGACGCCCGCTTTGGCGACCTGTTGGCGGCAGACCCCACCCTGCTGCGCAAGGGTCAGGCTGTGGGCGCCACCGCCGACGCTCTGAAGGCTTGGCAAGACGACGCCCTGTCCACCGCACACAAGGCCGCAGCGGTGGACGCCGCCCTTGAGCAGCTCGGCACCGCACTCGCCCTGGATGCCGATGACCCGGACCTTGCGGAGCTCAAGACGATGCTCGACGCGCTGTAGGCGAGGACGAGGGCACACTGAACAAAGTTTCACCATGGGCCAGACGGCGGGGGTGGCGTGGGATACAGCCCCGCCCCGCGCCAGCCTGGAGTGCCCGTGGCCGAGTTCAAGCTCAAGCTGCCCTTTGAACCGTCGGGTGACCAGCCCGCCGCGATCGAACAACTCACCGAGGGGCTGCTGCGGGGCGACCGCCACCAAGTGCTGCTGGGGGCAACGGGCACCGGCAAGACCTTCACCATCGCGAATGTCATCGCCAACGTGGGGCGGCCCACGCTGATCCTGTCCCACAACAAGACTCTGGCCGCTCAGTTGTTCGGCGAGCTCCGGCGCTTCTTTCCCGAGAACGCCGTCGAATACTTCGTTTCCTACTATGACTACTACCAGCCCGAAGCGTATGTTGCGTCCAGCGACACCTACATCCAGAAAGACTCGCTGATCAACGAGCGCATCGACAAGCTGCGCCACGCCGCCACTCGGGCGCTGCTCGAGCGCTCCGACGTCATCATCGTTGCGTCGGTGAGCTGCATCTATGGCTTGGGCTCCCGCGAAGCCTACGATGGCATGCTCATCCAGCTCGCCGTGGGCCAGGAGATCTCCCGGGACGAGCTGCTGCGCCGGCTGGTCGACATCTTGTATGACCGCAACGAAGCCGACTTCCACCGGGGCACCTTCCGCGCCCGGGGGGATGTGATCGAGGTCTTCCCGGCCCACGAAGACGACATTGCCCTGCGCATCGAGATGTTCGGCGATGAGGTGGAACGGATCTCCACCATCGACGCCCTGCGGGGCAAGCGCATCGCCGAGCTCGACAAGGTCGCCATCTACCCGGCGTCCCACTACGTCACGCCCCAAGAACAGCTCCAGCGGGCGACGGCGACCATCCGCGATGAGTTGCTGGACCGCCTCCAAGACCTTCGGGAACGAAGCTGGTTGCTCGAAGCCCAGCGCCTCGAAGAGCGCACGATGTTCGACCTCGAGATGATTGAAGAGACCGGCCGGTGCAACGGCATCGAGAACTACAGCCGCCACCTCAGCGGGCGCGTGCGCGACGAGCCCCCGCCCACCCTAATCGAGTACTTCCCGAGCGACTGGTTGCTGGTGGTCGACGAGAGCCACGTCGCCATCCCCCAAGTCAACGGCATGTTCCGCGGCGACCGGGCCCGCAAAGAAGTGCTGGTGCGGCATGGGTTCCGGTTGCCCAGCGCCTTGGACAACCGCCCGCTCAAGTTTGATGAGTTTCTCGAACACGTCAACCAAGCCATCCACGTCTCTGCAACGCCCGGCAAGTGGGAGCTCAAAGAGACCGAAGGGGTGGTCGTCGAACAGATCATCCGGCCCACCGGCTTGCTCGACCCGGTCATCGAAGTGCGCCCCGCCGGCGAACAAGTCGACGAACTCTTCGGCGAGATCAACAAGACCGTTGCCGCTGGGTATCGCGTGCTGGTGACCGTTCTCACCAAGCGCATGGCCCAAGAGCTCGCTGACTACTACCGCGAGCTGGGCATCAAGGTGCGCTACCTCCACAGCGACATCGACACCCTCGAGCGCATCGAGATTGTGCGGGATCTGCGGCTCGGTGAGTACGACGTGCTGGTGGGCATCAACTTGCTGCGGGAGGGGCTCGACATCCCCGAAGTGGCCCTGGTCGCGGTGCTCGACGCCGACCGCGAGGGCTTCCTGCGCAACGCGACCTCGCTGATCCAGACCATCGGACGAGCGGCCCGAAACGTCGAAGGGCGCTGCATTCTCTACGCCGACAAGATGACGCCCTCGATGACCCAGGCGATCGAAGAGACCGACCGGCGGCGTGCGCGCCAGATGGCCTACAACGACGAGCACGGCATCACCCCCGAGACCATCCGCAAGGCCATCGAGAGCCCCCTGGCGGTGTTGCTCGATGGGGAGCGGGTGCTGGCCAAGACCGATGCGCCGCCGGTGCCGTTGCTGCCCGGCGAAGACAAGGTCGACCCGAAGACGGTGGGCAACACCATCCAGAAGCTCAAGCGCCAGATGAAGGACCTCGCCAAGCAACTCGAGTTCGAGCGGGCCGCCGAGACCCGCGACCGCATCCGGTCACTGGAACAGTGGGCGGTTGAACAGGGCGTCGCCGTCTGAAGCGAGCGGGCGCGAGCCCCAGGCTCAGAACGCAAAGCCCAAGCTGAGGGCGGTCTCGACACTGAGCAGCACGGTCACGCTGATCTGCTCTTCGTCCACCCGCTGGCCCCGGTGCAGCACGAGCCCTGTGCGGGCGCCGAGCACCAGCCCGTTGTCCCACATCAGCTCGGCCCCGGTGCCCAAGGAGCCCCCAAAGCCGCCCACCCGGGCCTTGTCTTCGCGGGCCAGCTCGTCGTAGCTGGTCTGTTCCGAGTCTTCCCAGGCCTCAGACGTGTACTTGATCTGGGGGATCACGCCATACATGCCCGCGCTGACCCAAGCCAAGGGCTTGCCGCTCTGGCGGGGCACCAGCCAGAACCGGTAGTCGCCCCCCAAGCGAAGGCCACCTTGTCGAATGGTGGTGACCAGGTCGTCGCCACCCTCGGGGTTGGACCCCCAGGTGGTCGTGGTGAGGCGCATCATGCTGGCGTTGAACAAGGCACCATGGCGCCCCCAGACCGGCCCCCCCCATGCCCGCAGCGGCGGCCGCAGCGCACCGTCGGTCTCGGCGGCCAGCGTGCCCGAGGCCCGCCCCTCATCCACCCACAGCAAGTCAGCGCGACCAAAGGGCACCCAGTCCAGACCCGCGTAGGCCTCGACCTTGGCGTGGGCGACCGATGGCAGGAAAACGGAGATCAGAGCAGCGGCGAGCATACGCGCCCATAGCCCACGGGTGCGCCTGCGGCCCGGCGACATGCCCGAGTTGGGGCCACTGGACCGCCGGGCCCAGGACGGTGGGGGCTGATCCACGTCGCCTGCGCCCCGATTGACCGCCCATCCCACTACACTTGGAGCCCCGAGCGCCGTAGGGGGAGGAGCACCCGACGGTGACTGGAGCGAGCAAGCTGGCGACCCCAGACGGAGGTCCCGCACCGGGACGGCCTCTTGGACAACAACGTGCTCGGTGGGCCACGGCACAGGCCGACCGCGATGAAGTCGTGGGAACGGGGTGCGCCAGGGGGCTTTGCTCCATCACAGCCCGCGACAGCCCGTTAAGGACACATGGCAACGCGCTACGGACTGCCAGCGGACCTGCGCGGGAGGGGCCCGCCCATCGGAGCATCGCCGGACCGCCCACGTCCCGTGACGCCCCCGAACTTCCCCCCATCTGACTCGGATTCATGCATGTACATCACCGAAGTTGAGCTGCGTGGATTCCGCGACCTCCCCCACTACACGCTGACGGGACTGGGCCGTGCGGTCCACCTGAGCGGACCCAGCCCGGCGACCACGGCGCTGGGGGACGGCATCGAGCTGGTCTTTGCGGCATTCTCCACCGTCCGCCTCGATGCATTGATGCATCGCTGGGGACTGCTCGGCCCGGATGACCCCGCCGAGATCGACGGGGAGCCCTTTCCCACCGAAGCGGGCTGGACCGACCCCGTGGCCTCCCGGGCCCTTCTGGCCGAAGGTGAACAAGCTTTGCGGGCCGAGGTCGAGCTGAAGCTTGACCCCCCCTTGTTCGGACGGCTTCGGGATGTGGCCGCCCGAGATCCCCGTGTGGCGACGGCCCTGGCCCGCAAGCCAACCGTGAGAATTGCCGTGGGCGCGCTGTTCACGTCGGGTCACGATGCCATGGCCATCAGCCTTCAGCGCTTTGCTATCGGCGACGAGGTCTTTCAGATCACGGGGTCCGATCGACCGAAGTGGGTGGACCGCTTCTTGCGCTTGGTGACCACCCGCTTTCATCGCCTCGACCTGTCCGACGACAGCGCCGAAGGCCTCATGGACGCGGCCATGTCGCGCGACCGCTTCCACCTCTACGAAGCGTGGCGGTCATCGCTGGGCGAGGTCGGTCCCAAGCTGCGGGTGGCCCGAGGCCCGGGCGACCAGCCCGTGATTCTGGGCGATGAGCTGCCCATCCGGCGCTTCGGCCAGGTGGGCCAAGACCGCGCAGCCCTCGCCGCTGCCGTGCACCTCTCCGGTGCCGACGTGCTGTGGGCCGAGACCTCCGACCCGCTGCTCAAAGACACGGTCGACGGCGACGGCAGCGCGCTGGAACAGGTCTGGATCGTCAATCCGGTGGGCGAAGTCCAGGTCGTGCCGAATGCGCCGGAGCCCCCGCAGCCCGCCCCGACGCGCATGCGGCGCTTCCGCACTCCAGAAGTCGTGTCTTGAGCGGGTCGGGCCTCCGGCTGGGCGAGACCCCGGCGATCTGCCACCGGTGTGGCGGGTCAAAGCGGGGCCCTCTCGTGCCCTGCAAGGTCTGCGGCTTTGTCCCCACGGGCGAAGAGCGGCCGGTCGCTTGGCTGTTCAGCCGGTACCACCTCAGCCCCCACGAGCTCGTCCACGCGGCGGCCCGGTTGCGGGAGGGCGAGCGTCCAGACCCCAGCCTCGCCCTGCGTGCGGCGGCGCGTCATGGCATGGGCGCGGCGCCGCTGCCCGACGAAGCCCTCCGCCTGATGTCCCCCACAACCCTGGTGCTGTTGGGGGCCGCAAACCTGCTGCTCACCCCCCTCGCCGGACTGTCGGTGTGGTGGGGACTCAGCGAGCGCCGGCCAGCCGCCTCCCGTCAAGCCCTGCGCATCACCGCACCCGTTGTGCTCTTGATGGCTGTTGCGTTGTTGGGGGACGCCTGGCTGCGGGTCAACGCCTGAGCCCACATGATCAGCGAGCCGCCTGCGCCCGCTCGGACCGCCCACGGACCAGCGCCGACACCCGCCCCCGCATGCGCTTCATCGAGTGTTCGGCACGGTCGAGCAGGCCTTCAGCTTCGTCGCGAAGCACGTCCAGCTCGATCTGAAGGGCCGCCCGCACTTGGATGTCAAAGTCGTCGATCTGGGCCGCCGTGGGCGCTTGGCCCGGACGAAGCGGGGGCGGCAGGACCGCACGCCCGATCCGGTACCGAAGCGTCGTGGGCGGCGGGATGTGCGGCCACGGACCGATGCCCAGCCCATACGGAAAGGACAGGTGCACGGGGAAGATGTTGGCGCGGAACAGCTCGGGGAAGTGCAAGGCCCGAGCGACCCGCTCGCCGTCGCTGAGCACAATGAGCGTGTCGTGGGCACCCGCGTGGGCGATGGGCACCACCGGCGCCCCGGTCTCAATCGCGATGCGGGCATAGCCCTTGCGCCCAGCAAAGTTGACCTTGTACCGCTCCCGCCACGGGCGCCAAGTGTCGAGATCACCGCCGGGCAGCACCAAGAGGTCCCGGCCAGACCCGGTGAGGATGGTGCGGGCCGCGTCCCGGCTCGCCCGCAGGATGCCCCGCTGGGCAAAGAACCGAGCCGTGCTCTCCAATGAAAACACCATCTCGTGGCCCAGTGCATGAACCGGCCGAAGCCGCCCAAACTGTTGATACCAGGCGAAGCCGAGCCCCCACACATCGGGGATGACCGTGCCGCCCGAGTGGTTGGCGACCAAGAGGTTTCCGGGAGCCGGGAGGTTGTCCCAACCGCTGACATGGATGGGAAACCACGCGCGGGAACTGCCGAACCAGCGACGCATGCCGTTGCACGTCGCGACAACGGCGTCCATGTCCATGTCTTCGGGACGGGTGCCCCACTTCTGCTGGGGGCCTCGCTGGGCTTGCCAGCGCAACAAGCGACTGTGGGGACGTTCCATGGCCATGGTGGCTCCGACCCGGGGTGGTCTCGAGACCCTGATCTCAAGGCACCCCAAGTAGAACATGTTCTTTCACCACCCACCACCCGATTTTATTGGGGCTTGGCGACCGCCCAGCCTGCCCAATGCGACCGGATCCTGAACCGGTCGAGTCAAGGGTGTTCCCAGAGACAGAGACCCCGCCGAGGACAGGCCGCGGCGGGGTCAGGAGCCTGGGGAACGGTCCGCTACTCGCCGCCACCACTGCTGTGCACAAACGCCGCCACCTTGGCGATCTTCTGGGGGCCCAGGATCGGGCCCCACGCGAGCATGCCCTTTTCGGGAACGCCCTCAGTGATGGTCTTGTTGATGGCTTCCAGCGTACCGCCGTGGACCCACGTCGCATCGGTCAGGTCCGGGCCGATGCCGCCCTTGAGGTCCGCGCCATGGCAACCCACACACGTTGAGGCGTAGATCCCAGCACCTTCGGCAATCGCCTCGGCACCCCCGGCATCCGCCAGTGCATCTTCCGCGGAGGGTGTGGGCCACTTGGCCTCAGCCGCCGCCACTTCAGCGTCGTACTGGGCCGCCTGGCTGGTGTTCTCGATGAAGTGGTAGTCCACGGTGTAGAACACACCCACGATGACCGAGACCACAAACAACCACACCCACCAGTTGGGCAGCTGGTTGTCATACTCTTCGATCCCATCACACTCATCGGCGTGACCGAGGACAACATCCTTGTGTTGCGCGCTCATGCGAGGCCTCCGTTGCGCAGTCCCGACGCGTCAGGGTCAGGCACGTTGTCATTGCCGTCATCCAGCGGCATCCGAGCAGCAGCTTCCATCGCCGCACGGTTGCTGGGCAACCACGCCCACAACGTCCAACCAATGAAAGAGCCGAAGAAGAAGATGGTCATGGCACCCATCAACCAGCCCTGGGTCACGCCCTGTCGGGCGGCTTCGATGACCGGGTTCATGGGCTACTCCCCTTCCGTGGGGGGCACGGTGGCATCCCCCACGGTCGTTGCAGCGTCGCCAGACTCCCGAGCCGCCAAGGCCGCCCGTCCATCCGTGCCGAGGCGCTGGAGGTAGGCAATCAACGCGACAATCTCTTTGTCAGAGGTGGTCGTGATGCCCGACCCCGCCAAGCTCTTCACGATCTCGTCTCCCTGGGCCTTCATGGCCGCCGGCGTCCCGGACACCTCCTGGTCCGTGTACGGAACGCCGAGGGTCTGGAGCGTCGCCATCGTTGCGGTGGCGTCTTCATAGTCGATGGTGTCTTCGTGCAGCCAGGTGTACGGCGGCATGATGGAGCCCGGCGACGTGCTGCGCGGGTCCCTCATGTGCTCGTAGTGCCAGGCGTCCGGGTACTTGCCACCGATCCGCTGCAGGTCCGGCCCGATGCGACGGCTGCCCAACAGGAAGGGACGGTCATAAACATACTCGCCCCCCCGAGACCAGGGGCCGTAGCGTTGAGTCTCACTGCGGAAGGGCCGCACCCACTGACTGTGGCACTGCACACAACCTTCCCGGGAGTAGATGTCTCGTCCAGCCTGCTCCAGTGCGGTGTAGGGGGTGACCTCGACGATGGGCGAGGGCGACGCTGCAATGGTGTACAGCGGCACAATCTCGACAAGTCCACCGATCGAGATGCCGATGGCCGTGAAGGTCGCAAAGACCCCCGACTTGCCCTCGAGGAGGCGACGATGCCAGTGTTCTTTCGCTTCAGACATTGAAGTCTCCTGTTGCCTACTTGGCGGCTGCGGGAGCGACCGCGGGAGCCGGCGCTGCGGAGATGGTCTTGAGGATGTTGAACCCACACATCAGCATGCCCGTGAGGTACAGCAACCCACCGAGGAGGCGGATCCAATAAAACGGCATGAGCAGCAGGACGGTGTCCATGAAGTTGCCGTACTGGAGCTGTCCGCCGTCATCCACGGCCCGCCACATGAGGCCCTGGGTGATGCCCGAGGACCACATCGCGACGATGTAGAGCACAATGCCGATGGTGGCGAGCCAGAAGTGGGTGGTGGCCAGGCTCTCGCTGTGGAGCTTGGTCTTCCAGACGCGGGGCACCATGTAGTAGAGCGTGGCAAACGCAGCCATGCCCACCCAACCCAGCGCACCACTGTGGACGTGACCGATGGTCCAGTCCGTGAAGTGGGACAGCGAGTTGATCGCCCGGATGGACATCATCGGGCCTTCAAAGGTGCTCATGCCGTAGAATGAGACAGCGACCGCCCAGAACTTCACGATGGGGTCGGTGCGCAGCCGGTCCCACGCGCCACGGAGGGTGAGCAGTCCGTTGAGCATGCCACCCCAGGAGGGTGCGAGCAGCGCGATGGAGAAGGCCATGCCCAGCGTCTGTGCCCAGTCGGGAAGACCGGACCAGAGCAGGTGGTGGGGGCCCGCCCAGATGTAGATGAACACCAAAGCCCAGAAGTGGATGATGGACAGCCGGTAGCTGTAGACCGGGCGATTCACCGACTTCGGCAGGAAGTAGTACATCAGGCCGAGAATGGGCGTCGTCAGCAAGAAGCCAACCGCGTTGTGCCCATACCACCACTGCACCAGCGCGTCGGTCATGCCCGAGTAGACCGGGTAGGACCGCGTGAACGTCGCGGGAAGCTGGAGGTTGTTGAAGATGTGCAACACAGTGATGGTGATGACCATCGACATGTAGAACCAGATGGCCACGTACATGTGCTTGACTTTGCGTTGCGCGATCGTACCGAAGAAGTTGATGGCGAACGCAACCCAGACCACGGCGATGGCAATGTCGATGGGCCAGATGAGCTCAGCATACTCGTGGGTCTGGGTCAGTCCCATCGGCAAGGTGATGGCTGCCGAGACGATGATGGCCTGCCAACCCCAGAAGTGGAAGTTGGACAGAGCCTTGCTGAACATCTCGGTCTTCGTCAGCCGGGGGAGGCTGTAGTAGATGCCGGCGAAGATGAAGTTGCCGGTAAAGGCAAAGATGACCGCGTTGGTGTGGAGCGGACGGAGGCGTCCGAAGGTCGTGTAGGGCAAGCCAAGGTTGGCTGGCCACCACGCGAGCTGAAGGGCGAGAATGACGCCGACAAGCATGCCTACGACGCCCCAGAGGACCGTCGCGAGGATGAACTTCTTGACGATGGCGTGGTCCATGTAGACCGAGGAATCCTCGGCCACCGGAGACACGGGGGATTGTGTTTCAAGTGTGGGCACGGCTGGGACCTCCCGCGGGCCGGGTTGTGAACGAAGGTGCGAACGTGGACGGCACCCATTGCAATAGGTGTGCCATTTCCCGGGTTGTTGATCAACACGGGCCCTCGACCCGCCCCCAGTCCACCAGCAGGGCTTCCACAGGCAACGGCAGCGCGGCATCCCCGCACCTCTGGGCCCCCACACGCGCATCCGGCCCCCATGCGGACCCACGCCCCCCTGGGCTGGGTGATTTCCCACACAGGAAGCGGGGCAGGTGGCCCGCACTGGTCGGACCGGAGCCACGACGGGCTCGCGGTGATGCTCCAACCGCGAGCTGGCACGATTGTTGCTTGCCCTGGAACACGCGGATTGAGTGGACAGCACGCTGGCCACAATGCGCGGGCCTCCCCAGCGGCCCCGCAGCTTCGCCAGACGGTGGCGGCAGCTCCGCCCCCGCGCGGTTCCCAGGAGGCCTTTGTGATCGCCACGCCCAAGCAGCCCCGACTCGAAGTTGCTCAGGGGTCGGACCCCACGGCGAGTCCGACCTCGAGCGATGCGCTGCCGAAGGAGCGAAGCCCGTGGGGCTTGAGCGCGACCACGCTGGCCCAAGAGGTGGCCAGCTATGCGCGGGGACGCAACAGCCAGCTGATGGGCGTGGGGCTAAGGCTTCCCGAGAACATTGATGAAGAGATGTTTCTCGCACAGCTCGGCGCCCAACTGGAAGCCCGGGGCCTCCACGCACCCCACATGAGTGTGACCATCGGCGCCGGTGCCCCCCAGCTCATGTCGGTGGAGTTTCGTCGCCACACCGAGCGGGGTCCCAAGTGAGCCTCGACGTCCTGGGCTTGGATGTGTTGGGCCTCGATCCCGCCATGCTCGGGGCCGTCGGCGGTGCGTCCCTCGCCGGCCTCATCGGCAGCCCTCACTGCATCGGCATGTGTGGCGGCTTCGCTGTGGCGTCCGCCCAGAGCCCCGGCGGGAACATCGCATGGACCCTCGGCCGCCTGTCGACCTATGCCTTGATGGGCGCGCTGGCCGGCACTGTGGGCAACATCATTCCCGGGCCCACCTGGCTCAGCACCGCCGTCGCCGCCCTGTTCCTCTTCTGGTTCGCCCTGCGATTGGCCGGACTCGCGCCCGAGCTGCCCGTGGGGTTCAAGGCCAGCGGTGTGGTCCGCGTCGCGTCCCGGCTGGTGGGCCGCACCGACCTGCCCTCCCGCTACGCCTTTGGTGTGGCCAACGGCTTCCTGCCCTGCGGGCTGGTCTACGCTGCCCTCGCCTTTCCGGTCGCCGTCGCCCATCCCGGTTGGGGTGCGGTGTCGATGGTGGCCTTCGGGCTGGGCACCGTCCCCGCCCTGTCGTTCGCGGCGCTTGGCCTGCGCAAGGTGGTCTCCGGCAGCCTCACCCGACGGCGCGTCCTCGCTGCGGGCGTGCTGGTGCTGGGGCTCGGCTCGCTGTCGATGCGGGTGCACCTTGAGCCCCCGACCGATCCCACCATCGAAGTGAGCTGCCACTGAAGCAGGCTGCCGGTGAAGCTCGCTCCCCCAGACCCACTGCCCCAGGACTCCGACATGCCGTTCCGCGAAATCCTCGTCCCGACCGACTTCTCCGATTCCTCACGCAGCGCGCTGCGCCTCGCGATCAAGCTCGCCAAAGCCACCCAAGCGCGGGTGACCGTGCTCCACGTGGGGGTCGTGCCGCACTTCTACGCCACTGAGCTTGGCATGGCCGGCCCGGCCGGTCCGCTGTTCACCCAGATGGCCGAGGAGGTCAACCGGGAACAACGGCGCCGGCTGCAGGAGCTGTGCGCCGAGGAGATCCCCGAAGACGTGCCCTCCGTCCAAGTCATCCGCGACGGCTTCGCCCCCGAAGAGGTCAAAGCCCAGGTTGCAGACGGCGGCCACGATCTTGTCGTCATGGGGACTCACGGCCGGACTGGCTTGCAGCGGGCCCTGCTCGGCTCGGTGACCGAGCGGGTGGTGCGGGAGTGCCCCGTGCCGGTCATGTCCACGCACTGACCTGAGGCTCGGGCCCAGCCATCGCCGGGACCGCACCCTCAGGCCAGCAGCGTGTCTCAGCCCTTCGGACCGTACTTTTCCTTCACGTAGCCGAGCACGGCCTTGATCTGGTCGTCCTTCAGGCTGCCACCCCAAGGCGGCATCGCCGCGCCCGTGGCGGAGGTCTTGCCTTCCTTGATGGACTTGATGAGCTGCTCATCGGTCTTGCCCGGAAGGACATCGGCGTAGGCGCCACCCAGGCCGTTGTTGCCCTTGCCATCGGCACCGTGGCAAGCGACGCAGTACTGGTTGTAGATTTTCTCGCCGTCGGGCTTCTCGGCCTCAGCGGGGGCCTTGGCCACGGCGGGCGCAGCAGCCGGCTTGGCGGCCGCAGCGGGCTTGGCAGCGGTGGCGGCGGCGGGCTTGGCAGCAGGGGGCTCAGCGTCGCCGCAGCCCGCAAGCAAGAAAGAGAGAATGATGATGTGCTTCATAAAGAGGCTCCGTTTTCAGGGGTCGCGGTCGTAACGACCCGATCCCGTGGCGGCCCGTCGAAGGCGATCGTTGATGGCCCGCCCGAGCCCCTGTTCGGCAGCCGCCTCGGCGACGAGAAAGTCCACCCCTAAGGCATCCAGCTCACGAAGCCGTGCATACAGCTCCCGGGCATGACGGGGCGCCGCGGTGGCCAGCAACACCGCCACCGCGTGGCCTTGATCCCGCAGTCGGGCGGCCTCCGCGTTGGCATCAGCGACGATCAAGAGCCCCGTTCTCGGCGCATAGTGGGCGGCCAGCGTACCCGGTGCGACGGTCGTGCCCTGGACGAGCGGACCAGTGAAGACCTCCAAGTCTTCCGTGGGCAGCCCCCCGGGGCGCAGCAGCGTCGGCACGGCTTGGCTGAGATCCAAGATGGTGCTCTCCACACCCACCGTGCATGGCCCCCCGTCGACAATGGCGACGTCATCACCAAACTCGGCCGCGACATGGGCCGCCGTGGTGGGGCTGATCCGCCCAAACCGGTTCGCGGAGGGTGCCGCCAGTCCGTCCCCCACCGCCCGCAGCACCTCAAGCGCCACGGGATGGCTGGGAACCCTGATGCCCACGGTGTTCAAGCCGCCCGTGACCTCGTCGGGCACCCCCGGCTGGCGAGGCAACACCAGCGTCAGCGGACCCGGCCAGAACCGTGAGGCCAGCTCCTCGACCAGCGCACGGTGGTGGTCCGGCACCCGTGCCCAGGCGCCCAAAGAAGCCGCATCGGGCAGGTGCACAATGAGGGGATGGTCCACCGGGCGTCCCTTCTGGGCGAACACTCGGCGCACGGCGAGGGGGTCCCGGGCGAGGGCCGCCAGGCCGTAGACGGTCTCGGTGGGAATGGCGACCAGCTCACCATTCAGGAGCATGTCCGCCGCCTCGCGGGGCGTGGCAATGAGGCGCATGGAGCGAGTCTATTCCGAGGTCAGGAGATGTGCCGCCGTGCATCGAGTGGGGCCAGCGTGGGGTATCCTGCACAAATGCTGTCCTTGCTCCTGCTCCCGTCCGCCCTGGCCATCGCCCCCACGTGCACGTCTTGGGCCGAGCCGGTGCTGCTGGCGGAGTGCGAGAGCACGGAGCTGTCCGAGAGCAGTGGGCTGGCGTGGTCCCGCAACCGCCCGGGGGTCTGGTTCACCCACAACGACGCCGGCGGCAGCGCTCGCTTGTACGCCTTCACTGAAGACGGCACCCACATCGGCTCCCACGACGTGCTCGGCGGGGGCTTTCGCGACTGGGAGGACATGACCACGGGGCCCTGTCCCGACGGCATCGACGCCGATCCCTGCATCTACATCGGCGACGTGGGCGACAACGGGAGCACCCGCGCCGAGGTCGAGGTCTTTGTGGTGCCGGAGCCCGAAGCCGACGAGCCGGTCAATGTTCTCACCAGCTGGCGCCTGCGCTACCCCGGCAGCGCCCGCGACGCCGAGGCCATCGCGGTCCACCCCTGCACGGGGGACGTCACCATCGTGACCAAGGCCCGAGACGGCGCCCCCGAGGTGTTCCGTCTGCCGTCCACCCCCACCGGCGTGGAGTCCTCCGCAGAAGCCCTGTATGTCGCCAGCCTGCCCCGCGACTGGTTCCGGGGCAGTGGGCTCATCACCAGCGCCGACTGGTCCGCTGCCGGCGACCGGTTTGTGGTGCGCACCTACGACGGCGCGTGGATCTGGGAGACCGACCCCGCCGACCCCGACGGCCACTGGTCCGTGCCCCCGACCGAGGTGCCCATCGACATCGCCGGACAGGGCGAGACCATTGCATTCCACCCCGACGGCGGGCTGCTGACCACCACCGAGCGGGTGCCCATGCGCATCGTGCGGCAGGAGTGCCTGGACAGCATCGAAGCGCCCGAGTGCCCGCCCCCGGACGAAGAACCCGGCGACACGGGCACCGCCGCCGACACCGGGGAACCGGACGACTCGGGGGAGCCGGTGGACACCGACGAACCGGACGAAGACACCGATGAGCCGGACGTTGTGGTGGACTCGGGCACCACGCCCGCGGCCGGCATGGACGACGGTGAGACCGGCGGAAAAGACACCAGCTGTGGGAGTGCGGGTGGGGCGCTGGCCCTGCTGCTCATCGGTCTTCCCGCCGCACGCCGTCGCCGGGAACACCCAACGGCATGAGCGCGGTGACCTGGCGGGATGCCCCCACATCCAGGATGGCGTGACCCGCCCCTTGCGGGCTACCGGGGCCCCATCTTGGAGGGCAACGTGACTGAAGACTGGCGCTTCTACCCCTGCACCATGGGCGAGAACCCGGCCACCGTGGCCTTCGACTTTGGCGTACACGAGGGCATTGAGGCTCTGCCCAAGGGCTTGCTGCGGCTGCGGATTCGCTTCACCGATCCCGACCACGGCGGCATGCCAAAGGCCGAGGAGTACGAGGTGCTCAACGCCGTGGAAGACCACGTGCGCCGGTGGGTCGCAGAACACGGTGGGCGCCAGGTGGGCCGCATCACCGTGGATGGCCACAGCCACCTCGTGTCGTATGTCAATGCCGATGAAGGCAGCATCTTCGCGCTGCGCAAGGCCGTCGAAGAGGCCCACGGGTACGTGCTGGGCTGGAACACCAGCGTGGATCCGGACCGCCTGGGCTACTGGCAGGACCTCTACCCGACGGTGGACGACTGGCAGGTGATGGCCGACCTTCAGGTCATCGAGCAGCTCCACCAAGCTGGCATCGACCTGCACAAGCCTTGCCGCGTGGAGCACTTGGCGCTCTTCGTGACCGGGATGGAAGCCCGGGCCTTCGCCGAGTGGGCCGAGGCGGTCGGCTACGACAACGTGCGCACGGGCAAGCCGGCCTTCTCCGGTGGCGAACACCCGGTCGGCTTTGTCCACGAGGGTCCGCCGGGGCTGCACGAGATCAGCGGGCACACCCTGCGCTTGCGGGCCCAGACCGAGAAGATGGGTGGCCGCTACGATGGCTGGGGCGCCCAGGTCGAGACGGGTGGCTGAGCGCGGCCGACGCCTGCTCTTTGCCCTGGTGGCCCAGTTCTTGGTCCTCGGGGGCGCTGAGCTGGTGCTGCGTGCCCTGCCGCCTCCCCCGGCGCCCGCCATCACCCTTCCATTCGGCCGGCTTCCCCGAGAGATTGTCCAGGACGATGTGCTCGGGTGGCGCCTTGCCCCTGGTGTGCGCCCGGCCAACGACGAGCGGCGGCGGTGGGCGGCCCGGTGGGGGGTGACACTGAGCCCCGAGCCTGAGCTGCCCATCAGCCCCGATGGCCACCGGGACCAGCCCCTCGCGGAACGGGGGGACCGGCCGCTCGTGCTCGCGGTGGGCGACTCGTCGGTCTATGGCGAAGGTGTGCTGTGGCACGAGACCTTCGCGCAGCAGCTGGAGCGCCGGCTTCAGGGCACCGTGGCCGTGCAGAACCTCGGGGTGCCCGGCTACTCGACGTGGCAAGCGCTGCACAGTGCGCTGGAGCTGGCGAGCCTGAAGCCCGCAGCAGTGATTGTCTACGTCAACAGCGACCGGGCGGCGACCAGTGGCGGGACGGACGGCGCCTGGTTTCGTCGGCCCGGACGGGGACTCGCCGTGCAGCTGGGTGGGCTGCGCATCTTTCGGTGGGTGCAGGCACTAGTAAGCCCGGTGGTGAAGCCGGGGGCGGACGCCGGAAAGCGGGTGCGGGTGCCCTTGTCCGACCACCACCAAGCGTTGGCAGCCTGGGCGGATGCAGTCCACAGCGGTCCGTTGGCCGACACCAAGCTGGTGTTCGTCAGCCCCGGGCTGCAGTCGGACCTGCGCCGGCTCGATCCCCTGCTGGGGGCGGGGGCCGGTCCGCCGGAGTGGACGTCGCTGTTGGCCAATGCCAGCGAGCATGGCGGCGACCCCCGGGCCTACCACGCGGCCCTGGGCCTGGCCGCAAACCGTGAGCAGTGGGGCTTTGTCGGCGGGGCTGCACTCTTTCACGCCGAGTGCTTGGAGCACGACTGTTCCAACGAGAGTGGTCCCTTCGTCGACGAGCTGCACCCGTCCAAGGTGGGCCACGGATGGCTGGCCGAGGCGCTGGAGGCCCCGGTGCGCTTGGCCACTGGCCGCTGAGCGCCCCCTGGGTCGGGCTCAGTCTGCCGTTTCCACCGCAGGCGCCACCCAGACTTCGGTGCAGCCCACGGGCAAGGGCACGGACTGCTTCAAGATGAGCCTGGACACGCCATTGTCACGGGGGGGCAGGATGACCGGGTTGCCCCGGGAAGCCAAGTCTGGCCCCTGGACATCGACGAGCAGCACCGGACCCGCGCGGGGAATCACCAGCGCGCCATGGGGGGCCGGACAGGTCACGTGGGCGCCCGCCATGGCCGTCGCGACATGGTCCAGCAGCACGGTGTCCAAGTCATGCTGGATCGGCGCCACCACCGGGTGGAGCTCGCCGGGATCGGCGCTCAGATCGAACAGGGTGCGCTCCAGGCTGCGGATCTGGGACGCGCCCTTCACCCGCACGATGGACCAGTGGCGCTTCCAGTGCCCCGAGACGGCAGCCAGGCCCGCCGGGGAACCCGCCGTGTCCTCCAGAACCCGCACGGCATCCACCGCATCGGCACCCGGCATCACCAGGCCGCTGGCGGAGACATCCCCCGAGACCCACGACACCACCCGGTCCACCACGTCCTCAATGCCGACCGCGTCCACCACCTCGGTGCCGGCGTAGGCGCCGCCTGGCCACCGCACCACAAGGGGCACCCGCACGGCTTCTTCAAAGATGCCCCAGCCGCCGCCAAAGGCCCCGTGCTCGCCAAACGACTGGCCCTGGATGGACGTCACGATGACCAAGGCGCTGTCGTCAATGACCGCCAGCAGCGCCTGGAGCCCTTTGTCCGCCAGGAAGACCGACCCGTCCCGCACCTGATGCAGCGCCAGTGGGTCGGCGGTGGTCTCGGCATCCAGCACGTCGACCCGGAGCGTGCGCCGCTTGCCGTCCCCCTTGGCGTCCAGGGCCTGGGGTCGCGGGAAGGCCCGGGGCACCTTCCGGGGCAGCACATAGGGCATCCCGGGCCCGCCCTGTTCCACCACCGCCAACATCGGCCGCCCAGGGGGCCGGGCCTCGGACCACAGCTCCACGAAGGCGTCTCGGGCGCGCTCATCGGCCGTCTGGACGGGATCCGGGTCGTCGTCGGCGTCGGTGCGGCGGACCACCACCCGGTTGAACCCAGCATCAAGCGGGCCCCCGCGTCGCCACCCACTCAGCGCAGCGAAGCGCACGGTGTCGTGGCCCAGAGCCCGCAAGCGACTGGCGAGGGTGACGGGGGGCTCCCGCACCGCCGGTCGGACCCAGGACCGGCGGCCTCCAACGCCATGAGCACTGGGCAAGAGACCGGTCATCAGGCTCATCAGGGCAGCCCGAGGTTGGCTCGTGGGGGAGCGGGCCTGGGCGTACCAAGTGCCGGCAGACGCCAGACCACTCAGGCGAGGGGCGACATGGGCACGCTCAGCAGAGGCTTGAGCGAGATCGTCCGCCCGCAGGCCATTGTAGACAATCAGGACCACGTCGGGCGCGGTCGCGGGTGCGTCCAGATCCAAGCGGGGACTGCCCCAGGCGCCGAGCACAGGCGCCCCCGGCTGGAACGCTGCGCCGTGGGCGGGACGACTGCGCAGCTCCACCGTCGACACCTCGCCGGGCAGGGCCGGAAGGTGGGCCGACAGCTCAAACCAACCCCGCGACGCCGGCACATCCCCGCCCCGACACGCTTCAGCCGCGCGGTCCCCGTCCACCCAGACCTCAAAGCACGCACCCGCGTGGTCCGGCGCCGGTCGCGCCAGCGTCACGGAGGCCCGAAAGACCTGGGCCACATCCCGGCGGACGCTCACGCTCCACGCCGACGGAACCGGCACCACCAGAGCATCCCGGTCCACCCCCGCCGCCTTCACCCGCCGCCGGTGCTCCAGGGTTGGCGGGGCTCCATGGGGGCCGACCGTCGCCACGACCGAGGACTCCGGCCCCAGGCAACGAAGCGCCACATCGTCGAAGGCCACCACCCCGTCGCCCTCCTGGGCACCCAACCCGATGCGCAAGCGCTCGGCGTTCTTGTGGGTGGTGAGGGTCCACGAGTGTTCGAGCCAGCCCTCGACCTCCGACCCAGTGGGCGCGTCGGCACCGTCCATCAACAGCAGCTTTCCGACCCGGGGGTCCGGGGTGTCCCCAAGCTCGGGGCCCAACTGTTCCAGGCCGATCCAAGAGGTCCCCGGGCCACGCTCCCACCACGTCAGCGTGCAGACCCGCCGGGCCGGCACCCCCAGCTCGGCCCATGTCAGCCGGCCATAGGGGGTCTCAGAGACCTCCAGAACACCTTCATGGTGGCCATTATCGGCCGACCACCGGATCCCCTCGGCGGGCGAAAACCGGCCCAGCCCGTCCGCAAAGTCGGTGCGGAACAGGAGCTCGTCGCCGTCGGTCCGGCGCAGAGCGGTCAGGTCCGCCGTTGATGTGGCATCCAGGATCCAGGCCGGCGCTTCCACCTCACCCAACACCAGCACGGGCGGGACCCCATCGGAGCAGCCCGCCAAAAACCCAGCGATGAACATCGAGCTGCGCCACATGGCGCCCCGGCTAACCAACCCGCCCCAGCACTGAGGGTGCAAGGCAGGCGGCGATCCGGACAAAAAACGTCCGACACTTGGGGCGTCCCCGGTTTAAGGGCGCTCGGCACCGGGGGGACCCACCAGCCCGCCGCGTCCTGTCTGTCGTGCCGTCCCTGCCGACCATCGGAGCCCACTGTGCCCGCCCCCTCCGCGCCCCCCTCGCCCGGCCTGCCGGACAACGCACTGAACAAATCCCAGAAGTTCGTGCGCCTCCTCGAAGCCCTCCAAGAACCGGGCGGCGCCTCCGCCACGGTCTTGATGGAGCGGTTCGGCCTCGATGACCGCGGGCTGCGCCGCTACCTGTCCGACCTGCGCGACCTGGGCTTGCCCCTCCAGTCCGACGGCCGGGGCCACGAGCGGCGCTTGTGGTTGGACGCCAGCTACCGCCGCCAGCGGGTGCAAGTCAGCCTGCTCGAGATGATCTCCCTGCGCTTTGGCCGCGCGGCCTTCCACTTCCTGGAGGGCACGGGCTTTGCCCAAGACATGGACGACGCCCTCGAGGTGCTGTCCTCCCTCGGCGGCGATGGCTTTGACGGCGCGAAGAACCTGGACCGCAAGTTCATCGCCCTGCCGGAACACCGCAAGGACCACACCCGCGACGCCGACCACATCGACGAGCTCATCAGCGCGCTGGTCTACGACAACCCCATCCTGGCCCACTACGCCAAGGTGGGCGGCCGCACCCGCCGCTACTCCCTCGAACCGCTCACCCTCGCCATCTACAAGCAAGGGCTCTACTTGTTCGCCCGCGACCGGGAAGAGGACAAGATCAAGACCTACGCGGTGGACCGGTTTCGCTCCATTCAACGCCGCCGGGGCGAGCACTTCGAGTACCCCCCCGACTACCGCCCGGATGCCCTGTATGCCGATGCATTCGGCATCATCGGCGGCACGGTGGCGGACGTGGTGCTCCACTTCAACCGGCGGGCGTCCCCCTACGTGGTCGAGCGAGAGTGGCACGCCAGCCAACAGATCCGCGCCTTGTCCGATGCCGGCGTCGAACTCCAGATGCACGTGAGCATCGGCCACGAGCTCAAGAGCTGGGTGCTCGGCTTCGGCCCGGATGTGCAAGTCGTCGCCCCCACGACGCTGCGGGACGAGATCCAGCGGCTGCACCGCGAAGCCGCCGACCAGACCGACCCCTCCCGCCACGGTCGGCCGGAGTGAGCCCCCCGCCACCCAAGCTGGGCCCACCGCCGCCGCTGATGGGTGAGCTGCGGGTGCTGGCGCGCATTCCGGCTCTGTTTCGGCGCTGGGAAGCGCTGGGTGAGGCCCCCGGAGCCCGTGAGCCGGTGCTTGTGGTGCCGGGCTACGGCACCAGCGACGCGTGGACTGTCGTGCTGCGCCGCCACCTGGAGCGCCTCGGCTGGCGGGTGACCGGCTGGGGGCTGGGCCGCAACACCGGCGATGTGGGCGCGCTGTTGCCGACGCTCGAGGCCCGGGTGCGCGAATTCGCCGCGTTCGCCGGTCCAGTCCGGGTGGTGGGCTGGTCCCTGGGCGGCATCTTCGCCCGCGAGTTGGCCCGGCGCACGCCCGAGAGCATCGCCCAGGTCATCACACTGGGCACCCCGCTGTGGGGTGGGTCCAAGCACACCGCGTTCGCCAGCCGCCTCCGCCGGTCCGGGGCAGATCTCGACGCCATCGCTCGCCGCGCCGAAGCCCGAAACTTCGCGCCCATCTCCGTTCCGGTCGATGTGTTTTACTCGGAAGACGATCGGGTGGTCGCTTGGCGCGCCAGCCTCGATCCCGCCGTGCCCGACGCCCACCACCACCGCCTGTACACCACCCACATGGGGCTGGTGGCCGACCCCGAAGCCCTCGAAGCGGTGGCCGCAGCACTGTGGCGAGCGGCCGTCCCCCCACCCTCGCGCACCTGAGCGAGCCCGCCCCATCCGGAGTCCCACCATGGTGCGTCGCCCCAGCATCTCCTCAGCGCCAGGCTTCTCGCAAGCGGTCGCCGGCGTGGTCGCCGAAGTGGAACAACACACCCGTGCCGAGCTTGTTGTTGCGGTGCGCCCAGCATCCCTGAAGCCCGGCTGGGGCGCGCTGCTGTGTGGTGCGGCCACCGCGTGGTGCACGCTGGCATTCTGCCTCTGGTCCCAGCTGGAACTGGCCGAAGGCATCGTGGCCGTGGTCGTTCCCGTGTTCGGCGCGCTGGGCGCCATCGCGGGCGAGCTGCTGGACCGGGGCTTGCTGCCGGTGGATGTCGCGCGCCGCCAGTCGGCCCGCCACGCCCGCGCGGCGCTGATGGAGCTCGGGGTGCACCGCACACGCGCCCGGACCGGTGTGCTGGTGCTGGTGGACGAACAAGAAGGCCGGGTCTCCCTGGCCATTGACGCCGGGGTCGAAGGGGCGCTGGGCACGGGCCGCTTGTCCGAGCTGCCCCTTGGTGGAGGGCCCGAAGGCGACGACCTGCTGGACCTTCCCGCGTTCCTGCGGGGCCTGCGCATGCTCGGCCACCTGCTGGCCAAAGCGCTCCCGGCCGACCCCGACGACAACCCCCAAGAGCTGGCCGACGGGCCGAGGTTCCTGACATGAGCGAGCCCCAACCCACCACCCGTCGCGCCGTGATCCACGCCCTCGTGGCCTGTGCATTGGTCGGTGTGCCCGCCGTGGCCCAGGGCCGGGTGGGCGGTGGACAGCGCCGCAGCTCCTCGTCCTCCCGAAGCTCGTCTTCCCGAAGCTCGTCTTCCCGAAGCTCGTCTTCCCGAAGCTCGTCTTCCCGAAGCTCGTCTTCCCGAAGCTCGCCTTCCCGAAGCTCGTCCTCCAGCTCCCCCGCGCGCAGCTCTTCCTCCTCCCGGTCGTCCGGCGGCACGTCCTCCGGTGGCGGCGGGGGCTTCTTCTGTCTGGCCCTGCCAATCTTCTTTGCCTTCTTCGCCTTCATCCGCATCGCGGACACCCAAAAGCTCAGGCGGCTGAAGCGGGTGCTGAACGACCCCGACCACGAGCCAACCATCGGCCCGCCCGCCTTGCGGTTCCCCGACGCGGTGCAAGAGGTCGACCCCCTGTTCAGCGGTGCGCTGTTCATCGAAGCCGCCCAGCTCGCCTACACCCGCATCTGGGCCATGCTGGCCGATCCCCACCGCGCGTCGATGCTGGCCACCCTCATTGGGGACGACGCCGCCCGCACGCTCCGGGCGTCCGTGCCCGGCGGCCAGGCGGTCGGGCTCGTCACCGTCGGCCACACGGCCGTCGAAGTTGGCCTCGCCGCCGACCGAAACATCCTCCACGTCACGTTCTTCGCCAATGTCACCACCGCCGGTGGGCAAGTCCTCGACCGCGAAGAGCGCTGGACCTTCCTGCGCCCGGCCGACGCCCAGAGCCCCCCGCCCGAGCGGCTGCGGGCACTGGCCTGCCTCGCCTGCGGCAGCCCCTTGGACCCCGGCCCCACCGGCACGTGCCCAGCCTGTGGTGCTGCCCGCACCGACGGCGCGCCCCAGTGGCGGGTGGCGTCGGTGCGGGTGGTGAGCGTCGGTCCGGTGCCCGATCCCGAGCTGTCGCTGGGCGGCGGGGAAGAAGCGGGCCTCCACGCCGCCACGGTGATGCACCCCATGCTCCGGCGGCGGCGGGACGCCTTCCTCGGCCGCAACCCCGGCCTGGACCTCGACGTCGAACAACAGCGCCTCGCCCAGATCTTCGTCCAGCTCCAGCAAGCGTGGTCCAAGGGCAAGTGGCCCGAAGCCCGCCCCTACCTCTCCGACGCCCTGTTCACCGCGAACCAAGCATGGCTGGACCAGCTCGCCGCCCAGGGCCTCCAGAACCGCACTGAAGACGTGCAAGTCCGCCAGCTGGTGCTGTGTGATGTCGAGACGGACGCATGGGTAGAAACCCTCACTGTGCGGATCTTCGCGAGCTGCCTGGACTGGACCGAGCGGCGGCGCGACCAGCACGTGGTGGGCGGCAGCAAGTCCGAGCGGCGGGTCTTCTCGGAGTACTGGACCTTCATGCGCACCATCGGCGCGCGGCGAAAAGACAGCAACCCCCTGCACTGTCCCAGCTGTGCGGCGCCCCTGGACCGCATGGGGGAAACCGGCATCTGTGGATACTGCGAGAGCAAGGTGAGCCAGGGCCAGTTTGACTGGGTGGCCACCCGCATTGGCCAGGACGAAGACGCCGGACGCTGAGCGCTCGGCCTCCCCCCTGCCTCCCCGATCGGCCCGCTGCACAGCGGCCGTCGCGGCCTGTCTTGGCCACCACAGCGCCATCGGACCACCGTGCCCATGGTGAGCTCGAGGCCACGAAAAAAAAGTAGAACATGTTCTTGCTGAAGCGCGAGAACATGTTCTTGTATGCATGTAGAACGTGTTCTATTGCGCTGCGGTCTCAGCCCTCCACACCGCACAGCCCCATCAGCGCACCTGGTCCCCTGCCGGCGACCCAAGGAAGCGTCCCATGACCCAGTCTCCCGACCTCTCTCCGTTCCCTGCAGGCTGGTACGCCCTCGCCGCCACCGACGACGTGCCCCCCGGCACCGTGCTCACGCGCACCTTCTTCGGCCGCGAGGTGGTCCTGTACCGGACCATGGGCGGCGACGTGCGGGTGGTCGACGCCCACTGTCCCCACCTGGGCGCCCACCTCGGCAAAGGTGGCACTGTGCGGGGCGAGCACCTCCGCTGCCCCTTCCATGGCTTCGAGTTCGACGGCACTGGACGCTGCGCCCAGGCCTACGAAGGCCAGAAGGGCACCATCAAGTCCCGCTTGGAGACCCTGCCCGTGCTCAACCGCAATGGCTGGATCCTGGTGTGGGGCGACACCGACCGGCGGACGCCCTGGTTTGAGCCGCCGGAGGTCGACACCTCCGACTGGAGCGCCCTGACCGTGCACGAGTGGCGGCTGCGCTCCCATCCTCAAGAGACCACCGAGAACAGCGTCGACACCGGCCACTTCACCGAAGTGCATGGCTACACGTCCGTCTCGACAGTCTCCGAGATGACCGCCGACGGGGCCCACCTCACCGCGACCTACCAGATGGTGCGGCCCAACCCCTTCTTGCGCTGGCTCGCCCCGATCCGCAACCGGTTCAAGGTGACCGTCTGGGGCCTCGGCTACTCCCAAGTCGACATCAGCGTGGAGAACTACGGGCTCCAGATGCGGATGTTTGTGATGCCCCAGCCCACCGATGGCGAACACATTGTGTTGCGCGTCGGCATGTCGACCCGCAACCTCAGGTCCACCCACGGGGCGTGGACCCAGGCAGTGCCTGCGGGGCTGATCACCGCGCTCATCAACCGCCAGGCCGGCCTCGAAGCCGCCAGCGATGTGGCCGACGACTTCGACGTCTGGAACCACAAGATCTATGTCGCGCCCCCCTCTCTCGCCCGAGGCGACGGGCCCATCGGTCGCTACCGCGTGTATTGCCGCCAGTTCTACGACAACGCAAGCAACGAAGACCGGAGAGCCGCCGCGAGCTGAGCCCCGGTTGACCCACCCACTGCCCCCCCCCCGCGGCTGGCCCCAAGCCCGCCGGATGGGCTTGCTGCGCATGGCCCAAGCCCCACCGAAAAAACACGAAAGCATCTCATTCATCAGCATTCACAAAGACACCGCAGACACCAAGAACCCGCTGGAGGCCCCGATGTCCACCCACCGCGCCACCCCAGAGCTGCAGCCCCACACCGGCATGGACGCCGAGGTCTACCGACCCCTCGCACCCGACCACCGCCACTGGCTGCGCCGCCTCCCCAGCCTGCTCGCACCGTCCCGTGAGGAAGAGACCTGGCTCAGCCGGGCCGTCAGTGTGTTCTTCGTGGTGCCTTTCGCCCCGCTCACCCCGTTCGACCTCGACTACCAGACCTACCTCTACGAGGTCTTCCACCGGTCCGTCATCGCGCGGGTGAGCCACTTTGTGCTGTTCCCGCTGGTCAACCTTGCGGTCTTTGTGGGCCTCGCCGGCATCTCGTTCGGGGCCCCCCACGCCGTCGCCCACGGTCCGGACCCCTTCGTCTTCAACCTCTCCGCCGTGTTCGCGGTCCTTCTCGCGGTCTGGTACACGGCGCTCGCCGCACGGGTGCGGTCGGTCGTCTGGGGCGTGACCTTGTTGCTCGCCGTGGCCGGGCTGTGGGCCGCCGGCAACACCATCCACGGGCTGACCTTTGAGCTCGACGCCGCCCAGCGCACCATCCTCAGCCCCTCGCCCTTGCTGTTCAACCCCTGGCTGTGGGCCGCGGGCTTGTCCTTCCTGATTGCGGCATCCCACGTCCGAGAGCCCGACGTGCCGCCCCGGGTGAGCGGCACCGACGCGTGGGTGCCCCTGGACCGCTGGCTCGCCGGCGAGAGCAGCGCACACCTGTCCCTGCTCGCCCGGTACAGCCGCTTGGGTCGACAGCTTGTCTTTGGCGCATTCGCCGAATTTCTCGCCGCCCAGCGACTGATGCCCATCGCGCTGTTGCGGATGCTCTGGGCCATCGGCCTCGCCCGAGATGTGCGCCCCGGCGTCAACGAAGCCCGGCGCGCGCTCCAGCAAGGCCAACCCGCCCTCGACTACATGGGGCACGGCGGCGGCACCCGGCTGCGGGCCAAGAAAGCATCCTGAACACTATATTGTTGAGCATTCTCAACGACTGCGGAACGACTGGCGGGAGATCAGGTCCGGGGACACCTCGGCCACGGACCGACAGCCACACAAGGCCATCGCTTCGTCGAGCTCACCCCGGAGCAGCGAGAAGACCCGCCGCACGCCCGCTTCACCACCGGCCGCCAGCCCCCACACCACCGGCCGGCCGATCCACACCGCCCGGGCCCCCAGCGCCAGGGCCTTGAGCACGTCCCCACCCCGGCGAATGCCCCCGTCCACGTACACCTCGGCCCGGCCAGCCACCGCGTCCACCACCTCGGGCAGCGCCCACAGGCTGGGCACCGCCGAGTCGAGCTGCCGCCCCCCATGGTTGGAGACCACCACCGCCGCCGCGCCAGCGTCGACAGCACACACCGCGTCATCCCCCCGCAGCACTCCCTTCACGACCACCGGCAACCCACTGATCTCCCGCAGCCAGGCGATGTCGTCCCAGGTCAGGCTCGGGTCCAGCAGCCGGTAGACATACGCCGCCAGTCCGCTTCCCTGGGCCTCGGCGGGCAGGGCGCTGTGGCCGTGAGC
This sequence comes from Myxococcota bacterium, assembly GCA_942491145.1. Taxonomy (GTDB): domain Bacteria; phylum Myxococcota_A; class UBA796; order UBA796; family UBA2385; genus CAXQUZ01. Next base: position 452,680 of record CALOBC010000035.1, on the reverse strand, counting down.
AACGACGTTCTCGACCCGCAGTCCCTCCGGCAAGCCGAACCGGTGCACCACATCATCCTCCCGGCACCCCAGCACCGGGGCATCCACCGTCACCACCAGCGCCGTGCACCCCGCATCCCGGGCCCGCAGCACCAGCTCTCGCGTGATGGCCCGGTCACGGTAGACATAGAGCTGAAACCACACCGGTCCCCCCGCCGCACACACCGCCTCGACCGATGTGGTGGCCAGTGTCGAGACGGTCATCACGGTGTTCTCGGCACGGGTCGCCCGCGCGGTGGCCGCTTCTCCATCGGGGTGGGCCAGCCGCTGAAAGGCCGTCGGGGCCGCCAACACCGGCAGCGCGATGGGAGTGCCGAGCACATGGGTGGACAGGTCGCGGGTGCCCACACCCCGCAGCACCCGCGGCCGCAGCCAGGTGTCGGCAAACGCCTGGACATTGGCCGTGACCGTCCGTCGATCCCGGGCCCCGCCCGCAAAGTAAGCGCGGGCGACCGGCGACACCGCATCCCGGCCGAGCACCTCGATCTGAGCAAGGTTGAGGGCATCGGTGAGGTGGGTGGACATGGACCTTCCAGGGCATCAGGTCACACCGCATATCGGCCCACCCCCGCCGAGACACGCCCGTCCAACCAAGACCGGTCAGAGCGGCCAGACCAATCCTTCACAATTGCTCCGGTACTCAAGGGACATGCAAGGGATCCAGCCCCCCGGGAGTTCCGATGTCTTGTGCACGCACTGCTTTTGTGTTGTTGACCGTCACCGCCTGCAGCTCCCCCACGGACGACAAGGCCCCGCCCGGCAGCACATCAACCCAAGACTCCGGCCACGACAGCGGGGCACCCGATGAGGCGGCGCCCCCCGACTGTGCCGAAGTGGACGTGCGCGTCACCGACCTGCGCACCACCCTCACCGGCGTGCCCACCGTCGCCCGCATCCGGTGGACCACCAGCACCCCCATGCGGTCCCGGGTTGTGGTCCACGGATGGCAAGACGAGGTCCGCCGCACAGACCTGGAGACCACCGCCAACACCGCACACGAGCACATCCTCACGGGCCTGCACCAGCACTCCACGTACGCCATTCATGTGGAGGCCGAGGACGGCGACACCACGCTATGTTCCGCAACTCAAGAGCTGGAGACCGGCAGCCTCTTTTCGTCGCTGCCCGCCCTCACCGTCGGTGTGGCCCACCCCCCGGGCAAGCTCGGCTACACCGTCGTGCCCATCGTCTCGGAGCGGGGCACCTACCTGACGGTGATTGACAACCAAGGCGAGTATGTGTGGGCCCGGGCGCTGTGGGAACAAGACCCCTCCGCCCCCGACATCATCGATGCCGCACCCATCGGCTACCTTGTGTTTCGATCGCTGCTGTCGCCGGACGGCAGCGGCATCATGGTCAACACCCAAGCGGCACGGCTGGCCGACCCCGCCGACGTGTTCACCATCGACTGGACCGGCGAAGAGATCGCGCGGGTGGGCATCACCGCCGGCCACACCGACTTTGTGGTGCTCGCCGATGGCACCATCGCCATGCTCGGTTGGACCATCCGCAGCTTCGGCGGGCGCAACCTGCTTGGCGACACCATCATCGTGCGCAGCCCCGACGGCGACACACGGGTGTTGTGGGACGCCTTCGATGTGCTGGATGTGGACCTGAGCCGGGGCTACAGCCGGGACTTTCTGATGTCCGACGGTCAACCCGAGGACTGGTCCCACGTCAACAGCATCAACTACGATGCCGATCAAGACGCCTTCTACGTCACCATCACCGTCAACAACGGGGTCGCGAGGGTCGACGCCCAGACCGGCGAGACCACATGGGTGCTGTCTCAGGACACCGACGACTTCACCGCCCGCGGCGAGCGCCTGATCCATGCGCCCCACAGTGTGCAGACCATCGACGATGGGTTGTTGGTCTTCAACCGGGGGAACCCGGCCGACAGTGGCGCCTGCTCGCGGGCGACCGAGCTGCGGCTGGACGAGACCGCCCGGACCGTGGAGGAGATGTGGCGATGGGAGGGTGACAGCTGCCGACAGGTCAGCTTTCTCGGCAACAGCCAGCGAGTGGCGGACGGCAACACCATGACGTCGTGGTCCCACCTGGGCTTGATGGATGAGGCAAACGAAGACGGCGTGCCGGTGTGGCAAGTGAGCCTCGGCCTGGGCGCTGCGTTCACCTACGCCCACCGGGTCAACACGCTGCCCGGCGCGGCCCGTTGACAGAAGCTGACGGCTGACAGGCAGCGCCCACACGACAAGGATGAGACCCCCGTGTGGCGTTAAGCCACCACCGGGCCGCGGCATCCGTCGGGGCCCCCGATGGGGGAGCCACCATGTGGACCACAGACTACCGCAGCAAGCTCTGCACCGCCGAGGATGCCGTCGCACAGGTCGGTCCCGGCGCTCGCATCTACTTGGGTGGCAACGCCGCCACCCCCCGCGTGTTGGCGAGTGCCTTGCTGGATCGGTCCCGGTGGATCGAGGACTTGCACGTCGGCCATGTGTTGTTGCTCGGCGACGACCCCTTCCCGGCCGAGCGCACCCACGGGCGAATCCGCCACCACGCTTGGTTTGTGGGCCCCGCCGACCGCGCGGCCGTCAACGCCGGCGACTCCGACTATGTCCCCTGCCACCTGTCCGAGATTCCGCGGCTGATTCGCTCCGGCCAGCCCCCGCTCGACACCGCCATGCTCATGGTCTCCCCCCCCGACCACCATGGGCTGATGAGCTTGGGTGTTGAGGTCCTCGCATCGCTGGCCGCCGCCGAGAGTGCCCGCCGGGTCTGCGTGCAAGTCAACCCCAGGATGCCGCGAGTGCACGGCAACTCCTACCTGCACGTGTCCGAAGTGGATGCCATCGTCGAGGCGGAAGAAGAGCTGACCGAGCTGGTGGCCTCCTCACCGAGCGCCGTCGAACAACGCATCGCCCGCCACATTGTTCGGTTGATTCCCGATGGCGCCACACTTCAGCTCGGCATTGGCGGTGTCCCCAACGCCGTGGTGCAGCTCCTCGAGGGCCACAAGGACCTCGGCGTACACACCGAGATGATCTCGGACGGCGTCATGCGGGCGGTGCTCGCCGGCACCATCACGGGCACCCAGAAGAGCCGACAGCGCCGAAAGGTCGTCACCACATTCATCTTGGGCACCCGTGAGCTCTACGACTGGGTGCACGAGAACCCTTGGGTGGAAGCCCATCCCTGCGACTACACCAACGATCTGGTGGTGGCGTCATCCAACGACCGACTCGTGGCCATCAACAGCGCCCTCACCGTGGATCTGACGGGCCAAGTCAACGCTGACAGCATCGGGGGGCGGGTCTACTCCGGCTTCGGTGGCCAGCTCGACTTCATCCGGGCCGCCGCTCGGTCCAAGGGGGGCGTGCCCATCATCGCGCTGCCTTCGACCGCTCTGGGGGGCAAAGCCAGCCGCATCGTTCCCCAGCTCCAGCCCGGCGCGGGTGTGGTCACCACCCGGGCCGACGTGCACTGGGTGGCGACCGAGTTTGGGGCGGTGAATCTGTACGGCAAAACACTTATTGAGCGACGCGAGTCCCTCATCGCCATCGCCCATCCCGACTTCCGCGATCAGCTGCGGCAACAGGCCAGCGGAAAGGCTGCGGACACCTGACTCCCAGTCGGCCCCACGGCCAAAGGGGGGGACGAACCGGACCACCGGCCGTCCCCAACCCGTCCAGGGATCGCCCACCTGTGACTTCTCCTGCGGACAATGACCGGCTGGGTCCCAGGGTGTCACCGATGACCCACTGGCCGGACAGACAAGATCAGGTATCGTGCGGGCGCGGCGGATTGCCCCGCACCACAGGAAGACCACGTTGGGGGTCCACTTTGGCGCAGATCGACGGATTGGAAGGCTTGGACGGGGCAGCCCTCGCACGAGAGATGGACCGAGGCGGACGCTTCGTCACGTTCTCGTATTGCGTCAGCATCGTGCTGATGACCTTCAAGCGCCCCAGCAAGATCTTCTTCATTCGCGCGGGCGAAGGCACCTTCGGCAAGAGCTTGCCCTACACGCTGCTGACGCTGGTGGTCGGCTGGTGGGGATTCCCATGGGGACCGATCTACACGGTGTGGGCCTTGGTGGCGAACCTCGGCGGCGGCACCGATGTCACCGACGAAGTGATCGCATCCCTCGAGCTCGGGGGGGACTGAGCCGGCACGACCAGACCTGCTGCGGCGCCAGGGCATCGGTGTGGGTGTTCATTTCTTGAGAAAAAAAGTCTGCTTGGATCGTTGAGGATCCATCGGATGTCCCACGCCGGATGGCCCCTATTGACCATAGGGATTTGTTCCGCCTTGATTTGGCGCGAACGCTGATGCCCACCCGCCATCCAACACAGGTTGCTCGGCTGAGGTGCCGGGAGAAGGGGCGAACACCCACGGACCCTGCCCCCAAGGGGGCCTAAGGCACTGCTTGTCAGGTTCAGGACAAGACCAGTATGCTCGAGCTGCGGACGGGGACCCCGGTGTCATCCACCGCACGGGGGGCAACAGGCCGCTCAAGCCCCCCTTCAGTGTCTTCCCTGCTGTCTGGAGTCCACAATGGTGTCGCAATTTGCCCTCACAGGCCATGAAGAACAAGCAATGCGCGTGCTGTTCGAGAAGCTGGTCGACACCACCGGCCCGTCCCATGTTCTCAAGCGCGATGTGGCCAGCCGACTCGCGACCGCACTCTTCGAGGACGCCGACGAACAGAAGGCTTTGGTGGAGCTGCTGGACCAAGCCGTCTTGGAACGCGAGATTCGCGGCCCCAGCGCATTCTTCCCCTTGTTCTTCCCCTGAACCAACCTCGGCACTGTGCTGTGTTGAACTGGCTGACCGCCCCGTCCCTGCCAGAGCGTGAAGGTCCAGGGACCGGATGTGCAAGCCAAGCCGCCGTCTTGTTGGACAGGGGCAACACTGAGGGTTCCCCTGCCACCCACGGGCTTCGGGATGACCCGCTCGGGCGGCGCTCGACACGGGCGACAGTTGTCGTGTTGGAACGAACCACACATCGGTACAGGCGGCCTCTTTGATCTCGTCCCTGGCTGATGCCCGCACACGCACGGCCATGGTGGAAGGCGGCAGGGCCTCGTTTAAGCCTGCATTGTTGTTTATGTGCATCTGCACGGGACTCGCATCCGGTGTGTGTTGGGTGGACCCCCGGCTGTGGCCCCATGTCACCCTGCAGCTCCTGGCGCTGCTGGCATGGGCGGTCGTGTACGGCAAGATGCTGAGCCAGCTGATCTCCGGAGAGGATGAGCGGAAGGCCTCTCAGCTCAACTACGCGCAGACGCTGATCTATGTGTTGTGGTTGGAAGACTGCGCGTGGACGCTCGACACGCGTCTGCCCGCGGTCGGCACGGCGTTCTTGTTGGTGGTGACCATCGGGTACGCGTTCAACACCGCGACCTACTTCTACGACGACACCCGCTTCCTGCGGTCCATGCTGGCGTCGGTGTTGGGCTTTGCGATCCTGGTGGGCTTGGCGGGTCTGCTCACCCTTCCCATCGGCGACAGCCCGCTGGCCCATCCCTCGCTTGCGTTTATCGGCAAAAATGTGCTGGTCACCGGGCTCATGGCGATGGTCTTCTCGATGCACGGCGGGGCGCACCGGGAGCTCACCCGGCGCATGACCGCTCTGAACGCCCGCGCCACCCGGACCGCCCTCGCCCGCCAAGAGCGAGAGATCGCGTCCCGGACGGCCAACCTGCTGGGGGTGGGGGCCGGCGCGGGTCTGTTTAGCCACGATGTCGCCGGCCCGATCACGGTGCTCACCCTGGCCGCGGAGGAGCTGCGGGAGAGCGCAAGTCCAGACCAGCTTGAAGTGCTCGACACGTTGGTTGCCGCCAGCGCCGACATTCGCCTGCTGTCATCCGACCTTGTGTTCGCGCTGCGTGGGGGGCATCACCCAAGGGAAGTTTCCGAGGTCATCGACTTGGTGCGCCGCCACCTCAAGTTTCGCCAGAACCAGCTTCCCCACGGTCTTCGCTTGGAGCACCAGTGTGACCCGGCCACCATCGTCGTGGACTCGCTGTTCACGCAGGCGGTGGCCAACTTGGTGGCGAACGGGGCCCGGTTCTCCCCCGAGGGACGGGTGCAGATTCGGGGCGAGGTGCTCGAGGACGGTGCGTACCGCATGGTAGTGCGGGACTGGGGGGTCGAGGGCGAGCAACGGGAGGTCGCCCTGAAGCGGATGCGGGAGGCGCTATCTTCCGAAGGTGGGGTGGAGGCCGACCAGGACGAGAGCCATGGCCTGAGCCGCGGGGTGGGTCTGTGGCTGGTGGGTGCGGCGGTGCGGCGCTTGGGTGCGCGACTTGAGCTGGGCCCGCCGGCTGAGGGACCGGGCATCCGTGTGGCGCTGTGGATCGCCCCCCCGGCGCCCGAGTCAGCCGCAAGCTGAGGGCGAGCGCAACGCTGCTTGGGCTCAACCGCCGAGCTGCCAGCCCACCCGTACCCCACGGGGCAGCCGCTCACAGCCCGACAGTGCCCGCCACGCCACCGCCGTGCTGAGCAGGCGACTTCGGTAGAAGCGCGGCGTGGTGGCGGGAAGCCCGGCCAGTCCGGGGGCCACACTCGAGAACGATGGCGCCGCCGGGAAGCCTCCATCCACGTCCATTCGCTCACACAGCGCCGAGACCCGCACTTGCAGCACGGGCACCGACAGCGCACCCGCCGCCCGCAGCCCACACAGCTCAAAGGCCGCGCCCAAGACCGACGCTGGCCCCCCGCGCAGATCACCATCGTCCACAATGGCTTGGCTGAGCCGCTTCACCGCAACGCCCACCCCGCTGGGCGCCCGCGTGGCCAGCCGCACCAGGTTCCACAGCACCCATCCCCGCGCGACCTCTATGGGGTAGTACAGCAATGTGTGCGCCGCCCCCCCGTCCGCCCAAGCACACACCGCGTGCAGCGCGTCGTCCATGCGGGCACTCCAGGCACCCTCGACCCCGGCCAGGCTCGCCGCGTGCAGCCCCGCCAGCGCATTTGCCGTGGCCACCGGACAGGCACGGGGCTCCCACGCCAAAGTCCCCCGACAGCGGGGATGGGGCCGCCATGTGCTCAGCAACCCACTGGTGCTCGGTTCGTCGAGAATGGTCTGTGCTGCGGCACTTAGGTCGCTCCGGTTCAGCCCAGGTGCCCGCGCTGGCTGGGTCGACAACACCCGCAGCGCCAGGCCTGTGGTGTCGATGTCCGGCGGGATCTGCTGCAGCGTCTCGAAGTAGCGCCAGCCCCAAGTCCGCGCCGTGTCCAGGCACCGCGGCAAGTCACCATGAACCGCCACATCGCTGCGCTCGAGCATGTCCAGCACCACCAGCCGCCCAAAGGTCGACGCCCGCACCTCGTCGTGTCCCAAAAACCGCCAACGATGGACCGTCACCGCTTCTTCCAGCGCCGGGTCCGCCTCGACAAAGGCCTGGGCACGAGGCTTCAGCGCGGCCCAGGAGGGCAGCTCCACGAGGTTCGGCGGCCGGCCCTGCGGTCGGGCCAACACCGCATCACGGGTCAGGTCCCGGGCCCGCTGCACCAGGGGCGCCAGCGCGAGCGCTGCACCCGCTTCAGCCTCCACCTGGGCACAGCGCCCCTCCAGCGCCTCTTGAAGGACGGCCCACACCCCGTCGGCGGCGGCGAGCAGCGCTCGGACCGGGGGAAGGGTCTCACGACGGGGACCGGCCATCGCCAGCCGGACCGCGTCCCCCACAGCGCTGTCCAACACAATGCCCAGAAAGAAGGATGGCAGCCCTTTCTCCCAGTCTTCGCTCGTGGGGCCCAGCACCAAGTCAAACACATCGGAGCACGCTTGTCCCAAGCAGCCAAAGTGCAGCCCCACCCGGCGCCACCGGTCCGGATCCGCCGCCGGCACCGCACACCGCGCCGCCATCGCGAGGTAGCCGCCAATCCCCACCCCTGCCTTGCCTTCGGCGATTGCCCACAGCGACCCTCCCCCCCGCTCGCGGTGCTCCAGATCCAGCTGCTGGCCGTCGCACAACCCAAGCTGCAAGGCGTCCAGCTCCCGGGCCAGCGCGTCCCGGGTGTCCCGGTCCACCCCATTGAGGTCTCGTAGGCACGCCCGCGACACAGCCAGGAGCCTCACCACATCGAGGTTTCCAAAGGCCCAGGCGCGACCGTCCGCGTCCCCGTCCGCCAGATCATCGGCAGCGTGGGCTGCGGCGTAGCTGGCCGCCATGCACAACCCGAGGCCCAGCGGATCCACCGCCCCGGCCCCGGACGCAACCGCCGCCACGGACCACGGCGGCACGGTCGCGATGCGATCCGGGTGCCAGGTCGCGCGCAGCAGGGCCACCGCCGACGGTGCCAGTGCAGGGAGATCCTGACGACGGACCACCCGGTCCAGGCGCCGCTCAATCTCATCGGTCGTGTGCCCCAGCATGGTCCCGCCCTCGATCTTGGGTGGTGGCGGCCAGCCCTGCCGAAACAGCACAGACCATCCCCGACCGCCCGGCACACTATCCCCCTGCGAGCGACGAACCTCCCCCCACTGCCCCGCCCCCCGCATGTGGGATGATGCCCCTGTGCCTGAACCCTGGACGTGTGATGCGCCTGCTCCTGCCCATCTTGCTGGTCGCCTGCACCCCCGATGCCGCCGACAAGCGCCGCGGCATGCCCGGGGGCGGCTCCCTCGACGGCGACACCGCACAGAGCACCGGCAGCGACGGCGGATCGGGTGAAGACGGCGGATCGGGCGGAGATGGAAGCTCGGGCGGAGACGGCGGAGACGGCGGAGACAGCGGCAGCACGACACCGCTGTTTCCCGAAGGAGAGCTGCGCGGCCTGTGGGTCACCCGGTGGTCCTACTCCAGCAGCGCCGACATCGAGCGCATCCTCGATGATGCCCAGACCGGCGGCTTCAACACCATCTTCTTCCAGGTCCGCGGCAACTTCGACGCCTACTACCAGTCCTCCCTGGAGCCCTGGGCCAAGGGGCTCACCGGCACGCTCGGTCAGGATCCGGGCTGGGACCCCCTCCAAGTGGCCATCGACGAAGCCCATGCCCGCGACATGGCCCTGCATGCCTACCTCAACACCTTCCCGTTCTGGTCTGGCACCACACCCCCCGCGAGCATCGGGGTGCCCCACCCGCTGGAGCTCCACCCCGACTGGCTGGTCGCCGATGCCAGCGGCACCGCGATGGCCTTGAACAGCAGCTACGTCTTCGCCAGTCCGGGCAACCCCGCCGTGCGCGCCCACATCGCAGCGGTCGCAACAGAAATCGCCGAGAACTATGATGTAGACGGAATTCACCTGGACTACATCCGCTACCCCGCGCCCGACATGAGCCACGATGCTGCGTCCGAAGCGGCCTTCGCAGCCGACGGCGGGAGCCGGTCTTGGTCCGACTGGCAAAAGGACCAAGTCATCGCCACCGCAGCCGCGGTCCACGATGCGGTGGATGTCGCGGTCACCGCTGCGGTCTGGGGCATCTATGAAGACCGCTACGGCTGGGGCGGCGTGAGCCAAGGCAACGTCGACTACTACCAAGACTCGTGGCGCATGCTCGACGAGAACGCCCTCGATGCCATCATTCCCATGATCTACTGGCCGGTGACCGCCACACCGGGCGACCGCTTGGACTTCGCCACGCTGGTGCAGGACCACGTGTCTCACCGCGGCGATGGCCGGGTGTTCGCGGGCTTCGGCAACACCATCAGCTTCGACCAAGCCGAAGACTGCGTGGATGCCGCCCGCGCTGCGGGTGCCGATGGCGTGGTGCTCTTCGATTGGTCACTCTTCAAGGACCACATGGGCGCACTTGGGACCGGTGTGTTCGCCGACTGAGCGGGCAACACCTGTGCACACAATGGGCTCGGGTTCCGCGACGTGGAATCTTCCCAACGAGACATCAAATGGGGCACCGGGGTCGAGACAGCCTTCCCGGCCCCGCGCGCCTCATGTACGATGCGTGTCAACTGCCGCTGGCTGCGGGTGCGCGTCTTCAGTTGGCCCTGACACGGAAGGTCGATGTCCCCAGTTCTTCTATTGCTGGTTGGCGCCAGCTCCAGCGCCCACGCAACCACAATCCTGCTGTACGAACAGAGCGTGCGGTCCGGCTACGGTGGCGATGCGCTCGACGCTCTCGGCTACGCCTACACAACCGCGAGCAGCTCCAACTTCACCACACTGGTGAACTCCGGCAGCTACGATCTCGTGCTGATGGACTATCCCAGCACGAAGCCCTCGGGATCCTGGGAAGCCGCCATGGCCAACCACGTCTCCGGCGGCGGCATGGCCATCGTCGGCTACTGGGACATGGACACCAGCTCCTCGCTCCAGAGCACGATGGACGCCACCGTGGTGAGCTCCATCAGCGCGCCGCTCACGCTGTACTCCTGGGACACCTCCCACCCCATCTGGAACGGCGTCTACCAGCCGCCCACCACCATGTCGGGCATCGACGCCGGCTGGGGCGACAACGGCGACCGGATGAGCCCATCAAGCGGGGCCACCAGCGTCGGGGGCTACTCGGGGTCGACCTCCACCACCAACGCCGCGATCGTGATCGGCAACGGTGGCACCACCATCTACAACGGCTTCCTGTTCGATGACTATCCCTACGATGCCGATGGTGACGGCACAAAGGACATCGTCGAGCTGATCGCCAACGAGGTCGAGTACCTCATCAGCGGCGGCGTGAGCTGTGACAGTGACTCCGATGGCTACGACGCCACTGGCAGCTGCGGCGGCACCGACTGCGACGATGCTGACCCCACCATCAACCCGGGTGCGTCCGAGGTGCCCTACAATGGCATCGACGAGGACTGCGACGGTGTTGACCTCGATGACGTCGATGGGGACGGCTATGTGGGCCCGGATGGCTACGGCACCGGCTACGACTGCGACGACAGCGATCCCGCGATCAACCCGGGGGCGATCGAGAGCTGGTACGACGGCATCGACCAGGACTGCGCCCAGGACGACGACTTCGACCAAGACCGCGATGGCTACGTGCCCTCCGGCTATCTGGGCTTTGTCACCACGGGCGTGAGCGGCACCGGCGGGCTCCCCGACGGGGACTGCGACGACACCGACTGGGACATCAACCCCGCCGCGACCGAGGTGGCCTACGACGGCATCGACCAGGACTGCGACGGCGCGGACCTCGACGACGTGGACGGTGACGGCTTCTCGGCAGCCGTGGCCGGGGGCACCGACTGCGACGACACTGAGGCGTCCACCTACCCGGGCGCCAGCGAGTCTGCAGACGGTGTGGATCAGGACTGCGACGGCGATGTCGACGACGGCACGTCCTGGTATGACGACGACGGCGACGGCTTCACCGAAGACGCCGGCGACTGCGATGACAGCGACGCCAGCGTGAGCCCTGCCGCCACAGAGACCGCCGACGGCGTGGATGAGGACTGTGACGGCGTGACCGACGAAGGCACCGTCCTATACGACGATGACGGCGATGGCTGGACCGAAGACGCCGGCGACTGCAACGACAGCGACGCGACGGTCAGCCCCGTGGCGACCGAGGTGTACGGCAACGGCATCGACGACGACTGTGATGGTGTGGTCGACGACGGCGCCGTGGATCTGGACGGCGACGGTGTGGCATCGTGGGCCGGCGACTGCGACGACTCCGACCCGAGCACCTACCCAGGGGCCGCCGAGCTGCCTGATGGGATCGACAACGACTGCGACGGCGAGACGGACGAAGGCACCATCAACGGCGACGACGACGGCGACGGCTGGTCCGAGGCCACCGGCGACTGCGACGACACCGACCCGCTCACCAACCCCGAAGCCGAAGAAGACCCAACGAACGGTCTGGACGATGACTGCGACGGGGACGTGGACGAAGGTGGACCGGGCGTGGACGACGACGGCGACGGCTTCTCCGAGGACGGCGGCGACTGCGATGACGAGGACGCCGACATCTCACCGGCGGCCACCGAAGACACCACCAACGGCATCGACGACGACTGCGACGGCTCCACGGACGAGAGCGCCACGGCAGACGACGCCGACGCTGACGGCTACACCGTCGAAGATGGCGACTGCGACGATGATGACGGCTGGGTCTACCCGGGCGCCACCGAGATGTGTGATGGCGTCGACAACGACTGCAATGGCACGGCCGACGATGGCTGTGTGGAAGTGGAAGGCTCAGGCCTGAGCACCGAGTCCGACAAGGAGGGAGGCTGCGCCACCGCACAAGCGCCGGTCGGTCTCATGGGCCTCGCCCTGGGCTTGCTGGGGCTGCTGGTCCGCCGCCGCCAAGATCACGGTGACGTGGGAGGTGCACAATGAGCCGCTCGCTGGCCCACCGCGCCCTGGTCTGTCTCAGCTTGCTCGGGGCCCTCACCACCGGCTGCAGCTCCGACGTCGGGGTGGGCAAGATCGAGGGTGATGTCTCGGTCAGTCCCCGCTTCACCGACCTGGGTCTGCAAGCCGTCGACACCGAGGTCGACACCCAGATCATCCTGACGGCCACGAAGGTGGACATCAAGGTGCTCGCGGTGGACGTCTTCAACGTCGAAGGCGACGCCTTCTCCCTCGTCACCGACCCCCTTCCGACCATCCCGGGGGACGGCAGCGAAGAGCTGATCATCCGCTGGATGCCCGACGAGCCCGGCCGGAGCTGGGCGCGGGTGACCATCACCCACCAAGCCGGCGAAGACGAGATCGAGCTGCGCGGTGAAGCGGGACTTCCCGCTGCCCGGGTGCTGCCGCCGCTCATCGACTTTGGCCGTGTGCCCGCGGGCGAGAGCGCCACCGCGAGCATCACGGTCGAGAACACTGGCACGATGGACCTCAGCATCGACGAGGCCACCTTCGACAACACCACCTTCGCCAGCGCATCGCCGCTGCCCTTGGTGGTCGAGCCCGGCCTCAGCGTGGACGTCTCGGTGGTGTTCAACCCCACCGACGACAACGCCCAGACGGGCCTGGGCACCCTGAACCTGGGCGACTGGGTCACCGAGGGCACCGTCGAGCTGCGGGGCAATGACTGCTCGGCCGGCGGCGGCGGCAGCTTCGACCAGGACGGCGACGGCTTCTCTTGGTGTGCGTCCGACTGCGACGACACACGGGACGACGTGCACCCCGCCGCGGCCGAAGTCTGCGACGGCGCCGACAACAACTGCAACGGCGAGCTCGACGAGAACACCGAGTGCTCGGACGATGACGGCGACGGTGCGTCCGAGGCTGAGGGGGACTGCAACGACGACGACAGCGCTGTGGGCCCCCACACCACCGAGGACTACAGCAACGGCATCGACGACGACTGCGACGGCACGGTCGACCACGGCCAAGACGACGTGGACGGCGACGGCTACATCGAAGCGGCCGGCGACTGCAACGAGGGCAACGCCGACATCCACCCGGGGGCGACCGAGCTGCCCAATGGCCTGGATGACGACTGCGACGGCATCGTCGACGAGGGCACCACCGCCTATGACGACGACGGCGACGGCTTCACCGAGGTGGGCGGCGACTGCGACGACACCGACAGCGGGGTCTACCCGGGCGCGACCGAGACGGCCGACTGGGTGGACGAGGACTGCGACGGCTTCGTCGACGAGGGCACCACCGCCTACGACGACGACGGCGACGGCTTCACCGAGGTGGGCGGCGACTGCAACGACGCCAACCCCAGCGTGAGCCCGGCCGCCGTGGAGATCCCGTCCAACGGCATCGACGATGACTGCGACACCGCCACCCCCGACTGAAGCACCGGCCGAGGATCGGCACAGGCCGGTCCTTGCACGCTCAGCGTTGTCCACCCGGATGGCGCACCCGCAGCCCATCGGTGGGCGCCTCGGGCCCGTGGGGCACACACAGCGCGTCGCGGATGGGCACGGGCCCACGGGCGGGCAGGCTTCCCGCGAGAGACCGGCGAGACGGAAGCCCGGGAACATCTTGCTGTAGGGCATCGTAGGCAATCTCTGCCACGATCCGGTATCCCTCCGCCGTCAAGTGCATGGCGTCGAAGGTGAGCCCTCCCTTGAGGTAGCGCTCGCCTGTGCGGGCCAGCAGGGCTTCCTCCGCGTCCACCGTCCGGATGCCCAAGTTGGCCGCCACCTCTGCCAGGATCTGTCGGTGCGCGGTCTTGGCCCGCACCACATCCTGGTCCAGGTCCCGGGCCCGGCGCAGCGCAGACAGCGCAGTCCCTCGGTCCCCTCGCGCCAGCGCGACCTGCCCCGTCCAGAACCACGCCTCGGCCACGTCGGGGGCCGAGGCCGCATAGGCTGCCCGCGCCCCCGGCTCGCCCGCCAGTGCCGGCCCTCGCAGCTCGGGTTCTGGCGGCGGCAGCGAGGCCAGCGGCGGCGACGACAGGTTGGAGGCCGGCAAGATCCAGAGCACCGCCGCCCCGCTGGCTTTGGCCGCTCGGCCCATGTGTTCCAGGTTGTCCCGAAAGCGCGCCAACAGCAGCGGCTCCTCGCCCGGATCCAGCGGGCCCGTGGGAGAGCCCGGGCCCTTGTGGTGGTCCGGGGGGCCCCCCAGTATTCCTTGGAGCAGCTGCCAAGTGCCCGTGCCCTCGAGCGTCCCCCGGAGCTGCCGCAGCCCGCCCCGACGGACATCGAGCGTCTGGCTGGAGTGGCGGGCCTCCATGAACTCGTTGTGGCCGGTGTAGAGCACCACCACATCCGGGCTGTGCCCGAGCACCTCATCCATCAAGCTGCGGATTCGGTTGCTGCCAAAGCCGGCCGCCCCGGCGTTGGTGAGCACCACATGGCCCTCGGTGGCCACATCCAACAGCCCGCCGAGCTGCCACGCGGGCCCCTCCGGCGGCAGCGTCGCCATGGTGGAACCGCCGAAGAAGGCCACGTGAAGGTCCCTGTCCGACACGGCGTCCGGCACAAAAGTCATCGGCGTGAGCTCCTGGCGAGCCCGCACCCAGCCCGCCTCGCCGTCGCTGTGGACCAGGTAGGGGGCACCCAGGTGGTTGCCGACAAGCAAGGCCCCGCCATCGCTCATGGGTGCCGAGGCCGCCGCCATCGCCAGCTCGATCAACCCAAAGAACAAGACCGTGGTCAGCAGCGCAAAGACCAACCGCCGGGACGTGCTGAGTGGCACGCGCTCAGCCGCAACCCCACCTGGGCTTGGCCCTGATCCGTCCCCCGGTGAGCGGGGGATGGGGTCGGTGGGCTCACGCAAGCAACACTCCAACACCACGCCAGTCTGCTCACCACAACCCTACACCAGCGGCACCACTGGCCGCACACCATACCAACGGCCCGCGGCGATCTGGTGCTCTCCCGGCCCCACCGACACATACCGAATGCCGATGCCCTCCGAGATGCCCTGGGCGCTCCACACCGCCAGGCCCCGCACACCGCCCGCACGGTTCAAGCGATGCTCGATCACCACGGCACTGTGGCCCTTTCCCGAGTTGCGCCAGAACTGGATCAGGTCGCCGGGACGCATCGCATCGAGGGTGTGCTGAGACAGCCCCAGCCGAAGGTCCAGCAGCCCCCGCGCCAGTCCCCGCTCGTCGCCTCCGCGCACATACCAGTGCTCTTTGAGCTGCAACAACGCATCGGCGCTCAGGTCTGTGGGCACACCCGCCCGGAGCAACGCCCGCAACCACACTTCAAACGTGATGCCCGAGCAGTGGATGGCCCCATCCGCCGACGCCCGCGCCAAGGGCACCCCGCCATAGGACAGGTCGCGGGTGGTGCCGTCCACGTGCATGCCCGGCGCCCAGCGGTAGGGGTTGGCGGCGCCGAAGTCGTACTCCCGGACCAGGCGCAAGATGGCCCCGTTCAGCGGCAAGAAGCCCGGCTCCGGCGGGATGTCCGGCGCCACCCAGGGGTCCCAGGCACCGCTCGGTCTCGCCCAGAGCATCGCGGCGAGCCCCAGGCCCCCCTGGACCAACCGCCGGCGGTTCATGACTTGATCGCCCTCGCCAAGCCTTCGAGCCCTTGCTCGACCGTGTCCATCGACGGGCCGAAGCTGAACCGCGCGAAGTGCCGAAAGCGGCTGGGCCGACCGCTGCGGCGCAAGCCCGGGTCGATGTCGAAGAAGTCCCCAGGCACGGTGATCACCTTGGCTTGCAGCGCCTTGAGGAAGAAGCTGCGCCCGTTGTTGCGGTCGCTCGGCAGCCGGCTCAGGTCGCCCCAACAATAGAAGCCACCCTCGGGGGACAGGTCAACGGGAATGTTGAGCGCTTCGAGCCCCGCCATCATGCGCTCGCGCTTCTGGCGAAAGCTGCCCTGGATCGCAGCGGCCTCGGCATCGGCGACCGCAGCGTCGAGCAACGGCAAGGCCGCGAGCTGCATCGGTCGCGCACAGCCGCCGTCGAGGAAGCTGCCCGCGCTCGACACCGCATCGATGACCGCCTCGGGGCCCACCACCCATGCGACACGCCAGCCAGGGTAGCGCCAGTTCTTCGTCAGCCCGTCCAGAATGACCACCGGATCGGAATTGACATCGTCCACTGCCGAAGCGGCGGACACCGACTTGTCCGGCCCCCCATAGACATAGTGGGCGTAGAACTCGTCGATGATCAGCGTGCAGTCGAGGTCTCGGCCCAGGGCCACCCACGCTTCCATCTCTTTGCCCTGCACCAGCTTGCCCGTGGGGTTGCAGGGGTTGCTCATCAGCAGCGCACCGAGCCCCCGCCCCGAGATCTCTCGCTCCAGGTCGTCCACATCAAAGCGGTACCGCTTGCGGGGATCGAGCATGATGGGCATCGGCACGAAGCTGGGAAAGGCCTCCAGCAGTTCTTCGTAGACGGTGTAGTCCGGCAGAAAGTGGCCCAGGTGGGTGCGGCCCAGCGTCGAGGCCACCCGGGTGAGCGCCGTGCGTCCACCGGCCACAATGGCGACATTCTTCGCCGTGTATTGGCTGGCCCGGCCCTTCCGGTAGCGTGTGTTGTAGAGCGCAGCGACGGCCTCGCGGAGCTCCATGAGCCCCGCCACCGGGCTGTACTCACAGTCGGCATCGGTGAAGCACACTTGGTTGACGCGCGGCGGAGACCCGGGCAGAGCGCTGGTCTCGGGCGCACCCTGGCCCAGATTCGCCCAGGTGGGGTCGTCGGGATGGTACCCGTGCCACCGGGCCTCGTTCATCGCGTAGATGACGCCGGTGCGGGGTACCTTGCGGAATGCTTGCGGTAAGTTGTTCATGCAGGACTCAACTGGAGCGCACCAGACGGATTGTCGGCTTTCCTTCGCGGCGACGCCGATAGATGATCAACACCTTGCCGATGGAGCCAGCCAGCTCGGCGCCGGTGCGCGCACACAGCTCAGTGGCCGCTTCAGCGACCCCCTCTCGGGGAAGCGACACCTTCACCTTGATCAGCTCCAGCTTCTCAAGAAAGTCCTCGGTGTTGGCGACAATATTGTCTGTCACGCCATTGTCGCCAATCATCACCGCGGGTCGCAGGTGGTGGGCGAGTCCGCGTAGCTGCTTGGTCTGCTTCGTGCTGAGGGCCATGTCGAATCTCCGACCTGCGCCTTACCCGGTTGGTCGGCCGCCGGCCCCGGCCAATCCGGCAACGTCCGCCCTACAGCCCCATCCCTCGGGCAATCAATTCGTTCATGATCTCCTGGGTGCCGCCGCCAATGGGCAACAACCGCGCATCCCGGGCCAGCCGCTCCACCCGGCACTCGCGCATATAGCCCATGCCGCCGAAGATCTGGACCGCCTCCCAACACACGTCCCGGGCCACGTCACCGGCGTGGTTCTTGGCCATCGCCAGCTCATCCATGGCCACCTCTCCCCGGTTGAGCCGAGCCGCCGCGGCATAGGTGAGCGCCCGCGCGCTGGCGACCTGGGTGGCCATGCGCGCCAGCTTGTGTCGTGTGACCTGGAAGCCCGCCAGCGTGCGTCCGAAGGCCTCCCGTTGCTGCGCGTAGGCGTGGGCCTCGTCGAGCGCCAGCATGGCCAGCGCACAGCCATTGACCGCCAACAACAACCGCTCGCCCGCAAAGTTGTTCATCAAGGCCACAAAGCCCGAGCCTTCGGGGCCGATGCGGTTGGCCACCGGCACCACCACGTTGTCAAAGTGCAGCTCGGCGGTGTCTGAGGCCCACCATCCCGTCTTCTTGAGGGCCCGCCCGACCGTGAAGCCCGGCATGTCCCGCTCCACCACAAAGAACGTGAGGCCCCGGTGGGGGTGGTCGCCGGTGCGGGCGAGCACCGTGATGAAGTCGCCGTTCACGCCGCTGGTGATGAACGTCTTTTCGCCTGAGATGCGGTAGTGGTCGCCATCTTGGACGGCTCGGGTGCGCACGCCGGCCACGTCACTGCCCGCCCCCGGCTCGGTGATGGCGAGGGCCGCGACCTTGTCCCCTGAGAGCACCGGCACCACGAAGCGTTGTTTCTGTGCTTCGGTGCCCAATGCAAGAATCGGCGGCAACGCAATGGCATAGGAGCTGAGCCCCACCGCCACGCCCGCGCTGCCCCCCCGCTGCAGCTCCTCGGCCGCGACCACCGTGTGGAACACATCGCCGCCTCCACCGCCGTATTGCTGCGGCAAGCCCGCCGCGAGAATGCCGGACTCTGCAGCTTTCTTGTAGAGCGAACGGGGAAAGCCACCAGCCTCCTCCCAGGTCTCCACATGGGGCTGGATCTCCGCACGCACAAACTGTCGACACGCGTCTCGGTACGCATCGTGGGTCTCGTCAAAGTACTGGGCAAAGAGCGCGTCGTGCATGGGTTGTCCTCGGGGCGAGAGTGGGGCGCGGAAGCGGGTGACTCAGCTGCCGCGGCGCTGGACCCACGCCGCCAGCATTCGACCCCACGCACGCTCGAAGTAGGTGAAGGTCTCGGCCCATGGGCTGTTGTCGAGGGGGCGTCCGCTCGCATCGAAGCCTGCCGCCGGCCAGCCGGTGTGGTGCAGATCCAAGCGGGTGCCGATGTCCGACTCGGTGAACTGGAGCACCACCCACGTGTGCAAGCTGCGGGTCTGGGGTTGGTCCGGCGGCGCATTCCACGTGAAGCTCACCATGCGGCCCGGCAGGAAGCTGAGCACACAGCACCGCTCGCTGCCCCGGGCACCTTCGGGCGCATCTGCCATGAAGTGCAACTCGTAGGGACCGCCGATGCGCAGCTCAATCTCGGTGGGTACCCCCAGCCAGCGGGTCATCTGTTCCCCGTCGGTCCACTCCGCAAAGGCCTGCGCTGGCGACGCGGCGACCTCGACGCTGCGGTGGATCTCTGCTGGGGCGAGAACACCGTCTGGCGCGGCCATGGCGACCGGTCGATCAGCAACCACCGTGGCCCCCAAGGCGGGCACCCGGAAGTTGGGGTTGTCGATCAGCCCCAAGAGGTTCCCGAAGGGGTCGCGCAGCGTGCACAGTCGAATGTTGGCGCCGACATCCCGCAAGGGCTCCACCACCACCGCGCCCGCGGCCACCGCCCGGGCCAGGGCCCCGTCCAGATCGTCCACACCCCAATACGCCACGTTGCCGACAATGCCCTCTGTGTCAGACGATCGAGGCACCACCCCCAGCTCATAGCCACCGAGCTCAAAGCCCACATAGAACGGTTGGTCGAAGTAGGCGACAATGCCCGTCAGTGCGGCATACCAGTCGCGTGCGGCGGCCACATCATCGGCCCACAGGGCATGGGTGCGCAGGGAGTGAAGCATCGAAGACTCGGGGAAGTGGGGAGGGCCAAGCATACCCAACGCGAGCCCACCGCCCCCTGCGCCTCAGTCGCCGCCCAGGTGCACATGGCCGGCGGCCCCGCCCCGCAGCTCAATGACCTTGTCGGGACGGTCCGCCGTCAGCAGCGCCGTGAGGTCAACCCCGAGCGCCCCCAGCGCGCTCAAGTGTTGCTGCTGGCGAACGTCTTCGGCGGATTGCAGGGCACGCCGGGCGTCGGCTTCGGCCACGGACTCGTCGAGGGTGCGGCGACGCAGGGCCGCATCGTGCTCAAAGGCTTGGACGGCTTGTTCTCGCTCCCGGGCCGCCCGGGCCATCGCGCGGTCGAGCTTGAGGTCTTCGAGCTCCTGGGCCTGTTGTTCGGTGGCCTTCTCCAGCTGCAGCCGGGTGCGGGACTCGGTGGCTTTCTGGTGCATGGCTTGGAGCGCGGGTGGTGCGCCATAGCCCCGGTAGACGACGTTCTGGATGCTGTAGCCACACTGCTCGGCCCGAGACACCAGCTGGCGGTAGGTGCGCAGGTCGTTGAGTTGATCGCTGCTCTGCTTGAATTGGTCAAACGAGTGCTGACGGGCAAACTCAATGACGTCGGAGGCCGCCGCGTTGACGAAGTCGCCGATGGGATCGTGGGACGTCGCCAGCAAGCGGTCGATGTCGACCAAGTGGAAGAAGATCATGAGCCGCACGGTGATCACGGCATCGTCGGCCGTCCGCACTTCATGCACATCGTGGTACATCTGGTCGGGCAACAACCAGAGCTTCTGAAAGACCAGCGCGTTGGCCACCTTCAGGCCGTCGACCGTGCCATGCCACGAGAACGTGTGCAGCCACTCACCCGCCTTGGGCACAAACGCGGCGGGCCCCCGGTCGATGCGCCGGGTCACCGCGCCCTGGTCATCCGCATACACGACCACCGCCTCTTCAGCGGAGATCTGGAGCGCGTCCTCTCGCTCAACGCTGGCGTGGATGCGGGGGTCGAACCACAGGTTGGTGGGGCCGGCCATGTGCTCCTGCTTGCCGTCTCGAAAGCGCACCACCAGAAACTCACCCGGGTGGGCCACATACTGGCGCATCGGCCGCACCCGCCGCCCGCCGGTCCACAGGCGGTGGGGACCCTCAACCACACTGATGCGGCCGTCTTTCTCGGTGATCAGCGCCCGGTGACCTTCCTCGATGGTGGTGAAGAAGCCCGTGCGCCCCACGCCGCCCGCCAAGTAGGGAGGTGCCCCCCCGCCGCTGGGCTCCGGTGCCGCGACAGTCCGGACCATGGGCGACGGCGCGTCGAGGTCGACGTTGCTGGTGAGGCGGGCCCGACTGGACGCTTGCAGAGACGGCATCGCTTCCTGCAGCGCACCGGACCGTTGGTTGTACTTCATCGACTTGGCGGACATGTGGGCTCCCCGGCGCGGTGCGGCCCTGTCTCCTACTCACCGGTGGCCCGGACGGGACCCCACCCGCTCCACAATTTCGATGGAATCGGGGGCCGGAGCTGACCCACGAGGGGCCGATCGGTATGCTGCGGCCATGCGCACCCTCCTCCCGATGCTCGCCTTCGCCTGCACCAGCTCCAAGCCGGGCACCACCACCGCACAGGACACGGGCTTCGATCCGGGTCCCAGCCCCTACACCCTCGACGACACGCTGCGGCTGACCGACGTGCAAGCGCTGGGCACCCACAACTCCACCCACATCCAGCCTGCCGAGCCCATCCACCCCAGCCACTACTACACCCAACCGGCGCTGACCGACCAGCTGGCGGGGTCCGGCGTGCGCGCGATGGAGCTGGACATCCACCTGCACACCGAGCTGGGCTTCCAGGTCTTCCACTTGCCGGTGGTCGATCAAGAGACCCGCTGCCTGCAATTCGCCGACTGTCTGCGAGAGCTCAAGCGGTGGTCCAACCAGAACCCGTGGCACCTGCCGCTGATGATCTGGATGGAACCCAAAGACGAAGACCTGGACCTTGCGATTCCCGAGTATGACGTGTTCATGGACAAACACGACGACTGGGAGGCCGCCGTGCTCGATGTCATTCCCCGCCACCGCATCTTCACGCCCGACGACCTGAGGGGTGACCACAACACCCTGCCCGAGGCCATTGCCGCCGATGGCTGGCCCACTCTTGGCGAGCTGCGGGGCAAGATCATCTTCTCGATGCTCGACAGCGGCGACCACCGCGCGACCTACCTGACCGGGGCGACGGCGCTGGAGGGCCGCTTGTTCTTTGTGGACTCCGACGACCCCAGCGACCCCTTCGCCGCGACCTTCAAGGTGAACAATGCCGCTGAGGATGCGGAGCGGGTGAGCACCCTCGCGCAGGCCGGCTTCCTCATCAGCAGCAACGTGCACGACGGTCCGGAGCATGAACAGGCCGACGGAGACGCCCACTTTGCGGCCTCTCTCGCCGCGGGCGCCCACTTCTTGAAGAGTGACCGGGTGACCGAGACCGACGGGTGGTCAACAGCCATTCCCGATGGCAACCCGGCCCGGTGCAACCCCATCACGGCACCGGAGGCCTGCACCGCCGAAGAGGTTGAAGCACTGCCCTGAATGCCCATGCTGGGGGCATCATCGAAAGCGGGCCAAGTGGGCGGTGAAGTCGGGGTAGCTGACCGCTTCACAGCCGGCGCCAGCCACCGGGAGCGGCGCGGGTGCGACGAGACCCAACGTTGAAAACGCCATGAAGATGCGGTGGTCGTGGGCGCTCTCAATGGGGTGGGCCGGCACCTGAATCGGCGCGCCTTCGATGCGCAGCCCCCCCGGCAGCTCGGTGTTGGGCACCCCCAGCGCGTCGAGCCCTTGGGCCATCATGCGGATCCGGTCGCTCTCCTTGTGGCGCAGGCTGGGCGCACCAAAGAGCTCCGTGGTGCCGGGCAAGGTCGCCGCGAGGGCACACAGGGCGGGGAACATGTCGGGTGTCGCGCCGAGGTCTACCCGGCCCGGGGAGCGGTGGGCCCTGCCTTGGACCTGAATGCCGTCGTCCACCGCATGCACATCCAGCCCACACGATCGGAGCACATCCACGACCCGGCGGTCCCCCTGGGCACTGTGCAGGTTGAGGTTGTGGAGCTGGAGGGGAGTCCCGGTGATGGCGGCCGCAACCAGCGGGAAGGCTGCGCTCGACCAGTCGCCCTCGATGACCACCCGCTCCGCCCGGGCCTGCTGACCACCGACAATGGTGTATCTTAGGCCATTGTCGTCGTCTTCGCGGGTCCAATGCACCCCGAAGAGGGCCGCAATGTCTTCGGTGAGCTGGAGGTAGGGCCGGCTGGACACCGGACCGTGCATGCGCAGAGTGGATGTGCCGTCTGGGCCGAGCGCGAAGGCGAGCAACAGCGACGATGCGTATTGGCTGGACACCCGGGGACCGAGGGACACCGGGCCCGGGCGCAGGGGCCCGCACACTGTCAGAGGGGCGTGTCCGTCAATGCTCTCGATGGTGGCCCCCAGCGCAGCGAGGGCGTCGAGCAAGGGGCCGTTGGGCCGGGTGCGCAGGGATGCATCGCCGTCCAGGGTCGACGGGCTGTCCAACAGCGCGCACTGCCCCGTCAGCAAGCGCAGCGTGGTCCCCGAGTTGCCACAGTCCAGCGCGGCCCCTCGCCAGCCCCCGGTCGGCGTGAAGACCAGGTCGTCGCCCAGGGACTCGACGTTGGCCCCCAGCCCGCGCAGGGCCCCCAAGGTGGACCGGCAGTCGGCGCCCAGCAGCGGCCGCACCACCCGGCAGGGGACCACCGACCGGGCGGCCAGCAACAAGGCGCGGTGGGTGAGGCTCTTGCTGGCGGGGGCGGACAAGTGGAGCACTGGGACACCGCGGACAGGGGTTGGGACCTTCTACGCGGTCAGGCCCGGTCTGACGATTGGCAGACAAGCTCCAGCTTGTGCCCGTCGAGATCTCGCACGAAAGCGGCGTGGTAGTGGGCACCGTAGTGGGGACGAGGCCCGGGCGGACCAGCACACCGACCGCCGTGGGCCAGCGCCGCGGCATGGGCCTGGTGGACCGCGTCAGGGTTGGGCGCCACAAAGGCGAGGTGGGCGCCCGCACCGGCAGCCAAGGGCCGGTCACCGGGGTCGCGCAAGAACAAGGCCAGCTGGTCATTGCCGCCCACTGGACCGTAGCCAGCGGCCCCCGCCGAAGTCCAGACCCGCACGGCGCCAATGGCCCCCAGCACGGCATCGTAGAACGCAAGGGACCGGTCGAGCTGGGACACGCCCAGCGATGCATGACCGAGCATCAGAGGCTCCGTGGGGGTCGGTTCACGGCTGGGTCTTGAGGGCACAAAAGCCCAGGTCGAGGCCAGGTGGCCCGTCGGTGAGCAAAGCCGCTTCCCGGCGCAGGCGCTCCCGGGCAAAGGCCGCAATGGTGGGCCACTCGGTTTGTCCGGTGGGCGCGGCATTCTGGACCAACACAAAGGAGCGATTGCCCCCGTCCTCGGCGTTCTGGCGCAGCACGGCCGCCCCCGTGGTGCCGGAGCCGGCAAAGAAGTCCAGCACGATGTCTTCGGTGTCGGGGGCGGTGGCAAACTGCAGGATGCGGCGGATCAGGCGGGTGGGCTTGGGGGTGCTGAACGGCTCATGGTCCCCGAACAGCCGCAGCAGCTCCCGCTTCGCCCCTTGGTTGTGGCCGTATTGCTCATGGGTCCACCAGGTGTCGGGCACGATGCCGTCCTGCACCTCGGACAGAAAGAGCTTCACCCTCGGCCGCCGGTCACCCTCGGGGCCGAACCACAGCCGGTTGTCGGCCAGCAGCTCGTCAAAGCGCACGGGCAGGCCATTCCAGTGGCGTCCTGGGGGAGGCTGGAGGACCGCACCGGACGGGGTGGTGACGGCGTAGCGGTAGGCCCGCCGGCGGTCTTCGCTCTCCGAGGGCACCGAGAAGGCCACGCTGCGCCAGACGCCCCGGGGGTCGCGGTCGAGGTTGCGGTAGGCACGGGCTTGTTCGGCCGTGCGGGGCAACAACCGACGGCGCCACTGGCTGCGGTCTCTGGCCACCACCAGCACATGGTCGTGGCTGCCCGAGATGGGCGCCTTGTTCTTCTTCGCAAAGGACTTCTGCCAAGCACACGTGGCGATGAAGTGGTCCGTGCCAAAGACCATGTCGAGCAGGATGCGCAGGTTGTGGACTTCGTTGTCGTCGATAAAGACGATGAGTGCGCCATCCTCGCGCAGCATCTCGCGGGCCAGCACCAGCCGCGGCAGCATCATGTTCAGCCATGCCGTGTGGAAGCGCCCGGCCACCTCGCCCGGTGTGTCGCCGTCTCTGCGCCCCGTCCGAGCCCGGTAGCTGCGCACACTGTCGCGGTAGTTGTCGGCATACACAAAGTCCCGCCCCGTGTTGTAGGGCGGGTCGATGCACACCAGCTTGACCCGCCCGGCATGGGTGGCGCGCAACAGCTTCAGGGCGTCGAGGTTGTCACCCTCGATGAACAGGTTGCGGCTGGGGGTCTGGCCGCCGTCGGGATCGTCCACCCAGGTTGCGGTGGACGGGGTCGCCGCCGCCGCTTGGGCCGCTTCCATGCCATGCCAGCGCAGCGCGTAGTCCGGTGGCGGAGGCTCACCCACCAACGTGGCCAGAACATTGAGGTTCAGGCCACTGTCGTCAAATGCTTCGGGAAACAGCCGGCGCAGCGCAGCCCGGCGGTCGGCGACGGACGGGTCGGTCACTGGATCCTCCCCGGTGGATTGCCCCGTCCGTGGTCCTTACTTCGCTGTGGTGGCCCAGGCATCACTGGTCTCGAGCCCCCGGGTCGCCCGCAGGTATCCGGCGGTCACGGCCGTGTCAGTGATGGCCCGGCCCGCAGGACCGGTGAACAGCGCCCCGATGCACAGCATCATCAGGCCCACGAAGGTCGCGAGGCCGTTGACCACACTGTAGACCACAACCACGAGCAGCAGCATCAAGCGGTTGCCCTTGGCCAGCGACCACGACCGCTCCAGCGCTTCGGACGCGCCGACCCCATCGAGGGCGACAGCGTGGCTGCCGAACATGAGCCCGAGGCCCAGCCAGAGCGACACCGTGCCACCGAAGACCACCGCGACAATGCCGCCCACCACACCAATCGCGATGCTCTCTTGTTGCGCGCCGACCGCCGCGATGGCGGCACCGGGCAGCACCGCCACCATGCCCACACCAAACCGGATGGCCATCGCCAGCAGCTTCCACTGAAACATCGGGAAGAACACCGAGCCACCGCTGAGCAGCACGTCAGCGGGGGCCTTGCCCTCGGTGAGGGCTTGGCGCTGGGCACGGATCCAGCCGGGCTCCAGGTAGGACTGAATCGCGATGCCCACCATCACGAGAATTACAACCAACAGGATAATCCCGGCCACCACGCCGAGGACCACCGGATCGGAGAAGTCGGGCAGCATCCGCTTGAGGGCTTCAGGGTCGGCAAGCTCACCCAGGTCTTCGGCGTCCCCGCCGGACATCGGGTTGAAGCTGGACGTGCCGCCCCCTCCGCCCGACGTACAATTCATCAAGAACGCCCCCAGCCACAGCGTCAACGACGCGGCCTTGAGGGACTCGAAGCCAAATGACAAGCACTTGCCGATGTCGAAGGCGTCGGCCATCCGGCCATTGGCTGCGGGATCGAGCTCTGCAGGGGCGGCATCCATCGACGACTCCAGTGTTGGACCGCTCTTACTGCGCAGCGCCCTGACTTGCTGCACGGAGCCCCGACAATCCCCCCCGATGCACCCCCGCGGGCTGGAGCGTGTCGGCACGGGCGAGGCGCAGGGCTTCGAGGGCTTCGAGCCCATCAAACTCCCCCGGGGCCACCCACTCGCCGTCTGGCTGGCGCGCCAGCTGAGCCGGCGGACCGTCCGGGGAGCGCCAAGACAACAGCGTCCCCTCCTTCGCGATCACCACGTGACCATCGACCATCAGGTCACAGTGGACCGCTTCGGGCACCGGGGCATCCGCATGCTCCACGGGGGTGCGCAGGTCGAAGTCGGCACCGTGGGGGAGCTGGGGAATTTGCAACACCCGACACAAGGTGCCGGCGAGGCAGGTCGTGGAGACCGCCACATCGGTGCTGCGGGGGGTGCGGACCGTGCCCCACCGAAAGATCAGGGGCACCTTGATCACACTCATCAGCGGCGCCGATCCGCCCTGGATGCCCCACGCGCTGGCCGCGTCGCCGTGCTCCCCGACGACCACCAAGAGGGTGCGGGCGTCGTGAGCCGAGTGGGTCAGCGCGTCCACCAGCGCACCCAACCGGGCGTCCGTGGCTTCGAGGGACCGGGCCAACATCCACGTGTCCTGGCGGGCACTGTCTTCGGAGGGCAGCGAGGGCGCCCGGGCCTCGACAAAGCCCGCTGGCAGGGCATCAGGAGGGGACAAGCGCTTGGGCGGCAGGGGCAGATCTTCGGGCTTGAGGCCCAGCTCCAGCACACCCGAGGCACCGTGGCGGCGGCGGTGTTGGCGCACCGGGGCACCGGCATCGAGGCGCACGCCCAGCAGCCACGGCCGCGAGGTCGACCGCTGGCCCAGAAAGGCCCGCACCACACCCACCGTGCGCAGATCGTCCCCGCCACCGATCAGCCGCGACCAGCCCGCGCGGGCTTCCCGACCGGGGATCGGCCAAGCGCCGGCCCAGTGGGTCGAGATCCCATGTTGGGCGGCCCAGGCACCCAGCTCGGGGTGGGCCGGGTCCAGGGGCAGACCGTCCATCACCACGCCATGTTCGGCACTGGGCCGGCCCGTCAGCAAGCTGGTCAGCGCCGGGCCTGGGGCGGGATCGGCAGTGAACGCTTGGGTCCACGAGGTGCTCTCGGCGGTCAGCCGGTCGAGGTGGGGAGTGGCCGCCCCAACCCGAGCGGTCTGGGCCCCCACACCCCCGAGAAAGACGACCATCACGTTGGGCACGCTGGCCGCGGCGTGGGAGATCCGGGGCACCGCGGCGATGCCCAGACCGGCCGCTCCACTGCGCAACAGGTCCCGACGGCTGAGGGCACTCATGGCTGGCCTCGCAGGGGAGAGTCGGCGGGCAAGACGTCCTGAAGAACCCACACGCGGTCACTCTCCACAATGAAGACCGGCACGTGGCCGTCGGCAAGCCAAGCGTGAACCGGCATCATGGCGGCGCCGGTCCACCGCCACCCCAGCAGGTCCAGTCCTTCGCCCGCGCCAAACGAGACCTTGCCGCAAGGCGCCAGCCGGGCGCTGGGCACGTGCTGTTCCATGCCCATCAGGGCGTCGGCGACGTGCACCCCGAGGTTGCCGGCGCGGCCGAGCTCACAGACGTGCAGCGCAAAGGCATGGTCGGTGATCAGGTCCCGCGCATCGAGCGCCAGCGACCCGAAGGGGGCCCCGGTGCGGACCACAGTGCGACCCCGAAGCTCGGCGGACTCGTCGAGGGCAGCGAGCGGACGTCCTTGGGCGAAGTCGTCCCGAGGCACGATGGACCGGCGCCAGCTCAGGGTCGGACGAAGGGGCGGAACACCAAGCTGGAGCTGAAGCTCGGTGGTTCCCCCGGCGGCAGAGCCCGGCGCGTCGTGCCAGTCGTCCACCACGTCGAGAATGCCGCCCTTGTCGTCGGGGGTCCAGCTCAGCAGCCGCCCCCCCGCCGGCACCAGGGCCGTCCCCCGCCAGCGCAGGTCGAGCCAGCGGTGGCTCCAACCTCGTGCCGAGAATGTGCTGACAGCGGGCATCTTCAATGGCGGCAGCGCGGCAGCGAGACCCTCGAGGGTCCAGTGGCCCGCGCCCGAAAACGGGGTCGTCATCAGTAGACCGCCCGGTCATCGGTGGTGCCGACGACCTCTTCAAAAGACGTCAGGCCTTGGGCCATCTTCTTGATGCCGTATTCGCGAAGGGTCAGCATGCCGTCGTTCAGGGCCTCACGCTTGATGTCCTGGGTGGGGGCGCGGTCGTTGATGAGCCGCTGAATCCGGGGCGTCACCGGCAGCATCTCGAACAGGCCCGTCCGGCCCTTGTAGCCGGTGTAGCGACACTTCAGGCAGCCCACGGGGCGCTTGATCTTGAGGCGGCGGCCGCGCGTGCCCTTGATGCGCAGGGCGACGGCCATCTCTTCGGTGAGCACGTCGTCTTCGCTGCACACGGGACAGATTCGGCGCACGAGGCGCTGGGCCACCACCCCCACGAGGGTGCTCGACAGCAAGAACGGGAGCACGCCCAGATCGAGCAAGCGACCCACGGCCCCGGCGGCCTCATCGGTGTGGAGGGTCGAGAGCACTTGGTGGCCCGTGAGCGCCGTCTGAACGGCATTCTGGGCGGTCTCTTCGTCCCGGATCTCACCGACCATGACCACGTCGGGGTCCTGGCGCAGCACGGTCTTCAGGGCGCTGCCGAAGGTGAGGCCAATCTTGGGCTGGATCGAGATCTGGTTGAACGCGGGATGCACGTTCTCGACCGGATCTTCGAGCGTGATGACGTTGATGCTGGGCGAGTGGACGTGGTGCAGCGCGGAGTAGAGCGTGGTGGTCTTGCCGCTGCCGGTGGGGCCGACCACCAACACCATGCCGGTCCGGTTGGCGAGCATCGTGCGGAAGAGCTGGTGCTCCTTGGGAAAGAAGCCCAGCCGCTCGATGTCTTGGGTCAGCACACCGGGGTCGAAGGCGCGGATGACGATCTTCTCGCCAAACGCGACGGGGGCCGAGCTGACGCGCATCTCGACTTCGCCGGAGCGGTGGGCCAGCTTGAAGCGGCCATCCTGGGGGCGCCGGCGCTCGGCGATGTCCATGCGGGCGAGGGTCTTGATGCGGCTGACGAGGGCCGGGTAGACCACCCGGGGCAAGCGATGCACGGTGTGGAGCACGCCGTCGATGCGCATCCGGACGAGCGCTTCTTCGCGTTTGGGTTCCAAGTGGATGTCGGAAGCGCCCTGGTCGAGGGCATAGTTGAGCAAGTACCACGCGGCGCGGACGATGGGCTGGTCGGCCCCGTCGGCGTTGGTGGTGTCGCCCATGGAGTAGAGCTGTTCGAGGTTGCCGAGGTCTGGCAGGTCGGTCGCGAACATTTCTTGGGCAGCGCGCATGCTGCGCCGAAAGCCATGGAACTCGGCGATGACCTCAAGCACTTGGGCCTTCATCACCACGATGGGCTCGATGGCCTTTTGCTTGAAGCGGGCGATGCTCTCGAGCAGCTCACGGTCCCACGGATCGGCGACACCGAGCACGAGGGTGTCGGCGCGCTCTTCGAGGGGCAGCACGAGGTGGCGCTCGGCGAAGGGACCACCGAAGGTGTCGGTGATGAGCTTGTAGTCGAGGCGCAGGGGGTCCAGCACCCGGAAGGGCAGGCCCAGTGCCTCGGCGACCAGCTGGGTGATGAGCTCTTCGTCGCACAGCGAAAGTTCGGCCGTTGCGTCGGCCCGCCGAAACCGAAAGCTGGCGATGAGCTCGATCTCGGTCACGTCGTAGGCGACCCGGTGGCGACCGAGCATCCGGCGCATCTCGGCCCGCTTGTCGAGCAAGATGTGGCGGGCTTGGTCGCGGCCGCGGTTGAGGACGTCCTGCTTTTGCCCGTCGTGGAGCACATTGTGGCGGACCAACAGGTCCAGAATGTCGGTCAAGCGTCGCGTGTCGACCATAGAATCGTCCGGGCTTCGCGCAGGCTAACCGATGGCCCGCACCACCTGAGCCTGCAGTGACCCAGCAAGACCGACCGGGACCTGTCAAGGTCAGATCTTGTCCGGTTTCGGCAGAAACTCTGCGCTGCGAAGCGGCCCGCCGGCGATACCCTGGCGACCCCCACTGCCTGCCCCCAGCCCTTGATGGAGAAGCCCCCGATGCGCGACCCCACTGCCCGCGTCGCCTGGGTGTTCGCCCTGGTCCTGAGCATGCTCTCGATGGGCTGCGGCACCGACCCGAAGGCCCGCTCGACGCACGACTCGGCGGACGAGGCCACGGACGAGCCGGCGCCGTTCCATGTCTCCTTCGCGCCCTACTGGCAGTGGATCGGTCCGGGGGTGGCCCGGCTGCGGGTGGAGACCCTCGAAGATGTCCAGCTCAATGTCACGATTCGCCGCGACGGCACGGACGAGACGGTGCCGATGGTGGGCACGGCGGTGGACCTGACCCACTTCTGGCCCACCCCTGAAGGCATCGAGGAGTTTGAGCACAATGACCTGCCCGGGCCCCATGTGCTCCACGAGGTGGTGCTGTCGGATGTGGGCGAGGGCGAAGTGATTGGCTGGCAGCTCGACCTGGGCATGGACCCCATCGAGGGCACCCTCACCGGTCCTCCTGCCCCCGGCGGTGCCTTCCGTGCACTGTTTGTGGGCGACACGATGTCGCCGTTCTCCGATGGTGTGTTCCAAGCCGCCGGCACCACCCTCGCCGAGCTGGTTCTGCACGGCGGCGACATGCAGTATCAGTCCAACCCGGCCGACACCTGGGAGGGCCTGTCGTGGGCCATGATGCCGGTCAACACGGCGGCCGCGATGCATCCGAGCGTGGGCAACCACGAGCAAGAACGCAACAACGAGATGGACGAGATGTACCGTCGGTTGTTTGTGGACATCGGCACGGATGTGCCCCCGATGGGCGCCGACTACTACCGCCTGGACCACGGCGGGGTGCGCTTCCTCGCGCTCGACAGCGAAGCGGACGCGCTGGAGCACCAGCTCACGGCGCCCGACAGCATCCAGCTCGCGTGGTTGGAAGCCGAGCTGCTCGACGCAGCGGACGACCCCAACATTGTCGCCGTGGTGCCCTTCTTCCACCGACCCATCTACACGCTCGCGGCCCATGGCCCCCAGACCGAGATGCGGGCTGTGCTCCATCCGCTGTTCGTCGAGCATGGCGTAAAGTTGGTCCTTCAGGCCCACAACCACAGCTACGAGCGCATGGTCGCCGACGGCATCACGTACATCACCGACGGGGGCGGTGGGGCCCTGCTGTCCGACATCACCGCCCAACTTGAAGCGATTCCCGAAGAAGTGGAGCTGCGCCAGGCAGCCAGCCAGACCTTCGGCTTCACGGTGCTCGACTTCGACGACGGCACCGTTGCGCTCACCCGCTTCGATGACGACGGAGTACAGGTCGATGCGGCGACGGTCAGCCTGCGCTGAGCCGTGTCGAACAAATGGAGAGCCTGTGCAACAGATCACGATTCCCCGCGAAGGCGACCCCAGTGTGCTCACCTTGGTGGACGCGCCGGACCCGACCCCCGGACCGGGCGAAGTGCGCGTGGCCATCGAGGCTTCCGGGCTCAACTTCGCCGACCTGATGGCACGGATGGGCCTCTACCCGGACCGGCCGCCCCTGCCGTGTGTGATGGGGTACGAGATCGCCGGAACCATCGACGCAGTGGGCGAAGGCGTCGACGAGTCGCGCATCGGCGAGGCTGTGGTGGGCATGACCCGCTTCGGTGGCCAGAGCACGATGATCTGCATGCCGTCGCTGCAAGCGGTGGTGCGCCCCGAAGGCATGGACGCGGTGACGGCGGCGTCCATCCCGGTGACGGCGCTCACGGCGTGGATGATGCTCATCGAGATGGGCCGCATTCGTGCCGGCGACCGTGTGTTGGTCCACTCTGCGGGCGGCGGTGTGGGTCTGGCGTGCCAGGATCTCTTGCGTTGGAAGGGGGCCACGGCCATCGGCACGGCGTCCGCCGGCAAGCACGAATTCCTGCGGGAACGCGGCTACGACCAGCTCATCGACTACCGCAACAAGGACTTCGCTGAGGAGCTGAAGGGCCAGCCGGGCTTGGACCTGATCCTCGATCCCATCGGCGGCGCCTACTGGAACAAAGGCCTGGGGCTGCTGCGGCCGGGCGGGCGGCTGGTCTGCTTTGGGTTCTCGGCCAATGCCCAGTCCAACACCCGGTCCATCTTTGGGTTGATCGGCAACCTGCTCGCCGTGCCCTGGTTGAAGGTGAACCCGGTGTGGCTGATGAACCAGAACGTGGGCGTCATGGGCGTCAACATGGGCCACATGTGGGACGAGGCCGACCGGGTCCAGGGCTGGCTCACCCAGCTGCTCGACCTCTGGCGCCAAGGCATCCTGCGCACCCAGATCCACGCCACCGTGCCCTACTCGAACGCGGCTGAAGCCCACCGGATCCTCCACGACCGGGAGAACACCGGGAAGGTGGTGCTGGTGCCCGATCACCTCATCTGAGATCTGAAGAAAGGCAGGATCTCCCCCCCTTGGGCGTTGGATCAGTGCGGGACCCTTGGGCACCGCAGCCCGGGGCCTCGCTGGAGGGAAGGCCCATGCCCGTTCTGCCCACCTCATCCCGACTCTTCGCGCCCGTGACCAGCCGCCCACTGCGGGTGCGGGCCACGGTCGGTGTGTTCGACGACAGCGACGCTCCCCAGTCCCCCGTCGCCCAGGTCCGCCGTGCGTCTGAGGGGCCAGCGCCCCGGGTTGTCGAGCCGTCCACGTTGCTCGAAGACCTGGTCAGCGTGCTGGATGACGCGGAGATCGACGAGATGGACACCGAGGCGTTCGAGGCGGTGGCGGCACAGATGCGGGACCGCGGGCACCGCCAGACCCACGCGCATGGGTTTGTCAACTTGCGGGCGTGACGGGCAGAGTCGGGGCTCGAGCGGCGGTCCCGACTGGCGCTTGGTCCCCGGTGGCCCGCTGGGTTGGCAGCCAGGCTTCGCACGGAATGTCCGGGCTGATGCCGGCCCCCCCCCCGGTGGGGCCGCGACAGCGACCCTTGCTGGATGCCGCCGAGCCCTCTGTCTCCCCAGGGCCGGCGGGCCGCCCTTAGGGCATTTGCGCGTTCGATCAGTTTGTTCTGCACAACGCAGTGCCCAAGTGTCACGTCGCGCCCCGAGAAAACGCGCAGAAACCAGGCCGGGCATCACCGACGAGAAAGCCTTCCGGCTCGATGGCCTCGCGTTCAGCGTGCGCAGTCCCCAGGCAAGGCGCCACATCCGCGCACCTCCCTGGACTACACTGGGAACAATCGGCGAAACCGTACGCTGACACACATCTATCCAGCACCGCGTTGCGTAGGCCTCCCACTCTTTGTCCGCTGCGATTGGTACAGCGTGTGGGCGGGTGGTTCGCCTGCAACACCGCCCCTGCGCCCCCGCTGCGTCACCGGCCATGCAGGCCAGACGAGCTCGACACAACGGCCTGAAACGGAACGCTTCGTGCCCGGCGACCCGAGGTCTGTCCATCTGACGGATCAAGCGCCGAGGCCACCGCTCGGCATCGAGCCGCCGTCCGCCACCCGGCCCACCACCGGGTTCCGCTCCTCCAGGACCCCGTGTGTCCGCGTCATGCAACCCCCACACCCCAGCCCCGGAGCCTTCCATGCAGCCCCAACCCCTCGCAATCACCGGAATGGCTTGCCGTCTTCCTGGCGGCATCGCCACACCCGATGCATTGTGGGCGGCGCTGCTCGACGGCATGGATGCCATCGGCCCGGTGCCCCCAGATCGCTGGGACGCCGCATCGTTTCACGACCCGGTCAGCCCTCGCGGGGGGGCCATCCGCAACGCAGTCGGTGCGTTCCTCGACCAAGTGGACCAGTTTGATGCAGCATTCTTTGGGATGTTCCCGGCGGAGGCGCGCAGCGTAGATCCGCAACAGCGACTGTTGCTGGAGGTCTCGGTGGAGGCCATCGGGGACGCGACCCGTCCGCTCGAGTCCATGCGGGGCTCCCGAACTGCGGTATTCATCGGCAGCTTCATGTACGACCACATGGGGTTGCAGCTGTCGACAGCCCATCGCGAAGCCATCAGCCCATACGTCGCGATGGGTGCGGGCATGACCTCGCTCGCCAACCGGGTGTCGTACTCACTGGACCTGCGCGGCCCGAGCGTCAGCCTCGACACCGCCTGCAGCAGCTCATTGTCAGCGGTGCACCTCGCGTGCCGAGCCCTGTGGGCAGGAGACGCCGACGCGGCGCTGGCGGGGGGTGTAAACGTCATTTTGCGCCCCGAGGGCTCGATGATGCTGTCCGCCGCTGGCTTCCTCGGCCCCGGTGGTCGCTGCCGGGCCTTCGACGCATCGGCCGATGGCTACGTCCGCGGCGAGGGCGCGGTCGTCTTCCACATTGAGCCGCTGGAGCGCGCCCAGGCCGGTGGTCGGCGGGTGCATGCGGTCATCCGCGGCACGGCAATGACCCAGGACGGTCATGTTCAGGCCGGGTTCACAGTCCCCCGACAGTCAGCCCAGGTCGCGGCGCTCAAGGCTGCGTATGCACAGGCAGGCGTCGACCCCGCGGACGTCGACTATGTCGAGGCCCACGGACCGGGAACCAAGGTGGGCGACCCCATCGAGTGCCGTGCATTGGGAAGCGTGCTGGGGGCAGGGCGCCCGGCGGACAGGCCCTGCCTCGTCGGGTCCATCAAGACCAACCTGGGGCACCTGGAGGGGGCAGCAGGGGCGGTTGGGATGCTCAAGGCGGTGCTGGTCGCACGGGAGCGCCAGGTCCCCGCCAACTTGCACTTCCAGACCCCAAACCCCGACATCCCATTTGCCGACCTGCGCTTGCAAGTGGCAGCCACCGTCCAGCCCCTCCGGGGGTCGGGCCCGGCCCGGGTCGGGGTGAATTCCTTTGGGGCCGGCGGGACCAATGTGCATGTGGTCATCGAAGGCCCACCGATCGAGGCCAAGCGCCAACCACAACTCCAGACGCTCTTGCCGTTCGCAGTGTCCGGTCGCTCCAGTGCAGCCCTCGCGGCGCAGGCCACCGCGCTCCGAGAAGCCGTGCACGCCAAGACCCCGCTCGCCGACCTGAGCTGGACGCTCTCCCACACCCGCAGCCAGCACGCCGAGCGGGTGGTCGTGGCCGCAGCTTCGGCCCACGGGCTCCACGACGCCCTCGACGCGGTGGCCCTGGGCAAGCTGCCCGTTGGCGCGGCCAAGGTCCGCCTCCCGCCAGACGCCGAGCCCCGCCTGGGCTTGATCTTTAGCGGACAAGGCGGCCAGTGGGCCGGGATGGGACGGGCTCTGATGACCGAGGAACCCGTGTTTCGAGATGCCCTCGAAGACCTCGACGCGCGCTTCTTGGCGCGCTCTGGATGGTCGATCTTGGCAGCGATGTCCCCCGACGCGCCCACGGGCAGCATCGACCGGACGGAGCGCGCGCAGCCGTGCATCATGGCCGTCCAAGTGGCCCTCACCACCCTCCTGCGCAGCCGCGGGGTCAGGATTGACGCCGTCGCGGGGCACTCCATCGGAGAAGTGGCTGCGGGCTGGGCCGCAGGTTCGCTGACCTTGGACGAAGCGGTCGAGGTCATCCACGGGCGCTCCGTCATTCAGGCCCGCGCGGCCGGCGGAACCCTGCTGGCGACCGGCCTCACGGAGGATGAGGCCCGGGCCGAGCTGCGGCGACACCCTGACCTGGACCTCGCCGTCATCAATGGACCGTCCATGGCGGTGGTCGGGGGGCGTCCTGGGCCGCTCACCGTGCTGCGGGAAGCACTCGAAGCCCGCGAGGTGTTCGCGCGCTTTGTGCATGTAGAGGTGGCCTACCACACTCGCTGGATGGAGCCCCTGAAGGCCGACCTAATCAATACTCTTGGCCATATTCATGGACAGCCGGCCACGACGCCCCTGTACTCCACCGTGACCGGGGGGCGGGCCAGCGGCACCCACCTCGGCGGCGACTATTGGTACCGCAATGTGCGCGAGACCGTGCGCCTCCACACCGCCGTCGAGGCCATGCTCGACGACGGCGTGACCACCTTCTTGGAGATCGGCCCCCACCCCGTCCTGACCCGCGGCGCCGAACAGACCATCACTCGACGTGGATCCTCGGCGATGGTGCTGCCCACCCAAGATAAGCGAGCGCCGGGCGGGGGTCCGATGGCCGTCGCACTGGGCGCGGTCGCGCTGCGGGGTCACGCCCTCAACGCCGATCTGGTCTGGGGCCCTGCACCGCGGGCGGTCCCCCTGCCGGCCTACGCTTGGCAACGTCAGTGCCACTGGGCCGAAGCCGCCGCGGACCGCCGCGACCGCTTGCAACCTCGGGTGCACCCACTGCTCCGGGGGCGGTCGGGCTTCATCACCGACCCCGCCCACAAGCGCTTTGACGTCCACCTGTCCTTGGACGCAGCGCGCTGGCTCGACGACCACCGAGTCGACGGCGCCGCCGTGTTGCCCGCGACCGGGCACCTGGAGCTCGCACTGGCTGCGGCCAGCGAGGCACTGGGCCACGGGCGGGTCGTGGTGAAGGATGTCCGCTTCGAGTCCGCACTGGTGGTGCCCGAGCGTGGGGCTCATCCGCTGGAGGCCCGCCTGGAGGTGCGGTCGGCCGACGGCGACTTTGCGCTGTGCAGCCGGCTCTCCGGCGACGACGAAGCGCCCTGGTCCATCCACTCACGAGGGCGCATCGAGGCGACCCCGGGTGCGGCGGCGGCCGAAGACCTCCACAGAGTCCAAGCGCGGTTCGCCAAGGTGGAGTCCGTGGCCGCCCGAGAGTTTTACGCCGCCATCGCAGCGGCCGGGCTCCAGTATGGGCCGGCATTTCAGTGTGTCCAGCGGCTGTGGACCCGCCCGGGAGAGGTGCTCGCCGAGCTGGCGCTGCCCAGCGATGTGGGGCGAGAAGCGGTGCCTCACGCAGTACACCCAGCCTTGCTGGATGCCGCTCTGCACGCCATCTTCGCGGATGTGCACGCCCGGGGCGACGCCGACCGCATCTACCTGCCGCACACGGTGGCGCGGGCGCAGATCCTGCGGTCTGGAGTGCGGACAGGCTTTGTCCATGTGCGGGTGCACGCCAACACCCCCACATGGTTGGTGAGCGACACCGTGCTCTACACGAGGGATGGCGCCGAGGTGGCACGGCTCGATGGACTGCGGTGCAAGCACCTGCCGACCCAGCCATCGACGGGATCGCCCCAGCGGGCGCTTGTGACGACGTGGGATCCAGCACCGCGCACGGTGGGGGTCCGGCACACCCGCGGCACGCTCCGCGTGGTCTTGGTGGGAGAGGGTGCGCTGGCACAGTCTCTGGAGGACCGTCTGACGGCAGTCGCCGGCTTGGCATCCCTGCGGCGCCTTCCCCCCTTCGAGCTCGGCCCCCTCGGCGAGCCTGTGCCGCCGGACACGCTGGCATCCGACCTCGACCGCCGCACGCAGATCGTGTTTATCGCCGAGCCCGCCCACGCTGGCGACCCGGCACCGGCCCAGCGCCTGCTGCGCTTGGGCCAGATCCTCGACAAGGGCGACCTGGTACCCGAGCTGGTGGTGGTGACCCGCGGCGGAGCAGCCCCCCACACCGACACTGTGCCGGCCATGGCGGCCGTGCATGGCATGGCCCGTGTGCTGGGCAATGAGCTGCCCCGGGTGCCCGTGCGGGCGATCGACCTGGGGGCCCACCCCGACGAAGATGACCTGCTTGCGCTGGTCGAAGAGCTTCGGGGTTGGCGGGCCGATGCCCACGAAGGCGAGCTGCGCCTGTCAGGAGGGCAGCGCCAAGCCCGCACCGTGACCGCCCATGGCCCCACTGCCCTCCAGCGCGTCCACCACACGCGGATGCCCGCCCGGAGCAGCCACTACTCGGCCGAGGTGGGCGCCCCGGGGGTGCTCGACTCCGTGCGCTTCGTGCGGGAACACCCAGCGCCGCTCGGTCCCGAGGATGTGCGGATTGAGGTGCGTGCCGCCGCCCTCAATTTCAAGGACGTGATGAACGCCATGGGCCTCCTCAGGCCCGAGGCGGTGGCCGGAGGTCTCAGCGCCGACCAGCTCGGGCTCGAAGTGGCAGGCGTGGTCGTTGAAGTGGGGTCCGACATTGCCGACGTCGCCGCCGGCCAGCGCGTGCTCGCCCGAGTCCGACGGGGCTTCGCCGGCCAGGTCTGCGCCCACCGCTCGTGTGTGGCCCTGCTGGCCGACACCCTCGCCTTTCCGGTCGCCGCAGCAGTGCCCGCCGCGTCGCTGACCGCCTGGTACGGCCTCGTACACCTCGCCCGGATTAAGCCTGGTGAGACCATTCTCGTCCACTCCGCGACCGGCGGGGTCGGTCGTGCCGCCATCGCCATCGCGACCATGGTGGGGGCAACAGTCATCGCCACGGCCGGCAGCCCCGAGCGCCGAGCACAGCTCCGTGCGCTCGGCGTGGCCCACGTCTTCAACTCCCGCTCCGTGTCGTTCCGCGAGGGGGTCCAGGCCGCCACCAAGGGCCGCGGTGTGGACGTCGTGCTGAACTCCCTCACCGGCGCGCTGCTCCAAGCCTCGCTCAACTGCCTTGCGCCGTTTGGCCGCTTCGTCGAGATTGGCAAAACCGACATCTACACCAACTCTCCGCTGGGGATGCGCATCCTCGGTGAGAACATCTCGTTGTTTGTGGTCGACATCGACCGCCTCGCCCTCGCCCGGCCCGCGCTGCACCAAGAGGGGCTCGAGACCGTCGCGCGACTGGTGGGCGACGGCACCCTGCCACCCCCGGTCGTGACCACACTCCCGATGGCGCGGTTGAGCGAAGCACTCCAGCAGATGGCCCGCAGCGCACACACCGGAAAGCTGGTGTTGGAGACGACCGGCGAGGTCGACATCGCACCGCTGCCCGCGCGGCGCTTGAGCCCAACCGGAACGGTCCTCGTCACCGGGGGCGCCAGCGGCCTTGGCCTCGTGCTGGCCGGCTGGCTGGCCGATCGGGGCACCCGCTCCCTCGCACTCGCCAGCCGCTCGGGGCCCAAGTCGGCCGCGGATGAGGCCGCCATCACCGCGCTGCAGGCACGTGGGGTCACGGTCACCCTGCCCCGCATCGACGTCACCGATGCCGCCGCGGTGGGGCTTCTGGTCAATTCACTCACGGTGGGCCCGTCGCCACTGACCGGCATTGTCCACTGCGCCGCCGTGCTCGACGACCGCCCGGTGGGAGACGTCGACCACGCCTCATTCACGCGGGTCTGGGGCCCCAAAGCCGAGGGTGCGTGGTGGCTGGACCGCGCCTGCCGGGATGCCGGGGCGCCGCTGGAGCTGTTCCTGCTCGTGTCGTCCATCTCATCGGTGCTCGGCCTCACTGGCCAGGCCGCATACGCCACCGCCAACGCCTTCTTGGACGGACTGGCCGCCGCCCGCCGTGCCGACGGTCTCCCAGGGACGTCCGTCAACCTGGGGGTGCTCGGAGACTACGCGGGCATGTCGAAGCGAAGCGACGACAACAGAGTCGTGCTCGATGTTCTCTCCACCCATGGCATCGACCCTGTCCGGCTCCAGCCCTTGCTGGCTGCCCTGGACGCCACCCTCGGCCAAGACGCCACCCAGCGGGCCATCGTGCGCCTCGACTGGTCCAAGTACCTCCGCGCCCACCCCCACCTCCAGCGGGACACCCGCTACCTCCCCCTGGCCGATGCCGCTGAAGGTCCTGCGGATCGAGGTCAGGGGCACCGCGAAGCGCTCTGTGGCCTGCCCGCCAACGCCCGCCCGGCGGCGCTCGCAGCACGGCTCGCCGAGGCGCTGGCTGGCATGCTTGGCGCCGACGCCAGTGCCATCGACCCCATGGTCCCGCTCGACGTCCTCGGCCTCGACTCCATGGTGATCACCCAGCTTCGGAGCTGGATGCTGCGCGAGCTGGATCTGTCGGTGCCGATGCTCAAGCTGCTCGGTGGTCCAACGCTGGCGGGCCTGTCGACGGAGCTGTCGGCGCAGCTCGAAGGAGACAGCGCCAATGACGGCACCAAGGGCGGCGAAGACAACGCAATGGAAAGTGTTCTCGACGAGTCCTGGGCGCGTTCCCTCGACCCGTGGCTCATCGAGAGCGCCCAGTCCCCACCCGACGCCGCAGTCACCCTGGTGTGCTTTCACTCCATGGGCGTCGGCGCGTCGCTGTTCGCGCCCTTTCTCGCCCGTCCGCCCGCCGGCCTTCGGGTGCTGGTGGTCCAGACCCCGGGCCGGGAGGAGCGGTCCGGTGAGGCGGTGCTCGGGGAGGTCTCCGAGGTGGTCGACGCGGCTGTTGCGCGCATCCGAGCCCACGTCTCCGGACCGCTGCTGTTGTGGGGCCACAGCTTCGGCGGGATCGTGGCCCACGAAGTTGCGCGAAGCCTGCTCGCCGACACCGGCGTTCAGCCGGGCCACCTGCTGGTGACGGGCACCGTGGCTCCTTGCCGCATCGCGCTCTGGCAGCAGCGTGAGGTGATGCTTCGGGTGAGCGTCGCCGAGAACAGCGCCGACTACTTGATGGCCCTGTCCCGCCACGTCGAGGATCCCGCGTTCGTGCGGGCGATCCTACCCTTGATGCGCCGGGACACGCCCTTGCTCATGCGGTACACGCCGGCCCCCCGTCCGCCACTGTCCATCGGGATCACAGCGTACGCTGCCCGACAGGATGACATGGTCTACCCGGACGAGATCCAGTTTTGGGCGGATCACACCCACGGGGGCTTTGAGCTGGTCGAGGTGGACGGGGACCACTGGTTCCTCAATCGCAACCGGACAGCCCTGGTCGACAAGCTGACCCACCTCGCGGCCCAGCTCGTTGGCTGAAAGGCCGCGCGGGCCAGCGCTGCTGCGTGCCGAACCAACGGTGGGCACTGGTGTCGAGGACCTCGACGGAGGCCCGATGCGACACGATGACCTGCCCGTTCCAGCGCCCTGCGGTGCGGACTGGCACACGATGGAGGGCACGGCCCAGCGGCGGGTCTGTGCCAGCTGTGACAGGGCCGTCCACGACTTGTCCGCCATGCCCCAGAGTGAGGCAATGGCTACCATTCAGATGCCCAACGTGTGCGTGCGCTACACCGTGACGCCCGCCGGCCAGATCCGGTTCCCCGGCCGACGGGCGTTCATCGGCAGCCCCACGTCAAGGTCGGCAGCGCTGCCCGCGGGGGACGGGCCCCCCACCGTGGATCCAACCGATGAAAACGACGTGCTGAGCTGGATTCTGGAGATGGCCACACCATCCGTGCCGCCCACCATCAGCGCCCCTCCAGCGCATCGATGAACGGCCCCAGCCACGGCCGGTAGTGCTCTCCACGGCCCACACTGCGGGTGTTGATGGGCTGGCGCACCTGGTCGAACGAGGCCGTGCGCATCTCCCGACCCGTGGTGTGAAAGTCCAGCACCACCGGGTCCCAGGGCAGCCCGACGAAGTCCAGCACCCGCCGAACCTGATCATCGGGCTGGTGCACCAGCGCTTCATAGGACACGTGCAACACCGGCAGTGGCGCGGTCTCCACCCACTGGTCCCGGAGCTGGCCATAGTGGCGGGCCACGTGTCCCAGCGTGGTCAGGTCGTCGGTCCACGCGAAGTACGGACCGAAGCCCTGGAAGAAGCAGGATGTGCCGGCGTCGAGCGCGTTGCGGTGCATCAAGATGGCCTTCGCACCTGGCAAGATGCGCGCCAAAGCATCAACGTAGAGCAGGTTTGAGGGGGTCTTGTCGATCCGCACGATCGCCGGACCGAGCTCCGCATCGAGGTGGGCGAGGTAGCGTGCGCCCGCTTGCCGACGGGCTTCAGCACCACACGCCGCCAATCGGTCAGGCCAAGGTGTGGCCGGATCCCCCGGAAGCGCGTCCAACACCTCCCGCAGCATCGGCGACTCGCCCAGGCCCAACACCGCAGGATGGGCGGCGAGAACCTGTTCCAGCAAGCTCGTCCCGGACCTCGGCAGCCCCGCGATGAGCACCAGCCCGGCTCCCGGCGCATTCCCCGACTCGACAGGGGGCGTCGCCGCCAAGCGCCGAATGGCCGCCACCTCAGCATCAAAGTGCGCAGCCGGCCAGGGCAACCGACCGGACGCATTCGCCGCCGCGTGCGCCGCAAAGGCATCTCCCCAGCGCTCCTGGGACTCGGCGAGGTCGCCCACCCGGTGCAGCAGCATCCGGCGGCTCGGGGGGGACTGGTGCCCCTGAAGCTTCTCCAACAGCACAGCCTGCGCTTCGGCAGCCCGGGGCGTCTTCGACAACAACCGCCCCCAGACCGACAGCTCAACGGCGTTGGCATGTCCCCCCAGCACCCAGGGATCGAGCGCCAACACGGCATCGGACGATCGTCCCGCCCGGGCATGGATGAGCCCCCGGGTGGCCTGGCTTCGTGGAGAGTCGCCCACAACCCCCTGCATCACCGCATCGGCGTCCGCCACAAAGCCCGAGCCCAGCAGCACCCGGGCCGCAGCCTCGTGCAGGTCCATGTCATCCGGGGCCAGCGACACCGCCTTGTGGGCCGCATCCCGTGCAGCACGCAACGCCGCCAGCTCACTGTGGACCTCGGCGAGCTGCAGCCAGCACTCGGCACTGTCGGGGTGGGCACGCACCGCCAGCTCGGCCACCGGGCGGGCCGCCGCCGCCAGCCCCCGGGCCCGCCGCACCCGGGACAAGCTCAACAGAGCCCCGATGTTGCCCGGATTCGCTTGGCAAGCGGCCAACAGCAACCCATCGGCAATGTCCTGTTCATCGGCATCCAAGGCCATCTGCGCGAGCCGCATCTTCTCCGCAACCCCCGGCGCCCGCCCCCGGGCCTGCTGCCACGCCGTCTGG
Organism: Myxococcota bacterium; assembly: GCA_942491145.1. GTDB lineage: Bacteria > Myxococcota_A > UBA796 > UBA796 > UBA2385 > CAXQUZ01. The sequence continues at coordinate 409,763 of CALOBC010000035.1, read as the reverse complement.
GCCTCCGCCCGCTGCCCCGCCGCCGTCAGTGCGCGCGCGAGAATTCCCCAAGGCACGAACGACTGGGGGTATTTGCCGACCAATTGGAGGGCCGCTTGGGCCACGGGCAGCGCGTCGCCCCGGGCCAGCCGGTTCTCCAGCGCTTGAGTCCGAGCTTGGGGGGGATGCATGAGCGTTCCAGGGCGCGCGGAAGCCGGTGCAATCGCGGGGTTCCGGCGTGGAACCTGCCCGGTGGGGCCCGAGCGCGCTATACCGGGCGGCGATGAACCGCACACTATCCATCGCTGGGGTCTTTGCAGCGACCACGGTCCTCACGGGCTGCCTCGCAAAGACGATCGACAAATTCACCGTGAAGGGCGTGGTCGTCAGATCCATGCAGCTTCCGGATGCCGACATGGCCTGCGAGCTGGGGGTCTCCCTCCGGTCTGCGCTCGCCGCGGCAACCAGTCCGAAGCGACCGTCCCGACAAGCCCTGCTGATCTCGGACATGACGGCCGGGATGTGCGATGAGATCGCCTCTCTCGACGCCGAGCTCGATCAAGCGCTGGCCCTGTCCGCCGCGCATGGCCTCGACCCTGTGCCCCGCGCCGTTGCCGCCCAGGACGCCCGCCTCCGTGCGGACCGGCTGCACGAGCGCTCGGCCACCCGCTACTACCGGTCCTGGCTGATGGCCCAAGACGCCTTCGGCCCCTACGGCGAAGGCTGCCCCAAGCTCAAGGAACGGGACGAGCTCCCCTACTTCCTCGGGCTGTTTGCCGGCGTGCAAGCGGTTCTCCACGACAGCGCTGCAGGCGGCCCCGTCGGCGTGCCGAAAGAGACCTTGCTGTTGGCCGGCCGCGCGAGCGAGTGCCTCGAAGACGACAAGTGGTGGCATGTGCCCCAAGCGATCCGGGGTGCGGTGTGGGCCACCATTCCGGGCAGCGGGCCCGAGGGTGTCGACCCCTGGACCCTGATCGCCGATGCCGCCGACAAGAGCGATCCCCAGGGCGTTCGCATCGCTCGGGCGCTCCAAGTCACCATCGCAGTCAACAACGGCAGGGATGATGTGGCCCGCGAAGGCATTCTGAAGCACGGGGAGGCCATCCAAGCCCACGCGGTCGACCCGGACTACCAGCTCCTCGACCGCTTCAGCTTCCTCTTGTCCCAGTTTCAGTCCGACCTGTTCTGGATTGCCGAAGAAGGGCATCGCACCCCCGTCTTTGGCACGCTGCCGGGTCCCCAAGCCTCAGAGCCGGCCGGTCCGGATCCCTTTGGCGACGACCCCTTCGCAGCCGACCCCTTCGGCGGCGCTCCCTCTGGCGAGCCTGCCGCAGCCCCAACTGACCCCCCTTCCGCGGAGGAAGAGTGAACAACTCCTTCAAGCTCGCCGTTGCGTCCATTGTCACCATGGTTGCCGGACTCTGGTCCGCTCCCGCACTTGCTGACGACGCCGCCAAGGCGAAGACCCTCTGCGCCTACGACCCCGCAGGCAAGTCGGGCGACTTCTTCCGACTCTTGGGCGACTACGCCCTCGAGGCTGGCAAGTGGGGCGTGACCATCGAGCTCAAGGCCTACACGGACGAAGAGACCGCGGCCAAGGACTACGAAGCCGGACAGTGCGACGCCGTGGCTGCCACGGGTGTGCGGCTCCAGCGCTTCAACAACTTCCCGTCCACGCTTGAGGCCATCGGTGGTCTCACCAGCTACGGCGAGCTCAAGCAGATGGTCAACGCGTTCTCGAAGTACGAGAGCGCCGCCGCCAAGCTGCGCAAGGGTGAGCACGAGACGGTGGGCATCATCCCCGCCGGGGCCGTCTACCTGTTCGTGCGGGACCGCAACATCAACTCGGTGCAAGCCCTCGCCGGCAAGCGCATCGCCACGATGGACTACGACAAGGCCGCTCCCTACATGGTCAACAAGATGGGCGCCATCGTCGTTCCCGCCGACCTGGGCAGCATCGGGCCCAAGTTCAACAACGGCGACGTCGACGTCTGCTACATGAGCGGCGTCGGCTACGGTCCCTTCGAGCTGAACCGCGGCATCGCGAACAACGGTGGCGTCATCAAGGCGCCCCTCGCCCAAGCCACCTTCCAGGTCATGGTGCGCCACGCCAGCTTCCCGGCAGAGTTCTCGAAGCAGTCCCGGGACTACTGGGCCGCCAACTTCGACAAGGCGCTCGCCGCTGTGAAGAAGGCCGATGCCCAGATCCCCAGCAGCAAGTGGATCGACATCTCGCCGGACACGCTGGTTGGCTGGGACTCCCTGTTCCAGGACGTTCGCGTCGAGCTCAAGGCCAAAGGTGCATACAGCGGCTCCATGCTGTCCACCATGAAGAAGGTACGCTGCGCGAAGGACAAGACCCGCGCAGAGTGCGCAGACAGCCGCGAATAGGCTGCCGCAGAGGCGACACAGCACCGCTTGAGAGGTCGACATGAGTCACGGGGGGCCGTCCGGGCCATTGGACCGGCTGCTCGCGCCGGTCGCAGTCATCATCTTGGGGCTGCTGCTGGTCGCACTTGCGGTCGGTGTGGCGCCCAATTTCGACACGCGACTCGTCAACCTCGGAGAAGCGACGTGGCCTGGCTACGCCGCTGAGCTGCGGATCGATCCGGTTGCGCCCGACTGCACGCTGGACGACCTCGAAGAGCGGCTTCAGTCGTGCCCTCCCGAGGGTGAGGCTGCGCCTGCTGCCACCGGCGGCTCCGAGGAAGACCCCTTCGCGGGGGAAGATCCCTTCGCAGAAGAAGGTGCCACCACGCCCCCGGCCGAAGCGGACCCCTTCGCCGATGGCGACCCCTTTGCCGATGACGACGGCACTGCCGCCCAAGGCAGCGCCAAGCCGGCGACCGAGGACGACCCCTTTGCCGGCGACGACCCCTTCGCCGAAGAGGGTGCCGCCAATGCGTGTGGGGACGACCCCTTCGCGGGCGACGACCCCTTCGCGGATGACGGTGCCGCCGTCGCCAGCGAGAACTGTCCGGCACTGCGCGCGCTGCACACCCGCTGCGCCACGAAGCACGCGGCCTACACCGCCAAGTCGTCCCGCATCACCGGCGGCGTGAAGTCCTTCCGGTCCTTCGAGACGGCGGTGAGCGACTTCGCCCAGTTCCCCTACTGGAAGCACCTGCTCAGCCTGCTGCTGCTCGGCGGTGGCTTCGCCGCCAGCGTGCGCCGCCAGCACATCGCACTACGCGAAACCGAGAACCTGCTCGAGCACCGCATCGCCGAGGGACTCCAGCTCTTGGTCCACGTCTCGCTGGCGTACTCCGCGGTGGCAGACTGGCGGGTCGGCAACGCGGGCAGCGCAAGCGTGGACCACGCGGGCCTGCCCCTGCTGTGGCTCGTCGGCTTCGGGGCGCTCGCCCTCGTCAACGTCTTTCACCTGGTCAAGCCGCCCAAGGGCCTCGACAAGGAATTCTCGGCCGTCCGCCTGGGCATGAGCGTGCCGCTGTACGCATACATGGGCATCCTCGGCATCGTGTACTTCCTGATTCTGGAAGGCCACAGCAGCGGCCAAGCGATCTACCTGCACAAGTTCGTGCAGCACCCCAGCGTCTACATCGGCATCGGGCTCTACATCTGGGCCGGCATGATGCTGTCCGAGACCCGTCTGGCCAACCGGGCGTTTGGACTGCTCACCCCCTGGAAGCTGCCGCCCGCCATCCTGGCCTGGCTGGTGGTGGTGCTCGCCGCGCTGCCCACCGCCTACTCCGGCGCCTCGGGCATCTTTGTCATTGCCGCTGGCGCGGTGGTCTTTGAGCAGCTCCGCAAGAACGGCGCATCCCGCCGGTTGGCCCTGTCGGCGACCGCCATGTCGGGCAGCCTCGGCGTCGTGCTTCGACCCTGCCTTGTGGTCGTGCTGGTGGCCATTCTCAACAAGCAGGTCACCACCGATGAGCTGTTCAGCCGGGGCTTCCAAGTCTTCCTGCTGACCGCCACGCTCTACCTCATCGCGATGCTCGTCCGAAACAAGGACGGCTTCTCCATCGCACCGATGGGCGAGGCGATGCCCAAGGTGCTGGGGGCCGCCAAGAAGGTGCTGCCCTACGTCCTCATCGCCATCGCCGTGCTCGTCTTTGATGCGTTCGCGCTGGCCCTCGAGGTCTCCGAGCACACCGCCGCGTTCATGCTGCCGGCCATCCTCATCGCCTTCGTCATCTACGACACCCGCTGGTCTTCCCCCGACGAAGACGAGGTGCCCCGGCCCGATCCCGGCAAGACCCTGCCGGCCCTCACCCGGGCCACTGCGGAGTCTGCGGGCCACATCGGCGCACTGCTGATGCTCATGGCCGGCTCGGTGGGCCTGGGCGGCGTGGTCGAGCGGGCTGAGCTCATGAGCTTGGTGCCGTCGGACCTCGGCTCGCCCGTGATGACGATGTCCATCTTGGTCGTGGCCATGGTGCTCGTCGGCATGACCATGGACGCCCTCGGCGCGGTCGTGCTCGTCAGCGTCACCATCGCCCCGCTGGCCTACAACAATGGCATCGACCCGGTCCACTTCTGGATGATGGTGCTGGTCGCCTTTGAGCTCGGCTACCTGACCCCGCCGGTGGCCATCAACCACCTGCTGGCGCGCCAAGTCATCGGACGCGAAGCCCGCGTGGAGGAGCACCCGATCCCCGGCGGATGGTGGGCCAACAACGAGCACCTGTGGCTGCCCATGGTCGTCATGGGGACCGCACTGGTCATCGTGGCCTTCCTGCCCTTGTTCCTCGGCGGCTGAGCGCCCGATGGGGGCGTCACTGGTCCCCCGTCAGTCCAAGATGGCCACGAGCTGCTGGCAGGTGCCCACATGGCGGCCGTCGGGTGCCCACAAGTGGGTCAGCTCCTCCATGTAGCCCTCGCCCACCGTGTCGGCGCGGGACTCCATCAGCCAGAAGCCCGTCGGGTCCACCCCGTCCAGTGGCATCGCCCCAAAGAGCTGCACCCGGAAGTCCACGCTGGCCACCACCCGGGGCCCCAGCGTGCGCGTCAGAGCGGCGGGCGGTCCTGCGTCGAGCATGCCCACCACCAGCGCCGCGTCCACCACAGTGGCCGTCTGGCCGGGGCGCACCCACATCCGCACCAGGGGTTCCTCCGCGCCGCTCCACAGCATCGGGCCCCCCGCAAAGCGATACTCGAAGAAGCGGGTGAACCGAGGACCACCCATCGCTGCAATGTTGATGGATGGAACATTCTCGACGGGCAGCGCATCCGGCATCGGCACCCGATCCCAGGCCAGATCTGCGGGTCGTCCAGCCGCCAAGCTGCCGCTGGCAAAGGCGATGACCGCCTCCCCCCGGACCACCTCGGCCTGGGCATGGGTCACCCGGCGTCCGGCCCGCATCACCCGGGCGTGGACCGTGACCTCACCGGGGGTGGCCGGCAGGCAGAAGTGCACCGTGAAGCTGCGCAGGGGCGTCGCCTTCGGGTCGTCCACCAACGCTTCCATCGCCCGCACCATCAGGCCGGCCGGCAAGCCACCATACACACCTCGGCCCTGGGCCCAGGCCATGTCAAACACCGCCACACCGTCCGCATTGGTGGTGGTCGCAGCAACAAACGGATGCATGTCCGGCTCCAGCAGGCTCACGGGCGCGCGGCCTGCAGCGAAGAGATGAGGGAGAGGGTCTCGGGGGCGACCTCAAAGCCGGCGTCGGGATCCAGCGTGGCAGCCGAGGTCATCACCGCGTGAAGCACCCCCATGAGGGTCATCACGAGACCCTGTCGGTCCACGCCGCCGTCTTCCAGCCACGCCAACGAAGCCGCCTCGACGGCCCCCACGTAGGTTCGAGCCGCAAAGCGAAACACGGGGCGTGAGGGATCCACCCCGGTGCCCTCCAGGAACTGGTCGGCAAAGCGCCCCCGGGTGCGGGCCACGATGCGGGCCACCTCGGGATCGGTGCCCAGCCCGCCCTGCATCAAGGACCGAAACACGCTCGACCGGGCCTCCACGAAGTCCAGGTAGGCGTTGATGCCCACCAGCGCCTTCAGCGGGGGCGCCAGGCTTGGATCGGGCTCCACTGCGTCCACGAGCTGGCTCGCGGCATGGTCCACGCACGCCACATACAGCGCCCGCTTTCCCCCAAAGTAGTGGTACAGCAGGCCCTTGGACACCCCAGCCGATTCCGCGATGTCGTCGATGGACACGTCATCGTAGGACCGCTCCGTGAACAGGACCAAGCTCGCTTCCAGCAACTGGGCGCGCCGTTCTTCGGTCTGCAGGCGGGTGTGTTTGCGGGTGCTCATGGCGGACTTGTAGCGCAGCACTGCCCCGTCGGCCCCGCTGCCACCGCTTTGTTGAACATTGTTCAACGAGCCTATTGACCTGGATTCAACACGCGGCTACTCTAAGATTGAATCGAGTTCAACAAGCCCCCTCGGTTCGCGCATCGTCCAGGAGACTGCCATGACCGCCTCGACCGTCCGCCCCGCTGCTGCCGTGCCCCAGGTCCGTCGCATGAACTTCGACTTCGCCGACGACATCCCCCGTCACTGGTGGGGCGGTGACCGTGAGCTCACGCGCAACGCCGATGCCCTGCACTTGCTGTTTCCCGAGGGCGAGCGCTTCTTCATGCGCAGCGTGCGTGACGTCGCGGCGAAGCTGACCGACCCCCACCTCAAGGCCCGCGTCCGCGGCTTCATGGGCCAAGAAGCCATGCATGGCCGGGAGACCGAGGTCTCGTTCCGGCTGCTCGAACGCGACGGGCTCGAGTGGGAGAGCTTCGTCGAGGCGGTGATCAAGCCCACGTTCGCGTCGGCCGACCGCCACCTCTCGCCGATGACCCGCCTGAGCATCACGTGCGCGCTGGAGCACCTGACCGCCACCCTCGGTGAAGGTGCCTTCTCGGACCCCACGGTCGTCGAGGCCCACCCCACCATGCAGAAGCTCATGCTGTGGCACGCGGCCGAAGAGGTGGAGCACAAGTCCGTGGCCTTCGACGTCTTCCAAGCGGCCGGGGGCGGCTACTTCCGCCGCATCGTCGGCATGGTCCTCGGCTACACCACCTTCATGGTGCTCTGGCGTCGGGCCGCCCGTCACTTGCTCGAACAGGACGGGGGCTACCACGCCCGGGACATGACGGCGCTCAGGGCCCGCATGCAGGCGAAGGGCAACGACCGCCTCGCGGAGTTCCGGGCCGCATTCCTGGGCTATCTGCGGCCCGGCTTCCACCCCGATGACAACGACAACCTGCACATCGCCGAAGCCTACTTTGCCGAACAGGACCGTCTCGCGTCCTGATCAGCGGGTCGCCTGCCGGCTCAGACCTCAGTGCCGTCGCTCCACCGCACCTTGTAGAGGTCCGTCCGCCGGTCATTCCAGTTCTGGGTGGTCCCGGACGCCCGATGCCGCCGCAACAACTCAAGGTCCACGTCGTGCACCAACACCGTCTCGACGTCCGGCGACACCTCGGCCCCCACGCCGTCCCGTGCAAACGGGATGTCCGACGGGGTCAGCACCGCCGACTGAGCGTAGTGAACATCGGCATTCTCGACGAACGGCAGGTTGCCCACGCAGCCCGCGGTGACCGCAAAGAGATGGTTCTCGATGCACCGGGCCTGGGCGCACAGTCGCACCCGCATGTGGCCGTACCGGTCGTTGGTGTTGTAGGGCACAAACAACAGTCGAGCGCCCTGGGCGGCCTGCATCCGGGCCAGCTCCGGAAACTCAACGTCGTAGCAGACGTTGATGGCGATCGGGCCCTGGTCCGACTCCAACACGTTGAGCTCGGTGCCCCCCGTGACGCCCCACCACCGCGCTTCAGCAGGGGTGACGTGCAGCTTGCGCTGGTAGCCCAGCGTGCCGTCTCGACGGAAGAAGAAGCATGTGTTCAGCAACACATCGTTGACCACCTCAAACTGGGTGCCACCGATGATGTTGACATGGTACTTCACCGCCATGTCGGCGAACAACTCAAGGTAGGCCGGCGTGAACTCGGCCAGCGCTCGCGCCGCCGCACCCGGGCGACCCTCGACCAGCGACAGCAGCTGGAGCGTGAACAGCTCGGGAAAGACGAGGAAGTCGGCCTTGTAGTCCCCCGCCGTGTCGACGAAGAACTCCACTTGCTTCGCGAAGTCGTCGAAGGACTTGATGCGCCGCATCTGGTACTGCACCGCCGCCACCCGCACCGGGTGCACACTGCGAAGCTGACGCGACCGCTTGCGACGGTAGTCGAGGTTGGGCCACTCCAGCTCGGTCGCGTAGCCCGCCGAGTCTTCATCCGTGGGCAGGTAGTCCGCGATGATCCGCTTGAGCACGAAGCCATTGGCAAGCTGGGACGTCAAGACCGAGTCGTACAGCCGCCCATCTTTCACCGTCTCTGCATACTCCCGCGCCGACATCGCATCCTGATGTTCTTTGTAGCCGGGGATGCGGCCGCCAATCACGATCTGGCCCAGGTTCAGCTGGCGACACAGCTCTTTGCGCGCGGCATAGAGCCGCCGGGACAGGCGATAACCACGCCACTCCGGCGAGACCTGCATCTCGATGCCGTACAGCGTGTCGCCCTCGGGGTCGTGGTTGCGGATGTTCCCGCCATCCGACACGCTCATCCAGTCGTACCAGTCGGCCACATCGCCCGAGTTGACCACCAAGGCAGAGCACGTGGCAATCAGCCCTTCGTCCTCTGCCTCAATGCCAAGCTGGCCTTCAGGAAAGCGGGTGACGAGGGAGCGCCAGGTGTGCAGCGCCCAGACTTCCATTCCCGGAAAACAGAGCTGCTGAAGCGCGACGACTGCATCATAGTCGTCGATGGTGAGGGTGCGGAGGGAGAGGCGTTGTTCGAAGTCGGAGAGGTCGGTTCTCATGGCCGCCGGCTAACGCAGCGCACCCATTCGTCGAGGGGCAACCACACCTTCCCCCCACAACCTGAAGATGCCCTACTGGCCCGTGTCTTCGACGCCGTCGAAGGACCATTCGTCCACCATCAGGCTGGTGTCCCAGTGCAGGCCCTGGCCGTCTTCCACCAAGCCGCCCTCGCTGGTCATGGTCAGGCCCAGGACGTAGCTTGTGTTGGCCGCGGCGGACCATGCGCCCGAAGCTTCCACAGGCGCCACGATGAGGTCGGTGGGGACCCCGTCGACCATGGCGCTGATCTCGCCGAAGCTCACCCGGAAGCCGCTGATGTCCTCGCCGATGAGGTCGACCGTGGGCAGCTCCAGCTCGACTTCGGCCGTGCCGTCTGCGGCCCCCACCCCAAGGCTGCGCCAGACGCCGCCCGTCGCGAGATACTCGACGTCGTGGAGCACATAGTCCACGCCGAGAACGTCCCCAGCATCGATGCTCAGGTAGGTCGAGATGTGGGCCGGGAAGTCGCCACCGCGGCCTTCTTCGTCCTGGGCGGTCCCGACATCTTCAGTCGGCACTTCGGTGTCGGGCTTGTAGTCGTCGACACTGGGGATGTTCAGCATCGACTTCAAGTCAATGCCACAACCAGACAGCAACACAAGGGCGACAGGAAGAACGGAGCGCATGATGACCTCGAGGGCGGGGCGTGGAGTGCCGGGGGGCACGGTGTTGTCCGTGGATACGGATCCGCCCGTCGGAAGCTGAGCCACCCCCCACGTTCGTTGCCTTTCACTGCCTTTCACGCTCGTTCGTTGACGCAATAGGAGCCGCCCATGGCCACACCCCCCTCCCCGTCGTCCGAGCTCTGCACCGCCCTCATCGTGGGCACCGGCTTCTCCGGCCTGGCGATGGCCCACGCCCTCAAGCGTGCCGGCATCGACGACATTGTCCTGCTGGAGCGGGCTTCAGCGGTCGGCGGCACCTGGAGAGACAACCGCTACCCGGGCTGTGCGTGCGACGTGCCCAGCCACCTGTACTCGCTGTCGGTCGCCCCCAACGCGGCCTGGTCCCACCGGTATGCCCGTCAACCGGAGATCCGCGCGTACCTGGAGGGCTTCACGGTCGACGAGGATCTGGCCCGGCACATCCGCTTCGATGCCGACGTGGACCACGCCCGCTTTGATGCCCAGACCGGCCGGTGGACCGTGACCACCACCGATGGCCGCCGCTTTGACGCCCGCTTCTTCATCGCGGGGGTCGGGGGCCTCAAAGATCCCCGCTACCCCGACATTCCCGGCATGGACCGCTTCGAGGGCACGGCGCTGCACTCGGCGCGCTGGGACCCGGATGTGGACTTGGCGGGCAAGCGGGTGGCGGTGGTGGGCACCGGCGCCAGCGCCATCCAGCTGGTGCCGGCACTGGCCCCCATCGCCCGCCAGCTCACCGTCTTCCAGCGCACGCCCGCGTGGGTGCTGCCCCGGGACGATCGCCCGATCAGCGTGCTCCAACAAGCCCTGCTGGGCGGCATTCCCGGGCTGATGCCCCTGGTCCGCCTCTACACCTACCTCCAGATGGAGAGCCGCTACTTCGCGGTGTTTCGGCGCCGCAGCCTCGTGCGCCGGGGGATCGAGGCCCTGGTGCGCCGCCACATCCGCCAGCACGTGCCCGATGCCGCCCTCGCCGAGCGCCTGCTCCCGTCCTACGCGATGGGCTGCAAGCGCATCTTGGTGTCCGACGACTGGTACCCGGCGATGGCCCGGGACAACGTGGACCTCGTGGACCAGTCGGTGGTGGAGGTGCTGCCCCACGGGCTGCGCACCGCCGACGGGCAGGAGCACCCGGTGGACGCCATCGTGTGGTGCACCGGCTTCTTGGTGGACGAGCCGCTGGGCGAGATGAAGATCGAAGGCATCGATGGACAGGACCTTCTCACGGTCTGGGACGGGAGACCCAAGGGCTGGCTGGGCATCACCATGGCGGGCTTTCCCAATGCATTCTTGTTGCTCGGGCCCAACACCGCCCTGGGCCACAACAGCGTCGTCATCATGATTGAGGCCCAAGTCCGCTACATCGTCCAGGCGATCGCGTGGACCCGCAAGCTGTCTGAGACCGCCTGGATCGACGTCGACAGTGCGGCGGTCGACCGGTTTGTCGACGACATCGACCGCGCCCACAGTGCCCAGGTCTGGCAGAGCGGCTGCCAGAGCTGGTACCTCAACGCGGCCGGACAGAACTTCACGCTGTGGCCGGGCTCCACGCTGTCGTACATGTGGGCCACGCGGCGCTTTGACCCGCTGGTGTACCGGGTGGGCTGAAGCACGGGATCGGTCAGTCCAGGCCGATCGACAGCACCAGCACAACGGGGTCCTCGGGACCCTCAACGGTGGCCGTGGCATCGACCACACACGCCGACAGTGCGCTTGGGGTCGACCACTCGGTCCACGCCAGGCCCTCGCCCGAGACATGGGCATGGCCCACCGACGCCTGGGCCAACGTCGCCCCTTCAGCCCAGCACCGCTGCGCCGCCGCCAGCACCGCTTGTTGCCAGGTCGCCGCGACGCCCCCAGCAACCCCCAACAGGGGGCCCCGGGCGCGCTCCAGGGCCGCAACAAGGGCCAAGGCCTCGCTGTTCGCGGGCAGCTCTGCCACGGCACTCAAGCCCTCGTCCAGCGCCGCCAGCGCGCGCTCGGGTGCATCGGCCTCCGCAAAACGCTCCGCCAGAAACCGCCCCAGCCGAGCACGCTGCTGGGGCTGCAGCTCGTCGCCCACGGCGGCCAAGAGCTCCAGCTCGTCGGGGTCCAGCGGCACGGTGGTGCCCACGAGCACGTCCACCGCGGCCGACAGCGTCTGGGCGTCTTCGGCGTCCAGCAACACGGTCACAAGCTGCTCCACAGCGGCATCTTCGTTGTAGGCATCCCCCTGCCAGTCCGTGTGCAGCGCCGCGGCGGTGAGCCGGGCCAGATCTGCCGCCGCGCCGTGGCCCAGGGTCTCGGCCAGCCGCCCCGCATCCTCCGCGAGCGCCGCTGTGCCCCGGGGAGCCGGTGGGGTCGGCAGGGGACCGTGCCCTCCAGCCTCCGCCCAGGACTCGAGTGCCACGAGATCGGCCACCAACTCGGCCTCATGGGCACGGATCTCCAGCTGGCGCTCCCCCTCCAGCCGGGCGAGGCGGGACCAGGAACCGGCGCCGGGCTCACCCTCGTCCATGGCGTGGACCAGCTCACTCTCGGCCACTTCGAGCTCGTCCTCCTCGGCAGCGAGCAGCTCTTGGAGGGCCATGACGGCGGGATCATCGTCACCGGCCACCACATCAGGCAGGGGCCAGGCCGCGGCAGGGTCAAAGCGGGCGAATTGGGCCGGCGCGTGACCGAGATCGAGGGGGCCCCCCAGCTGCAGGCGCAGGCTGATCCGGGGCAGATTCAGGTCCTCGACATCGCTGATCAACAGAACATTGTCGCGCATGTCATCGACACCCCCAGAGGCTCGGGTGGGCAGCGCTCTGCGGGGAGCCGAGCGGACCCCCGATCCCCGGGCTGCCGCAGATCCCGCAACGGCGACAGGCGCATCGGGGGACAGCACGCCGCCCAGCACCAAGAGCCCCACCACCCCGACTCCCCCGACCACTCGTGCGCGCCCCATCTGACCTCCTGTGCGTCGCCGCGTGGACCGGTGCAGTCTGCCCCATCGGCCCAGCGGGTGTGCACAGGGTCTGAGCGCCCCGCGACGGCCGGGTTCCCGCCACCACACTCTCCTGACAGGCCCGGGTTCTGAAGGACGAGGTGTAAGCCCGCTGCAAGACGCCGCGTTGCTTGGCCCAACCGCCCAGGAGCCGTCCATGTCCCGCCGCCCCGCCATCGTTCCTGCCGCCCTTTCTCTCGGTGTTCTCGGCCTGCTGGCCACAGTCGCCACCGCCTCGACCCCGGCGGCCGTCCCCGTCGCCCAGCAAGCGGTCATCAGCCAGCCGGTGACCGCCCTCGCCGCCGTCGCCGCGCCGACCTGCAGCGCCCCCACCCTGCGCCCGTCGACCACCAAAGCCGCCGATCCCACCGTGCGCTTTGCTGCACAGCGGGGCCTGGACTGGCTGTCCGAGGCGACCGTGGCGTGGCAGGATCAACACAACTGCTACGGCTGCCACGTGCAAGGGGTGACCGTGGATGCCCTGTCGGTGGGCCATGCCAAGGGCTACCGCGTCGATGAGCGCCAGCTCGCGCGGGTGCTGGCGGGGGTCACCGATCTGCCCGGTGGCAGCCGCAACCCCGGCGGCCTCAGCTACCACGGCGGCGGGCTGCGCTTGTCCAGCAAGTCCATCGGCGGGGCAGCGTTTGCGCGCTTTGACGCCATGGTCGACCACCGGCTGCGGGACGACCTGTTGACGGTGGCCGGGGAGCTCTTGGAGTTCCAGGCCCAGGACGGGGCGGTGCGCGACCCCGAGAAGTGGAGCAATCCGCCCGTGGGCACGGGGCATCCCGAGCAGTGGACGGCGCTGGCGGTGACCGTGTGGCGCCAAGCCTATGAGCGCAGCGGGGACGATCGCTGGCTGACCGCAGCGGCGACGGCCGAAGACTGGATGGCCGGACGGGCGTCAAAGCTGACGGGCGCCGAAGACATCCAGCTGGTCAACTACACCCTGCTGGGGCTGCTTGCGGGCGGGGCCGGGGCCGGGGAGAGCGCAGTGGCTCGGGTGGCCAGCGTGCTGGAGTCACGCCAGAACGAGGACGGCGGCTGGGGGCTCCAGGGCGCCTCAGATCCCCTGGCCACGGGCCAGACCTTGACCACCCTGCGCCAGCTCGGCCGCACCGATGCCGACCACGCCGTCGCCCGGGGCACCCGCTGGCTCGTGCAACACCAGCTTGCCGGCGGGAGCTGGGGCACGGGGGGCGCCGGCAAGGCCGAGGCGATGTGGGCGGTGCTGGGGCTGGTGAGCGTGGACGTGTTGACGGTGGAAGTGGCCGGCATCCAGCACGGTCAACACGTCAATGGCACCGTGCCCGTGCAGGTTGTCGCGGCCGACAATGGTGGGTCGGGCGTGCGCTCGGTGGAGCTGTTCCTGGACGATGTGCGGGTGGCCGCGGGCTGCGCGGACCGCCTGAACTGGACCCTCTCGACGGCCAACTTGCCCGATGGCGCCCACATTGTGGACGTGGTCGCGACGAACGCCGATGGCGAGAGCACCCGCCGCCGGGCCACGGTCTACGCGGGCGACTGGTACCTGACCCGACCGGGCACAAGCTGGGACAGCAGCGGCACCCGGGTCAGCGTGCGCAACATTGCTGAACAGACAACAGACACCAGCATTGAAGTGGTCATCAAGGCCGAGAACAGCGACGACAAGCTGTGGTCCAGCACGACCCCCGCGAGCCAAGGGGCATGGTCGACGGTGTGGAGTGGAGAAGGCGCGGTGCCGGGACAAGAGCGCTACGTCGCCCAGCTCACCCTCCGCGACGCCCAAGGCAAGGCCCTGCACACCATCGAAGAGCGCTTTGTGCACGCATCGGCAGTCCAGCGGGAAGCCAACTACGGGGCGGTCGCCGGGCGGGTGAACTTTGCCGACGACGATGCTGAGGTGGCCAATGCGGTGGTCGAGCTGGTGGACGCACTGGGCAATGTTGTCGAGTCGACACGGTCCACGGCGAACGGTGCGTACCGCTTCAAGGATGTGGCCGGTGGGGAGTACAAGGTGCGCGTGAAGAAGGAGGGCCGGGCGACGCAAGAGGCAGCAGTGATGGCAGCCCCGGCGGCGGAGTCGAGCGCGGACTTTGACTTGGAGTAGGGCGTCTTGGGCCCACACGCAGAGTCGCCGTAAGGTTTGGAAAGGCGCAGTATGGTGCGGTAATGGTGGCCCGTCGCTCGGGGACATAGCTTGGCGTCGTGGGGGGCGAGACACAACGCTCCACACACCCGACCAACACGGCTCCGCCAAGCGCAAGCCATCCGCCCCACTGCCCGTCTCGGGATCGGTGGGTTGCGGCTGCACACGCCCCAGGCGGACCGACCCCAACAGTCCCCAGACCCACAGGCGCACCGATGACCCTCACCACTCCCGCTTCCGCCACCCTCCTCCCCGGCTTGCGCCTGGGCCTCGTGTTGTCCACCCTGACCGCTGGCCTCGTTGGCTGCGGTGAGGAGAGCAACAGCAATGCCGATCTCACTGCGCTTCAGGAGCAACTCGACGACTTGGGCCAGACGGTCGACGATCAGGCGCTCGCCATCGCCACGCTGGAGGCCCAGCTCGCAGCCGCCACCGGCGACATCGACCTGTCTGCCCTCGACGACCTCAACGACCGCATCGAAGCCCTCGAGGACCTGGCCGACCTCGCCGACGAGCTCGAGGACCTGACCGACCGCGTCGACGAGCTCGAGGGTGAGCTCGTGCCGACGGACATCTCAGGCTTGGAGACACGGGTCACGGCCCTCGAGGGCGAGGTGGTGCCGGGCCTCAGGGCCTTCGTGAGCGCCGACGTGGACAACGACAAGGTGGTCTTCACTGGCGCCAATGTGTACGTCCAGTCCGGCTCCGGCTCCACCGACGATGGTGGCAGCCTGACCGGCCTGGGCAACCTGATCATCGGCTACAACGCGGACGTCGATGCCGAGGGTGCCGAAGACCTCAGCGGGTCCCACAACCTTGTGTTGGGCGACGAGAACTCCTACACAAGCTATGGCGGCCTTGTGTCGGGATACGACAATGAGACCAGCGGCATCTACGCCGTGGCCGTCGGTGGCTACGGAAACGTCGCAAGCGGTCGCTGGAGCGGCCTCTTTGCCGGCAACATCAACGAGGCGAGCGGCGACTACGCCGCCATCGTCGGCTCCCACCGCTCCCTCGCCAACGGCGACATCAGCACCATCAGCGGGGGCCGCTACAACACCTCCAGCGGCTACCTCAGCTCCGTGAGCGGCGGCGACCGCAATGTGGCATCCGGAGAGCTGGCGACCGTTGGTGGAGGCCAGTACCAGACCGCCAGCTCGTACTACTCTTTCGCCGCTCCCTGAGGCACGCACGGCGCTGCCATCCCCGTTGCGCACTCAAGGTGGCACAACGGGATCGTGGCCAGCTCACGGCGCCGGCACATGAAACTCATCAATCACGTTGTCCGACAAGTCATACACCACCACATCCATGCCCGCCGGCGACACATCCGCAATCACGTAGTGCTCAATCGGGTTGGCCACCGCACCGAACCACTCCGGCTCGGTGCCTGAGTACAACGGTGCCCCCGCCCCGCCCGTCACCAGATAGACCGTGCCTTCGCCCTCGGCGGCTTCCACGCCCCCTGAGATCGGCACCGACCGCTCGTAGATGTGGTTGTGGCCGGCAAAGACGACTTGCACCCCGTGGGACTCGAACAGGTCCGACCATGCGTTGCGGGCGTTGCTGTCCGACCCATGGGTGGAGCATGTGGCGTAGGCCGACTGGTGATGCAATGCAAAGCGCCACGGCGCCACCGATGCCGACAGCGTCTCGTCGATGAAGGCCCGCTGTTCCGTCTCGATGTGGGCCAAGTCTCGCACCGTGTCGTTCAGGCTCAACAGCGTCGACGGGCCATAGTCAATCGAGAACCACTCTTCGTTGCCCGGCAGGGAGAACTGCGCAAAATAGTGGACCGACAGAAACTCATGGTTGCCGTGGGTGGGCACCAGCGCCTTGCTCGCAAACACATCGCCGGCAGCATCAAACCAGTCGTCCCACTCGTTCTGAAACACGCCCAGCTCGACCATGTCGCCACTGAACATGTAGAAGTCGGGCTCGTGGGTCTCCATGTGGCTCACCACCGTGCCCCACGTCGTGTAGGCCCCCCGTGAGTCACCCGCGACCGCCACCCGAAAGGTGTCGAAGGTGCCCGGGTCGCCCGGCGTGGTGAAGGAATAGACGTCCGACCACGCACCGTCGCCGCCCACACGGTAGCTGTAGGTTGTGTTGGGTTCCAAGCCCGCACAGACCTTCACTTCGTGGATGCGGTAAGGCCCCTCGCCCGCCACGTCGCCACCATACCGAAAGGTGCCGCCCTCTTGAGTGACCGCATTGTCGGGAAAGCCGTCAGCGGCGCCAAACTGGAGCAGCGTGGCCATCGTGTCGACGTCGGTGTGCCACAGAAACGCTGCGTTGCGGGCCGGGTTGGCGGCCGGCCACTGGTAGCGCACCCGCAGGGGCGTGGGCGCCGCACCGAGCACGTCGGCATGGCCGTCCGCAAGCGCCTCGGGATCACCGCTCAGCAAGCCCGTCGGCACCCGCACCGACGAGTCGCAGTCATCCGGCGTCGGGGTCACGTCTGGCGCGGCCTTCGTGGGCGTGTTGCATCCGACCAGCCAACCCGTCACCACCAAGCCGCCCATCACCATCGTGCTGCCGCGCATCCGTGTCTCCCAGAGTGTGCCGAAGACCCAGGCTATCACGGCGGGCTCACCGCGCCGGACGCACCCATGTCACCATCGTGCCAGCGCGCGCAAAACCCAGCGCCGCCACGATGGGGTCGCTCGTGCCCTCCCGCGCATAGACCGCCACCACCGGGCATCCCCGCGCATGGGCACACGCCAGCCGCGCCGCCAGCAGCGCCCGGTAGGCCCCCCGCCGCCGGTGAGCTGGATGGGTTCCGCCGCCCCACAGAAAGCCCAGGCCCAGGGCCGGAAAGAGGTTCAGTCCGCCCGAGGCCATGGGTTGTTGGCTCACGGCATCGTAGGCCACAAAGCGATGCACCCGGCCGCCCGCCAAGGCGCCCAGCTCGTCGTCCACCCGGGCCGCCGAGAGGGTCGACGAGGGCATCGAGAAGGCCGCTTCGCACGTGCGAATGCAGTCGGTGAGCCGGGCCGCCGAGTCCACCGAGACCACGGCAACACCCTCAGGCACGTCCACCAGCGCAGCACTCGACATCGACCGCACGTGGTGCACATGCTCCTGCGTCCAGCACCCGGCCTCAAGGTACGGCAACAGCCCGGGATGCTGGCTGTCCCGGGCCAGCAACCAGCGGCTCGTCACCCCCTGGTGCGCCCGGCTCACCTCATCAACAATGGCATGCCAGTCATCGTTTTCGCCACTCGCAGCCCGCACCCTTGTGACCTGGTTCAGGGCGTGTTGATCCCGCGCGGCGTGGGTGTAGCGAAGCCGGGGACGGTCCACGATGCCCACCCCGGACGGCAACCAGAAGGGGTCCCACTGGCTCTGCTCCAACAGCGCGTCGATGTCGCTCACCCCGCCACCTCCACGCCGCCGTCCACCCGCACCTCAGACCCCTGGGCCAAGAATGCAGAGTCGGGCGCACGCTGCAGACACGCACCCAGCTCAGCCCCGTAGAGCGCCACCATGTCGCCCGTCAACACCACATCCTCGACGTCGTGCACCCTCCACGCTGGGTGGTGGACCTCGTACTCCACCGTGCCCCCACCCCGCTGCCGCGCATAGCCCCAGTAGTGCTCGGCGATGAACTCTTCATGGGAGCCCACCAGCAAGGGCCGGGGGGCCGCCGCCACCGTCGCCGCGACCTCCCCCCACTCCGGCGTCGTTCCCCGCTGGCGAAAGCCGATGTGCACCCGGTCGCCGAGCCGGAGGTCATCCCCCACATCCCCCGCACCCGGCTGGCGTGCGACCATGTGGCTCATGGGCAGGGCCACGTAGTTTTCGTTGTAGAGCATGCGCGCCACTGTCGCGATGGCGAAGCGGGGCACCACCTCTTTGACGAAGGCCACCCCCCGCCGGAAGGGCTGGCCCCGGTCGGTGTCGGGCACGTCCCGGCGCACATAGAAGCGCAGGTTCAGCTCTTCAAAGTCGCGGTGGCCAGGGACCGGCAGCCCCAGCACCTTCGTGTCGAGAAACAGGAAAGCGACGACGCTCACCCAGCACTGGCCGTCGTGCATGTCCAGCCGTGTTCCACGGGGAACAATCGGTTCCAGCAGGGCCGGGTCGACCGCGTAGTTCAGCATGATGAGGTGCCGCCAGCGGGCACTCAGGAAGGTCGTGGACATGGAGCATCCGGGCGGAGAGTGACGGCCACCAGCACACCCCGGCGCCTATCCCGATGGGACCCGGGATCAGCCCTCCAGCGCAAACCCCACGCTGCGGGCCGCCTCCTCCGCCAGCGCCACATCGTCCGTCGCGGCGGCCTGGGCGAGGATCGCGAGGCTCACCGACAGGGCCACATGGCGGGCTCGGTCCTCACACCGCGGGGTGCCGTAGGCGGCCCAGAATGCACCTCGAGATGCCGCCGGCAGCAGCGCATACACCAGTGCCAGGTCCATGGCGGGATCACCGATGCGCAGCTCATCCCAGTCGATGATGCCCATGAGCTGCCCCTGGTCACCAAAGAGCAGCTGCCCTGGGTGCAGATCGCCATGGGTGACCGCTCGCTCACCGCCCTCCTGGGGTGGGGGCTCCATCCCTTGCACGGCCCGCCGAGACAGTGCCGCCCACCGTGTGTTGGCCAGCTGCGTGGCCCGGAGCTGGCCATTGGTGGTGCGCAGCCGCAGCTCGTCCTGAGGCAGCCCTCGCTCCTGAAGACCCTGCTTGCGGGCATCTTCGAGGCTCAAGCCGTGGAGCACCCCCAGCGCCCGGCCGAGCAAGGGTGCCGCGCGGTGTCGGTCGTCCAGGGTCAGCCCACACGCCGCCGGCATCTCCCCCACAACGCCCTGGTAGACCACACACTGACCGGGATGGCCCCCAACGGGTGGCGCCACAAAGAGCGGCTTCGGGATGGACACCGGCAGCCGTCCCGCGAGCCAGCCCAGCGCCCCCGAGCGCTTCGCAGCCAGCCCCAGACTCGACTGCTGGTGGGGACAACGGACCACCACATCGCCGCACTGCCACACCGCGTGGTCCCAGCCCACACCGATGCGGCGCAGGCCCTCCAGCGAGCGCTCCGGCCGCCACGCGTGCAGCACCGCACGCACAACCGCCGCCGTCACGGGGAGCTCGGGGGTCCAGGGCGTCGTCATCACCACACCGGGAAGGGGTTGGGGCACGGTCTACACCGTTCGCCGGACCACCGCACCAGTCCCCTTTGTTTGAGTGGTAAACGCAATCGACACTCAGTCCAGGCTGGCCAACGCAATCCCCACCAGTCGCATCGAGTTCTCCCGGGCATCGCTTCGGTTGTAGGCCGCCGACTGCACCACCACCACGGCATCCCGCTTCGGCGACAACGCCACAATGTTGCCCCCGTTGCCCATCATCGCCCACACCTCGAAGGGCTCGCCGTTGACGCGCATCTCGAAGAACCACCACAGGTAGCCATAGCCGCCGTGGGGGCCCAGCTGGTGTCGGGACGTCAGCATCTCGTCCACCCACGCCGCGGGCACAACCGGCTCGCCCGCCCACATCCCGTGGTCCAGCACCATCCGCCCCACGCGGGCGAGTGACGCGGCACCAATCTCCAGCTGGCCGCCGGACTGCACCTCTCCGGACCGGGACCGCCGCCACCGCACCGCATCGACCCCCAGCGGCGCCAAGATCCGCCGGCCCACATACACATCAAAGGGCTCACCAACGGCCTTCTCGACCACCTGTCCCAACAACAACACCCCCGCTGTGCAGTAGGAGAACCGCCCCACACCCTGGGCATCCCGCGCGTAGGCCGGGTCTCGAGGCAGCCGTGCCACAAAGCGGGTCCAGTCGCGCCGCCGGTACATCCGCTCTTCTTGGCCCGGGGAGCGCCGGTCCCCGTCGTTGCAGTCCAGCGCCGAAGACATGCTCAACAGGTCGCGCACCCGCACGTCGTCGAGGCCTTCGGGCGTGGCGACACCCAGCAGCGGCCACACCGGCGCGTCCACTGAGCCCAGCGCCCCATCGGCGATGGCGGCCCCGACGGCCAGCGCCGTCAGCGACTTTCCGGCCGAGCGGATGTCGTGGAGCTCGGGGTGGCCCTTGCCGTCCCGGGTGGCCCCTGGGCGAAGCTGACGGACCACCACCGGCTCGCCATGCTGCTCAACATAGACCGCGACAACACCCTGTTTATCGGCATCTTCGAGGGCTGCATTGAGCGCACTGAGGTCCGCAGCCGACGCCACAGCCACCATCCCGACAAGAGCGATCCACAACATGCTGCCCCCGTGGCCCGTGCTCAGTCCTCGGCCCTCAGGGCGGCAGCCCGGGACTCGGCCCGCTCCCACATCCGCACATAGGCCTCGGCGCCCCGGAACAGCGGCTCCAGCGCCCCGTCGTCGCCGGCGTCCCTGCGGGCCTCGTCGATGAGCTCTGGCATCAGTCCCAGGTGGATCATGCCTTCGGTTGCAAAGTCCACCGTGCGGTTGCCCAGCTGGGGCTCGGTCAGCTCCACATCACCCGCCAAGCTCATGAACGGCCAGGTGACCGGGTCGTCCTGGGGTGCGCTGCAGCGGTCCTCTCCAAACCGGGGCCCCGGTCCGTGGGCGAAGCCGTTGAAGTCGAAGCCCAAGGGGGTGCCCGGATAGCCGCCCACAGCGACAATCTTGTCCATCTCAGCGGCCACGTCGTCCAGCATCGCACCCGCCCGGTCGGCGCTGCGGCAGGTGCCCACGCCCACCGTGGAGATGCCGCCCAGCGCGTACAACCGCCCGCCCCACTCGCGGCCGTGGGTGCCGGCGCCGGGGTAGTCGTTGGCTTCCAAGATCTCGTGGGCGCGCAGGTAGGACCACTGGGGGAAGTGGTCCAGCTCGACGATCATCCCACGCTGCATCATGCCTTCGAGCAAGTGCTCACCCAGGTCGGTCACGGTGCCATTCTGGCAGTAATCACCTTCGGCGGGTCCGCCAGTGATCTCACCCACATAGGGAAAAATGGTCCCCAGAGGGTCATCGCCAAAGCCGCTGAAGTCCAGCGGGGCGGGCGACAGGAAGGGGTCCCGCGGGCGCAAGAGCCCACCGAAGGTGACGTCCCCACCGTCGAAGCCTGAGGGCATGTCCCCAGTCGGGCAGTCGGTGGTCTGGTTTGTGTAGTGGCCGCTGTTCAGAAAGTTGCCGAGCTCCAGGAAGCCCGAGCTGCCGTCGCCGGGGGTGAACTGGTTGTCGTACTTGTGGACCGGGAACAGCGCCCGCACACCCCGTGCGTAGTAGGCGTCCAGCTCGGCATCCACCCAGGCCGCATCACAGGTCGGCCCGTCGTGGCGCGGGGTCAGGTGGCAGTCGAACAGGTCGGACGTCTCGATGCCGAGAATGACTGCCAGCTTTCCTTCTTCGATGACTGCACGGGCCTCGGCGGGGGTCTCCACAATGCGGAACCAGCCCTCGCCCTCCCCACCGTTCAGCGCGTCGATGTAGCGCTCCATCTGGCGGGTCTCGTCGAGGATGCGGTCCACTGCGGTCATGTCCTCACAGTCGTACCGGCTCGGGGCGATGCCTTGGCCGACCACAAGGTTGCAGATGACCGCGTTGCTCGTCGCATGCTGCACCACCAGCCGAAGGCCGCCCATCCACGCCCGCTCGATCCAGCGGTGGTACTGGGTCTGGTGGGTGGTGCGCAGCCGGGCATTGGGCCAGTCGGGAAATTCGGGCCAGCCGGGCGTCATGTGGTTGGGGTCGTTGAGCTCGCCAATCAGGATCTCGCCGATCGCATCGGTCAGCCCCGAGGTGTCGTTGCCGGCGCCGTCGTAGGCAAAGCCAAAGAAGTCCCGCCGGCCGTCTTCGCCGTGGACGACGGCACAGTCGTGCAGGGCGTGCTCCACGCCGAGGCGGTGGAAGGGGCCCCCGTGGAAGATGCCGCCGCCGAAGCTGTAGTTGGTCAGCAGGTGGCTGTGGGCGTCGGC
The DNA here is from genome assembly GCA_942491145.1 of Myxococcota bacterium. Lineage (GTDB taxonomy): Bacteria > Myxococcota_A > UBA796 > UBA796 > UBA2385 > CAXQUZ01. The sequence continues at coordinate 387,314 of CALOBC010000035.1, read as the reverse complement.
CAAGCCGTACAGATCGCCATCGTCCCACGTCGTGCGCGTGATGGTGCCGGTCGCGTCCAGGCTCGCTTCGGGGGGTGTGGCACAGCCCTCGGCCGGCACGAGGGTGATCTGCGCGCCCAGGGCATCATCGGCGACCAGGCCGCCCACTGCGAAGAGCTGACCCAGCTTGCGGCTGCGGAGCTGGTACCGGGAGGGCGAGACCCCACCGGCTTCGAGCACCCACTCCCCGCCGGAGATGTAGGTGTCGTCCGCCCGGCTCACGTCAGACTGCAGCTTGGCCTCGCGGGTGAGGGGCCCCGACTCGGCGGAGATCCAGCGTCCATCGGGATCATAGAGCAGGTAAGTGCCCAGATCGGACGGGCGGAAGGTCAAGGCGACGCCCACGTCGGGATCGGTGCTCAACTCATCCCCATCCAGGGCCACAAAGCCGATGTCTTCACCATCTTCGACGATGCGCAGCGAGTAGCAGCCGCCGGCTTGGCTGGTGAAGTCCGTGACGGCGGGGCCCAGGTCCACATCCTCATCCCCGGTGGCGTCACCGCCGGGCTTGGGGTCGCCCGACGCACAAGCGACGAGCAGGAGGGACAAGAGGAGGAACGGGCGGTGCCGGATTGTGCGCATGGCGGCGGTATAATCAGTCTGGTGGGCCCCGCCCGGAGCTCCGCGCCCCCCCGTCCGCCACGCTCAATCGAGGGTGCCCGCCCCACCGGGCATGCCACGCTCAGATCCCACCCACATCCGCGGTCACCAGCCCGAGCCGCACTTGCTTGGAGGGGGTGCGCCGCTCGATGAAGGCCGATGCATCCACCACCCCCAGCGCCTCGATCTCTTTGCGGGCGCGGTGGATGCTCACATACAGCAAATTGGTGCTCATGCGAAGCATCTTCGTCAGGTCATCGCTGTAGACCCAGCCCTGCTCGGCAAGCGGCTCGTCGGCGTCGGCGATCCGTGCGCGGGCCAGCGTGAGCACAAGGTAGTGGTGGGCCTTGGGCTTGAGCACCTGGGGATCCCCCCGAAGGAGGACCGTCGCCTCGACAAATTCCTCATCCGCGCTGACGCGTAGCTTGAGGGCCACGTCATCCAATGACAACGCATCGTGCCGGGCTTCAACCGTGCGCACCCCAAACTCCGGCAAGCTCAAGATCCAGTGTTGCCCCGCCACGTTCAGCGTGTCGCCATCGGCCACCACCGTGGCTGTGTCGTCCTCAAGCACCACCCAGCCCGCAGCCGGGTCGTTGACAATGAGCACCAGCGGGTCATCCGCCGACGGCAAGGCCAACAGCTCGCCGGATCCCACCACCCGGCCCGTCGCCGAGCGGGCCATCGGGGACGGCGGGCCATCGCACACAAACACAAATGCACAGCGACCGGCCAACACAATGCGGTCGCCCACACCCAACATGTGCTGCGTGCCCGTGGCCAAGGCTTGGCCGTTGACCGTGGTGCCATTGCGGCTGCCCAGGTCGCGGACCGTCCAGCCCTCGCGGGTCCACCGCACGGCGGCGTGTTGCGCAGAGACTTGGGTGTCGTTGAGGGTCAGATCCGCAGAGCGGGATCTGCCGAGCACAACGTGCCCGAGAACTTCCACGCGCGAGCCGGTGTCGTCGGTCAGAGCTGCCATCGGCGGACTGTATCAGACGGTTGCCCACCGGTCACAGGGGGGGCAGCCCAAGCCCTGGCGGGCCTGAACACCCCAACACCCGCTACTCAAACGTGACGATGAACTGCTCGTCATTGCACACTGCGCCGAGGTTCACGTAGACCGTACCCACAAAGTCAGCGCCGTCGAGCGTGCCGTCCACCAAGAAGTTGAGGTACTCACTGTCGCTCGGCCCGTCTTCGGTCCAGGGCAGCGGCAGCAGCGTCACATGGCCGGTGGCGGCATCGACCACGCCGTCGAGTCCAAAGGTGCCCAAGCTCCGGCCGTCGGTCTCGTCAAAGGCCAGGCTGCCCGTCAGCCGCCCATCGGAGAAGCGGGTGAGGGAGCCGGTCAGGTCCCGGGTCGCCGTCGAGCACTGGAAGGTCCCGCTGAAGTCCGCCCCCGCATCGAACAGCGACGCGACCTCAAGCTCCGCCGAGTCCACCTCAGACGGCGAGGCCGTTGTGGTGAGCACCAGAGCACCGCCATCCGGGTCGTTGTTGGTCCAGGTCGTCGGGTCCCGCAACGCGCCCGTGAGCGTGCCTGCCTCGGGATCGTAGGTCGCCGACACGCCGTACAAGCCCAGCTCAGGATCGTCACCGACCCACTGCAGCGGCACGAAGGCGACTTGGTTGGTGAGGCGGTCCACCGTGCCCTTGAACGAGAAGGCCAGGGGGGTGCCCAGCATGTCGAACTGCACCTCACCCACCACCCGTCCGTCGGTGTGGGTGGTGACCACGACCACGTCGAGGTCGATGCCGGCCGCCACAGCCGTGACGGTCCAGGTCGCTTCCCCGTCGGGGAAGGTGGACACCGTGGAGGCAGACCCGCCGTCGCTGCCGTCGCTGCCGTCGCTGCCATCACTGCCGTCGCCCTGGGCGGCACCAGAGTCCTCGTTCTTGCCGCCAGAACAGCCGAGGCTGAGGGGCAGAAGCAGAACCGCAAAGGCCCAAGATTTCGTGTTCATCGTGACTCCAGAGGTTGGCAGCCCCGCGTAGCGCGTGCTGTCGCCCGTTGCGGGTCGACCTCAAGCCTTCTCAATGCTGCGGGACTGGACCGGGCCCCCAGCGGCTCCCAACGGCCACGTCGGCACCAGCGCGATAGCGGGGCGCTCCAAGCCGAGGGTGTGATGCCATTTTCCGACTTTTCGCTGCTGCCGACCCTGGTGGACAGCCTGGCCGCGCAGGCCATCACCGATCCCACCGACATCCAGCAGCGCACCTTGCCTGAGCTGCTGGGCGGCGCCTCGCTGGTGGGGGTGGCCGAGACCGGCAGCGGCAAGACCCTGGCCTATGTGTTGCCGATGCTGCACAAGCTCAAGACGCTCGAGAACAACGGGTCCGCCGTCTCGAAGAACGGGCATCCCCGTGGTGTGGTGCTCGTGCCCACCCGCGAGCTGGGTGAGCAGGTCTGCAAGGTCTTCAAGACGCTGACCCACAGCACCCGAGTGCGGGTGCGCAGTGTGCTCGGCGGCGCGGCGCGCAAGATTGCCAAGCGCAATGTCAACGGCGCCTTTGAAGTGATGGTCGCCACGCCCGGGCGCCTCACCCAGCTGCTCGACGACCACCACCTCCACCTCGCCGACGTGCGCATGGTGGTCTTTGATGAAGCCGACCAGATGCTCGACCCCGGCTTCCGTCCGGTGGCCCGGCGGATCGTGCGGGCGTGCCCCCACTCCGCCCAGGTGGTGATGTTCTCGGCGACCTTGCCCAAGGAGCTGGAGGCGACCGCCGCCGACCTGTTCCACACCACGCCCGTCTACATCCGCACCCGGGGTAGCCGGCGCCTGGTGAAGACACTGCGGGTGGAGAACCGCCAAGTGACCGATGGCGTCCGCTTTGACGTGCTCCAGGCCATCTTCAAGAAAGACAAGACCTCCGGCACGGTGCTGTTCGCCAACACCCGCGCCCAAGTGGACCAAGTCGCGGCATGGCTGGAAGACCTGGGCGTCAGCCACCTCGCGCTGCGGGGGGAGCTGGACCCGAAGGAGCGGCGGGCCAACCTCCAGCGCTTTCGGGACGGCGAGGTCCACGCGCTGCTGACCACCGACCTGGGCGGCCGGGGGCTCGACATTGACCGCGTGGAGCGGGTCATCAACGTGCACTTGCCCAAGGACCTCGACAACTACTTGCACCGGGCGGGCCGCACCGCTCGGGCGGGACGGGATGGGCTGGTCATCAACCTGGTGACCGGTCGGGACCAGGACCTGATGAACCTGGTGAAGCGCAACGAAGGCGGCTGAGGCCGGGATCTTCGGGACGCTTCCTTTGCATCCTCTCGGGGACGGGCTGCGGCACTCCAGCCGCATCCGGTCCAGCTCGCACGGACCTGTTCCGCGCAGTGGGCGCGCCGTCCCGCACACACCCCGGAGCTGCGATGCCTCCCCGCGATGATCTGCCCATGATGGGCTTTCCGTCCGCCGCTGCCTTCGGCGCTTGGCTGATGAAACACCACACGACCGCACCGGGCATGTGGCTGAGGATACCCAAGAAGGGAAGGGGGATCCCGGGACCGACCTACAGCGAGGCGCTCGACGAGGCCTTGCGCTTTGGCTGGATCGACAGCCAAAAAGCGTCCCACGACGACGATGTGTACCTGCAGCGCTTCACCCCCCGAGCGGCGCGAAGCCGGTGGTCGAAGGTCAACCAAAAGAAGGTAGCAGCGCTGATCTCCGCCGGTCGGATGGCCCCCGCGGGTCAGGCGGAGATCGACCGGGCCCAAGCCGATGGGCGGTGGGATGCAGCCTATGACTCGATGCGCACGGCCACCGTGCCCCCAGACCTCGCCCACGCCCTCGCCGCCATTCCCACGGCGCTGAAGTTCTTCGAGGGACTCCGCGCCAGCCAACGCTTTGCCATTCTGTACAGCATCCAGGACGCCAAGCGGCCGGCCACTCGGGAGCGGCGCATCGCCAAGTACGTGGACTTGTGCGCACGGGAACAAGCCCCCTCCTGACGGGGCCAACACCCCCCTGAGGGACCGCGGCCGCCTCCATTCCCGGCGGTGCATTGCATGGTCTGGTTTTGTGCTTAGAGGACCGTCCGCCCAGCACGGGCGCCGGCCGGCACCGCGTCTCTCGGCTTGTGCCCGCCCAGCCAAGGCCCCCACCGTCCTGCCCCGAGAACCCGCCATGTCCATCCGTGTCGACGCCCCCACCGCAGCCTCTCCGGCGGCAGTCTCCGCGCTGGGCCCTCCCCAGAGCGATCTCTCCGTCCTGCTTGTGGGCATCGAGACCCTGGACGCGGCCGCCGGACTGGCCCCCGTGACCGCTGCGCGGGACAACCTCATCGCCTGGACGGTGCAAGCGCTGCGCATGGGGGTCACCCCCGACCGCCTGCATGTGCTCTGCCAGCCTGCGCTCACCTTGGCCGACATCGCCCGCGCCATGGCCCGATCCGACCTTCCGCCGACGGTGCAGCATCGGGCGCTCCAGACCTTCATCAACCACGCGGTTGACCGCATTTCCACCCACGACGCCCACCCGACGGTTCGCCGCACGTCGTCGGATCCCCAAGACGAAGCCACGTCCGCGGTGCGGCTCCAGATCTGCCTCGAACACCTCAACCAAGCCAAGGACGGGGTGGTCGATGAAGTGGGGCCCGCGGGACTGGACCCCTGGACCCGCCGCCTGTTGGACGCGTTCACCGATGCGCGCTGCCCCATCACCCAGCTCTGTCAGGACCAACCCACGCTCCAGCGGGCCTTCGACGACGTCCACCCCGGCACCAACCGCCGGTTCTTTCGGCTGATCCAAGGCACCCTCGATCTGGTGCAGATCCTCGACGAGCGGGGCTGGTCTGGCTCCCCCCTGGACGACGACGGACGGGCGTGTGCGGCGGTGGTGCTGCGCCTGGACCGTGCCGTGCGCGAGCGGGCGCTGGACGGGGCTTCAGGGGCATCCTGGGCGACCGTGGCCCAGACCGCGCTGGCCCTCGACCCCGGCCTGCTGAACGAGGCCCCCACCAAGGCCCAGATCTTGGACCACCTGCGCACCCTCGCCCACGATGGGGGCCGGGGACTGCTCGTCTACACCGGCCACGGCGGCATTGTGGAGGGGAAGGGCGAACCCAGCTTGCACTTGGCCTGCGCCAACCTTCGGCCGGCCACCAATGGTCAAGGGGTGCTGCTCGGCGGGCGGGCCTACGACGCCGATGGGCTGCTGGGCGCCCAAGACCTCATCGAGGCCCTGCGGGGACCGGACCGCGACCACGCCCCCCGGTGGACCATCGCGCTGGACACCTGCCACGCCGGTGGGCCCGGCCAGCGCCTCCAAGGCAGCCAGGACGAGGCCCAGTGGACCCGACAAGGCCTGCACGCCCGCATCCTCGCCGCCAGCGGCCAGGGACAGCGCGCGGCGACCGCCAACCTCGGGGATGCCCACCAGCTGGGCGCGTTCACCTGGGCCACCACCACCGTGATGAGCCGCTGGCAGCCCACCCGCGACACCGACGCCACCTGCCTGGGCATCTCCAACGGCAACCTCGTCCACCGGGCCAACCTGTTGCTGTCGGCCCTGTCGTTCAACCAGCGGGTGACCCTGTCCGCGCCCGAGCCGGTGAGCGACCTGCCTTTCCTCGGCTTCGACCCGGCCACCCGCACCCCGACCGACCCCAACGCCCACGCCCAAGGTCTCGAGATCTGGCCCGAGAACGACGAGGTGTTCGCCATCACCATCGAGCGCAACGTCGGCACCATCCTGCGACCGGACTGGACGCGGGTGTTCTTCGCGGTCGCCATTGGCGCGGGGGCAGCCCCGTTCACGGTCACTGGGCCCTGGTCACCGGGAAACCCGCCCGCAAGCCAGACCCTCAGGCCCGGCCAGACCTACTTCGGCTTCGTCGGCGAACCCCAGATCATGCCGGGCGACCGCCTGCGGGCCACGGCCACAACACCGCCGCCCGGCGATGTGCCGCTGCCTGTGCAGCGCGCTTGGGCGTGGATGCTCAGCGAAGGGGTCACCGCCTTCTTCAGGGAGTCCCAGGCCACCGTCGGCGCGGCCACACCGCTGCAAGGCATGGCCTACTTTGGGATGCGCGGCGCCGCCGGCCGGCTGAGCTTCCGGGTGAGCACCAGCGGTTCCACAACGACGGTCCGGATGTTCCGAGACCAAGCCCCAGCGGACCTCACCCAGGTCGTGAAAGAGGACCTTGTGGGCCCTTCCCCGCTGGTCGCCGTGGCCAGCTCTCCAGTCTGGGCTCAGTCCCGGTTCCTCATCAGCTTGGCTTGATCGCTCGCTTCACTCGTCCGGCTTGGACCGCGCCACCGGCGGGCGCAGCGTGCGCACCAACCGAAAGCCCAGGTTCATCACCCGGGCACCGGCCCACGAGCCAAACCGGGCCGCCGACCGACTCGACGAGGCCTTGCCGGCAAAGGCGCCCCCGCGAACCGCCACCACGTCGGCGCCGCCACTGGCCAGGTCTCGGCGCACCCGCCGCGTGAGGGGGTCGATGGGGCCCGCTCGAGTCCACCGGTTGGCGCACCAGTCCCGGGTGTTTCCCCCGAGCCCTCGAACACCGTAGACGCTGGTGTCGAGGGGAAAGTCGGCCACCGCCGCCGGCTTGGGTGGGCCGGCTTGGCTGGCGGCCACCCGGGCGAAGGTGGGGTCAAAGCCATCTCCCCAGGGGAAGAAGCGCCCGTCCACACCCCGCGCCGCTTTCTCTCGCTCCAGCTCGCTGGGAAGCCGCCATGGCAGGCCATCTTGGATGCTCTTCCAAGCGGCGTAGGCACGGGCGCAGTGCCAGTCCACCAGGGTGACGGGCCACTCGGCGCTCCATGGCTGGCCTTGGTTGTCCGCGCCGGCATGAAAGCGCCCATCGGCATCCTGCACAAACACCGGCGTCGCACCATCGCTGTGGGCGACCGAGTGGCCAGCCAGGGGTTGCCACCGCAGCGCATCGTCCACACGGCCCTCGCGGACCAGCGCGTTGAGGAACCCCAGGTATTGCCCCACTGTGACGGGCTGTTCGGCCATGACGAAGCTGTCCACCCACACCCACTGGCGGGGCAGCGCGTCCCCGGCATCGGGGTCTCCCCCGGCCACAAACCAGCCGCCGGGCACATAACACTCCCCGTCCTGAAGCTCGTCAGCACGGGGCAAGTGGACCGGCCCCTGGCTGCTCCAGTGGCCTTGGCGCTCCAAGAAGACCGGGTAGCGGACCGGCAGCCGGTCGGGGTGCACCAGGGTGAGCAGGTAGCTGCCAGGGGCGAGCTTGGCCTGGGGCAGGTCGGTGGTGCCGAGCACGCCGCCATCTTCGAGCACCAGTCGCTTGCGTCGCTCCACACAGCGCTGGATGTGGACCGCCGCCCCCGCGGGCTCGGTGAAGAGGGTGAGCAGGCCCGTTCCCAACACATAGGCCGCATGCTGGCCCCGGTCGTGCTGGCGGAGCAGCCACAGCGATGTCGCGGCCGCGTCGCTGTCGCGGCGGGCTTCGGCGTCCTGCAGCGCAGCCCGGTAGTGGTCCGCGAGGCGGTCGTGGGCTTCGGCGAGCTCGGGCACACGGTTCAGGGCGCTGCGCAGGGTCTGGAGCCAGACCGTCTCGGACAAGCGGGCCTCGCGCTCTCTGCTGGCGGCCTTGTCTTGGATGTCCCACGCGGCCTCCCGATCGTCCTGCGACGCCTTCGGGCCCAAGCGAGCCAACCGAGCGTCGGCGTCCCGGCGCAGTGCTGCGGCCTCATCCTTGAGCGTCTGAATGGACGGCGCGATGGCGTCGGCGTCCGCCACCACCGCCAGCGCTTCTTCCCGTGCGCGCTGCCCGTCCCGCCAGTTCTGCACCGCCGCCGCCAGCTCCAGCGCCTCAGGCCGGGCGCTCGGATCGCGGCTCATCGCCCATGCGCTCGCCGCTGCCAATGCCGTCGGAACACCGGGCACATCGGTCAAGGGCGCCGGCGGCCCATCCAACACCGCCTGAATCGCGGCATGGCCGGCGACCAAGTAGGGCGGGCGGCCGCTGATCAGCTCGTAGAGCACAGCACCCAGGGCATAGATGTCCACGGCGGGCGCTTCGGCACCGGGCCCACCCCGGGCTTGCTCGGGCGCCATGTAGACCGGCGTGCCCGCGATCGACGACGACTGCGCCGGTCGGTGGTCCACGGTCGACACCGCCAGCCCCCAGTCGACCACCAGCACCTCACCGAACTCGCCCAGCATGATGTTGCCGGGCTTCAGGTCACGGTGGACCACCCCTCGGCTGTGGGCATAGGCCACGGCTTGGCACACCGACACGAAGCTGGACAACAGTGTGCGCAGGGAAGGTGCCGTCGCCACGGGGTCCTGCGCCGGGCCGTGCACGTCCCGAGTGGCCTCGGCGAGGGTGGTCCCGCGAATCGCCTTCATGGTGAACCAGACGCGGCCGTCCTCCAGGGTGCCCCGGTCGTACACCGGCACCACACCGGGGTGCTGGAGCTGGGCCGTCATGATCGCTTCGATGCGCAGCCGGTCCATCTGGGCCGTGCTCCACTGGCGCTGAGGGGCCAGCAGCTTCATGGCGAGATCTCGCCCCAGCACGGTGTCGTGGACCCGCCTCACCTCGCCGCTGCCCCCCCGCCCGATGACCCCAAGGTCGAGGTAGCGGGACGGCATCTGCACGGCGGTCAAGCCCACCCGCTCGCCATCTTGCCCCGGCGCGAGGGTCTGGCCATCGTGGGTGGCCACGGTGTGGGGCTCCGGCACGGTGTCCGCCAACGGCAAAGTCTGCGGAAAGGCCATGGTGGCCATGCTTGGGGTCTCGTTCGCCATGGGCTCTTGCCTATCGTCCCGAGCACCCACTGCGCAGGCCTGTGTGGTGTGGCCGGACTGGGCTGATGCAGATCAGGGCTGCACCGAGGCCCGGCCCCCTGGAAGCCCGGAGCAGATACGTCTTACATCTTACCATGAGCGAAACAACACCACCAAACGGACGTCACTGAGGTCATTGTCGACGAATCTTCAAACTGTGTTCAAAAACATCTCCAAACCATGTGCAAGCCCCTTTTCTCCGGGCTACAACCTTGGGCGTCAACAGTGTTCCAACCATGTACAGGGTGCTGCGGCACTCGTCTGGAGACCCCCCATGCAGATGACCTCGACCTCCTCCCTTGTCCTCCTCACCGCCTTGTCCTTGCTCACGGTCGCCTGCTCCGATGGGGCCAAAGACGACAGCGGCATCGACGACATCTCCGGTGCAGACGGCGGTGACGGTGCAGACGGCGGTGACGGTGCAGACGGCGGTGACGGTGCAGACGGCGGTGATGGTGCAGACGGCGGTGACGGTGCAGACGGCGGTGATGGTGCAGACGGCGGTGATGGTGGGGACGCCACCGGTCAAGTCCGGCTGGCCCACTTCGGCGTCTTCCCCGGCGACATGGACACGGACGTCGACATCTTCGTCAACGGCGCGGCGTCCGGCATCACCTTCGGGTTCAAGGCGACCACCGGCTACGTGGACCTTCCTGTGGGCAGCTACACCTTTGATGTGGTGCCGTCCGGCGGCACGATCGATCAGTCGGTGTTCACCGTCGCGGACTTCCCCATCGCCGACGGCGACGCCTGGAGCGTGTTCGCCTCGGGCTACGTCATGCCCATGGGCGACAACAATGCCTTCACCATCGGCGCTTTCCCCGACGACCGCATGGGCATCCCGGCGGGCAATGTGCGCCTGAACATCATCCACGCGGCCGCACTCGCTCCCCTGGACCCGGTCGATGTGTGGGTGGTGGACGACATGTGCGCACCGGTCGGTGATGCACCGCTGCTGCCGGGCTTCGCGTTCGGCGCGGTGGCGGCCAATGTGGACTTGCCGAGCACCGCCATCAACGTGGGCTTCGACATCGGCGCCAACGCCACGGTGGACGCATGCTTCAAGGTGCCGGACGTGAGCATCACCGACGAAGTGATCAACGTCTACGCCATCAACAATGACGCGGGGCTGCCGACACTCGTGGCCCACCTCCCCGACGGCACCTCGGCCGAGATCCTCCCCGAGGCGATGTAGACCCTCTGGTCTGAACGGCGGACCCCAGGCGTGCGCAAACCCTGTGCACGCCTGGGGTCAACCTTTGGGCTAAACTATATACAAACACTCTCGACCGCCACCGGTCACGTCCCGCCCAAGTCAGTCGAAGACAATCCCAAAGTAGGCGACGTTGGGGTTGTACCCATGGTCTCCCTTGGCCAGCGAGATCGTGAACCGATCGCCGCTCTGGGCACCCTCAATGTCGAAAAACTGGATGTAGATGTCCGGATCACCCGTCCGCACGGCACGGGCACCCACTGTGCCACCGCCGGTCTGGGCCAGCTCCACCGCTTCCATGGCGTCTTCACCCTCGCCCCGTGCGATGACTCCCACCCGCACCACGTCCGGGGGCGATGCCGTAAACACAATGTCCACGACCGAGTTGTAGATGATGTCGTTGGCGTAGTTCTTCAGCGCCATGCCCGAGGCGATGTCCGCCACACTGCTCGACGGCGCGATGCGAGGGTCGTCGATCTCCGGCCGCTCAGAGTAGGCAAGAGACGTGTCTTGACCGTTGTTCTCCAGCTCCAGATACGAGGGCAAGTCCACCAGCGTGGCGATGGTGCCGTTGTCGTAGGTCAGCGGGTCCGCGTAGCTCATGATGTACGGAGATGAACCATCCGCCGGACCAGCGGCATAGATGACATAGCCTTCGGTGCCATACACGGCGTCCCGACTCGAGTCCCACCGGTGATTGTCCGCGGTCGAGCGGAAGCCGTAGGTGTCGTCCTGCTGGGCCACATGGCGCACCATCGTGCTCGCCTCAAACTCCACGATGAAGCCCGCATTGCCGGGGCTATACGTCCACTCGGCCACGTTGTCGTTCCACTCACCGTTGCTGAACACCGACATCCAGTGCTCACCGGATGCAGAGTCGTCGTTGGGCTCCGCGGCGTCCCAGTTGGTGTACGACATGGGCTCGCCGGTCACCCAGCGCCAACCCCCGGCAGGCTCGGAGTAGCCCACGTCGTAGGCATCCTGAAGCCCGCCGATCCACACGTTATCCCAGCCGAGGTTGTCCCCGATCCAAGCCTGTTCATCGGCATCTTGGATGGTGAGCAGATGGCCCCGAAGGTCGCCATAGCGAGACCCGGACGCCAGCATGTTGGCTTCGGTCCAGGTCCAGAAGTCACCGGTGACGCGGGCGTAGTAGTGCCCGTTGTCTTCGTTGTACACCACCGGCACATCGAGCTGGGTGACGAAGCCCTGGTTCCAACCTTGTTCGGCCACCGAGTCGTTCCACGAGCCAGGGGCCCATGTCGGGATTCCGGTGCCCCACATCTCGAGGTACCGCTCGTCGCTGCTGTTCGGCTCGCCGGGGGCCCAGTTGGTTGTGGCGATGGGCTCACCGGTCACCCACCACCAGTCGCCGCTGGAGTCCTGCTCGCCGCCCAGCCACAAGTTGCCGCCCCCGAAGGTCACCATCGACGCCAAGGTGTCGATGTCGGCCTGGGTGTGTGCCACCGCGAGGTGGGAGGTGGCGGAGCCTGAAGTGAACCGAGCCGCTTGGGTCTCGGCGTCCTGCCACGACAGCTGGCCCCGCTCAACCATGTAGAGTGGGACGTCCGCATCGGCGTCGGCATCGGCATCGGCATCGGCATCGGCATCGGCATCGGCATCGGCATCGGCATCGGCGTCGGCGTCAGCGTCGGCGTCGGCGTCCGCATCGGCATCGGCGTCGGCATCTGCGTCGGCGTCCGCATCCGTGTCGCTGTCCGCGTCGGCATCGGCATCGGCATCCGCTTCCACAATGGGGTCACCAGAGTCGGGTTCGCCCTTGCCAGAGGCACATCCACCCACCGACAAGGCAAGCAACGACAAAAGGGACAAGGAACGCATCGACATGATCAACTCTCGAGTTTGGGGAGAACCGAACCACACAACCCATCACCAGGCCGGTCGTGTGGCTGCCCCAACATTGGGTGGGTGACGCACACCGCGCCAACGCTCAGGCCCAACCAACCTAAGCGAGCCTCGCGAAGCGGCACTTACGGCGCATGTCGGCACCTTACGACGCCATACAGCCCCCAAGGGACAGGCGCGACTCCACCGTAAGCGCCCGTAAGACGGGGTAAACCGCCGTAATGGCCCGCCTGGACGCGGCCTCGTAGCTTTGAGGGGCCAGCACCGACCCCTGCGGGCCCCGCCCTGCAGCGCACACCGCCACCGGAGACACCATGCTCACTCGCACCCCTGCCCTGTTCGCTGTCATCGCCCTGTTGTGCAGCACATCGTCCACTGCGGTGCACGCCGCGCCCTCGCCGGTCGGCCCCACACTGGTGGTCAACCTCGACACCACCACGGCGGACCGCTGGGCACCGGCGGACTGTGTCAGCAAAGGGCGGGACCGGTGTGTGGCCATCACGGGCCTGGACGACGGCGTTGTGTACGAACTGGAGCTGCGACGCAACCCAACGAGCTCAGCATTTGCGGCACTCGAGACGGAACAGTTTTGGAGCATCGACACGGCGACCCAGGCGCTTCCCGTGTTGGTCAACGACGAGACCGTCTCGGTGCACGGCATCCGGCCCGTCGGCGGGGTCATCGTGGTGGCCCGCATGGACGATCCCGCCATGCCCCCGGCCAGCCTCGCCCAGCGGTGATCGACGGCCCCTCAGGTCAGGGCTCGGGCACGCCCAGATGTCGGCGATGGGCGGCCAACACCGGGGGCACCACAAACTCCAAGACACTGATGAGCTCAGGATCCATGAACCGGTACAGGTCCTCGACGCCGAGCACCTCGATGGGCACCTGGCTGGCCCAGCGACCGTGTGCCGCCCGGATGCGGTCTGCATGTTTGTCCTCCATGCACAGCACCACGTCGGCCCACGCAAGGTCTTCGTGACGCAGAGGTCGTCGGGCCCGGGGACTGGTGCCTGCCGAGCGCACGCGGATGCCGGGCTGTCGGCGCCAGAGCTTCTCGGCCGTCGGGCTGCGCCACTGGTTGCGCGAACAGACAAACAACACGTTCAGCATGGGATCTCCGCAGTCTCCGCTCGGGACCGGCCTCGCCCCCGTACCCCAAGCCCTGCACCGGGGGCCTTCACCGGGGCGCCGGCGGGGGGGGACCCACGGGCGCCGGGGGCGGATCGGCACACCACCACAGCGGCCCGTCCACGGTGCAGCCGGTGGCCAGCGGACGGGTGCCCCCGGTCCCCACGCAGATCCACGATCCCCCGGCCACCCGATAGACCACATCCTCCTGAAGCACGATCGCACCACCATGGTAGCCGTGGTCATCCCCCAGCAGCGGCACCCGCACCACCCGCTGCACACCCGCCGCCCGCAGCGCCCCCACGACCTCTTGCCAGGCGTCCGGCGTCAGCCCGAGGGGGGCCGCCAAGGCCAACACCGGCAGGGTCTCTCGGCTGAGAAACAGCCCCATGATCTCCCGCTGGCCGTGCACACCGGTCCCGGCCGCCAGATCGAGGGACTCCAGCGACCACAAGGGATCGGTGTCCGCCCGCAGCCGGGCACAGCTCTGCACGAGCGCCGGGGGCACGACAGCGGCGGCGGTCCCGATCATCAGCGCGGCGAGGGAGCTCATGCCCCACCCTACCGGGCTTCCATGCCCACCGGCCAGCCCCTGAACTGTGTGCAAAGATGTGGTCATCGGTGGAAACCCGGGCCTGCTGTCCCCCTTGCCCCATGGTGACTGCCCGCATCGGACGCTACCGTGCGGCCTGTCCCAGGTCTGGACACGGAGCCGCAATGCGCCACCCCCTCCGCCCCTTCATCCTCGGTGTTGCCCTGTCGGGCTGCACCCTCGACACCGCCGTCAAGAGCCTCGGGGCCGGCAGCCGCGGCGGGCGTGACTCTGGCGGCGAGAGCGACGGCGGGGACGGTGGTGTGGACGGCGATGACGCCACCGACACCGGCGGCGGCACCACGTCCAGCGACACCGGTCGCGTGCGCACGTCCGGCCGAGAGTTCTGGCTCGCCTACATGGAGAACTTGGATCTGACCTTCAACGGTCCACCGGAATTCGGCGTGCTCATCGACGCGCCAGACGGGGCCATCGGGCGCATCGAGGTGCCCGCCACCGGGTACATGCAGGAGTGGGAGCTGGCCCCCGGTGAGCAGCGGGAAGTGCGCTTGCCCAGCGCCATCTGGTACCCCGAAGGCAGCGAAGAAGTCGGCATCTTCGGTGTCAAGGTGAGCGCGGACCGGGACATCGAGGCCGTCGCGCTGCACTGGCGGCTGTACTTCAGCGAGGCGAGCCGCTTGTTGCCCATCGACGAGCTGGACGGGGACTACCGGGTGCTGACCGTGCCCGACGCGATGGGCAGCGGTCCCAACGGCTTCATCGTGGTGGCCACCGAGGACAACACCGAAGTCGCCATCACACCTGCGGCCTTCACCTATGGGCTGCGCCCCGAAGATGTTGAATATAGCGTCATTCTCAACGAGGGCGAGGTGTGGCCGGTGCACGCCGATGGCGACCTGTCGGGGTCCCGTGTGCGCTCGGTCGGGGGTGCGCCCATCGCGGTCTTTGCCGGCGCCAAGCAGCCTTGGGTGGGGTGCACGGCCGGCGCCAACAGTCATGTCTGGGACCAGCTCCCACCGGTGGACCGCTGGGGTCGCCACACCGTCGTGGTGCCCTTCGCCCGCCGGAGTGCCGACACCGTGCGCATGGTCGCCCATGAGGACGGCACCGAGATCCAAGTGGACTGCGGGCCGCCCACGGTGCTCGATGCCGGTGAGCCGTTGTCCCTGGAGATCAGCGACGCCACGAGCATCACGTCATCGGCGCCTGTGCTGGTGGCCCAGGTGATGCAAGGGGGCGACTGTGGCACCGGGGGGTCCGTCGGCGACCCCAACCTCGTCTTCGTGACCCCCGCACCCCTGACCCGCATCGATGCCCGTGTGACCGTGCCCCTGGCCACCGAGAGCTTGGCAAGTGCGACGCGGCATGTGGGCGTCTGGTCCCCGGAGGGTGACGCGGTGGAGATCGATGACGGCACCCCGCTGGACGCGGGAGACGGGGCGACCGGGACGCTGGATGGGGGCATCCACACACTCACTTCGGATGGTCCCTTTAATGGCACCGTCTATGCCCTCGGGGTCTACGACGCGCTGACCTGGACCCTCGGCTACGACTGCGTGGGCTGTGTTCTCGACCTGGACGCAGCACCGGCTTGTGACTGAAGGTGGGCGGACGGGGAACTGGCGGATATAGTTTGCACACAGTTCGTGTACATCCGTCACGACCACCCCCGGGGTGCCCATGTCCACCGCCCACACGGCCGTCATCGGCGGCGGCTTCGGCGGCCTCGCGGCGGCACTGACCCTCGCCGAACAAGGTCAGAATGTCGTGCTGTTCGAGTCTCTCCGCTACCCGGGCGGGTGCGCATCCACGTTTGAAAAGGGCGGCGCCCGCTACGAGACCGGCGCCACCCTCTTCTCGGGGCTGGGCCCCGGGGGGCTGTTCGAGCGGTGGCGGCAACAACACGACATGGACGTGGAGTTCACCACGCCCGATGTGCCCATCACCCTGCGCAGTCCCAGCGGGGAGCTGCCCATCCCCGCCGACCGGGACCGCTTCATCACGGGCCTTTGCGCGCTACCCAACGCCCCTGAAGCTTCACTGCGACGCTTCTTTCGAGACCAAGGGGCCGTCGCCGAGGCGCTGTGGCCCATGCTCGATGACCCCGGACGGCTGGTGCCCTTCGGCCCAGGGGGCCTGTCCTGGCATGTGAAGCGACTGGCCCGCTACCTGCCGCTCATCGGCCATGTGGGCCGGCCGGCCCTGCACTTGCTCGCTCGACATGGCCTGGCGGACTGGCGCCCCCTGCGCACCTGGGTGGACGCATGTTCCCAGATCACGGTGCAAGCCAGCGCCGCCGACGCCGAGGCCCCCTTCGCCCTGTCCACGCTGGACTACACCTTCCGCGGCACGGGCCACATCCACGGGGGCATCGGTGTGCTGGCCAAGGCCATGGTCCTGGCCATCCGCCGGGCCGGGGGCACCGTGCACCTCGCGTCCCGGGTGCGCAGCCTGACCCGCAGCGGCGCGGGCTGGCGGGTGGCGGCGCGGGGACACTCGGTCAAGGTCGACCAGATCGTCGGGAATGTCCTGCCTGACGCCATGGACGCGCTGCTCGGCACCCAGCAGCTGGGCGCCCTGGACCGCAAGGTGAGCGCGGGCTGGGCGGCGTGTATGCTCTACCTGCGCCTCGACCCCGCGGCGGACGTCCCCCCCGACCCGCACCACCTGCAGCTCATTGCCGACGAGCACGCCCCTCTCGTGGAGGGCAACCACATCTTCGTGAGCATCAGCGGGGCCGACGAGGACCGGGCACCGGACGGCCAGCGCACGGTGACCATCTCCACCCACATCCGGCCGGACCGCTTGCTTGAAGATGCCGGCCAGACGGTGCATGCCGTGCACAACCGGATGCAGTCCACACTGCGCACACTCGCCCCCGAGGTGGACGGCGCCACGGTCCACCGCATGACCGCGAGTCCCCGCACCTGGTCGCGCTTCACGGGCCGCTCGGCCGGTCGGGTGGGCGGGGTGCCCCGAACGGTGGGGCTACACAACTATGGGTCGCTGGGGCCCCAGCAGGTCCAGCCTGGGGTGTGGTTGGTGGGGGACTCGGTGTTCCCGGGTCAGAGCACACTGGCGACGGCGCTGGGCGGGGCGGCCACGGCCCGGGCGGTGTTGCGGGCCGCCCCCCGGTAGGTCGGCCCACGGCCCGCACTCCGGCGCAGTGATAGAGCGGCGAACCTTGTCCAGGGGCCCCTTGATGTCCACGTCGAACCCCGCCGCACGCCCCCCACCCGCGCGGGCTGGCGACCGGCCCCCGCCCGACGAAGATGGCCTGATGGTGCCCACAGACCGCGAGCGCACGATCGCCTACACGGTCGACTCCACCGTCGGACTGCTCGGCGGAATTCTGCTCACTTGGCTGGGCATGACCGCCGCCTACCGCTTGATGAACACCGGCCGCGTGTCCCCCGACGACCAGATGCTCTGGCTGGGGGCGGGGGTGGGCATCGGGCTGCTCGTGTGTGTCGTGACCATGCCCTTGTTCGAGATTGCTTGTCACCGCAGCACCCTCCAAGGCACCCTGGGCCACAAGCTCACGGGCATGCACATCGTGGACCTCGAGGGTCAGCCTGTCCCGACGAAGACCCGGGTGGTGCGGGCCCTCATCAAGTACCTCGTGCTCAGCCTGCTCGGCATTGCCGTGCTGGTCACACTCTTCGATCCCAAGCGCCGCACGCCCTGGGACCACATCACAAACACCCGCGTCGTCAAGCTGCCCCCACCTTCGGGCAAGCCCACCCCTTCCCCGAGACCCCAGCGATGACCGACCTGCTGCCCGTGCGCGACCTGACCTTCTTGCTCTTTGAGGTCCACGGCCTCGAGGGCATGCTCCAGGCCCCGGCCTTCGCCGACCACGACCGGGAAGGCCTCGAAGACATGCTGGCCATGGCACGCCAGATGTCCCTGGACGTGTTTGCCCCCATCGCCGCCGACATGGACGCCGAAGAGCCCCAGCTGGACTGCGGCAAGGTCAAGGTCCACCCCGCCGCCAAGCCGGCGCTGGACACCTTCATCGAAGCCGGCTTCTTGTCGGCCCCCTTCGATGCCGAGCACGGCGGGCTGCAAGTCCCCTTTGCCGTGCACGAGGCCATCTCCGCGCTGTTCGGGGCGACGAACACCCCCCTGCTGGCCTACGCCGGGCTCACCATCGCCGCCGCCAACCTGCTGGCCACTCATGGGTCGGCGGCGCTGAAAGAGACCTGGCTGGCCCCGCTGGTTGAAGGGCGCTTCTTTGGCACGATGGCGCTGTCCGAGCCCCAAGCCGGCTCGTCGCTGGCCGACCTGCTCACCACCGCCACCCCCCACGGCGACGGCACGTACCGGCTGCGGGGCAACAAGATGTGGATCACGGGGGCCGACCAGGACCTGTCCGAAAACATCGTGCACTTTGTGCTCGCCCGCTTGCCGGATGCACCCCCGGGAACCCGCGGCATCAGTCTGTTCTTGGTGCCCAAGCTGCTGCCCGATGACACCGGCACCTTCACGGTGCCCAACGACGTCGCGGTGGTGGGCATCAACCACAAGATGGGCTTCCGCGGGGCCGTCAACACGGTCTTCTCACTTGGCGACAATGACGGCGCAGTAGGCTTTGTCGTGGGGGAAGAGAACCGCGGTCTGTCGGCCATGTTCCACATGATGAACGAGGCCCGGATCGGCATCGGGGTGTGCGCGGCCTGCCTGAGCTGGGGGGGCTACCGACACGCGCTGGCCTATGCGCGAGAACGTCCCCAAGGTCGGCCCATTGGGGACCGTGACCCCACGTCCCCGCCGGTGCCCATCGTCGCCCACGCCGACGTGCGGCGCATGCTCCTCGAACAGAAGGCCATCTCCGAAGGGGCCCTGTCGTTGGTGCTCTTCGCCGCGACCTTGGTGGACCGCCAGCGGGTCGCCAAGGAAGCCGGAGACCACAGCGCCGCCCGTGAGCTGGAGCTGTTGCTCGACACCCTCACGCCCATCGTGAAGGCCTGGAGCGCCGACCACGGCTTGCGGTCCAGCTCGTCGAGCATCCAGGTGCTGGGCGGCTACGGCTACACCCGAGAGTACCCAGTGGAGCGGCTGTATCGAGACAACCGGCTCAACCCGATCCACGAGGGCACCAACGGCATCCAAGCGATGGACTTGCTGGGGCGCAAGGTGCTGGCCAAGGGCCGCGGCGCGGTGTTGTTGCCCCGCTTGCAGGATGCGGTGGCCCGGGGACGAGAGGCCGGCGGCGAGAGTGGCGCACTGGCAGAGCTCTTGAGCGAGGCCGTCCAGACCCTCATGACCGTCACCATCTCGCTGGCGGAGGTGGCGACGAGCGAAGGGCCAGAGCTGCTGCTGGCCAACGCCACCCCCTACTTGCACCTCGCGGGACACACCGTGGTGGCCTGGATGTGGCTGGAGCAGGCCATCGTCGCCGAGCGCATGCTTCAGACTGGCGACGACCCCTTCCTGCGGGGAAAGATCACCGCGGCCCAGTACTTTTACCGGTGGGAGCTGCCCAAGATTGCGCTGTGGGCCAGCCTCTTGAGCCCGGTGGACCGCACGTGCCTGGACGCCGATCCCGACACGCTGTGAGCCCCCACACCGGTGGGTGACCGGCAGGGACCCAAGACGAACCAACGCCCGCCGGAGGAAGCTCCGACGGGCGCTGGGATGGGGCCACCGGTGCCCACAGGGGGCAAGCCGGCGGCCGGTCACTGGATCAACCAGCGCACTCTTCGGTGATGTCGCCCTGCATGCCGACCAGCACCTGGACCACGCCGTCACCCACCTGGGAGCCGTCGAAGAAGGTGCTGTAGGGCACGCCCAAGACGTCGTAGGCAGCGACGAAGTCTTCGGCCATCGCCACAAACTCGGCGTCGGTGATGCACATGCCGGTGTGGGCCGTGACCATGTCCATGCCGCTGTAGACGCAGTAGCCACCCGTGGCCTCACAGACCTGCTCGACGAGCAAGCCGCGCAGGCGGGGCAGATCAGCGTCAGCGAAGCGACCGTTGATGCGGGCGTCCGCGGCCACCTGAACCAGGAATTCGTCCACAACCGCGCCGATCGCAGCGTAGCCACCGAGCTGGTTGAAGTAGACGGTGTCGCCGGCGGCATCGGTCACGATGTCACCCTGCATGCCCACAAGGCCGAGCAGGAGGGGGTCGATGACCTCGGAGCCGTCGAGGGCGTAGGGCACGCCCAGGTCGTCGAGTGCAGCGAGGAGGTCTTCGACCAGCGCGTTGAACTGGTCGTCGGTGATCGCCATGCCAGCGTGCACGTCGAGCATGCTGCCACCGGTGTAGGCGCAACCGCCGCCCGTGGCCGAGCA
Organism: Myxococcota bacterium; assembly: GCA_942491145.1. GTDB lineage: Bacteria > Myxococcota_A > UBA796 > UBA796 > UBA2385 > CAXQUZ01. Next base: position 366,837 of record CALOBC010000035.1, on the reverse strand, counting down.
GATCTGGTCGTGGAGCATCACCTTGAGGTTGGCTGCGTCCGCGTTGGCGAAGAACCAGTTGATGCGTGCATCGGCCACGACCTTGCCCAAGAAGGCGTCGAGAACGGTGTTCACACCGGCCTCACCACCGAGCTGCTCGTACAGCGTGGGGTCACCGCCGTCGCCGCCATCGGCACCATCGCCGCCGTCGGCGCCATCGCCGCCGTCTGCGCCATCGCCGCCGTCAGCACCGTCGGCACCGTCGGCACCGTCCGCGCTGCCAACGCCGGAGTCGTCGCCCTTGTCGCTGCATGCGACCAGGGGTAGCGCCAGCACTGCGGCCAGCCCGAAGAGGGTGTTTCTCATGTTTGTATTCCCGTGTTGGATTGGGCTGCCCAAAGAACAGCCCGGTTGGCGTTGCACTCAGCGACAGGGGCGTTCTGCCCGCCGCCATGTTCATGCTGGACCCAGCGGGCCCCACCGTGCATTCGCACGACGAGGCTCATTGGTTCTCCCCCGCAGTTGCGGGGGCAGTTGAGTTGGAGGGCGATCCGCCCGGCGCAGGATGGCCGGGTTCGTCGGCATCGTCCATGACATGGGGGTTGGCAGCAGGCTTGGCCGCGCCATGACCCCGCACGCCCGGTCGACTCGCAATGGTCGCTTCGACGCCCGGGGTCTCCCAGACTTCGGTGACCGTGACGTGCTCGCCGGCACCCTTCATGATGCTGAGACGCACCGTCAGGTCGGCAAAGGCCCAGTCCGTGGCCCACCGAGCGAGGGCCGTTGACAAGCGCTCCGGGTCGGTGACCGCTTGGCTGCGTTGGGGGGGGCCAAGCTGGGCGGTCAAGGCCGACACCGCCGAGGCGTAGTCCTCAATGGCCCGATCAGGAATGCTGTATTTGCGCAGCGTCGAGATGTGGTGGATGGGTCCGTTCTCGGCGCCACTGAACAACAACGTCGTCAACCGACCGCCGATCTTGCGATCCGGCAGAACCGTGACGGGCAGATCGCCAGAACACCGCACTTGCTGGGACTCTCGCGCCATCGCATCCGCCGACTTGCACGTCAGGCTGCGCTCGGCAAGCCAAGCATCCACTTCGGTCGCCGTCGCCGCACCCACCGTCAGGCCATGCCAGAGCAGCGTGGGCGCGGCCGGTCCGTCGGGAACCTGTCGCGCTTGGGGAGCCTGGGGGGCCGCTGCCACCATGGGCAAGGGCTCAGAGGTCGGCGCCACGGGGGGGCTGGAGCTGGTGCTGCACGCAACCAGTGCCATCAGCAAGGGAGAGAGAACCATCAATTGCGCTCGTTCGAAGAGGTGGCGAGGGGCACATGGGGCGCTCGCTCGGCGAGACCTGTGCAGACCCTGTTCAACGTGCCCAGTAGCATGCCGACCACAGACGCGCTGTCAACCGATCGATTTGCGACTATATGCTGAACATCAACCCTTGAGCGCCGAGTTCCTCATGCGATTCCGCACATCGATTGTATACAGTTTGTTGGCGCTGGCCGCGTGCGGCGGCGAGCAGTCTACCCCCACAACCCCAGCATCCACCGGAGTAATTGCCACCAATGTGGCCAATGTGGCCCCGGCGGTGGTCCAGGAGGTGCTGGTCGGAGACGGACGGGTCTATGCACGGGTTGCGGAGGGCCAGTGGGACTTCTGGTTCGTGGCGCCCGAAGCCCCCCTGAAGGTCGATGATCACGTCTTGCTCGGCAAGGGTCCCCTCCGAAGGAACCTCGTGTCTGCAGCACTGGGTCGCACGTTCGCCGAGATCGTCGAGCTGCCCAACTTTGCGGTGGTCGACGCGGCCACTGCGGCGTCTGCATTGCGCTTGAGTCCCCCCCCCGGTGGTCTGGCGATCGAAGATGTCTACGCCCAACGCACCGCACTGTCGGGCCAGCCCGTCGCCGTGCGGGGGCGGGTGGTCAAGGCGAACAAAGGCATCTTCGGCACCAACTGGTACCACCTCCAAGACGGCACCGGAGACGCCGAGGCCGGCACCAACGACCTGACCATCACGTCCGACGCCGAGCTGGACGTGGGGGATGTCGCGGTGGCCAAAGGCCCGCTGACCATCGATAAGGACCTGGGCTTCGGCTACTTCTATGCGGCCATCATCGAGGACTGCACAGTGACCGTCGACCCGGGCTGAGGCTCACAGGACGGCTGAGCCCCTCCCGCTGGGGCCCGTGTCCGCTCAGTGGCCGTGGCCGTGGCCGTGGTCCTGGTCTTCGCCCCCATGCCCCGCGCCATCGGGCTTCACGGCAGGGGCCACCGGGGGCACCTCGCCCCAGGTCACACGAGCGGTCTCCAGCTTCTCGTTCACCAGCATGCTGATGACCGCCACATAGCCACTGGCGCCGACCGCCTGGGCCGGCGCCTCCCACGCGCGACTGGTGGGCGACAGCACGAGCCGCTGTTCGTCCTGCCCAGGGGCGGTCAACACCACCCGGACTTCACCAGTTGGCTGCACACGAGCCCCGGCGGAGTCTTTGGCAGACAGGTGCAGACCCGCCGCCGTGGCTTCGAGTCGCACGGTCCAGGTACCGAGCTGAAAGTCGTCCGGCCCGACGACGGCACTGGCCTTGGGCGGGACGGGGGACGCTTGGGCGGCGGCGTCGTCGATGTGCGCTCGCTCATGCCCGCCATCGACGTCGTGGTCGTGGTCATGGGCATGGTCGGCGTCGCCACAGCCAGACATCAGCATCAGTGCGGCGATGGGGAGCGGGCGCGGGGTCATGGGGCTTCCGAGGGAACAGGGGGACGGCCGAACCGAACATAGAGCACAGGAAGCACCAACAGTACCAAAACAGTGGAGGATGCGAGCCCCCCCAAGATCACCGCAGCCATCGGCGCCTGAATCTCGTTGCCCGGCTCACCGGCCGCCAGCGCGATGGGCACCAGCGCCAGCGCCGTGCCGAGTGCCGTCATCAGCACGGGCACCAAGCGCTCTTCGCTGCCCCGCAGGACCGCATCGGCCAGGGTCGCGCCCTCATCGGCCATCAGGTGATGGTAGTGCGTGACCAGCAAGATGCCATTGCGGGTGGCGATGCCAAACAGCGTGATGAACCCCACCAGCGAAGCCACCCACAGCACCCCCCCGCCCGCCGAGACCACGGCCACGCCCCCGATGAGCGACAGCGGCAGGTTGACCATCACCAACACCGCGTCACGGCCCGAGCGCAGCGCCGCCCACAACAAGCCCAGCATCACCACGATGGCGAGTGCGGACAGCCCCACGATGGTCCGGGTCGCCTTCTGTTCGCTCTCGGCTTGGCCACCGATGTCGATGTAGACCCCTTCGGGCAGCTTCGGCAGCGCCGCGCGAATGTCGTCCACCACACCCTTGATGTCGCGGCCTTCGACGTTGGCCATCACCACAATCCGGCGCTTGGCGTTCTCCCGCTGGATGAGGTTGGGGCCCAGTGTTCGCTCCACCTGGGCGACCTGGGACAACGCAACAAAGCGCTCGCCATCCGCGTCGATGGGTGCATCAGACAGCGCTTGAAGACTGGCGCGGTACCGCTCGGGGTAGCGGACCACCAGCTCATGCGCCCGTCCCCCCTGCCACCACTGGCCGACGGGGTGGCCCATCATCGCCGTCTCGACCCACTCCGCCACCTCGCCCGGGGTCAGCCCCAGCACCGAGAGGGGACCGTACCGGGGGCGCACCAAGATCTGGGGCACCTCCGTCTGTTGCTCGACGGACAGGTCCACCAGACCCGGCACCCCCGCGATCGCGCCTTGGACCTGCTGCGCGGCCCGGCGCAGCTCCCCCAGGTCTTCGCCAAACACCTTCATCGCCAGGGACGTCTTCACCCCGGAGAGCATGTGCTCGATGCGGTGCCCGATGGGTTGGCCCACGCTGACGACCAAGCCGGGCACGCGTGCGGCCTCCCGCAGCGCGGATGCGGCCTCCTCGGCGTCGGTGCCTTCCTGCACCGTGACCTCGAGCTCGCTGAACTGCACGTCCTGGGCGTGTTCATCCCGCTCGGCGCGCCCGGTCCGCCGGACCACAGCCTCGACCCACGGCAGCGCCTCCACACGTTGTTCGAGTCGGCGCACCATGGCGTCCGAGTCGGACAGCGGGGTGCCCGGGGCCGTCGCCGCCGCCAGCGTGAAGGCGCCCTCGTTGAAGGCCGGCAGGAACGAGCGACCGAACGAGGCCAAGCCCCCGGCCGCCACCAGGACCCCGACCAGCGCGCCCAGCAGCACCAGCAGGGGACGACGCAGTGCGCTGTCGAGGGCCGGTCGGTAGGCGGACTTCAGCTTGCGGACCACCCACGGGTCTTGGTCCACGGCCGCCGGAGGCACACTGGACAACAGCATGCTGCACAGCACAGGCGTGACGGTCACCGCGACCACCAGCGAGGCCACAAGGCTGGCCACATAGGCCGTGCCGAGCGGGGCCAACAGCCGACCCTCCAGCCCCGAGAAGAAGAACAGGGGCAAGAACACAGCCACGATGATGGCGGTGGCGTACACAATGGAGCCCCGAATCTCCACCGACGCGGCGTACACGGTCTCCAACAGCGGCGGTCGCTCGTCCTCCGGGAGGCCCGCCCGCTGGCGCAGCCGCCGGTACACATTCTCGACGTCGATGATGGCGTCGTCGACCAGCGCCCCGATGGCGATGGCCAGCCCGCCGAGGGTCATGGTGTTGAGTCCGGCCCCCAGCGCCGAGAGCGTCAGAACCCCCGCCAGCAGCGACAGGGGTAGCGCCATCAACGAGATGAAGGTGGTTCGCCAGTTCGCCAAGAATGCCGTCAACAGCAGCACCACGAGGACCGCGCTCTCCAAGAGATGCGTCTGAACATTGCCGATGGCGGTGTCGATGAACCGGGCTTGTCGGAAGCCCGCGCGGTGGAGGGTCATGCCGGGCGGAAGGGCCCGCTCCACGTCGTCCAGCGCCACATCGATGCGTGCAGTGAGGTCCAGTGTGTTGGCTTCGGGTTGTTTCTGGACCGCCAACACAACTGCCGGTCGGGCGTCCACCGCTGCCGTGCCCCGGGAGAGGGCCGCACCCACCTGAACATCGGCCACCTGACCGAGCAGGATCGGCACCCCGTCCACCCTGCCCACCACAATCTTGGCGAGGTCGTCCAGGGTCTGCGCACGGCCGATTCCCCGCACGAGGTACTCGCTGTGTCCGCTCTCGATGAAGCCGCCCGGCGCGTTCTCGTTGGCGCCTTCGAGGGCATCGAGCACTTGGCGGTGGCCGATGCGGGTGGTCTGCATGGCCGCAGGATTGAGCACCACCTGGACTTGGCGGAGCTGCCCACCGATCGGGGTGACCTGAGCCACCCCCGGCGTGCCGAGCAAGCGCCTGCGCAGCTCCCACTCCGCGAAGTCGCGCACGTCCATGGGGTCCACGTCATCATCGCCGGACAGGCCCAAGAACAGGATCTCCCCCATGATGCTGGACATCGGCGCGAGCACAGGCGCAGGCACGTCGGGCGGGAGCGCCCCGCTGGCCACTTGGAGGCGCTCGGTGACCACCTGTCGGGCTCTGTAGGGGTCGGCGTCCCACTCGAACTCCGCCCAGACCACGCTGATGCCAATGCCCGACGACGACCGCAGGCGGCGCAAGCCCGGCGCCCCATTGAGCGCGGTCTCGATGGGGATGGTGACCAGGGTCTCCACCTCATCGGGCGCCATGCCGTGGGTCTCGGTGAGGACCGTGACGGTGGGGGCGTTGACGTCAGGGAGCACGTCGACGGGCAGCTTGGACGCGGTCCAGGCTCCCCAGACCAGCAACAGCACCGCCAGGCCGAGCACGACGGCCCGGTTCGACAGCGACCAGCGAATGAGCAGGTTCCACATGGGCAGACCTCAGTGGCGATGCGACTCAAGGGCGCCGGACAGAGACGCGACATGCACGTCGAAGCCTCCGTCTACGACGACCATCTCGCCGGGAACCAGCCCATCGGTGATCTCGACATGCGTGGCGTCGCCCGCACCGAGTGTCACCCGACGACGGGTGAAGGACTCGCCAGTCTTCTGGACGAAGATGATGTCTTGACCGTTGATCTCGACGATGGCCTTGCGGGGCACGGCGAGCCGGGGGGTCGGGGTACCGACGCCGATGGCCAGCTCAACCAAGTCGCCGGGCACCAGGCCCGAGGCGGCCGGGGCCAGCACACTCAGCGAGGCTGAGAGGCTTCGGGGGTCGTAGACCAGCTGATCGGTGAGCACCGAGGCACCCGCCCCGAGCAGGTCCTGCGGGGCCGGCCAGTCCCCCCGCATCACCGACACGCTGGCGACCGGAGACAGCGCACCGCCAGCACGGGCATTCACCCAACCCTCGATGAGCACGTCATTGTCGGTGCTCACGCTCACCAGCGGGGCCCCAGCCAGGACCGCCTGACCGTGCGCAGACCCCACCGCCACAATGACCCCGTCGGCCGGCGCCCGAATCGACACCGCGCCGGCGCCCGCGCTGGTCAACGCCGAGACCCGACGTCGCCCCGCAGCCGCGCGCGCTTCGGTTCGGGCCAAGGCCGCCCGCGCTTCGTCGAGTCGCTTGGCCGACGCCAGCTCACCCGTCGCCAAGCCCTCCAGCCTCGCAAGGTCTGACCGGGCCAGGTCACGGTCGATGCGTGCGGTGCTGAGCTCGGCCTGCAGCGTGGTCCAGTGCTCGGCAGCCCCGGCGGGCACCAGCGTCGCCAGCCGATCCCCCCGGTGCACACGGCGGCCCACCACCGGCAAGACATCCGCCCAAGCCACGAGCCCATCCACCGGCGCCGCGACCACAACCGTGCTGGCGGGGGCGGACCGGACCACACCAGCGGCCTGCACCAAGGGCGCCAGGGGGCGGGCTTGGGCGGGCGCCACGGCGAAGGGCACCTGCCACTGGGACTCTTTGAGAAAGCCGATCTCGCCGTCACTCTCGCCATCATGGGCAACGGATACACCGTCCCCCACCCGGACCGTTCCCCCGTCCCACTCGGCCTTCTCGTCCCCGTTGGTGTAGGTGAAGAACAGCCGGTAGTCCCCCGCTGTGGACGGTGGCTGGGCCTCGGCCGCAAAGATCCCCGGCCGGGCAACAGCCTCGTCGGTGTGGGTCTCCACCACAAACCCGTCTTGCTCGAAGCGCAGGGTCAGCACCCCGGCGGTGGCGGCGTGGTTGTCGGCAAGGCGGGTGACATGGGCGTGGTAGGCGAAGGCGCGCGCCACCACGGGGGCGTCGAGCTCCACAAAGAGCTCATGGTCGGTGGTCCAGCGGGTCACGGCAATGGACTCCGCTTCTTCCTCGTGCGATGCGCCGTCGTGCCCACCGTCTCCATGGCTGTGGCCGTGCTCGGCCGGCGAGTCGCCGCATGCGGTGAGGGCGACAAACAGCCAAGCTCTGGGGTGGACACGTTCGATCATCTGTTGGGTTCCTCGAAGAGTGCCCAAAGCTCGGGCTCCGGGAATGCACCGGTCGCACAGGACAGCTCCAGCCGGGCACTTCGGCGCAGCTCGGCGCCGTCCAGGACGCCCATCTCAACGGCCTCAAGGTCGGTCGCGGCCGCCAACAGATCGTCGATGGTCGACTCACCTGCAGAGAAGCGGTCCAGCGCGCCGGTCCAGAACGTGGCGGTGGCGACCGCTTCAGGGATGGGCCCCAGGGCGGATGCCCGCTGCCAAGCCGCAGAGATGGCGCCGCGCAGGGCGGACTCGTGGTGGGCAATGCGGGCGTCGAGGGCCGCCAGCGCTGCACGGCGGGCACCGACGTCCACTTGGTTGCGGTCAAACACAGGTATGGATAAACCCGTACCAAGCTCCAAGCCTGGCGTGCGCGAGGAACCGTCCGGAAACGCGTCCCAACGGGCACCCACCGACACCGTCAGGTCGGGGAGCCCAGCCCGGCGGGCCGCGACGAGGGCGTGCTCCGCAGCGACGCGCTCATGCCGCAGGGCGATTAGTGTCGGTCGGCCAAGAGCCCCTCGGCCACCACCGCGTCACCGGCACCCACAGGCGCGAGCGGCAGCAGCTGGACCCCGTCGACCAGCACGCCGGCATGGGCAGACACCGCGCTTCGAGACGAGAGCAGCTGCCCTTGTGTGGCGTCGACTTGGTGGCGGTGGGCGGCCACCGTCAGGCCCAGGAAGTCCCGCTCGTGTCGCGCGATCTCACCGGCCTGGGCCAAGCGGTCCACCAGGCCGAGCACGGTGTCGAGTCGCTGCTGTGCCGTGGCTGCCACTTGGGCCCGCTCTGTGGCGAGCCACAGCGACAGCGCGCCCTCGCGGATCGCACAGATGGCCTGGACCTCACCCGCACGAAGCCATGCACCAGCGGCGTGTCCTCGGTACCGGGCGGCCTCCGCCTCGGCATGCCCCCCGAGCCCGAGCTGCACACTCGCGCCCAGCACGTCGGTCGCCGCACCCGCCGGTCCATTGGCCCGCTCGCGCCGGGCTTCGAGGACCGGGTTCTCGAGGAGGGGAGACGCCACACGGTCCGCGTCCCCTTGCGCCCGGATGGCCTGGAGCTGCGCTTGGGGCACCCCCTGGGTCAAGGCGGCCTGGACCAGCTCGAGCTCACCGGTCGCTGTTGAGGCTCGGGCCTGCGCGGACAGGCCGATCCCCAGCACCAACACGGCACACCTACTACATATTGTAGTAGATGAGAGAAGGGGGCTTGACTGGGCTCGCTGGATCATGGGCCAGGGCTCCTGCAGAGTTGGGTTCAGAACGCACGAGTCCCGATATCCCAAGCTCCGCGGGGCCTGATTACGACATAATGTAGTAGGCCAAGCTTGGCCCATCATTCAACTCGACAAGCTCAAAAAAACGAGGGCCTACAGGGCCAGGTTGAGCAGGTGCTCGACTTGGTGATGAACCCAGGGCGTGGCAGCCAGCGCCAGGGAGGCCAAGCCGGTGAGCACCCCCAGCTCCCGCCAGCCCACGTCGGGATGGGCCGGAGTGGCGCTGGGTTGGCCTTGGACCAGCGCCCGCACCCGGCGCTCCAGGCGGCCGCCAGTCCATGCGAGGGCAAGCCCCGGCGGTCGGGCACCCAGGCGGGCACACCGCAGCAGCGTCTGGGCGACGAGGGTGGGGTCGGCCAGTCGGCGCGCGGCCTCGGCATCGGCGGCGAGCTCGGCGTGGTCCAGCCAGCCCCGGACCACCTGACGCGCAAGCGACCGGGGAGCGAGCATGAGCGCACCCCGGAGCACCATCCGCACGAGGGGGTCCCGTCGGCGCAAGTGCCCCCGCTCGTGGGCAAGGACCGCCGCCCGCTCGGCCTCGGAGAGCGCGGCCCAGAGGTCCTGATCGACGACCAAGGTGGGGCGGAGCCAGCCGTGCAGCAGCGCCATCGGGGTGCCCAGGGACACCACCCGGGGCTGGTCACCTCCGCCATGTCCGACGGGCTCCGACGCGAGGTCCATGAGCGCACGCAGCCGGCCAGGGAGCAGCGCCACCAAGACGATCAGCGCCGGAAGCACCAACATGGCGGCTTCTTCGGGGTGGACCGGGCAGAGGTGCACCCAAGCGGGCATCGACTCCAAGCAGTGGCACGCGAACATGCTCCCCATGTGGGGATCTCCGGGCACCACCGCCGCCAGCGCCACCGCAGCGGCGGCCAGCCAGGGGAGGGTCGACACGAGCGGCGCATGGCGGGCGAGCACCGGCCGCACCGCCGTGAACTGGAGCCACGCGGACAGCACGACGGCCGCAACGAGCCAGCCCGTGCCCAAGAACAGGGCCGACGCCACCACCGGAAGCGCCAAGGAGGCGACCATCACGGGCACTCCCGCCGGGCGCGGATCAAGGCTTCCAAGCGATCGAGGCCGTCCGGATCTGCGGCCTCCACCTGGTCCAGGAACGCCACCAACACGGGCTCGGGCGCGCCGTCGGCCCGCTGCAGCACCCGCCCCACTTCAGCGGCGAGGGCCTCTTCCCGGCTGCGGGCCGCCGTGTATCGCCAGGCCCCGTCCACCTTCTCGCGGTCCACTTCGCCCTTGGCGTTCAAGCGGTCGAGCACGGTGGCGAAGGTGGTGTAGGCGAGCTCCGGGTCCACTGCGCCCATCACGTCGCGCACCGACCACTGGCCACCCCGCCACAGGGCATCGAGAACGCTGCGCTCGAGGATGGGAGATCGGGACATGGGCACCTCTACGACGCATTGTCGTAGTAGAGCCGGGGGGCGGCGTCAAGTCCGCCGTTGGCGGGGAGCCGTGGGTTGGCGGAGGAGCGCTCTCTCGCACCCATCCGGCAACACTGTGCGGCGCCGGCGGTGGCCCAGCTGGGAGCACCGACGCCCCCACCCAGGCCGGGCATGTCCGCCTGCGCCAGGGTGGCCAAGCCGGTGCAGCCTCGCCCCAGAGGTGCGCTGCGCACGAGATACCGTGCGCGCGGTGTCGGGCCGGGAAGCCCACACAGGCTGAGGCACTCGGCGATGTCTCAGCCCGACGGGTGTCCGGCGTGCGTGCCCCTGCTGCGCCTCCCCCCCCAATGCCACAGGTCTCCCGAAACGTGCTGCTCTTCGCGCTGGCCTGGATCACCAGTGCTCCCCAGGCCCTGGCCCGGAGCACCACCGTGCACGCGCCAGGCTGGCTGGTGGACCACTGGGACCAGTCCGATGGGCTGCCCACCCGGGTCATCAACGACATCACGGTCGACGGTGAGGGGGTCGTCTGGCTGGCCACCTTCGACGGGCTGGTGCGCTTCGACGGGGTCCACTACGACAGCCTGCGATCGTCGATGCCCGGCGGTCCCCCGAGCAACCGCATTCAGTTTGTGACCACCCACCCCACCGATGGTGCGCTCTGGCTTCGCACCGAGACCGGCACCATCCAACGCCGCGCCGCCGACACCCACCGAGCGTGGCCTGACCCCCAGCACCGCCTGCGCTACGGCTTCGCCCACGGCAGCCGCGACCTGTGGGGGTCACCGACGGTGGCCTCGTGCGCATGAGCACCGAGCTGGAGCCCATTGACGCGCCTATGCCCCAGCTCGGCTTCCTCGCGACCGGGCCGGACGACCGGCTGTGGCTCATCGACTATCCGCGCACGCTGTGGACCCGCACCACCGCCCCCGACAGCGCCTGGCGAGCGGTGCCCCACCGGCTGCCCGATCTCAACCGCCTCGTCGGACGGGATCCCCACACCGGACGGCTCGCCATCCAACACGAGGGCCAGACCCAGGTGTGGGACCCAGACACCGCCAGCTTCGTCCCGTCTCCCGATGGCCAGTACGTCACCCAGAACACCCCGCCCGCACCGGCTCTCCAGCAGTCCCCGGCCCAAGGTGCAGCGCCCCATGCGCCCGACCTCTCCGGTCCCCCGTTCACCGACGGCCCCCAGTGGTCCCTGGACCCGGTCGCCGGCATTCGTCGGGTGCGCCGAGCCGCCGTCCAGACGGTGCTGCCCCCCAGCGACAACGCCGACAACGCCGACACACCGGTCAACGTGTCGCGGCTGTGGTGGGACGACACCACCGAGACCCTGTGGGCACTCGCCGCGAAGACCCGCTGGTGGCCGGTCTGGAGCCAACACCCCGACCCGCGCTTGCCTGAGGTCAACCCGAGCTGTCCCATCTGGACCACCCGCTACTTTCGTGACCCATCCGAGGCGCTCTGGCTGGCCTGCGCCAACTTGGTCCACCGCTGGGAAGGGGACGCCTGGGTGTCCGATGCGCCGCCGGACCGAGGGCAGGCAGGCCCCGCCTGGAACACACGCCAGGGGCTCTTTCTCGGCGGTGAGCGCAGCACCCTTGCACAGCTCACCGAAGCCGGCTGGACCACCATCCAAGATGCCGATGGCAAAAGCATTCCCGACATCTATGCGCTGGTCGAGCTGGACGACGGCCGCCTGATCGCGGGGGGCCTCCGGGGCGTGTGGCTCTCCAGTCCCGGTGCCCCCGCCGAGGTCCTGCCCGAGCTCCAGGCCATCGGCACCGTGCGCCACCTCCGCCAAGACGGGGCCTGGGTCTGGATCTCCACGGTCGACCGGGGCTTGTGTGTGCTGCCCGCCGCCACCCCCACCGCACCGGTGCGCTGTCTGGACGAAGACTCCCTCCAGGACCGCGGCACGGTGCACACCACCATCGAGGACCACCGCGGTCGCACCTTCATCAGCACCAACCAAGGCATCGGCGTCGTCTCATCGGCCCGGTTGCAAGCGTGGGCGGAAGGCAGCGATGCACCCGTGCCCTACTGGCTGGGCACCGACCACGGCATGGCCACTGCTGAGTGCAACGGCTTCGTCGGTGATGCAGCCGCGCGCACCCCCGACGGCAAGCTGTGGTTCGCCAGCCAGGATGGCGTGGTGGTCGTCGATCCCCGCGCGCTTGAGCTGCCCGCCGCACCGGCGATCCAATTCATCGAGGCCCAGACCGGCGACACGTCCGTGCTGCGCCCCACCACGCTGCACCTCGCCGCCGACCACCCCCCGGTCCACCTGCGCTGGTCGACCGCCGCCATCGAAGACGCCGAGCGGGTGAGCTTTCGCTACCGCGTGGGGGAGGCTGCGGCTTGGTCTCGGCTGGGCCCGGGCCGCACACTCGACCTGCCGACGGTGCCGCCGGGCGACAGTAGGTTGCACGTGCAAGCCCGCCTGGGCGACGACTGGGGACCGGTGGCCGAGCTGTCCTTGCACCGTGTCCCCCACCTGACCGAGCGCGGTCTCTTCCCCCTCCTGATCTCCCTGCTGGCGAGCATTGTTGTGGGCCTGAGCATCGCCGCACGAGCCCTCATGTTGCGCTGGGTAAACCGCAATCTTGAGCGGCGGGTGCAGGACCAAACCCGCGCCATCGCTTCGCGAAACACAACACTGGAACAACTCAACGAGACACTGGGCGAACAGAACCAGACCCTCGCCGAGCAGTCGACAATGCTGCAAGACCGGGCCACCCGCATCGCCGCGCAAGCCCGCAAGCTGGAGGAGCTCGATGACCTCAAGCGCCAGCTCATCGCCAATGTCTCCCATGAGCTGCGCACCCCGCTGTCCCTGATCTTGGGCCCCATGGGCACCCTGCGCAGCGAGACCCAAGAACCCCGCACGCGGCGAATGCTGGGCATCGCCATCGAGAACGCGCACCGGCTGGACACCCTCATCAGCCAGCTGTTCGACATCATCCCGCGCCCAGGCCGGTGGTGAGCGCTTGCGGGCCCGAAAGCTCGATCTGGCCGCCATCCTCCACGACGTTCTACAGCGCTTTGAGCCGCTGGCCGCCGAGGGCGGGGTGCGCCTCACCGAGCAGTTCCCCACCGAGCCGGTGCTGGCTTGGGTGGAGCGGGACCGCATCGACAAAGTGGTCAGCAACCTCGTGTCGAATGCGCTGCGGTTCAGTCCACCGGGCGGCCGCATCCACACCACCCTCAGGCCCACCGAAGACACCGTGGAGATCAGCGTAGAGGACGAAGGACCGGGGGTGCCGGAGGCCCACAAACAGACCGTGTTCGACCGCTTCTTTCAGGTGGAGGGCAGCCGCAGCGGGGGCGCGGGGCTGGGGCTTGCACTGGCCCGGGAGCTGGTGGAGCTGCACGGCGGGCGCATCGGGGTGGCGGACGGTCAGCAGGGGGCCCGCTTCTGGTTCACGCTGCCGCTGGGGGCCGCCCACCTCGCGCCGGAGGAGGTGGACATGGCGGCCCACAACACGCCGCCCACCATGCCCCAAGACGCCCATCTGGAGGGCGACTTCACCGTGCTCTTGGTGGAGGACCACCCCGACTTGTTGGCGTTTCTGCACGAGCTGTTGTCGGAGCGCTTCACGGTGCGCTGCGCCCGGGACGGTGCCGAGGCCCTGGAGCAGCTCTCGGCCCACCCCGACATCCAGCTCGTCGTCAGCGACATCATGATGCCCCGGGTGGACGGCATCGAGCTGGGTCGGCAGATCCGGGCCTCACCCGTGCACCGCGACCTGCCCTTGCTGTTTGTCTCGGCGCGCCAGGAGATCGCCGACCGCATCGAGGGGCTGGAGCTGGCCGATGACTACCTGCCCAAGCCCTTCTCCGCGCCGGAGCTGATGGCCCGGGCGGCCGCGCTGTTGCGCCGATCCCAGCGGGCTGCGCCGACCCCCGATGCGCCCGTGCTCGATGCGCCCGTGCTCGATGCGCCCGCGACGCCCCGTGAGCGCTTCGAGGACCGCTTGAAGACCGCGGCCCTGCCCCGCCTGCACCAGTCTGGCTTCACCGCCGGTCCCCTGGCCAAGGCCATGGCGATGAGCCCACGCAGCTTGCAAGCGAAGATGCTGGAGGTGGAGCTGCCCACGCCGAGCGAGTGGCTGCGGGCCGTCCGCATCGAGCGCGCCCAGGCGCTGCTCGCCGAAGGGAACCTCACCACGGTGGGCGAGCTCGCCGACGCTGTGGGCATGAGCCGCAGCTACTTTGGGCGCATCTACCGCGCGGTGACCGGACGGATGCCCAAGGACGACTTGGCGTAGACGTCCGGTGTGAGGGCACTGTGGCCATGCGCGCCCCAACGCACCCATCCTGCAACATTGTGCGGCGGCTGCGTCGGCCAAGCTGGGTGCATCGACGCCCCCACCCAAGCCAGGGCGTGCCCCTCCTCGCTGGGCCCGACAGACCCCACGCCGCGTCCGCTCCACGGCGGGCCCAGTTGCCATGGGTCCTGAACACAACCCAAGCGAGACCACACCCCAGGAGGTTCGCATGCGACTTGCCCGTCTGGTCACCATCGGCGCCTTGTTGGCCCTGCCGGCATGCAGCGGGGCCGGCCCCAAGTCCACGTCCACCGACGGGGGCAACACACCCGGCACCGGCACGCCGGATCCCGACCCCGACAGCGGCATCCCCGATGGTGTGGAAGCGCCCATCTACAGCGGCACCTGGGAGCGCCCCACCTATGCCGCGCTGGAGTCCTTGGACATGCCGCCGGGACCAACGGGCGAAGGCTACACCTTCATCGAGGCCAACGGCGCCACACTGTGGCTCGACCCCACACTGCGCGATCCGGTGACCGCTGCAGGGGCCTGCGCCACCGTCATGCTGGCTTGCATCTCTGATGAAGAACGCAACACCCACGGGTGCCTCATCCACGGTCCCCAGTGCGCCACCGACACGCCATGGACCGAAGACACGCTGTGCTGTCCCGCCGCCTGCACCACTGCGTACCAACAGCGCCGAGTCGACGGCATGTCCGAGGACGATGCCTTGGTGGACGCCATCTTCGGCGACAGCAGCTGCATTCCCACACTCGATGAAGCCACCACGGTGGGCGCACGATGAGTCCCACCACGCCGACCATCCACGTCTCGACACAAACCCCGCGGGCCGTGCCTCTTGTGTTGTTGTTGGTCCTCACCGGGCACGTGCCGACGGCCCACGCCTGGTCCAGCCACTGCTATGTCGACGCCGAAGCGCGGATGTGCAGCGACGGCCTGGAGAAGGCCCGCCACGGCTGGCTCTCGTCCCGAGATCTGGAGCCCATCGACGAACCGGAGCACGCCCAGCTGTTCACGACAGCGCTGTCACTCAGCGGGGTGCCCGCGACCATCGGCAACCCCATGACCCTGTCCAGCGCGTCCAGCGGGGTGCCGGTGCTGGAGAGCGGCCTGCCTTGGTTTGACGGCGCCTTCCCCAGCATTGATCCGGTGGTCGAAGCGCCCGGTCTGGCCGTGACCCGGGTGACCACCATCGCCGAGATGGCCCAGCTGCCCGACCACTCCTACACACTCTGGGACTGGGCCCGGGGCAATGAGCACTGCCCGCCAGACGCAGGCATGGATGTGCAGGACTGCCACCAGTTTGAGGGCCACATGGGGGGGCTCAACGCAAGCCACTTCCCGCCCCAGTCCCAACACTACTACGCTTGGTACCACGCGCTGGCCATCGCACGGGCGGCCGAGTGCAACGTGCTGGCCACGTCCCTGGGGGAACACGCCGCGTCTTTGGAGCGGTATGTGTTGGCGTGTGAGCAGGAGGCCATGCTCATCGAAGCCGTGGGCCAACACTACCTGCAAGACGCATGGTCATCGGGCCACATGTGGGAGCGCTGGGGCGGGCCGCGACCCATGGACTTCCACTCCGCGCCCATCGCCAGCCTCATCGGTGCGTACGCGGGCACTTGGCACGGCGCCAAGGCGGTGATGGATCCCGCAACCGGCATCAGCTGGGACGATCCCATGTGTGCTCCCGCCCCCACCGGCGACGCAGTCCAGTACCTCGATGCCCTCACCGGAGAGACCGAAGACGGCGTCGGCGACATCTTTCTCGACCGGTTGCAGGACGACCCCACCTACCGCGCCCAGCACGACGCCCTGTATGCATGCAGCATCCAAGGCATGCGCCAAGTCTACAGCACCACCGCCCAACAGCACGGACTGCTCGGGCCAGCCACGGTTGTCTTGGACCGCCCAGACCCCACCGGCTTGGAGTGCTTTGGCCAGCGGGTCACCAATGCAAGCTTGGACTTGGGAGCGATCATCCACCGCGGCACAGCCCCTGGCCAAGTCGACATCACACCGCGCAACTACGCTCCCCTCATCGCCACAATGATCAAGTTCGCCGCGCCCGATGCGGTCGAGCCCACGTTTACGGACATGGGCATGTTCCGGCGAGATGCCGCTGCGAACCGCACCCAGCTCACGCTGGCCGCCCGACGCCGCCCCAACGAGACCGACATCGCGGACGGGGGCTTGTTGCCCATCGCCGGCAGCGAACAGAACTCGGGCCACCTCAACGGTGTGCTGGGTGAGCTCGCCCGTCCTCCGGCCCCTTACCTGGAGCCGATGCTGCCCTGGACACTGACGGGCAGTGACCACGCCCGGGCCCTTGCACTGACGTTTAGCGAGGCCCACGGCGGCGACATCTGCACGTCGGCCGACCCGGAGCTCATCGCATCGCTGCCCCTGTGGGCCGCCACCACCCCACCGGCATCCGACACCGAGGAGGCCGCGCGACTCGCCCTGTGTGAGCAGCTCACTGAGCCGTTTCTGGCGGTCGGATGGCCCGACGCCCGCTTGGCCGGAGACCTGCCCTTGTGTGAGGCACTGGGGCTGGCGCCGCTGTGGTCACGACACGACAACCTCGACGGGCTGACCCGGGAACAAGCGCTGTGGGACTGGTGCACCACCGAGCCATCGCTGATTCGAGACGGTGGCTTTGAGCGGGACACCGGCGCCTGGACCACAACCCACGACGCCGACCGGGAGACCAGCGTCTATGCACAGACACCGGCGTCTGGCATGTTCATGTTGAAGCTCCAGGCTGACCCCTCCGCCGGCGAGACGCATGCGGTCGCAAGCCAAGACCTGTCGACAGCGTCGTGGACATCAGGGGGAAGCCTGGCTGCCGGAGACTATGTGCTGCGCTTCAAGCAACGCACCATCACCCATGAAGACAACCACTGGGTTGACCTCGCGACCTGCGAGGCCAACACGGTGCCTTGGTTTGTCGCCCGCATCGACAGCAGTGATGGAAACACCATTCTGTACGAGTCGGACCCGACGGACTGGTGCTCGACAATGGTGCGCTTGGATGGGGTGCACTACGCCGAGCCCGACTGGCTGGATGTGGAGGTGCCGTTCACCCTTGCGGCAGACACACCGGCGCCGCATCTGACGTTCCAGGTGGGCACGAGTGTTCCCCATCGCCACATTGTGTTGGTGGATGATGTGGTGCTGGAGACGGCGGGCGACTGACGAGAGCGGGGTGGGCTGGGCCCCCTTCACCCTGGGCCCGCCACCACGTCGTACCGACATCCCAGGTTCCAGTCACAGAAGGTCGAGGTCCCCACAATGCTGTACCACTGCTCCTCGCCACGGTCGGTGTCGAGCAGCACCACATCGACGAAGTCCGGGTAGGGCACACTCTCCCCTGCGGTGTTGTCGGAGGCGCCGCAGCCTGCGAATGAGTGGGCCCCGACCCCGAACACCGCGAACACTGCGCCCCCCGTGTCTGCAAAGTTGCCCGTCCACAGGGGTGTGCCGCCCTCTGCAAGCGTGTCGTCGTCCCCAAAACAAGACAACCGACCGTCCCCCGCCGAGCCACCGCCGAAGCCGCTCCAGTTGTCGCGCACAGTGGTCCGCACCAAGAACGCTTGGGCCGATGGGCCCACGTAGACCCCACCGCCCCGCCGCCGCCCCGTGTTGCCGTCGATGTGGGAGTCCCGCACATCGAGTCGGCCCCCCACCATCGCGATGCCGCCGCCATGCTCGCCGCTTGTGTTGTTGCGGATGGTGGAGTCGTACACACGCAGCCCGACACTCTCCAGCAGCATCCCGCCGCCCCACGTGCCCAGTCCACCGGTGTTGTCCTCCACCCGTGTGGTGTCCAGCTCGGCGCGGGCCACGAACCCCATGTAGACACCCGCGCCGCCCTCTGTGCCGTCCCCCGCTGTGTTCCCGCGCACCACGAGGCCGGACAGGGTGGCCGTCGTCAGGCTGGAGAGGTGCAGCCCACCGCCCGGCCGGCTCGGGGTCGCAGATCCGCCCGTCAGCACAAGGTCACGCAGGCTCACGGCACCACCGCCGGAGAGGTCCACGGTGGGGCCCTCGACCACCGAAGACGCCCCGCTGAGAACCGGCAGAGCGTCGTCCTCATCGGTGTCATCGGGCAATGGGATAGCCACCCCTTCAATGGCGAGCTGGACCACGTCACTCGACCACAAGCGCACCCGGTACGGGGACTCACCGCGACAGATGGAGACCACACCCTCGGTGGGCAGCTCGGGGTAGGCGGGGTCGCCCGTGGTGCCGGCCGCAAAAAAGCCGGAGAGGTCCGCCGCCACCCCATCGTGGGTCCACGTCACGCTGCCCAGCTCGTCGGTGGGTGCCCACGCCGACGCACAGCCGTCATTGCGGCCGTTGCACATCTCGAACTGACCGGGAAAGACGTCGGCGCGGGCATCATCGCAGTCTCCAGGTGTGGTCACCCAGCCGACAAAGCAGGCCCCTTCATCGGGGACCACACCCCCAAAGCCGTCCCCGTCGTCGTCAGGGAACAGCGCTTCGTCCACCTGGCCGTCGCAGTCGTCGTCGATGCCATTGCACAGCTCCAGGGCGTTGGGAGACACCGCTGCGTCGCCATCATCGCAGTCATCGACGGCGGAGACCCCGTCGCCGTCGGCATCGGTGTGGCGGGCCACCTCGTCGGCCGGGATGAAGACACAGGACGCCGACAGACCGAGCAGCACGCAGAGCACCGTGCCATGGCGGACCGTCAGCATCCGGGTTCCGGAAGCACCGCCGGGTCGAGCACCAGCGCGGGCACGGGGTCGGCCACTGGCCAGATCAGCTCCAGCGGCAAGCACCCCAGCTCGGTGCCGTCGGGCGCTTGGTCGGCGCAGGGCTCACACGAGGCACCGTAGGCCTCGAAGGCCAGACAGGGATCGGTGGCGGAGTCGCCTGCGCCGGGCAGGGTGCGCAGGTCGATCATGGCCCGAAGGCGGACATCGACCCACCGCCCCGTGGTGGCATCGACCCTTCCCGTCAGCTCGAAGGACTCGAAGTCGTATCGGCGCTCGCCCTCGAGCAGCACCATCGGGCCGGGGCCGATGTGCAGGTCGGGGTCACCGGCGAGGTCGACCGGGACCGTGGCGGGCGTCACGCAGGAGTGCTGCCACACCACATCGCCGGTGGACTCTCCAAAGGCCACCAGGGCGGAGACCTCCGGGTCAACCACGGCGCCCGTGTCCTGTGGCCCGCCAGTGTCGGGGTCGGGCACCACCCACGCCCCGAGCGACACCAACACATGGTGGGCGCTGCCCGTGAAGCCCCGCAGTGTGACGTCGGGCGGGCGGCTGCTGGGCGAGACCCAGACGGCATCGGTGCTGTGGAGGTCGAGGCCCCACGTCGGTCCCACCATCGCGTCGCCCACCGCCTCGGGGCGGGTCGAGAGCACCAGCTCGTCGACCGTGTCTCCGCACTGCTCCGCCCGCACGGTGTGGGTGGTACCTGGCCGCAGCCGGACGTCGAGCTGCCCATCCCCGTCGAGGGCAACAAAGCCATCGGTGCCCCCGCCGTCCACCCACAGCCGGGGCGCAGATCCAGTCCAAGCGGCGGTCAGCACCACCGCCGACGCCAAGTCGGTGACCCGGCCATCCACCGTGCCCAGGGTGACCACGCCCGTGACACAGGGCGACGACGCCCTCCCCGCGCAGCCCGCGAGGACGCCGAAGAGCGCAGCGACGACTGGCACGGGGGCCCTCACCATCGCCCCACCCAGACCGCGGTGCTCAGCAGCACCCCAGATGCCCCCAGCGCGGCGTACCCCGCCCCACCCGCAATCCGGTTGAGCTGCACCCGCTCGGGCTGGGGGCCGGCGGACAGGGGGCTGGCCCCGTACTGATCTCGGGTGATGGCGGCCGCGGACAGCCCCACCACCCCCACCACCAAAGATGCCGCCGAAGACCAGGCCAGGGCGCGAGATGTGCGCGGCCCCGACGGCATGGGAACACCCACCAAAGCGACATCTTTGGGCACAAACACGAACTCCCCCGTGCCCGCAATTCGGCCGAACGCGGGGGTCTGGCCATGGCTGCCGCGCTCGAACGCATCGGCGCGCACCGCTCGCTGGACCTCGACCGCGAGCTCGCTGGCCGTGAGGTAGTCGTCCGCCGATCCGAGGGCCGAGAGCAGGCGGGCGGTGAACACCGAGTGGCCGTCGGGCCCGATGTCGAGCACGGCCTCGTCGGCCTGCCCAGCGGTGAGCACTTGGAAGGCGTCCCGCGCCGAGTTGCGGGCGAGCCAAGCGGCGTCGGCGTCGGGAACGTGACGGGCCTCGCGGGTGGCGAGCAGGCCGGCATAGCAGGCGTCCACCACGAGGAACCGGTGGCGAGCGGGCACCGTGCGGCCCACGAGGGAGCGCACGTCGGACATCGAGAGGTCTTGCACGGGCACCCGCGCAGGGTCCGTCGACCCGTCCCACGGCACGAGGTAGCCCACAGGCTCGCCGGTGCTGGTCTCAACCGCGAGACCATGGCCGGCCCAGAAGATGAACAGGGCGTCGTCGGGGGAGAGGTCGCCCAGGTCCGACAGCGCTTGGAGCACCCCATCTCGGGTGGCCTCGCCGTCCACCAGGGTGCGGATGTCGTCGAAGCCGAAGCGGTCCCGCAGCACCTCCGCGACCGCACGAGCATCGTCCACCGCATAGGCGAGATCGAGGGTGTCGTCCTCGTAGTCCCCAATCCCCACCACCAGCGCCACCCGGCGGGCGTACAACTCGGACTTCACCGGCGTGTCAGGCTGGACCGGCGCGAGCCCCCGGGTGGACGCAGCGGCGATGCCCGCGAGCAGGAAGGCGGCGGGAGTCACGGTCGGGACGCGGTGGCGCGGAGGACGGGGCTCACCGAGAAGGTGAGCGTACGTGTTAATCCTGATGCGGTCCAGCTGGGCACGGTGCGGGTGCCGGAGGGGGCCAAGAAGGCGTGCAGGTCGACCGGCTGGCGGGTGGCGAAGGCCTTGATGCGCTCGGTCCCGAAGGGGGGCACCGTGCGCCAACACCCCGGGGCGGTCCAGCTTGAGCCAGGGTCCATGCGGAGGGGCTCGCCCGAGGGGGTCAGTGGGGTGGCGATGCCGTCCGCGTCGAAGTGGACGAGCTGGAGCGCCCGGGTGGCCGGTCCGTCATGGGTGAGCCGCACGGTGACGGTGGCGTCGGGGGGCAGCAGCAGCTCGCCCGTGGCGTCCCGGGGGACCACGTCGAGGGGAGCGCAGGTGGCGGGATCCACGGTGACCAGGTCGATGTGGACGTCGCCCGGCCCGGCCAGCTCCAGCCCCGCGAGGTGTGCGGCGGCGGACCGGCGGCGCAGCTCCCCCACCACGCGCGACCCGTCGGGCGGGGTGTCGGCAGGGTCCACCGCGAGGGTGCCGCCATGGCCCACCAGCCGAACAGACTGGGGGTCGGCTTCGAGGCGGAGCACCGACGGCGCGACCGCCACCCCGACCCGGGACAGCGCGAGCTGCCATGCCTCGGGCAGCTCACCATCGACCTGCACATCGAGCGGTGCGCGGGCGGAGTGGACCACCACGACGCGGGCCCCCGAGAAGTCGGTCGTGGGGTCGGCCACGACGCGCAGCAGCACCCGTGCATCCGACACGGTGTCGACGGTCGCAGGCAGCTCTCGGCCGTCGGTCAACACCACCGAGAACTGGCTATCAGAGGACATTCCCATCAGTCGTCCTCCGACCACGCGCAGCCGACCGTCCGACAGCACACCGTCGATGGGCAGACCCCGGGGAAGGTCCACCGACCCGTCCACCGAGAAGTCCAGCTCGCCGTGGGCCTGGGGGTGCTGGCCGGGGGCAGACTCGACGAGCAAGGCCTGCAGATCGGCAAACACGCCGGACCAGCTGGCGTGCCCCCGCACCAACGCCCGGGCGAGGGCATGGGTGTAGGCGCCGCCCCCATCGGCCTGTTCCAACGCCAGCTCGTCGGGCCGGGCCGCCGCCAACACCGTGACAGGCGCGGCGCCGGGGGGAAGGGGATCGGAGAAGGGTCCGTCGCCGCCGAGGGTCGCCGGGCCGGTGCCCCGGGCTTGGGCCCCCGCAGAGAGGCCGCGGGTCATGCCGCCGCTGTGGCACGTGTCGAGGGAGACCACCACATGGCCGGCGGGACCGAGCGCCTGGGCAAGCTCGCCCACCGCTTGTGACCACACATCGTCGCGCAGCAGCGTGCCGTCGGGCAACACCAGCGCTTCGTCGAGACCGTCTGACTCGTCCCCGTTGTCGTCAGGGATGCGGGTGCCGTGGCCAGAGATGTGGACAAAGACGCGGGCGCCAGGCCCCACTTCGGCGGCGAGGCGATGCAGGTCTGCCACCGGGTCGACCGCACGGGGGACCACCACCACCGCGTCCGGCATCCAGCCACGGACGGCCAAGGCTTCGGCCATGGACGCCAGGTCGCGAGAGAGATCGAGTGCTGAAGACGGGGAGTCTCCGGCCGCCATGGCCGCTTCGGAGCGCCCGGCCACACCCATCAACAGTGCGCGGGCCTCGGGCACCGGTGGAGACGCCATCGCAGCCGCGAAGAGGGCAGGGACAACCAACGTGAGAGGTAGCACAGGCGCGAGTCTCCACGATGAGCTCGGAGAGGGGGAAGAATTCGGTGACCGCCGCATCGGTGCCAAGCAGCATTGTCCCACGAGGCCGGCTGACGAGTCTATCGGCAAGTTGGGGATCGGCACGACCGCAGAAATTGTGGCGGCTCGTTTCGTGCGCCCCCTCAGCAGCGAAGTCCAAACTCCGGCACCCTCAGATCCTGCACCCTCAGAGTCCTCCGGCACCCCGGTCCTGCAGGCTCGCCACTGTCGATGGTGCAAGCTCTCGCAGGAATGTTTCCCCCCAACGCGTCCGCGCGCTCTCCCTGGAGACCCGCAGTGAGTCAACCCGAGCCGCTGCTCCACCCACTTGCCGAGGCCCAGCTCTGGCAGGCCTGGGCCGAGTCCCGCGACGACGATGCAGCAGCAGAGCTGTGGCGCCGAAGCCAGCGGGTGGCCCTCGCCGTGGCCCGTCGGTGCCTGGGACAGACATCCGACCCCGCACAAGAAGCCCCGGGCATCGTCGACGAAGCGTTCGTGCGGGCCCTGCGCACATTTGCCCCCGAGCGGGCCACAACCCGCACCGAGAAGCCCTTTCGAGCATGGTTTCTCCGGCTGGTGCGATCCGCAGCCATCGACCGACGACGCAAGCTCGCGCGGGAGGTGTCGGCCACCGAAGAGCTCGACGGCTGCGCGGCAAGCGACGCTCACCTCGACGACTACGTGGACGCCCGAAGGCTGGTCGCCCGGCTGCGCGAGTGGAACGACACGGAGGGGCTGGAGGAGGACTGGCCCGTGCTTGTGGCGTGGCTGCAGTGCCGCCACGACGGGGTCCGCGTGCCGTGGAAGCAGCTCGCCGAGGCCCACCCGGTGACCGCTCCCCCCGACGTGCGCTTCGCTCTGGGTCAAGCCCACGTCTCTGCGAGTGACATCGCCATGGGGGTCGCGTCCCGGAAGCTGTCGCTGTGCCCACGCCTCCAGCTCTCGGTCGCGGGGGGCCACGAGCGCCCAGAGCTTGCGGTGGTGTCCGCAGCACGAAGGGACAATGTCATGCACGGACTCCGCGAGCGGCTGCCGGCCCGACGGGTGCCCGGCCAAGCTGCGCCTGCCCAGCGGGTGCTCCCCCTCCCCGAGTCGGTCGACGGTCCGCGGGCCACATTCGGCGTACTATCCGGTGGACTACGTACCTGCGACGCCCTCAGGATGCGCGTGGAGAAGGTCATTCTCGGCCGACTCTTGGCTGTCCTCCAGAGCGGGGCACGCGCATGAGCACCACTCCCAGTCCCGACGAGCTGCTCCGAATTCTCGACAGCGGTGACGACGCGGTGCTCGATGCGCTGGAAGCCGAGCTCCAGGGGCCCAGCTTGCCGTCCGAGCGGGTCCGCGAGCAGCACATCCGCGCAGGCCTCGATCTGCCCGTGGCCCCCGACGGCCTGCCCGACGCGGTGCTCGATGCGCTCCATGCTGCGCTCCAAGCTCCCGAAGCACCACCGGCCCGCCCCACCCGCCGGTGGTTCGCCGCCGCCACCCTGGTCGCCGCGATGGCCGCCGGGGCGCTGCTGTGGGTGCCCGCCACACCGCTGGTCACGGGCGAAGAAGCGGCCGCTCCGGTCCTGGCGCCGACCACACGGGGCACGGTGGTGAGCGCCACTGTTGGCCCCCGCATCTCCGCTCAGATGACCGTGTCTGCATGGACCGGCCGGGTCTCGCTGGATCTCGACATTGAGCCCGGGCCGTCCGGTGTTCCCGTCGATCTGGGGTCTCTTCAGGTCCGGTACCTGCGGGGCCGCGGCATCGACATCACACCCCGACTCTTCACCACGCCGGCGCGCACCCCGGTGCACATCGACGACCTGGCCCTCCCCCAGGGCACCCACACGTTTGAAGCCACGGTGTCGGACGTGGAGGGGGAGACCGGCCTGGTGCGGTTCTCGGTGGATGTGCCTTGAGCCAAAGGGTGACTTGACGCACCAAGGGATCCGAGCTCAACCCAACGGGAGTGCTGCGCGTGGACAGGACGGTGGCCGGGGTCCAGGGAGATCGACGATAAATGCCAGGGCTCGTTTCGTTTGGACGACGGGAGACGAAAGACCGGACACACCCCATCGCCCAAGGCGACCCCATGCAGATGACCCCTTCGATTGCGTCGATCTCTACCCAGGCCCACTCGCTTGAGACCTGGGCATCCGTGCCACTGAACGTGGGCCTCCGCCGCCATCTTGCACGTCTCTCGAGGGCGACTCCGTGAGCCACCCTACCCCAGCCCGACCCGAGCCCCCCGTGGCTGCGTCATGCAGACGAGCCAGCGTTGGAACCTCCGCCCACGCCGGCAGTCGATGGTTCGGGAGAGCGGAGGTTGGGAAGTTTGGGGGAGCTGCCACAGCCTAAACAAGCCAACGCTTGGCATGGGCTGTCGTGTCGGTCGATGCGTCAGCACCCACCCTCTTGGAGAACGTCATGGAACCGCTGCTTTCAACCCCACCCCGTCCCCGACTTCGGTTGGTTGTCGCTGTCGTGTGGGCTTCGGCCTGCGGACAGAACGACGCCAACGAATCCTACATTGGCGGGCGGGTGGAAGACTCGAACGAGGCACCCATCGCTGATGTGTTGGTGTCCGCCTACGGCATCACTGCATTGACCAACGCGAAAGGCGACTTCCAGCTGTCGGGCGTCGACCTCAAGGGCATCGACAGAGTGGTGGTGAACTTCCAGCGGGACGGCTACTTCGACAAGACCTCCGGCACTCGCACCACTGGTGGCAGCCCCTATGTGCGCACCGCCATGCTGGCGCGGGAAGAGCTGGGCACGGTCGATGCCGCAGATGGTGGCACGCTCACCGCCGACGGCCTGTCCATTGAGGTTCCCCCGGGCGCCTTCGTCAATGCCGATGGATCCGCCATCTCGGGCAAGGTCTCCGTCTTCGGTGCGGTGGTGAGCCCTGACGACGACAACTTCGCTCGAACGATGCCAGGAGGGGACTTCACCGCGAGCGACGACGCCGGGGACGACGGGGTCTTGACGTCGTTCGGTGCGTTGGTCGTCGAGGCCGAGACAGAGGAGGGCGATGAGGCCGAGCTTGCGCTGCGGCTCGCCACCTGCATGGCCATCCCCTCATCGATGATGGACGTCGCCCCCGACACGCTCCCACTCTGGGAGCTCGATCCCGCTGGCACGTGGCAGGAGTCGGGCGTCGCCGAGAGAGATGGCGACCGCTACTGCTTCTATCTGGACCGAATGGGACAGATCAATTGCGACCTATTCAGCCGGACCGCGCTCGTGACCGGTCGAGTCTGCGCCGGAGGAACACCAGTCCCCGAGGCCCCCATCGAGCTTCACCAATACGAGACCGCCACCGACGATGCCGGGGTGTACGGCGCACTGGTGCCAGCGAACACCTCATTTTCCTTGCGGTCGGAGCATGGCTCCGCAGAGGTGGACGGCATCCCTGGGGGAGAGACCCTGGAGATCGACCTGGGCGACTGTGGGGACACCTTTGGTTCGTCGCAGGGATACTTCCGTGTCGTCGAGCCTGGCTACTCGAACTGCTACCTCCACTTTGAGGTCGCCGGCTCACGGGTGAGCGACAACTGTCCTGAGTGTGAGTGGTCGTTTGATTGGGCCTACGACGTCCGATTCAACTGGTCGGAGGCGATGACTGATCTTTCGGGATGCGACACGAACGACGGCGCCATCGATGTGGAGTATGCCGCTTCTTACTGGGAAGAGTACGCCGACTACATGTTCGACATCTGGGCATTCGCACCGTCATCACCCTACGGTGCCGTCATGACGTTCCTATATCAATACGACGACAACAACTCCGAGCTCTATCCCAGCTACTACTTCCCAGCCGTTGAGAGCGGGACCCTCGTCACGTTTTCCTACTACTACTTCGAGGGTGGGTTTGATCCGGCGTCGGGTCAGGGCGCCGACGCCGCCCCTGGCAATCCCACCTCCCTGCCGTCCAGCGGCGTCGGTCGCTGAGTCATCCCGCAGCCACTGCGGGCCCCCACCTTCCGGTCCGTCCGCCGCAGAATCGCGCTCGCTCGATCGGTGGGTGATCGGCGAACGCACTGAACCGGCGACTGCCCAACACTCCCCTTCTTCAAGGTACGTTGATGTCCCTCTTGCTTCTGTTGCTCGGCACCACCGCGACCCATGCCGCGGCTCTCGATCCGCTCCGCGTCAGGGTGAGCGCGCCGGTCTGGCAGTGGGAACGCCAGACGTTCGCCTACGACGGGGACGACCTTGAACGCAAGGGGTCTCAGGTCGGGTTGTTCCGCGCCATCTACCGCACGGAAGCCACCTGGCGGCTGTCAGAGGTCTGGGAGGCCGGAGCCGTGCTCGGATACGCATCCGCAGGCGGCACGGTCGACGGCGAGGAAGACCCCCGCGACGCTCGCTTCGAGCTGTTGCTGACGGGCGCTTGGAATCGTCCATTGTCGGACCGGTTCGTCTTCTTTGTCCAGCCTCTGTTCGGTGTCGACAGCCTGACGATCGACCGCGGAACAGATTGGGAAGGCCGTCAGCGCAGCTTTCTCTACGGAGCCGACGTTGGGGTCCGGACCTCCTTGGGAGGCCGACTGCACCTCGATGGGGCATTGGAGGGGCTTCTCGGAACCGGAAGCGCAACAGAAGGTGAGGAGAAGGTGGACCTGAGCCGGGCGCTTGTGGGCCTTCGGGTCGGGCTTGGCATCGACTTCTGATACGAGATGACGGACTGGTGGCTGGGTTCGAGGAACGCCGGCAAGAGGCGCTTTGGCCCGGCCCTCGTGGCAGTCCGGGCGAGGCGCCGTTGCTGGATGGGATCGACAACGGCGGAGAACACACGAGCAAGCCGCTCCCCGGAGCTTTGCCGAAGCGGTGATTCGCTACACCAGTCAGAGTGCATCGTGTGCCGCCGTGCGATGGCGGAAGGACCACCTCGCCGCCGACCTCATGCGTGATCGCCAATGTCGATAACACGCTGTTGCAAGCCGTCTTGAACCATACACAACCGAGCCGCTGGCACTTCGCCGAAGGTTCCGAGGTCAACCCAACGGGAGTGCTGCGCGTGGGCAGGGCGGTGGCCGGGGTCCAGGGAGATCGACGGTAAATGCCAGGGCTCGTTTCGTTTGGACGACGGGAGACGAAAGACCGGACACACCCCATCGCCCAGGGTGACACCATGCAGATGACCCCTTCGATTGCGTCGATCTCTACCCAGGCCCGCTCGCTTGAGACCTGGGCATTCCAGCGACTCCAACAGCTCGAGAAGGGAGATCCCGTGAAGGCCCTGGAGACGGTCTTCGCAGACCTGTGGATGCTGCGCCGGTCCCTCGACGCGGCCGCATGGCAGAGTGCTGTCTCGCAACTCCGCCACACCCCGCTCGTCAAGTCCTTGCTGCAAGACCCGTTCTCCCAGCATGCCCAAGATCGGCCCCGGGGCTACCCGGGCGACGCGCCCTTGCTGGACCGGATCTACAACGGCGGAGAACACCCGAGCCTGCCGCCGCCGGGGACCTTTGCAGCGACAGTCAACAGCTATGCCGTCCAGAGGGCATCCTGCGCCGCCGTGCGATGGCGGAAGGACCACCTCGCCGCCCGTCTCGGCGAGCTTCCGCCCGAGGCCCGCGTGCTCTCGCTGGCGTGCGGACACCTGCGCGAGGTGAGCACCGCCGTCGCCCACGGGGCCGGGTGCCCCAGGTCTACGGGCTCGACCAGGACCCGCTGTCGCTGGAAGAGGCCCGCACCACCCTGGCTGACCAGCCGGTCCACACGCTGCAAGCAGGGGTCAAGCAGCTGCTGACCGGCGAGCTGCCGAGCGAGCTTCGCGACCTGGACCTCGCCTACTCCGCGGGTCTGTACGACTACCTCAACCAGAAGCTGGCCACGGCCGTCAGCACACGGCTGTTTGAGCGCGTGCGGGTGGGCGGCACGGTGCTGGTGGCCAATTTTGTGCACGATGTGCCCGATGTTGGGTACATGGAGGTCGTGATGGACTGGATGCTCATCTACCGAACCGAAGAAGAGCTCGCGGCCACGTTTGCACCGGTCGCCGACCGCGCCGAGCTCAAGACATGGACGGGTCCGTTCGGCAACATTGCCTACGTCACGGCCACGCGACTCGCATAGGCAAGGGGTGGGGCGGTCGGGCTGAGTTCTCGCCTTTTTGGCTCCATTTCGACCGTCCGTTTCGTGGTGGGGTCGCCAGCACGAAGACCGAGTGCCGTCACTGGGCCTGCGCGCTGCCCGCCCAGGTCCGCTGGGACTCTTATGTTGTTCTCTCTCCTCATTCAGGTCGCACTGGCGAGCCCTTGCGTTGACCAGTGCGTGGTCGCCTACGAGTCCTGCGCTGCGTTGTCGGCGGCCGGGTGCAGCGTGGCCGGGTCCGCGACCGAGAAGCTGGCCGGCCGGGCCCTCGGAAACGTCCCGGGGGGCGCCTTGCTCTCGAGGGGAATCGGTGCCCAAGCCCAGTCCGTCTGCGAAGAGAAGCTCGCGCCGTGTCGCGCAACCCAGCACGCTTGCATCGAACAGTGTCCTGCCGACGGCTCCACCATCCCCCAGATCATGGAGATGCCCTCTCCCCTCTTGATCTTTGGCTCCGTCCCGAAGGCCGGGATCTGGATCGACGGCAAGCGTGCCGGCACGATGCCCGCCAGTGCCAACGAGCCCTACACCAGCCCCCCGCTGCTGCCGGGCACCCACACCGTGCGGGTTGCGACGGCCGACGGTGCGTCATGGGAGGGAGAGGTCGAGGTAGTCTCCGGGGAGATCAACAGCTTAGAGGTCGGGCCGATCGAGACCGACGATGAGCGACGGTTCGCCGCAGCGCTCGTGTTGGAGGCGGGTGGAGAGCTGGGTGCTGCGCAGGCCGAGCTCAATGAGCTGGCCGCGTCCCGTGCTTCGGACGACATCCGGGCCAAGGCCGCCGCGGCAAGCCACCGCATCGAGGCCCTCTTGGCGGCGGCCGCCCTCCAGGCCGACCAAGATCGAGAAGAAGCCGCCGCCTACGCTTGGGGCACGGTGCTGCTGTACGGCAAGGACCCGCCCGTCCAGCTGGCCGCCGCCGAAGCGTGGTTGGTGAAGCATGAGGGCACTGCACACACGGCCGACGCCCACGCACGCATCGCGGAGATCGATCAACTCATCGAGTCCACCCTCGGGCCGGCGCTGCACAGCCTCATCAACTACGAGGCCAACGGGCAACACAGCCACGCTGCACGAGTCCTTGTGTCTCAAACTGTGTTGAAGCTCCAGCCAGCCGCCCAGAAGCACGGTCTCGAACGCTACTTGGAGGCCCAAGTGGTCAAGGCCGGCGTCTGGGTTCCGCCCGATGCCCGCAGCACCCGCAGGAAGCTGTGGCGCGCAGAACAAAGGCGCAGCCACACGGGCCGGGGGACCCTGGTGGCCACGTCGATCTGCGCGGCCGCGGCGCTGCCAATCTTCAACATCGCTCCCGACTCGCTCTACGGCGTCGGGGTGGCCACGGTGGGCCTGGGCGCCGCGGCTGGCGCAGGCATCGTCGCCACCACGGAGATCCGCCACCGCAAGCTTGAGCAGGTCTACGGACCGGGCGATCCCAACGCGGACCGGATGCCGAGTGCGTTGTTTCCTTTGCTCACCCTTGGGGCGGTCCAGCTCACGTTCTTCCAGTCTATCCGGGACGACGTGTCCACCAAGGAGGACTACGACGCCTGCGAATACTCTCCCAACTGCGGCTCTGTCCAAGAACAGATTGAAGCGGATCAGGCGGCGGATCGGGCACACGCGCGAATGGCCAACCTCAACGCCGCCGGTGGCTGGATCAACATCGCTCTTGGCGCGGCGGCGCTGGGAATTCACTTCGCCGGTCGTCCCATCCAGGGTGCCCACCTCTCTGCCACTGGCCTCACGTGGAGCTTCTGATGCGACGAGTCCTGACCGCACTGCCATTGGGCCTCACGGGCTGCTTCATCACTGCCGATGAGGCCAACAGCTGGTACAAAGATCGGAGCTACCGCGACAGCGGGTGGGGCAAATCCCAGCCCGACTCGACCGACACCGTCGAGACAGGCGAGAGCGCACCCACGCCAGAAGACTGGCTGACCGGCCCACGCGCCGGGACAAGCCCCTGCATCAGCCAGGTGAGGCCTTGGACACCACTCGACGTCGAGTGCAGCCAGGTCACCCTCCCGGGGCTCGGCCCGGACGGGTGCGCATTCCGTGTGCTCCAGGACGGGTGGTTTCCGGGTGCCCTCCGCGCGCAGGCCCACTGGAGCAACGGCAGCGACGCCACCGAGGCCACACTGTACGTGGCCACCCAAGAGGACGGCACGCTCGGCTCCGCCAGCTCGGCAACAGGCGACCCCGAGGTCAGCCTGACGGTGCCTGCCGAACAGGGTGACTTCATGTTTGTGTTGGTCCGCCGGGACGACGACGCACCGGAGCTCTTGGAGGCCACCATGGAGGTCTGTCAGGTGTGGTGACCGAGGCGCCGTGGGTTGGGTACAACACAACACACGCCCCCGCCCCTCATCCCACCGCAGATGCCGCCACCTGCCGCGCCCGCTTCATGGCAACCGTCGAGGCTTCATCATGCGCCGTCAGCCGCAACCGAAGCCCCCGGTCGTGCTCGCCCCGCACCTTCGCGAAGAAGCGCCCCCCGCCGAGGCCCACGCACAGCTCCGCCGACTCCACCAAGACAAGCTCAGTCTGAAGCACCACCTCCCGATCTGAGCACGCCAAGATGTGCCCCACGACGGACTCCTCGGACAGCACCTTGCTCTCCAGCTGCCACAGCGCCACCTCAAGGGGCGTGATGTCCACCAGGTTGTCGTCGTCGTCTTCCAGCGCCAGCTCGCCGAGGCCCGACACATCCACAATGCGCACCGGGGCCGACTCCCCTTTGGGGGTGATCCACCGCTCACCCCGGCTCTGGAGCCCATCGACCCTGTCCGCCGTGTCCCCCGACACGAGGACCTGCCCGCCCACCGTCTGGGCCTCGATGCGGGCAGCAAGATTCACCGGCGCCCCCACCACACCATACTTCTGGCGAAGCTCCGACCCGATGTTGCCCGCGACCACATCGCCGGTGTGTACCCCGATGCCCATCTCAATGGTGGTAAACCCCTGCTCGACATTCCAGCGGTTGACCGCCGCCATCTCCAGCTGCATCGCCAGCGCACACCGCACCGCCGCCGTGGCGTGGTCCGGCTGGTCGATCGGCGCATTGAAGATCACCAGAATCGCGTCACCGATAAACTCATCGATGGTGCCGCCATGGGCTTGAATCACCTTCGTCATGGCGCCCAAGTAGTGGTTGAGCAGCCCCACGACATGCTCAGCGGGCAGGCGCCCAGACATCTTGGAGAACCCGCGCAGATCGGTCATCAGCACGGTGACCGTCCGGGTCTGTCCGCCGAGTCGCAGCCCATCGGGTGAGTGCAGGAGGTGCTCCACGACCTCATCGGTGACGTAGCGTCCAAACACACCCACCACCCAGTTGCGCTCTTCCATTGCCGCGAGGGACTCTTCAAAGCTGACGCGCAGCGACCGGGCGACCACTGCCGACGACACCCCCGTCAGAAACACAACCGCGGCCCGCAGCGCGTGGGAGGTGGGCTCGCTGGCCAACCCATCGGCACCGACCGAGACCAACAGCACCACCACAAGATACGTCAGGGCAGCGATCCCACCACTATACAAGCAGAGCCACAGGTCCAGACGAAGCGCGCTGAGCGCGATGGCGATGCCATAGGCGAGCAGCATCGGGGCACCGAACAGGTCCGCATCGCTCACCCACGCGGCCGACAACCACAGCGCCACACTGGGCAAGCTGCACTCAAGGCTGACACTCACAAAGCTCAGCAGGCGGGGCACCGGGAGGCGTTGCACGAGCCGCCGTCGGGCGAGGACGCGGACCGTCAGGTTCCAGGCGACGATGGCCGACATCAACACCAACAACATCAGCGGGAGGTGGGCGCTGCTGCGCGCGGTGAGGCGGTCCAGCCCACCGATGCCCCACACCAGTGCCAGCGACACAACGGACACCCCGCCCAAGACAGCCAAGGCGGTGGCCTTGTCGACCTCGGCCTGGGCGAGCCTGCGCTCCAAGATTGCGGTCTGCGCGGGCGTCATCATGGCTTCGGTCTCGCGGTGGGGACGGGGGTCTGGGGCGAGCGCATGGCGCCGGCTTGGCCACAGAGACCGCCCACGGCACAATGGTCCGCAATCCGCACGGAACCGCACCGATATCCCGGAGAGCACCCTACAGGAACTGACCAGCCATGCGCCCAATCGCCGCCGTGGGCGTGAGCCGCTCGGCCAGCGCAGCGTCCGGCACATGGGGGTCGCTCCAGTCGATGCCCAGCTCGCCGTCGCCTTTGACCAACAGTCGGACCACACCCATGGACCCGTCACCCTCGCGCACCGCAGCATCCAAGCGCGCAGCATAGACGGGCCGGGGGACCACCACGCAGGCCGCACCCGCCGCCCGGACCGCCGCCGCTTGGTCCGCCGGGCTGGGGGGCCGTGGATGGGCGATGCGATGGGTGCCACCCCACTCTTCGCGTGCGACCATGCCGACCATCGCTTCCGCAACGTAGTCGGCCGGACTGAAGTCCCCGAAGGCAAGGTCCGGCAGCACACCCAACGTCGCGGCGGCGCGCAGGTAGTGGTGCTCGAACTGGGCTTCGTTGACCCGCCCGCCGGCCGCCCCCGCGATGATGAGGAACGGACGCCACACCGTCGCGGGCAGCCCCCGCTCAGCGGCCGCCTCGACCAAGTGCTCTGAGGCTACCTTCGTCAGGGTGTATCCGAACATCGTGTCGGGTGCCCCCCAGTAGTCGCCGGGCCACGCCGCCGCGAGGGGACGCTGGACCGCCATCGTGCTGACCAGTCCAAAGCCCGTGTGTTGGCCCCTCGCTGCGAGATCGAGCAGTGTGGCGGTCCCGCCCACGTTGGGTCGGCAGAGATCGCGGAAGGGTGCAGACCAGTCGACCCGGGCCCCGTTGGCCACCACCTCGGTCGTGGCCTTCGCGAGCGCATCGAAGGCCACGTCCGACAGACCGAGCTGGGGCAGCGCGAGATCACCGGCCACCACGGAGACCCGGGCGTGTGTGCCCCGGACACCGAGGCGAGCCACCGCCGCCGCATGGTCTGCGCCACGGACCAGACAGGTCACCCGCAAACTGGGCAC
This sequence comes from Myxococcota bacterium, assembly GCA_942491145.1. Lineage (GTDB taxonomy): Bacteria > Myxococcota_A > UBA796 > UBA796 > UBA2385 > CAXQUZ01. Next base: position 332,784 of record CALOBC010000035.1, on the reverse strand, counting down.
CGCCAGCAATGCGTCGAGCAGGTAGGACCCCAAGAACCCGTTGGCACCCGTCAGCAGCACATTCCGCGGACGGGATCGATCGGGATGAAACACCATCGTCTTGACCTGGGAGAGCCACGGCTCCGCAACCCAAGGCCGCGGCTCAGGACGGGTCACCGGGGTGGTGGCGGTGGCGACCATGGGCGCTGGCGCACCGAGCAGGCTGTCGACATGGCGGGCCAACGCCTCGACGGTGCCCGCCTCAAACACAGCCTCGGCACCGAGCTTGACGCTTGCCCCCCGGGAGAGCTGCTCACGAATCTCCATGCTGAGCAGCGAGTCCACGCCCACATCTTCGAGACGGTCGAGGGGGCCCGCAGTCGTGCCCGTCGGCAAGGCGGCGTCAACGACCTCGGCCACCCACGCTTGCACCGCCGCCTGCCGCGCGTCGCGGTCGAGTCCCGTGAGGCGCGCCCGAATGCCACCCGCCACCGACGCCGTTGGTGCCCGCCGGGGCAACAACTCCTGCACGATCGCTCGGTCGGCGAGGGCCACAGGACGCAGTGCCACGGCCACTTGGAGCGCTGGCCCTGCCGGGTCGAGTGCGGCGTCGAACAGCGCCAGTCCGTCGTCGTTCGACAGGAAGCCGAAGCCTTGCCGCTCCAGGCGAGCACGGGCGACGTCGGTGAGCCCAGCGGCCATCCCGCCCTCGTCCCACGGACCCCATGCGACGCTCACCCCCGGGCGACCGGCCGCGCGACGCCGGCTGATCAGTGCGTCCAGCGCAGCGTTCGCGGCGGCGTAGGCACCCTGTCCCGCATTGCCCAGCACCCCGGCGACGCTGCTAAACACCACCAGGGGGGTGTCCGGCAGTGCGGCGTCCAGGGCCCAAGCCGCGTCGACCTTGGGCCGCAGCACCCGGGCAATGCGCCCTTCGTCAAGGTCGTCGAGCAAGGCATCGTCCAGAACACCCGCGAGGTGGACCACCAGCGACACAGGGCGGTCCCCCGGGACAGCCGCAAACAACGCAGCCAGCGCCCCAGCGTCGGCCGCATCACACGCCACCACATCGGCGGACCCCGCACCCAACGCGCGCAATGACGCGACCAGCGTGTCTGCACCGGGGGCATCGGGACCCCGGCGACTGGTGATCAGGAGGTGTTCAACGCCATGGGTCTTCACCAGATGTCGGGCCACCGCCGCCCCCAAAGCGCCCGTCCCCCCCGTCAACAGCACGGTCCCCGCCGTGTCCACTCGGGGCTCAGCGTCGCCATCGTGACGCACCAGCCGGGGTGCACACAGGGCCCCCTCATGCCACACCCGCTCCGGCTCCTCGGCGGCGGCCAGCAACTCGGGCAGTCTCTTCCACGGGCCATCAACGAGCTCGATGTCCAGGGCGGTGTCCTCCAGCCGCAGCGCCCGCGCCAAGCCAGCCAGCGCGCCCCCACCCGGAGTCCACCACACCAGCCGCCCGGGATGTGCAGTCCGCCGCCAGCGCCGCGCCAGATCCACACCAGCCCCCACCGTGTCCCGAACCGCGGTCGGCGAGACGGCCGGCGCCACGGCCCACAACACCCCCACCACGTCGGTGGGAGCGGACGCCAGATCGGACACACCGACGAAGCTCAAGCCAGGCGCTGACCACCCCGCCAACGCGTCCAAGTCTCCGACCACTGCCCACCGACCCCTGGCCGCCGCGCCGCCCACGATCGGGAGGTTCTCGACACGGTACCGGTGCCGTGCCGCAGCCGAGAGGCCCGCCAAGAGACGGTGGACCGGCGCAGCCCGGAATCGAAATCCGTCCGCTTGGACCACCGGGGTGCCCGACTCGTCTCGTAAGCGCAGCGTCGCGCTCACCTCGGTGTCATCGACCGCGTCGACTCGACACCAGCCGGTGCCCGCGCTGCACGGCTGACCGGACCACCGCATCTGCTCAATCCCGAACGGCAGCCGCGGAGCTTCGCCACCCCCCGCCAGCCGTCCCAGCACACCCGCGAGTCCCACAGGAACGTCAAGAAACACCGGCGAGAGCGGGCCATCCGCCCGTCCGGCGTCGTCCCCACAGCGGACCTCGGCCAAGCCCTGCCGGTCGGTGTGCTCAAAGCGCACAATGCTGGTCCACCATGCCGGCCCCCAGTGCACCGCCCCGCTCTCGGCATCGAAGGTCTCGGGCGCCATCGCACTGGCGTCCCCCCCCAATCTGGCCGCAGCACCCGAATCGTCCATCACCCCACCGAACACCAGCCCCGCCCGGGCGTGGTCAACCCAGTTGCCATCCGGCCCTTGGCTTGCAAAGCGGACGGTAAACCCATCCCCGTCCGGCTCCAGCCGCACCTGGGCGGACACACCCTCTCCGCCCGGCACCATCACCCGTTGAAATGCCACGTCCCGCAACGTGACGGAGGCGCCCGGACGCACATGGGCGGCAGCCGCGAAGAATGCCGACAGATAGGCCATTCCCGGCACCACAATGTGGCCGTGCACGACGTGGTCCGACAGCCATGGCATGGTCTCAGGGCCCACCCGCAGATCAAAGACATGCCCCCCGTCGGACAGGGCGACTGGGTGGCCCAACAGCGCCGGCCCCGCCTGGGTCGCCGTCGCCGGGGACAACCAGTGGCGCGCCCGCTGGAACGGGTAGGTGGGCAAGCCAGTGGTCACACCGCGGGCCGACCCAAAGAAGCCACGCACATCGTGACCTGCGACAAACATCCCACCCACCGCGGCGACCACATCGGCCAGCTCGTCGCCACCCCGCAACGTCGAGACCATCGTCACCCCGTCCTCAGCGACCGACGCCCGTGCCATCCCGACCAGCGTGCCCCGGGGACCACACTCCAGGAAGGTGGTGGCACCCAGCGATGCGGCCGTCTGCGCAGCATCAGCAAAGCGCACGGGGTCGCGGAGCTGTCCGGCCCAGTATGCCGCAGTGGCCAGCTCTTCAGCGGAGGCCACCCGGCCGGTCCGTGTGCTGATGAGGGGCATCGTGGGCGCCCGCACCACCAGCGTGGATGCAAGCGCGCTGAAGGGCGCGAGCGCGGGGTCCATGTGCGCCGAGTGAAACGCATGGGAGACTGCGAGGCGCCGCACCCGCACGCCCCGCGCACTGAGCTGGACCGCCGCCGCTTCCACCGACTCAGCATCCCCACTCAACACCACCGAGCGGGGCCCGTTGAGCGCCGCCAAAGACAAGTGACCCGACACCGCGTCGACCAACTGCCGGGCCATGGCTTCGTCGATGCCGGCCGCCAGCATGGCGCCACCGGCCCGTGCAAACTCGGCCATCAAGCGCCCTCGAGCCGTCACCAATGCAGCGGCCTCCTCCAGCCCGAACACCCCCGCGACGTGCGCCGCGGCAAGCTCGCCGACGCTGTGCCCAAGGACCATGTCCGCTTCGACACCAAACGATGCCCACAGCCGGTACTGCGCCACTTCCAGGGCAAAGAGCGCCGGCTGCGTCCACTGGGTCTGGTCGAGGAGCGCAGCGGTCGGGGTGCCCGGCGCCGCGAAGAGCACGTCGGCGAGGGGCCGCGGGAGGTGGGGATCGAGTGCGGCCAGAGCGGCATCGAGGGCGCGCCGAAAAGCCGGAAGCGACGCGTAGAGCGCTTTGCCGACCTCAGGGCGCTGCGCACCTTGACCGCTAAACAGCACCGCCAGCTTGCCCGGCCGATGTCCCACCGGTGGCACGGGACCCGGTCGGGCGCCGTGCAACTCAAACGCATGAAGGGCCGCCACGGTGTCCGCCGTGGCACCCGGGACCCACGGCACCGCCAACCGCACCGGGTGGGCGGTCCGGTGCAGGGCCAGCCCCCGGGCCAAAGCGGTCGGGTCGTCGGCATCCTGCAACACTGGGACCACTGCCGCCGCCATCGCCCGGAGTGCCGCTTCAGACCGTCCACTCAGCAGCAGCAGGGTGGGGGCCTGAGCGGGCACGCGGCGCCGCGACCGACGGGCCATCGGGGTCCAGGCCCCCAGCACCACATGGGCGTTGGTTCCGCTAAAGCCGAAGGCACTGACGCCCACCGCCCGCGGTGAGGTGTCCGGCCAGGGCTCGGTCGCCCCCACTGGGCGCACCGGCACGGTGTCCCACGCGACCCGACGGTTGGGGGTCTTCAGGTGGGGGTTGCCCGGCAAGACGCCGTGGTTGAGGGCCAACACGGCCTCAAAGACACCCGCCAATCCCGCCGCTGCTTCGGTGTGGCCGAGCTTGCTCTTGGCTGCCAGCAAATGCAGCGGCGCCCCCGTGCGCCCCTCACCATACACATCCGCCAGCGCACCCACCTCGATGGGGTCCCCCAGCGGGGTCCCCGTTCCGTGGCACTCGACCGCACCCACTGCTGCGGGCGCCATCCCCGCGTCGTCCAGGGCTGCCCTCAGCACCGCCGCCTGGGCCGCTCGGCTCGGTGCCGTCAGGCCATTGCTCGCCCCATCATGGTTGATGGCCGAGCCGTGCACAATCGCCAACACCGTGTCACCATCGGCGACCGCATCGGTCAGGCGCTTCATCCACAGCACCGCCGCCCCTTCGCTGCGCACGTAGCCATCGGCATCGTCCGCGAAGGCTCGACAGCGGTTGGTCGGCGACAGCGCACCCATCTGGGACAGCGCCACCGAAGTCGCGCCACTGGTGATGATGTTAACCCCGCCCACCAGCGCGCGGTTGCACTCGCCCTGCCGCAGGCTCCGCACCGCCTGGTGCAATGCCACAAGGGACGACGAACACGCCGTGTCGACCGTCACCGCCGGCCCCCGCAGGCCCAGGTGGTAGGCCACCCGCCCGGCAGCCACCGACCCCGTGGTGCCCGTGACCGACCACGGACCAAGCCGGGACGGGTCACCGCTGGTGAGCGACCGCGCTTCCCAATCGCGGGTCGACAACCCCACGAAGACGCCGGTCTTGGACTCCAAGAGCGCAGCCGGAACCTGCCCCCCACGCTCCAGCGCCTCCCACGCCAGCTCCAACAACACACGGTGCTGGGGGTCCATCGCCCGGGCCTCAGCGTCGGAGATGCCGAAGAACCCCGCGTCGAAGTCGAACGGCGCCCGCACAAAGCCACCTTCCCGGGCCACCGTCCGCCCTTGGGTTCCCGGCGCGGGGTCCCAGATTGCACCCACATCGTAGCGGTCCGCCGGGACCGGCTCAATCACGTCTTGGGCGCCCTCCAGCACAGCCCAGAGCGCTTCGGGGGTGTCCGCGCCGCCGGGAAAGCGACAAGCCATCGCCACAATGGCCACGGGCACAGAGATGTCGGCCTGAAACATCTGGGTGAGGGCCGCCCGGTCGACCTGCGCCTCCCCCACCAGCCAAGCCGCCAAGCGCCGTGTGGTCGGATGCTCAAAAAAGCAGGTGGGTTCGAGATCACAGCCCAACAGCCTCCCCAGCTCGCCGCTCGCTTCGACCGCCGTGAGGGAGTCGAGGCCCAGCGCCTGAAACGCAAGGTGCGGCTGGATCTCACCGTTCAAGTGAACACCGGGCAGGGCGCGCAGCACGGTCCAGATGGTGTGTTCCGCCTGCTCGCGGGGGGTGCGCGCAGGGTCGTGGGCGACCACAGCTGGGCGACTTGTGACCCCATCCACAGACCCCACATGGTGGGCCAGCAACGCCAGCTCACCCGCCGCGAGGGCCGTGCGGGTGCGGCGGCGCTGGATCTTCCCCGAGCTGGTCTTGTAGACCGCATAGGCCGGAATCAACGCAAGCTCATGCAGGTGCACATCAAACGCTTCGAGCACGGCGGCCCGGATGGGGCCCAGCATCGACGCTGGTGCGGCGCCCGCCAGCTTGCGCTCATCCACCTCACAGACCAGGGCCACCTGCTCCTGGCCGTCTACCTCTACGGCGAAGGCCGCGCTGCATCCCGGGCGCACGGCGGGATGGACCCCCTCAGCCACCTGTTCGAGGTCCTGAGGATACAGGTTGCGCCCCCGAACGATGACCAAGTCTTTGGCTCGGCCCGCGATATAAACCTCACCATCGTGCACAAAGCCGAGGTCACCCGTGCGGCACCAGCGCTGTTCGTCCACCGGCGCACCGTCCGCCCCCACAATGCGGGCGCCATAGGTCTCCGCCGTCGCATCCGGCCGGTTCCAGTAACCATCCGCGACGATGGGACCGGCAACCCACAGCTCCCCCACGCCGTCGCTCGGCACCCGCCGGTGGCTGTCCGGATCCACCACTGCAAGCTGGTTCATGGGGGCCACCCGGCCACAGCTCACCTGCTCCACCACAGCACCCGCCGACGCGTCGGGAGGCGCGACAGCCACACGACCCACTTCGAGCGCAGCAGCGAGCAACCTCAGCACCCGCGGCGGCCCATCCTGGGGCCCCGAAACACTGACCTGCAAGGTAGTCTCGGCAAGCCCATACCACGGACTCATCGCTTCGGCGCGATAGCCCACCGGCGAAAACCGCGCTTGAAACGCCTCCAGCGTGTGGCGACGCACGGGCTCGGCGGCATTCATGCATGCGCGCAAGCGGGACAGGTCGAGGTGGGCGACGTCCGCATCCTGCACCTTGCGCACGCAGAGCTCGTACCCAAAGTTGGGGGCGGCGGTCGTCGTGCCCCCAAACGCCGACAACGCATCCAGCCACCGACGGGGCTTCTGCACAAAGGCCGCCGGCGGCATCAACGTGACGCCCACCCCCGACAGCAGCGGGGTCAAGACGCCCCAGATGAGCCCCAGATCGTGAAATGTGGGGAGCCAGCTCACCTGGTGGTCCCGCCCTTCAATGTAGTCCCAGCGCTCCACCATGTCCTGGCAGGTGGCGACCAAGTTGCCATGCGTGACCCGGACCCCCTTCGGGGTGCCCGTCGAGCCACTTGTGTATTGCAGATACGCAACCTCTTCTGGGCGGGTGCGCAGCGGAGGGGCCGTGGCCGCATCGTGGTCCGCTGGGGCCACCTGGTTCGTCGCCACCCACTGGAGGGCCGACATGCCCTCCGCTTGTTCACAGATGGGCTCGGCCGCGGCTTGGATGTCCGACGTCGTCAACACCACTTGGGCACCCGCGTCCGCCACAATGGCCTGCAGTCGGGGCAGCGTGCGGTGGATCCGTCGGGGGTCGGGCGGATAGGCCGGCACACCCACGACGCCAGCCCGAAAGCACGCCAACAAGGCCACAATGAAGTCCACACCACCATCGTAGAGCAAGATGGCCCGGTCCCCCGGCTCCAGGCGATCCTGCAGCTTCGTGGACAACGCAAGCTCTCGCCGGTGGAGGTCCGACCGGGTCAGCACCACCGTCGGGCCGTCGACGTCCCCTTTGACCAAGTACCGCAGACACAACGCTTCAGGGTTCCGAAGCCAGTGCTCCTGTGCAGCGTGAAGAATCGACAAAGGAAGAGCGGTGGGCGACATCGTGAGCTCCGAACGGCGTTCAGCCGTGTTGTGCGAGAACAGCTTCGTGCTGCGCCGACAGGTGGGCAAACCGAGATGCGAGACTTCGAACCAGCTGGGCGAGCAGCGGCGGGAGCTTGTCAAGCTCAGCGTCGATCTCCGCACGACCCAGTGTTTGCACGGTGGCCGGCCCGAGCGCCCGCACCGTGGCAGTGCGCTGAACGGCCGCAAGCAAGGCGATCTCGCCCACCACCTCGCCCGGGCCCCGCACCGCAAGACGGGTCTCGCCGGTGTCGGAAGCCAACACAATCTCCAAGTGACCCGTGTGGACCAACACGGCGACGTCGCCCGGCTCACCCTGGGTGAAGACCGTCTCGCCCGCCGCGTAGCGACGAAGCTGCCCACCGGAACCGAGGGCACTGCGCTGGTCGAGCTCGCGGAGCACATCCCGAAAGGTTGCAGGGCGATCGCCGGGGGCCAGCTCCAGCAAGTCCAAGCAGAGCTCCGACAACGCAACGGGCACGTCACCCCGAACCGTGCTCGGCGCCTCGGGCGCATGGGACATGAGCGCATGAACGCGAGCTGCGGGGGTGGCTGTGGACGGAAACGGCAGCCGCCCCGTGAGCATCTGGTACAGCAACACACCGGCCGCGAAGATGTCCGCCGGTGGCCCGAGGCGCTCGCGCTGACCCCCCGCTTGCTCCAGGGACATGGCGTCGAGGGTGCCCGCCACCCCACGAATGGGCGCCGTGAGGGGCATGGGGTCGATGCCGAGCCGGACTTGGTGGGCGCGCAGGGGCGCAGGGTCAAAGACGTGCGCGATGCCCCAGTCGAGCAGCTTCACGCTGCCGAAGCGGCCCACCCGCACATGGGCCGGCTTCACGTCCAGATGAAGCACCCCACGCTCGTGGGCGCTGGCCAAGATTCCACAGACTGCGGTAAACACCCGCAACACAAGCGGCAGCGGCAGCAGCTGGCCCGCCGCAGACGCCCGAGCGAGGCGACGGTCCAGGCCTTCTCCGTCCAGCTCCGCCATCAGCACCGCACCACTGTCGGTGAGGTCAACCACGGCCGGCACACCCGGGTGCTCCAGCCAGGCGAGCAGCCGCGCTTCACGGGCCAGCCCATCCGGATCGGCCGCCAGCTCACCGTGGGAGACCTTGCGCGCCAACACGCGCCCAAGCCGCCGGTCCACGACGCGGGTGACTTCACCAAAACCACCACGACCAAGCCGTTCACGATCAATGTATCGAGGGGATGAGTTCACGAGGACAGACCTCCTGTTGTGGCTTCTTGCCGACACACCGATCCGATCGTGGGAACACGGCCAACCGGCGCGCCCACCCCGCCGCCACCCAACCCAACGCCCACCGCGGCACTCATGCTTGCACCAACGAAGGGCCTGCCAACTCAGCCCCGGCCGGCACCCCACGGGGGAGTGTCACCGAAAAGACCGTACAACCGGGGGTCGAGGTGACCCCGAGCACACCCCCATGCTGCACCACAATGTCCTGGCAAATGGACAACCCAAGTCCACTGCCCTCCCCCGACGCCTTGGTCGTAAAGAACGGCTCGAAGATGCGGGCCAAGTGCTCGGGAGGGATGCCGGGGCCATCGTCTTCAACCTCCACTCGAACCCGGTCCGTGCCCGCGTCGCGCACCCGCACGGTGAGGGTGCCCCCGCCGTCGAGGGCCTGAAGGGCATTGTGAACCAGGTTGGTCCACACTTGGTTGAGTGCATCGTGGTGGGCCGAGACGACACCGGGGTCGTCGAACTGCCGCACCAGCCGCACCCCTCGCTTGATGTAGCTCGCGTAGAGAATCAGCACTGTGTCAATGCTCTCGGGGAGCGACGCCTGGACCGCCGCGCCCGACTGGTCCCCAGGGTGGGCATAGCGCTTGAGGGCCTGCACAATCTTGCTGGCGCGCCCCGCCGCAATCTGAATGGTCGAGGCACTGCGGAGCAGCGATGCCAGCGTGTCGACCCGCGGCACCAGGTCAGCGGCATCGGGCAGCTTCAGGAGCGGCAACAGCGGCGCCATGTCCTCCGAGATCCCCAGCTCCGCCAGCACACTCGCATGGTCCGCAGCACCCGGAACCCCGGCCTCGTCCAGCTCCTGCGTCAGCCGCCGACGCAGCGCCCGTTCCTCGCGCGACGTCAATGATCCCGCTTGCGCAGCGGCGGCCACCGCCCGACCCAACAAGTGGCGGAACCCTTGCCGAGCCACCGGATCGCACTTTGCAAGCACCACGGGCAGGTCCTGCACCGCATCGGGCAGGCCACGGCTCAGCGTCTCAGCCGACGCCGAGATGGCGCCGAGCGGCGTGTTGAGCTCGTGGGCTACCCCTGCCACGAGCTGGCCCAACACGGCCAACTTCTCGGACCGGACGAGGTTACCTTGGGCCCGAACCAAGCGTTGCACCGACTCTGCAAGCTCTTGGTGGGCACGGCCCAGCTCGCGGCGGGAGCGAAATGCATCGAACTGCACCGCATACTTGCGGTCCATCAGCACCAAGCCCAAAGCAGCGCCCAGTGCGAGCAAAAACGTCGACTGAGCCACCTCACCGATGGGGTGGTTGTGGGGCAGCACCAGATGCGCACCCACAAACACAACCGGCACCGCACCGAAGGCCACTACACTCAACAGTCGAGGCCAGGTGTAGGCCCCCAGAGGGCCGAAGACACTGACCATCAGCAACGCTGTGAAGAAGCTCAGGTAGGGCGTCACCGCTGCGGCAAACGAGCCGGCCACCAACACGCCCAAGTGCATCCGCAAGTTGGCCCGCTTCACCTGGCCTGGGGTCTCTGCGCTCCGAAGGGACACAAGGTGGAGCACAGCCGAGCCCACCACCAAACACAGCAGCACCAATATCTCCACCCGCAACCCCGGCTGGAGGTACACGAGCAGCCCCACCAGCGCCGGCGAGAACACCAAGGCCAGCACCCCGAGCCGGTTGCCCTCAGGCCGTTGGTCCAGTGTGCACGCCCGGTCCCACGCTTCGGCGTCGTCGACCGCCAACCCCGACACCGGATCGTCCGACGGGCCTTCGCAGTGGTCCTGCATGGTGGTCCTCGCATTCCGCCGACCGCGTAGTTCAAGCGTATCGACCGCGAGCCGCTAACGCCCCGGCGCCGCCCCCAGGCCCATGCGCCAGATCTGGACACCCGATGACCGATTCTGGCCAGACGACGACCGGCTCGAATCGCCTATCCTCTCATTGGCCCAGCCTCGAGGTCCTGTGTTCCGCAATCTCATCGACAACATCGGCGCCATCGCCGACCGTCCTGGCGACGGAGACGAAGTCCGTCTTCGCCACCGCTTGCTCATCCTGGGCGGGCTGCTCATGAGCGGTGGGGGACTGCTTTGGGGCACCCTTTCGCTCGTTTTTGGCTTGGTGGGGCAGTCCGTGGTCCCCTACGGCTACATTGTGATCACCGCGCTCAACCTGATCCTGCTGGCCCGCACCAAGAACTTCGCCATCGCGCGGAGCGTTCAGATCACTGCCAGCATGTTGCTCCCGTTCGCGTTCATGTGGGTTCTCGGCGGGTTTCAGACCAGCGGCAGCATGATGATCTGGTCGATGCTCGCGCTGGTGGGTTCCCTGACCTTCGACGAGCTGAAGGACAACGCCCGCTGGCTGGCCCTCTTCATCACGCTCACCGCGGTCTCGGGTTTTCTGGAACCCCACCTCTCGACGCCGCTCGCCATCCAGAGCGCCACCGTGAGCACAGTGTTCTCCGTGCTCAACATGGTGGTGGTCAACTCGGTGGTCTTCGGTCTCACCCTGTTCTTTGTTCGCGGCCGGAAGCGGGCACTCGAAGACCTCGCCATTCGCAACGCACAGCTTGCGTCGTCCCAACAAGCGCTCATCCAGAGCGAAAAGATGGCCGCACTGGGGCAGCTTGTCGCGGGGGTCGCCCACGAGCTGAACACTCCGCTGGGCGCCATTCGCGCCTCCACGGGCACCATCCAAGCCGCGACCGACCACGTGCTCGATGAGTTTCCTCGCATTCTCGGGCAAGTTGGGCCAGAAGACTTGGCAGCCCTCCAGCAGTTGGTGTCGGCCGCGGATGCAGGCAAGCGTCCCACCACCTCCCGCGAGGAACGCAAGGCCCGTCGGGACATCACCCAACAACTGGAGGCGGCGGGAGTTCGCGATGCGCGGGCGCTCTCCGAGATGCTCGTCGAGTTGGGCGTCATCGAGGACTTGGACGGCATCTTGCCCGTGCTGATGCGTCCTCGGGGGGCAAAGCTGCTGGAGTGCGCCCACCAAGTCACCCACTTGCGACGCAGCGGGCAGACCATTCGCATCGCTGCAGACCGAGCCGCCAAGATTGTGTTCGCCCTCAAGAGCTACGCCCATCCCGGTGACGCCGACGGCGCCCCGGTGGACGGCTCGCTCGCCGAGAACCTCGACACCATCATCACCCTCTACCACAACCAGATCAAGCAGGGCGTCGACCTCGTTCGGGACTACGAAGGTCCCGGTCAGGTCCACGCACGGCACGACGCGCTCAACCAAGTCTGGACCAACCTGCTCCACAACGCCCTGCAAGCCACCCAAGGCCAAGGCACCGTTGTGCTCCGTGTGCGCGAGGGCCCGCCGGTTGTGGTGGAGGTCGAAGACGACGGCCCCGGCGTCCCAGCCGAGCACCAGTCCCGCATCTTCGAGCCGTTCTTCACCACCAAGCCCGCCGGTGAAGGCAGTGGTCTTGGGCTGTCCATCTGCCGACAGATCGTGGACGAGCACGGCGGCACTATGGTGGTGGACAGCCGGCCCGGACGCACGGTGTTTCGTGTCGCCCTCCCCTGCGACCGCTCAAACGAAGAGGTGTCCCCATGACCGCCGCCATCCTGCTGGTCGACGACGAAAAGACTGTACTGGACGCTCTCCGAACCCAGATCCGCGCTCTCGTCGGACGGTCCGTTATCTGTGAGACCGCCGAGCGGGTCGACGAGGCCTGGGAAGTCTTGGACGAGCTCACCCAAGAAAATGACATGGACGTCATTCTCATCATCTCCGACTGGCTGATGCCCGGCACGCGTGGCGACGTCTTTCTCGACCAAGTTCGAGCACGACACCCGCGCATCATCCGTGTGATGCTCACGGGACAGGCCGACTCCGCCGCGCTGGCCCGAGTGCGCGACCAGAACCTGGCCCACATGCTGTTGTTCAAGCCCTGGCGGGTGGAGGACCTCCGGTCAGCCTTCGACCTCGCCCTGGCGAGCTGAGCATGTCCACGCGACCCACCATCCTGTGTGTAGACGACGAGCCCATGGTGCTTCAGAGCCTGCGGGACCAGCTCCGGCGGGGGCTCGGCCGCGAGGTCGACATCGAGGTCGCCGAGAGCGGCGAGGAAGGGCTGGAGGTCCTCGAAGAGTTTGCCGCAGACGGCCACGCCGTCGAGGTTGTGGTGTCGGACCAGCTGATGCCCGGCATGCGTGGAGAGGCCTTCTTGGCCGAGGTCCACCGGCGAGATCCCCGCGTCCTCAACTTGCTGCTGACCGGACAAGCGACGGCGGACGCGGTCGGGGCCGCCGTCAACGAAGCCAAGCTCTACCGCTACATCGGCAAGCCTTGGGACGAGGGCGACTTGATTCTCACCCTCCGCGCCGCTCTTGCAACTTACGCCCAGGCCCGCGAGATCGAAGCCCACGAAGAGGCTGCTCGACAAGCCCATGAAGCGAGCCTCCGCTTTGTTCCACGAGAATTCCTCGGGCTGCTCGGCCGCCATCGGTTGGTGGATGTGCGCTTCGGCGACCACGCGGTCCGGGGCATGCACGTCTTCCTGTCCGACATGCGTCAATACACAACACTCGTCGAGGGCAAGACAACCGCCGACGCCTTCGCCTTCGTCAATGAGTACCTCCAACACATGGAAGTGCCCATCCGCGAACACAATGGATTCATCTGCAATGTCGAGGGGGACGCCATTCTCGCCTTGTTCCCTGACAGTTCCACCGACGCGGTCCGGGCCGGGATCGCCAGCCACCGGGCCCTGGAACAGTACAATGTGCAGCGCCAGGCCCGGGGAGAACCCGAAGTAGAGATGGGCGTGGGCATCTCCAGCGGACCGCTGCTGCTGGGCACCGTTGGCTGTGAGGAGCGGCTGCGATGCGACGTCGTGGGCGATGCCGTCAACCTCGCCTCTCGGGTCGAGAGCCTCACCAAGACCTACGGCACCCGGATGCTCGTCAGCGGCCACACCGCCGAGGGTCTCAGTGGCGAGATCAAGATGCGGCAAGTTGACCGCGTGCGGGTGAAGGGACGAGCGCGTCCCGTGGATCTCTACGAGGTGTTGGACGCCCTTCCCGACGAGCCCAGGGACCGACGGCTGGCCACACAGCACACCTTTGAACAGGGCGTCATCCACATGCGCGCTGGTGACGTCAACGCGTCACTTGCCGCCTTCCACGCGGTGCTCGCTCAAGACCCGGACGACCCCGCGGCCCAGGTGCTCGCCGCGAGGTGCATCAAGTACCAGGATAAGGGACTGCCCGCAAACTGGACCGGCGCGACACGGCTCGCCCACAAGTAGGGTGGATGCGGGATCGACGGGAAGAACCCGCCGATCCTGTGCATCCCCTGGAGGACATCAGAGACCGGAACCATACGGCTGGGTCACTTCTTCGAGCAGGTCGTAGACATCTTCGTCTTCGTAGGTTGTGCGACTCAACGCAACATCCGCGCTGCCGGCGCAGGACTGCACCCAATTCAGCGTGCAGCGGGTGCCTTCGCAGTCCGACTCAGTGCGCAGGTTGGCTTCGGGAATGCCCTCTGTGGGGCCATCATCGTAGACCAGGTAGTCGCCGACCGGGATCTCGCCGCCCGGCCGCCCGACACTCTCCACCCACTCATCCGACTCTTCCCAGATGCGCTCAATGTCGGTGGCACCCGACCACGTGCCCGACGCGGTGGAGCCATCAAAGCTCAGCGCCAGGGTCACCGTGTTCACAAAGTCCAGCTCTTCCTTGTAGAGGTAGCCGTCTTCGTGCTCTTCGAGGTGCAGCGTGCCGTCGTGTTCTTCCCACTCAAAGGTCCACGAGTCGCCGCTGCCGGTGCCCGGCAAGATGTCGCGACCCAACAGCATGATCGCTTCGTCATCCCCCAAACGCTCGATCTGGACAAAGTACAGAGCATCGGAGCGGTCCGCGGTGTCGGACTCGTCCCAAGGCCCGTCGCCCGGTTCGTAGGCGCCAGGGAAGTTGTGGTCGAGGCCCTCAGTGCAGCCCGAGCCATCCGAGTCGACCCACGGCACCTGGAGCAGCCAGACGCCCTGAAGCAGGTCTTCTTCAGCAGTCTCGTCGCCGTCCGAACCATCCGAGCCGCCGTCCTCAGACGCGTCGGCACCGCTGTCGTCCGCCGCGGCAGCAGACTTGTCGTCGGAGGCACAGCCCACGAGGACCAGGGGCAACAACAGAGCCAGTGTAGAGAGCTTCATGGACTCGCCTTTCGTGTTCAGTAGATGAGGTAGCAGCCAGTGGTGTCGTCACACGCAAAGTCCAGCGTGTTGTCGATCGTGTAGGGGTAGTTCGAGCCCCAGTAGTTGGAGTTTTCCCAATACAAGTCGTAGTAGACGTTGTCGTTGCCCGCCGCCGACGAGCCCCAGTCACAACCGTAGTTGTAGAGCATGTCGCCTGTGGAAGGCGAGAAGTTCATCCCGCCCGTGCCATAGGTGGCCGCGGCAATGTTGTTGGTGAAGCCACCGCGGGTCACGTAGGTGCAGGTGAAGTTGCCAGCGGTCACCGCAAGTGCGGCCGCCGATGCCGTGGTGGATGTATAGGCGTTGGTGTTGCCGTCCCACACGGTGTCCGTGGCATCCAGGTCACCACGATAGGCGCTGCCGCCGGCCCCTCGGTAGTACGCGTAGTTGTCGGTGATGTCGACATTGTCGAGACTGGTGTTGGCGTCTTCAACCCAGAAGGCCCCACCGTGCGCCGAGGCATCGTTGCCGTCGAACGTCGAGTCGTTGACGACCACTTCGCAGGTGTCGGAATACAGCGCGCCACCGTAGTAGCCTGAGTCGTTGTCTTGGAGCACAACATTGTTGAGCGTCAGGCTGCCGCTGCTGTTGCAGAAGATGCCGCCCCCGTAGGACGCCGCATACCCCTCTTCAATCGTGAGGTCACGAACGCTGACGTCGGCGCCCGTGGAGCGCACGATGGAGTCCGTGGTGGCCCCCGACAACACAGCGGATCCCGAGCCGACCAGCTCGACCGACAAGCCCGAGCTGGCGGTCATGCTGGCGTAGAAGGTGTCGTCGCAGAAGTAGTAGGTGCCCGAGGACAGGGTCACGCTGGCGACGCTGGACACAGTGCCGCCGAAGCTGGCGCTGACATCGGTGAGCACACCCGAGCCGCTGTCATAGGACACCGTGCCGGCGCCAGTGGTGGACGCATCACAGTCGTTGTCGAGGTCGTCGCAGATCTCGGTCGCGCCCGGGTTCACCGCGCTGTCGCCGTCGTCGCAGTCGGTGTTGTCGCTAATCCAGCTTGCCCCGGTGCCGTCAGGGTCGTCGCAGGCCGCAACCGCACCGCTGGCATCCCCGTAGCCGTCGCCATCGCTGTCTGGGTAGAACTCGGACGCGGACGATGCGAGCAGACCGGAGTCATCGTCGTCCGACAGGCCGTTGCAGTCCTCGTCCACGTCCGACGCATCGCAGACTTCGTCCGCATCGGGGCTGATGGCCGGGTCCCCATCATCGCAGTCGTTGGCGTTGTTGGCGTACACCGTGGTGGCGCTGGGGTCGTCGCACGCACTGACGGTTGCGCCCGCGGGGTCGCCGTGCCCATCTTCGTCGGCGTCGGCGTACCAGGTCGACTGGGTGGAGGTGTCGACACCGGTGTCGTCATCGTCGGAGAGCGAGTTGCAGTCCTCATCGACGTCGTCCGCATCACAGATTTCGGTGGCACCGGGGTGGATGGCGCTGTCTCCATCGTCGCAGTCGCCGTCCACCAGGATCCAGGTGCTGCCCGGCGAGTCGCACGCCAAGGTGCTCGTGCCGGCGCCGTAGCTGTCTCCGTCGGCGTCCTGGAACCACTCGGTCAGGGAGCTACCCAGCACACCGCTGTCGCTGTCGTCGGCAACGCCGTTGCAGTCTTCGTCAACGTCGGCAGCATCGCACACTTCGGTGGCCGCCGGGTTGATGGCGATGTCCCCGTCATCGCAGTCGTCGTTGTTCTCGACGTGGGCAGCGGGCGCCGAGCAAGCCAGGGTCACCGTGGCCGCCGTGTCGCCATAGGTGTCACCGTCCGTGTCGGGCCAGAACTCACGCCGCGTGGTGAGGTCCACCGAGTCGTCGGCGTCGTCCACCAGACCGTCGCAGTCGTTGTCGATGCCGTCGCAGACCTCGCTGACGTCGGGATGAACCGCCGGCTCGTCGTCGTCGCAGTCCTCACACGCGGCCCAGCCGTCACCGTCTTCGTCGGCGTAGGCGACCACTCCATCGCAGTTGTAGTCTTCGGGGTCGGTGCAGTCGTCTTCGGCGGCATCCGGGTGGTAGTCGACGTTGTCATCGTCGCAGTCACCGCCCACCGCGACCGTTCCCTCGGGCTGGTCACACGCGACGGTCTCGACCTCATCGCCGTAGCCATCGCCATCTTCGTCGAGGTACCAAGGCTGGGCATCGACCGCCGTCGACTCGTCGACGTCGCCATCACAGTCGTTGTCGACACCATCGCAGTATTCATCGGCGTACGGATAGATGTCGGCGTTGTTGTCATCGCAGTCTTCGCTGGCTGGGCTGCCGTCGCCATCGGCGTCCGGGTCACCGCCATCGCCGCCGTCCGCGCCATCGCCGCCGTCACCGCCATCACCGCCGTCCGCGCCATCCCCGCCGTCGCCGCCGTCGCCGCCGTCGGCCCCATCACCGCCGCCATCCGCGCCGTCCGAGCCATCCGTGCTTGCTGTTCCGGCGTCGGCTCCGGCTTCCTTGTCGCCGCAAGCGCCAAGAATGAAGGCTGTGCTCAGCAAGATCTGAATGCGCATGGCGACTCCTTTGGCAAAAACTACTGCGCGTTTGCCGCTCTCACCGCATGTCTCTCCCACTGTTGCGAAACAATCAGGTGAGCAGCCCCGTCCCCCCCGGTCTCTCGGCGGAGAGCGGGGGATTGAGCCGACTCGGCCGGGATGGGCACGGCGAGGCTGGTCGGGTTTATCTCAGTACAACACCGCGACCCACACGCGCACTCGGCGGGGTCGGCGCATCCTGCCCGGCGCCAAGCATGGCCGTCCCGGGCCGGGGCTATTCCTCTGCGTCGGCGTCCAGCACACAGCTGTCGTCACCGGACAGCACCGAGTCTTCGTCTCCCCATACAAACGAGACCGCCCAAGCATCCCCGCGGGTGTCCTTCGCCCAGACCTCGGCGTAGTAGGCGTGGCCCTCTTGCAGCGGCTTGGGTCCCTGCAGCTCTCGGCCGCCGTCGGGCACACGGCCGTAGGTCACCGAGCCCGGGAGCCCAGCGCGCTGCTCAATCTCCCAGACGATCTGCTCGTCGCCGTTGGGCTGGCAGTGGGTCACATCCAGCACTGTCGGTGTGTCACCCGCCTTGACCCCCTCCAGAGTGAACACCGGCTTGTCGCCGCTGATGTCGGCCCGGAGAGAGCCCTCGGTCACCACGGGCGCGCAGGCGACGGTGGCCGTGCTGGTGAAGGCGAAGAAGAGTGCGGAGCGGAGGATGCTTGCGTGGGTCATGGAGACTCCCTGTTGGGTTGGGTTGGGTTGGGTTGGGTTGGGTTGAAACGTACACTTCAGGACACAAATAGACAGGCCGAGAAAACTCATCATCAGGCCATTCTCACTGACTCCGCATCACCGCTCGAGCGTCAACTCACAGTTCCAGTCGAGCCCGAGGAAGCCCTCAATCTCGCCCGTGATCTCGTCCTCACCGTCCCACTCGGCACGCTGGACCTCATCGCAGTCCAACGACTCGGTGCGGGCGCCCAGGGACAGCTCACAGTCTTCGATCTCCACATCCAAGTCCTGCTCACCGCGCCGCTGCTCCATGTCGACCACCAGCTCGAACGACACACCCATCGACTCGCCTTCGTACTCGCCCAAGTCGATGTCGCCGTCGCCGACAAAGCTCATCGCTTCGTCCTTCTCAAGCTCCACCACAACGGACAGGAGCTCCGGTGCATAGCCGCCTCCGGCGCAGTCGAGCTCTCCTTCCCACTCTCCAGCGAGGGGACCGTCGGCCCACGATGCAACATCGCAGCCGGTGGACAATGCGGTGAGCAGGAAGACAGTGGACAGCGTGGCGAAGCGGGACAGCGTGGCGAAGCGGGACATGGTGGCCTCCAGGGGGACTGGGTGAGCACAGCGTGCGCTCACTGGACCTTGTGGTGAGGCCGCCATCCGTCACAGCGGCGGGATAAGAAGTTGGAGATTCTGTCCTCCACCCCGCCCGCAGATTGGCCAGGAGTCCCTGATGACCGACAACGATGGCCGCAGTGGACCCCAGGGAGAACAGACGATTCTTGCCCGAGCCCAGGGCGTCCGGGCCGCCGACCAAGCCCCGAGCCCCACGCTCGACTTCAAGCTGTCGGATCTGGTCGCCCGCCACGAGGCCGACGTGCGGCGCTTGTGCCTTCGCATCTGCGGGGACGCCGCGAAGACCGACGAGCTGGCCCAAGAGGCACTGTTGCAAGCGTGGCAACGCCTCCCGGACTTTGACCCCCAGCGGGGCACTTTTGGCGCCTGGATCTACGGCATCGCCCGGTTTGTGGCGTTCAACGCGGTGCGCAAGCATGGCGAGCTGCTGGCGGAGGACGGAATCCTCGAAGCGGGCGATGAACAGGCCATCAGCGTGCTCCAGCGGCTGGCCCAACAAGAACGGGAAGAGCTGCTGCGGCGGGTGTCCGTGGCCGTGCTCGACGCGACCGAACAAGAAGCGGTCTTTCTCCGCTACACCGAAGGCATGGCCCAAGACAGCATCACCACAGTGCTCGGCATCACCGAAGCCAGCGGCGCCCGGGGGGTCCTGCAGCGATGCCGACGAAAGCTCCAGCGAGAGCTGCGTCGGGAGCTGGCAGAGCTGGGGCATGGCAGCTCCTTCATCCGCATCGCGGAGGACTGAGTGGCCGGCCACCCCAGTGTGGGCGAGCTCCTGGCGGGCGGCCCTGAAGTCGCGGCCCACCTCGAGCGCTGCCCCCGGTGTCGCATCGAACAGCGCTTGGCGAAGCGCTCTGCCCTGGCGACGCTGCCCGTGAGCCGGCCGCCAGAGCCCACGCCCACGCCACTCCCCACGGTCGCCCCGGGCCGGTACACCGAGCTGGGACCGCTGGGACTGGGCGGGATGGGCGTGGTGACCCGGGTGTCCGACCCCGTGTTGGGCAGATCGGTGGCCCTCAAGACCCTGCGTTCCGACAAGCGGGACGTCCCCGGCGCCACTGTTGCATTTGTGGAGGAAGCCCGTCGCACCGCTGTTCTGGAGCATCCGGGGATTGTGCCGGTCTATGCGCTGGGCCAGATGCCCGACGGGCGTGAGTTCTTCACTATGCAAGAGGTGGTTGGACGCACGTTGTCTGAAGTCACCCGCGCGGTGTTTGACGCATCACCCACCCATGACTGGGGGCGGACCCCCGATGGCTGGAGCCTGCGCCGCCTCGTTGATGTGGTGCGCCGCGTCGCCGAGACCGTCGCCTACGCCCACGCCCGCGGGGTGGTCCACTGTGACCTCAAGCCAGCGAACATCATGCTCGGCTCGTGGGGTGAGGTGCGGGTGTTGGACTGGGGCATCGCCCGGGAGCTCAGCGGCAACAGCGCGGACCGGCGAGTCGCTGGAACACCCGCCTACATGGCGCCCGAGCAAGCCCGGGGTGAACCGGTTGGGCCAGCTGCGGACATCTGGGCCATCGGCGCGGTGCTGTTCCATGTGTTGTCGAGTCGCCCTCCGTTCCCCGGTTCGGCGAGCGCTGTGTTGCGGCAGGTGGCGGGCGGCGCCACACCCCCACGGCTCGACCAACAACACTATCGCCCGCTCCCCGAAGAGCTCGTGCGGCTGTGTTCGCGGCTGATGTCCCCCCGTGTGCAGGACCGGCCCGCCACCATGGAAGCGGTCGCCCAAGCGCTGACCGAGTGGCTGGATGGTGCCCACCGGCGGGCCCAAGCTGAAGCGCTGGTCGCTGAAGCAGCCACGCTGCGGCCACGCATTGCGGAAGCGCTGGCCGAAGCCGACGCACTGACTGCGGCTGTTGCATCCCACAACGAACGCGTGCCGCCGACGGCCCCGGTGGCCGAGAAACGTGCGGTGTGGGCCCTCGAGGACCGAGCCGAGGCACTGCGCCAAGACGCCCGGCTCATCGAGGTTGAGATGGTCCGCACGCTCCAGGCGGCGCTGCGGCTCGACGGTGACTTGGGGACTGCCCATGATGCGCTGGCTGCACTGTACCGGGAGCGCCATGTGGCCGCAGAAGCGGTGGGAGACGGGGGCGCGGTGTTGGCCGCCGAGGCGCTCTTGAATGCCCACAACCGCGGCAGTCACGACGCCTACTTGGCGGGCACGGGCGCCTTGTCCCTGGTCACCGAGCCCGACGGTGTTGAGGTCTGGTGTTCGCCTTATGTTGAAGTGGACCGACGGCTTGTGTTGGGTCCCGCCACCCGCCTGGGCACCACCCCCCTGTCCGCCGTGGCGCTCAAGGTCGGCAGCTACCGGCTGGACCTGCGCAAGCCCGGGTTCCAGTCGGTTATCTACCCGATCGAGGTTCGCCGCCTGGCCCACTGGGACGCCGTGCCACCGGGCGCTTCAGCGGCACACCCGGTGCGGTTGCCACGCCTGGGAGAGCTGTCCGAGGACGACTGCCTAGTGCCTGCCGGTTGGTTTCGGTCGGGGGGTGACGCCGAGGCCGCGAGCGCCCTGCCAGCCACACAGTTGTGGTGCCCCGGCTTTGTGATGAAGCGAACCCCCGTCACCCACGGGCAGTTCATCGCGTTTCTCGATGACCTCGTCGCCCGGGGTCGGGAGGACGAGGCCCTGCAGTACGCACCTCAAGAACACGGCCAAGGCTCCTGGTCGGATCGGGGCCCGACACTGTATGGCAGGGATGCTTCCGGGCGGTTCTTCCTTCAACCCGACGCTGAAGGCGACGTCTGGAAGCCCAACTGGCCCGTGTTCTTGATCGATGGCTGGGGCTCGTGGGCCTATGCAGATTGGCTGGCGGAGCGCACGGGCCAGCCATGGCGCCTGCCGGCCGAGCTGGAGTGGGAGAAGGCTGCCCGGGGGGTGGATGGGCGCCTCTTCCCGTGGGGCCGCCACCTCGACCCCACATTCGCGTGCGTGCGAGCGAGCCACACCGGACATCCGCTGCCGGCTGAAGTCGACGCGTGGCCGCTAGATCGCAGCCCCTACGGCGTGACGGGACTGGCGGGAAATATGGTGGACCGCTGCGCAGACGGCTGGGAGCAAAAGGGCCCCGACGTAGACCAGGGGCGGGTGGTCCTCCCCTCACTGGACCGACCCGAGCCCGGCTTTCGGGGCTTCATGACCGCCAAGGGAGGGTCCTGGTACACCTACCCACGGTATGCGCGGTCTGCGTGGCGGATACGGTCGGCTTGGCTGGACCGCACCATCTCGGTTGGGTTTCGTCTGGCACGAAGCTGGCCATAGGGGCGGCCCAAGTCGGGGGCTGGCCAAGAAAACACGGCGTCTTTGGCGTGCACGAGAACACCGATCAAATCAACCAAGACGCGGGCTCTCGTCCTACAACCAAGCGCCTGACCGAAAAGAATCTTGTGTCCAGCTGTGACGGCTTGCAAGCCCAACACAAGGTCCAGTGTGCGGGACGTCCACCCCCCGCAGCCCCACAGGACCCCCACCATGACGACCGCGACCTTCTTCCGTGCCTTCGCCCTCACGTCCACCGCGCTCACCTTCGCCTGTGACGAGCCGACCGAGCCCGCCGCATCCCCGTCCGGCATGGACATCCGCACGACCGGGGACCCGTCCACAGAGACCGGTGACCACGACGAGCTCACCGCACTCATGGCCCGGTTGGCAGCCATGGAAGCCGAGGTGGCCGCCATGCAAGCGGACTGCGACACACACGCGACGTTCGAGCCTGCCGACGGCACCGAGGTGGAGCGCTACAGCATGTCCCGTGGGGATGAAGCCGCCGCAGAGGCGCTGCTCGCCGCGCTCGCCGACTACATCACCGTGGACACCGCGACCGACGAGATTGTGTTTCACGGCGCCAACGTGTTCATCCAGTCGGGCTCCGGTGCCACCGACGACAACGGCAGCCTGACTGGCTTGGGCAACCTGTTCATCGGCTACGCGGAAGACAGCAACAGCGATGACGTGCGCACCGGCTCGCACAACCTCGTGATTGGTGATGAGCACGACTTCACAAGCTATGGCAGCCTGCTCGTGGGCTTGGAGAACACCGCATCGGGGCGCTACACCGTGGTAGCTGGGTATGCCAACACGGCTTCGGGCAACTTTGGCACTGTCAACGGCGGCTATGCCAACACGGCCAGCGGCGAAGCAAGCAGCGTGAGCGGCGGTCGAGGCAACGAGGCCACCGCCTACGACAGCACGGTGACCGGAGGCTTCCACAACACGGCATCCGGCAACTTTTCCAGCGTGAGCGGCGGGCGGGACAACCGCGCGAGTGGCCTGTACGCATCCGTCGGCGCCGGCTACGACAACGAAGCCAGCGACTCGTATGCGGCGGTCAACGGCGGCTACGGCAACGACGCGACCAACGACTACGCGACGGTCAATGGTGGCCGATACAACGAAGCCAGCGCCCTGGCGGCTGCTGTGAACGGCGGCTACGGCAACGACGCGACCGACCACTACGCCACGGTCAATGGTGGCCGATACAACGAAGCGGCAAGCGACTACAGCGTCGTCAGTGGGGGCCTCGGGGGCACTGCTGCACATTGGTACAGCACGGTGGCGGGCGGCGACTACTTCGTGACTGTGTCCAGCTACAACATCGCGCACTGACCCCACCCGGCGAAGTGGGCGCCATGGGCATCAGGTGTGAACCCGACACCGCGACACACCGATGCGCAGCAGCTGGGACGCGGGCTGGCGCTCGATGAGGGTCGCCGCGTCCGCCACCCCGGCCTTCGCGAGCTGCTTGCGGGCCCGGTAGATCTGCAAGTTGAGCTGGTTCTCGGTCACCCGGAGCATCTTGAGAAAGCCGTCGACATAGACCCAGCCGTGGTTGATGGGACGGATGGACGTGTCGACAGCGTCCTTGAGCCGCTCCCGCGCGAGGGTGAGCAACAAGTAGTGGTGCACCCGCCGGGCGAGCGGAATGCGGCGGTCTCCACTGACATGTTGATGCCCACGGTCTCTTCATCCAGGCTCACCTCGAAGTCCAGCACCATCGTCTGGGGGGTGAGCACGTCGAGCGCGGCCCCGGCGGCCTCCAATGTGCCTTCCACGGGCTCGGGGAGCACCAAGGTCCACCGCCGCTCGCCGACCTCCACGACGGCGCCACTCAACGCGGCCTGAGCCTGACCATCCCGCTCGATCACCCAACGGCACTGGGCATCGAGATAGACCGTCGCAACGGGGTTGTCGACGTCAGGGAGCACCAACATGCCCTCTTCTGAGACCACCGGCAGGCCCCCGCCCTCGGGCAAGGCCATCGCGCCGGGCGCTGTCCCATCGGTCAACACAAAGGTGTGGGCGAGGTCGCCAAACGCAACTTGGCCCCCTTGGTTCAGCTTGGCCCGGGCGCCCGGGGCGAGGCGCTCACCCTGCACAAACGTGCCATTGCGGCTGCCGAGGTCCCGCACCTCCCACCCCGCACCCATCCACCGCAGCTCCGCATGTTGGCCAGACACGCGGCGCTCTCGAACCGCAATGTCATTGGTGCTCGCGCGCCCCACGCAGGTGCGGGCCAACAACTGATGAGGCGTGTCACTTGCTTGTTCAACCAAGGTTCCCACAGGCCCTCCAGGGCGGTAGTGTTGCGACAGGGACAGCCCGCTTCAGAGCATGTCGCCCGCACCCAGCGCACGCTCAAGCTGCTCGATGCGCAGCACCACGGGGGTGCCTTGGGGGGCGAGGTCCGGTCGCCGGCGGGCCCAGACCAAGGCCACAGTGGCCCCCACCCGGTCATTGCAGGCGAGCGCCAGCTCTCCCGCCGTCGCATGGATGCCCGGCACCCGCAACGGGCACGGTGATGCCCGCGCCGCGTCCAGTGCCGCTCGGGCTGCCGGCAGGTCCCCCCGTGCGAGCTGAACGTCCGCCAACACCAATGATGCGTCGGCCAGCACCGACGGAATCGACGCCCCGGTCTGCACGGCCGCTTCGGCCCGCTGCAGCGCGGCATCAAAGTGCCCCTCCCGCAGGTCCAGCTCCGCGAGAAGGTGCAGCCAACGGGCATGTCCGTGGGTGAAGCCAATGCGTGAGTGGGCTTCGAGTGCGCCGCTGAGCGAGGTCCGGGCCATGTCCAAGTCGCCGCTCAACATGGCCGCCAAGCCCAGCTCCCCTTCCCAGCAGGCGCGCACCCATGCATGGCCACGACCCTCCACCAGCGCGGCGGCCAAGGTGTAGTGCTCGCGGGCGGCCACGAGGTCACCCCGGATGGTGGCGAGCTGGCCCAGACCGCCGCAGACCATCGCTTCGGTGTCCCGACTCTCCACCTCCTGATGGATCGCGAGCGCCGCCAACAGCTCGGTCTCTCCCGCGCTCAGCTCGCCGAGCTCCAGGCAGAGGCTGCCGAGATCACCCTGCACCCGCCCTTCTCCCCGACGGTCGCCAATGGCCGCGAGCACACCCCGCGCCGCACGCAGGTGGGCAGCGGCACTCTCCCGCTCCCCCAACAGGCGCTCGATGCCGGCGAGGTTGCGGTGCATCATGCCGACGAGACCCCGGTGCCCGTGCGCCTCACCGATGGCCAGCGACGCACTGTAGTGCTACTTGGCGAGGTCAAGCCGGCCCTCTGCCCACGCGGCGGTGCCGAAGGCCCCCACCACACCCGCCTCCAAGCTGGCATCTCCCGTCGCGCGGGCCCCGGCGAGGGCAGCGTCGAGGTGGGCCCGTGCCGCCACCAAGTCATTGTCCGCGTTGGCGAGGTGGGCGAGACCCCGGTGGGCCAGCGCGGCCGTGTGGCGGTTCCCCAGCTCCGTCGCGATGGCGAGCGCACGATTGAGGTGGGTGCGGGACCCCTCCGGGTCGCCGAGCTCGTGAAGCACCGCGCCCAGGTTGCGCCGGGTGCGGGCCTCCAGCAGTCGCTCCCCCGATGCGAGGGCCGTGACCAGCGACCGCTCCAAGTGGACCTTCGCTGCCGTACGATCGCCCTCGAAGCGCAACGCGAGCGCCCAGATCCGCTCACAGTGGGCCGCCAGCACCGCCGACAGGCCCGGCATCGCGACAACCTCCCGGGCCAGCGCGATGGCGAGGCTGGCGGGCCCTTGAAGGCGGAGCACCGCCCAAGACGCTGTAAGGGTGCGGGTCGCGACGTCAGCGTCCCCAGGGGAGATCGCGTGTCGACACGCCGAGATGAGGTTGTCCAGCTCGCGCACCAGCGCCCGCCGCTCGTCGCGACCGTGGGTGAGCGACAGCAACTCCAAGGCCTCCAGGGCACCCAGCTCGGCGTAGTGTTCGCCGTGGCGCGCCAGCACCGGGGCTGCGTCCGCCAGCTGCTCGGCAGCGTACTCTTGGACCGACATCAAAAGCTCGAAGCGTTCATTGGGAATGACCGTCAGCAAGCTCTTATCGACGAGCGACTGCACCACATCCATCGCCCACGCATCCCCCACAGACAGCACCGCTTCGGCGGCCTCCAGCGTGAAGCCACCCTCGAACACCGTGAGCTGGGCCAAGCCATGCTGCTCGGCTTCTGGGAGCAGCGCCCAGCTCCAGTCGAGGACCGCGCGCAAGGTCGAGGACCGGCCCCCCGTGGGCTCACTCGACGCCAACAACCGAAACCGCTGCCTCATGCGGTTGAGCAACGCAAGGGGCGGGAACAGGCGAATGCGGGCGGCGGCGAGCTCGATGGCCAGCGGCATGTGGTCACACAGCGCGACAAGCTGAGCAACATGGGGACGGTCGGTGTCCGACAGCACAAAGCCCCGCCGAGCATCCCCCGCTCATGCGGCAAAGAGCTGGACCGCGGCGTCAGACGACAGGGGCGTGAGCGGGAAGGTCACCTCACCGGGCAGCCCGAGGACCGTCCGTGAGGTCACCACCACCGAAGCTTCAGGCGCGCGCTGGCGCCAGGTGTGCAGGGCGCCACCGGCCACCCCCACCAGCTGCTCAAAGTTGTCGAAGACGAGCAGGCACGGCCCCAAGCCAGCGATGGCGTGGGCGAGCTTGGCAACCGGATCGCCCCGACCGAGCGGGACATCGAGGGTGCGGGCCACCGTGTGGACCACCGCGTCGAGGGTGCGGGCATCGACCAGGTCGAAGAACCACACGCCGCCCGTCCAGTCCTGTCGGTGCAGGCGGGCGAGGTGGCGAACAAGACGGGTCTTGCCCATGCCCCCCATGCCGACAACCGTGATGAGTGCGCCTTCTTGGGTTGCCTCTCGCATGTCCCTCAGCTCGCCGTCGCGGCCCACAAAGGCGTCGCGCTCTTGCAGCAGGGACGGCACGTCGGGGGCCAGTCCCGTGATCTCGCCGGTGTCCAGCACGGACTCGGTGCGAGAGGCCTCGGACGCCGGGTCGGACGGGGGCGGGGGACGGTCTTGTCGCCGGCGGACCTCTCGCCCCACCGGACTGTGGGTGGACAGCGTCCTCGTCGGGGGGGCGTCCAGCTGCGCCAACACCGCAGCGGCAGAGCGGGCGCGGTCGGACGGCTCGGGCCGCAGCAAAGTGGCGAGGGCGGGCCGCCAGCGCGCGGGCACCCCCTGGGGATCCCAGTCCGCTTCGGTGATGGCGTGGAACAGCGCCGTCATCGACGGGGCACGGAACGGCCGCTCGCCCACCAACAGCTCGTACAGCATCACCCCGAGGGACCAGAGATCCGCCCGATGGTCGACCCCTTCGGCGTCCCGGATCTGCTCGGGAGCCGCATAGGACGGCGTTCCCACAAACTGACCGGAGCGATCGGGATCACTGACGGTGACGCTGGAGGTCGCCAGCCCAAAGTCCGCAACTCGCGGCACCACCACGCCGCCCTTGAGCTGCAACAGCACGTTGGACGGCTTGAGGTCACGGTGCACGACGCCCGCCGCGTGGGCCTCCGCGACCCCGCGAACCACCCCCATCCACAGCGCAATCGCTTCGTCTTCGGAGGGCCGGTGCACCCGCAGCAGCTCGGCCAGTGAGCCGCCAGGCACCCAGGGCATCAGCAAGGCGGGGCTTCCATCGACCTCGATGACGTCGGTGACCGGCACCACATGGGTGGGATCGAGGTGGGCCTGCACCCGGCCTTCGCGGATGAGGCGCTCGCGGTCGGCGGAGCTACCGGGCGCCATGACCTTGAGGGCGTGGCGGGTGCCGAGCACACGGTGGCGCACACCAAACACCGTCGCCATGCCCCCTTCGCCGAGGCGATGGAGCACAACAAAGCGGTCGACGACACGGCCGGGGAGCAACATGGGCCCAACAATGGAGATGGCGTCAGGGCGGGTCAAGGCGCGGTCCAGCACACCCGACGGACCGGGCCGGAGAAATCTGCTGAAACACGGCAGAGTTGGGGTGCCCGTAGAGAGTTGGCGTCACCTGGGCTCCGCCGGGGGGCGAGACACCCAACCCGAAGAGGCCCACCATGACCCGCACATCCATCATCAGGCTGTCGACCCTCGCACTTGCCTTCGCCACCGGCTGCGGCGCCGATGACGACGGCCCGTCAGCGGCATCGGTCGAGGGTGAGGTCTCGAAGCTCTCCACCACCAGCGACGCCACCCAAGAGCTGGTGGACGCACAGGCCGCCCAGATAGCTTCCCTGACGGCACGGCTCGACACGCTGGAGTCCGACCTCGCCGCCATCACGACCCAGGACCTGGCCACCCAAGGATGGGTGCAGAGCCAAGGCTACGCATCCCAAGCCAGCGTCGCCGAGGTCCGGGACGACGCAGAGGGCTTGGTCGCCGCCAACACCGACGCAATCCAGGCCAACACCGACGCCATCGGCCTGAACAACGACGCCATCGGCCTCAACAGCGCAGACATCGTCCTGAACACTGACGCCATCGGGGTCCTCAGCGGCGACGTCGCCGGCAATGCGGCCCTCATTGCAGGCCACAGCAGCGCGCTCTCGACCGCCCAGACCGACCTCACCACCCTCGACACCCGCACGCTCGGGGTCGACCAACTCATGGCCTACGTCAGCGTCGACGTCTCCCTGGACAGGGTCACCCTGACGGGGGCCAACCTCCAGATCGTGAGCGGTGCCGGCACCACCGATGCCGCCGTCAACGGCCTGGGCAACATCATCATCGGCTACGATCTCGACAGCTCCGACGACAAGACCGGCTCCCACAACTTGGTGGTCGGCGACGGCCACACCTACAGCAGCTACGGTGGCATCGTGGGTGGCCACAACAACGCACTGACCGGCATCATGGCCAGCATTCTGGGCGGCCACAACAACGGCGCCGCGGGGGACTACGCGACCGTGGGTGGCGGCTACTACGGCCGGGCATCGGGCGCCGAGAGCACCATCGGCGGTGGCATGGGCAACGTCGCGTCGGGCCAGTATGCCGCGGTGAGCGCGGGGTACTATGGCGACGCGATCGGCGACAAGAGCTCGGTGTCCGGCGGAGTGTACAACCAGGCGACCGGCAGCCACAGCTCCATCTCGGGCGGCTACAGCGGACTGGCCAGCGAGTACGGGGCATCCGTGGTGGGTGGCGGGCAGAACGAGGCGAGCGGCGAGCTCTCCACAGTGTTGGGGGGAGCCTACAACGTGGCCAGTGGCTACGGGAGCACCGTGTACGGGGGGTACGACAAGGAGACCACAGGCCTGTACTCCTACGGTCCCTGATCCCGACCGGGGTGCCCTCGGGGGCGGGCGCACTGGAGCCGGGGCAGGGTCGGTGACCGCGACGTCCCCCCCCTTTTTTGGTGGGGTGGGCCCCGGTGGTGTGGACTTCCCAGAAGGCTACAGCGTACAGTGGCCCCGCGGACCCACCCCACAGCCCCACATGCTCGTCGAGCGCACGGGCTGCGGTGCGCCGACCCCACCGAGAGCATCTTATGAGAACACTCGCACTGACGGCATTCCTATCAATCGGCATTGTCACTGGTTGCGACGACAAGGGCGGCAACGGAGGCTCGGATGACACCGCTGCAACCGGCGGCGGCGACGGGGCCGATGGCGGCGATGGCGGAGATGGTGGTGATGGTGGTGATGGAGGTGATGGGGCCGACGGCGGTGATGGGGGAGATCCGGACGCGGACGGCGATGGCTTTCCCGCATCGACGGACTGCGACGACACCAACGGCGACGTCAACCCGGACGCATCGGAGATCTGTGACGGGCTGGACAACGACTGCGACGCGCTGATCGACGACGAAGACGACTCGCTCGACGTGGCGACGGCCTCCACATGGTACCGAGACGGCGACGACGACGGGCACGGGATCCCCGACGACACGGTGGACGCATGCGCGGCGCCGCCGGACTATGTCGACCTGTCCGACGACTGTGACGACCTGGAACCCACAACCTATCCCGGCGCCCCAGAAGTCTGCGATGACGGGGTCGACAACACCTGCGACGTGGCCATCGACTGCGACGACACCACGTGCACCGGCGACGCGGCATGCGTCCCGATGCTCGACTCGCTGGCGCCGGCCTCCGGCTACTACGCGGCCGAGACGGCGGTCACGCTGAGTGGGTCCGGCTTCGACTACGCCACGGTGGGCGCCACATCGGTGACCTTCGGCGGGGACGCGGCGTCCGACGTTGTGGTCGTCGATGACAGCACCATCACGTGCTTGGCGCCCGTCGCGGCGATGCCGGCCGACGTGGATGTGGTCGTCACCAATGACAACGGCGCCTCCACCCTCACCGAGGGCTTCAGCTACTTCGACTGCATGTACGCGGCCACGGGTCGAGAAGGCACGGTCGGCAGCTTGTACTGCATCGATGTGGGGGCGGGCACCGTCACCGAGGTCGGGACACTCACCCATGCCTACACCGGGCTGGCGTTTGCCCCCGACGGCACGCTGTACGGGGTCGAGGCCACTCGACGGGGCGACTCCAACCTGCTCACCATCGACCCGGCCACCGCGGTCGACACCGCAGTTGGCCTGATGTACGACAGTGCCGCGACGACCGTCGTTCACGGCGCGGTGCCCGACATCACCTTCGTCGGCAGCCGGCTCATCGGGTGGTCGGAGGAGAGCATCGGCGGCGGATTCGACGACCCGGTGGAGATCGACACGGCCACCGGCATCGTCACGAAGCTCTCCATCTCCAGTGGGACCTCAACCTCCGACACCGGCATGGCGGCGGACTCCGCAGGCACCGTCTACCTCTTCAGCGGCGGACTCCAAGGCGAGCTCTGGTCGGTGGATGCATCGACCGGCGTCCAGACCAGCTTGGGCAACCTCAGCAACTCTGTCGCCGTCAACGGCAGCAAGACATCGGCCACGTTCCATGACGGCGTGCTCTACGCGCTGGACTGCACCTACGGGGGCACCGGCGCTTGCCAGCTCATGACGGTGGACACGGCGACCTTGGTGGTCTCCGACACCGGCATTGTGCTGCCCGTGGGCCTGGATGCCTTGGCCTCGCCGAACCCCTGAGCTTCTGCCGATGGTGTCCCACGCTCGCTCGACCGTCGTCCTGTGTTTGTTCCTCTCCGCGTCCTGCGGAGGGGAGCCACCCCCGCCAGATGTGGCCGTTGCGACACCATCCGAAGACCAGCTTGCAGAGCTGCCCGAGCCCCCGCCCGAGACGCCTGAAGAGCGTCGACGGCGACTCAACCGTGAGGCCGATGTTCGGGCCGGCTTGGACCCGGACAAGCCAACGCCCAAGTGGACCTTTCAATCCACAGACCCACCCGTGCGACCGGCCTGTGCGGTGGGCACCCGAGGTCGGCTGCTCGTGAAGCAGGGCGATGTGCAGACCCACGATGTTGAGCTGGACAAGCTGCTCCAGTCGAAGGTTGCGACCGACGGGGTGGGCGGGCGCCTGGACGGGGTCAAGATCGTGGCAGTGGACGGCCTCTTCGACAAGTCAGCAGGCCCGCTGACGGCCCGCTCCTGTGATGGCGACACGGTGGAGATCCCGGCGCTGGAGCTCGCGCCGGCCGGACGTTGGGTGTTAACGCCCAACCAGAACGGGGAGCTAAAGCTGCTTGACATGCAGAACTCAAGCGGTGGTGTGAAGCCGACGCTGCGGTCGGTCACGGTGTTGCACCGGTAGGGTGGAGTCTCGCCCGGGTGGAAAGACAACCCAGCGTCGAAATCGTTTGCATCTCGTGACGCGCAAGAGGTAGCTTCGCCACCATGGCAAGCTCTTCCATCCTCCCGGGTCTCCGTCTCTCCATTGGCCGACTGCGCCGGTGTCTCTTCGCCGTAGTTCCTCTGGTCCTTGGCGGCTGTCCCCAATTCAAGCTCATCGACGAAGCCAGCATGTGCGACGAGGTCGTGTCGGCAATGGCCGCACGCGTGCATGAGTGCTCGGGCGACGCCAGCTTGGCCACGGCTCGGGCAGGCGCGTTCCGGGCGGCCACAACCTGTCGAGGCGGCTGGTACGACGACTACGATCAAGTGGAGGATGGCTACGCGTGTGCGGTGGCCATCCACAAGCTGAGCTGCGCAGACGTCGAGGCGCTGGGCTCGGACTGGGACGCTTGGCTGGCCGTCGAGCCCCTCTGCGACATGGTGATCGGCGTTGGCCCGCCGGTGGACGCCGGCCAAGACGGCGCTGGAGATGGTGCCGGAGATGGCGGCGCTGGCGACGGAAGCGACGGTGGAGGCGACGGCAGTGATGGGGGCGACGGGAGCGACGGGAGCGACGGGGGCGACGGGGGCGACGGCGGGGATGGTGGCGACCCCACAGTCACGCTGGCGGGCGAGCTGCTGGTGGGCGAGACCGGGGCGCCCCGGGATCAAGCGAGTGTCTGCCTCTGGGACAACGATGTGGGGGACTTCGCAGACTGCGCCACATCCGGGGTCGACGGGACCTTTGAGCTGCCGGCGCTGGCCCCCAACCAGACCCGCTTCTTCTACCTCTCCGGGCCCGACACGCTGGCGCTGTGGGTGGAGCTGGAGCTGGGCACCGACGACATCCTGGACCGCCGGTTTCGCATCCTGCGCTCCACCCAGCTCAACGCGGCGGCATCTGCGCTGGGGGTGGGAGTCTCGGGTCCTGCCTTTGGCCAAGTTCAGGTGGTCGATGCAGAAGGGCAGCCTGTTTCCGGCGCCCAGGTGTCACTGACGCCCGCGCCCGCGCTGGCCCCGCTGTACCTCGATGCGACCGGTGCATGGGATGTCGGGCTGGACGCCACGTCCGAGACGGGCACTGTCTTGTTCCACAACATCGACACCCAGCCCTACACAGTGTCGGTCACCCACCCCACGGCGACCTGCACCGTGCAGCAGCCCTGGACCGGCGACGGCTCGGGTGCTGGCACCTTCTGGCCCGCTGGCGGCTACGCCCACATGGTGAGCATGGAGTGTGCAGAGTGAGCGCCGTGGCCCTCTGGGGGCTCATGTTCAGCGTTGCGACGGCCGCGCCCGTGGGACCCAACGATGGAGCAACACAGATACCATTCGGTTGCACCCCCCAACCCATCAACGGCACCGTGGCTCAGAGCGTGGTGGGCCAGGCCCGCGAGACCAACGGTCAGCTCTATGGTGCCGCGGCATTCGCCGAGCGGGTCGTCTTCCCCCGGCTGGACCGCAAGTCATCGGGCGGCTGGGACGACCGAGACGGGGGCGCGGGGGTGTTTGGCTTTGACGTCAACACCATAAGTGGTATCGCCTATGTCCCCAGCAAGGAAGTCGGCGCCGATTGCCCCGCAGATGTGCGCTACCTGCAGCATCGCGTGGATCTGTACAGTGCAGCGAATGCGCTCGCGTTTAAGTCGGGTCCCGTCGGGTTCTTCTATGTGGCCAGCGTCACGGGAGATGCCTACGCGACC
This sequence comes from Myxococcota bacterium, assembly GCA_942491145.1. GTDB lineage: Bacteria > Myxococcota_A > UBA796 > UBA796 > UBA2385 > CAXQUZ01. The sequence continues at coordinate 299,459 of CALOBC010000035.1, read as the reverse complement.
CGTGTGGGCAGCGGCTTCTTGCCCTACGCCTACGGTCTCGGCGCAGCGTTCGGCGGCTATCTGGCGCCCTTCCAGCCGGGGTTCCTCAACCATCAGGAACCGACAAAGTCCCGTGCGTCCGACTACATCGTGGGGGGCCAGATCGACGTGTGGACGCTAGGCTCAGTGCGCGCGGGGTATGTGGGCTCCAAGGGGGCCTTTGTGCAAGGCAGCGGGCGGCTGGTGAAGCTGTTTGGGACCGCCGCCATCAAGGACTTCTCGCAGCTCTCGGCCGCCGAGTATCTGCGCGCGGGTCTCGACCGACAGATCTGGGGCAGCGGGGACGTCGCGCGGAAGGCCGGGGCAACGTCCTTGTTTGTGCGCCGCTTGCGCTATCGTCCCCAGCGAGCCTCGGCGGCCGACGCGGCGACCGACTTCACGTCCATCCACCTGCAACAGACTGCTGTGGGCACCGTGTTTGACGTGGATCTGGCCGCCGGTCGCACTGGGGACACCACATTTGTGCACATCGCAAGGATCGGCCTGCACACCCCGGCCTTTTCATATGTGCGCGACATCGAGTCGGACGCCATCGTGGCCGATGACCTGGAGAGCATCCAGCGGGGGGAGTTTAACATTGACTTTGGTGCCACCGTCGGACGGGTCGAGCTGCCGTCCTTGCCCTTCTACGGAGTGGAAGGTGGGGGTGCGTTCTCGGGCGAAGCGATGGTGGTGCTCTGGATGCCCCTGGAGCCCGCTCGCCTGTCGATCTCCTTCGCCGTAAGATACAACACGCCGGAGTTCTTGGACGCCTTCCCCTACGGACAGAACGCGGTCAACTCAACGTTTGCGATTCGGTTGGTGCTGTAGGAACCTTGGCTTGAGGTGCACGGGTCGGGCGCATCCACACGCAGGTTGATCACTCGATGACCACCTATGCAACCGGCCCCACTTCCCAAGGCAGCTCAGGACTCGCTCCCGCCAAGAGACGACCACCGCCGCTTCGGGTTGCAGCGGCATTCAACGGGTGGTCCCCCGATGCCGCCAGACCCCTGGGGTGTCGCCGGTCCATCGGCGAAAGGCCCGAATGAAGGCCGAGGGATCATTGAAGCCCAGGGAAAAGGCGACCTCACCCACCGTGTGGCGGGGGTCCGCCAGCCCGGCCTGGGCCTGCGTCCGGCGGCTGTCGTCCAGCAGGTCTCGGAAGGTCACACCCTCGGCCGCAAGCTGACGCTGGAGCGACCGGGTGCTGAGCCCGAGGCCTCTGGCGATCCGAGCCAGCATCCCGCCGATGCCGTGGATGAGCTGGCCCGGGATGGCCGCAGCGACCTGGTCCACCAAAGTGACCCGATCGGGAAGCTGGGCGATGGTGCTGGCCACCTCACGCTCAAAGAAGCGGGCAAACGGCTGCCAGGCGCGGGGCAAGGGCCGGTCGAGCACGCTCGCATCCACGACCAACGTGTCCTGCGCGGCGCCGGTCGTCACCGGGACACCCACGCTGTCGGTGAGCACCGAGCCGGCGCAGTCCGGTTGCCACGCCAGCTCGATGCCCAGGACGATCTGGAGCTGTCCATCCACCGTGTGGCGGAGGCGACGGGCAAGGGTTGCCAGCAGCACCGCCATCGCCACATTCCGGTCAGTGCTCGGCGGCGCGGAAGTTGCCGTGTGCACCCGGCCGGCGGGTTCATCGAAGACCAGATCCGTCGAAGTGGACCAATACGCGGTGTACCGACAGGCCTGGTGCAGGGCCCCTCGAATGTCGGTGCTGGCCTGCATCGCGAGGGACAACGCGTCGTCGTCGCGCTCGGACGGACCACAGATGGTGTCCAGCCACTGCCCACGCCCCAGCATGCGCGGCACCAAGAACCCGAGGGCAGCGAAGATCTGGGCGTCCGCCACCAGCTGAAAGCGACCCACCACCAGCGGAGACGGCGTGAGCAGCAGCGACTCCACGTGCCGACGGCTGGACTGGGCGAGGGCCCCTGCGGCGAGCAGTCTCTCGATGCTGTTGGGCCCGAGCAGCCAGCCGCCGCGCTGTTGGTCTTGCGTGTTCATCGTGAATCTCTAACGACAAGCGCCCGAAGCGGCGTGCGAACCCAGAGGGGACGGCCGAGCGCTGGTGTGACCGCTGCACCCACCGATCGGTCGGGTCCAGCGGCCCCCGTGCCGGCGTCGAGCACCCGCAGCCCCCAAAATTCGATGCTGGCGCGTTGTGCACATCATCTGTCGGCGAGGGACTACGCAGGCGCCTCAGCGGGCGGGCATCCATCGACCATCAGCTGACAGGGTTCGGCGGCGTCCAGTCTGGAATGCCCCCGCCACCTTGGCTGGAGGAGACCCAATGAATGGAATTCTGCGACCCAGCGTGCTCGCTGGGGTGTTTCTCACCGGACTGCTCTCGATCGCTGGCTGCGTCGATGACAACAAGGGCGGAACCGACAGCGATGGCGCGGCGGACGGCGCAGACGGCGCAGACGGCGCAGACGGCGCAGACGGCGCAGACGGCGCAGACGGCGCAGACGGCGCGGATGGCGGCGCGGACGGTGGTGACGGCGCAGATGGCGGCGCAGACGGCGGTGACGGAGCGGACGGCGGTGACGGCGGCACCGTGGACCCCGAGATCTGCGACGACGGCATCGACAACGACGGCGACGGCTTCACTGACTGCGCAGACGACGAGTGCGCTGCAGAAGAGAACTGCGTGGAGACCGACGCCGAGTGCAACGACGACGTCGACAACGATGGCGACGGCTTCATCGACTGCGAAGACCCCGACTGCGAGCCACAGACCTACTGTCACCCCGAGAGCGTCTGTGACGACGGCCTCGACAACGACGAGGACGGCGCCATCGACTGTGCCGACGTCAACTGCGTCACCGAGACGCCCTGCGAGTGCATCGGCAACACCCCTGGAGACCCGGCTGCAGAGAACTACGTGATCGCATCGGACTCGTCCGGCGTGACCTTTGTCCTCGATGCAGAGACGACCACCAATGAGTTCCTCGGGTCGTGCGGCATCCGCAAGCTCAATGGCATCGACCTGGTCTTCTCCTGGGCTCCGCCCGCGACCGGTTGCTACACCATCGACACCGTCGGAACCGCCTACGACACCGTGCTGTACGCCATTCGCGGCACCTGCAGCGGGCCCGAGATGAGCTGCAATGACGACACGACCGACCTCGCATCCGAGATCCAGGTCGACGTGGTGGGCGGCGAGTCGATCTTGCTGGTGGTGGACACCTTCGCAAGCGACAGCGGCAACACCGGAGACGCGGTGCAGCTGAACATCACGGCAGGCTGCCCCTGAACCGAAGGCCCCTGGCCCTGGCCGGCTGCCGCTTCCCGGAACACGGTGGGTCTCCCCCCCCGGGACGACAGCGGGCCAGGGTCCCTTCGGGGGGCACCGCGTCGGGGCTGGACAGCACCGCTGATCGCCTTCAACCGAGCGGATCACATCCAGCACGGTTGAGGGGCCGGCACCACCGCTCAACACAACGGTGCCCTCGCCCATGGAGGGACACCCACCCCACGACTTGGGTGAGGGCCTGCAGACCCGAGATCGCTTCGAGGGCGGAGACGTCCTCAATGCGCAGCGAGCCGTGGATCTCGGTGAGCCCATTGAGGCCGTCGATGCGTTGCAGTGTGTTGTTGTCCTCCACGTCCACATCACCCCGCACCACCATCAGCGCATTCATCGCCCCGAGCTGGACGAGGGCATCATTGCGTTGCACCGACACAGAACCCACCGACGCCAGCGCAGACAACGCCGTTGTGTCGGCGAGCAACGTGTTGCCCACCAACACAAGGTCTTCCTCAACTTCTGCCAGCGCGGAGAGCCCCCCAAGACTCTCCAGCTTGGCGTTGTCTGCAATCTGGAGGGTGCCCTCGATCTGCTGCAAACCAGACAGTCCCTGAATATTGACCAACACAGCATTGTCAACGATCGATAGGTAGCCTTCGATCGTCACGAGCCGCTCCAGACCCGCCAAGTCCTCCAGGCTGCTTCGGTAGATCGTGAGCCCGCCTGTGATCGCGGAGCACCCGCGCAGCGCATCGACGCCATCCGGGGTCTCCACGCGGAACGGGCCAATGCACCGGCGATCGTCGGTGGGCGAGGGCTCGGGCTCAGCGCCGGAGTCCACTTCGGAAGGCGGTGCAGAGTCCCCACCCGAGGCGCTCTTGTTCGTCGGTGCGCAACCCAGCAACCCTTGAACCATCAGCCAAGACATCCAGCGGTCCATCGGCGCTCCATCCATCCACCGCCGAAGCCACATCCAGCCGCGTGACAACGCCCTATTCCTGCACCATGAGTTGTCCAAACGGCACAGCCTGGGCCCCCGCCTCTTCATGCCACCTGGACCGGGGGCAGCCGGCCCAAGAACCGGAACAACAAGCCCGTGTCGAGCACCCCCTCCATCATCGCCGTGATCGTCGTCACGCCAAACACCCACTCGGGTCGGCTGTCGGGCAACCACAAGATCAACACACCCAGCAGCGCCACCCGCAGCACCGCAGACGCCGCGGGCTGCACGGCCTGGCCCGCAGCCTGGAGCACAAACGTGGGCAAGATGGACAGCGCCACACTCAGCCCCAGCCAGGCCGACCAGTGGAAGTAGGTGACCGCCACCGGCAGCCATGTGGGGTCCTTGATGAAGAGCAGCCCCGCCTTCTCGCCCCCGAAGAACAACCCCACGCTGATGAGCAGCCCGTACGCACACGCCGTGCCGAGTGACCCCAGCGCAGCCCCGCGCACCCGGTCCGAGCGTCCCGCCCCGAGGTTCTGCCCCACAATGGCCGAGGTGGCGGAGCTCAGCGCGATGATGGGCAAGAACGCTTGTTGAATGACCCGAAAGCCCCCGCCTGCTGCGGCGGTCCAGGCCGGCCCGTGGGACTTCACCTTCCACATGACCAGCCCGAGCACCGCGCTGATGAGGAAGAACTGCAGCCCCGCCGGAAGCCCCCGCAGCGCCAGCTCCGACAGCAGCTTGGGGTCCTTTCCGGGGGCCACCCAGCGCAGCTCCCGCTCGCCCTGGTTCGCCATGAAGCGGCGGACGTACAGGGCCAGCGGCAAGATCTGGCTGAGCACAGTCGCCAGGGCCGCCCCCCGGATGCCCATGGCCGGCACCGGTCCCAACCCAAAGATGAGCAAGGGGTCGAGCAGCAAGTTCGCGATCACGCCCATCAGCATGATCTTCACGGGGGTCATGAAGTCCCCGCTGGCCCGCAGTGCATCACCAAACACAACCAACAGAAGCTGGAACAGGAAGGTCATCGCACTGACCTGAAAGTAGGCCACCCCTTCGCCAAACGCCGCCGGATCCTCGGTGAAGGCCGACACATAGGTCTCGGCGCTCGCAAACGCAGCGACGGCGGCGACGCCACCGATGATTGCGGCCACCACGCTGTACCGGGTGAACACCCGCCGGGCCTCGGCGATCTCCTGGCGACCATAGAGCTGGCTGACCCGGGCGAGCAGGGTTGTGCCCACCACCTTGGCCATCGCGAGCACCAAGAAGAAGGCCTGGAACGACACCGCCAAGCCGGCCACCGACGCCTCGCCGAGCTGTCGCACATACGCAAGGTCCACCAGCGCATAGACGGACTGCAGCCCCATCGCACCGATGACCGGCAAGGCCAGGGTCACGATGTGGCGGGGGATGGACCCCTGGGTCAGGTCGCGGGCGCGGATGGCGGACTCGGGGGCAGGGGCGGCCGCGGGATGTACTGCCGTGGGTTGGCGGGCGCCACCACACCCACCGGGTGGTCAGCTCAAGAGCGGTCTGCGCCTTCCTTCTACCGGCGCCTGCGATAAGCAGGAGCATGAGCCTCAACGATCTGCTCGACTTGGTCCATGGACGCCGCATTGTCGCCTTGACCGGCGCGGGCATCAGCACCGACTCCGGCATCCCCGACTACCGGGGCCCGCTCACCCGCCACAAGACCCGCAACCCCATCCAGTACCGCGAGTTTGTGGGCGAGCCGGCCACCCGCCGACGCTACTGGGCGCGGAGCTTGCGGGGTTGGCCCAGCATCGCAGCGGCCCAGCCCAACCATGGGCACGAGGTGCTGGCCGAGCTGGAGCTGCGGGGCCACCTCGCGGGGGTCATCACCCAGAACGTCGATGGCTTGCACCAAGCAGCCGGCAGCCACCGGGTTGTGGAGCTGCACGGGGCGCTGTCACGGGTGCGATGTCTGGGATGTGGCCACCGGTCCAGCCGCGCGGGACTTCAACAAGCGCTCTTGGAACAGAACCCCACGGTGACCCTTGGGGCGGGCAGGGAGCTCGCGCCCGACGGCGACGCGGTCGTGGAGCCCGATGCCGGCTTCGCGTTGGTCGACTGCGCTCAGTGCGGCGGCGTGCTCAAGCCCGACGTGGTCTTCTTTGGCGAGAACACCGAAGCAGACGTCGTTCGCGACGCCTGGAACCTCTATGGGGAGGGGGAGGTGCTGCTGGTCCTGGGCAGCTCGCTGACGGTGTTCTCCGGCTACCGGTTTGTGCACCGGGCCGCCAAAGAAGGCAAGCCCGTGGCCATCGTCAGCTTGGGCCCCACACGAGGAGACCCCGCGGCGACGGTGCGGGTGGATGCGCCCTTGGGCACGGTGTTGCCGGCGCTGGCGGCGGGGCTGTGATGCTCGACACATGCGGTGGTTCCACTGTCCCTCAGGCTGCCGAGGCGACTGGATTCCTGGTGCCAGAACAGCCCATCGTCGAGCGGTTTCAGGGCTGAAAGCAGCCCCATCAACACCCCGAAGACGACCTGCTGGTGAGCATTCTCGGGCCGTACATCGCACCGCCATCGATGCACCCTGACCGATCTCGGTTTAAATAGGGTGAACTACTTGGTTTTCTTGTGTTTCTGGGTGTCGTCGAGGATGTTGTTGAGCTCGTGGGCGTAAGTGCCCTCAAACCGGCGCTTGGGGGGACCCGCCGCCTTGTCGGGGCTCTGGCTCATCACGAAGAAGTGACCGGCCACTTTGATCAACGGCTGGAGCTTGCTCATGGCCGTTGACACTGCGGCGTCCTTGATGGCGTTTCCGCTCGTGAAGGCGTTGTCGACCCGCGTGTGCTCGGTCTTCCACTTCGTGCGGACACCTGTCGTGCGCTGGGTCGTGGCGGCCACCAAGCCCTTGTTGCCCGGTGCAACCAGGGTCTTGGCTTGGATCTGTGCGCTCGTGATGAAGTACTGGTGTCTGACGTGGGCTTTGTGGAGCAGGTCCCGCTGGGCCCGGATGCGGGGGTTGTAGGCGGCCTGGATGTCGGCTTTCCTTTCGTGGGCCTCCGCAAGGGCGGTGGCGGTGCGTCGGACGAGGGCCTTTGCCGACAAGGCCAGCGCCTGGCGGGGGTCGTAAGACCGGACCTGGAAGGTGGTGCTGTTGGGCTTGCCAAGCACCGTCGCAATGGTGGTGAGATCGATGAAGCGGAAGATGCCCCCGTCCGTGCGGCTGCCCTCTCGCACACCCCGCTTGGGACCCCACGCACGCCAGACCACCCGGGCGTTGTCCCCAGACAGCGCGTCCCAGGATGCCGGGGCCGAGGGGGAGCCGGGCTGGCAGGCCATGAGAAACTCATCGTCGACCACGGCGACGACTCTGCAGACGCCTTCAATCTTCGGGGACAGGACGGTGGGGATGTCGTTCGTCTGGCCCCGGAGGCGAACCGACTCCAGGCAGCCGGTCGTGGTGTTGAGGTACACCATGCGCTCTCGCTCGGGCTGCATGTGGAAGTCCCGACCGCTTCGATAGGCTTGGTAGTAGGTGTTGCCAGCGTCTTTGCCGACGAGCCGGTCGCCATACTCGAGCCACACCCAATTCGACTCGGGGTCGAAGCCCAGTCTGGGCTCGGTGGGGGTGTGGGCCGTCGACCACTCCCACTGCTTCATCCACCAGTCGTCGTCGAGCGCACGCCTCCAGAACAGAAACTTCCGGTCGCCGGAGGGCTTGGCTGCAAAGTCGGTCGTCGTGACCATGTGCATGAAGCCACGCGACCGGTCGATGATGAGGTTGGTGCCGAACTGGAACCGGTGGCCCGCGGGCTCTTTGTCCAGACCCTGGAAGGTGCGGTCGAGCTGGCGCTTGGACCAGCCGTCACCGCGTGAGAATCGCCACAGCTCAAAGCGGCTGCGGTCGCCCGCTCGGTTTGCGATGGCGTAGACGTCGCCCGTGAGGTGGTCCACACCCCACGCGCGGCCGGCCACACTCTGATCCTGCATGGACCAAGACGGGGACCAACGTCCGTCGTTGCCTTCGATGGGACGAGCCAAGAGGGACCCACGCTGATGAAAGCCCCCAAAGCCGGTCACCGCTCCGCGACCCGCATCGTGGATCTGCCCGGCGCTCTGGATGCGAGCGTCTTTGAGGGCCTGGTCGCGCTGGTTCAGGGCGCCTGCGAGCACGGCATCGCGGTGGGCCATCACCTTGCGGGTGAGGCTGTCTCCCGGGGCGGGCGTGGAGGGGATGGCGGTGAACGAATTGCCTTGGAGGCGGCCGATGGGGGGCTCGGCGAGGTCGATGGCCGGTCGCGGTGCGTCGGCTCTGGTGTGGAACTGCGGCCAGGCGTAGACCCCCTGGGTGTCGGTGGGCACCCGGCCTGCCCGCACGGCGTCCAGAAACGCCTGTGCATTGCCATTCTGGAAGCTCGCGTGGTGCAGCCAGAGCTGACTGGCTTCCACGGTGATCCAGTCCGACCGCCCCTGCCGGTTTGGGCGAACCCCGGTGGCGGAAGCGACGGTCTCGCCGTTGATCTGGAGATCGAACCGCCCCTGAGCGTCCCAGCCGCTGCCCCCGGTCCACCCCACGAAGACCTCCGTTCGCTGGCACGGTGGCAGTGCACCCAAGAGCGGGGTGGTGGTGGAGCCGAGCCCCACGCCCGCGGTGATCTTGCCTTGTGCGGTGATGCGCAGCGACATCCCCTGGGCGCTCAAGCTCGCCACGCCAGCACGGGGACGGAGCGTCTCGACGATGCACAGCAGCCCGGTGGGCGGCGCTTGCATCGTTCGCTCCCACTGCAAGCGTCCGTCGGTCAAGGTCATTGAGGTCGCGGTGTTCGGGCTCGCACGGATGACAATGGGTCCGGCCACTTGTCCCGCGGGCGCGCCGTTGAGGCTCAGCTCCAGGCGCTGGGGCCCCGACTTCAGCACCGATGGCGGCACGAGTCCGCCGCGTCCGATGGGGAACACTGTTCCGTTGATGCGCCCGAGCACCATGCCTTGGGGCAGCCCGGGGATGACCGTGCCTCGGGTGTTGTTCTTGCCGTTCGGGTCGGAGTCGGGCCAGCCCCAGAGCCGCCCACGCACCTCCAGCGTGCATGGCAAGTCTCTGGTGGCCAGCGTGATGCCGGTGTCGAACCAGCCGTCTTGGGGCGCGAGGCGCGCGTGTAGGGTCATGGAAGGGCTCCCCGACTAGAACAGGTGGTGGCTGAGCCAGTGACCGGCTGCGTGGAGCCCCTGGCTGAAGTGGTGGGCGGCCTCGTGCAGGTCCTGGGACAGCCCCCCACCGAACTCCTTGATGAAGCGGTTCAGCTCGTCTTTCTCGCGCTTCTCCCAACGTGCGATGGCATCTTTGATGCGGTCAAACTCCTTCTGGATGGCGTCCACCTCGCGGTCGATCTCTTGCACGATCTCGTTCTCCATCTTCTCGATGGATGCGATGATCGACTTGGCCTCGGCTTCGAGCCGCGCTGCGATGCGCCTCGCTTCATCAAGGATCCCCTTCACCACACCCTGGATGTGGCTGAGGATGTTGGAGACCTCATCTTCGATGGTATGGAGGGTCCGCTGCGCCGCCGCTTCGAGCTGCTTGACCTCCTTGTTGACCGCATCGTCAATCTTCTTCGCCTCGGCCTCGACCTCGCGCACGGTCTGTTTGACGTTCTTGGCGACGGCTTCCGCGTCGGCGCGCGCCGTGTCCAAGGCCCGCTTCGCTTCCGCTCTGGCCTGGGCCTCGATGATGCCCAGCTCTGGCTGAAGGTCCTTTTCGACCTCCTTGGCCGCCTCGTCGAGCTGGTGCAGCGCCTTGCCGAGGGGCCCAATGAGGTCCGAGAAGATGGTGGTGGCCTCTTTCTGGAAGAAGCCAATCACCTTGAGCTCGAGGTCACCCAGGGCCGTGAACTTCTCCTGGATGTGCAGCTCGGGGGTGTCGAGGTGCACGCCCTCAAACTCGAAGGCGCCGGTCAGCTTGAGGGAGAAGGTGCCGATGCCCACGGTGAGGCTGCCGAAGAGGTCGACCCCGGCGCCAAAGTCGAAGGTGTGCCGCAGCGAGCCGACATCGACGGTGATCCCACACTGCACGTAGATGTGGACGTCGACTTGAGCGTGCAGGGTGTTGTGCCGCAGCCGGCAGTCAAAGCGGGCGTGGCCGACGTCGCCGATCTGTCCGTCGACCTCGAACTCCGCGCCCTCGTTGCCCACCTCGATGTGGGCATGAGCCGAGATGTCGAAGAGCTGGATCTTGGCGTCACCTTCGATGTAGGGCGAGGCGTGGGTCTGCATCACGAGCTGGGGACCACCGGCCTTGATGAGGTCGCGCTTCTCGACAGTTCCTGGGGTCTTCGACACGTACTGCCCCCCCGACTTCTCCACGTCTCCCTGCATCGTGATGGGGGTCCAGCTCCCGTTGAGCTTCTGCATCAAGACCTGCACTGCGGGGGTGTTTTCGCCCGTGACTTGCAGCACATCGTCGAGGTTGACGGGATCGGCCTGAAGGGCGGCACGCAGGCCCATGGGACCACTGTTTCCACCGGAGGACACCCGAGCCTGGGCGTGGGCCCGCCAGCCATGGACCTCGATGACGCCGTTGAAGCCGATGCCGGGCTTGGCGAGGGTGCCGTCAGGCAGCGCGACCGGCTCTTCGCAGAAGTAGAGCCAGAGCGCCTCAAGGGCAAAGCCGTGGGTCCAGGAAGGCAGGGTGACGGCGCCGAGGCCATGCTGGCCGAAGATGGCGACCAGCAGGGTGCGCAGGTCGATGCGGGGGATGTAGACCGACAGCAGCAGGGGATTGGGTGCCGGGATGGGCTGGCCGGGCTCCTCCTCCACCTCAAAGAGGAAGCGGAACTTGTTGATGGCGCTGGCCTGGCCATCGATGTGAAAGTCGCCTTGCAGGCCGAACATCACCCCGGTGGGGGCGAAGACGACGCCAAAGTCGACCCCCACATCCACGAGCTTGACCCCCTGCAGGCCCATCGGAATGGGCAGCGTGCCCGGGGGGGTGCCGTGGTCGCGGGCGGCGACGAGGAAGCCGCCTTCGATGCCCTCGGGCTCCGCAGTGAGGCGTCCCGCCGCGAGCATGCGATGGCCGCTCACGGAGAAGTACAGGCTGCCACCGAGCTGCACAGCGGGAGCGCTGAAGTCGAGAACGGCCACCACGTCGTGCAACAGGAAGGTGTCGAACAGGCGCACGGAGTCCCCGAGCCCCAGCACGAGGCGGACATCACTGGTGCTGATCTCCGCGAGCGCGACGAGGTCGTCGTGGGGCCCGGACTTCAGGCCCTTCTGAAGGCCCGACACGCCCTCGCCGATCTTCTTGTGGTTCCCGCTCCCACCCCCGCCGGTGGCCGTGCCGCTGGCGTGGGCGGCACTGGCACCGAGGTCCATGCTCACGCCCACCAGCAGCCCTTCTTGGAGGGCGAGGGGCGCGGAGCCGAGCACAGGAAAGCTGCCGGCGGGGTGGTTGGGCAGGGCGGGAAGGGGCGTCTGGATGGTGTAGGTGGACAGGGCCATCACGATGGCCTCGGGCGCGAGGGCCTCGATGGCACCGGTGAGGGAGGCCGCCAGGCCCGAGATGGCCGACAAGGTCGACGGCATCACGACCACCCCACCGAGCGCCTCCCAGTCGCCGGTGGGCTTCGACGCGATGAAGAACACGATGTCGCCGTCGGCGGTGACGGCGTCCGCGGACACGCTGGGCTGGGTCTCGTCCCACTCGATGTCGAGCTGCTTGAGGCCGAGGCTGGGCTTGTCCGGGAAGTCGGCCGGCAGGGGCACATCGAGGTGGTGGAACAAGTCGATGAGGGTGACGGAGCCCCCGTCGACCTCCTTCCAGCTCCCCTTGAAGATGTCGTGCCCGCCGCGCTTCTCCATCGTGACCGAGAGGGTGGCGCCGCCGATGACACGGCTGGCGGTGAGCAGGATGTCCCACCGTCCCCCGAGCTTTCGGGCGTCGAAAGACAGGGAGGACGAGGCGGTGGTGAGCTCCACAGCGATGTGGTCGCGGGTGGAGATCTCGAAGGCGACCGACTCCAAGGTCACGCTGCTCATGCCGCTGGGGACGGTGGGCGCACTGGCCCCCAGCAGAGTCACGAGGTGATCGACGAGCTGCTGCACCGAGAGGTTGCGGCCGCCCTCGAAGCCCACGCCACCCGACAACACCCAGCCCGACGTCGGCGACAGGTGGCTGCCTTGCAGGCGGATGTCGATGGTGCCGCCCAGGTTGAGCTGCAGCAGCGCGTTCACCCGGCCACGGGCCGCCACGGTGGGACGGGTGGCGAGAAACAGCAGAAAGCCGACCTCGCGCAGGGTGAAGGGACCGAGCTGGAGATCAGTGTCGACCGTGGCCTGCACGGCGAAGCGGCTGCCCCGGGTGTCCGCAAGCAGGTCGACACCGGTGAGTGACAGGGCGGGCCAGCCCTGGGTGTCGAGGGAGAGGTGGGCCAGCAGCTTCGTGAGCGGGAGCTGGGTGCCCGCCTTCTGGGCCAGCTCGCAGCGGCCGTCGGGAAAGCCTGCTTGGGCGAGGAACGGCGTGCCGGCGAAGGCGACCTCCGTGAACAGCGTGCCGGACACCCAGCCGGGTGAGATCACCAGCAGCACGCCCGGGTCGGACAGCGACAGGTAGTTGGGCACCAGGGTCCAGGTGGTGCCCGTCCACTCAACGCGGGCCAGCAGCTCGGGCTCGGTGTGCAGCAGCTCGGTGGCCGTCTGGTCCCAATCGGCCGCATGCTTGGCATCGAGAACACCTTCGTAGACGGCCAGATCGGCGACGCGGCCCCGGAAGGGACCGCTGGCGGTGGACCGGCCACCCACCTGGAGGGGTCCATTGGTGACGAAGAGCTGGCTGCCCCGGCCGGAGCCGCCGTTGGGTTGTACACCCCGGCTCCTTCCCGCGACCCCATCGACGAAGAGCTGTGCGGCGCGTCCATCCCACGAAAAGGTGATGTGGTGCCACTGCTCGACCTGCACCTTGGTGTTCGAGGAGACCCGGTGGTAGACATCGCCCACGTGGATGGTCAAAAACACCAAGCCATCGGCCATCAGCATGACCAACCAGCCGATGGGCTCCACGCTGTGGAGGTTGTGCACCACGGTCTGCATCTGACCGAGCCGGTCGGCACGGATGCGCACACCCAGCGTGAGCGTGTCGGCCGTGAAGGCCCCCCCGGCGGACTTGAGCTTGCTGGCCCAGTCGATGTGGAGGGCGAGGCTGGCGCTGTCGTCGAGCCCGATGGACGGCAGGGCGCCCTCGAAGGCGGTAGCGTTGCCCGTGACGTCGACCGGCACGTCCTTGCCGAGCACGTCTTTGGTGGTCCGTCGGCCGCCTGCGCCGGTGAGCTCGGCCAGCGGCAGCTCGGCGATGGGCTTGTCGTGGGGGTGTTGACCCGTGAGCGACGAGAACGACGCGCGGGACAGACCGTCGATCTTCAGCTCGGTGACCTTGAGCGCGCCTGTGGCCAGCTCACCGGGCAGGTAGCGCCCCACGGCGTCGGGCATCTTGGCGGCGCCCTTGAGCAGGGCGTCCGCAGACGGCAGCTTGAGGCCGCCCGTGGGCAGCGTGAAGCCGTGGGCACGGGCGTCGGGCAGGGCCCCTTCCGTGACCGTGGCGCCGGCGGCCCGGCTGAGCGTGGCAGCGATGTGGGCGGGGTCGAAGCTCACTGGTGCACCAGCGCGACCGCGGGGGGAATCTGATCGAAGGCAGGGCCACGGTCGGGAATGTGGCCGCGCTTGTCTTTGATGTCGTAGGCGGCCAGCGTCCCGAAGAAGTGGGTAGCAATGTCGATTACACCTTCCTGACCGGCATTCTCGACCGAGTCAAGCTGGATGCCGAGGTCGACCACGAAGCTCACCCCGAGCTGGAACTTGGTGGTCTCATTCTCGCGGGCATCGGCGATGCGGTAGCGGGCCCGGATGGCCAGGGGCTCGCCATGCTTGCCGGCAGCCTTGGACTTGTTGTGCATCGCCTTGTGCATGTCCGGGAGCACCGAGCGCTTGAGACTCAGCGTCTGAGAGGGCTTCTTGCGGACCGGCGCTGGGGCCCCCGCCGGCGCCGGAAAGCAGGCCTCGAGCAGCAACACGTCGGCCGCAAACTGTGTGGCGTCGGTGGTCTCGAGGTCGGCGAAGATGGACCGGGACAGGAAGCTCTCAAGGTACTCACGGCCCACCCGCAGCCGCCAAGCGAGCACCTTGATGAGGTTGTCGGTGCTCTTGACTGACTTCTTGGGAATCTCGGCCCCACGGGCGTGGCGGGCAGCCAGGATGAGGCGCACCGCCAGCACCGAGATGCCGTAGGCGATGCCGGAGCCCTGGAGCATCGTCGCGTCGGTGCCGTGCTTGGCGTCGGCGTACTTCCACAGCACGGTCGATGAGCGGTAGGTGAGCTGGTTGTAGGCCTTGCCCCTGGACCACTCGCCCTCCCACTCGTGGCTGCGCTGGGGGCCGCCGGCGAGCTGGAAGTCGTACTCGAGCTCGGCGGTCGCGGTGGCACTCACGGCCAGCTCGGCCTGACGGTAGGTGAGCACGGTGTCTTGGGTGACCACCACGGTGCGGCCGCGCACGTTTTCATAGGTCGTCTGCAGGCGGTAGCTGGTGCGCTTGAGCGAGCCCTCCAGTCCCACACTCGCCTGCGCGCTGATGCCGGCGGCGTTCTGGCTCTGCTCCAGGCCCGCCTCCAGGCTGGCGCCGATGCCAGCACTCGCACCGCCTTCGTGGCCCCAGAGCGACAAGAAACACAGCTCGTCGCGGGGCGGCCTGGGCGGCGTGGGGTCAGGCGGCGGGGTGGCTTCGAGCCGGGCACGCTCTTCGAGTCGACTGCGGAAGGCCTTGATCTGTTGTGTGACCTCCGCAGAGCTTCGCCAAGCGGCAGCAGCCACGGTGAGCGCACTCAGGAGGTCTTCGGTGGCGTAGTACTTGGAGCCCACAAGCTTGTGTCGACGTCGGCTGATCTGGATGCCGAGGTCCTTCTTGAGCCACACCCCCACCGTCTGGCGCAAGTCATCTTTGGCCTCGGGACCGACACGCTCAACAAACGCCACCTTCATGAGGTCGGTGTCGGACTCATTGAACCACTGGGGCGAGGGATCCTTCAAGAACAGGTAGCTGCCCGCGTAGGTGACGCCGGCAGTGCCCACCCCACTGGCTTCCAGCGAGGCCGCCAAGCAGTCCGGTCCCACGTTGGACACCGCGTCGACCGCCTGGGTGAGTGGGGACGGGATGCCCACGCCGACCTCGGCCTCCACAGCGACATCGAGTTTCATGTGCACGCCCGACAGCACGAACATGAGCACTTCCTGGGCGGGACGCGTCGCCCGGTCCCGGTGCAGGCCCCCCGTGCCTTGGTGCAGCAAGCCCATCAGGCTGTGGCTGAGCTTCTGGCCGCGAAAGGTGGCGGTGACCTCGGCCGTGAGCACGCCGGGTGCGATGAGGTCGCCAAAGTCGAAGCCAGCCTCGAGCTGCACGGCCTTGCCGCGCTCGGCAAAGCCGGTGGACAGCTGGCCCTTGTAGTCGAGGCCAGACACCAGAAACTGCCGAAACAGCGCATCACCTTCGACGGCTCCAGCCGGGTCGTCGCGGTGCGCGCGGACCTGGTCGGCCAAGTAGGTGTGCAGGCTGTCGAGACGGGGCTTGGTCGCAGACTTGGTTGGCAACGCGAGACCTCCAAGGGCCAACGATGTACCATACGAACCCAACCTAGCGGCACCGCGTGCGTGCTGTGCTTTCCGCCCCGCCAACCCGAGTGCACCATGGCCATCGAACGTCCGTCCCGCCGCAGCCTGCTCGCCTGGTCGGGCATAGCCGCGGCCATGACGGTGTTTCCAGCCCCGTCCCCCCTCTGGTCAGGAGTGGTGTCGCGCGGCGATGTCGACCTCGCTGGCGCCACCCTCTGGACACCCCAGGGACCGGTCCGCGGTGTGGGCATCCGGGCGCGCGCCGGTCGGGTTGTCGACCTCGGGCGCCATCTCCGCAGCGGTCTCGACGTCGACGGTGCGTGGCTGCTGCCCGGTGTTCTCGATGGAGCACGAACGACCGGCGCGGGCGTGCCGGCCTGGGCCGTGGGCGGCCTGGAGCACGGTGGCTGTGGTCATGCCGACCTCGGCGCCGTGTGGTTGCGGATTGATGGCGATCAGGAATGTGTCGGACACGGCGTCTGCTTGGGCCGCGACGCTCTCGGGGGCAGTGTGCGGTCGCGCATCGAGGCATTGTTCGCCGCTCGGCGACTGCTCCGGACGGTTCCGAACGACACGCGGCTGTTTGTGCGGGCGGACCGCAGCGACGACATCGCTGCAGCCCTCGAGCTCACGCGGGGACGAAGAAGCGTGGTCCTGGTGGGGGGCACAGGCGCCGCACAACACGTCAAGACACTGTCACAGCGGTCATTCTCGGTGGTGCTGGCCCCTCCGGCAGCCGGCGATGTGGACCCCAGCGCAGCCCGAGACCGGGCCCGGGCAGCCGCAGCCCTGGTGGACCAGGGGGTGGCCACGGCCTTCGGCTCCACCATGGGCACCGACCTTCGCGGCATGGCCCGAGACGCGGTCGCCGAGGGCATGACCGAGGCACAGGCGATGAGGACGCTCTTCGGCGGCGTGGGTCAGGTGCTGGGCCGCCAGACGAGGGGTCGCCTGACGGTGGGCGGGCCCGCTCGCTTCGTCGTGGTGCGCGGCTCCCCGCTGGCCGCGTTGCCCCAGGTGTGGACAGACCGCACGGCTGAGGCCAAGCCGGCGCAGCCGACGTTGGCATGAGCCTGCATCCGGCGCGCGCCTTGCCGCACTGACCCTGCGCGCTGTCCACCAGGAGAGCCCGCCGGCGGCGACAGGAGTGAACAAGTCAAGGCTCGGGGGTGGCGCCCTGCGCCCATCCCATCAAGATACCGTGGTGGTGGTCATCTTCGAGAACTGCCAGCCCCCACCGCCATCACTCCACAACCTCCAGCACCGTCATCATGCCGCCGTCTCCGTGGGGAAGGATGTGGCAGTGGGCCATCCAGGCCCCCACATTGTCGGCAGACGTCCGCAAGCGCACCGACTCATACAGCCCCAAGTTGAGGTTGTCGGTGTCGGTGAACTGGCTCGGGGCCACACCATCGCGACTCAACAGCTCCATGTGAAGCCCATGAAGATGGAAGGGGTGTTCCGTCGCGGATAAGTTGCGCACTTCAAACACCACCGTCTCGCCGCTCGGCACATCTTGCACCGTGACGTCGGGAAAGCGCTCCCCGTTGATCATCCAGTCATCGGTGTGGGCGCTGCCCTGAAATGTATAGGTGAAGGCGGGCGACACCGTGTCGGGGGTGGGTGCGCGGGGAGCGCTGGGCCAGTCGTCCACTGCCGCAGCCGGCGCATCACCGACCACCGCCACATCCAGCAGCGACTGGGCCTCACCGAGGGCTTCACCGCCGTGCAGGCTGTAGGGAACATCCTCGAGAACCGGCACTGGCAGACCATTGCCGGGTGTCCAGAGGATCTCCACCCGGTCCCCGGGGGCCATCAGCTCGCGGTCCACCCACTCCGGCTCGGGCAAGAGCCCCTGGTCACGGGCCACCACGAGGATGTCGGCGCCATCCCCCGAGAGGTACACATAGCCCTGGTTGCTGGCGTTGATGAGGCGCAGGCGCACCCGCTCACCAGCCGTGAGCGCCAAGAGCGGCTGGGTCAGCCCGTTGACCGTCCACAGACCCTCCGAGCCGTGCGCCCCGTGCACAAACGACGCATCCACGGGGATGGACTGGTCTTCGCGCCAGTCGTCCAACAACAACACAAGGTCCTGGTCCACAGGGGGGTCGTCGGGGTCATCGACGATGAAGGCGCCATACAGCCCCCGGTCAACCTGGGCCGCCGTGTCGAAGTGGGGGTGGTACCAGTAGGTGCCGGCCTTCTCGACGGTGAACTGGTACGAGAACGACCCGCCGGGCGCCACCGGGTCGACCATCCAGGGCACGCCGTCCATCTCAAAGGGCACCGCCAAGCCGTGCCAGTGGATGGTGGTGGGGTCGCCCAGCAAGTTGTCGAGGTCGATGCGCACCGTGTCGCCGATGGCCGCACGCAGCGTCGGGGCCGGGTGGCTGCCATTGTAGGTGTGGCCATCGACGGAGATGCGCTGCCGCACCCGCCAGTCGACAATGTCAAAGCTCGTGGGCTGGGCCGACAGCGCCACGTGCACGGCACCTTCACTGGCGTCGAGGTCCACGGCCTCCGGCGGGCTGGCAAAGTCGGGCTGGGCCCATGTGTTGCCCCCGTCGTCGCCCCCGTCGTCCCCACCATCACCCCCGCTGCCATCCCCGCCGCCGTCCGTGCCCACGACCGGATCGCCCGAGTCCACCGGGGCCCCGGACTTGTCGGACTGGCCGGCGCACGCAGCTGCGGCGAGCAAGCCCAACAACGAGGGCCACCGGGCGCTCACTGGACCACCTCCGCCATGACCTTCTCGGGATTGTCCCACAGCCGCTCCCGGGCGAGAAGCACGGGGTAGGCGCGATAGACGAGCTGGGCGTGCACGGTGGGGGCCTCGCAGGGTGCATCAAACTGATGGTGGGAGGTCCACGACTGCTGCGGGGGCAGCCGGTTGTCGCTGGCCACGTCCACGGCCTTGTAGTGGGGCACATTGCGGTTGCCCTCGGCGTCGACCATCACCCGCGCAAACGCGAACCCGGGGGCGCCCGCCCAGGTCGCAGCCGGATCGCCCTCCGCGGGCAGGCCGGTCCCCCCATCCACCCGGTAGGCCACGTCGCCCACGGGCATCGGGCCGTCGGTGGTGACCGTGCCGTCCGTGTCGACGCCGACGATGGTGACCGATCCCACCACCGCCTCGACGGGCAGGCCCTTGTCTTCCGGCGCAAAGCGGCCATCGCCAAACGGGCCGGTGCCCGGCGTGTCGTGCCAAGCACCGGACCGCTGAACCACCCGCAGCCGCTCACCCACCTGGGCACCTGGCCAGACCGACCAGTCGCCCGACGCCGGCTGCATCGCCAGCGCACCGCCGAAGTCCGGCACCGCATCCCCGCCCGTGGCCGTCAGGCGCTCTGTGCCACAGCGGGCATCGACCAGCGCGACGATCTGGCGCATGGGCTCGCCGGTGGGGATGGCGTGTCCGGGGCCCGAGTTCTTCGCTGTGACGGCGACGGACAGCCTGCCCTCCTCCAGCGTGGACGCCACGGTCAAGGTCGCGGCCAGCTCCAGCATGCGCTGCTCGGCTGACCGGGGACCGAACCATGCGTGTCGACGCACCGAGCCCGGCTCGCGGTACCAGCCCGCGGCCACACCTTCGTCGAGATCCAGCACATTGCCGAGGTCGGCGGCGTTCCCCACATCCCCGTCGGGGGGCATGTGGCAGGACTGGCACGGCACGGTCAAGCCGAGGGGCCCGTCCCGAAGCTCCGTCCACGTCGTCTGGACCGGCAACCGGCCGTCGGGCCACCGCCCTGCATCGACGGAAGTGCCCGGTACCAGGGCATCTTGGTGGTGTTCATGGCAGCCCGCACACAGGTCGGCCGTGCCGAAGATCGGGGCGTGCACCGCGCCCATGCGGGGGTTGGGCACGTCGCCATACGGGCCAAACGTGAGCGGCGACCAGTCCCCAAACGACGGGCTGGAGCTGGGTTCCAGGGGCCGCACGATGTGCACCCGACCGCCGACACCCGGTGCAGGATCGGTGGGGTCCACATCCGCGATCTTGTGGCAGACATCGCAGTGGACGCCGTGCTCATGGGAGATGCCCGTGGCGTCCAGCAAGTCCCGGTCGACAAGCTCCCCGTCGATGCCCGGCGCGTGGCAGCTCGCACACTGGCCCGTCTCTGCGGCCACGCCGTCGCAGGGGATGGCGTCGCCACAGTCCGCGTTCAGCGCCGGCAGGGCGCCCTCCCCGAGGTAGCAGCGGTCCGCCGGGGCGCCGGTGCCTGGGCCAATGCCGGTGCGCCAGCGGCCACCCGCGTCTTCACAGGCGGCTTGGTCGCCCAGCGCCGCCGCCGTGCCGGCGTAGACATCGTGGAGCACGGGGTTCTTCGCCGATTGCTCGTGGGCGGACTGCACCCAGTCGGCGACCAGGGTGACGTGGCAGTGGGAACAATATGCCGTGGTGTCGCTGCGCTCCGGCGTGCCCGGGTCCTGAAACACATACGCAGGGTTGTCGCGGGGATCGAAGCGGTCGAGCACGATGTCGATTCCGTCCTCCCACGGCAGCTCACTCCAGAACTCATCGCCCTTGGTGCGGGCCTCGGGATGCCCCGCCACCATGCCGAGCAGCGCTTCCCGAAGGTCGACGTCCACCACCACACTGCCCGACGCATCGGTGATCCAGCGGGCGCGGGTGCCGGGCTGGGTGACCACCGCGTCGGCGACGGGCACGCCGTCGAGGGTCACGCGCACCTCGATGGGCCGGGACAGCTCGGCGGGGGGCGCGGCCGTGTCCACATCGGGGGGCGCAGAGATGGTCTGCCCGTGGAGGACGGCCGAGCCGCCGGTCACCGGTTGCTCACCAGGGGAACCACAGCCCAGGACGAGCAACAGTGTCAGGACACAGCGTGGGACGCGGGGGGGGCTCAGCACGAAGGCTCCAGGCCGGGGCGGCAGGTCAGGTCCACAGGTCAGGGCGCGACGACCACACAGTCGGGGTCGCCGGTGTCCGGCGGGTCGCTGCAGAAGGGGGTCTGCAGGTAGGGTTGGGCGTTGGCAGCAGGGTCACTGAGGGCATTGAGAAATGCGACCAGCTGACGCTTTTCAGCGTCAGACATCGAGAACCCACGGATGCGCGCGTCTTTGACCGGGCTCAGTGCACCGTCCCCCGGCCAGGGCCCACCGACGAGCAGCCGGCCGCCCCGGGCATAGGCATCGAGGATGTCGCCCAGCGCCCCGTACGACCCATCGTGGCCCCAAGGACCCGTCTCGGCCACCCCCCGCAAGCTGGGCACCCGAAAGCGCCCCATGTCCGCCGGGTCACCGGTCTGGGCATGCAGCCCCGTCTCTTCCGGCGGCAGCCCACCAGCCCCGTCAATGTTGTACATCCCGACGTTGACGTAGAGGGGGGTGTCGCCGGTGGGGGTGCCGTCCACCTCGGCCGGCAGGTCCAAGAACAGCCCCCCGTGGCAGCCCCCGCAGCCGGTCCGTGCGCTGAAGAACAGGTCCATGCCCGCCCGAGCGTCGGCGGACAGGGCCGTGTCGTCGCCCAACAAGAAGCGGTCGTAGGCGGTGTCTCCGGCGACGATGAGGATCTCGTAGGCCTCAAGGGCGTCCTCAATCCGGGCCATCGAGATGGGCGCCGGATCGTCGGGGTAAGCCGCGGCAAAGGCCGGTGGGTAGATCGGGATGCCCGCGAGGCGGTCGGGCAGGGTGTCGGGATCGGTCCCCATCTCCACTGGATGCATGCCGAACAGGGGCACCTGCATCTGCTCGTTCAGGTCGGTCAGCTCGGGATGCACCCACGTCAGCGGCCCCCGCCAAGCCAAGTTCAGCAGCGACAGCGTGTTGCGGGTGTGGCTGTCGCCAAGCGCCCCCACCGCCCTCACAAAGCCGTCGGTGTAGCCCTTCTTGCCTTCATGGCAGATGCCACAGGACCGGGCATCGTCCACCGCGAGGCGGAAGTCGTGAAAGAGCAACCGCCCCAGGTCCGCTTCAGCTTGGCTGGGGACCGGGTGGGGGAAGTCGGGGAAGTGGGGGGGCAGATCCAACGGGAACGGCGCCCCCTCGGCAGCCTGACGCTCGGCCTCGCCCGACTTGTCGACACCGCAGCCGAGCTGGAGCACCACGAGTCCCCACAGGCCCGTCCGTGTCCAGCCGCGCGGCGCAGACCCTCGAGTGCTCAGCCTTCCTTGACCAGCGTGAACCACACCTCCTCCGGTGCGCCCTCGGCAACACGGACGGTGTAGGACCCCCACTCGTGGAAGGCCCAGCGCAGGTCGCTGATGCCGGCGTCGGGGCATGCGCCGTTGCGCAAGACGTCGGAGAAGGGCTCGCCACCCATGATCTCAATCTCGACGCCCTCGTCGGCGAAGAAGTGCACCACTGTCATCCAGTCGGGCACTTCCACTGTGAACCAGCCATCACCGGTGGCGGGCATCTGGAGCATCCACGCGGTCTCGTCGTCGGGCACGAGGACCGCCGTGTTGGCCTCGGACTCGCTGGCGCCCATGACGAGCGACACGGGCTCGGACTCCATCAGCTCACAGCCTGCCGCACTGAACCGGTTGTCGTCGCTCAGCTCGACGTCGTCCCCACCGTCACCGCCGTCGTCACCGCCGTCGTCCCCAGACGTGTCGTCGTCGGAGTCGTCGGAAGGGCCCTCGGTGTCCTGGTCACCATCTTCATCCAGCTCCGACGAGGTCTCGGTGCCGTCGTCGGTGTCGGACTTCTCGGTGTCCTCCTCCACGCAGCCGGTGAACAACAGGGGCAGGACAAGTGGCAGGCAGAGGCGATGAGCACGCATAGGAGGCTCCTGTTGGATCAGTTTTGGTGGTCGGCGATGATGTCGGCGAGCCCGGGCACTTGGCCCTGGCCGGAACCACACGCGAGGATGTTCATGGAGGGGTCCAGCAGGCACACGCCCGGCAAGGCCGCCCCATCAAACGGCACAGCAGCCAGCACGGCAGAGTTGACGTCGCCCAGCACGGGAACGTCGACTGCGCCAACTTCTTCGGCATACGGAATCACATCGTCGATGGTGGGGACCCCGGCGGTCCGCCCCTCGAACAGCACGATGACCCCCTGCACGGACTGCCCAGTGGCCGAACTGAGGTCGGCCACCTCAGACGCGAGCGCGGCGGCTTCGTCTTTGCACAGCGGGCACCACGCGGCGGTGATGAAGGCGACCGTGTGCGACCCCGAGAAGTCCCACAAGTCGACCGTGTCCCCACACTGGTCGACCAAGCTGAGGTTCGCGACCGTGTCCCCGATGTCGGCCCCCGTCGCTTCGAGCGATCCGGGATCGTTGTGGGCCCAGCCACACGCGTAGCAGGGCTCATCACCATCGAGCGGATTGCTGACGCAGTCCAGCTCTTCGGCATCCGTGTACCCGTCGCCATCGGTGTCGGCTTGGGCCGGATCGGTGCCCAGCTCTTCCTCGGTGCAGTCGTCCAAGCCATCGCCGTCCCCGTCGAGATCGGCTTGACAGTCGACATTCCCGTCGTCATCGGGGGTGGACGCCGACTTGTCGTCAGCGGAGGCATCATCCGAGGCATCCGCACAGCCCCAGCTGAGCAGTGCGAGGGCAACGAGGGTGGGTGCGCGCATGGGGGTCCTTCCTGGAATTCCCACTGTATCGGAATCGGCGTCCACGTGCGCACCCAACCCAGAGTCTCCACACGATTGGTGTGGTTCTGGGAGCGCGCCCTGCCGTCCCGCCCCCTCAGCGCACCTTCGACACCCACGCCACCAGCCCATTGGCGTAGTCCTGGATCAGCTTCAGCACCCCGGGATCGGTGACCCGGCCGTCGGTGATGGCATGCCCGGCGAGGCTGACCGCAACCTCGGGCCAAGGAAAGACCGGCGCGCCCATGCCCAACAGGATGGTCTTGAGGTGCTGCTGGGCCCGCGCTCCCCCCTGAAGGCCCGGCGAGGCGCTGAGCACACCCACCGGCTTGTTGCGAAAAGGGGACTGGTAGGCGGGCCGGCTGGCATGGTCGATGGCGTTCTTCAGCACACCGGGCACGGAGTAGTTGTACTCGGGCGTGGCGATGACCACGGCGTCGGCAGCGGTGATGGCGTCCCGCAGCCGCACCACCCCGGGGGCCAGCTCGGGGGCGTCCGGGTCGTACAGCGGCACATCGCGGTAGTCGTACAGATCGAGGCTCACGCCGTCGGGCAGCAGGTCGGCCAGTGTGCGGAGCACGGCTGCGTTGGTGGACTCGGCACGCAAGCTGCCGGACAAACCAAGGAAACGAAGGGACATGGGGGACTCCAAGAGTGTGGGGGTCAGGGAAGGTCGAAGATCAAGGCTTCCACGTCACTGTCGTGGGCGGACAGGGCGAGTTGGGCGGTGTCGGTGACCGCGAGGCCGTCGCCTGGAAACAACCGAACACCCTGCACATCGAGAGTGCCCTTCACCACCTGCACCCACGCCCGGCTGCGCTGCACGGTGTGGGTGGCACGGTCATCGGGACCCAGGAGAACACGCCACAGTGCGGCATTTTGCTTGATATGCAAGGCCCCATCGTGGCCCTCGCCACTCACCACACACTGCAAGCCCGGCGTCTGGCCAAACGTCTTCTGTTGGTACGTGGGGGCCTCCCCCCGCACCCTTGGCTCGATCCAGATCTGGAGGAAGCGCACCTCGTCGTCGGCGCTGTGGTTAAACTCGCTGTGGCGCACCCCACGACCGGCGCTCATCACCTGCACATCGCCAGGGCGAATGATGCCGCCACCGCCGGACGAGTCGCGGTGCTCCAGTGCGCCGTGGACCACAACCGAGATGATCTCCATGTCCCGGTGGCCATGGGTGGGAAAGCCCGCGGACGCGCTCACCCGGTCCTGGTTGATGACCCGCAGGGGCCCGAAGCCCATGAAGTGGGGGTCTCGGAAGCCCCCAAAGGAGAACGTGTGGTGAGAGTCCAGCCAGCCGTGGTTCACGTGGCCTCGGGCGGCGCTGCGTCGAATCTCCATCATGGGTGCTCCTGTGCGGGTGGAGACGGCACCACCCCGGGGGGCCTGCCAAGTGGCCCCGACATCCAGACTGTAGGCTCCGCCACACGCAATGAAAACGAGCTATTCTGCATGTCTTCATTGCGTTTTCGCAACGTAACACCACCACGGCGCCGGACGAGACGATGCAAGGCTGGGACGATCTCGAGGTCTTTGTGGGGCTGGCCCGGGCCGGGACCATGGCCGGGGCCGCCACTGCGATGGGCATCAACCCGTCCACCGTGCTGCGGCGCCTGCGCACCCTCGAAGCGGGCCTGGGCGTCGCACTCTTCGAGAGAAGCTCCCGGGGCACACGGCTCACGGCCGCCGGCGAGGCGCTGCTGCCCCGCGCTGAGGAAGCTGAAGAGGCGTGGTATGCGGCAAGACGGGCAGTGCTGGGGCATGACCAGACGGTCGCCGGGACGGTGCGCCTGACGCTGGTGGACGACCTGTTGCCGACGGTGGCGCCCATGCTCGCGGACTTTCTCGCCCACTGTCCCGCCGTGAAGGTCGTGGTGGTGGCCGCGCCCGAACAGCTCCAGCTCGGGCGCACCGTGGACGTGGCCCTGCGCTTGGGGGTTGCCCCGCCCTCATCGGCGGTGGGCCGCAAGCTCTGCGCCGTGTCTTGGGCGCGCTACCGAGCGGCTGCGAAGACCGACGACAATGACGTTCCATGGGCCATCTACAGTGGTCTGGACCAGGTCCCGGCGGTCCGCTGGCGGCGGCGCATCTTCGAGGGCGTTCGAGCCGCGGTGGCCACCGACACGGTGTCGGCCATGCAAGGGCTGCTGCGGGCGCTGCCGGTCCAAGGACTGCTTCCCTGCCACGTCGGCGACGCCGATCCCCAGCTGATGCGCATCGGCGAGCCCATCGACGAAGCCCAGACCACCCTGTGGATGCTGATCCACGCCGATCTGCGCCGCTCTGCCAGGGTGCGGGCGCTCGTCGACTTCTTGACGCCCCGCCTGGTCGCCGAGCGCACGCGGTTCGCGCCGTGACCCCCTCCCTCCCCCAGCGGGGTCCACCCCTCCGCTGGCCCCGGAGGGCGGGATCTTCGAGCGGCCCCTTCCCCCGTCCCTTGCTGGCCTTGCGGGGGCTGCAGCAAGCGCAGCCCTGCTATACGGGCTGAGCCCGGCACTTCTCGCGTCGCTGTCCCCCGTCCCTCGGAGCGCCCCCTGTCCCGCCTCCACCGAACCTGGCCGCTCCTTGTCGCCGTGACGGGGCTTCTGCTGGCCATGCCCGCCTGCCAGCGCCCTGAGCCGGCGCCGAAGAAGTCCGCCAAGAAGCACCCGCCCACCGAGCAGGTGTCGGTCGTGCGCAACCAAGACCCGCGCCAAGACCCACGCCCCCAAGACGACCGGCCCAACCTGCTGCTCATCTCCCTCGACACCGTCCGGGCCGACGCCCTCGGCAGCTACGGCGCCACGAACGGCGGCACCCCCACGCTGGACCGCTTCGCCGCCGAGGGCACCCGCATGGCCCAGAGCTGGGCCCAGGCCCCGTCCACCACCCCCACCCACAGCTCCTTGTTCACCGGCGCCTATGTCTACGAACACGGTGCACTCGGCCATGACCAGCGCCTGTCCAGCTCCTGGACCACCCTCGCCGAGCACCTCTCCGGCCAGGGCTACCGCACCTTCGCCTTGACCAGCTCGGCCAAGTTCCGCGAAGGGACCGGCTTCGACCAAGGCTTCCACACCTATGAAGTCAACAACCACGACAAGTTCACCGACCGGAGTGCCCACGTCGTGGAGCGTCTCGGCGAAGAGCTGGTCCGGGATGCCGACCGCCCTTCGTTTGGGTTTGTGCACCTCATGGACGCCCACGCCCCCTACGACCCGCCCTCCCCGTGGCGAGAGCGCTACCTCGACGGCCCATCCAGCGTGCCGCCCAAGCGCACGGTCCGGTTCATCCGACGCCACCAGAAGAGCCCCAAGCGGGTCACTCCCGAGCAACGGGCGGACCTGCGCCGGCTGTACGATGGCGGTGTGGCGTTCGTGGACCACCGGGTCAGCCAGATCCGCGAGCTCATCACTGCGTCCCCCCGGCCCACCCTCGTCGTCATCGTCTCGGACCACGGCGAGGCCTTCGGCGAGAACGGCTACCTTGGCCACTCCAGCGTGCTGTGGGAAGAGGTGCTTCAGGTGCCGTGGATCCTCTGGGGACCGGGCATTCCGGCGGGTCAGGTGGTCGACTCACCCGTGTCGACGGTGGATGTGATGCCCACCCTCGCCGCCTTGGCCGGCGCGCCGCTGATTCGACCGGTCTCGGGCCGGGATCTGTCCGCTGCGATCCGCACGGGCACGCCCATCCCGCGTCGCGACATCATCGTGCAGTCCACCCAACGCTGGGGGGTCATCCGCCAGACCGACACGGGCCTCGTGAAGCTGGTCATCCGCAACGCCAGCGGTCGGGCGAGCGTGCACGAGCTGGATGACGATGCCGTGCGTGAGGGCAAAGACACAACAACCGACCCCACGCTGTTGGCGAGCTTGCAGGCCACGCTGGCCGGCCATGACCTGCGCCAAGCGTCAACCCACTCCGAGATGCGCACTGACCTGTCCGCAGAAGAGCTCGAACAGCTGCGGCTGCTCGGATACCTCGACTGACAGACGATCTTCGGAGAAGTCCTCGACATCCCCCGGCACCGCCGCTGACCTAGGCGAGCTCCAGCTCCCACACCTCGACCTTCTCGCGGGTCGGGCGGCGCTTGCCCCCGGGGCCACGGACCGGCTTGACCTTGCGGCTGAGCTTCTGCACCAGCCGGAACCGGCCACCCGCCAGCTCCGTCTCGATGGGATGGGCCACTTCCGGTTGGACGAGCCCCATGAGGTTGGAGAACAACAACACCACCCGACCACCCGGCGCGAGGCGCGCAGCAGCTTGGTCGAAGAAGCGCGAAAACAGGTCATCGCCGAAGTACAGGGCCTTGTCCACGAGGCTGTTCGCGTCGCCGTACATCCAAGGCGGGTTGAAGACGATCAGGTCAACCCGCGGCCCCTTCATCCCCAGCAGGTCCCCCTGAACCGGCGTGATGGGCGGCAGCTCGGGCAAGCGGCGCATCTGGCGGGTCACGCTCTCGATCGCGTTGGCGTTCGCATCGGTGGCCACCACATTGGCGAAGTCGGCCTTGGCCAACATCAGCGCCAGCACACCGCAGCCGGTGCCCACGTCCACCGCTTGGTCGCGAGCCCCCTTGTATTGGCTGAGCCAGGTGCCGAACAACTCAAGATGGGTGGTGCGGGTGGGGACGTAGGTGCCGTAGAACGGATGGATCTTGTACCCAAGGACCGCCATCGGGATCCCGTCCACGTAGCGCAACCACGCGCCATGCAGCTCTTGCACGTCCACCAGGGGCAGCGCAAACGTCGCCACGTCGGGGTAGAGTTCCTTGAGAAAGCCGATGGATGAGCCATTGTTGAGCACAAGCTGATGGGACTTGATGCGCACCAGCAACCGCCGAGCCACCGCACGGTAGGCCCGGGCCGCGAGCTCTCGCTCGGCGTAGTCCGCCTGGGGACCGGGCTTGCCCATCTGGACCGTCAGCGCATCGAGGATGTTGGCGCCGGTGCCGTAGTGGTCCGTCACCACCACCACATCGCCTTCCAACAGCGCATGGGCCACCCGCTCGGGGGGCACGCTGCTGTCGGCAGACCGGGCGCCCTCGGGGATGGCGCGAACAGGAACAGGACGATGGAGATTGGACTGAGTCATGCGGCGGCCTATCGCGCAGGCGGCATGGCTGGCGGACGGTCCGGCACAAAAAGCGAAGCGCCTGGGCTGCCTCCAGACGGCAACCCAGGCGCAGACCAACCAGAAGCATTGGGGTCACCCACAGCAACGGATCCGGGGGGCCAGCCGTGAGGGGTCTCGGCAGATCTTACAGCCCCGATCTGCACCCCGGCCCGGGCCACACCGGGGCCTGCCATCCAGACCAACACACCCATTGACACGGTGTTCTCAAGAATATCAGCTTCGACCAAAGCCCTGCTTGAGCTTCTCCACTTGGGCGTCGGTCAGCTCATACACCTCGTCGGTGTCATCCGAGCCGACGTACCACCGCCGCAGCCCTTGGTCGGTGAGGAAGGACCGGCCGATGCGCAGGCGGTGCTCCCGACCCGAGATCATGCGTGCGGTGACCATGGCCGAGGGCTGGTCCAAGCCCGCTTCGGCAGGGGTGACCCCATCGGCCACCGCGTCCGCCCGTAGCTCGGCGAAGGTGTTGACCATGTAGAACACGGGACGCATGTCCACGTCGATGTTCTGGGGCTCGATCACCCGCCAGAAGCGCGTGGCCAAGTCCTGTTGCAGGAGCACCCGCAAGCGCCCCTCTTCGTAGGTCATCGTGTCGATGTCGATCCGATTCAGCGCAAACAGGGTGCGCTCGCGGAGGTCGGCCGGGGTCTGCAGCGCACGCAAGATGGGCGCCGACGAGACCTTGTAGACCTCGGGCCGCCCTTCCCGGCGCACAAATGCCGCGCCGTCAAAGGCGCTGCGGCTGCCGATCTCGATGCCCCGGCTGGACCCGTCCTCGAGGGAGACCGTGATCACCCCGAGCGGCGGCTCAAAGCCCCCTTGGAAGTCTTTGCCCATGATCTCGCCGGCCCGCATGCCCCCGAGCGACTTGAGCATCTCGATGGCGACGGTCTGGTCGGTGGGCCAGCCAGGATCGGGATCCAGCGACCACGACCCCGTGCCCGCCACACCCCCGTCCAGCGACGGCTCGGGGGGCAGCCGGGTCAGTCCGAGCGACACGATGTCGCCCCGCCTGACCTGGACGGCCGTGGCCATCGGCTCATCAAAGCCCATCAACACCCGGTTTCGCCAGTCCGCCGGGTCGCGCTCGAAGCGGTGCCGACCGCCCACCCGCGCCCGGTAGATGCTGTCGTCGCCGGACAAGCGCACAAAGCTGCTGCCGCCCGGGGCGTCCTTGCCGATGGTGAACGAAACCTCTGGTTCGGAGCCATCGGTGAAGATCTCGACCACCAGGCCATTGCCGGCATCGAGCCCGTAGGCTTCGGGGTTGCCCGCGTCGACCTTCACGTCCAGCGGCACGTCCTTGCGAAACTGGTTCAGCAGGGTGCGCACCGCGATCTGATCGGCGTCGCCTTCGATCGGCGCCGCGATCTGCCAGATCCGCATGTTGCCGAGGCTGCTCTCTTCGTCGATGGCTTGCAGCACCACCTTGTTCAGCGCGTTCGACAGCTCGATGCGCCGGGCGTCTTCTCGGGGCACCGCCGACAGCGTGGGCAAGGTGTCGCTGAGGCGCTCCGCTGAGCCGCTGTCGACCATGTTGAGGCCGAGCAGCAGCAGGGCCACCACACCGAGCACCAGGGTCTTTTGTTGGGACTTCATGCGGCGTCCTCCACCGTGGCGGACGGATCGACGTAGCCACCGGTTGCCCGACGACGCAGCCAGCGCACGAAGCCGAGCAGCATCAGCAACCCGGTGCCGCCAAACATGTTGACCAGCTTCCAATTTCGGGACTGGTCCGCCGTGAGCGGGTCGAGGGAAGGAACTTGGACCGACTTGCTGCGAATACTGATCAACGCTTCATCTTGGACAAGCCAGTCCGCGAGGTTGAGCATGAACGACACGTTGTTGGCCACGAAGTCGGCCGAGCCTGCGACCACAAGTCGAGCGGGCGCAGACTCCCGGATCTTGGCCGCGGCCGGCGCACTGTCGCCCCCCTCGTCGGGCGGCGGCGGCACCGCGCGGTCGGCATACAGCGAGCGGAAGGTGCCCGAGAGCCCCACCACCAGCGGCCAGCTGCCCCGCTCTTCACCCGGCGCGACCACCTTGTAGGCCGTCGGGTCGATGGTCCGGATGCCCCGGATGCGACCGCCGGCATCGCTCGACGCCACCAACACCGTCGACGTCACCTCTTCGGGCAAGTCCTCGGAGACGTCCAGCGACGACGCAAAGGGGAACAGCATGCTGTCGAGCCCCTTGGTCACCGGGCTGTCCTGGTCGAGCACCGTGGCGCGGGGGATCAGGGGGTAGTTCACCGGCATCTGCACCACCTGGCGGCCCTGGCGCACCGGAAAGCGCATCTGACCGTTGCGTTGGCGGTCGACGACCACGTCCCGGTTGATGCGCACGCCGTAGTGGCCCATCAGCGGCTCGAGGCCGTGAAAGATGGTCTGGGGGCGCAGGGTGCGGAGGTCGGCCTTGGTGTTGGTCACAAACACCGCCAGCGAGCCCCCCCGCATCACAAACTGGTCGAGCTGGTACAGCGCCCGGTCGGACAGCGGCCGCTGGGGCCCCACCACAAACAAGGCGTCCACTTCGTCGGGCACCCCATCCACACCGCCGAGCACGACCCCTTGCAGGTTGTACTCCTGCACGATGGCCTCTCGGATGCGTTGCAGCGGCCCAGAGCCGGTGAGCAAGTCCGGCTCACCATTCGACACGGTCCACCCAATCGTGCGCGGGCCTTCATCGGCGACGAGTCTCTTCACCGCACGGGCCAGCTCATACTCCAGCGACTCGACGCGAGTGACCGCAGGCAGCACTTCCTGGCGGTCGCCGTACACCAGCGCGACCCCCATGAAGACCTTCTTCATCTCGGTCACATTGGACGACTGGTATCGGTACTGGATGGGCTCGATGCCAAAGCGCTTGGCTTCCGCTTCGAGCTCTTTGACGTTGGTGGGGTCGGTGACCTCCACATCCATCAGGCCCTTGGAGTAGGCCCGCAGATCTTCCAGCTTGTCCACAAGCGCTTGCTCGTGGTTGTTGTAGGGCGCTTGAAGCCCACCACTAAAGTACACCTTGGCCAGCAGCGGCTTGTCGAGCTTGTACATCAGCGCCCGCGTGTGCAGGTCGAGGGAGTACACGCGGTCGTGGGTGAGGTCCATGCGCACGAACGAACGCGAGGCCCACAGATTGGCGAGAACAATGATCGCCACGACCAACACAAGCTGTGCCCAGACATGGGCCATGAGGGTCTTTCGCAGATGCATCAGCGCAGCCTCCGCCGCTCGAGCGCGAACACCGCAATGTGCAAGAACAAGGCCACCACCGTTAGGTAGAACAACACATCCCGGGAGTCGATGACGCCCCGCGCGAGGTTGTTGAAGTGGTACTCAAAGCTGATGTATTGGACCACCGGCAACACCGCAGGGGGCACATTCGTCAGCGCGTAGCCCGACGCAAACGGCACCAGACAGATGATGAGCGCGATGAGGAAGCTGACCACTTGGTTGTTGGTCAGCGCCGACGCGGCCGTGCCGATCGACGTGAAGCTCGCGCCCAGCAGGAACAGGCCCAGGTAGCCCCCGAACAAGGGCCCGGCGTCTGGGGAGCCCAGCATCGCCAGGGTGATCGGGTAGGTCGCGGTGAGGGTCATCGCAAGCGTCATCAGGCCCAAGGCGGCCAGGAACTTGCCCAGCACCATCTCGGCCTCGGTCACCGGCAGCGTGACCAGCAGCTCGATGGATCCGGTGCGCTTTTCTTCCGCAAACAGCCGCATGGTCACCGCTGGGATGAGCAGCAGGAAGAAGACGGCGCTCCAGAAGAAGACCGGACGCATCGAGGCCACACCAGCGGCCAGGAAGTCCTGAAAAAAGAGCGAGAAGCCGCCAACCAGACCCAAGAAGGCCGGCACGACGATGTAGGCCAGCGGACTGTCGAAGTAGCTGGCGAACTCTCGCTTGAAGATGGCGAAGACGGTTCGCATGCGGTGTTTCGGCCCTCCGACCCCTCGGGGTACGTCGCCCGGACGTGGGGTGTGACCACGACACGGCGGGGTCGACTACCCCCATGGGCAGCCGATGACAAGCTCAGGGGTGGCCGAGCGGTGGGCGCGGCGCAGCGCAACGGAAAGCCACCAAGACATCGTCCATCACGACATTGTCATCGACCACCACGGCGTCGAGTGGGACGATAGCGCAAGTCGAGCTGGAGGGGTTCATCGGCCGGAACCACCCGCTGCTCCAGCAACAGCCGGGCGCCACCCTCGGGAAGCGACAACGACAACGTGGACGCCGAGATGGTCTTCGGCACGTCCAGCCCGAACGCGGCGGCCGGGGGCGGCGTCGGGCGACGGGGCCAGGCGGACGCCGGGGGGGCCCGACGGGGTGCTGCGCCGGCGCCCGGGTGCACCGGAAAAGCCGGCTTGTCGACACCCGACGCGGTCGGAAAGGCCGGACCCTCGGGCCCCGGACCGACGCGCCGGGCGGGCGGCGATGGGGCATCCAGCGGCGGCGTCAACACCGGCCGACCATCCACCGGAAAGGCCTCAGCCGGGCCATTGCGGACCGGGAATGCCGCTGGCTTGCCCCCCACGGGGTCGTGGGACCGTGCCCGAGGCTGCATGCCGTTGCGTCGTGCGTGACCGCTGACCGACGCCGTGGTGCCCGCCGCCACCTCCACCGACGACTGGTAGCTGCGGCCCGACGGGATGCGCTCCAGCTGCTCACGGGTGATCACCGCGCCTCGGTTGCCTTCGTCGCGGTCCACCGCCTTCTCCCGGCTCTCCACCACCATCATGTCCATCGACTCGCTCACCGTGCGCCCCATGACGGGCTGCCGGTCGGTCTCCTCGTCCGAGAGCTCCATGGCCACCGGCGCATCCTGGGCCCAGCGCTTCGACTCCGGCATCGGCATCGGCTCCGGCAACGGCTCAACCTGCGGCTTGGCCTCAGCCGACTTCGTGTCCACCGCCACGCCCCTGCCGACGGCGCCCGCCGCCACCCCCCCGAGGACGCCCCCGACCACACCACCCGCGACGCCCCCGTACACCACATCCAGCTCCATGAGCGCCTCTTGCTCCATCGGCGGCATGGGCTCTTCGGGCGCGACGCTCCAGTCGTCCGCGGACGCAAACAGCTCGTCCCCCCCCATCGGCGACGGAGGGGGAGGCGGCGGGGGAGGTGGGGGGGACGGGAGTGGCGCCGCAGCAGACCTTGGGGCCACCCCCCAGTCGTCGGCGGGGGGGGCCATGGCCACGGCACTGTCCACCACCGACCGCAGTCCCGTCGAGCGGCTCTCGTCGGCACGGGACACCGTCTTCTTCTTCCCGCTCTTGCCCCGCAGGTCTTCGGCTTGGGATCGGTAGGTCAGCAGCCGCTCCTTCTGCTCCACCGCCTCTTCTTGCTCCACCGCAGCGAGCGTCTCGGTGAGCTGCAACAGGTCTTCGGCAGCCTCGGCCGCTGCGTTTTGGTCCCCGCTGCGCAGCGCTTGTTTGAGCGCTTGTTCCTTCTCGGCTTGCTTGAGCTCCACATCGCCAGACTTGGCCTTCGCCAACGCCCGCACCCGATTCGACGCCATCGCTTGGTCTCGACCGGCATCTCCGCGGTTCTTGAGCACATCAATGTTGCCCAACAACGACGATGCCGATGCGTTGTCCGGGTTCATCTGGAGCGACTTCTCCAGCAGCTGGTCGGCCTTGTCGAACTCGTTGGACTTGTAGGCAGAGTAGGCTTGGTTCCAGTACTCCTGGGAGAGCTGCTCCCCCTCACTCATCGACGAAGACGTCGGCGCTGGCGGCTTTTTGGTGCCCCGACCGATGAGCATGCCTTGGTCTTCCGGGGTCCACCGAGACACCACGGTGGGCCGACCCGAGACATCGCGGGGGTCCACATCATCGGGCAGCCGCAGCTCCCACCGAGCATACGCGATGGGCGCGTCCACGGCGGGGGTCGCCAGCGCCCGGATGCCACGGGCGTCCCACACGGCATCTTCGCCCACCAGCATCAGCTCCACCGGAAACGCCACCAGCCCGTCCAGCGTCTCGACGGACTTCTCCAGCGGAACCAGCAAGCGGCCTTGTTCGTCTCGCACCGGCTCGGCCGTGTTCCCCGCCACCCGCAACCCAAAGACTTGCCAGCCGGCCGGCACGTCCACGGTCAGAAACGGGTTGCGGTCGTTGCGCACTTGCCAAGTCGCCCGCATCCACGCCCGCCCGTGGGCCGCGTGAACGACCGTGTAGCGGGCATCATCGATGACGGTCGGGGGCTGGTCCACCGGGGAGAACCGCAGCTGGCGCAGGGACAGCTCTGGTGTGCGGCCTTCGGCGGCCAAGTAGCTGACGAGGGGCTCACCGGGCACCAGCCCGCGGGCTTCCCGGGGCACCCGCCGCATCGAGATCGCTTCCAGCCCCGGGCCCGGTTCCGGCAACAGCACGGCATCGTCGCCCCGGTAGAGGACCACCACCGTCTCGCCGCGGCCATCGGTGGGCTGGGGGATGGGCGCTGCGGCCCCCTCGTCGCCCGGCGCCGCCGTCCGGTAGTCCAAGGCGATGTTGACAAAGCCCTCCACCGCTTCGTTCAGGGAGATGGTCACCCGCTCGCCCGCCGCTGTGGCCCCGACCACCCCCGCACCGGTGGCCTTCACTTCCTCGACGCCGCCCGGAATGCGCACGGTCACGCTGTTCATGGTGCCATGGTGCACGCTGTGGCGCAGCAGGGCCTTGCCCTCGATGCCGCCCTCGTCCACCCGCAAGGCGACGGCGTTGGAGTGGCGCAACACCCGTGGGCGGGGCGGCGCTGCACGGGCCGGTGCCCAAGACATGCGAATGGACGGGTCATCCGGCAAGTCCCACCGTCCGGGGCCGGTGTGCACCCCCGGCACGGTCCACGTCAGGCTGGGATCGGACACCTGCAACCGCACGGGCGCCGCCACGGGCAAGCCCAGCTGGAGCTGGCTGCCCAGACATGCAGCCGTGCCCCGGAGCTCCAGCACATGCTGCCCTGGGGTCATGCGGGCGATGAGCGCAAGCCCCTGATCATGCCCGGCCAGCCGCACCGTCCGCCCATCCAGCGTCGCCGAGGTCAGCACCAGCTCGGGCCCCACCAGCGGCAGCTCCACCCAGCCCGCTTCGAGAACCGTGAATGGAAGCGCAATGTCGAGCCGGCACTCGTCCCCTGGCGCGATCTGCAGCGCCATCGGGGCCGCCGTCCACCGCACCGGCGGACCGGTCGTCGGGGCCACAGGCAGCAAGGGCTGGGCCAAGGCCAGACCCAGGATGGTGGGCAACAAGAGGCTCACGGGACTCCAGCGGAGGACCAGGGGTGGGCCCCACAACGCGCGGGGTTCAGGTCTGCCTACAGTCCAGTGGGCTTCTTTGCACCCGGCTTGGGCGCGGTCTTGACGAAGACGCCCTTCTTTAGGACATAGTGCTCGCTCACCTCTTCATTGAGGGTGTCCGAGCCGTCGCGGTTGGACTCGCCGGAGCTCGACACGACGGTCACGGACCTGGACTTGGGCGAGAAGCGCACTTCGGTGGCCCACCAGATCGGCGCATCCCCGCCGCTGCCGCTGTGGGACAAGGCGGCGCGGAGGGCCCCACCCTTGCCAGCACCGGCGCTGCGGTAGCTGGCGTAGGCGGTGCTGTCGCCCGAGCCGCACATCTCTTGGGCGGTCCAGTTGACCCGCACCAGGGGGATCCCCGCCAAGGACGCCGGCGTCAGATCAACCGTCGCGGCGGTCTGGGGGCCGTCGATGTCCGAGCGGATGCCCAGATCGACCACGCTGACGCCCTGGTCGCCGGGCAAGCTCGGCTCGATGACGACCACCGAGATGCTCTTCGCGTCTTCATACCGAACGAAAACGAGTTCCTGTTCGCCATCTTGGTCGGGGTCGGCACGCCACGCCGCGCCGGTGAGGGCCGTCGTCCGCACCCACCCAAGGGGCGCACCCGAGGCCTTCCGATGGTCCGCCGACTCGCCCGGTCCCGCCGCAGCGACCTGCACCCACCGGAACGGCCGCTCCGCTTCCGGATCTTCCCCCACTTGAACAATGATGAGCTCGGCACCCAACGCGACCGGCACACCGGTGCACGGAGACTCGGGCGTGGCACAGGCCGAGAGTCCCGACACAGCGGCCACTCTCCACTCGCCGACTGGCGGCGCTTCGGCGTCGGCATAGGACAAGTCGGCCTTGCCACTCAGGGCGGGCACAGAGCCCGGGTCGGCCAGGGCCGAAGCAATCAAGAAGACCAGCATCGCGGTGCCTCACGGAAGTGACGCCGCCAGCCTACACCCGCCGTGCGCAGGACCGCGCCTCTGGGTGTGCCCGAGGCTCCACACCGGGGACGTCCCGACATTCCCCCAGGATGTCCGGACATCGGGCCCGCCCCTGCGCCCACGATGGACAGGGCACTGTCGGCACCCGAGGGGCGGCACGAAACCTGCAACTCAGGCCTGCGAGTCCCACCTGGAGCCCCCAATGCGCGTCTTGCCCTTCCTCGCTCTCGTCGGCTGCGCCACCAGCGCGTCCACCAAGACCACCGATTCCGCCGACACCGCCGACACCCCCACCTGGTCCGACGACGTGCGCCCCATCATGGCCAGCCGGTGCACCACGTGCCACACCACCGGGGGAGCGGCCCCGTTTCCCCTGGAGACTTGGCAAGATGCCGAGCCCCTGGCGGAGGTGTTGCTGAGCGCCGTCGAGTCCGGGTCGATGCCCCCGTGGTCCGCCGACCCCGACTGCCACGAGTATGACGGACAGCGGCTCATTCCCGAGGATGAGGTTGCTGTCCTTCGGGCATGGGTCAGTGGCGGCGCCCCCGAAGGAGACCCCACCGATCCCATCTCGGTGGAGGTCCCCAGCCTCGACCCCACCGACACGCTGCAAGCCGCGGTGCCCTACACCCCCGACTTCACCACCGGCGCCGACGACTACCGGTGTCTGGTGCTCGACATCACCGTGCCCGAGACCACCTACATGCGGGCCAGCCAAGTGGTCCCCGACACCAACCAAGTGCACCATGGGTTGCTCTACGCACTGCACGGGGACCAGGTGACTGCGATGCGTGCCCTCGAGGCCGAAGACGAGGCCCCCGGCTACACGTGCTTCTCGGGACCGGTGCCCACCGAAGACAGCGGAAGTCCAGCCGGCGGCTTGCCGTCTCAGATCGGCGCGTGGGTGCCCGGTGCGGCGCCCAACATCCTCCCCGATGACCAGGGCGTGCGCATCCTCGCCGACTCGGTGCTGGTGCTCCAGCTGCACTTCAACGCCCAGGGCACCGAGGCCCAGCCCGACCAGACCACGGTGAAGCTGGTGTTGGATCCCACCGAACCGGAGAACCTGTTCACGACGCATCCGCTGCCGGTGTTGGACCTCGACATCCCCGCCGGTGACGCTTGGTCCACGTCCCAACACACCTACACCAACTGGACCAACACCCCCCTCAACATCCACTCGGTCGCGGCCCACATGCACTTGCTTGGGGTGCAAGTGGGCGGGACGGTGCGGGCGCCCGATGGTGAAGAGACGTGCTTGCTCGACATCCCGGAGTGGGACTTTGCGTGGCAGCAAGCGTATGCGCTGCCCGAGGGCGACCGGGTGACGCTGCCGCCTGGGGGGCAGATCGACGTGGCCTGTACCTATGACAACTCAGCCGAGAACCAGCCGATGGTGGACGGAGAGCTTCGGGAGCCCACCGATGTGGCTTGGGGAGAAGGCACGGACGACGAGATGTGTTTGCTCTACATTGGCACTGTGGAGCCGTTCTCCCCCGTCGTGGACCCCGACCAAGCGGCCTGTGCATCGGCGGAGGCTTGTGTTGCAAGCTGTCCTGAAGACTCGTGGGACTGCCTGTTCTCGTGCGAGACGATGACCTCGGACTGCGCGAGCTGCAGCCTCAACGAAGGCATGGGCGTGCTGTCGACGCAGTGCCCCACCGAAGTGCTCAACATCAGCACGTGCGCCCAGGACTGTGGCATGGACACCGTGTTGTTGGGCGGCGCCCCCGGGGTCTGCATGCACGCGACCTGTCCCGACGCCTACGCCGCACTGTTGGCTTGCGGCGACCCCGACCTCGCCAGTGAAGCGTCGGTGGCCGCCTTGGCCACCTGTGGTGTGGCCTATTGACCCTCATACGGGGTTTTCGGGAAGTACTCTCCAATCCCTTCCATGCATTTGCTGACGGGCTGGGGCAAGCCCAGCCCTTGAACCGAGCTGAATCAGATTCAGCTCGGTTTAGCCCTTGTAGGCCTCGTCCTGTTCGATGCGGGAGAGCACCCAGTCGAACGTGCCCGTCGTGATCTTCGCCTCACAATAGCCGCAGATGCCGGCCATGCTCAGCTTGTCGAGGGGCGCCCCACACGAGGGGCAGCTCTCAAGGTCATGGCTGGCCGCCCGGGACTCGGCACCGATGGCCCGCACAAAGGTCCAATACTCGCTAAACACCCGGGGCTCGGTCCGCGAGCCACCCAGGACCTCACCCGTGTCGATGCGCTCGGTCCAGTCGCGCACACTCGCGAAGACCCGCACCACCACCGACTCGTACCAAGCGTCTCGGTCCACCCGCACCACCCGCACGCACTGCACCGTGATGTCGTCGAGCTTGTTGACCAGCCCGTCCTTCTTGTACCGCTCCAGCCAGAAGCGGTGCACTTGGAAGAGGTTGTCGGTCTGCCACGCCCGCGCCCGCTGGAAGCGTTGGTCGGACCACGCTTGCTGCAAGCCCACAAAGACCTTGGTGACCCGTTGCTCAAAGGCTGGCCAGGAGTGGTCCGGGTGGCGAGTGGTGAACTCCCGACGATGCAAGGCCAGCTCGCGGTCCACCACATCGGGGTGGTGGTAGCCGGGCTCCACACCACCGCCAGGATGCACCTCGACGGTCCGCAGCACCCGGTCCTCCACAATGGTCACCTCGTCCACGGCCCACTGACCACTGCCCGGCCCCACCCGCACCTCGCCACAATTGCGGCAGATGCCCGTCGGGTCGGGCTCTTCGGCCGAACCACACGCCACGCAGGACAGCGTCCGCATGCGCTCAGGGCCCGGGGACACCGTGCCCGCCGTGCGCACCAACACCCAGCGCTCCCGGCGCAGGACATGCACATCGTCCCCCGTCGGCGTGGCGCCCCGAAGGTTGGTGTCCACTTCGATGGTCACCCGGTCCATGCCCGAGGCCTGGCGGACCTCCACCGGTCGGACCGAGCCGAAGATGACGTCTTCAAGGGACTTCAGGGGGCGACCCTTGGCCAGCTGCTCCAAGCCCCGCGACGTGAACCAAGCCCGCAGGGGACCGTGGTCTCGGGACGGCGCCAGCCGGCGACCGCGCGTGTAGATGAGCTGGAACAGGTCGATCAACAGCACTTCAGAGAAGCCGGGGTCTCGCTTCTTGAGACTGGTGATGCCCTCGTCCGCTCGGGGCTTGGGGGCGTCCCGCCGCACCACACCGGGCGCCTTGCGGGACATCGGCGCAAAGCCACCGCTGGACTCGCTGTATTGCTTGACGACCACCACCCCGACCACCACGAGCAGCACCGGGATGCCCACCGCCGGATGCTCGATGAGCAGCCACAGCACGATGCCCGTGAGGTCCCCGCCGCCCGAGGACCCGCCGCCCGATGAGCGCCCCGAAGACCCCCCACCCGAGTAGCTCTGGCCCCCGCCCACGCGGGCGTCCGCAACCGCGGGAAGCATGACCATCAGGGCCATCACAATGCCCAACCAAACGTGAGCGGGCACCGCTTGGGCCCGTGCCATCAGCCGCCGAAACACGTGCATCATGGCCGAATCCGCGGTGCGTCGGGGAGCTCATCGGGGTTGTCGTCGGGGTCGGCCGGCAGCGCTTCGGAGAGGCGTCCCCCGAGGGCCCGCAGGCCGGACAAGAAGTGGTCCAGCGTGCCCGGCTGGGCGCGGTCGGTGTCGGTCCCCCAGCGAATCTGGTTCAGCACCGCTGGCGCCACGAGGGCCTCGACACCCCCGTCCGCCAGCACCACCACCCGATCTTCGAGGGCGGACAGATAGACCAGCACCCCCGTGCGGGCGCGGGTGCCATGCACCGACTCTTCAACAAAGGCCCCGGCGGCGGCACGCTCGACGGCTTGGCGCTGCATGGTCGACGGCACCGCCCAGCGCAGCACCGTGGGGGTGTTGTGGACCAGCCAGGCCACACCGAGCCCCACCAGCGGAAGCTCCATTGGCAGCCACATGCCGGAGAACTCCAGCGGGGACCACAGCACAAAGGCCAGCCCAAGCCAGGCCGCAGCGGCACCAAACACGGCCGAGAAGCCCGCGTAGGAGCGGGAACGCGAAGCCGCCACCACCACGATCTCGGCGGAGGTGCTGCGCTCAACTTCGGCCACCACGGCGGACACCGCGGCAGAGAAGCGTGCATCAGTCTGCAACACGAAGGCTCCCGAAGACCCAGTCCCCGCCCCCCTATCCGCTTGGGCCCCCACGCAAGGGCCGACCGGATAGGCCGAGTCCCCACTGTCCCGTTCGAGCAGGAGTCCTTCGATGAGCACCCGTGAGCTGCGCCGCCGTCTTGTTGCCCACCTCCTGAGCACGCGGGGCGAGCTGGGCTTGCTGGGGGTGCAAGAGCTGCTGGCCTACGCCCAAGAGGGGGCCCTCACCGATGGGGAGAAGCGCACACTGGTGCGTCCGGCCGCAGTCGTCGCCGAGACCACCTCGCTCACCGCGGCCGGCATCACGCCCGACACGCTGAAGGTCACGCCCCAAGCCCGCGTGAAGCTGCTGGACCTCGCGAAGTCCTGGGACATCCGCCCCGAGCTGGGCGGCACGGCATCCCCGACACCGGAGCGCCCCGTGGACAGTGCGATGGCCCATGGCAAGGACCTCGGCGACCCGCTGGGCTGGACGCTGCGCACGTCCGGGGCCCAAGTGCGCTTTTCCACCGAGGTGTTTGGTCGGAAGTGGCCGGCGCTCGTGATGGAGAAGCCGACGTTCACCGATCCGAGCCGGGCCACACCGCCCCATGTTCGCCACCACGCCCGCATTGTGGGCGCCGAAGACGAGGCCTCGCTGGGACGGGTGCTGCGGGCGGTGGTGGCCGAAGAACAAGCGTGGTTCGACGCCGAGGGACTGGAGCCCGGGTCACCCAACGTGCGCTTCGCCATCCAGAACCTGCGCCGCGTGGCCTTTGTCAACGGGGTGCGGGATGCATGCCTGGGGCTTCCTGCGCTGGGGCTCACCGTGAATGCCGTGCTGGTGGATCTTCGCGACGACATGCTGTCCGGTCGGGACCACCCCATGGAGACCGGCGACCACGAGAACTACTGGCCCTACTGGAACAACTTTGTGGAGGCCCTCCAGAAGGTCGGGTCCCAGCTCGCACCCGGCACCGATGCGGCCGCCGCGATGGACAACCGCATCCACGATCTGCTTCGCCGCAAGCATGTCTTCAACTACCGCCGCACCGTGGACGAAAAGGACGCTGAGTCCAGCCTCGGGGGTGTGGTCATCTATCGGCCGCCGTTCACCCCGGGCCGGGGGCGACGGGTGAGCGTGGTGGCCGGCAGCGACGTCTATGCGCCCAAGTACGAGACCCTGAAGCTCGCTGAAACGGGCATCCCCGAAGCCCACAAGGCCCTCGCCGGGGTGCCGGTGTACCGCCACGCCGACGGGGACCTGCGCTTCGACGTGGCCGAGGACGACACAGTGCTGGAGCCCGGCTGGACGGCAGGTGCCAAGCTGCCCACGGAACTGCACGAACATGTCGTCGCCACGACCATTCCCAGCGACGACCCCCTGGGGCTGCGGGCCCGGACCACCGGCGAGCGGCTGCGCACGGGCGTGCCCCTGGACTGGAACGGATCGGGCCAGATCCAGGTCTCCCCCATCGAGATCGGCTGGTGGGGACACTGCCACAATGAAGCGCCCGCCAATGCAATGGGCATGAACCCGAAGAAGGGCGTCACGCTGTACCGGGCCGACCGCGCCGTGCCCTTGCGCAGCGCTGAGGTGCGCTTTGGCGAGGACGACTGCTGGGACCTCATCGGGGCCTTCACGTCGGACCACGAGGGCGACCGGGTGACCGACCCCCGCACCGGCAAGGTGAGCACCCCCGGCTATGTGCAGTACAGCACCGGCGGCCGCTACCAACCCACCCAAGTCGATGAGACGAGCTTTGTGGGCAACCGCAACAACGGTGGCCACTGGTTTGAGCTCGCGCCCAAGGGGCTGCGCCGGGTGCGCATCGACGCCGAGGTGAAGCAGATCTGGGGCCTGGAAGACCCCACCCATGAGTACACCGACCCGATGAACCGGTTTCGCCGGGACATCGAGAACGAGGACGGCACCTTCGACCCCAACCCAGACTGGCTGGAGTCTGGGATGAGCGATGACGACGTCATTGCAGTGCAGGCGGCCGGACGGCGGCTCACGGTCGAGACCCGGGCCATCACCTTCGATGCCCAGGGCCAACGCATCGAGCAGAAGACTGTGGCGGTGCTCGATCCCAGCAAGGACGCCTTCGTGCGCCTCGCCGACGAGCTGCAGCAGCGGTCCCCCAAGGGCGGCGGGCAGCTTGTGGAGCACTGGTACAACCCCAAGACGCAACAATACAAGGCGGTCTCGGTGTCGGTGGCCAACAAAGACGGCAAGTGGGCGCGCACCCAGACCGGCGAGCAGGTGGTGGAGACGACGTCGGTGACAGCATCCCAGGAGACCACCTATGACTCGGTGACCGAGATCGATGAGTATGTGGTCAAGGACATTGGGCTGCCCTTCACCTTCGACACGTCCAGCGGCCAAGCGGTCTGGAACTACCCCGTGATGAAGGTGCGGCGGGATGTCTTGGGCCGCCACACCCGCGTGGAGGACGGCAGCCCGTTCACGTTCACCACGGTGCAGCTCACCTTCGACACCATCGGTGGTCCCTCGGGCAACCCCCGCTACATCATCAAGCGTGACGCCATGGGGCGCACCGTGCGGGCCCTCGCCTTGGACCCCATGCCCGACTTTGCGTTTCGAAACGAGCGCTGGGTCTGTGCGCCGGTGGCCCTGGACCGCTGGGACCGACCGGCCATCAACCACCGCGGCCTCACCCGGGGCTACCTCACCGACGCCAGCCGGCGGCAGCTGGTGCCCGACCTGTGGCTCCGACAAGCCATCGTGTTGTACGCGGCGCTGTCCGATGAGACCGCGCAGGGCCACGCATGGGTCTTTGAGACCGAGTCGGGCAAGCTGCTCAGCTTTGAGGACGAAGCCCACTTCCGCGCCGCCGTGGACGCCGACCGGGCGCTCCGAGAGCCTCCTGTCGACCTGCTGGTCTGACCCCCCACTGG
The DNA here is from genome assembly GCA_942491145.1 of Myxococcota bacterium. Lineage (GTDB taxonomy): Bacteria > Myxococcota_A > UBA796 > UBA796 > UBA2385 > CAXQUZ01. Next base: position 255,689 of record CALOBC010000035.1, on the reverse strand, counting down.
TGCAGACCGGCGTGTGTCCAGACGGTCAAGAACGCCCTGTACCAGACCACTTTGGCCCCGACCTGGAGTTCCCGTGTCCCCCACCACCGATGACGCTCTCGCCGCGCGCTTTGCCCCCTTCCGTGCCCGCATGGAAGCGGCCGGGGTGCCCGAAGTCGCCATCCAGACCTTCCGGTCCCACTACGCCGCGCTCGTGGCGGGCGAGACCGGCGAGATGGCCGAGTCCCAGATCTCCCCCGTGGCCACGCTGCCGGCGGCGGACCACCTCGCAGCCGCCCTCGAAGCCGTGGGCCAGCGTGCCTTGTCCAGCACGGTTGTGCTCAAGCTGAACGGGGGGCTGGGCACCAGCATGGGGCTGTCCCAGGCCAAGTCCCTGCTCCAAGTGAAGGGTGAGCGCACGTTCCTGGACCTCATCGCCCAGCAAGCGGGCAGTGCCGGGTGTCCGCTGGTCTTCATGAACAGCTTTGCCACCCGCGACGACACCCTCAACGCGCTCAAGCAGTGGCCGGCTGTGCTCGACAGTCCCCTGCCGGTGGACTTTCTGCAGCATCAGGTGCCCAAGGTGGACGCGGCCACACTCGCGCCGGCCGTCGCCGAAGACCCGGCGCTGGAGTGGTGCCCGCCGGGCCACGGGGACCTCTACACCGCGCTGGTCACCCGGGGCCTGCTGTCCAAGCTGCGGGAGCAGGGCTACCGGCGCCTGTTTGTGAGCAACAGCGACAACCTGGGCGCCACGCTGGACCTGCGCATCCTGGGCTGGATGGTGCAGGAGTCTGTGCCCTTCTTGATGGAGGTGGCCCGGCGGACCGAGGCCGACCGCAAGGGGGGGCATCTTGCGCTGAGTGGCGACCAGCTCGTGCTTCGTGAGGTGGCCCAGTGCCCGTCCGGGGACTTGGACCAGTTCCAGGACATTCGCCGCCACAAGTACTTCAACACCAACAACCTGTGGGTGGATCTGGACGCACTGCACGCGCGCATCGAAGCGACCGGTCCCCTGGTGCTGCCGCTCATCCGCAACCAGAAGACCGTGAACCCCCGGGACGCCAGCTCAGCGCGGGTGTTCCAGCTCGAGACCGCCATGGGCGCCGCAATCGCTGTCTTTCCTGGCGCACAGGCCATTGTGGTGTCTCGGGACCGCCTGGTACCGGTGAAGACCACCGCGGACTTGCTGCGGGTGCGCAGTGACCAGACCCGACTGGAGCCCGACGGACGCTTGGTGCCCGCGACCCCTCGGGCCACCCGCATCCAGCTCGACCCCCAACACTACAAGCGGGTGTCGGACTTGGAAGCCCACTTCCCCGGGGGACCGCCTTCGCTGGTCCACTGTGATGCGCTGACGGTCCAGGGGGACGTGCGCTTTGGTGAGAACGTCGTGATCAAGGGCACTGTCAGGATTGTGCACGAGGGCCCCGAGCAGGCGAGCATCCCCGCCGACACGGTGCTTGAGGACACGACGCACCAGCCCTGAGCCTGCGGACGCTCAGGCCACCGGAGTGTGGATCTCTCGGGCCACTTGGCGAAGCAGCCGGCACAGGCGGCCGATCCGTGCCGGGGCGGCCTCACCGGCGCGCAGCTTCTGCCCGAGACGCTTGGCCACACCGGTGAGCCCTTCGTAGCCATAGGCCCCGCTCGCACCCGCGATGCGATGGACCACCTCGCGGGCCTCAACAGGGCTCTGGGCCGCCTCAAGCTGGGCGCAGCTGTTGAGCAGGTCTTCGGCAAACGCCTGGAGCAACCAGCTGGGCAGCGCTCGAGGTTGCACGGCGCGCTCCTCCGGCGTGAATGGCTGCGGCCGCCCATGCTCCCGAATGGCGTCCAACAGGGCATCCGGGGCCAGTGGCTTCATCAGCACCGCCCCCATGCCGGCGTCCAGGCACCGGGTGCGATTCGCGTCCAAGCCGAGGGCGGTGAAGCCCAGGATGACCGGCGGCGGGTGCTGCAGCGGTGCCCCGCCACCAGTCCCGAGGATCTGGCCGGCGGCGGCCGCTCCATCAACAATGGGCATGCGCAGGTCCATCAGCACCACGTCCCAGCTCTGGCGCACCACCGCCGCCACCGCCTCATCCCCATTGGTCGCGAGCCCCACCTCATGTCCCGCACGGGTCAACGCCCAGGCGGCAAGGCGGCGGATCGCAGGGTCGTCGTCGGCGACCAAGATCCGCAATGGCACGTCATTGTGGCCGGAGTCCGCCGCCCCCGGGCTATTCGAAGGGTCACCCTGGTCCACGGCGGCCCCCATCGCGGCAAGACCAATCGACAAGCGGGGTGGGTGCTGGCATTCCGGCCATCCGTCTGGCGCGCGCGGCGTTCGGGGAGAAGCCCAGTGTAACGGGCGGTTGGCCACCCGACGCCCAGCCCCCCAGCGACGGCCCCAGCCCCCGGCACAGCGGACCGGGCACCGTGGCCACAAGCTGACCCCGATCGGGCGACGCGCACCACAACCCCCATGGATCACAGGGCCGCCGACAAATCAACACAGACATTCTTCGACATCCTGAGCCGGCCTCCGCGGGACCGGGCACAGCGCCCCACCTCCCTCCACTCCGGGCCTCACCCACGGCCCCCAGCCCCGCCGAGAACCTCCAGCACAGGAGCCCCACTCACATCCAACGACGCCGCCTGCACGGTCCCCGTCCGCACCCAAACCCACCAAACACCGCGAGCCCGATCGACGCATAGTGGGGGGGCAAAGGCAGGACACAGGACAATCATGGCTCAAAATGCCCACCAAAGTGGGCGTACAAGCCGTACACTCGGGTCTTGCTGGTCGCCCTCCCAAAGAACAGAGGGAGCCGGCGTCCACATCCAGGCCCGCAGCGGCGGCCCGACCCCGCGCCACAATTGCGTGTCCGCATGTCCCGAACCAGCCAGGCTCGGCCTCCCCTGCGAAGCCGGATAGCTGCCTGGGCACCGGCCGAGCACGGTGGAACCCGCGCCCCAAAGTGCCTGCACAGCAGCTCCACAGCCCCACCACGGCAGCGACCGCCCCGGAACAGTCCATGCCCACCATCCTTCTCGCCGACGACCACCGCATTGTCCGCCAAGGCATCCGCCTGACGCTGGAGCAATTCCCGGGCAACACGGTCATCGCAGAAGCCGAGAACGGCCTGGACGCCCTGGAGATGGCGTCTGTGCACAACCCCGATGTGGTGCTTGTCGACATCGCAATGCCCGGCATGAACGGCATCGACCTGACCCGGGCGCTGTGCGCTGAAGACAGCCGGCGCAAGATCATCATCTTGTCGATGCACACCGAGAAGCGCTTTGTGCTCGACGCTTTCGCTGCCGGAGCAGCGGGCTATGTCGTCAAGACCGCCACGCCCGAACAGCTCAGCAGCGCCATCACCGCGGTGTGCCAGGGCCAGTCGTACATCAGCCCCGAGGTGTCCGGCATCGTCCTCCAAGAGATGACCGGCACGTCCGCGGCCCCGCCCACCCGGCTGACCACCCGGGAACGCCAAATCTTGCAGCTGTTGACCGAAGGCCGCAACGCCAAAGAAGCGGCCAGCGAGCTGGGCATCTCCGACAAGACGGTGCATGCCTTCCGGGCCCAGATCATGCGCAAGCTCGACCTTCACTCGATGGCCGAGCTCACCAAGTTTGCGATCCGAAACGGCATCACAACCTTGGAATAGTCAGCTCGCGGCGGTGCGGCCCCGCTTTCGCTCCAGGTCCAGCTTCTTCTGGTAGCGGCCCTGGGACACGTCCACGACGACGAGCACCACCAGCACGAAGTAGAAGGTCGACTTGGCCATTGCTTCGATGGGGTGGCCCAGCACGCTGAGGTGGGCGAGGTGGGCGCCTTCGCTGCAGAGCATCACGCCGACCAGCAGCAGGATGAAGAGGCCGAGCACCTCATACATGCGGTTCTTCGCCAGGAAGGTCGACACCCGGTCGGCCATCACCAGCATCAGCACACCGCTGATGACGATGGCGATGGCCATCACGATGAAGACATCGGTGAGCGCCAGGGCGCTGAGGATGCTGTCGAAGGAGAACACCAGGTTCATCACAACAATCATGCCGATGGCGGACGCCACGCTGCGCGTGGGGGCACCAGCGCCGTCACCGTGGCCCAGGTCCTCGACCGACAGCATGTGCATGATCTCTTTGACAGCCGTGTACATGATGAAGACGCCGCCGCCGAGCACAATGAGTGAGTGCACGTTCATGTCGACGGTGAGGATGTCGTCGATGTGCAGGTCGAAGAAGGGCTCTTGGAACAGGGCGATGGCCTTGACGACCACGCCCAGCAGCACAATGCGCAGCACGATGGCCAGCCCGATGCCCCACATGCGCACCTTCTTCTGGTCGGCCTTGGCCACCCGCTTGGACTCCAGCGAGATGTAGAGCAGGTTGTCGAACCCGAGCACCGCCTGGAGGAAGATCAGCATCATCAGCGTGAACAGGTTGTGCAGCGTGAACAGCTCGGCCATTGGGGCTCCAGGGGGCGCTGGGGTCGTGCCGCCCATATTCCCACAGGTTGCCGTGCGGGAGTTCACGGCGGTGCGCCTTCTGGGCCGGCGAATCTGCGCCCGGAGCTTGCCCCCGGCGATGGCTGTGCTTACCGAGGCCCCCGCCGCGGCTCGTGGCCGGCGAACGACGCACGTGATCGCCCGGGTCCCCCGGACCTGCGACACAGCGACGCCCCCGCGAGCAAGCTGGGCTCTGTCCCGGTTCCTTCGCGGCGCTTCTTTCTTCGGGCAGCGCCCGCCGGAGGTCAGCGCATGATCGAAGTGCAGAACCTGAGCCGGTACTACGGGGAACACCGTGCCGTTGACGACGTCAGCTTCACGATCGACTCCAACTCCATTGTGGGCTTCCTGGGCCTCAACGGGGCGGGAAAGACGACCACGCTCAAGGTGATTGCGGGCTTGTTGCCGCCATCTGCGGGCACGGTGACGATCGACGGCGTCGACATGGCCAGCGCCCCCGAGTCCTTCCGCAAACGGATCGGCTTTCTGCCCGAGTCCCCGCCGCTCTACACCGAGATGACGGTGCGAGAGTTTCTCGTCTATGTCGGCCAGCTGCGTGGAATGAGCAAGTCCGACTTGGCCACACGCCTGCCGGATGTGATGAAGCGGTGCCAGCTCGCGGGCCGGGAAGACTGGGTCATCGACACGCTGTCCCACGGCTACCGCAAGCGGGTGGGCATCGCCCAAGCCATCATCCACAAGCCACGGCTGGTCATTCTCGACGAGCCCATCTCGGGGCTGGACCCGGTCCAGATCGTGGAGATGCGCAAGGTCATCCGGGGCCTCGCCAGCGAGAGCACGGTGCTGGTGTCCAGCCACATCCTCTCCGAGATCGGCGCGACCTGTGACCGGGTGCTGGTGCTGCAGAAGGGCAAGCTGCGCTTCATCGGCACCGAGGCCGACCTGACCGAGCGTCGCCACGGGGCCATCCGCATGGGCCTCACGGTGCGGGGCACCGAAGACGCCGTGCGCGCCGTGCTCACCGCCCAGAACGCCACGGTGCGCAGCCTCACCATCGCCGACGGTGTGGTGGAAGCCGAGGTGGACCTGCCGACCGACAGCCGGGAAGCGATGGTGGCCGCGTTGGTCGGCGCCGGGCTCGGGGTGCGCCGGGTGGAAGACGCCCTCGATGAGCTCGAAGAGACCTTCATGGACCTGACTCGTGGCGGCGACGCCGACGGAGGTGCATCGTGAACGTGGTGCTGCTGCTCGCCAAGCGAGAGCTGGCCACCTACCTCAACACGTGGTGGGGATGGGTGATCACGACGGTCATCCTGCTGCTCGATGGCATCTTCTTCAACGTCTTCGGGCTCACCGAGAATGCGACCTACTCGGCCGAAGTGCTGGAGCAGTTCTTCTTTTGGACGTCCGGGCTCATCATCATCGCGGGGCTGTTGCTCACGATGCGGCTCATCGCCGAGGAGCGCCAGACCGGCACGCTGGTGCTGCTGGAGAGCGCGCCCATCTCCGAGGCCCAGATCGTCGTGGGCAAGTTCCTCGGGGCCTGGGGCTTCTTGCTCATGCTGCTGGCCTGCACCATCTACATGCCGCTGTTCATCATGGTCAACGGCAAGATCGCGGTGTCCCAGCTGGCGGTCGGCTACCTCGGTGTGGCACTCGCGGGGGCGGCCTCGGTCGCGGTGGGCACCTTCGCGTCAGCGATTGCCCGAAACCAGCTGCTCAGCATCGTTCTGAGCGCTCTGATGATGCTGTTTTTGGTCATCTCCTGGTTCCTGGCCCGGCTGACCGACGGCGGGATCTCTGACTTCCTGGCCTACATCGCCGTGTGGGACCGCCACTTTCAGCCCTTCATGCGGGGGCGGCTCAACACGGAGAACCTCGTGTACTTCGGCTCTGTCGTCTTCGCTTTCCTGATGCTGGCCACGCGCACGCTGCAGGCCCGGAGGTGGAAGTGAGACTCTCCGGAATCCTCTACATTGTCGGCCTGTTCGTGCTCTTCCTTGGAGAGCGGGTCTTCGGCGGCGACGACCCCACCCGCTACGGCATCTCGGGGCTCGGCCTTGCGCTGACCATCGCGGGTGTGGTGGTCGCGGCCAAGCAAGCGGGCGCGGCAGCGGACGACCAAAAGGCCGGTCACCGTCAAGCCATCATCTTTGGTGGGGTGGGTCTGGCGGCCCTCGTGGTCTACGGCCTCGGCCTCACCACCGTCGTCAACAGCTTGGGCCTCGAAGACGAGAGTGCCGCCCGCTACGCCGTGGTCGTCGGCGCGCTGTGGAAGATCTTGCTGCTTGCAGGCTCTCTTCCGTTCCTCATGGTCGACCGCAGCCTCTCGTCGTCGCCCATCCGGGTGATGCCGGCGCGGGTGTCCGAAGCGGCCGGTGCGGGGCTGAGCGTCGCCCTCGCGTTGTGCATGCTCGTGCCGCTGAACTGGCTCGCATCCGAGACCAACGAGCGCTTCGACTTCGGCTACTTCAAGACCTCGTCGCCGGGCACGTCCACCCAAGAGCTCGTGGCTGGCCTCGACACGCCCATCAAAGCGTGGTTGTTCTTCCCTTCGACGTCGGATGTGCGCCAAGAAGTGCGCGGCTACTTCGATCAGCTCCCCGCTTCCGCGCTCGAGGTCAACTTTGTCGACCACGCCACCGAGCCCGAGCTGGCCAAGGAGCTGAAGATCCGCGACAACGGGTTCATCGTCTTCACCAAGGGTGAGGGCGAAGACCAGCAAGTTGAACAGATCAAGATCGGTGTCGAGTTCGACAGCGCCCGCCGCAAGCTGAAGAAGCTCGACGAAGAAGTGCGCGAGTCGCTGCTTCTCATCGCCCGCGACAAGCGCACCGTCTACTTCACGGTGGGCCACGGCGAGATGTTCTGGGGCGCGGGCGACGACCCCAGCCGCAAGACCTCCAACCTGCGCCGCTTGCTCCAGAACATGAACTTCAAGGTGCAGGAGCTGGGTCTGGTGCAGGGCCTGGGCGACCAAGTGCCCGAAGATGCTGACCTGGTCATCGTTGTCGGCCCCCGGGGGTCCTTCGACTCGGCCGAGCTGGAGTCGCTGGACACGTACCGCAAGAAAGGCGGCGCGCTGTGGGTCATGGCCGAGCCCGGAGGTTCGGACCTGAGCCCGCTGCTCGGTCCCCTCGGCATCGCTGTCGACGGTGGGCTGCTGCTCAGCGACAAGAGCTACGTGCCCCTGACCCGCCAGATCGCCGACCGGGCCAACGTGGTCACCAACAAGTACTCGACCCACGAGTCCGTCACGACCCTGTCGCGCAACAACCGCACCCTCTTCTTCCTGACCACCGCACCCACGCCGCTGGTCGAGGAGGGGGCGGTGGCAGAAGGCGCGAAGCGCACGGTGGTGATGAAGTCCACGGCGGATGCGTGGGTGGACGAAGACCGCGACTACGAGCACGACGAGGGTGTCGAGTCCCGCCAGACGTGGCCGATGGCCATCGCCGCCAGCGGCAAGTCCGACGACGGGGACAGCGAGTATCGCGTGCTGGTCATCGGAAACGCCGCATGGGCCAGCAACACGTGGATGCGCAATGACATCGCGGGGTCGGGCTGGGAAGCCGGCAACGCCCAAGCGGTGCTCGACGCCATCGGCTGGCTGGTCCAAGACAAGGCGCTCGCCGGCACCATCGAAAATGAGGAAGACGTCAAGATCGAGCACACCCAAGAGGGCCAGGGCTGGGTCTTCTGGAGCAGCTCGGTCATCTTCCCGATGGGCATCTTTGCCCTCGGACTCGTGCGACTGCGGCTGCGGCGCCGCGGAGGTGCAGCATGAACGGCCCAATGAAGAGTGCTGCGGTCTATGGTGGCCTGCTGGCGGTCCTTCTGGCCGCTAGCTGGGTGCGCTGGACCTCCGAGCCCGCGCTGGAGCTCGACGGCAAGGTGGTCATGATCGCTGGCGACATCGACAGCATCGAGACGGTCACTTGGCAAGCCGAGAACAAGGACAAAGCGGTCATTCAGCGCAAGTCTGACGATCTGGGCGCATACTACTGGGTCGACTACACGCGCTGGACCGAGGTCAAGCCCGTGACACCCGTGAAGCTGCCCGCCGACGATGAAGTCCCCACCGACGATGACGACCCTGACAACGGGGAAGACGGCGAAGACGGGTCCATCGCGGATGACGAGGGCGACACCCAAGCGGTGGAAGAGCCCCCCCCCGAGCCGACCTACGACGAGAGCCGCCGCGAGTTCAAGGCCGCCGACAAGGCCGAAGAGGTCTTCCAGAGCTTCGCTCCGCTGCTGGCCCTGCGAAAGCTGGACGACCTGACGTCCGAGAAGCTGGACGCGACCGAGCTGGACGCCTCCACGGAGTCCGTCGTGCTGGTCAAGGGTGGCAAGACCATCACCATCAAATTCGGGGGGGAGGTCTACGGCACGAAGGACCGCTACGCGCGCATCGAGGGCAGCGAGGACGTCTACCTGATCGATGACGAGCTGCTGCGGCCGCTCAAGTATGCCCGCACCCGCCTGCCCGACCGGTCACTCTGGCCCTTCGAGCCCAAGGACCTGGTCACGGTCACGGTCTCCCACGGCACGGGCAGCGTCGAGCTGAGCCAGAAAAACGCCGCAGACCCCTCCAAAGCCACGTGGGTGCGCACATCCGCGCCGGAGGGCGACGAGCCCCAGCTCCAGACGTGGATGGACAAGGCGCTCAAGCTCAAGAGCGTGGCCTACGCCGATGAAGAGGACGACACCGAAGGCATCGAGCTGCTGTTCTCCATGACCTTGGAGGGGGCCAAGGGGCCGCCCCAGACCGTGGAAGTGCTCCAGAAGCCCGATGGACAGGGTGACTTCTTCGCGCGCTCGGCCCACACCCGCGGGCTCGTGAAGCTGCTCAAGGGCCCCACCAGCCAGCTCGTGGACGACGTCGCCGGGCTGGTCGAGGGCGGCTGAAGCACCACGCCCGGCCTGCGAAGGGGCCGGGCGCGTGGTCTTTGGGAACCGCGAAACTCAGTCGTCGTAGACGGCCACAATCACGACGGTCACGTTGTCTTCGGTGCCATGCTCGATCGCCTTTTGCACCAGCACCTCGGCCAGATCGTCCACCGCAGTGGTCGAGATGATGTCGGCGAGCTGGTGGTCATCCAGGGGATCGGTCAGCCCATCGCTGCACAGCATGAAGATGTCGCCCGGCTCGATCGCACGGGTGAGCGTGTCGGGCTCGACCGGCCCGTGGTAGCCGACGGACTGGGTCAAGATGTTCTTGTGGGGCACAATGCGGGCCAGCTCGGGGGTCAGCCGCCCCGCGTCGATCTCTTGCTGGACCACCGTGTGATCTCGGGTGAGCCGCTCGAGGCTGCCCCCCCGCCACAGGTAAGCTCGGCTGTCGCCCACGTGTCCCAGGTGCGCATGCTCATCTTCCACAAACAGCGCGACCAGCGTGGTGCCCATGCCCCGATGGGCCGCGTCGTCCATCGCGGCGCGACGGATGCGCAGGCTGGCTTGGTTCATCGTGTAGCGCAGCCGCTCGTGGATCCGATCGATCTCGGTGCCGGCGTTCAGCTCCAAGCGCGTCTCGTCGGGATCCATGCCCTGAAGGAGCACGTCGCCCACCGTGTCGACCGCGATGGCGCTGGCGACTTCGCCAGATGCGTGGCCTCCCATGCCGTCGGCGACGACAAACAACCCGGCGTCATTGTCGACCAGGAAGCTGTCTTCGTTGTTTTCCCGAACGGGGCCGGGGTCGGTACGGGCCGACGCTTCGAGTCGCATGATGCTCCGAGGTGCTGTCGGCAGACTATAAGCCCTTTCCACCGTCCAGGCAGGCAGGCCGCCTCACCGGCGGGAGCCCAAGCATGAGTGCAATACCCGCGGCTGGCGAAAAGATCGGTCCGTACGTCGTCATCGGCGAGCGGGGCCGAGGCGGAATGGCGCTGGTGCTCGAAGCCCGCCATGCCGAGACCGGCGTGCACCGGGCCATCAAGATCCTGCTGCCCGGCCGCCACTCCGAAGCCATGGATCGCCGCTTCCAAGGTGAGTTCCGGACCCTCTCACGGCTGGACCATCCCGGTGTGCTGAAGGTCTTTGACGGGGGCATTCACGAGGGGCGGCCGTGGTTCGCCATGGAGCTGCTGGAGGGCCAAGTTCTCAAGGACGTGGCGCTGGACTGGCGCTCGCTGCCCCCCGCCGAGCGGTTTCGGCGGGCGCGCAAGGTGCTCATTGAGCTGGCGCGAGCGCTGGAATTCATTCATGCCCGGGGGCTGGTTCACCGCGACGTGACGCCCTCCAACATCATGATGTTGCCCGACGGCCATGTGCGCCTGATGGACTTCGGGGTGGTCAAGGACCCCGGCGAGGACCTCACGACGTTGGGCGAGGTGGTGGGCACGGTGGCCTACATCGCGCCGGAGCAGATCAGTGGCGCAGAGGTCGACGAGCGCGCCGACCTCTACTCGCTTGGTGCAGTGTTTTATCTAATCTTGACCGGTCGGCGCCCGTTCAATGCGCGCAGCCTCGCCGGCTACATGGACAAGCACCTCAACCGCCCCGTGCGCCCGCCGCGGGAGCTGGTGCCCACCATTCCTGAGCTCGCCGACGAAGTGTGCTTGCGGCTGATGGCCAAGAACCCTGCGGACCGGTTCGCCTCTGCCACGCACCTGCTGCACGTGCTGCACGCCAGCGTGCCACCGGGTCCGGCCCCAGGAACCCCCGGCTGGGCGCCCCTCTTGGTGGGACGGGCGGCGGAGATCGCCCAGCTTCGCTCCATCATCGCCCGCCTCGCGTCCGCGGGGTCCGACGAGGATGGCGAGGCCGACAGTGACGGGCCCGTGGGCAGTGTGCTGCTCATCGAAGGCGTCGACGGCATGGGCCGCAACCGCCTCGCTGCCGAAGCCAGCACCATCGCCCGTCGCCGAGGCTTGGCCGTCTCCCGGTCCCGGGCCCAAGCGCCGGACCAGCGGGCGTATGCGACCTACCGGCGGGTGTTTGAAGACCTGGTCCGCGAGACCCATGAGGCGCCGGCGCCGGCCCTCGCGGCGACCTTTGCTGACGACCCGGGCCTCGGCGACGACAGCCGAGTCGAGCGCTACGCCGTCATGTCCTCGCTCGCGGGCATGCTGTCCCGAAGTGGCCCACGGGTGCTCATTCTCCACGAGCTCCAGCGCTCGGATCGGGGCTCGATCGAGCTGACCGAGTACCTGGTCCGCAACCTCGTCGGCGCCCGCAAGCAACCCTTCTTGTTCGTCATCACCCGGCCCGCCCGGGAACCCGCGGCGGTCGATCCCCTCGAAGGGCTCATCGACGGCAGCACCACCAATGTGCCCGCCGTGCGCCTCACCCTGGAGGGCCTGTCGGCGGCGGCGGTCGAAGAGATGCTGCTCGGGGTCTGCGCCGACTCCCCGCTGGTGCGCACCCTCGCCCGTCGCCTGCACCACGACACCAGCGGCAACCCCTTTCTCGTCGCCGAGATGTTCCGGCACCTCTTCGAGAGTGGTCATCTCGCACCCCGTCTCGGCGGCCATCGGGCACGCCTGCAGCTCGACGCCCAGCAGCTTGCGGCGCTCCACTTCCCCATCCCCAGCTCCCTGCGCGAGGTGCTGCGGGAGCGCATGGCCCCCCTGTCCGCCGAGGCCCGGCTGACGGCCCAGGTGCTCGCCATCTCCCGGGAACAGCTCGACATTGAGCTGCTGTTGCTGCTCAGCGGTCTGGCCGAGCCGGCGTTGCTGCTCGCCCTCGACGAGCTGCTCGACGCCCGCATCGTGGACGAGCGGCGGTCCAACGATCGAGAGATGTTCGCACTCGTCCGAAATCGCGTGAGAGAGGTCGTTCTCGACGTAGTCAGTGACGTGCAGCGCTCCCGCTGGCACCACATGCTCGCCGACGCGCTGGAGCTTCGCTACGGGCGGCGCACCGGCACCATCGTCGAGCTGCTCGCGTGGCACTACGAGCGTGGCCACCACCCCGCCAAGGCCTGCCCCTACCTGGTGCGCGCGGGCCAAAAGCTCGTCCGGCGGGCCTTTGTCACCGAGGCCCTCGAGACCTTTGACCGGGCGCTGGCCATCGAGCCCCAAGCCCGGCGCTACCACCCCCTCGACACGGCGGACCACACCCTCGCCGAGCTGCGGCTGGAGCGCGCCCAGGCCCTCGCCCACCTCGGTCGCTGGGATGAAGCGGGCGAAGATGCCGCCATCGCCGACGCACTCGCTCGGGACCTCGGGGACCGCCGCCTCGAAGCCCGCACCGCCACCGAGCTCGCGGTCCAAGCTCGCCGCCAGCAACACTTGGAGCTGGCCGAGAAACACCTCCGCCGAGCGCTGGATGCGGCTGAAGCACTCGGTGACAAGCGCCTCCAGACCGAAGCCCAGTACGAGTACGGAGCGGTGCAGTGGTCCCGGGGCGACCTCGACGCAGCCCGCGACTACTTCGTCCAGGCCCTGTCCAGCTCCGAGGCCTACCAAGACGAGCGCAGCCTCGCCCTCGGCACCAACGGCCTGGGCTTGATCTCGTTCTGCCGTGGCCACAGCACCGATGCGCGCCGCTACTTCGAGCAGTCCGTCGACGTCTGCGAGAAGCACAGCATCATCGACCGCCTCACCATCTCCCGCATCAACCTGGTCGAGGTGCACCACCTGACCGGCAACCTGCGCAAGGGACTCGATCTCGCCGACCGCACGGTCTCCCACGCCCGCGAGGTCGACCACCGCTACGGCGTGGCCCTGGGCCTGCGCTACCGTGCCCTGAGCCTCACCGACATCGGACGGGTCACCGAAGCGGCCGAGAATGCACGCCGCGCGCTGCGCATCCAGCGGGAGCTGGGCAACCCCGAGGACATCCTGGGCACCCTCACCATCCTCGCCCGCGCCTACCTTGCATGCGCCGAGCGGGAAGCCGCAAGCGACACCATCGAAGAAGCCCTCACCCTGGTCCACCACGGCGACACCGAGGGCTTTCATCCCGTGTTGCTCGCATGGAAGGCGCGGCTGCTCGCCATCGACGGAGAAGTGGACGCCGCCCAGGACTGCCTGGTGATGGCCAACCAGGCCCAGGGTCGCAAGTATCCCCATCAACAGGTCCGCTTCAAGCTCAACATCGCCCGGGTGCACGAGTCACTCGACGAGCCGGAGCGGGCGATGGCGCTGGCCGAAGAAGCCCTGCGCCAAGCCGACTCCTGCGGCTACCGCTTCTACGCCATGCGGGCCCGCCAGATCGCCGCCCGGGTGACCCCCGATGAGGTCGTCCGCGGGCGGCACTCCCGGGTCGCCAACGCCCTCGCCCGCAGCCTCGCCGCCAGCCTTCCCCGCGAAGACGCCGAGCTGTTCCTGCTTCACCAAGGCATCCAGCCTCGGGATCGCGGCCGCCTCAGCGCACCTTTGTCCTTGCCGCGCGTCACGTTGAACCCCGACGGCAAGCTGTAGCGTGGCCCCCGCTCGGTCCCACGCCGCATGAATTCATGAAGTGCTGACGGCCAACCCCGCGCCTCAAGGGCAAGGTGTCGACGCCCCCCACCCGGCGACCCCCACCGATGCAGCACGCCTGCCCTCCTCGACGACCGACCCTCCCCAGTGCTCCAGCCGTCCCGGTGCTGGCGTCGATGCTGCTCTTGGCGGGCTGCCGCACCCAACCGGAGGCCCCCAAGACCGCCGTCCACGACACCGCCCCAGACCCCACAGTCGACAGCGTGCGAGCGATGAGCCCCCCCGTCCCGGGGGCTGCACCGCCGAGGGAGCCTTCGCGGCCCGCACCCTCGACGTGGACTTGCCGAGCCTCTGGCCCGCCGAGCTCAGCGCCGAAGACCTCAACGGCCTGATCCAACCCCACATCCAAGTGTCGGTGGGCGACCTCGACGGCGACGGGCTGCCGGACCTGTTGCTGGCCCAGTTTCTCGGACATGCCGTGCTGATGTACAATGACGGGGACTGCAAGTTCTCCGCTTGGCACGATCTGGGCCCTGCTGTGACCGCGCGGTCCGTGGACATCGACGGTGACGGCGACGTGGACGTGCTTGTCGCGAAGGCCGAAGACCCGGCGGCCTACGCGCTGAGCATCCTGGACCTGTTCCGCAAGAGCGGCTCTGATGCTGGAGGACCACCTCCCCAAAACATCTTGATTGAAGCCTTTCTCAACGATGGCGACGGCGCGTCGTTCACCAAGAGTGACCTGGGCCACACCGCCGCAGTCAACCGCTGCTCCCTCACCGAGCCTGAGCCGATGGAGGTGCTGGACATCGTCTGGGGGATCGAGGCCCACGACCTTGACCACGACGGTGATCTCGACATCTCGGTGCGCAACTACTTCGCGTGCCCGGCCACCAACTTGGCCATGCAGGACGGCCGGGTGGTCGGTCCGATGCCCTCCGTGCCCGCCTGCCGCGCGGACTCCGGGCTGGCCCTGGGCGACGTGAACGCCGATGGCATGGCCGATCTGGTGTGCACCAGCTTCGCGGGCTTCGACACCGGGCTGGGGGTGCAGGTGTTCCTGGGCGACGGCGACACCTACACCCCACTGGACCAGGGCCAACTGCACGTCGGCGACTCGACCATGGGCACCGCAATTCTCGACATCGACGGCGATGGGCAGCTCGACCTGTTCACGTCCGACAATGGCTGGCCCTGGGTGAGCCTGCACCGCGACGGCATCTTCGTGGAGTTCGGGCGGGCGCTGCAGGTCGACCCGACCCGCACGTTTGACCTGATCGATGAGAACGACCACACAACGACGTGGACCCCCGTGCCCCTGGACTACGACGGCGACGGCGATCTCGACATCGTGGTCTCGGCCAGCTTGGAAGTGCCGAGCCACCCGTATCCGCAGCACCTGTTCGTCTACCGCAACGAGGCTGGCGAGACGATGGGCCCGGTGCAGGGGGAGCTGGGCTTGGACACCCCCGCCGACGAGATGACGGCCGTCCGGGTCGACATTGACGGCGATGGTGATGAGGACGTTCTTCTCGGGAGCGCACTGCTCGGTGGCTACGCCGTGCGAATGCTCATCAATGGCAGCGATGCGGACTTCGTGGCCGTCGAAGCCCAGCTCGCCTCCGGTCAGCCGGCCTTCGGCACCCGGCTCATCGCCCGGTACGGACCCGATCACGTGGTGGCCCACAACCTCGAGGGCAACACGGGCCTCGGCAACCGCGCCACCGCCCAAGCCCACGTCGCCCGGCTGTGGACCGCGTCCGCCCCCGAAGCCCCGCTCAGCGCGCTGACCTTGGTGTGGCCCGACGGGGGCACCCTAGAGCTGGACCTCAGCGGCCGCTCCGTGCTCGCCGTGCACCCCGACCCGTAGCCCTCAGCGGCCGTCCACCGGCAGCCCGCTCGGCACCGACTCCGGCGTCACTCGGTCGGCCAGGGTGTGGATCGCGGGGTCGGTGAGGGCACCGAGAAAGGCCATCAAATCATCAAACTCGGCCTCGGTCAGCGTGCGCTTGGGCAGCTTGTCGGACACCCCGGCCTTCATCTCGGCGATGACTTCAGCGTTGGTGTAGACCTGATCTTGCACGTCCGCCCGCAGCTGGGTGGGGTCGTAGTTTTCGAAAGACGCGACCGGGTCGAGCATGTGGCGGACAACCGCTTCCAGCGTGCTGTACGCCCCGGAGTGGGTGTATGGCGCGGACTCGGTGATGTTGCGAAGTGTGGGCGTGCGGAATGCGTATTTGTCCGCATCCTCGCCGGTCACCCGCCAGCGTCCCAGGTCCCGCCCGTCATTGTCCAGCTCCCCGCTCACCCGACCCGGGCCAACCTGGGGTGCGAGGGTGTTGTGATAGTTGAGGTCGCTGAGCAACGAGCCCGTGTGGCACTCCCCACATCCCGCCTTGCCGTCGAAGATCTCCAGGCCCCGCAGCTGGGCTGCGTCCAGGGCCCCGGCCTCGCCCGCGAGGTGGCGGTCGTACGGCGAGTTGTCGAAGTGGAAGGCCTCGATCTCGAACTCGGCGATGGCGTTGGAGACATGCACAAAGCTCAGCGATGCCGCGGGCACGTCCGGGTAGACCTCGGCGAGGAGCTCGACGTACTCAGGGATCGCCAGCACTCGGTCCGCGGTGGCATCCCAGATGGCGTAGGTGTCGTCTTGGGACATGGCGCCCAGATCGTTGGGGTTGCCGTTGACGTCGAAGGTGTCTTCAAAGCCGCGCATCTCGGCCGGCTGGACCACCGGGAACATCGCTTGGGCGGCGACCGGGTTGTCGAGGCCGTCCGGCAGGGGCACCTCTTCGTCATGGATGTGGGAGAAGCCCAGCTCGGTGGTGCCCGCGACGGCCCCGTCCCAGAAGATCTCCGGGAATTCGTTCAGGTTGAAGAGGGTCTGGGCGTTGCGCCGATCCAGGGGGTCACCGGTGTAGGTGCGGTCCGGGCCCAGGCCCACGGAGCCGGGACCCGTGGCGTAGGGCAGCCCGTCACCGAGTCCATGGGAGGGCAGGTGGCAAGAGCTGCACGCCAGATCGCGGTTGCCGGAGAGCTCCCGATCAAAGAAGAGCAGCTGTCCCAGCCGGTACTTGGCGCTGCGCGGCGGATCTCCCGAGTCCCCGCCGTCACTCCCGTCCCCGCCGTCGCTCCCTTCTCCACCGTCACTCCCTTCGCTCCCGTCCCCGCCGTCGCTCCCATCTCCGCCGTCGCTCCCGTCGCTCCCGTCCCCGCCGTCCGCTGGGGTGTCGGAGGCGTCAGGTTTGGCAGGGCTCTCGTCGGCGGCACAGCCAGCGAGAATCAGGACGAGTGAGGCAATTTGGGGACGCATGACCGAGAATGTGCGACATCGGTGGTCCACTGTCAACGCTGCCCAGGGAGCGGTCGAGCCCGACCGGGGAGCCTCGATGCCCCAAGCCTGGCCAATCCTGACCGTGAACACCGCCAGGCACACCACTGTGAAGACCTCCCACGGGCCTCTGGCTGCCGGGCGAGCCCCAGAGGTTTGCAATTCACACACCTCGGCCCGACACCACCCCTCCCCAGCACCAGCCCGCCACCGCAATACATGCGCCCTGTGCCCAGGTTCGACCGCCCACCCCGGTGCCCCATGAGTTCCGAGAACATCCTATCCCACGACATCTTCGGCAATCCCAATGCCAAGCACACCGCGTTTGTGTGCCACGGCATCCTGGGCTCCCGCCAGAACTGGCGGTCCATCGCCCGGCGGCTGGTCCAACAGCTCCCAGACCTTCGCGTGGTGACCATCGACCACCGAAACCACGGCGACAGCCCCCCGCTCCCCGGCCCCCACACCGTCGCCGCTTGTGCCGAAGACCTGCGCCGTCTCGCCGATCACATCGGCCCGCCGACGCTGCTCATCGGCCACTCCTTCGGGGGCAAGGTGGTGCTCTGCGCCGCGTCCACGAGGCCCCCAGAGCTGGAGCAAGTGTGGGTGCTGGACAGCATGCCCGGCCCCCTGACCGAGACGGAAGCCCGCGAGGGTGAGGTGAGCAAGGTGCTGGAGGCCTTACAAGGGATGCCCATGCCCCTCGCCAGCCGCCAAGACATCGTGGCCCTGCTCACCGACCGGGGCTTCTCGATGGGCCTCGCCCGCTGGATGACCACCAACCTGGAAGAACAAGCCGACGGCCAGTGGCACTGGCGGTTCTCGCTGCCCGGGGTCCAAGAGATGATCGAGGACTACTACCCGCTCGACCTGTGGGATGTTCTCGGCGCGCCAGACCCCTTCTTGGAGGTGCACCTGGTGCGGGCCGGACGCTCAGACCGCTGGACCCCGGACGTGCTCGACCGCCTGGAGAACCTGCCCCCGGGCAACCCCACCCACGTCCACCTGATGCCCGACGCCGGCCACTGGCTGCATGCCGATGATCCCCACGGGCTCATCAAGCTCATCGTCGACGCCCAGTAGCGCCTGATCCGGCGCCATCCCGCAGCCCACCATAGAGCAGGGCTCCCCACCCGAGGCAAGCCTGATGCGCTGGCGCACCCACATCGCACGTGCCGCTGGTGTTGCGCTGACCGTGGGACTTGCCGCGCAGCTGGGCCCCGAGGTGGACCGGGTGTGGACCGCCGCCACCGCCATGTCCCCGATGGCCGCGTCGGACGCCAAGCCCATCTTCCTGACCACACGCGCTGTGGCCGGCCACCAAGACCCCACCGATCCCACCATCATCGAAGCGCTGGCCACCACGCACCGCACCGCGCGAAACCAGTTCGGGGCCCACCGCCCCACCGGCAAAGGCAGCCCCTTCGCGTCGGTCTACCCGCCGTCTCTGCCCCGCTTGCTGGCCCCGGTCGCCGCGGACCGGTGGAGTGACTTTCTGCGCCAGTGGCGGGCCCTCGGCCTCGGCGCCTACGTGCTCGGCGCGCTGGCGGCAGGGGCGGCTGCCAGTGGCCGGGGCCTGCGTCCCTTCGCGGCCGTGGCTGGCTTGGCCGCCGCCCTGTGGCTCGTCCCTGCCCTCGACACCACCCTGGCGCTTGGCCAAGCAAATGCCCTTGTGGCGGGTATTCTCGGCATGTCCGTGGCGCTGATCGCGCTGGGTCCGGTCGTCCTGGGCGCCTTGACCCTCGTGCTCGGGGGCGCGGTCAAGCTGGTGCCCCTGGTGCTGCTGTGGCCCCTGGTGGTGGCCCGCCGCTGGACGGCCCTGCTCCTCGCCTTCGCGCTCGCGGTGCTCATCTGTCTGGCGAGCGCCGAGAACATCGGACTGGTCAACTTCTTCAAGGACATCGGGGCGTCGCTGGAGTACACATCCCGGATGTCGCCCGAGTGGCTGTACGGCGGCGCCCACCCCACACCCCCCTGGCTGTGGAAGCTGCACGCCATCCGCACGGTGCACCTGGGCGGGATCACCGTGCTGCTTGCCGGCACCGCCGCAGCCCGGGTGCGCTGGCATCCCGCCCGGCAGCGAGAGCTCCTCGGGGGGGCCGCCGCGCTGATGTGCGCCTGGCTCGCCGTGTTGTCCAGCCCAGGCCAGCTCATCTATGCGCCGCTGCTCACCCCGGCCCTCGCCTGGCTCGTGGGTGGGCTCTTCGGCGACCTGCGGGTCCGACCGTGGATGCTCCTCCTCGCGCCCTTGGTCTTCGTGCTGCACGCCGTGGACTTCGACACCCCCGGCACGGTCGCCCCCGCCGCCCGGTTGATGCTCGTCGCTTGGGGCATCTGGGGTGCGGTCGCCATCAGGGTCTTGGCCATCCTCTGGCCCACCACGCCCCGCAGTCGCCGCCGCCCCCTGCTCGCCCTCGCCGGGGTGGCCACGGTGCTCTTCACCGCATGGACCACCGTGGATCTCTGGGCCTGAGGACGATGCCACCGCGTCCGGCTCAGTCCCGCCGGCGCCGGCCCACCAGCCCCAGCCCGGCCATCCAGAGCAAGCCACCCCCGACCGGGGCCACCGCGCAACCGCCGCTGTCTTTGCCTTCGTCATCGGCGTCATCACTGGACCCACTGCCGCCGCCGTCGCCGTCCTCCCCGCCACTGGGGATCACGGGGTCGTCCCCCGCCACGTCCAGGTCCACCTGCATGCCGACCAGGTAGGCCTTCAGGCCCACGTCAAAGGTCACAATGAGCAAGTCATCCTTGCGGCTGATCCACGGCCGGGCCGCGCCTTCGATCGAGCCATCACCGCCCAGGGCCACCACCTGAACGACGCTCCAGTCGAGATCATAGACGATCACAAACGGTCGGGTGCGGTTGCCGCCACCCCCACCCCCGCCCTCGGGCGTGCCCAGTGTGGCGATGACCCAGTAGTCGCCCACCCGCACATGACCCTGGGGCCAGTACGCCTCGTAGGGGGACGGCAGGGGGTTGGCGCTGTCGACGCTGAGCTCGTTCCAGTCGCTGTCGTAGGTCATGTGGAGGATGGGACCGGACGGTCCATCGGTCGCCATGCGGTGGATCTGCCCGGCTGCGTCGTCGGCGAAGACGGCCCCGCCCACGGGCGCCGGTCGGTCCGACAGGCGGGCGCCCTGGGTGGCGGTCCCCGTGCTGCCCACCTCAAAGAAGATGGCGTCCCCCGTGAACCCGGTGTGGGGCCCCACCAGCACACCTTGGCCCAAGGTGGAGCACATCACCGGTGGATCGGAGTGGTGCATCGTGCCCGATCCGACCTCCACCTCGCCGGACGCCAGCAAGGTCCAGTCCGCCGCGTGCCGGAACCACCACGCCGAGTCGTCTTGGCGGGACGTCGTGCCCGTGGCGACATGCAGCCACGTCCCGTCCGGGCACCGCTCCAAGTTGTGATCGTCGAGCTGGGGGTCGTCGTGCTCCACCAGCCACCACCGGTCCGCCTCGGCCACGGTCCAGTCCGAGGGCCCATCACCCGTCGACGACATCGGGATGAGTCCGTATCCCCGCTGGGTGGCGATGCCCAGATCCCAGCCGTCGTCCCCCGGCAGTGCCCGCACCCACGCACCGCTGGTGGGGAGTGCCACGATGCCACCGACCTCCACCACGAGGTCCTGGGCGAAGACGGAACCACTGAGCAACAGAGCAACAAGCATCATCAACTCCCGGGGGCTGGCCCCCACCATACCCCCTGCTCCCCCCGCCGCGAACATCTGGGCCAGGGTCTGCCGCCCCACGGCACATTCTCCGCAATTCCGGCTCAACACCGACCGGTCCAGGACCGCTGTAGTCCCGACGTCTCGACGCCGGCTCGACCTGACCTGCGCCACCGCTCTGCCTTCGCCCCGGACTCCCCGTGCGCCTCCACTGGCTCCTGCCATCCCTGACACTGCTCGCCTGCGACAGCAAGACCACGTCCCCCATCGAGGGGGCCGACGCCCGAGACAACTCGCTGGTCGACGACGATGATGGTGATGGATACGGCAAAGTCGAAGACTGCGACGACGCCGATGCCGAGACCTACCCCCACGCCGACGAGCTGTGTGATGGGCGGGACAACAACTGCAACGGCGAGATCGACGAAGACGCGGTCGACCGGCGGGTGTGGTTCCCCGACCTCGACGGCGACACCCACGGCGACCCGGGCGGTGGCACCCTCGCCTGCGAAGCGCCGGCACAGCACGTGTCCAGCGGCACCGACTGCGACGACACCAACGCCGATGCGCATCCGCGGGCCGAGGAGCGGTGCGACGGCATCGACAACGACTGTGACGGCACGGTGGACGAGTCCACGGCGGTGGATGCAACGGTGTGGTATCGGGACGAAGATGGTGATGGACACGGCGATCCGGGCGCGCCCGTGGCGAGCTGCGGCGAAGATCGCGGACTGGTCGACAATGCCGATGACTGCGATGACAACGACGAGTTTCGCAGCCCCACCCTGACCGAGGTCTGCAACGGGGTGGACGACAACTGCGACGGTGTGGTGGACGAGGCCGCCGCTGAAGACGCCCAGCTCTGGTTTCTCGACGCCGACGGGGATGGCTATGGGCACGTCCTGAACCAGACCACCGCGTGTGTGGCCCCCGAGGGCTGGGTCGCCGATGGCACCGACTGCGATGACACCAAAGCGGCGGTGAACCCCGCAGCGGTCGAGGTCTGCGGGGGACGGGACGAGGACTGCGACGGTGCGGTGGACGAGGCCGATGCCGAGGACGCCACGGTCTGGTACGCCGATCTGGACGGCGACACCCACGGCGACCTGGACAGCGCCACCACGGCGTGTGTGCAGCCTGCCGACCACACCGCTGCGGCGGGCGACTGCGACGACACCGACGAGGACGTGCATCCCGGCGCCACCGAGTCCTGCAATGGGGTGGACGATGACTGCGACGGGGTGACCGACGGGGTCGACGCGGTGGACCGCACCGACTGGTTTGCCGACACCGACGGGGATGGCTTCGGGGACCCGGCGACGTCGGTGCTGACGTGTGCATCACCCACGGGGTACATTGCCGACAACACCGACTGTGACGACACAGACGTGGCGGCCTTTCCGGGCGCCATCGAGTACTGCAACGGCGTCGACGACAACTGCGATGGCACGGCCGACGAGGACGAAGCGGTGGACGCAACCACCTGGTACACCGACGCGGACGGCGATGGCTACGGCAACCCGGACAGCCCCGTCGAGGCCTGTGTGGTGCCGGCGGACGCGAGTGCCGACTTCACCGACTGCGACGACACCGCCAGCTTCGCGAACCCCGGCGCCACGGAGATCTGCGGAGACGGCGTGGATGGCGACTGTGACGGCACCCTCAACGAGTGTGGGCTGAGTGGTTCCCTCGGCGCCATCGACAGCCTCGCCCAGCTCTATGGCGCGGACGGAGACGGCCTGGGGGTCGACATGGCCGCCGTGGGCGACGTCAACGGCGATGGCTTCGACGACATCTTGGTCGGCGCCAACACGGCCAACGGCACCATCGGGGCCGCACGGCTCTTCTTGGGTCCGCTGAGCGGCACACTGGACGCCAGCACCGACGCCGACGCCACCCTGCTCGGGGCGAGTGCCGGCGACCAAGCGGGCTGGCGCGTGGCGGGCCTGGGCGACGTGGATGGTGATGGATACGACGATGTCGCCGTGTCCGCCTGGGCCTGGGAGGGCGGCACCGCCACCCGAAACCAAGGGGCAGTCTTCTTGGTCCACGGCCCGCTGAGTGGCACAACCCAGCTCACCAGCGGCGATGCCCGCCTCCAGGGCGCCGTGCTGACCGACTTCTTCGGCTACGACATGACCACCGCCGGCGACCTGGACGGCGACGGCACGACCGACGTGGTGGTCGGGGCGTTTCAGGCGGATGGCGGCGGCACAAACGCCGGCGCAGTGATGATGTTCGCGGGCTCGGTGGGCGGCACCGTGCTCACCACCTCGGCACCCTTCACGATGGACGGCACCGCAGGGGACAACCTCGGCTTCAGCGTCGCGGCCGGGTTCGACCTGAACGGCGACGGCGTGCCCGATCTGGCCGCAGGTGCCCGCTCCGCATCCCCAGCCTCACGGTCGGGCGCCGGCGCGGCCTACGTGGTCTTGGGTCCGATCAGCGGCAGCATCACCACCGCCGACGCGGACGCCACCGCCCAAGGCATGACGGCGAGTGACCAAGCGGGCTGGTCGATGGCGGGCGTCGGGGACCACGACGGAGACGGCTACGATGACTTGCTGGTGGGCGCTGTCGGCATGGACAACGGCGGCGCCAACGCGGGCATGGCCTACCTCGTGCGGGGCCCAGCCACCGGTGCCTTCGACCTCGACACCGCGTCCACCATCTTGGTCGGGGAAGGAGCGGACGACCAAGCCGGACGGTCGGTCGGCGGGGCTGATCTCAACGGCGACGGGCTGGGGGACTTGCTCATCGGCGCGTACAGCGAAGACACCGCCGCCACCAATGCGGGTGCAGCCTACGTGGTGCACGGACCGAGCAGCGGGGTGGTGGACCTCAGCACGGCGGACGTCATCATCCGCGGGGACAGCAACAGCCAGCTCATGGGCAGCCGGGTCACCGGCGCCGGCGACCTGACCGGCGACGGGGTGGACGAGCTGATGGTGAGCGGCCCGGGGGCCGACACGAGCACAACCACCGATGCGGGACTCGTGTGGATCTTCGCCGGTGAGGGCCTGTGATACGGGATTTTCGGGAAGTACCCTTCAATCCCTTGCATCCATTTGCTGACGGGCTGCGGCAAGCCCAGCCCTGCAACCGAGCTGAATCAGATTCATCTCGGTTGGGCCACCGCCCACAGCCCCCCCGCCGGTTCAGTCCACGGGCAGGGCCAGTGGGGTCTCCTCGTCCTCGGGGGCGTCCCACGTGTCGGGCGCGGCCACCTCCGGCGCCCAGTCGTCGGGCAGCTCCAGATCGGCGGAGTCCCCCTCGGTCCAGTAGCCGTGGTTCCATGCCGTGCCGTCGAACCACCCGGGAATCCACACTTCACCGGCACGGACGGTGTCGGGCTCCCAGAACCCGTTCTCCCGAATGCCATCCAAGCCAAAGCGGGCAGGCGCCCACGTGAAGCCATCGCGGGACTCGGGCCGCCAGAACCCTGCAACCCAGGTGGTGCCGTCCCAGAATCCCGGCTCCCACAGCATTCCCGCCGGGTGGGGCTCGACGGGCATCCAGTACCCCGCGATGTAGGCCCCTTCGCCCGTGTAGGTGCCGTCGACCCACACAAAGCCGCGGCGCTGCTGCACCCGCCAGAAGCCCTCCACATAGGCGTCACCCAACCAGAAGCCCGGCACCCACGTGTAGAGCTCGGCGTAGTGGCTGTCGGCTGGGGGATAGGCCACCCAATACCCCGGGTACCAGCTGCTTCCGGCCATGGCCCCGGGCACCCAGTCGTAGCCGACACGGGGGGGCGGGGTCCAGCTCGCAGACCAGGGGGAGACGGGCCAAGGCAACACCACAACCACCCACGTCGGGTGCATCCACCGGTACCAGGGATGCACCCACCAGCGCGAGTAGTGGGCTCGGTTGTGCAGAGACGTTGGGGGCTTGTGTTCGGCGCTTGGGTAGGTCACCAGCGTGCCCGGGTGGGGACGGGCCCAACGGGCATCATTGGACCGGAAGGCCGGCCGCTGGTGCACCAGGGGCAGGTCGGCCCGCAGCACGGACTGGGCAGGGCGGCGGTCGGGATCCACGGCGTCCAGGCGGGACGAGCCGTCCTGGGGCCAGCGAACTTGCAAGGGCGGGGGACGCACAGGGCCGTCGCTCGGGCCCGCACGCGTCACTTGAAGAGCAGATCCGCCGGTCGCCGGGGCCACAAGGGTGGACGGTGGTGCGGACGGTGTCCGGGAGGCCGCACGCGACGGGGGCGCCGCCCGGGGTGGGGGCGTGCGAGGCTGGGCCGGGGGCGTGCGAGGCTTGGCTGAAGGCGTGGGCTTCCGCGTCGGCGTCGGCTTGACCGCAGGCGTGGGCTTCCTGGGCGGACTCGGCTTGGCCGCAGGCGAGGGCTTGGCCGCAGGCGGGGACTGCCTGGGCGGACTCGGCTTTGTCGCAGGTGTGGGCTTTCTGGAGGGCGCTGGCTTGCTCGACGGCTTGGGCTTGTCCGGTGGCTGGGGCTTGCTCGGCGGCTTGGGCTTGCTCGGCGGCTTGGGCGGGGGTGGCTTCTTGCCGCTTCCGTTGTCGGAGCCCCCCTTCTTGCCACTTCCTTTGTTGGACTTGTCCTTCTTGCCGCTCTTTGCATTGTTGGTGCGGCTCACCGGCGGCTGCCAAGGACCATCCAAACGGCCAGGAATGGCGTCCATTGCGCCATTCTCAGCACCCACCCAGCCGCCATTGGTCGGGGCTGAGGAACCCCCAAGCTCGTGGGCGGCGACCGCGTCACTGAGCCCTCCCAACCACAGGCTGATCCCCACCCACAGCGCGCGTGTGCCCATCACCACCTCCATCCCCAGTGTAGCGCCGTACTGCCACGCAGGAACGGCCGCTCAACACCGCACCACAGAAAACCCTGCCCTGCCCGTGCACCTTGCGCTCCCCCCACCGCCGGGACCGCTCAGCCCGGCTGGCCGACAAACGGCAACAGGACGTCCATAAAGGCCTCGGGGTGCTCCCGGTGCAAGAAGTGTCCGCCCGGCACCATCTGCACATCCACCGGTCCGGTGAAGCGCCCACGGCTCGCCTCAAAGTCCGCCGCCGTGGCCACGCCATCGGTGGTGCCGCCGACGATCAGCGTAGGCACGGAGATGCGCGCGCGGATGCCTGGACTCGGACGCAGCTCCAGCGCCCGGTAGTAGCCGAGCGAGGCATCCAGGCAGCCGGGCTGGCGATAGGCCTCCTTCACCGCCGCAAGCTCGCGCTCCGGCCACACAAAGCCCGGTGACCAGCGCTCATAGAGCACCCGCACTTGGGCGAAGTCGTCCGCCGCAAACCGCCCCGCCGCACCCGGCAGCCGGTGGGTAAAGAAGTGGCGCACCCCCCAGAGCTTTCCCAGCGAGGGCTTGATGCTGGCCGGGTGGGGAATGGCCACTGTGACGAGCTTCTCGACAAGATCCGGACCCAGCGCCGCCGCCGCATAGGCCGCCGAAGCCCCAAAGTCATGCCCCACCACGATGGCCCGCTCCGCCCCGAGGCCCACGATGCACGCGAGAATGTCCCGCCCCAGGGTGTCATTGGCGTAGTCCCCGTCCGCGGGCACTGGCGTCGGTGCGATGCCCCGGGTGAAGGGGGCCGCCGCCCGAAACCCCAACTTGGCGAGACGCGGCCCCACCGCATCCCATGTGTGGGCCGTGTCGGGAAAGCCGTGCACCAGCAGCACAAGGGGACCTTCTCCCCAGCTCAGGGCCGCGAAGGTCAGGTCCGGCGTCGTGATCTGAATGGGCTGTGCAGCGGTCATGGAGCCTCCGCCCCCCTTCTACTCCACGGGGCCCCCCCGGTGTCTGCACAAGACCTGCACAGACCTTGCGCCCGGTCGCCTCACCCCCACGGCGCTCCCTGCACACGGCCCTCGTACAACCCTTGCGCAACCTGAACGGAGCCCCACCCATGCGCCCTTCCCTCCGGATCGCCGGCATCATCCTGGTCTTCCTCATCTCGTGTGTCGCATGGCTGGGCCTCGGCGGCATCACCCACTCCCGCACCAGCGACTCCAGCAATGCATTGCGGGGCGAGGTCACGTCGCTGTGGGGCAGCGCACATGTCCAGCGGGCGCCCCGGATGGTGTTTCACTGGACCACCACCGAGCACCGCAGTGAGACCGTCGAGCGAGACGGCCGGGAGCACACCATCCACAAGACGGTGCAGGTGAACCACGAGGACTCCCGCAGCCCCGACTCCACGGCCATCCACGTGGATCTCAACGACGACCTGCGTCGCAAAGGGCTCGTCTGGTACCCGCTGTACGACGTCAGCTTCGACGGTGCATGGACCTACACCCACCAGCGGACCGAGGCGGGCGCTCTCGCCATCCACTTCGACTTCCCCGATGCCCAGGGCTTCTACGACGGGTTCCAGCTCATCGTGGACGGCGTGGACCGCGCCGGCGAGCTGACCCCCCAGAATGGGTCCGTCATGGTGCACATCCCCGTGGAGCCCGGCCAGACCGTCACCCTCGCCGCCCGTTACAAGAGCCGGGGCATGGGCGAGTGGACCTATCGACCGGCGGACGGCGTCGCGAGCCTCGAGAACTTCGCCTTCGCGATGACGACGGACTTTGCAGACATCGACTTCCCCCACCAGACCATGTCCCCGTCGACCAAGACGGCCACCGATGGCGGCTGGACCCTCGACTGGACCTTCGACCGGGTGGTCACCGGACACGGCATGGGCATGATTGTCCCCCACCCCATCCAACCCGGCGAGCTGGCCACCGAGCTCAGCGTCTCTGCACCCGTCTCGCTGCTGTTCTTCTTCGTCGTGATCTACGTGCTCAGCGTGCTGCGGGGCATCGACATCCACCCCCTCAACTACCTGCTCATGGCCGGCGCATTCTTCGCCTTTCATCTGTTGTTCGCCTACAGCGCCGACCGCTTGCCCGTCGAGGCTGCCTTCGCCCTGGCCAGCGCCACGAGTGTTGTGTTGGTCGTCAGCTACCTGAGGTTGGTCGTGTCGGCCCGCTTCGCCTTGGTGGAAGCCGGCATCGCTCAGCTCGTCTACTTGGTGGGCTTCTCGATGGCCCACTTCTGGGACGGCTACACCGGACTCACGGTGACGATCCTGTCCATCGTGACGCTGTTCCTGGTGATGCAGCTGACCGGTCGGGTGAAGTGGAGCGAGGTGCTCGCCAAAGGCAACCGCAGCGCCAGCCTCGCATCCACCACCCCCTGAGCCCCGCTCAGCCGAGCAGGCCACCGAGCAAGCCGCCGAGACCACCGGACTCCTCCGCCTTCTGGGGAGCCGGAGCGCCCTCCTCGGCCGCACCCTTCTTGCCCACAAACTGAAAACCTGTCCGTATTCATGGTGCTTCTCGCTGTTTGGTAGGGATTGATGGTAGGGATTGAGGCCTGATCTCGACCGATCAGGGTCAGGACGTGCCGCGCCTTGGGAACGGAAGAACGTCGCCACGAGGCACCGCCAACAACTCCGAGGCGCGCTGCCGCGAGCTGTCCAAGACATGGGCGTAGGTCTTCAAGAGAACCATCGGCGAGTGTCCGGTGATGCTCGCGGCGGTCTTCACATCCACTCCGCCGATCAGCATCCGGGTCACGGCCAAGTGGCGGAGCCCCTTGCAGGTCCAGACAGGGACGTCTGCGGCCGTGGCTCCGATCTTGATCCACCGGTTCCAGCAAAAGGTGGCGGCGCCATGGAGCCGAAGGGGCGGAAACACCAGACCCGGGGGCCTCGCCAAGATCCGATTGAGCAGAGCCGGCTGCATCGGCACTTCACGGGCGCCCGTCTTCGAGCCCTCACCGCCCCGGATGGACCAGGTGCCTCTGTCGAGGTCGAAGTCGCACCGCTGTGCTTTCGCGCACTCGCCCGGCCGTGCGCCGGTCTGGAGCATGATCTCCACCGCCAAGATTGCCGCTTGGCGCTTCGACTTTCGCTTTCTGACGGGTTGCATTTCTTCGAGGGCACGGAGCGTCTCCAACACATCGGACACGGAGGGCATGTGTTGTTTTGGTCGCTCGGGTCGCCATTGCGGCCATGTCAGTTTGCCGACTGCACCTTCTGACTGCCCCCATACGACCGCAGCGCGCAGCGTGGTCAAGATGCCATTGGTGGTCTGGTCGGCGTAGCGAGCGCGGAGCTGGCGGAGCAGACGCAACAGGTGGGAAGAGTCGAGCTCTCCGAGTTGCAGTTTGACGAAGGGCAGCCCGCTCGCAGCCTTTACGTGCATCCGGTAGTTCTGAAATGTGCTCTTGCGAATGTCAGCGCCCACCCGCTCCCGTTGCACGCCGAGCCAGCATTCAAGCAGGTCGAGCACAGTCTCCACGCGCCGCTGGTCCGGTGGTGCTGGGGCCGCTGGTCGGCCAAGGTGGACGCCTGCGGCCAACAGCTCGGCGGCCCGCTCCACTGCGACATCACGCCCAATGCGCTCCCCCCGTTGACGGGCCAGGGACCGGGTGCTCATGCGGCCGTCGGCACCCGGCGGATACCACTCGGCCCGCCAGCGCCAGGCCCCGGGGCTGCCTGCCAGCGCGCGGAGGGTGATGGGACCGAGGGTCAACACGGGCTTCTTGGGGCGTGACATGGCGGGCTCCTGATAGGGGTCCGCGCAGAATGGCACGGGCCCCTTCATTGACCGTCCACCACTCGCTCGAATGCGTCGGACGGCCGTGTCAGGACCCGCCGACCGGCCTTGGCCGACCTTGCCGTGGTGCCCGTCGTCGCCGACTGGGAGACGGCCTCCAGCGCGGAGCGTTCCACGTCCGGCCACAGCCACAACTCATGCCGCCCGATCGAGCCCGCCGGGAGGCGCCGGCACCCTTCGAGGATGCCCAGCTCGCGGATCCGGTCGGGGCGCACGCGGAGCTCGGCGGCGATGTCGGTGAGGGTGACCCACCGTCGGCCCTGGATTCCTCGGGACCTGGCTTTGCTGGCGCTCATGGCTGCACGTCGTGGATGGGCAGGCGCAGCACGGCATCGAGAAGGGCGCGCAGCCGACCGCTCTGGAGCAAGTGGCCGACGACCAGGCGCAGGAGCTGCCCACCCTCAGCGCCGGCGACGTCGTCGTAGCTGATGCCCTTGGGATCAGTGACCAAGCCCAGGATGTGGGTCTCCAGCCGGTCCACGAGAAGGAGGTCGGCGCTGGTCTGCTGGATCTCGCGGATCCTGCGAGCTTGCGCACGGGCCCTTCGAGCTTGCGCTGACGCGGGCAGCTTCGCGGAGACGTGCACGAGTGCGTGGGTCTTGCTCATGCCGCAGACTCCTCGTCTTGAGTTGGGGCCTCTCGCTGAGCGCGCTGGCGCCACTCGGTGCCCTCGACGGTGTGCTGCACGCCGTCGGCTTCCCCGCGGTAGCGAATCAATCGGAAGCGGGGTGCGATGGGTTGGAGGTTGACCATGCGGGAGCCGAGGACGATGACCGGCTCGCCGTCAAGCCACCAGCGCTCGCCCTTTCGGGGCCAGAATGGGGGCTCGCAGGACTCACAGGTGGTCCGGGGTCGCCCGCCGCGCCCTGGGTAGAGCTCGACGGGACCCTCGCATCGGACGCAGAGTCGAGCGTGGGGGAAGACGCCGGGGGCGGCGTGGGCCAGCTCAAGCTGGGGGGCCGCTGTGGCGAGCGCAGCCGGGGCCGGGACCGGGACCGGGGCGGCGTTGTCGTCGGCGGTGAGTCCGCGCACGAGCACCAGACAGGTGGTGGCCTCGGGGGTGCTGGCCCGGGCACCCCAGTATCGCCAGCCCCGGATGGCTCTGGACGCAGGCACCCGCTCGAAGTCGATGAACCACCGGGTGTAGATGACGGGGCCCCGCGCGGTTGGGTCGGCAATGACGGACGGGCGGGCGGTCTCGACGATGCCCCACTGGCCGGCAGACAGACCGAGTCCCCGGTGGTCGGCCCAGGATTCCAGGCGGCGCCGGATGGCTTCGGGGTCTTCACCGGGGGGCGCAGCGATGTCGATGATGGCCATGGGGAGGGTGGTCATGCGGCAACCCGGACCAGCGCGTACCCACCATCGCTCGGGTCGCGACAGACCACGCCACGGGAGATCAGGTCGGCCAGAGCCCGGCGGACCAGTCGAGGCGAACGCTCGGCTCGCATTGCGATGGACACACTGCCGGGTCGAATGCCTTGCTGGCGCAGGTCCGCGATGGCCTCGCACACGAGCCTTGCGAGAGAGTGGGGGCCGGCGTGAAGGACGGACGTGTGCATGGGGACCTCGCGGGAAGTGGGCGCGGGGCGGGTCATGCGGCCTCCCCTGCGACCAAGGCTGGAGAGGGATTCACTCGCTCGAAGAGCATGAAATCGGCCGACCACGGGGGTGCGGTGCCCGCCGCGTCGAACCAGGCGGCCTCGGCAGAGTTGCCCCAGCCGACGATGTGCCAGCTTGGCGAGACCACCACGAAGGTCGGCAGTCCAGACGATGGAGAATCGGCGCCCTCTGGGCCTTCACGCTCTACGGAGGAGTTCAGGCTTGGGGGAATGTGAGGCCCGGAGGGCGCCGACAGAGGGGGGAGCGCCGGGCGCAGCTCGGCCTGGCCGTCGGTGACTCGCTCAACCGTGAGGGAGCGGAGCCAGGGCTCGAAGGCGAGGGACGCTGCGAGGGCGGGGTGCCCATGGCAGACCCGGACGCGAGCGTCGTCGAGGGCCTCGCGCGGGGTGTTGCCTTCACCCAGGGCCGCGGCCGAGGGGATGACTCCCAGTGGGCGGGTGGAAACGGCTAGCCAGACTGGACTCACAAGCATCATCAGCTCCGGGCTGGTGATGTCTTATAGACAGCCTGTCGTGTGGACACTATCCGCTGTGACTTTTCGTTACATCTTCCAAGTCTTCGCGTGACGAAACGACTGAAGATAGGCCGTGGACCATGTGCTCCAGCCCACTCTTGGCGTCTGGGCTCAACCTTGGGATGGTCTTGATCATCCGCACGATGGTCTCAGTGTCCCGAGGACTAAGGTGAGCGAGGTCGACAGTCGTGTCCTCGTAGAGGAGGGCCACCTCGGCACCGCAAGCTTCTGCCCACGCCTCAAGCACTCTGACTGTGGTGTTCTTGCTCCCACGCTCGATGTTGCTGATTGCCGATGGAACGAGGCCCACCTTCGAGGCGATTGCCGTTTGGGAGAGCCCTGCCCGCTCCCGTGCTCGGACTAGTGCCAGACGGAGCCGGTCCGAAATGTGGTTGGAGTTCATCCCGATCAGGTACGCGATCGTGGGATTGACGGATCTCTTTCCATGAGACATATACGGTCACCTGTCCCATAGACAGAGGTGGCCATGGACCTTGAACACATCATCACTCGACTCCGCAACCGAGTTGGGCTCACACAGGCGAGCCTCGCCAAAGCGGCCGGAATCGATCCAGCCAGCCTGAGCAACATCGAGGCTGGCAGAAAAGGGGTCTCTGTTCCGTGTCTCCATCGAATCCTCCAGGTCGTGAACGCCACGCCTGAAGAGGCCTTGATGGCGCTCGAACAGTGTGCCTCCGCTTCAGAGTCGAGGGCCGCATGACGCTGGCCCCTCCCCACCTCATCGACGATGGCACGGACGCCCAGGATCCGTGCCCCCCACCGAATGACAAGAATTCGGCGGTGCTGGCCCTCGACGAGATCTCTGCGCTGTGCGGTGACTCAGCGGACTGGGAGTACCCAGGCCAAGTGGTCCGGAGCGTGGAACTGGCCCAGAGCCGCTGGATCTCCGCGCTCCATGACTCGATGGCCCAGCTTCGCGCCATCGAGCGGAGGGTGGAGGGCTTGCGCTACAGAGCCGAAGCCCTTGGCACCCAAGTTCGCAACGGTCGCCGAGACGCGCGGATGATGGCGTTCTACCTGTGCGCCTTTGCAGTGCTCTATGTGGGCGTGCTGGTCGCGCTCGGTCCGCCGCCACCCCTGCCAAGCCCCAGTGCTTTGCTGCTCGTGACGGTCGGTTGGCTCCCTCCGTTGGACGCCATTCGGCGGGCCGTCCGCATTGTCCGGGGGCCCCTCGATGTCTGAGCGCCACCCCGTTGGGTTTGTCGACCGCGAGGACGTGCTGGTTGCTGCTCACGCTGCCCTCGCGTCCCTTGTGTTCCTGCTGATGTTGTGGGGCGTGGTCACGCTGGCCGTCCTGCGGTCCAGCCATGCCGATCTGGCCCCCATGCTCGTGCCTGTGCCGATGTTCGTGTTGGCCCGTTTGGTGCTCGCTGTGGTGCCGTCAGTTCGGCGCATCTACGCCGCGACTGGGGTGACCCCGTGGGCGAACCTCGTCCGGCTCGTGGGCCAGGCGAAGGCATGGTGGCGGTCCCATGAGTGACGCCGTCCAGCAAGCCTTCATGCGGGCCCTTCTCGACATGCCCGGGGTGACCCAGCGGTCGGTGGCCACCCGGATCGGCGTCAACCGCTGCATGGTGACCCGTTGGCTCAGCGGCGAGCGGAACCTGCGGCTGGGCGACGCGATGTACCTGGTCGAGCGCTGGGGCAGCCGTCCCCTCGTTGAGGCCGCCCGGGTGGTGGGCCTCACGCTGCGCGTCGATGAAGATGACGACGTGGACGGCATCGAGGGCGACACCGCCGAGGTGCGCATCACGTTTCTGGCGGGGCTGGCGGCGGAGACCTCGCGCCTGGCCGCCGACCTGGCTTCCACACCGGACACGCCCGATGGTCGGGCGGTGCTGATCCAGCGGGTCCGGGACATCGAGGACCTGTGCCGAAAGGTGCAGCTCCGCTTGCTTCGTGCGGACTGAGACCGCCGAGAGGGGACTTGCAATGACGACGAACGAGGACGCGCCCGCCGTGGCGGAGAATGCTGAGCCCGTCGAGGCTTCCCTGGCCCTCGCGCTGGATGCCGTCTGGACGAACCTGGCGACCGCCAGTGCCTGCCTGGACCGGTGGCACGAGGCCGACAAACCCACCGCAGCGCTGCCCGTCACGGGCCCCGGTTCTGCCTTTGTGGGCTTCCTTCGGATGGCGGCTGAGCTGTCGGTGCTCAACGGGCCAAAAGATGCAGCGGTGGCCGAGGTTCGCGAGGTGATGCTGCCCGTCGCCGACACCTACTTTGGCTCCCTCGATGGTCGCGAGGAAATCGTTGAGGGGCTGGCGCCTCGGCTCGTGGAGACGCTGCGGCACTACGCTGTGGTGCATTCCGCCAACGACATGGCGAAGAAGTGCCCCGTGTTCGGCATCGCAGCGGACTGGACCGAGCTTCACAAGGGCGTGATGGCCCGAGATGCAGCGCAGCTCACCGACGTCGAGCTCCACACCGCCATGGAGCTGCTGGCGATGGTGCGCAAGTGGGAGGAAGCCGGACGGTCCCGCTTGGCGCTGATGGCGGACTTGGTCTGTGCCACCTGGCTCTCCAACTTCCTGTTTGTGGTGCCCGAGTTCCTGTTGCCGGTGCCCGACCTCCGGTCAGAGAAGGCGAAGGGGGGGCTGGCGGCCTACCTCGTGCAGAGGGTGCTGCGGGTCAATCCCGAGATTGTGCTGGAGATGGCAGCTCAGACACAGGACGAGTCCATTTCGCCGCTGAGCCTTGCGCTGTCGTGGGTGGCCATTGAGTGGTGGGTTGTGCACCTCGGCGTCGTCGAGCGCAGCCAAGCCGAAGAGCCCGGTGGCGGGCCGTTGATGCTCACTATGTACGAGCGCCGGCTGGCTCGGGAGTTCCTCGACGCGGCCGTCGCTTGGGACGACAAGGGCCGACCACTGGTGCTTTCCATGGACGCTGCCGCTGGCGCTTGGCTGGTGGAGCGGCGTGCGTGGATGCCGAAGAAGGAGCTGGCGCCGCTTGCCCACGAACACGCTCTTGAGCTGCTGCTGACCAACCCTCTGGAGCTGGTGGCCCCATCGGCCCCGGTCGACCCTGCGGCGGTCTGAGCCTGCCGCGCCAGCCTTCCTCTTGTTGTGTTGGCTTCGATGCCAACCCGAGCCCCCCAACCCAACCCAACGGCCACCCTGGAGGCCCCATGCACGCCGAAGAGTCCCGCGCACCTGAAACCCGGACGGTCCTGCCGCCCGATGCCCCCGACCTGACCTGTGAATTCCCGCCGCTGGAGGTGGTCTGGACGGAAGCGAACCGACACTTCAAGCGGGCCAAGCTCCTGGCCGATCTGGTGGACCGCGACCTCCATGCCGGCGACGCGGCCATCTTGGGCCAGAGCGAGGAGGCCCGCGCC
Source organism: Myxococcota bacterium (assembly GCA_942491145.1). GTDB lineage: Bacteria > Myxococcota_A > UBA796 > UBA796 > UBA2385 > CAXQUZ01. The sequence continues at coordinate 220,797 of CALOBC010000035.1, read as the reverse complement.
TTGTTGTTGGGCATGCAGGAGACCGTGGGCGGATGGTCCGCGGTCGACACCATCCTCAACTTCTCGCCGGATGAGGCCCTTGTCATGGCTGACGAGCTGGGCGTGGGCATCGAGGTGGTGGACGACGACCGGACCGAAGAGGTCCCCCAGGCGGGGGGCTCGGTCCTCGAAGCGATGGGCGCGGCCAACAACTTTGTTGAGCTATTCGACGAAGTCCGTGACTGTGCGCTCGGTGCCGTCACCTGGCACAACATTGGGCGGCCGGACCCCTGGGATGGGACCCAGCCCGAACTGCTGGCCCTGTGGACGCAGTTTGCCAACACGGCGTGCCGGAAGGGCCCCTACGCCGCTTGCCGGACCTTCAGCACGCTGCCTCCGAACGACGGCTGGCCGGACTTCACGGGCGAGCTCGACCCCTCCCCGCCCTCGACTGACACCCCCCTGAACCCCAGCCCCTCGGCATCGCCGGTTGTGGGCTGACGACTGGCTTCTTGCCTGCGCGCCCGCATGGCGCACCATGGAGACTGGGTGACCGAAGACAACCTCATTGTCGACGATACTTCGGCGGGCGCGACCCCCGCTGAGCTGGCCGTTGCGTTGGCCGATCCCCGGGTGAACCGCGCCCTGGATCGGCTGGCGAAGCGGTACAGCGGCGGGCTGGTCGAGTTTGACGACCTGCGTCAGCAAGCCCTGCTCCATGTCATCGAGCGGATGCTGACCCGGCACAAGCCGGAGCACGGCGACCTCGTGGCCCACATCATCTGTTGCTTGCTGCGCAACGTGCTGTGGGCGCGGCGTGATCTGTTGGCGAAGCGCAACGGTGAGGACCGGGGCGAGGCGGTGACCGACACCGGCGACGTGACGGCCTTGCTGGAGGCCCACCAAACGGTCGAGCTGGACCGTGGGTTGGAGGCTGCGGCGGATGTCGAGTGGATGAAGGGGCGGCTGGATGGCCTGACCGAGGCCCAGCAACGGCATGTGGCGTTGCGGGCCGGCATGGGTGCAGATCCCGTTGCTGTCGCAGCGGAGCTGGGGATCTGCACGCGGTGGGAGCGCCGTCGGTGGACCCACATCCAGGCGTTGCTGGTCGGCCTGGAGCCCGGGTAATGGCGGAAGACCAGGTTGCAGCGGCGGCGCTCGACGTCGAAGCGCCCGTAGATCCCGCCGAGGGTGAAGCGGCGTCGAACCGGTACAAGGGCGGATTCAAGCCCGAGCACCGCCAGACGCCCGTGGTGAAGCGGTCGCCGTACTCGGTGACGCAAGGGTACTCGGCCGTGGCGCGGGTGTTGATTCCACCGGCGGAGAAGGCGCTGTTGTTCGTCATCTTCTCCAAGGTGGACTCGGAGACGTGGCGGTGGCCGCCGAAACACATGGAGCTCAAGCGGGGCAGCTCGGTGCTGGAGCTTGCGACCTTGATCGGTCGGTCGGTGCGCCACACGCGGCGACTGCTGCGGAAGCTGGAGGCCCGGGGGGTGCTCATCACCTACGACCGGCGGCCGTACCGCAGTGAGTACCAGGTGGTGCCCGAGGTGCTGATGGAGCTGGGGCGCATGGGGCACCAGGCGGTCCGGGATGTGCTGGCGGCTGACCGGGACGCAGCGGTGGCGACCCAAGCGGCAGCGGACTGCCGGATTGACCGAGCGGTGGGCGCTCCGGAGGAGGACGCGGCCCCGAAGGCGGACCTGGCGCCGCCAGTGGCCGAGGAGCTGCCGTTCTGGGCCAACCAGCTTGGACGGAAGCACGACCTGAAGCCGGAGTTTGCGGCCGGACTCGTGCGTGCGGCGTGGCGAGCTGCGGGTGAGCAGGGGCTGTGGACCCGGGAAGGTGGCACGGGCCGGATGACTGTGAAGGTGTGGCGGGGCCTCGGTGAACCAGGCCTGGACGAGTGGGAGGCGCTGCTGGAGTCGCTGGCCTCGGCTGTGAAGGCGGGGCGAATGAACGGGCTGTTGCCGCGGAATTGGTCGGGCCATCAAACGAATCTGGTGAGGCTGGCCCAGAACGGTGAGGCCCGGCGGGTGGCTGCCCTCCACATGGCGCCGCCTCCCCCACCGGCGGCGGTCCAGCGGGACTCCCAGTCGGGCTCGGTGCGGATTGAGGGTCACATGCTGCTGCCCGCGATGCGCACGCTGGAGCGGTGGAACGCCGAGAAGGCCCAAGTGCGGAGCCAGCTCGGGACGATGCTGTACGACACCTGGTTCAGGGCCCTGGAGTGGGTGGGTCTCGATGGCGATGAGACCGTGGTGCAGGCGCCCAACGGGGTCTTTGGGAAGTGGTGTGCAGAGCACTACAGCGCGGTGCTGGCCCACATGGCGGGGGGACCGGTCCGGCTGCAATGGGAGGGGTGATGGTGCCGGTCTGGAAGCGGGTTCTCGACGAGGTAGTGCGGCGGCCGGGGCTGCTGGACGTGGATGGGCTGGCCCGGCGGGCGCTTCCTTGGCCTGGTCCCCGGCGGGCGCCGTTGCCGTACTCGAGCTCGGCCGAGCGGGCGCGTGAGCTGGCTGCGCGGGCAGCGGCCCAAGAACAGGAGGCCATGCACCACGCCAAGGCGTGTCGGCAGGTGGCCAATGCGCTGCGCGAGCTGGTGCGCCGGGGGCTGGTGAAGCCGGCGGTGCAGTGCAGCCTGGAACCCGAGACGGCCCGTGTGTTGAAGACGCACGGAGTCGGGATGCTGCGGTCGTTCTCGTTCGTCGAGGACGAGGAGGAGCACGGCCGTGCGGCGGCGGATCCGCTGGAGGTCGTCGACGATGACGAGCTGAACGGGCACGCGCTGGCCATCGTCAAGGCCCTGCAGGAGGGTCCGATGGCGCCCGGGGAGCTTCGGGCGCGCACCGGTGGGCTGACGGCCGCGGGGAATCCGCGGGGGAGCTGGACGTCGGCGTGGGACCGCCTGGTCGCGGACCTCGCGGTGCTGCCGTTGCGGAATCGGTGGCCCACTCTGCGAGGCATCCAGGCTGCCTCTCAGGCGGCTCGGGAGGCCGGCGGAAGGGTGATGTCCGTCGAAGTGGAGAAGGCGCAACACAGGGCATCCTGAGCGGCTTCGCGGGCACTGTGGAGGGCTGACGGCCCCGTTCCTTGGGTGGAGCGGGGCCGTTGCCGTTGGGGGGTCCGTGGTGCCGCTGGCAACCGGACAGGTGGGCGTTCTGGAGACCGGACGGGCATGGCCGGATGAACCGGACGTGGGGGTCCGGTTCAACCGGTCGGGGGTGTCCGGTGCGACTCGTCCTAGGACTCGACCTGTGACTCGGACTCCCCTAGAGTCCCCTCTGGGCGGGCTGGGCTGCCCCTCGGGCAGGACGCCCTTCGGGCGTGCTTTGAAGAAGCCGCAGGTGGGCGGCCGTGGCTGACGGGTTGAGGGCAGCGCTGGGCCGACAGGCAGCCAAGCGAGCTTCGTGCAGGTTCCGCGAGGGCTCGGCCGAGGGACGTGAATCCCAGCGCGGGCCCAGAGGGGGCCCGCTCATGGGGCCACGGGTCGCCGGCGAGCGGATCCGGCGGGCGGAGGACGGCCGTGTGGCGAGGACGGGAGCCAGGACTACCGACGGGGGGCAATCTCGTGTGCAGGGACGGCTGCGGGCACCAGGCGTGGGATCCGCGCGTTGGGCGTTGGGTTCCAGGGTGTCCGAGGGGGCAATCTCGTGGGCTACCGACCGTGGGCGCCCGGCGTGGGATCTGCGGGGGGAGCGGGGCCGGCTGGCGGAGGACTGGACGATGCGCGAGGGCTCAATCTCGTGTGTGCGGGCTGCTAGGGCGCGTCAGGCCGGCTAGGTGCCTCGGGAGGCCAAATGCGAAGGGCTATTCGCCCAAGAATCGGACCCAAGGTAAGCCCTCCGCCAGCCCAGGAGGCCCATTGGGAGCCAGCGTGTGATCTTCCTGCTTCCAGCAGGAGATTCCGATGGAGACCCCCACCCGACGCAAGGTCCACGACGAGGCCGAGGCCCGAGCTCTTCTGGCCGAGCTGGCGTCGTCTCCCGAGTCGCTGTCCGCGTTCTGCGGGCGTCTCGGGATCGACGGTCGATCACTGGCATGCTGGCAGCGCAACTTGACGCGCCGGTCCCGGCCGACGGCGGGCGCTGTCCGCCTGGTGGAGCTGGTCGCCCCACCCCAGCGGCGCGCGGTCTACCGGGTGTTGGTCGGCGACGTGGCGGTCGAGGTCGAGGACGACTTCGTGGCCGACACCTTGGTCCGGCTCCTCGACGCGGTGCGCGTGCTGAGCCTGCCCTCGAGTGTCCGGGTCTACGTTGCGTTGGACCCTGTCGACATGCGCAAGGGTCACCACGGCTTGGCGGCCGTCGTGCGCGACCAGCTCCAGCTCGACCCCCTGTCGGGCCATCTCGTGCTCTTCACCAACCGGCGAGGCAACCTGATGAAGCTGCTGTGGTTCGACCGGACCGGGCTGGCGATTCTCTACAAGCGCCTCGAGCGCGGCACCTTCCAGCTCCCGCGGGTCGCGCCGGGCACGTCCCGGGTCCAGGTCGATGCCGCTCAGCTCGCCATGATCCTGGAGGGCATCGATCTGGAGCGCTCCGTGCGCCGCCGACGCTACCGGCGCGACGAGGACCGACCCAACGAGAACTGACGTTGGTCGATCCATACCGAAGAGTGGGCTTGTAACGTCGCTCACACGTGATCTGCTGCGGGCATGGGCTCAGCCGACGACACGTCCATCGCCGCGCTCGTCCAGGTCATCACCGGCCTGCGGACGGAGCTTTCCGCTGTGCGCGAGGACGCCGCTCGGCAGCGCGAGGACGCCGTTCGGCAGCGCGAGGACGCCGCTCGGCAGCGCGAGGAAGACCGCAAGGAGATGGCGCGCCTCGTGAAGATGATCGAGGGCCTGACCCGCCAGCTCGACGCCATGTTGGGTGAGATGCGGCAGGCCGAGAAGGCTGAGCTCGCGCGGACCCGAGCGGAGGCCCAGGCCATCGCTGCGGCCGCGGCCGCCAGACGCGCGGCTGCCGGCGAGCCAGCTCCGGCTCCCGCGGGGACCAAGCCGCCGCCGCGACCTCGGAACTCGAACCGCTCGAAGCACGGGCGAGGCGAGCTCCCCGCCCACCTGCCTCGGGAGACGGTGCCGGTGAAGCCCACGGAGTGCGACGCATGCAGAAGCGCCGAGCTGTTGGCCCGCGACGAGGTGGTCAGCGAGGAGCTGGACTACGTTCGCGCCCATGTCCGGGTGCGCCGGACGGTGCGCGCCGTCTGCCTGTGCGGGAACTGCGGGGCCCGCGTGACACCGCCCGCGCCGCCGATGCCGTTCGACCGGGCGTCCTGCACCATGGAGATGATGGCGTGGCTGTGCTTCGCCAAGTGCGGTCTCTTCCTGCCCTTGGACCGGCTGCGGCGCGACTTCGCCGACCAGGGCGCGCAGATCGCGTCCTCGACGATGACGCGGTGGTGGCAGCGTGGCGCCGACCTGCTGCTGCCGGTCGCCGAGTCGGTGCGGCTGTCGCTGCTGACCGGCAGCCACATCCAGACCGACGGCACGGGCCTGCGGGTCGTGTTCCCGCGACAGAAGGCCAGCCCGGTGAAGGGCCCCGACCGCGAAGGAGAGGTCGACGAGACGGGGTACCTGCAGCATCGTCCGCCGGAGAACGGACAGATCTTGTTCTTCGGCGATGACAAGCACGCTGTGTACCACTTCACGCCCGACAAGTGTGGCGAGCACCTCGAGACCTTCCTCACGCTGGGCGTAGACGAGGCCGGCAACGCGATGCTGTGGACCGGCACCATCACCGCCGACGCCGCGTCGAACCACGACCGCCTGTTCCTCGACGGCGACCGCATCGAGTCGGGCTGCAACGCCCACAGCTTCCGCAAGTTCCGGGACGACGCCGACAAGGCGCCCCTGCTGGCCAGCCGCGCGATGGCCTTCATCGACGGCTTCTACAAGGTCGAGGCGGAGGCCAGAGAAGAGAACCTCGCGGGCGCCGAGCTGCTGGCCTGGCGCCGAGCGCGGGCCGGCCCCCAAGCCAAGGCCTTCAAGGACTGGCTCGACACGCACATCACCGATCTGCTGCCGAGCCACCCCGTCCGCAAGGCCATGCAGTACTGCCTCAACCACTGGGAGGCGCTCACGCGGTTTCTCGAGGACCCCGCCGTGCCCCTGGACAACAACGCCAGCGAGCGCGCCCTGCGCAAGGTCGCCCTGTTGCGGAACAACTCCCTGTACGCCTCGGGCGAGGACGGGGCCGTCCGCCTGTGCACGATGCTGACCCTCATCCAGACCTGCCGCCTCATCGAAGTCGAGCCCTACGCCTACCTGGTCTGGGCACTCACCCGCGTCGTCCCGCACCCCGACAACCGTGGCCTCACGGCCGCCGACCTCACGCCACCCGCCTACAAGGCCGCCCAGCAGCGCGACGCTGAGTAGGGGCGGCGGAGGATCGGAGGGCGGGGGCATGGCGGACAAGTAGCCGGCCGTGCCCGCAGACGGCCTCCTGGGTTGGCGGAGGGCTTACGACCCAAGTGTCGCAAAGCCGATTGGCATCCGACGTCGCCTTGGCATCCGTAGGCTCACCCTTCGAACGCTTGTGGCCTCGCCGGACGGACACCTTAGTATACGCAACGCCTTCGCGAACCGGAAAGGCGTATAGGATAGGCGCTGCCAATCGCAGCTGCACGTGGAAATACTGCAATAAAAACACCACCGGAACCCACGGTCACTAGTCCCCAGCCTCCCGTCCTCGCCATCGCCCAGGGTAGACAGCTCGAAGGCTGTGAAGATGCTGGCGCCGTCGCTCCAACAAACTTTCATGCTCCGGATCAACGTCAACAAGCGGCGCCCTAGATGCCAACTGCACCAACTCTGTAAGGCACTCAGACATCTCCTTCGCATCGCTCGAAAGCTCCTTTCGACGTGCCTGCAGTGTCGTACGAGCGCGTGGATTGATTCGATCGAGGCGGACCCGCGTAAGTTCTCGGAGTCCACCAAGAACAACCGCTTCTGATTCATACAAGCGCTGCCGGAGTGCGCGAATATCACGCTTACCTTTGCTGTTCAGTAGGAGCATTTCCACAGTGAACTGACCCGCAGGCGAGACGGGTACTATAGCGAATTGGCCGTAGTCTTCAGGATCCGCTACAGTAGATCCACGGAAGTGATCCGCAAAAGCATCCTCATCAGGCCGGTAGAACCGAAAGCCAGCCAATAGTGCTTCTGACGGTATTCTGAGGTCACTCTTGCGCGAATTGCAATGATCGCAACACCACAGCAGGTTGGAGTAGCTGAGTTCGAGCTCAGGGCGGTCCGACACGGGATGGAAATGATCTATGGTAAAGCGAACCCCTCCCGCTTCGATCTCCGTCAATGAGCAGTAGGCGCATGAATACCAGAAGTCCACTCGGAGCTCTTCTCGATACTCCCTATAGTGAGAGACCAACTTCTTAGGATCACTCCGAATAACCGAAGGTATCGACAACGGAACGACCGACTGGGACATGTGCGCCATTTCCCAGCTGCCGGAGTCAAAGCTACTAAATGCAGAACGTTCGTCACCACTGGACAAAACCACTCCCTAGGCCAAACGGGCTCGGAAAGGACCTTATGCGGAGTTCAAGCATGAATGCCTCGCTACCGCTCAGAATCCATTGAGAACTCCACCTGATCAAGGAGTTGATTGATTCGACCCCCAAGCGCTTCGTACTGCTCCACCAAACCACCAAGCATCTCAATCGAAGGGGCAAGGTCCGCCTCCTCAATTCTCTCAAGCTTCCACCTTGCGAGTTCCAGCTTCGCTTCCCCATCGGAATCCAGCCGTTTCATCAGCTTTTCCATCGTAAGTCGCTGAAACAACTTCCGCGTTCGCTCAACCTCCGACGCCGGAATCGCCTTCGCAAGCATCAGTGAAAGGGCTGACGTCCGGGCAGATGAAGGGCCTCGTCCCGAGCGGCCAACCGTACCGCGTCCGCCATCCAAAGTCTGCTGCACGAGCCGCAACGACCAGTCGCCACCAGCCTTCGTCCCATGTACGCCCTGCGGCCCCGCACCCGAAACCTTTGTAGACGGAGACGAAACGAACATCGAGGTGTTCCCCCCATTCCTTTCGACCTCGCTCATTGCTGACTCCCTTTGACAATCTGTTCACCCATTCGCTCAAAGTGTTTAACGCCGGCCAAGATTGGCAGGGAGATTCGCTCCAACCACCGCTTGTCGCTCCACATGGTCACCTGAACAGGCTCGGAATACACTCGCTGGAAATCTGCATGGAATCGCACGTCTTCTCCATCTTCCCTATCGATGTCTTCGTCGTAGGTATAGTGGCACCTATCGGAATAAGCATCCGCCAGCTCAAGTGGCACAAGAGTAGTCACCTTTATTCGGCCCAATGCCTGGGTTCCGAACGGCCGACAGTAGGCATCCCGGAGGGCAGCGATTCCAGGAGGGAGCGCTTCTCGCTTTAGGCGCACAGCGCTAACGACTCCGACTCGCAGAAGAGTTCCGGCGCTGACTTCCCCTCTGGGAGGCTGATGTACCAGCCTCGACACCTTTGACACGACGCTCATCTGGAGTTTGACAAGGCTAGTGAACTGTCGGGGCTCGTCGTTGTAGTCCAATATTGTTCGCCCACCAGGCACATCTCGGAGGGTTCCCTTCAGGTTGTAGTCAACGACGACATTCTGCGAATCGAGCCGAATTGACATCCCACTCTCAGCTTCCACAGCAAGGGACGTTGCGTCCGACGTTGATATCGTGAGGTTTCCCCATTTGTTTTGGAACTCCCCAAGCATTGGTGCCAGGGCTGCCAAGTAGTCCCCAGAACTCCGATGACGAGGCGAGAACTGGAGCCCTATGGTTGGAATGGCAAGTACATGGTCTAACCAGTGCATGGGCGCTCCTTCGCGGCGATCATAATAGCTCAGATATGTGCTCGCCGCTTTCCCACCGATTGCACCCTGGCCGCTAGGCGTTGGCGTCGCCGTCCGGCAACCCGCTCCTTGCTCTGTCCCAGGATGTCCATCAGCGTCTATCACGCAGCTCGGGTTTCTACATCCTGGTTGGCGCAAGGCATCATGTCACTCGCCAAGGCATCGTCACTGCCTGAGGGCCCATGCCCCCGCGAGTTCGGTTTTCCCGTGTCCAAGTGCTGGACAACAATCGCTTGCTCGTTTGCACGGACGATGCGAAACCAACATGGAGCATATCAAGAGCACGAGGGAGCAATCTGCCAACACAAGACCCGAAAAGGTAGGTCGGCGGGTTTTGTTGTCACCCAAAACCGCGTGGTAGACAGAATGCGCCGCCATGGCAAAAGTGAGCATTCAATCGCTGGAGACTGGGGTGGGCATAGCGTGGCCGGGGTCAACCAGTACCACGGACCTTCTTGCAAGCAGCGTGAGTCACGGTTCGGTTTCGCACTCCGGAGGGACTCACTGATTGCGAGACAACCGTGTAGTAACCGGACTTCCCACCACGACCCTTCGCCACAGCCTTCTCGTCAGCATGGCGCTTCTTCATGTTGACGAGAACACGCTTCATGTCAGGGGAAGGGGTGTATGACATCGACAGATCTCCATGTGCGCTTCACTCTATCGTAACCCGTCGCTGAACAGTCAAACCAAATTCTGTCAATTTTCATCGTAGCCAGCATGTTCCTTGGCGTCGTCTGCCGGCTTGGCTACGGCTAACACGGGTATGCAATGGGGGTGTTTCGCAACCAACTCGAACAACGCGTCGACGAATGGCGCGGCCATATGTGAAAACCAAATCCCCATCTCTTGGACGACAAACAGGCCGTCGTCGGAGCTGTGAACATTTACGACGCCTACCTTGCGCTCTCCCCTCGCAATGGGAAGCGAGCAGAACGAACGAGAGTGGTGTCGAGGTTCGCCAACGAAGTAGTCGAAAATTTCCTCCACTACCTCGCTACGAAAGTCGGCGTTGTCTTTACACCAGGCAACAAGGTCCTCCGGACTAGCCACAAACTCGGGCTGACCTGAGACGAAGGCATAGGGGGCACCAGGAAGGACCCGCCACAAGCGTTCCTTCGATAGACCAACAGGCTTGGCCGTCTTTGTAGCAACGGGGAGCAAGAGCGCCATGGGTCGAAGTTCGGGGTTCGGGTCACCCGGCTCGCCGCCGACAGTTGCGGATAGCTCGGGGTGAAGCCAGAGCAGGCCTTCCATCATCGGCCAGGCAATCTCCCTTTCTCCGACAAACTTTGCGGCGGTGGCCACGTGGTCCCGCTGGCCTACGGAGAGACTCCCTTTCTCGTGGAATACCATCACGTTTGCCGCAATTACTGTGTCATCCCCTACCCCGTGAAGGTCGCGCGCCAACAGCGCAACCATGTACAGCAAGTCTCTGGCAGCGGATTGAACGTCCTCCAATGAAGGCTCAACCGACAGGGCCTCTTGGTTAGCAATGCATTGGACATAAAGCCGAAGCCAGGACTCTCGAAACCCCTCTGGCGGAAGAGACTTCAGTTGCAGCGCCAGTTCGTCAATTGCCTCGCTTGTAAGCTTAACACCCTCTCGTGTGAGCTCAACACCCTCTCGTGCTTCCCGGTCTAATACATATTGTCTTCCATAGACAAGGAAGAACAGTCCAAGACTCCCGAGCCAGAAAAAGACTGCGGGCCATGAGACACGCCAGAACGTAAATTCGGTTGAGAAGATCGACCAGGCAAAGGGAAATGTCGATACGATCTCCGCTGCATACAATGAAACGACAGCTCCAGCCGCCAACGACAGTAGAGCGATCATCACGCCTGTGATGGCACTGATAAATATCCGCTTCTGGGAATATAGGAAGTCGTTCAGTATACCATCACTGCGGGCGATCTCGTCCGACACTCAAAACTCCGGCGCTCGCGACACCGGCCTGTATCACTACCGAATGAACTAGGCCATGTCACCCAACGCCCACAGTGACGCAACGCCTGCCCTCCTACTCCCGCCCCACCAGCGCCACCGCAATCCGCCAGTCCCGCCCCACCGGCAGCGGAATCTCCACCTTCGCGCCCACCGTCGGCTCCACCAGCCCCACCGCCACCACCTTCCCGGTCTCGTCCCGCCCCTGCGTGTAGGGCACTTGGGCCAGGTTGAGGGTGCTGCGCCAGCTCCAGGGAATCGAGACCCGGATCTGCCCACCGGCGTTGCCCACCGCGATGACGCCGAGCTTTGTCGTGCCGCCGACCTCGCAGCCGTCCTCCAGCGCGATGCGGAAGGTCGAGTGGCCCGACTGGTCGCGGACGTCGCCCACCCGGGCCTGCTCGAAGATGCTGGCCAGGTCCGTGATGCCCAGCATCGTCCGCACCAACGCGCCGGCGATGCCGGTCAGCCGGGGCACGGTGGCGTCGAGCAACAAGGTGGGGCCCGGCGCCGGTCCCTTGCCGCTTGCGGTGGGCTGGAGCTCGGTGGGCATGGGACGGTGAAAGCCGCTCACTGGGCACCGCCCGCGGCCTGGTCGCTGACGTCGACGTAGGTGGTGTCGCCGTCTTCCATGAAGACCTCGCCCTCGACGCCGGACTCGTCGGTGGGCTGCATCCCGGCCCGGGCCCGTGTGAAGCCTGGGGAGCCGCTGGGGGCCTCCTCCGCGCGCTCCGGCTCGGGTGCGGTGACGACCTCTTCGAGGACCTGGAGCACCAGGCCGATGCCGTCGGCGATGGCAGCGTTGCTCTGGGCGGTCTCGACCTGGATGTGGTTGTCCCGGTCCGCAAAGTTGTTGAGCTTGCGCACCTCGTTGATGAGGATGCCAATCGCCCGCTCGTTGCGGCCGAGCTGTTGCAGCAACAGGTATTGCAGGTGGGGGGCCATGAAGGCGAGTTCCACCGGTGCCCCGGCCAGGTCGGCCATGGCGCCCGAGACCTTGGCCTCGGTGTTGAGTCCGTCGAAGTAGGCGCCATAGAGGCGCTGGGCGGTCTGGGGCGGGGCCGTCGTGTTGGGACCAGGCGCCGGTGTGGTTGTGCTCACGGGGGTCTCCTGTGGGTCGGGAAGGGGGATTCAGCCAGCGGGGGGCGGGGCGCCGGCGCTCATGCTGTCGGGGTCGATGCTGTTGAGCGTGTCGAAGACGTCGTGGACCATGGTCCGGACCTCCGGGTTGGCCAGCTTCTGGGCGAGACCCGGCATCTTGAGTTTCTGGGCCAGCTCGGGGTCGTCCTTGATGATCTTGAGCAACGGGCCCAGCTCGGCGGCGCCGGTGACGCCCACCGCGCCGCCCACCATCTCCAGGAAGCGCTCGCCCAGGTCCATCGCCCGGCCCACGGCCTCCTTCTTGACCTCGGCGTCCACGATGGTGCGGGCGTCCGGCGAGTCGTTGAGCTGCACTTCTTTGCGCCGCAGGTTGATCTCCTGGGACATCTCGTGCAGGCGGGCCTTCTGGAGGTTCTCGATGTGCTGGTACCGAGACTTGGCGACGACATCCATCTCGCGCAGCATCTGGGTGGTGACGCCGTGGATGTCTCGGTAGGAGCTGGCGATGTCGCCGGCGAGGTCTTGGTAGGCGGCCTGCACCCGCTTGAAGCCGTCGGACTGCAACGCAAGGGCAGTGAGCGCGAGGCGGGTCGAGGGGTCGTCGACGTCGTTGAGCACGTCGGCGAGCTGGACGGGGCCGGCACCGGCGGCGCGGGAGAGGGAGATTCCACCGACGGCCACCTCACCGCCGATGGCGCTGGAGACCCGGGGCGGCGGTGGGGGCGGCACGGTGAGGGTGCGGGAGACCAGCGGGACGCCGCCATCGGCGTAGAGGTTGCAGATGACCTTGGAGGGCTCGTCGTTGAGGCTGCGCTGGAACTGTTCGAGCTCGTGCTGAAGGGCCTGGATGGTCACCGAGAGCAACACATCGTCCGCCAGGCGCCGGAACCAGGTGGCCCGGTCCTCGGGGTCGTCGATGGTCTCGCCGGTGATGGCTTCGGCTTGCAGGCTGAGGCGCCGACAAGGGGGCTCGTCGTCGGCCGCGCGGGGCTGGAGCCGGCCCAGGGCCTCGAAGCGGTTGCCCGGCAGCCGCTCGCGGAGGGTCAGGTACTGCACCTCGGGCCAGAAGAGCTGAAGTTGGCGCACCAGCTCGTCCCAGTTCCCGATTCCCATTCGGTCATCCATCCTCGACCTCCCGCGGGAGTGCCCGCCTGTGTCCATGAATGAGCAGGGAGCCGAAAGTACCGGGCGCGGCAGTTTTCGATTGTTTCGCGGTCACTTTTCGGGCGTGGCGAGAATGCGCTGTCAATCGTGGTTTGTTGCATTGCACCTTTTTGAACCCCCGGTTGACAGCGCATTCTCGGGAAGGGTGCGTTCGCTGGGTTTTGTGCTTTTCGCCCGTGTTCATGGGGGTTCTCGGTCGATTGGGCGACAGGTCCGACCCCGATGAACAGCCACTTTACGGCGACTGGGTGCCCCAGAAAAGCGAGCCGGGGGCCCGGCGGTTTTCGGCCGCTGCTCACTTGAGGGTGCAAGGCCGACGGTTCGCTGCGGCCCCCATCTTCGACTTGGAGGCTCCGTGGCCCGTCGTTCCCCCACCGTGTCGTCTGCTGCCAATGGCGGCGGTGGCACCACCAAGCAGCCGTCTGCGGCCTCTGTGCGCAAGATGCAGGGCGAGCTGGAGAGTCTTCAGAGCATCCTGGACCGCACCAAGGGGCTCAAGAAGCAGTTCGACGCCAACAAGTCGGCGATGATGCGGAGCACCCTGATGGTGGGCGAGAGTGCCGCGGTGGCGGGACTCAGCTCGGTTGCATCGGGCGCCGCCGGCAAGTACCGCACCCATGTTCGGGTGGCCCGGGGCATCACCGCACTGGGTGCCCTCGGTTGGGGCCTGTCGTCCATCCTGGGCAGCAAGAACGGTGACTGTGGCCATCACCAGATGGCGGTCGCGTCGGGCTTGATCAACGCCGAGTCGGCCGAGACCGGCCTGATGCTGGGCGCCAAGGCCCGGCAGTGGTGGGCCGACCGTGCGGCGGCTTCGGCCGGTGCTGATGGCGCAGCGGCTGGCAACGGTGCGCCTGCCCCCGAAGTGGTCGTGACGCCGAGCGCGAGCACCCAGGGTGAGTTCGGTCGCCAGCCGGCCCTGCTTCGCGAGGTGTTGCCCGAGAATGACGAGCTTGCGGCCTTCCGGGCCAAGGGCCGCGCACGTCCCCAGCACGCCGTCTGAGTCGGTCTCTCCGACACACACAACTCAAGCGGGGGGACCCGCTGAGACCCACCCTGATGACGGGTACCCGTCCACCCCCCCCGCGCCCGCTCGGGCAGGAGAATGAACATGGAGTACGAACAGATTCCCGCCCTGGAGGGCGACGGCGCCTACCTCGGCTACGAGGATGAAGAGGACGACGGCTACGACGGTGAGTTCGAGGGCGAAGAAGAGGGCGAGTACGAGTCTGGCGATGAGTACCAGACCCCCTACGCCATGGTCGCCGGCGACGACATCGGTGCCCAGCGCCGGCGTCGCATGGTGCGCCGTCCCCGCCGCCGCGTGCAGGTCCGCCCTCGGCGTGCCCCCCGTGGCCACCGCCCTGCTGCCCCCCCGCGCCGGAGGAAGAAGGTGAAGTTCGTCAAGGACTCGATCATCTCGGTGGTCGCCACTGGTGTGGCTGGCACGGTCAGCCAGACCGACACCATCACCGATGAGTTCATCTGCCACTCGGCGTCCTTCGATGGCTCTGCCGCGACGGCCAAGATCACGGGGCTGACCTTCCACAAGCGCCAGGTCTTCGGGCCCTTCGCGACGGCCAAGGCGGTTCCTGCGTCGGCGTTCTCGGGCACCAGCCAGAAGACCCTGTCGTTGCAGGGCTACAAGCTCTTCCCCACCCAGACCGTGACCCTCTCGGGCATCATCGCCAACGACAACGATGTGCTCCAGATGCTCCTCTTCGGCAAGGAAGTCGTCGGCCAGAACAACTGCTGAGTCGGTCACGGGCGTGCCCGGCGAGGTGAGTGATGGGGAAGACCGGCCGTTCGGCCTCGACAACCCCGGTTGCCGGGGGCGCCTCGCAGGTGCTGTTGGTTGGCAAAGACCACAGCACCTGCGAGAGCTGGCGGACCTTTCTCGTCACCACAACGGGGCCCGTGGACGTCACCTTGCAATGGGTGTCGTCTGCGGGCGTCAACGCCGACGTGACGTTTACCGCGAGCCGGACCACCCGGGTGTGCGTCTGGGCGTCGAGCTGGGTGCTGAGCGTCCAGAATCTCGACTCTGACACGGACATCGTGGTGCGGGGCTCGATGGTCGACGTCTTCCAGCCCGACGTGAAGCCCACCTTCGAAGAGCGGGCAGACTTGACGGGCATCGGCACACGGACGCACACCCCGCCCGCCTGGGCGGTGGATGTACGGCTGCACACCGATGACCAGGCCATGTCCGGCGCCGTCCTTGAGCTGCTGGATTCCGACGATGTGGTGCGCGCGGGTGTGACCCAAGCGCGCCAGCCTGACTGGCTTCCCCTCGGGGGAGCCGCCTCGGTGCGGGTGACCTCCGCCGCGCCCTACCGCCTTCTTTGGCGCCTATCCCTCATGTGAGGGGGAGACCTCATGCTTGCACGCACCAAACTTGCCTTGATCACCATCGCCCTGGCCGACGCCGTGTCCGTCGACACGACGAGCCCGTCTTCGGCGGTCAAGGGCTCCAGCCAGGACGACGTCAACAACGCAGACCAGAAGTTCATCGCTGTCTTCGAGCTCACCGCGTCCGGGGGCACCTCGCCCACCTTGGATGCCACGGTCGAGACGTCGTGGGACGGGACGACCTGGCACACGGTGGCGTCGATGACGCAGCTCACGGGCGCCGGCACCAAGAAGCAGATGGTGGACTTCAACCACTGCGGACCGTACCTGCGGGCCACTGCGACGCCCGGTGGCACGGCTGTGCCGTCGTACTCGGGCAAGGTGTTGGTCGCGTCCAGCGGCAGCATCGCCTGATGAGCAGAGACCGCCAGCCCACGGCACTTGCGCTGTCTGCGCGCCCGCTCGACATCATCGTGCGGGTGACGAAGACCGAGCGGGGTCTTGTGAACCTGCTCAACTGGCTGGCGGTGCACAATGCCGAGCTGATGCGGGAGCGGCCCGACCTGCCGCTGTTGTACGAGTCCGGCGCCTACTATGCGCGGGAGAGGACCGAGCTGTGGTGCGACTACGCGGCCTTGCTGGAGCAAGGTCACGAGGACTGCGACGGCTTGGCCGCGGCCCGTGCGGGTGAGCTGATGGCTTGGGGTGCCGAAGCGATGACGCCGGAGGACGGCGGCTATGCCGAGGCCCTTCGGTTGGGTCTCGACAGCATCCCGGCTTGGGTCATCCTGCGGACCAAGGGCATCCACGGTCAGCCGAACCTGTACCATTGCATCGTGCTGTACCAGGTGGGGAACACCTGGTGGCGGGACGACCCGAGCGCCCGGCTGGGCATGTTCTCGCGCCGGTACCACCCCTACAACCGTGAACCTGCGGCGCCTGTGGGGCCTCTCTCGGGCCTCCAGATCAGCGGCCCTCTGCCTCGCCTTGTCGCCCTGCCCGGCAGACGTCGGCGGGGTCTTCGACTTTCCAGTGGCCGGACCGCCACCTGACAGGAGGCCGACATGGCCAGCAATGCCAAGAAGTACCGCCGCTCGGAACGCAAGAAGCAACGCAAGGCGCGTCGGAATCTGAACCAGCGTCTGAAGAACAACTCGGACATGAGCTGGGCGCAGCGTCGCAAGGTGATTCGCAACCGTCGCCGGTCCGACCGCCACCACCGCGTCTCGAAGAGTCGGGACATTCGGGCGCGCGGGTCGGACCAGGCGCTCGGCAAGTACACGGCAGCGGCGGAGGCCCGCAAGAAGGCCCAGGCACGGCAAGCCCGTCAGGACGCCTACGATGCGGGCGCACCGGCTCCTCCCCAGGCCCATTCCTCGGGTGGTGGTCGGAGCTTCATGGACACGATCCGGCAGCCCCGGGGCCCTCGACCTGGTCCCGGGCCTGGCCCCCGCATGAGGCCCGGCTTGTTGCAGAATCGGGGTGGTCAGGGCAGCCGTGGCCGTGGTCCGGCGGCCCAGTACGCCCAGCGTGGCGGCGGCTACCCCCAGCGGCAGTACAGCGCGCAGCCCCAAGAGTACTGGGACGACCGCTACGAGCCCATCTACGAGGACTTCCCCGAGTGGGACCCGGCGCCGAACGGCTACGACAACTGGGACTACGATCCCTATGACGACGCCATCCTCATCGACGTGGACGGCGTGGAGTTCCTCGACCGGGACGACCAAGAGCTGTGGGACGAGCGGGCCAACGACATCATCGAGCTGGCCGGTGAGTTTGCCGGCGAGGTCATCGCGATGTCGGGCGAGGCGACGCTTGAGTTTGGCGCCGAGCTCGATCCGCGCAAGCTGTTCGAGCACGTCGGCAAGCAGTACCTCGACACGCTGTGGGCCATCGCCCACGAGGACGGGTGGAACGACCTGGCCTTCCAGCGGGATGCCGAGGTGGTGGTGGATGCGGTCAATGCGGCCGTGGAAGCCTTCGAGGACGTCGCCATCGAAAACGAGGCCAAGATTGCAGGCTTCGCCGGTGAGTTTGGAATCGCATCGGCGGCCCTGATGGCGATTCCGGCAATTGCCGCCATGGTGCCCAGCCTCGTGTCGGCACGCCAGAAGAGCGCCGACCGGAAGGGGAACCGCAAGAACCGCCGGGCGAACCGAGCCTCCAAGCGGGCCAACAAGGCCGAGCAGCACGCCGCCGACTTGGAGACCAAGCTGCAGGTCCTCGAAGAGCAGGGCGCGGAGGCGGGCGTCTTCGACTTGGAGGACGGCGAGTGGACGGCACGGGCCCAGGCCGGAAGCGTCGCGGTGCGGGCGAAGGTCGGCAACCGTGCGGCCATCGCCGATCTGGGCAGCCGATTCTACCTCGTGCATGAGGTGGACGAAGGTGTGCCGACGGCCACCATCCAAGCCCGGATGACCGCCGCGGTGGCCTCTGCTTCGGCGGCCATCCAAGCGACGCCCGCGGCCTTCGCGGGTGCCATCGACGTCTCGCCGTTCGCCGGCTGACACCCCTCGGGTCTCGGTCGGGACCTTGACTCCAATCGACGGAGACCGTGATGACTGCGGAGACTTTGGAACCGACCTGGGTGACCGACCTGGGGAGCTGGTGGGAGCGCTTGTTGGGGCCGGTGCTGTCGAGCATCTGGTCCGACGTGCGCAAGCAGGTGGGCGAGCCCAAGCTGCTGGAGAAGGCCCACGGGGCCACGGTGCGGATGTTCGAGAACGAGCTGGCCCAGTACCGAGAAGACTTGGCAGTCTTTGAGGCCGAGGTGGGCCCGTCGGACTGGGCACCCTTCGCCTCGCAGTCCCGCCAGGTCTACGAGCGCATTCATGGCCGGTGGAGCGATCCCCAGGCCACGCAGCCGCTGACGGCGCTGCATGGCCCGTTGAACCCGCTGGACCTGGCCAAGGGTGTGGTGCGTGGAATCAACGTGGCAGTGACCGCCATCGGTGTTGCGTGGGCGCTGGCATCCGTCGCCGAGGTGCGCCGGGGTCGCAAGTTCCTGCACGTCTGGCTGGACCACCTGCGCAACGGGGTGGAGCCGTCGAAGCGAGACTTCCGGCGGGCCAACGTGGCGAGCATCCAGGGCGACTGTGGGTGTGGCTGCGGTGGTGGCGGGGACTGTGAGGCGCCGGTGGTGCTCGCGGGTCGCGCTCGGGGACACTGGCGGCGGGCGGTTGCCGCTCGGCCTGCCCGTCGGCCGCCGCCGCCTCCGTCTCCCCATCCCATTCGTGGCTTCGCCGGCGAAGACGCCCAGTCTGTCTACGTCTACGGCTGATTCCGAAGCCCTGGGGGCCCCATGATTTCCCGCTTCCTCGTCGACTTCGAGACGTGGGTCGACGGACTGTTTGGCGACCGGCTGTCGGCCGGCCTCGTCGCGGTCCGTGCTGCGGTGCAACGCAAGACGGTGCCCACCGAGGTGACGCCCAAGGTGCAAGCCTTCGCGGCGTCCCTCGATGCGTTGCGGCTGGCGACGAATGCCTACCTGGCGCGGGTGCTCCCGTTGCGGGACGCCAACCCCGATCTGGCCGAGCGCGCCGAGCGGATGGTGGTCGCCTACACCACCCTCGCCCGGGCCTGGGAGGACAAGGCCGCCACCACGAAGGTGTCCGCCAGTGCGGCATCTTCGGGGCCTGTGAATCCCCCAGCGGGCGTGGTCCTGCGGGGTGTCTTCGGAGGCCAGGACACCGAGGTCATCGGTGCGGTGCCGGTGCTCGTCGGGCTCGGGCTGCTCACTGTGATGGTGGGTGCCACGGCCTACGCGGTCACCGAGACGGGCGCGGCCTATGCCCTTGCGGCCCAGGGGGACGTGGACGTCGCGCTGGCCCAGGTGAAGCTCCAGACCCAAGACCTCGATGCTCGCATTGCGGCGACCAAGGCCGGGCAGGCCTTGCCGCCGGCGACGGTGGGGCTGCCCACGATGCCCAACGTGAGCCGTCCGGGCGAGGTGAGCCCGATGGTGTGGGTGGGCGCGGGGCTGGCCACGGCGGGGCTGCTGGCCACCGGTGTGTGGTGGCTGTCGTCGGGTCGCCGGCGGTGAGCCGCCTCGCCCTGTTCGGCGTCTTCGGCGTCGCGGCCCTCGCCGGCGCTGGTGTGACCGCCCTGTACCTGTCTCGCACGGGCCGGCTGCGCCTGCCGGGTGCTGCGGGGCCTGCCTTGCCGGGTCCAGTGCCGGGCGCCCATCCTCTGGCCCCTGGTGCGGCCCTGGCGGCCTCCACGCGGCGCCTGGCGGCCACGGTGGTGGGCGCGGCCTACAGCTACGGCGGCGGTACCCCGGGGAGCGCCTGGCCCCAGGGATCCGCGGGACTGCATGGCGGCAAGGGCTGGGACTGCTCAGGGCTGGTTCTCGCCTGGTCAGCGGCCTTGCTGCGGTACCGCTGGGACGGGGCCGACCTCACCAGCACGCAGATCGCGAACCTGTGCAGCCCGGTCGAGCTGGGCCGCCAGCTCCCGGGAGACCTTGCGGCCTACCGGAATCGCCATGTCACGGCCGTCGTGGGCCTCGCCGGTGCCCGGGGCCACAGTGCCGTGCTGTCGGCAACGGGCGGCGGGCAGTCGACCAACGGCGACGACCCCCGGGCCTTCGTGCGGATGCACGACGCCGGCGACTACCGCGCCGACTTCCTCACCTACATGCGCCTGCCCCCCGTCGAGGTCTCCGCAGACCAGGCGGTGACCGTGATGGCGCTGCACCACCTGCTCGCGGGGCAGCCACCCCGTGGGGACTCTCGCCTCAGCGATGACCAGCTCCGCGTAGAGCTCGGCCGTCGCTACGGCGCTGTGCCAGCCGTCGCCCGATGGTTGGGCGCCTGAGCGTGCTCTGGAGTGACCGATGACCGCATTCATCCAAGCCCGTCCCGGTGAGTTCTTCTCGTGGGCCGAGTTTCGCAACGTGCGACCCGGCCACTCGGTGATGCCGGACCCGGACGCCCAGCGGTGCATCGTGGGGCTGTGTGGGGAGGTGCTGGATCCGCTGCGCCGAGACCTCGGCCAGCCGGTGCGCATCTCCCGGGGCGGCGGCTTCCGGAGCGGGCCCTACAACCGCTTGATCGGCGGCTCGGCCAACAGCCAGCACACCTTCGGTGAAGCGGCCGACATCTCGGTGTGGGGCCTGGCGTCCCAAGACCTCGTGCGCCGCATCGTGGCCCTGGGCCTGCCCTTCGACCAGGCCATCTCCTACGCGATGAACGCCGGCGGCCATGTCCACGTGAGCCTGTTCGGTCGCAACACCAGCCGGGGCCAGCGGGGCGAGGTGCTGCATTGCTGGCGCCGGAAGGACAACGCCAAGCAGTACCGGCGCTGGACGCCCTGAAGCGCCACGGGGGCACCCCGGTGCCCGATTCCGCCACGCCTGGCTGAGAGGTGGGCGGTCCCCTTCAACCCCTCCCTGGACCGTTCCCATGTCGAGATCTGCCCCATCGTCCCCGCCTCGCGGCCGTGCCGCTTCCCCCGCCAACGCCAAGCGGCGCAGGGCGCTCCGGAGCAAGCGCCTCCGCCGGATTCCGTGGGGCCTGGCTCGGCGGTTTCTGGAGCAAGCTGCCGCCGAGGGCTTCGATGCCGACGACGCCATCGAGTCCGCGACCCTGATTCTCGACGCAGCGATGCCGCTGGACGTGGCCGTGCCCGGCCCGCTGGGCGTGGCCCTCGAAGCCGTGGACGGTCCACTGATTCGGGCGGGGCTGACCCTGATGTGGGCCGGCATTGCGGCCCGGGTGGACGAGCTCGAGGCCGGGCCGCCGCCTCCCCCCGGTCTGCCCACCGAGGGGCAGTGATGGCCCAGTCCTTTCTCAGCGCCCAGCTCATCCCAGCTTGGATTCGCTTCCCGCTGGGCTTCGGCCTCATCGGGCTGGCCTACGCGCAGGATGCCCCGGGCTCGTTGGTGGTGGGGTCGCCGATGGGCGATCTGGCCCTCGGGGACCTGACCCTACCGGTGGCCATGGTGGTCTTCGGCAGCCAGCTCGGGCGCACGTTGACGGCGCTGGCGAAGTGGCGGCCCCACGTCATTGTCGAGCATCGGCATGTGGATGCTACTGGGGATGCCCCAAACGGCTGATGACATGTTGTTCGGGTCCGCAGAAAACCCCTGGCGACATGCCCAGCCGACCCTGAACACCTTCGAGCTACGCATCATTCATATTGGCCGTAGAGGAGGACGTTCGGAGTACTACGTCAGACTCGGGCGCGCTCTTCGAGCCGCTAACACTCCTGGCGGAGACAACCCTATGGGCATTCAAGCCTACTGCTTGAACAACTCGGTACCCAGAACCTAACCACATTCCTATGCCCCACGGCCTGGATGCGGAGCGAGTTGAGGCACGACACCCATAGACGGATCGGACGGCTGTCTGAACACGATGCGCGTAGCGGGCAACCCGTCATTGCGGAACTTCCGCTCGACATAGAGCGCGAAGTCTCGCTCATGGGTAGCAAGGAAGACCTGGAAGCCATGATGGAGCGCTAGGACGCGCAGTGTCTCCACGAGGTTGGTGGTGTGGACCACGTCGCTGTACTGGGCGGGATCATCCAGCAGTACTGCCGGCCAGCTGGACCAGGGGAACGCCAGAGCCATTGATAGCTGGACTGCCAAGTTCACCCCCGACAGCTGACCTTCGCTTGCGAAAGCTAGTAGGTCAGTCCCTTCCCTCCCGACAGTGGCCCGAAGCCGGGTCTTCGTTCGTTCCTCAGCCAGTCCTACCACCGCCTGGGCAATCGTCGGGTCCACGATTAGAGACCTCAGCATCGGCGCAAGGATGGGGCCCAAGCGCGCCTGAAGATCCGACCTCATCGACGTCCGCTTCCTGCGGGCGCTAAGGGCCATCTTGTCAATGTCGACGCGGACAATTTCAGCACGAATGCGTGCCTCCTCCTGTTCGTCAATAAGCGCTTGCAGGCGTAGGCTCTCCGTTTCCCACGCGTCCAGTCCCGCGCCGCCTGCAGCCTTGTCGAGCTCCGCAACCTCTCGATCGAGCGCGGAGTGTTCCAGCCAACGACCAACCCCCTCGAACACGCTGACCACCGCCGCGATTTGTCCGTCGAGAACCTCGATTTGCTTAGCTAACGCGTCCCGAGCGCCAGTCAGATGCTCACGAGAGGGCGGCATGGACAAGGATTGCGATGTCCATGAACGCACACTCTCTTGCCACTCGACATGCCGCTGGTCCCGGGCCGCGCGGGAGGAAACCGCCGCCGCAGTCGCGGCGGTTGCCTCAGTCTCCGCCCGCTCTCGGGCAGCCCTGGCGTCGGCCTGCGCCTGTTGAGCTACTCGGAGGCTCTCCTCTGCGTGCCCCAGCGAGCCGCGTGCGTCCGCCACCTGGTTGATAGCGTCTACATCTTCGGTGATGTCGAGCTGCTGACGGAGGTCCACACAGCGGGCTTCGAGCTGTGCTAGCCTCGCGGCGGCATCCTCGGCCGCAGCGACCGCGGACTGTCGACGGATATCGGCCGTGCGGACAGCACTTTCAGCCGCAGCCAAGCGCACCTTCAGAACTGGTCCCGGCTCCAAATCCGCCCCGGGGAGATCCGCGAACCCGGCCCGCTCAGCTTCAAGTGCCGCGCGAACTGCAGCGAACTCTTCTTCTTCTCGTCCGAGGGTAATCCCTGACATCCGGGTTCGAAGAGCGCCGATTCCTTGGTTGAGCGCATCGAGTTCTGCTCGATTGTCGAACGTTGCACGCTCGGCTTGGCTGTAGGCATCGGCTGCCTCCTGGACCGTGCCCATCGCGGCAGCCTCGCGCGCCCACGCCTGTTGGAGCTGCTCCTCCACCCGCACCACGGTGGGCCCCTGACGCTCCTTCGCCACCTCTGCTCGCTTCTGGAGGGCGCCAAGGTTCGGATACTCTGCGAGGCAGAGCGGACATTCTACGGTGTGTTCGTCTACGTGGCGCGCTAGTGCCGCGACCAGCCCCCCCACCTCACTGGCGGCCAAGCGAACGCTCTCCGCAAGCTCTCGCGACTGGGCGGCTTCGGCAAAGCGCTCAGCAAGGACCGACTTTGCGGCGTTCAGCACCGTCAACGCATTCGACAACGCGGCCTTCAACTGCTCGCCCGCCTGTTCGACGGCGTCGCGACGTTGCAACAACTTCTGGATACGCCGCCAATCGGAGAGGGCTCTTTCGTGCGTGGTAACACGTCTATGGTGAGCCTCGAACCGCACATCGAAGGCACTGCGTACTTCGACGAGCCGGCTTACCTCGTCTCGGCGGGACACCACCTCAGCGAGACTCGCGACTGCATTGGGCACCCGATTCCGGGCGCTGACGAGTGCAGCACGCGCCCTCGGAATCGCCCCCACGGTGTCAACGAGCAGCACGAGCTGCTCCATTTCGCGCTGCGCAGCGTGCAAAAGCGCATCGGCCTGTACGATACGCTGAGCTGCTATCTGCTCCTCGGCCAGCCGAACCGCGAGCCGATCCTGCAGACGCTGTTCATCAGTCTCCCGCGCCTCCAGCGCCACTTCGGCCAGCGCCACAGCATTCTGTGCAGCCTGCCAGCGCGCCGGGACTTCTCCGAGCAAGGCCAGGGAGGTGCGGCGCGCCTCAAGCTGGGCCCGCTCTGATCGCCGGGCTGCGAGAATGCCGCCGAGGTGCGCGGTCAGTTGTCTAGCGCCCGCGTCGGTATCTACCACCGGCAACGTGGGCGCATCCTCGGGCTTGAGGGTCGTGGCAGCGCTTGATGGAGCAAGTAGGCTACCAGACGCCTCCGCCCGTGAGCGCCGGTCCAAGACCGCGGCCACACGCCCTCTCCACGCGTCGCTGACCGACTGCGCCTGCGCGAGCCGAGCCTCGCGGTCCCGGAGTTCCGTTGTCAGCGGCCTTTTTGATCCCTGGAGCGCTGCCGAAAGGTCGTCGATCTCAGAGTACCCCGAGACTACCCGGAGTACTTGATTCCACCGCTCCCCAGCGTCCAAGTGGAGCAAGCGCAAGCTGGACGATTGTGGGAGGATGTGGGTTCCGCGGAGGAAACCGTTGAGGTTGTCTGGGCGGAGTGACCACCGAGCGGGGTCGTCGCATAGCCAGGTTGCAGGGATCGGCGCGGCCCCCTCGGCCCAACGTGCCCTACGCTCGCCAAAATTGAGTTCAACGCTACAGCCTGTTCCGGCGGTTCCACGTCGGGCGATGTGGGCCACCGTTTGGAGCCCATGGTCGTCGTCCTGCTGACGCCACCGATTCACCTGACCGCTCAGGACCCACTCGAGCGCCTCCAGCCAGCTCGTCTTGCCGAGCCCGTTCGGGCCTTCGAGCACGACGAGTCCCGGACCAGCGGGCAACGCAATGTCCACCTTGCCAAAAGACCGAAAATTGAGAGCGCGGAAACGCGACAAGTAAATCCTATTCGTCATCGGGGACTCCATCGGGGACATCGACTGCCGCAAGAAGGTGTCGTGCTCGTTCTCCCGCCCCAATCCCTGTGTTCATTAGGATGCGGCGCCAGTTCGCACGGACCTCGCCACTCGTGCTCGTGCCTTCGAAGACCGCGTCCACGGGGGAAAGGTCACCTGTCGTCACTCCGGAGGGCCCCTCGATTGGCCCGAGCCGGAGCCTACGCACAAAGCGGTCGGCCTCGGCGCGCCAATGCCTACTGTCGACTCCTGGGGACCAGACAAGCACCTGTGCGAACGCCTCGTTGCGCTCCAGCACTGCGACGCGACCAGGCGAATTCGTCCCCGGCTGGGCCACGAGCAGCACTACTAGGTCGGCCTGCTCATCTGGACCGAGGTGCGAGCGGAGTTTTGCCACCGTCCCGAGTATCGCCGGAAACCACACCGAGGTCTTGCCGAGGTCGACCTCGGCCACGAGGTAGTGTCTGCGGGAACGAACCATCCCTTGTCCGTCAGGTGCCTGGGCAACCCAGCCCAATGCCGCAAACTCGGCGGATTGCCCCACCCCACGCAGATCGGAAGCCTTCGCCGCAAAGCTAAGTTCGTGCAGGTAGTGCGCAAGCTTCTTCGCAGAAACCTGCAGCAGCGTGGCCGATGGGTGTAGCTGCACCAGCGCCGCCTGCAGGGCCTGATGGAGGTACACAACCGATTGCGTTTCAGGCGGCATCCGATTCTCCCCATTGTTGGAGCGCGGCATCCAGAGCCGAGCGGTGATGCTCGGCACGTCGGTCACACCAAGTCTGGACAAGACTCTTGGCGAACTGGTCGCCACGCCTGACCGACGCGACCAGAAGACCTGCGTCAATCAAGAAGGCCGAAGCCGTCGATGTTAGAATACCGGCGCTTGCCACGGGCTCGTCCAGAGGTTGGCCGCTGGCCATGTCGTATAGGCCTTCACTGCCGCCGATCAACAAGACGACACCTGGGAAGGCAATGAGTTCTCGCGCATACCAGGACAGCTCTTCAGCCCTCGGGAGCTTGTCAGCGATTCCTCCCACCTGCTCGATGGCCAGAGCTCGGACGGGCAGGTCTCCGAGTTTAGCGATGGTCCCCGGTGTGTCCGCGGCGGCGACACTGAAGCCCAGATGTTGGAGAACTGCCATCCCGGCAACTATCTGCGCCACTCCATGAGCGACAGAAGGCCCTGCGCGTGCGATGCCGGATGCAGCCTCTTCGGCTACCCACCATCCTCGCAATACCGCATCGAAGAAGCCCACCAACTCCCTCATCGATTTCATCACTTCATCGAAAGAAACTCCGTCGGCCAACTCCAGGGCGAGCTTGGTCTCAGCGCACACTCGCTTCCAGATGTACGCGTCCATCGCGATTTGGAGCGCATGCCCGAGCACTTCGGGCGCCCATTCCACCTTCGGCGGCAGGCTCGCTGACGGCTCCTTCTCCTTGAAATGAGCACCCTCAAGTGCACCTTTCCCACTAGTCAGTCCCACTGCCCAAGCGACCTCGCTCCTGCACCGGTCCAGCCACGCATCGCGGTTCTTCACGTGCACTGGAGAGCGAGCCGCATGTAGGAGGAGCCGCACACACGCGAGACGGAGAGTCTTGGTCGCATTCGGTGGCGCATAGCCAACCTGTAGGTCGACGCTGTCGTGCTCCCGCCAGACCCTGTGAACCACTCTTTTCGCAACAGACGCGACTTTGTCAAGCCTCGTGAAGGGCTGCACAAAGTACACGTCCCCGCTCCGCGCAAGTTTGACACGCAGCAGCGCCGGCTTCGGCTTTGCCGCAACTAGCTCGGCGAGCAATTTCTCGGCGTCAATGAGCCCTTCTGGTGGATTCCGACGCAAGACGTTGTCAATTAAGAGGTCGGCGCAGTCAGGCAAATCAAAACTCATAGCGACGAGCGCTGCTGCCTGCTCCTCCACGAATGCACTTGGCCAGATCTCCACCGACATCTGTTGGAGAATCCGCTCGCACATTTCAGGGGTACCTGCGGAAGCCTTGATATGCAAGAGCCACCTACGCTGCTGGTCCCCACCCTCCTTGCCATCGTTGATGAGCCCCCCGTCGTTGGACACGAGAGCCTGGGCGGCGCTCGCGGTCGAGCACTTCGGGAGGAGGGCGACGAGCTGGTCGATTCCCAGTTTGGCGCCCACAGAGATGTCGCCTGTGGGCAACACAAATACGAAGCGCCGGTGCTTCGCTCGAACCACGAAACCATCGTATGGGGCGTCCTCCTTGAGGATAGCCGCTGCACTCTTGAACAACTCCGCAAAGGTCTTCTGCAGGTCGCCTGCCTTGAAGTCCGTGTTCTGGCGCTTCACTTGGTAGTGGGTCGCTGTGATTTCGCCTTTTTGGCTACAAAACTCCACGATGTCGTCCCAGCCCTCAACTGGTACTTCACAGCCTAAGGCAATCGGTCCATCGATGTCCTGTGCATGCGCTTGGAGCAGTAGGCCCACACGATAGCGTGCAACGTCTATCTGGTACTTGTCGCCCATGCCAAGCCGCCACTTTGCGTACCCCATCCGCGCACTCCCTCCGAAACCACACCACCGTCGCCCAAGCATGTCCAAGTCAATGTGACTGCAATGTCGAGGCGACCTATACTCCTCCTCCTATTCTGTTGGGGGGCGCACTGAGCCTCGCACCGAGCATTTCCGGCGAATGTGAATGGGAATGCAGGGTGGCATTAGGCAGTTTACCATATTTTGACAATAGTTGCATGGAATTTCGATAGCCGAAACAACCAAATTATGAGGCATTTTACTGACGGTACCACCGCAGACCGAAGGTGCATTCTCTGCTCACTCGCACCGTGGCGGCGTATACACTGCCGCGTTTCCCAAACACGCACCGCACTCTCGGCGATTTCCAGGTGGCTGCCATGGCCCGTGCGGGGGACGAGCAGCCACTGGTCGGAAATCGGTTTGAGGCAGGCATCTACCGCGGAGGTTCGGGGCCCGCAGGGTGGTAAAGTGTCGTAGTCAGGACAGGACTCCGGTGGCCATCCCCGGGAGGCGAACGCGGAGTTGTTAGAATGGCGATGAATGTCGCAGCAGGGATACCGAAGGAGAGGCGTGAACGTCCACCTCAACAAGAGTGTCGGACGGCCTGGGCCTACGGCAGGTGGTCGGGTTCCCGGTCGGGCAAAGCGCCAAGTGTCAATGAGCGCCCAAAGTAGCCAGTGTCCAAGCAGTCGAGCCAGCGCGTTGTACAGAGCTCGGGCCAACGATAGATACCCAAGAGAATCGACCATTGCGAAACACGGGGCAGCAACACTCTCGGCCACCACTCTAGTCCACCGCGGTCGAGGCGCTCCGCTGCGTGCAGGGCGGATCTGGCGATGTCGAGCTTGCCAAGTGCCCACTGCCTGTTGTGGGAGCCCCGCGCGCGGCACTCGACCGCGAGCCGCGTCTTAGGACGGCGCCCCTGGCGCCTTCGGTCCTCGGCGGGGAATGATCGAGTGCCATATGGCATGTACTCTGGCTGGACCCGCAAGCCCCTGGGTAGCGGCCGCGGGTAGGCAGAGGACGCCGGCCTTCGAAGCTGTGGCCCACCGCTTCGTGTCGCTAAAGCAAACACGGCGACACGAGGTGACGGGCGGTCAGGAACGGTGGCTACTCTTCGTCGTCGCACATGCGGGCGGGAGGCTCGCCGTCGGTCACAAAGCGCCCTGTGCTTCGGATGGCCACCGAGTCGGCCTCGAAGACCCGGCCGGAATCCAGGCCCTCGATCCCTTCGTTGAGGTCGATGATGATGTCGCCCAGGAGGATGGCAAGCGACAACAGCCCGCTCCGCAGCGCCGCCGCTTCGTGCTTCCCTTGGGCACCGATTCGCAGTTCCTCCCCTCCATCCAGGCGGACGAGGATGGTGTACTGGTCGGGTTGTCCGCCTTTCGTGCGGTGGACGACGACGTGGTCGACCTGGCAGCCGTCGTCCATCGTCGTGGTCCGGAGCAACCAGCCCTCCACCTCCTGGTCGGGTTCGTCCCACTTCTCGGGGTCCGGACAGAGGTCGATCCACTCATGGGCGGCAATCCAGGGCCAGGGAAGGCCGGTGTTGGTGGACGGCGGGCTGGTGTCGGGGTCGGTGTCAGCGGGTGGGAAGGTCGAGGGGGTCTCGGTGTTCATGGAGCATCCTGTCGGCTGAAGTAGGTGGTCACCGCCGGCCCGGACTGCCCAGGACGAAGGATGGCCACCATGGAGTCCCCGCGATTGCCGGCCGTGGGTTTGCCGGTGTCGGGGTGAAGAAAGGCAAGGCGCCGGTCCGGCATCCGCAACTCAACAGCCTCGCGGTGCAGCAGCCGGTGGTAGCGAGTGCCCGGCGAGGGCGGCACCAGCATCACCACCACGAGGCCCGTGTCTCGGGCCCGCACCGCAGCTCGCGCCCAGGCCAACAAGCCCTCTCCCCGCCCACCTTTTCGGGAGTAGGGCGGGTTGTTGAAGACAGCCAAGCGCTCGGGGGCGCAGTGGTCGCGCCAGGTGCAGGTGAGCGCGTCATCGTTCGGCGTCAGGAAGCGCTCGCACATCGCATCCGAGGGCCCCGCCGAGGCGGCATCGAGCCCGAAGTGAAACTCAGCGTCGAGTCGAGCGAACAACCACGGTGGCGTCCGCCAGAAGTCGCGGGCTTCGAGGTCCCACTGCGCTGCCAACGCCCGGGACCGAGATGCAGTGCCCCGCCAGCCTCGGCTCCGACACCGCCCGCTGCACCAGCGCTGCCGTCGAGTCGCACGGTGGAAGGTCTCGCCACAGCCCATGCAGAGGGCCAGCGCGCTTAGCCCGTTGGGATTGCGGTGGGCCCAGCTTCTGCACCGTGAAGAGCAGAACCGAGTCCGGGGATGGCGACCATCGAGGCTGGCCTCGCACACCGCGCAGCGCCGAACGCCGGCGACGTGGATGGGTGCGTTCATCGTTCGCCTCGCGTCACAGAATCCGACAGGCGCGTGACGCAAGAGCAACGCAAGAGGTGGCGTTTTGGCATCAGGTCCACCACCGAAGCCGGCGCCCGTCCAGCTTCCGACGGCGGCGCGCGGTCTCCTCCCAACGGCGGAGCGCGGCCTGCTCCCGGGGGCTCAGTGCTATCCAGACATCGGCGCGAGCTCGGTGGTGCTGCCAAGCCCCAAGCGTCCGGGGGTCGCAGGGCTCGCGGGCTTCCGCGCCACACCGCGTGCAACTGACCAACTCGGCGCCCTCGACCGACTTCCTGACTCGCACCCGAAAGAGGCGGGTAAACGCAGGGCCGGGGGCCATCGCAGCGAGCCAGGCCAAGACGCCGAGGTTGCGGCCCCGGCTCATGGCCCATCCCCCCGGGGCACTGCCGGCAACGACGGCCGAGGCCCCTTCGCCCACTCCCGGGCCGTCTTCGCCGACCGCGCCGTTTCCTCCAGCAGCCCGGCCAACAACCTGCACTGGGCCGCAGTCTCGGCCTGGGCGTGGCTGTCCTCGGAGTAGCAAGCCGCCGCCGCGCCCAGCTTCGCGGCCGTCTCGCGCATCCGGGCAGCCCGCTGATTCAGGGATTCTTCGGCGGCGGCACAGTCTCGCCGGGCCATCCCGAGCTCGCGCTTCGCGATGTCGACCAGGCTCGTCGGCTGGCGAGCTCGCAGAAGGTGGAGGCTCATCGTGCCCTCCCCACCACCCGGGCCAGCACCCGCGACAAGCTCACCGGCCGCACAGCCCCCACCTTCTGCCAGCGCTCATTGCGGACTTTGTAGACCGTCCACAGCGGCACCTCCGGCCGCTGCCGAGACAGCGCGGTCGCACCCTGGAGCGCCAGGTCCAGCGACTCGAACGGGTGTGCATTGCTGCGCCCCCCCCCCCGCCCGTCCCGGGGATGACCATCCACTCGACCCCAGTCTGAACGGTAGGGGTCTTGGTAGGGATGGGGGTCGAATCCAGTCCTACCAGGGGGGTTTCAGCCCCTACCGACTGACCAACAAACCCAGTGTTTATGGGCGTTTTCGGCTTTCGACTGTCTTGCCCACAAACTGCATCAGGAAGGGGGCCGCGCTCATCGCCGTCGCCAACGTGGCGGGCTTGAGCCGCGACTTGAGGAACTGGAGCACCAGCGGGGCGATGAGGGTCGCCTTGCCCGAGTCGACACCGAAGCGACCGAGCACTTGCATCATCACCACCGCGTTCTTGGCGTCGGCACCGCCCACAGCGCCCGCGAGCGAGGCCCCGGCGCCCGACCCCATCAGCCCACCCAGACCGCCGGCCCCGCCCCCACCGAGCGCACCACCGAGGGCACCCAAGAGACCGCCCTCTTCTTTCTTCTCGGGCGCCGCCGCCTGCTTCCAAGAGTCCAGCTCCGGCACCGCCGCCTTGAACTCCGCCGCCTTGCTGGGATCCTCGCCTGCAATGGCCGACTGAACATGACCGAGAATGCCGCCAGCGAGGCCCTTCGCATCGGACTGAGAGACACCGGCTTGGGACACAAGGGCGTTGATGAGATCCATGGTTTGACTCCGTGAGGGGTGTGGGGCACTGCAACAACCCAGTAGCGCGGGAGGGGGGGACAACCCCTTTCTCCACTGTTTCCCCGCCGGCTCAGGGGACGTCCAGAGCCTCGCCTTCATAGACAAACACCGGCGTGCGGTGCAGGTCTGGGGCCCTTGCTTCTCGCGCCGCCACGCCCCCCCGCAGGGCGAAGTGCACACTCAACAGCGTCCAGGGACCAGGGTGCTCTGCCAGCCGAACCCGCAGCGCCTCGGTCTGGGTGCCCAGCAGGTACGTGGTGAGCACCCGTGCCTCGCCCAGATCCTGACTCAGCACATCGCCCCGCCGCACATGCACATTTGACGGGCCCAAAACCCTCACCCGCAGCGCGCACACCAACCACGGCACCCACGCCGCCTCCCACGCCACCACGGTCCACGTCGGCCGCGCCTCGGCGATGGCCACGGCCAGTCCCCCCCAGCCCGCGCCCAGCTCCCAGCACACCAAGCCGGGCGCCGTCGGCAACATCGACACCAGGCATCTTCGGGCCGCCGCACCACTCGGCATCGGTGGCGCGCCCAAGCGCAGAGTGTCCACCACCACCACCACACACACGAGCAGCACCGCAGCCAAGAGCAGCCCACTCAGCACGACCTCCGGCGACATCAGCGGCCCCCGCCCGTCGCGCCACCGCTGCGCAGCACCGCCGTGTTCCACGTGGAACGCCGCCAGCCGCGCGCGCCCACCAGAGCACGCCCGTCCACCTGCACAGAGAGGTCAACAATGAGGAACACGGGCACTCCAGCAGGACCGGACCGCCCCTCCATACCCGCGACCTTCCGCTGCGGCCGGCCACGACCCAGAACCCAGCCCTTTACGATCCTGGCCCACTCGGGTAGGACGCCGCCCCGACTCACCCTGAGGATCCTATGGCCGACCCGACTGACAAGTGGGAAGACAACATCGGCGGCGAGGCCGTCATTGGCGCCAAGCGCGTCTCCTTCTACGTGGACAAAGAGTGCATCTTGTGCTCGGTCTGCTCGGATGCGGCGCCCGAAAACTTCAAGATGAGCGACGACGAGGACCACGACGTCTGCTTCAAGCAGCCCACTGACGCCGAACAGCTGGAGCAGTGCTACGAAGCGATGGAAAACTGTCCGGTCGAGGCCATCGGCGACGACGGCTGAAGAAGGGACGGTGCACGGTCCAACCGGCGGTGATGCCCCCCGCGCGTCCCGGTTTCATCCTGCCCATCCTTCCGCTGGCCCTCCCTGAGAAGCTGGTCTTTGTGCGCCACCACGGTGCACGAGCGCCGGCACGCGTGTGCCATGGGGCTATGGCCAGCCTATGAAACGCACCCTCACCCTGCTCGCGATCGTCGGTTGTTCCAGCCCCAGTGGGACTGCGGACAACCCCGCCAAGACCACCCCCACCGACTCTGCATCGCCAGAGACCGGTGACGACGGGGGAGAGGACGGCACCGACGGCGGCGCGGATGGTGGTGCAGACGGCGCAGACGGCGCGGACGGCGGCGGTGGGGACGGCGGCGAGACGGGCATGTCCGACTGGACTGTGCTGCCCAACTCCTGCGCCCCCGGTCCCCTCGACGGCACCGATCCCTTCGTGCGCATCGGGTCCGAGATCAACCAGACCGGCCCGTGGTTCACCGAGATCCTCGATGTCCACTACTTGCCCGACATCGATCAGGTGCTCACCGCTGGCCAGGGCGGGGTGGTCGTCTTCGACGTGTCGACCCTCACCGCACCCGACACGCTGGGCCACATTGGGGCCGGCAGCGGCGGGCTTGAGCGCTTCTACCATGTGCTCGGCGCCAGCCCGGGACGGGCTTGGGCCACCCACCGCGACGTGGGCCTCCAGCTCATCTCCACGGCCGACCCCCGCAACCTCAGCCGCATCGTGCAGGTCGCCGGCATCGGCTACGAAGGCCTGACCACCACTGGCGACCATCTCTATGTGGCGGACCTTGGCGGGAATGTTGATGTTTACAACATCTTCGACGAGACCGCCCCCGCATTTGTTGGCAGCGTCCTGGGCCTCGGACGGCCCTGGGATGTCGTGATTGTGGGTGACGCGGCCTATGTCGCCGACGGCGATCTGGGCGTTGTGGTGCTCTCCCTGGCCGACCCTGCCGCACCGGTCCACATCGGCAGCGTCAGCACCGGAGGCCAAGCCGTGCGCATCGTCGCCGATGACGACGGCTACCTCTATGTTGCCGCGAGCGCCGGCGGTCTGGAGATCTACGAGACCTCCGATCCCCTCGCCCCCACCCGGGTCGCGTCCCTCGACGTGGGCGGCGGTGCCCTCGACGTGGCCGTGCACGATGGGTTGTTGGGCGTCGCAACTCAAGAAGCGGTTGTGTTGTTCGACATCGGACGGGCCGGCACCCCCGAAGCCCCGCTGACCTTCGCGTATGAAGAGACCGAGCAGTTTGCAATGTCCCTCGACGCCGCCGACGGCCGCTGGATGGTCGGCGACTGGAACATCCTCGGCGTGTGGGAGCTGGGCACCGACCCCGCGCCCGCCATGGACCTGTCCCTCGACCTGCTGACCTTCCTCGACGAAGCCGAGACCCGTGAGCTGCGGGTCACCAACCGTGGCTCCGCCGACCTCGACTTGGCCGGCATCGAGGTGCCCGCCGGCATCATCGCCCGGGTCGATCGCGTGAGCATCCCCCGTGGCCAGTCCGGAACCATCTCGGTGGAGTGGGACGGGGTGACCGAGATGGGGCGGGGCACGTCCCTGTGTGTGGCCTCCGACGACCCCTCGCGCACGGTGCTCCGCGTGGGCCTCGCGTCCGGCGCGGAAGGGGAAGGCAAAGCGCTGGGCCAAGCCGCCCCCGACTTCACCCTCGAAGACCTCGACGGCAACATCCATCGCTTGTCCGATGAGCTGGGACACCCGGTTGTGTTGGCCTACTTTGCCACTTGGTGACCACAGTGTGCGTCGGAGGTCTCCGACTTGCAGGATCGCATCTGGGAAGCACACGGGGCGGATGGCGCCATCGTCTGGGGCATCGCGTCTCAGGAAGACGCCGGCCGAGTGCGCAGCTACACCGAGTCGATGGGGGTGACCTTCCCCGTGCTGCTGGACTCCACGGGCGACGTGAACCGGCTGTACGACCTCGCCTTCGCCTTCCCCACCGGGGCCTACCCTCAAGACTTTGTCGTGGGCACCGATGGACGCATCGTGTATGCGAGCAACGAGCCCGACGTGGAAGCCATCGAAGCTGCGGTGGTGTGGGAGCTCGAGGGAGGCTGAGTGGCGGTGACCGAGGCGCGGCGTGAGGCTCTGGCTGAGCGCAGCAAGAGTGTGGAAAGAGCCACTCGAAAGATCCGATTGCTGGGCCATCTTCGCTGGCCGCTCGAAGCGGAGACCCGCTTCTTGGACAGCGCCGATCCCCACCCCGAGCCACCGGGGATTCGGCTGGATCCGGTGTCGCCGGTGGTGCCCGACGAAGACCTCAAGAGCATCCAAGATGGCCTGGACCGGGCCGATCCCGCCCAGGACTTCCTCGCGCGCACGCTGGAGTCCTCCCGCCAGTCCCAAGCGCTCACCACCGCACTGGGCAGCCACGGCTTCGTGAAGCTCGGGCTCGAGATGTACGGTCGCCCCAACGATCCGGTGGCCCCCGGCGCCCCCTCCGCGCTGGAGGCCGCGCGCTTGTTCGTCGCGGCCACCGACACGCTCAACCTGGACGAGCCACCGACCAAGATGGACGCAACCGAAGCCGCGGCGTGGCTGCGCCGGGAGACCCTGCCCTACCTCGACGATCCCCAGCTGGAGATCGAGCTGGACCCCGGGCTGGCCAGCCTCGCCACCGCGGGATCGACCCGGATCCGCCTGCGGGCCGACGCCCACTTCTCAGAGATCCAGCTCAAACAGCTGCTCCAGCACGAGGCCCTGGTCCATGCCGCGACCCGCCGAAACGGGCAAGAACAGGACGCACTCGGTGCGCTGGCGATGGGTCCGCCCCGCACCACCGAAGCCCAAGAAGGGCTCGCAACGTTTGCCGAGCTCATCACCGACTGCATGGACCTGCAGCGGCTGCGGCGCATCGCGCTGCGGGTGGTGGCCCTCCAGATGGCCCTGGACGGCGCCGACTTCGTCCAGCTCTGGACCTGGTTCCGCGAGCAGCAACAGACACCCGAAGAGAGCTACCACAGCACGCGGCGCATCCTCCGCGGGGGCGACGCCAGCCCCGGCGGCGGAGTCTTCGCCAAAGATGGGGTGTACGTCTCGGGCCTGCTGCGCCTTCACGCACTGCTCTTGGCGTCGATGCGAGAGAACGACAAAGACATGCCGATGCGGCTCTTCGCCGGTCGGCTGACCTTTG
This sequence comes from Myxococcota bacterium, assembly GCA_942491145.1. Lineage (GTDB taxonomy): Bacteria > Myxococcota_A > UBA796 > UBA796 > UBA2385 > CAXQUZ01. The sequence continues at coordinate 185,252 of CALOBC010000035.1, read as the reverse complement.
GGGACGCCGTGCGGCTGCGCCCCCTGTTCGAAGACGGCACCCTCACGCCTCCCCCCCGCATGCCCCGGTGGGCGGCCCAGCGAGAGTGCCTCGGGGCGTTCCTCAGCTTCTCCGCGCTGACCACCCGCTTCGACTTGGATGCCTTGGCCCTTCAGGACTTCGCCAACGCCGAGTGAGCCGGCGGTGTCCCCGACGAGTCGACACAGGCACCACCGGTGATTTGGGTTCGCTTTCGTTTGCCGCAGCGAGTATTCAGTGGGGGCGCTTCCCGAGTGGAGCCGCACGGTGGGCACTCCGCCACGAGCAACGACCCAGGGCAACCCTCGGTCTTGTCCCGGGCCAATGGCCTGACCGTCCTTGAGGGCTCCCCGTGGGGACCTCCGGATCGCACCACCCCTCGCCATCGGGAACCACCGTGCGAAACTCAGCCCTCTTCGCCGGACTTCTCGCCACCACCGCGGCCCTCGCGCCAACGGACGCCTTCGCCAAAGGCGACAAGAACGACAAGAAGTTCAAGGCCCCCAACACCGTCACCGTCGATGCCCTCAAGCTGACCTGGCCCGCCTTCGAGGCCGAGTATGAGCGCAAGCTGTCCAACAGGATGGGCGTGGCCGGATTCGCGGGCATGGGTCGCTTCTGGCCCCTGGTGCTGAAGAAGCGCCTGTCCGAGGCCGGTGTCCCCGAGGACGCCCTGAGCTTCTGGGACCTCGGCGCGCGCTTCAACGTCTACGCGCTCGGACGCTTCGAGAATGGCCTGAACCTCGGTGTCACCACACGGGTGCGCCAGCTCAAGGCGACCACAAGCAGCGACGACATTGAAGCCACGGCGAAGGTGCGGTCCTTCTACTTTGGTCCCCACCTGGGCTACAAGCTGGCCTTCCGCCCCGGCGTCACGCTCAGCTTCCTCGGCAGCGCTGGCTACCACAAGTACGGCGCGATCACGGCAGAAGCCGGCGGGAGCAGCGCCAACCTCGGTTCGTTCAAAGATCAGCCTACGTATGGTGTGTTGGCCAACCTCAATGTGGGCTGGACCTTCTGAACCACGGTCGGTGGCCAAGGCCGGCTGGGGACTGCCACAAGCCCCGTGCCGGCCTTGGCCCGGTTCAGATCCCGGCTTTGATCACCGCTGCTTCTGCGGCCAGCCGTCCGCCCAAGTAGCGATACACGGGCAACATGTCGGCCAAGCCGGCCATGGCCCCCGCGACCTTGTCGCCCGTCGCGATGGCACCGGGCACATGGGCCTTTGCGACGCCCGCGATCTTGTCGACGTGGGGCCACACGGTGTCCACCGCGCTCTTGATGGGTCCGGTCATGGCCGCCATGGCACCCGCCACGCCGTCCATGTCTTTTGCGCCCGCAAACGAAGACAAGCGGGAGAGCTGGGCACTGCCGTACTTGTCCATCATCTGGTCCACCAGGTCTCCGCCGCCCGTCAGCGCATTGTCGGCGAAGGGCAGCGCTACCTCGACCGCCGCATAGTAGGTCAGCAGCGCCTTTCCGGCAGGCGTCGCCGCAAACGCCCGGGCCCGGTCCGCCAACGACCCATCAAAGCCCTTCCACGCCATGTAGGCCAAGGCGAAGGCCTTGAGCACCGCGTCGTTGCGTTGTTGGGTGTCGGTCTCGAGGGCCTGGGACCGATTCTCTTTGGCACCGAAGAAGAACCGCATCGCCGAGACCACCCCCGTGCTGATGGCGTAGGTCTTGTCGCCCGCGTCCACCATGCGGCTCATCCACAGCACACTCTGGATGCCGGGATCGGTGATCAGCGGGGTCACCCGGGCCACGTCGGCCGGGCCACCGCCCATCGCCTTCACCACCGAAGGAAGGGCCGGGTAGGGCGGAATGGCTGGGCTGCCCGGCACCACGAGCAACAGCCCGTCGACGAGGCGCACCGTCACATCGGTGGGGCTGAACTCAGCAAGGCGGGGAAGCAGGGCATCTTTGGCCATCGAGAGACTCCTATCCACACAGGGGGAAATCAAGACACAACACAGCGAGAACCAGTCAACCGCAAGACTCACACCGCATGGAGGAACATGTCCACCAGCGCGGGGCGGGCCTTCTTGCGGATCGGTTGCAGCGAGCGGTTGTGGATGAGCCGGACATGGTCCGAGAACACCACCGACAAGGCCTCGGCCGAGACCGGCTGGCCCGGCATCACACCCGATGCGAGAGCAGACGTGTGCAGCGAGTGGAGCAGCAGCCCCAGACCGGCCGCCACGCCACCATCTTGGGCGAAGCGCTTGCCCAACAGGAACGACCGGATGATGAGGGAGGCAAAGTCCCGACCGCTGCGGTCCAGCTCCGGCACCCCCAACGGGAGCATCGCCCGGGCCCGCGCCACATTGCCCAGCAGCCGCCGGGAGAAGGCTTGCTCCGCGGGGCTTCCGCCATCGTTCTGCAACACATCATCCAACACAAGCCCAAACACATGCAGCAGGGCTTCGGTGGCTTGAGTGACCTTCTCGGGCACCGGCGGCGTCACCGGCCGGCGGACCGAGCGCAGCACCAGCGCACGCATCGCGGCCATGTGGGCGGCCGGCTGGCGGTCATGCTCCAAGACATCTTTGACCAGTGCATCTTCGAGAACAATCCAGTCGTCCAGCTCGACGCCCAGGCCGGGCACCAGCACCACATGCTTCGGGGAGAACGTGGGGATGGGGTAGGCCCGGGGCAGGTCGAGCACTTCTTGGGCGTGGTCCTCCAGCAGACGCCCGTCCAGGGAGCTCTCGGCCGCCCCCCCACACCCTTCCCGCACCGTCACGCTGACGCCCCGGGGCTCCCGCATCACCGTGAAGGGGTACTCCCGGCAGAACCCTGGCTTGGCGGCCGCACCCATCGCCGCGTGCACCGCACACCCCCCATCGGGCTGCAGAAAGACACAGTGACCGTCGACCTTTTCGAGGTAGGCACCCTCGCCGGTGTCCCGGTCCTGTTGCACCACCCATGGGCGACCATCCCCGCCTGGCCACAGCTTTTCGACGCCGAAGGCCTCGATGCCCCGCACAATCTCGGGCTCCACCGGCCCCAGCACATGGTGGTGGCAGCACTTGGCACAGCCCCGGCAGTCCCACCGGGCCCCCGCCGGAACCAGCACCCGACCCTTGGGGCGGGATGCGTCGTCAGATGAGTCGGAGCGTTGAATGGGGCACCTCCACAGGTCCCGAGGCTATCACCCGCAGTCCTTCGCCGCCTGCTGGCCTCCAGGGGCGGGCGCCGATGCCGTGCGGTCAGCCCCCGTGCGTCCCATCATCCACCGGCTCAGCACCGGGTCCCCCCGCCACCCCAACACAAGAGCCAAGCCAAGCCCCAACAAGCCCAACCCAAGCCCGAACCCCAAGCCCGGCGGCACAAAGCGCAACGCCACGGGCACACCGGCCCGCGCCGCGACCTGAACCATTCCCCCCTCGCTGCTCTCGACGACCACCGGGCCACCGGCGTCGGCCGCCTGCCAGCCTGGGGCCGCCCACTCTGGCACCACCAGCGGACCGCCCTGCGCGGGCACCACCACGACCCGGCCCGGCCGATAGTCCAACACAACAGCAGCGGGCTCCGTCGTCCACGGCCCCAACCCAAGCCCCGGCGGCGCCTCATGCATCAGCGCGTCCGAGCAGTCCCGGCACCGCTCCCCCTGACCGATGCTCTCCAGGTTGGTCCGCCACGGTTCCTCGACCGCGGTGGGGGCCATCAAGACACCGCGCTGAAAGGCATCTTCGGTGATCTGGTCGATCGTCGTGCGGGCCATCGCCTGGGGCGCACTCCACGCCGCCGTGAGCCCACACAGCCCCAAGCCGAGCACCTGCCAGACCCGGGGCAAGCGACCGAGCCCCACCGCCGACAGCGCCGCCACCGTGGGCACCCACACCATCGCCCAGCGCTCGGGATTGCGGAACCGGTCCAGCGGCGGAACCCCGTGGAGCAGCCCAAAGACGTTGACCGGCAGGTTGTGCCCCATCGAGACCAGCGCGGCCACCGCCACCACCAGCGCCGGCACCGGTCGGCGGCGCCCCAGCGCAGCCACCCCGACCAAGGCCAGCACCGCCCACAGCGGCGAGAACCAGCTCGGCAAGCCCTCATGCAGCCCTGGCGCTTCGCCGATGGGGACCAAGCTGGAGTGCACAAAGACCGATCCCAGCGCGTCCCACACCCCAAAGTCGCCCATCGCCAAGGGTTGCTGTGGCCCCCGCAGACGTGCGCTCGCCGCGGCCCCCAGCACCACAGGCACCAGCTTGGGCGCGGCCACCAAGCCCCCCACCAGCCCCGCTGTCACCAGCCGGACCACCCCATCCCGGCGGCGCACGTTCCCCGGGACCACCACCGACCCCACGGTCCACAACATGCACACCGCCGCCGCCATCCACGCGGGGTAGTGGCCACCGCCGTGGGCCGCAGCCGCAATGCTCAGCCCCGCGAGCACGCCCCCGCGCACCGGCTTGTGGGGGGTGGTCAGCGCCCACAGCGCCACCGGGATCCACGCCGCCTGGCTCATCATGGTGTGGCCATGGGCCATGCGCCAGACCAACACATCCGTGCTCAACAACGCAAACATCGCCACCGGCAACCCAAGCGCCGGCGCTCCCCACCGCCGCGCGAGACCCAAGGTGCCCGCACACCACAACCCCATGTGCAGCAGGTACGAGACCCGGGTGGCCGTCGCCGGATGCACCCACGCCGCCAGCACACTCAGCGGGTGGAGGGCCGGCGACTCCGGGTTCGCCAACAGCGGCACCCCCCCGGCCGTCCACGGATTCCACACCGGCAACACGCCCGCCCGCCAGCTCTGGGCACACGCCTCCAACAACGTGAGCTGGTAGTCCCAGTCACTCGCCTTGGTGTGGGAGATGGGCAGGTCCAGCGCAGCCCAGCCGGTGCCGACCGCGATGCACACCACAAAGGCCACCACCAGTACGGCGCCCACGAGCCCCACCACCCAAGCTCGCCCCTGCAATGGCCCTTCAGGGCTCAGCGTCCGCTCGCGCCATCGCCCCAAGCGGCCCACACATAGGTCGCCACCTCAGCGGCCAGCTCGGGCTCCATCACCACCGCAGCCATGCCACCCGACCCTTCCAAGATGACCGATGCCACGTCATCTTCACTCATTCCGGGCAACACCTGACTCAGCCGGGGCGCGCTGCTGCCCTCCCCTGCGTTGCCATGGCAGCCCGCACAGGTCTGGCGAAAAGCCAGGGCCCCCGGTGACGAGGCGCAGAATGCCCCCTCGTCGATCCAGGTCTTCATCAGCAAGATGTCGCCGTCGCCCAGGTTGCCCGCCGGCGGCATCGGCTTGGTGATGTTGGTCATCCGAGCATACAGCAGCCCCCGATCGGGGTCGCTGGGCAGCACCAGATCATTGGTCGCCACCACATCACAGAAGACGTCCGCGGTGAGCAACATGGGCGCGGGACCCATCGCATAGTTTTCGATGGCGTACTCATCGGGCTCGCTGGAGTGACACAAGGCGCACTCCCGCTCCATGAGAAGGACCACCTCGGCAAGGCCGCCATCACCGCTCTTCTGGTCGGTGCCCTGGGGAGGGGTGCCCGAGTCTTGGTAGGAGCCTTCGTCCTTTTCGTACTCCGGCTCTTCGCTCGTACAGCCCGCAGCGAAGGCGAAGCTCGCCCCCAGAACAAGGACCACCACGGCATTCATTGTGCGCACTGCCATCTCAAGACCTCCTGCGGCGGACCAGCGCCGGCAGCACCACCAGCGACCAGAGCCCAAGCGTGCCCAGCCCACCTACTGCACACGCCGTCGCCTTGCCATCAGATGTGCCCTCCACCTCGTCAGCGGGGGCATCTTCGACGGGATCTTCATCATCATCCACGATGGGGTCATCAGCGCCGTCAGCCCCGTCGCCATCACCACTGTCGACCGGCTCGCCCGAGTCCACTGGCTCGCCGGTGTCTGGCTCGTCCGGTTCTGCGGTGGAGATGCCCACCAGCGCGATGTCGTCGATGTTCCAGCCGCAGTAGGTCTCGGAGTAGTCGGTGCTGCCCATCGTCCAGCGCAGCTGCACATCGGCCTGTCCGTCCACCTCATCGGCGATGTCGATGGACTGGCGGGTCCAGCTGCGGTCCGTGATCTCGGCCGTGTTGGCCCAAACGATGGTCCAGTTGCGCCCGCCGTCCACACTGACGCGCACATCGGCGTTGTCGTACTCCCCCTCTTCGACGCCCAACCAGCGCTCAAACTCGAGGTGGGTGCCCCAGGCCTCGGACAGATCGAGGCTGGGGGTCGTGAGATAGGCCGCCCGGCGGTCGTTGTCGTAGTCGCCGTCCAGGTTGAAGCCATAGACATTGTCGCCCGTGGCCCCTGAAGTCGGGTCAGCAGAGCCATTGTCGCCGCCCCGGCCCTGCGGCACGCCCCAAGCCCAGTCGGACTCGGTGTCCCAGCCGGGGTCTTCGTCCAAGTCCCACGACAACAGCGTGCTCGACGTGCCCACCAAGATGGACAGGGGCACCGCGATGGGGTCACGCCCGTCGTCGCTGGTGAGCAGGGCCGTGCCCGTGTGGCGGCCCAAGGGCAGCTCGGCGGCCGCATCGGTGAGCGTCAAGGCCACCGTCGCCGTGGCCAGCTCCGGCACAAACAGCGATGCCGTGCTCGGTTCCACCCACACCACATCCACCGAGACGGTCACCGTGTGCTCGATGTCGTCGAGGTTGCGGAGCACGACGTCCGTGGTCACCGGTGCAAAGGGTCCACCCAGTGGCCCTTCAGACGACAAGGATGCCAGCGCTTCCAGATGCACCCCGGACTGCCAAGGGGCGCGGGTGTTGACGGTCGTGGCCCCCGTGCCGGCCGGATCCAGCCAGTCGGACAGCCGACTCGACGCGCTGCCGCCCCCGTCCCAGGCCACCGACATGCGCCCGTACCAGTCGGCGTCGTTGTTGCCACACGCCGCATCCCCACCGGTGAGAATGCCGACCACACGATGATCAGGGTCAAACAAGGGGCTGCCCGAGGACCCGCCCTCCGTGGTGCCCAGGTCCCAGTCTTCGATGCGGAAGTGGGTGCCCGAGGCGGTCTCTCGGTCGCTGTAGTCGTCGGTGATGGTCAGCGGGTCGTTCTCGAAGCTGATCGCCTTTTCGTCGGTGCCCGGGTGGTGGATGGTCACGGCCGCCGAGGGCGCGGTGCCGGTGCGGTCCCAGCCGCCCCACGACACGTTGAAGTCGGGATCGGGAGCACTGTCCAGTTGCAGCAGGGCCCAGTCGGACTCGCTCGTCGCCATCAAGGGCGTGGCGCCGAGCTGGTAGTCGTCCAGCGGACCGCCGGAGAGGTCCCCGCAGTCTTCGCTTTGGTAGTTCCAGTAGACCACCATGCTCGCGGCTGCCGAGCGGCCCACACCACAGTGGCTCGCGGTGGCGAACAGCGGGGTCTCGTCCTCAGCGGTGTTGTTGAGCATGAAGCCGGTGCACCAGAAGTCGCCGCTGATGGCGTAGACGGCAACCGAGTTGATCTCGGCTTCCCAACCAAGGGACTCCGGGCAGACGACGTCAACGTTGCAGCTGCCCTGGGGCGGGGCCGCACCGATGGGCCGAATGCCGGGGTGGGCGGCGGCGAGCTGGAGGACCGGGGCCGGGGCGCCGGCGGGGAGCACAATCGTCAACACCAGCTCGTCACCCCGGACCAGCGGGGTCCACAGCGGCCCACCATCCGCGGAGTCGATGGGACGGGCCCGGGCGTCGGTGCCGTCGGCCGCGTCGAACCAGAGCTGGGCACCCAGGGGCAGCCGGGCCTCGCTGAGCTCCAAGCTCATGCTGGCCGCGGTGGGGGCCAACACCCGCACGCGCCCCATGCGGCGCCCATCCGAGAGCACCGACCATCGCGCTTCTTTCACCAAGTCGACATCGAGGGGACGGCGCACGGCAAACCGCACCGGGCCCGGTCCCGCTTCGGTGAACGCCTTGCGATCCGCAGCGGAGACTTGGAGCACTGGAAGCTGGACCACTTGCTGAAGCTCGGCGGGGAGCGCCCCTTCGAGCGCGGGGGGGAGGGCCGCCGCGAAGGGCACCGTGAGAATCAGCAACGACAACATCGCAGAGCCCGCGTCAGGGGAGGAGCGGAAGTATGCCCCCCTGCGGCGACGCTGTCATGGCAGGCCCCCCATCGGCCCACAACTGAGGCGCCAGAACACTCAATTGGCGAGGGTCTTGGGCACCTTTCCATCGTCGACCAGCGCGATGGCTTCCAGCGTGCGCTGGGTCACCCGCCGCTCCCGCCCCAACAACGCCAAGAACCGCACCAGCCCCAGCACGGGCTCGGCGAGGTCCGTCGCCCGCCACACATCGAAGGCCGCGACCGTCAGCTTGAGGATGTGGGCCACCGTGATGGGCAACGTGGCGCCATCGGACCAGCTGCGGGCCCGCAGGCTGCGCTCCAGCCCACCGGGGCAGGTGTGGAGCAAGTGCAGGGCGATGTCGGTGGCCTGGGCCGCTTCATGGCCGTCGATGGCGGTGTTCAGCTCATCCAGCGTGCCGGCGAGGGGGCGGGGGACATGGCGGCGGTCCTCGGGGAGCATCAGCGGGCGCACATGGGCGACGAAGCGGGCGGTGAGCAGCAGCATTCGGCGCAGGTCGGCACCCTGCAAGAGCCCCCGGTCCACCGCGAGCCGGGCGGCGTGGGCGCGGGTCAAGGTGTGGGTCACGCTGAGCCAGCCGTCCTGCACACCAAGGTCCCGATCGATGGCCGGATCGAACCACAACAACCACCGGGAAGAAGCCAGCTCCATGGCCATGACAACATCGTCCCACGGTGCATTGTCATCGAGTGCAGCAAGGACCGCGGCGGCGGGATTGGCGCCGCTGTGTTCCACGAGCGCGATCGCCAGATTCTCCACGATCAATGCCCGGTTCGCCGACGCACTTTGACTTTCGATAACAGAATGTTCCACGGCGAGGTCTCGGCCGTCGATCAGGGCCATCGTGCTGCGCCAGGCCGGCAGCACATCTTCCCGGGTGCCGCACACCAAGCCGTGCAGCAGCCCGCACAGCACATCGGCCTCGTCGTCGGCATGGTCGACCCCCGCGCGGTCACAGGCCTCCAGCAGCTCGGCGGCCTTCACCACATAGATGAGCCCGTGGCCAAAGCTCAGCAAGTGGTCCGCGCAGATGCCCGCGAGCACCCGCAGCGCCCATTCCCGGCCCCACTGGGCCCGCCCACCAGCGAAGCGGGCCTCCGCCGCCGCGCCGTCTTCGGCTTCCACCAAAGCCCTCACCAGTCGGGCATCCTCGATGGCATCCCCGCCCCCCGGCAGAGGCGCGGGCCGCACCCGGCGAGGCAAGCGCACATTGGACACCGCGGCCATGTCCAGGGCCTGCACCAGCGGCAAGGCCCGACGGCTGCCGTCCAAGTCATCCACCAAGCGCAGTGCATCGGCCAGCACCGGCAAGGCGTGAGTCGTGCCCCAGCGGGCCCGGGCACCATCGTGCGCGGCACCGAGCAACGCGACCGCTTCGGGCGTGCCCCCCACAGCCAAGAAGCGCACCACATCCCGGGCCACCCGGCCCATCTGCCACTCCAGCAGCCCGCCCTCGATGCTGCGGCGCAAGCGAGCCCGCTCTGCAGCAGGGTCCGGCACCGTGAGGTCCAGCTGCACTTGGCCGTCGAGAACCCGCACCGGGAAGACCCGCACCGCTTCTTCGCCAATGGCGGCCGCGCCTGTGGTCAGGTCAAACTTGTAGTTGTGCCAAGCGCAGGTGAGCAGACAGCGCTTTGCGTCGCTCTGGTCGACCTTCACATCACCCTGGGCGAGCGGGTAGCCCTCGTGGGGACAGCGGTTGTCCACCGCGCGCAGGGTGCCATCGGGCAGCCGAAACACAGCCACCTGGAGGCGACCATGTCGAAAGACACGGCTGCTTCCAGGTGGGAGTGCGTCGATGGGAAACGCTGTGTGCCAGGCATCTGGGTTCATGCAGCCACTCCCGTGTCATGGCTGATCCCGGCCGCACGGTGGGCTCGGGTCCAGCGTTGCGCGTACCGCAGCCGGTCGACAACGCAATGCACCTTTTGGGAGATCTGCGCCTGAGCGCACCACTTTCGTCTTGCTGGAACACCGCGCTAGCGTCCTGCAAAATCCTCTTCTTCTTCATCCGGAACGGGCTGGGGGCCCGCGACGATGCCTAAAAGATCCGGGTCTCCATGAACCCCGGGGTCTGAGGTGGCTTCGGCAGCTTCGGCCTTGCGGCGCGCCTTGCGGGCGGCCTTGATCTGGGCCTTTTCGAGCTTGGCTGCTTCATTCTGGCGCTTTTGGACGGACGGTCGAGTTTTGGCGATGAGAGCCTCCGACATTTGGGGAGCCCGGGTCTAACGGACGTCGCACATCCCCGACATGAAAGATTCAGCCTGCCCGGTCCCGCGCCGGCCCTCTGAAGCCCCGGCCACCGTCCCAGCGAGGGCATCTTGGGGCCCCGCACAACTGGTCTCCCGCACCGGCGTCCTGAGCGCCCATGCCCGCGCCTCCGCACCGGCACCCGTCCAATTGCCGGCCGGCTGCTGGCGGGGGTCGCACCCCAGGCTGCCGGGGGGCACACGGCCCGGCGAATGTGATCCAGCCAGGACCGCCCACAGCCAGACCGGCCCTGTCACGTGGTGAGCATGACCACAGCGCCGCCCACCACGGCCACCCCGCCCAGCGCCAGACCGACCGGTCGGCCGACCCCCCGTCCACCGAGCACAAGCGCGAGACCGGCTTTCACGAGGGTGTTCACGATGGTGGCCAGCACGATGCTGCGCACGGCCACGGTCTCGGGAAGCTCACCGGACGCATGCATCTTGGCCACCGACAGCGCGATGGCGTCCACATCGGTGAGCCCCGCCACAGCGGAGGACAGGTAGAGCCCCGCGTTGCCCAGGTGGTCCCGAGCCGCGGCAGCCACCAGCACCACCCCGGCGAACAGTGCGCCCATCTTGAGGGCCTGACTGAGCTGAAAGGGATTGGCGAACCGGGGCATGTCCTGCCCGTCGGTCTGGCTGCCCCGCTGCTGCATCCACAGCAGCCCGGAGCTGCCCAGCCCGACCCCGAGCATCGCCAACAACGCCGGAGCCGCAGCCCCCACCAGAGGCGCGTCCAGAACCGCGATCTCGCCCAGCACCCGGGGGAACATCACCGTCGAGGCCACGACGATGGCCATCGCACACGCAGGCGCCAGCGCGGGGCTGTCCCGTCCCCGGCTGGAGAAGGTCAGGGTCACCGCCGTCGACGAGACCAGTCCCCCGAAGAGCCCCACCAGCCCGATGCCCCGGCGGGGACCGAGCCACCGAACCGCGACATACCCAACAAAGCTGATCCCCGCGACCAAGACAATGACCAGCGTCACCCCGTGGGGGTTGAGCGCACCGTACGGCCCCATCGGCGAGTCGGGCACCAGGGGCAACGCCACCACCGCGAGCAGCAAGAACTGCACCGTGGCTTGCATGTCGGCGGACTCGACGGCCCGCGCAAAGCGATGCAGCGGCGAGCGGAGGGCGAGGATCCCCGTGACGATGGCACCACCGGCGAGGGTGGTCAGCAGCCGGGTGAGGAAGTCCAGCCCAGTCGCTTCAGCGAAGGGCAAGGTGCCCAGCAAGAACACCACCAGCGCCGCAGCCTCACTGGTGAGCCCTGGCGCGTCCGGTCCCCCCAGGCGCTGCTGACCCGACCGGTAGGCCAGCCCCAACAAGACGGCCAGCGCCCCGAGTCCGAGCGCCGGGATGGCCCATCCCCAGCCCAAGGCCAGCAGAGAACACAGCGCACCGAACAGTGAGAACAACGTGAAGGTGCGGATTCCCGCAAACACACTGCCCGAAGCTTGGCCGCGGGGTTCCCGCTCCAAGCCCACGAGCGCACCGGCGACCGCCGCCACACCAAAGCCCAGCACGAGTGCACCTGGCGGGTTGGTCGTGACAGAGAGTTCCATCGCTGGAGCTTGCCACAGGGTCTGGCCCCCGGCCCGGGGGTGGAGCACCACCAGAGATACCGCTAAGGACCCCAGGTCTGCGCCCCAACCCGCGCCGGAGCGCGCCAGGAGACCCATGCTCTTTGTCGATGCCACACGCCTCGCTTTCTTGGACAACCTGCCCAAAGGCGGCGCCTGGGCAGAGGTCGGCGTCGCCAAGGGGGACCACGCGGCACACATTTTGGCCCGGTGCGCCCCGTCGGTCCTGCACCTCATCGACCCGTGGCTGCACCAAGACCGAGCGGACTACCAAACGGCGGACCACAACCTGCCCAAAGACCAGCAGGATGACCGCTACAACGCAGTTCTCAAGCGATTCGCACCCGAGATTCGCTCGGGCCAAGTCGTCGTGCACCGGGCGAAGTCACTCGACGCGGTCTCGACGATCGCGGAGGGCTCACTGGACGCGGTCTACGTGGACGGCATGCACACTTTCGACGCCGTGCTCGCCGATCTCGAAGCCTGGCGCACCCGCTTGCGGCCAGGCGGGGTGCTGATCGGGGACGACCATGCCGAACATGCGGCGTCGGCCCACAAGAACTTCGGAGTCATCGGGGCGGTCACCGCCTTCCGCCGGCGCAGTGGCTACCGCATGGTCGCCCTGACCCGCGAGCTCTACCCCAGCTACTTCCTGGCCCCCCCCGGCCGCAGTCCGTGGGCGGCGACGTTTGTTCGCAGCTTGCTGGAGAGTCAGCTCAGCATGATCGACCTGCCCGAGAGCCTCGTGGCCAACTTCCACCACCGCACCCTGCGCCGGGCGGACGGCAGCATTCGGTTGATTCCGGGCTTCTGACCGGCCTGCCGACTACCGCCTCTCGGAGCCCTTCAGCGCCATGCCCCCGTCCAGGTCTTCATAGACCTCCACCAGCCACGTCTCGGCATCATCCTCAAGCTCAAGACCCATGCGGTAGTTTGTGCCCGCGACGACTTGAGTCTGGGCGCAGACCACCTCGTAGGCCGGCCGGGGATCACCGGTCAATTCCACGGCCGCATACTCAGCCGCTTCTTGCACATCGCGACCATCGGTGTCGGCCTTGGAGAAGCCACCGTCATCGTTGGTGGCCTTGCCACACACTCGGGCGTCGCACGCGGACACGCCCAGCGCCAACACCGCCCAGACCACCACGCACCGACCGAACGACATGGGACACCCCGAACTGTTGAGTCGCCCCGGCGCAACACATGCCGCAAGTTGGGGACCTCCACACCGTAGCACAGCCCGCACCCACTGGCCCCGGCCGTGAACAACGGCGGGACGGAGGGATGCGCCCGACTCAGGTGTCTCCTGGCGCCGCACCGCAAACACCAGCGTCCACCCGGCTGTGCTACTCATCGGTCTCACTGCGGATTGCGCGGGAGCCCCCACATGACGGATCGCTTTCACGAGCTGACCACGTCCATTGCAGCCAAGCTGAACGCGACGGAGCACCTCGCCCTGTTTGAGGCCGCGTTGACCCGGCGGGCGTGGAACCTGGAGCAAGGCACCCCCGACGGGCACCACCACGAACCGCTGGAGTGGCTGGGGGACCGGGTGTTGGGCTCCATCGTGGCCACCGAGCTGTGGACCCGCTTCCCGTTCGCGGAGCCCGGCCGGCTCGACATCGCCCGAGACACCTTGACCAGCGAGCGCCCCCTCGCAGTGGTGGCCCGGCGGCTGCACTTGTCTCAAGCGGTTCGAATGGGCGAGGGCGAGCACCTCCAGGGCCAGGTGCGCAAAAACAAGCCGCTGTCGGACCATGTCGAGGCACTGGTGGGCGCGGCCTACCTCGCCGGGGGGTGGTCCGCCGCCACCACGCTGGTCCTGTCGATGCTCTCCGATCGCTTTCCCGACACGTTGCCCCCGCCGTCCGCCCGCATGTCCGGAGACCACGACGGGGCGGCCCTCACGGCACTGTCCCAGACTGTGCAGCGCACGTGGCGCGCGAACCTGTCCAAAGAGAGCTGGTCCGTGGAGCGGGTGGGGGGTGGCGACCACCAGCCCGAGTATGTGGCCACCGTCAGCCTGCCCGACGGCAGCCAACACACCGGAGAGCCCTGTCTCGGCGGCAAGGGGCCCGCCAAGGCGTCGGCCGCCCGCGCCGCATTGGCCCACATCACCGAACAGCACCGCCAGACCTGAGCGTGCGTCGCCTCAGGGCGTGCACGGCCCGTTGCTGTCCACCGTCCGTTCCGTTGCGGTGACCGACACTGCAAACGCTTCGGCGTCGCACTGGGACAGCAGCGGATTGCGCTGAATGACCAGGGGGCCGTCGACCTGGGTGAGGCTGTCCAAGCCCAGCTCGGTGAGCGCCGGGTTGAGCATCACCTGCACCGACTGATCCACGCTCTCCAGGTTGCGCAGGCCCGCCAAGGACTCGAGGGCGTCGTTGTCGAGAACCATCACCGCGTGGGCCGTCCGCACCCCCTCCAGGCCGTCGAGGCTGCGCAGCCCCTCCGTGCTGGAGATGGTGAGCTCACCGACCGTCTCGAGGTTCTCCAGACCCACCAGATCGTCGGCGATCAGCCCGTCGAGCAACAGCTTCTCTCTCACCGTCGTGAGTCCCGACAGGCCGCCAAAGTCAACCTGGTCCAGGTCTCCGCCCAGGGTGAGGGTGTTCAGCTCGGTCAGCGAGGACAGCGCGCTCACGTCCACCAACTGGGGACTGTCCCGCAACGCGAGCGCGTCGCAGCCCACCAGCCCCTCCAGCCCCGCCAAATCCTCCAACCCACCATTGTCCCGGATGGTAAGGTATTGCACTGACGACACAGAGGAGAGCCCGCTGATGTCCAGCAGCACGGGATTCTCGGTGATGCTGAGGTTGTCGATGTGCGCCAGGGTGTCGAAGAAGTCCAGGTCCACCAGCCCGGTGTGGGACACCACCACCAGCACCATGCCGGGCGCGAGGACCAGGTCGTCCGCCGCTGTGACATGGGGGACATCGGCCAGCGTGAGGGAGCTTGTGATCTCCATCGCCGGCAGGCCCCGCAAGGCCGGGCTGGCGTTGATCTCCAGCTCGATGGCCGTGAAGCCGGGATGCACCACGACCCGCTCCAGAAGGGAGTTCCCGTAGATCAACAGCCCCTGTGCGCTGGACAGGGCCGACAGCCCGCCGGCATCCAGCAAGCGCGGGTTGTTCTGGAGCACAACCAAGCCCTCGACTGTGGTGAGGTTGCCCAAGCCATCCACATCTTCGAGCAGCGTGTCGGAGCCGATGAGCACCGAGCCCGACACCGTCCGCACGTCTTCGAGCCCCACCAAGCTGGTGACCCCATCCCCCAGGATGCTGAGGTTGCCGTCAATGTCGGTGCACCCGGCATACGCCGCGATCGCTTCATCGGACTGCAAGGCACCGTCCGTGCCCGTGCACGTGCGCCGCTCCAGCGGGTCTTCGTCACGGTCCCCGCCCTCGCCGCCCACGGGGTCATCGAGCTCGGCCACGACGGGGTCCGACGGCACGCCCACGGTTCCACACGCCACACTCAACAACAGAAACGAGCTCAATCCACCGCGCATGGGACCTCCGGGGTCAGGACACGCCGGCGGTCACCGACACGGGAAGCATCGCCCCCACCTGCCCACTTGCAAACTGAAACCGGCTGAATCCCCGCCGTGCCCGATGCGAGAAGGCCCACCACGTCGACCACCATGCCGTCTGCCCACGGTCCAGTGCTCAAGGGGCAGGCGCCTCGGCCGTGCTCTTGAGGTCCGCAGCAAAGGCCTCAAAGTCCGCCGAGAAGTCCGGCAGCTTGGGGGCGATCATCTTCATCATCGTGCCGGTGAACGCCTCTTTCATCGCAAAGTCGGTGCCCCCCTCCGACGGCGTCAGCGTGAAGGTGCGCACCCCCCGAAAGCTGTCGCTGCCGTCTTCCCAGACCATCCGCTGGGGCGCCTCAAACGTCGAGACCGTCAGCTTGAACGTGCGCTTCCCACCGGCCCGGCTCTGCAGTGCAAGATCGCCATCTTGGACGATGTCCCCCGAGAATGATGTGATGGTGGAGTTCCACTGCGCGATGTTGGCGCCGTCGGTGAGGACCGACCACACCCGCTCCGGCGTCGCGTCAATGTGCACACCCACGGCATAGTGGAGGTACTGGTTGCTCTGCACCGCATCCAAGCGATGGGCCGCCCCATCGATGGGCACCGCGGCGGTCGCAGCAGCAGGAGGGGGCAGAGGCTTCGCACAGCCGGCCAGCAACAACACAGACATCATCATCGCACGCATCAGGGAACTCCAACGGGTTGAGTTGAGTCGTGGGGGCGGTCCAACACATGGACCTGAAGAGCGTCCAACAGGTGATCCCAGCCCTTGTGAAAGCGGACCGCCGTCCGGCCAAAGTTGGGCAACGGGCGGGGTCCATCCCGGTGCTCCAGCCGCACCTCGGTGCCCCGGTCATGGCCCACAAAACAGACGTCCACCACCGTGTGCAGTCCGGCCGGCGCCCCCAGGAACCACGCCAGCTCCAGGTGATCGGGCGGGGCCCACGCCAACACTCGGCCGATGGGCAGCCGCTGGTCGGGGCCGATCTCCCAGAGCTCCGCCCCCGGTCCGACGCCCTCGAGCACGATGCGGGACCCGGGCATCCGGCGGTGACCCGGCGGCCACCACACATCGACATGCTCGGTGAACACCCGAAAGGCGTGGGCAGCCGGACAGTGGAGCACGCGCACCTTGCGGACGGGCTCAGTCATCGGGTCCGCCCGCATGGGCCACGTCGCCATTGGGGGTCCAAGTGGCCTCCGCCAGCGCCGCAAACCGCGCCAGCCCCTCGGTCCAGAAGCCATCCAGCCAGTCCCGGGCCGCCGCAAAGCCCTGGGGATTCAGTGCGACCACCCGCAGCCGACCTCGGCGCACCAGGGTCACCAGCCCCGCACTCTCGAGGATCCGCACTTGCTGGGAGACCCCCGGCCGGCTGATGGGCATCGCATCGGCAATGCGCCCCACCGGGGCCGGCCCCGCCGCGAGAAACTGCACAATGGACCGCCGCGTGGGGCTGCCCAAGGCATCCAGGACCTGTGCGGGTTCGTGCATCGCAACTCCGTAAGCCAATGCTTACCCTTTTGGAGCACGGCGGGCCAGCTCTTCCCAGTGGGGCACCCACAATCCGCCGGTTTGACAAGCCAGCGGCCGACCTGACGGAGTACAGCCGCCATGGTTGGAGGTCCCATGTCTGTGCACGTCGCCCTTGTCGCCCCGCTCTTTCTCGAGAACACGTTGCGGTATGCCCGCGCGGTGCTCGCCCTCGATGGAGTGCGCCTGGCGCTGATCTCCACGCAAGACCGGGCCCAGCTCCAGCGGATCGATCCCAAGCTGTCGTCGAGGGTCGACGCGGTGGTGCCCGTGGGCGACCCGGCCAGCCCCGAAGCCCTGATCGAAGCGACCCGCAGCCTCCAAGCGCACTGGGGTCGGGTGGACCGCCTGCTGGGTGTGCTGGAGCAGCTTCAGGTTCCCCTCGGTGCCGCCCGCACCGTGTGCCGCGTGCCGGGCATGTCGGTCGATGTGGCCCGCAATTTTCGCGACAAGTCCCGGATGAAGGATGTGCTGCGTGCCGCCGGACTGCCCGTGGCCCGCCACCTCGCTGTGGCCTCGCTGGCCCAAGCCCGTGCCTTTGCCCACCAAGTTGGCTTTCCCTTGGTACTCAAGCCGATGGAAGGGGTGGGCGCCAAGGCCACATGGCGGGTGAACAACGACGACGAGCTGGTCCGGGTGGTCGCGGCGCTGCGCCCCACCGGCACCACACCTGTGCAAGCCGAAGAGTTTGTCGTTGCAACGGAGCGCACCTTTGAAGCGGTGCTCATCGACGGCGAGCCCATCTGGTGGTCCGGAACCCGCTACCAGCCGACGCCCTTGCGGGTGCTGGAGACCCCGTGGGAACAATACACGGTGATGTTGCCCCGGGAAGTGACCCCACCCTGGACCGACTTTGCGCCCGTGGGCACCGCGGCGGTCCAAGCGCTGGGCTTGCGCACCGGGTTGTGCCACATGGAGTGGTTTGAGCGGGCCGATGGCACCGTGGTCATCGGTGAGGTCGGGGCACGGCCGCCCGGGGTGCACATCATGCCGATGATGACGGCCACCCACGACACCGACATGGTCAAGGCGTGGGTTGAGCTGATGGTGCTCGGCACGTTCACCCCCAAGCCTCGCGTGCGCGCATCGGGCACGGCCTTCTTTCGGGCCCAAGGCACGGGCGACCGCATCGTGTCCATCACCGGTCTCGACGAGGCCCAGGCCCAAGTGGGCCACTTGGTCATCGACCGCAGCTTGCCGGCACTCGGCTCCCGGCCCACCGGTCACTACGAAGGGGACGGCTGGGCGACGGTCGCGGGCGAGCGCACCGAAGACGTGAAGGCTGCGCTCGGTGTGTTGGTGCGGACCGTGCGGCTGCGCCTGGGCTGAGCGTCAGGACGTCGAGAACGACCCAACAGACGGCATCCAAGCAGACCACAACCTAAAAGGACTCGACACTCAACTCGTCGAGGCCGATGCGGATCTGCTGGCTGGTGGACCGCCGCTCAATGAGCAGCGAGCCCGCCATGCCGTGGCCCTCCAGCTCTTTGCGGGCCCGGTGCAGCGAGACGTAGAGTTGGTTGCGGGTGCCGCCCAACATGCGCACCAGATCAGCGGTGTAGAGCCACCCACACTCGGCCGAGGGCACGTCCGCGGCGGCGTCGGCCAAGCGGGCGCGGGCGAGGATCAGCAACACATACTGGTGGGCCCGGGGGCGGAGCACCGTCGGCCCACTGCCGGCATTCACCGTCAGCTCCACGTACTCCTCGTCCGAGCTCACCCGAAAGTCTAGCCGAGGGCGCAGGCTGTGGCGGTGGGCCACGTCACGGGTGCGCTCCAGCGTCTCGGGGAGCAGCACGCGCCAGGTGAGGCCGTCATGCACCACGTCATCACCGTCGTCAAGGATGCGCTCGTCCAGGGAGCTCCGCCACCGGCCCAGCTCATCCTGGGTCACGAGCACTTGGGGATCGTCGGCGCTCGGAATCGCGAGAATGCCGTCGTCACCTTCAATCAGCGTGGTGCCATTGACCGCGGCAGGCACGGGAGGCCCGACCGAGCGCACCCCATAGACACGCTGAGCATCACCGAAGGCCAGCTGATCGCCGACGGCCAGCACATGCACCTCACCCACGCCGAGCAGAGCGCCGCCCACAACCGTGCCATTGCGGCTGCCGACGTCTCGCACGGTCCACCGGCCGTCGTGCCAAGCGATGATGGCGTGCTGGCCAGAGACTTCCGGTCCATGGAGCTGCAGTGCAGCGGCTCGAGAACGACCGATGAGGTGCGCGGGGCGAAGAGGGATGGGCGTGCCATCCGGTGCCGTGAGGATTCCCATCCCACCCGCCTAACCGGCCCAGTGCACAGCGTGAAGCCCGAAGGCGAGGGGCGCCCCGCTCAGTCCGCCAGACCGAGGGCGACCACCCCGTCGCCCACGGAGATCTCGCCCCCTTCCACCACCCGGGCCGTCAGCCCGCCCATGCCGCGCATCGCGTTGTAGCCGCCCGGTCCGAGGAGCTGTTCCATGCGGGAGCACGGGTCACACGGACCGGTGCCTTCCAACACAACATCCGGGCCGATGCGAAAGCGCACACCGCGCAGGGCATTGACGGGAATGCCCGATATCACGATGTTTCGACGCAACATGGACGCCGCCAGATCCGGATGGCCCGACAAGGTTGCGATGACCGGCACATGCTCAGACTGGATGAGGGTGACCTGGCGCTTGCCCCCCGGTCGCCGCTCGCTGTGGTGGTCGCCCACGAGGCCCGTCCCCACACGCACCGTCGCCGCGTCCACCGAATTCAGCGGCTGCTTGCGGGCTGGGGACAACAAGAGCTCCTCCACCAGACCACGCTGGGGAATGCTGGCGCGCAGGGCATGCACCGTGCGGGGGTCGTCAGTGGCCATGGGAGCTCCCGGATTGGTGCCGCCGTATCCCGCCGCCCTCAGCCCGCGAAGAGCTGGACCCCATCGCGCACTTGGCGCCCCAGCGACATCGCAGTGGACCAGTCCGGGTGGCGCACCACGATGTTGCCGTCGGACAGGAAGGTCTGGGTCCAGTCCCGCCGAGGCGCCCCCACCGGAAGCAGGTCCACCCGTGCCACATGGTCCCCGTGGCGGGCGAGCAGCGTGTTGAGCCCACGGATCTCGCGAATCCGCCCCTGTCCCTGGGCTCGCTTGAAGACCATCACGGCGTTGTGGCGTCGCTTCAGGTCCGGTCGCACACGCCCGGTGCAGACCGCCCGGGCCCACTCCACGAAGGTGTCCGCGTCCAGGGTGTAGTTGAGCAAGTCCACCATGCTCGCCCCTGGGGCACGACAGGCAACCTCGCCGAAGATGGCCTCGCCGGCGTCGTTTCGGAACCACTCCATGTGGGTGAACCCCGTGCCCGGGTGCATCGCACGCAGCGCCGCCCGGCCGAGCTCCAGCCCCGGGGCGATCCAAGGATCGTCGAGATCCCGCACCGAGGCGATGATGGGGCTCATCCACTCGTTGCGCCGCGCCACCAACACATTGGGCAAGTAGAGGCACACGCTCTCGAGCACCGGCACCCCATCCACACAGATGGTCTCGTAGGTGTATTCCTGGCCTTCGACCCACTCTTCCAAGCTCGCTTCGGCGACATGGCCCACCGCGGCGAGCCCCTGGCGCAAGTCAGCCGGACTGTCGGCCCGAAACGTGTCGGCCCCGCCCGCCCCAGCCACCGGCTTGAAGACGCAGGGATAGCCGACAAACTCCGCCGCTTCGAGGGCCTCGGCGACCGAGCGCACCCGAGCCGTCCGCGCCACCCGCAGCCCCGCCTCTGCGATGACCTCGTGCATCAGCACCTTGTCACGAAAGGGAAGGGACTGGCGAGGGCGGAGTCCGGGCAGATCGAGGATCTCCCGCAGCCGGGCCGCCGCCAGCACCATGGGTTCCCAGTTGGTCTCGACCCGGTCCGGGCGTCGGCCGCCCAACCAGTCGAGAACACGCCTCACAACGTCATCTTCATCGCCCATCGCGGGCACCCGAAGGTGACCGGTCAGGTACTCGGCAGCACCGCCGGGCGGACCGTCCCCCACTCCCCAGACCCGTGCGCCAATGGCGTGCAGTCCGCGGGTGAATTCGATCTGTTCAGGGGGCCAGCTTGGAGAGAGATAGACAACGTCCATGGCCGCAGCATCACCCGTCTGGCGAGCGCGGCAACGGACGATTGCGCGGCAGGTGTCCCGCTGCGGCGCTCTGGTGTCCCGCTCAGGCGCTCTGGGCCACACCCACACCCAGCAGTCGGGCCGCCAGTGCGGCCACGAAGGCCATCCCCCGAACACCGGCCTCTTGCTCCACATCCGGGTTGAAATTCGTGGTGCCGTTGATGTCGTAGGTGTAGCGGTCGCCGTTGGCGTCTTCGACAAACTCGATGCCCGCAACCCGGATGCCATGGGCCCGCATCAGGGCGATGTACTGCCCCACCAGCGGATCATCGGGGGAGAAGTCCCGCGCGAGGGTGAAGCGACCGGAGTCCCCGATCGGGCAGAAAGCATCATCCGCGGAGCACTCAGGGGCGGGGCACAGCTCAAAGCCATCTTCGGTGCTGGAGTGCATCGCATAGACGAACTTGCCGTCCACCAGCTCCACACGGGTGATGTGGCCGGACGCTGGGGTGATGTACTGCTGGAGCAGCGTGACGCCGCCCGGGTCTTCGATGAAGTCCGGACCGTCGACATAGGCATCGAAGGCATCGAGGTCCCGAAAGAGCTTGACGCCCAGTCCCTTTCCGCCCTGGTTGTGCTTCGTGATGAAGGGCACATCCAGCGTGCGTGCCGCAGCCTTGAGCCCGCTGCGACCCACCACCGACAGCGTGCGCGGCGTGCGCAGACCAACCCCACGCAGCGCGAGGTCCTGGCGCACCTTGCTGAGCTCCAGCTCAAAGGCGCGGCTGCCGTTGATGACCGTGCGCCCGTGGGCCTCCAGCCAGACAAGAAGGTCCCGCACTACCTGAACCCCGCCCTGGTGTCCCCGGGTGTGGCTGCTGGGGCTCATCCGGTTGAGGTACACCCCCGGCGGCGGTGTGCTGCCCAGGTCGAGCGTGCCCCCATCGACAAAGTGCAGCACATACGGCACACCCTGGGCCTTCAGCGCGTCTTCGAGAGGGGCCAACCACGCGGCATTCTCGTACAGGACATGCAGGCGGGCTTCCGTGGCGGAGCGGGGGACGGAGGGTGCAACGCGGGCGCGAGAGAGGCTGAGAACGGGGGACATGGGGGGCTCCTTGGTGGGCCATGGACCTTCTGCGACGGGGGCCGCGGAGGGGGCGCGGAAGAGGGTGGGGCCAAACACAAAAAAGCCCGCTCGGCTGGGCCGGCGGGCTCGTGGACCTCGACAAGATCGAGGAACTACAACACCTGGTCCGGCACCTTGGCGGTTCCACAACAGCAACAGCAACAGACCGCGAGGGCGGGCGCTGTGTAGGCGTGCTGGGTTGTGGAGGGACGACTGGACATGGCTGGAGCGTAGTCCAACCGGTCGCGAGCGCCACCCGATGGCACACACTTTTTCGCAAAGGGTCTGGGCCGGTCGGATCGCCCCATCGCCAGAGTGGCGTCTATTGGCACACTCTCAACCCGGCGTGGCCCCAGGCTCACTGATCCCAGTCGGTGAGAAGGTCCACCCATCGGCCATCTTCAGGGTTGGTGGCCAACACGCTGGCACACTGTGTGTCGGCCGGGTCCTTCGGTTTGCGGGTGCCCGCGACCACATCCCGCGCCCGCTCCACCGCCCGCTGAGAGGTGTCGACCGACACCCGCCAGGGTGCCACCGGGGACAGAAAGGTGGGCACAACACCCAAGACCACAAGCACTCCCAACACGAGCACCGCCAGCAAGCGCAGTCCATCGCCCCGCACGCCAGGAACCCGCAAGCCTCGACGCCCGGCCAACACACCACCGGCCAGACCCAACACAAGGGGAACAAAGGGCGCAGCGTTGGCCAGAAAGCGTGCCCCAGACTGCTTCACCACAATGGCGCTGTCGAGACTCAACACAAAAGGCAGCGCACTCGCCAATGCGGCGAACAACAACAGGGGCTGGCGGACCAAGCCAAGGACCGCAAGGAGGGCGGCTCCGGACACCAGGGGCACCCAAGGCGTGACGTGCAGGGCCTTCTTGTCGACGGACGTGCGCCCAGCCCGGGCCTCTTCGGTGATGAGCACGCTCTGGCCCGACACAAACACAAGGGTGTCCGGGATCAACAACAAGCTGGACCGTCCCCACACAAAGCCCTCGCTGGGGCGCTCAGGGATCTGGGCATCGTCGACATAGACCCCCACCCTGCGCAGATCCCGGGCCACGGACACTTGGGACACCAGCGAGGCGGCACCGTCCGGAAAGGCCCACGGCCCAACTTGGAACGACCACACCAACGGCAAGCCGAGCGCCAACAACCGAAGCGGGGCACGCAGGCGGGTGCCCCGGTGCCCCACCAGCGCCGCCAGACCACCCAAGCTGACCGTGACCAGCGCCCACGGAAGGCCGCGGGCATCGATGAGCAGCGCCAGTCCCGCCCCCAGTCCGGCGACCGCACAGCCGACCACGGTCCGCCACCGCATCGCCACCGTCCCGGCTGCCGCACACAGCACGAGTGTCGCGATGATGGGGGGATAGTAGGTGAGTGTGCGCGAGAGAACACACAGGCAGGGCACTGTCGAGACAGCCAGCCCCGCCAAGATACCCGCAGTGCGACTGTGCAGCGAGCGGGCCCAAAGGTGGCAGGCCGCGGACAAGACCGAGGTCGACAGGATGGCCGCCCAGAGCAATCCGTCGAGCACACCGAGCCGACGGGCCAACAACCCGGAGAGCAGTCCAGCAGCGCGGCTGCGGTTGCCGCTGATGTGGTCACCCAGCGAGTACAGAAACGCGCCAGTGCTCCAGCAGTACTCCAAGAAGTCCGGAGAGCCCTCGACATTGCCGACGCGCAGATAGAACTGAACCAGCCACACGCCACACAGCAGTCCGCTCAAGGTGCCCACGGTCAGCGCCAAGGGCACGTCCACCGCCGTGCGCCAAGGTTGGTCCCCGCGACCGGGCACCAACCGCAACAACAGCGGGAGCAACAGCAGGGACCAATACAGCATGGGTGTCCAGCAGGGCGGAGCAGTCTCGCACACCGGACAGACCAGAGCAGGCCTTGGCCCGCGCACACCCCACCTCGTTGGCGGCCGGCGAAGGGAGCGGCGCCAATCGACCGGACCCAGCGGAGTTGGGGGCCGTCGCGACGCCGCAGGCAGGCGGACCGCGCAGGTCCAGAGGGGGCCCTGCGGCCCACTCCCACCGAGCCGAACCAGACCACAGGAACAGTTGTCTTTGCGCCATTCTCGCATCGTTGTCCGGATGGCTGTCGGACCCGTGGCTGGTGGGCCCAACGGTGCAGACCTCAGGCCCACACTCGAGGCCACCGAAGTGCACGCGGGGCGAGGCGACCCGCAGGTGAAGCTTGTGCACACATCCTCCAGCGGACGGGAACACCTACCGGCTCGTTGGAGCGAACCCGCACACCAGCCCCACTGCGCCCCGCGAGTGCGGCCCCATCCAGCGGCCCAGCGCGCACGGTCCGGGCTATGCGGTCCACCAAAGCCAGGACCCCCATGACGCCCAAGCTGCTGTTTGTGCCCGCACTCTCGACTTGGGGCGCCGCCCATGTGGGCGTCGGCTTCCCGGGCATGATCAACGCTTCGGTCTCGGTGACCGCGCTGCATCCGGTCGAGCTGGAGCTGGGCGTCGAAGGCTCGCTCGGACACCAGGGACTGACGGCGCGGGCGGGCCCGGCGCTGCGGGTGTTGGAGCGCCGAGACGCCGAAGGCAAGGGCATCACCATGCACGCACCGATGCTGCTCGGCTACCGTCGGTTCGCGGTCGGCACCACCGACGCGGCCCATGCGTTAACGGCGAATCCAACGCTCACGTTCGACGGCTGGGTGTCCGCCCACGTGGCAGTGGAGCTGCAGGTGACCGCAGGGGTCTCGGTGATGGTGGCGGACCCCCAAGACCGCGTGGGCTCCACGGTGCTGCCCGACTTCCAGGTGCGCATGGGCATGGCCTTCTGAACCGGGACTCTCGGGAAGTCCAAGAAGGTCTGGTCATCGACGGACTGGGCATCGACGGACTGGGGCCAGCGTGCCACCGACCTGCGCCGGCTTCAGCACGGCTTGGGGGCCGGTCCGCTCGATGCAGCACCCAACATCGTGCAGTTCTGCACACCCCCGTGCAGCACACCCCCGAGAAGCGCCGTATGCTCACGGGTTCCCGCCACTGCCCCCGAGGTCTGCTCATGCGCCCCACCCACTCCCTCCTGCTCGCCATCATTCCGCTGCTGTCCACCACAGGCTGCGGCGACAAGGACGACGACACCGGCTCCGACGTCG
This sequence comes from Myxococcota bacterium, assembly GCA_942491145.1. Lineage (GTDB taxonomy): Bacteria > Myxococcota_A > UBA796 > UBA796 > UBA2385 > CAXQUZ01. The sequence continues at coordinate 159,936 of CALOBC010000035.1, read as the reverse complement.
ACACGCAGGCCGGCACCGCGTGCGTGGAGGTGGCGGAAGACGCCGAGTGCCCCGCCCCCAGAGACGTCGACAAGTCGACCTTGATGGGCAGCTGTGGCACGACCATCATGGCGGTCACGGGGCCGGGAACGTACGAAGACAACATTGTGTGGTGGAGCGCAGACACCGGGGAGAACCACCCTGGCTGCTGCTACCCCGTGAGAGAAACGGTTCCCACTTGTGTTTATGGCCGACCACTCATGGTCGACGGGGCCGCAAGACTCGCCCGCACCGTGGCCAGCGGCGACTGGGCCACGACCCTGCACACCCAGCTCCACACCATTCCGTCGGCCGTTCGTGCGGAGCTGCTCGCCCGCTGGACCCGCGCAGCGCTCGACGAGCACGCGTCGGTTGCGGCCTTCTCGAAGGTGGCCCTCGACCTGATGCGCTTCGGTGCCCCGCCAGCCCTGCTCGCCCGCACCCACCGTGCCGCCGGCGAAGAAGTCCACCACGCCGAGCTCGGCTTTGCCGTGGTGTCCGCCATTGCGGGCAAGCCCGTCGGCCCCGGTCCGTACCCGCTGACCACCGTGCCCCTCGCCGCGTCCTTGGCGGAGCTGGCCGCCGACGCCGCACGAGAGGGCTGCATCGGGGAAGCACTGGCCAGCCTGCTTGCGCTCGAGGGTGCCCGGAGAGCCGAAGACCCCACCCTCAAGCAGGTTCTCACCACGATCGCCACCGACGAAGCCCAGCACGCCCTGCTCGCGTGGTCAACGGTGCGCTGGGCCATCGAGGTCGGCGGCGACCCGGTCCGCGCGGCGGTGGCTGAGGTGTTCGAGAATGCTCAACAGCACGGCATCTCCGTGCCCGAAGCCCCCGAAGCCGACCTGTCTCGGTGGGGCCTGCTCAGCCGCGCCGATGCCCAAGGGATTGGCCGGGCCTGCCTCGCCGAGGTTGTCCTGCCCGCTGCCCGCTTGCTGCTTGGGTCCCGAGATGGCGGGGTCACACAACCGGCCCCGTCGCCCGAGGTCCATGCCTGACAGGACGGTGGGTGGGCTGCCTTTGGCGGCTGTTGACAGTCGACCCGTCTCCCCGTCTCTCCGCGTACACTGGTCCCCATGCGACACCTGCTGCTTGCCTTCGCCTTGGGCTGCGCGCCCACCGTTCCCCGGTCCACCGGAAGCGGCACCGATGCGCCCGCCGGGGACGGCGCCCACCCGGCAGCCCCCGACTCGGGCACGCCGGAGACCGGGGACGGCGGGGACAGCGGCGGGGACGACGGCATCGACGACGTTGGCGGCTCGGCGCTCCAGCTCGACCATGCCGGCGGCTGGGTCGATGACGGCGGGTTTGCCCTCACCGTGACCACAGCACTCGTCGGCGCGACCGTCCTCACCACCCGCGACGGCTCCGATCCCCTCCGCTCGCCGACGGCCACCCCCTACACCGCCCCCCTCGACATCGACCGCACCACCGTGGTCCGGCTGGCTCTGACCACGGACGGCACCCCAGTGGGGCCCACGGTCACGCGCACGTTTGTCTTCCCGGACCAAGTCGCAACCCAAGCGGCCCCCGACGACTGGCCGACCCAGTGGTCCCCCGACTACGGCACCGGAGGCTGGAGCACGCCCCACTATGGCTTGTCCGACGAGATCACAGAGGATGACCCCGCTGCGTTTCAGGCCGCGCTGCGGGCACTGCCGATGCTGGCACTCGTGTTGGACCCCGGCGACTTGTGGGGGCCCACTGGGCTGTACGACCACGCGTGGGAGTCGGGGACAGCTTGGGAGCGGCCACTCTCGCTGGAGCTGTACGCCGACGGCGAGGAAGGATTCGCCATAAACGCCGGGGGTCGCATCTATGGTGGGGCCAGCCGCCAGCCGGACCGCTCCCCGAAGAAGAGCATCCGGGTGTTGTTTAAGAGCGACTATGGCCCCGGCACCTTGCGCTACCCACTCTACGAGGATGCCGGTCCGGAACAGTTTGATGGGCTTGTGTTGCGGGCCGGCTACAACCACTCATGGGTGCACTGGGACCCCACCCAACGCAGCCGCGCCCAGCTGTTGCGGGACCCCTACGCACGGGCCACCCAGCGGGCGCTCGGCGGGGAGGCGCCCCGAGGTCGGCATGTGCACCTGTTCCTCAATGGCCTGTACTGGGGCATCTACGACATCGCAGAGCGAGCGGATGCCGACTTCTTTGCCGACCGCGCGGGGGGCGGGGAGTGGGATGTGTTGAACTCCGGCGAAGCCATCGACGGTGACACGGACGACTGGGACGAGACCCTGCGGCGGGCCCAGGAGGCCGACGGCTCGGATGCCAGCCTGGACGCGCTGCGGGAGAAGGTCGATGAAGGCGCACTCATAGACTACATGCTGATGAACCTGTGGGCGGGCAACGACGACTGGCCTTGGCACAACTGGTACGCCGGGCGACAGCGCAGCGACGACGGCCGGTGGCGCTTTGTGTCTTGGGATGCTGAACACACCCTCAAAGAGCTGGGCACGGACCGAACCGGCGCCGACGATGTGGGCACGCCCGGGCAGCTCTTCCAAGCGTTCGCGCTGCATGGGGCGTTTCGAGACCGACTGGCCGCCCGCGCGGCCGAGGTCATGGGCGACGGTGGGGTGTTGTCACCAGCCATCGCTATTGCCCGGTATGACGCACTGGCGGACATCTTGGGGCCGGCCATGCTGGCTGAGTCCGCACGCTGGGGCAGCTATCGGCGGGATGTGTACTGCTACGCAAGCGCACCCTGTGAGCTCTACACCGTGGACGACCACTGGACGCCCGAGCGAGACCGCATCACCGAGGCCTACCTGCCCGCGCGCACGGCCGTGGTGCAGGACCAGCTGGCCGCCCGAGGTTGGTGGCCCGAGTAGGGCAACACCCAAGAGGTGGTCAACCAGTGCGGTCACGGTGCGGGCATCGGTCAGCGGACGGGCCAACTCGAAGCGCCCCCAGTGGTGGTCCATCTGGTCGTTCTCGCGCCAACGGTTCGCCGGCGTGGGGGACCCTGCCCCAAGAGGACCGTGGGAGCGAAGCGGCCGGCGGGTTGGGCTGAGGGCAAGCGCGCACAGACACAACGATCGCGCAGACATCTGCGCTGCGGAACGCACCACAACGTATCCAACCGTGCGAACGGTTCCTGAGGTGCCGCTGTGGCCGGTGGGTTGCCGACCGGCCACGTTGAGGCCGCGCCCCCCACCCCGGACCCGACATGAACCTCCGCGTCTCACTGCTCGCCTGTGTGTTGTTCCTCCCGGCATGCCAGCCCACCGAAGGCGCCACCGGCTCGGCCTCATCGAAGGACGACGGTGGAACGGATGGGGCCGATGGGACCGATGGCGGTGGGGCTGATGGGGGCGGGGGTGATGGCACCTGCGTCTCCGACAGCTACTGGACCGGCGGCAACTCAGAGTCGCCCCGCATGCATCCAGGGATGGACTGCATTGCCTGCCACACCAGCGAAGGCGAAGGTCCACGCTTCACGGTCGCCGGAACCGTCTTCACCGAGTACGACGAGCCCGATGACTGCAACGGTGTGGAGGACGTTGTGGTGGAAGTGACCGATGCGACCGGGGCCGTGTGGACCGAGTCCACCAACTCAGCGGGCAACTTCTACTTCCGCGACGATGAAGTGGTGTTTCCCATCACCGCCAAGGTCATCGACGGCGATGTCGAGCGCGCGATGCTCGGCGCAGTGGGGACGGGCGCTTGCGCAAGCTGCCACTCCAGCAGCGGGGCAAGCGGCGCCCCGGGCCGGGTGATCGCACCCTAAGGTGCAACGCAAAGACCGCATCGATCGCTCTGCCCATCGGAAGGATGGAACAGCTCCACTCAAGACGGAGCCGACAGCCAGCGATGTTGTGCGACGGCACGTCTTCGACGCCAACCCAACCGCCATTGCGTCGATTGCTGGCGGGTCCGATTTAAGTTGTATTGAGTTGCGGCCACGGTGAACGGTTGCAAACCTGAGGCACGGGGTGCGCGGTGGGATACCCCCGCCATCATCCAACAAGGACTGCATCCCATGCCTCAATCCAGCACCCAGAACCGCAAGCTCGTCCTCGCCGAGCGCCCCCGGGGCGAACCCAACGCCCAGACGCTGCGCCTCGAGACCGAGCCTGTGCCCCGGCCCGGACCTGGCCAGATGCTGCTGCGAAACGAGTTCCTCTCGCTCGACCCCTACATGCGCGGACGAATGAGCAGCGCCCCCTCCTACGCCCCCCCGGTCAAGCTCGGCGGGGTCATGGTCGGCGGCACGGTGGCACAGGTGGTGAGCTCCGACGTCGCAGGCTTCTCGGCGGGCGACTGGGCGCTCTGCTCCGGCGGCTGGCAGGACTACGTGCTGTCGGACGGCAAGGGTGTGATGAACCTGGGCACAAACCCTGACAACCCCTCCTGGGCCCTCGGTGTGTTGGGCATGCCGGGGCTGACCGCTTGGGCGGGCCTCACACAGATCGGCCAGCCCAAGGCCGGTGAGACGCTGGTGGTCGCGGGCGCCAGCGGGCCCGTCGGCGCCACCGTGGGACAGATTGGCAAGATCCTCGGATGCCGCGTGGTGGGCATCGCCGGCGGACCGGTCAAGGGTGCCCACGTGGTCGACACTCTGGGCTTTGACGCCTGCATCGACTACAAGGCCGATGGCTTTGCCGAAGCGCTCCGTGCGGCCGTGCCCGAGGGCATCGACATCTACTTCGAGAATGTCGGCGGCGCAGTCCTGGACGCCGTGTTGCCCTTGCTCAACACGTCGGCCCGCATCCCGGTGTGCGGCTTGATCTCGCAATACAACGCGACGTCCCTGCCGGACGGACCGGACCGCCTGAACCTGCTGATGAGCATCATCTTGCGCAAGCGCATGACCCTGCGCGGCTTCATCGTCTTTGAAGACTTCGGCCAACTCTACCCAGAGTTCGCCCAGAAGATGACGGACTGGGTGACCCGGGGCAAGATCCAGTACCGCGAGGAGGTCATCGAGGGGCTGGAACATGCGCCAGCCGCGTTCATTGGGCTGTTGCGGGGCGAAGCCTTCGGCAAGCGGGTGGTCAAGCTGACCGACTGATCCCAGCGTTGCGGGCGGGACTGCGCTGTGTGTGTTTGCTGGCTGCAACTCCCGCGGTGCGGTCCCGCGGCCTGCCGAGTCCGGACCCAAGGGAGTGCTCCCGCCACACCCGCGCCCAACCGGCGGTAGACTCGACCGGCGCAGCCCCCGAGACCGCCATGACCCAGCCTCCCCCTGGCCCCCAGACCGAGCGCCGCATCGCCGACCGCGTGGGGCAGATCTCGGGTGGGGATGCGGTGGTCACACCCACGCTCGCCCGGGACCTCGACCGCCTCTTCGCCGCCCACCGGTCTCGTGTCTACGCGCTGTGCATGCGCATTGTCAAAGACTCCGCAAAGGCCGAAGAGCTGGTGCAGGACACCTTGCTCACCGCCTACGAGAAGCTCCCTGACTACGCCGGCGAGGCCCGCTTCAGCACCTGGATTCACGGCATCGCCCGCAACCTCTGCTTCAACGCCGTGCGCAAGAAGGGCGAGCTGCTGACCACGGACGGGGTGCTCGAACAGGAGGACCCGGCCCTCGGTGCGCTCGCCCAGCTGCGCGCCCAGGAGCGGGAGGCGCTGCTGCGAGAGGCCTCGGCCGCGTTGACCCCAGTGGAGCAGGAAGCCATCTATCTGCGGTATGTCGAAGGCATCCCCCAGGACCAGATCACGGCCATCCTGGACCTGCCCGGGACCGGCGCCCGGGGACTGCTCCAGCGCTGTCGCCGCCACCTCCAGCGGGACCTGCGGGTGCGGCTCACCGCGCTCGGCCACGGCCCGTCGTTCTTCCATGAAGGCTGACGGCCCCGCAGAGGGCGGGGCTCAGGGACCACCGTCGATGGCACCCGGCACCACCCTCGAGCGCTACGTCATCGAAGGGCACCTCGGCGCGGGCGGCATGGGCATCGTCTACCGCGCACGGCACGCCATTCTCGGCAGCTTGCACGCCATCAAGGTGGTCCGCCCGGGCACCGAGGACGCCGATCGGATGCTCCACGAGGCGCGGGCCCAAGCGTGCCTCGCCCACCCCAACGTGCTGCCGGTCACCGATGTGTTGCCCTTCGGCGGAGGTCTGGCCATCGTCATGGAGCACATCCCCGAGGGCCGCAACCTCCAGATGCTCCTGCGGGAGGGCCCCCTGGCGCTCGACTTGCTCGACCGCCTCGCCAACCAGATCTTTGCCGGTGTCGACGCCGCCCACACCGCGGGGCTGCTGCACCGGGACCTCAAGCCGGCGAACATCCTGCTGCACACCGTCGACAATGCCCATGTGGCCCGCATTGCTGACTTCGGACTGGTGCAGAACCTCGGCGGAGTGGAGCAAGCCGGGGACCCCCAAGCCACGATGGGGACCCCCGGCTATGCCGCGCCCGAGCAGCTCTTGGGCAGTGCCCCCCTCGATGTGCGGGCCGATGTGTTCTCCCTCGGGGCGACCGTGTTCGAGATGCTGACTGGGCAGCGGGCCTTCGGGAAGGTCGACTCCATCACTCGCTTCGCCGAGGCCCAGCTCACCGATCGACCGCGGGTCACCCACCTGCGCCCCGACGCCCCTGCGCGCATGGCCGACGCCATCGAGGCAGCCTTGCAGTGGGACCGCGCCCGGCGGCCGCCCACCGTTGTCGCCCTGGCCGCCGCTTGGCGGGGACACCCCCTCGCCCCACCTCAGCGGGTGCAGGCCGCTGCCCACCCCACCCTCGACCAGTTCCTTGAGCACCCCGAGGATGCCCGTCTCCAGGCCCACCTCGCCCGGTGCCCCCGGTGTCGGGTGGCGCTCAAGCTCGCTGGCCGCACCGCCCAGCCCCCCCAGGCGCCTCTGCCCCAGACGCCCTCGCTGCCGGTGCGCCTCGACGCCTTCATCGGCCGCCATGCCGAGCGACAAGCGCTCGCCCAACTCATTGACCAGAACATCAAACTGGTCATCATTCTCGGTCCCGGCGGTGTGGGAAAGACCCGCCTGGCGCTCCACGTGGGGGCCGGCGCTGCGGTGTCCGGCGGCGTCTGGTTCTGCGACCTGCAGGACGCCTGGACCCTCGACGCCATGTTCAGCGCTTTGGCCCGCACCCTCAGTGTGCCCCTCGACGGGGTCGAGCCCACGGTCAAGCTAGGCCACGCCATGCGCAGCTTGGGCCGCGCGCTCATCATTCTCGACAACCTGGAGCAGCTGCTGCCCCAAGCGAGCACCGCGCTCAAGACCTGGCTGAGCATCGCCCCCGAAGCCAGTCTTGTGGTGACCAGCCGCGTCCCACCCGCCATCCCGGGCGCCTCGACCGTGGCGTTGGCACCGCTGCCCCAGCACGACGCAGTGCAGCTCTTTGTGGCCCGCGCTTCCGAGCTTCCCCGGCCCCCAGTGCTGGCGGACCGCGCGTCCGTCGCCCGCCTCGTCACCCGCCTGGACGGGCTGCCCCTCGCCATCGAGCTTGCCGCGGCCCGACTGTCCCTGTTTACCGTCGATCAGCTCGACGACCGCTTGTCCGATCGCTTCCGGCTGCTGCGCACCACCACGGTCCCGGCCACCGACCGCCGCGCGACCCTCTGGGCCACGCTCGACTGGTCCTGGAGCCTGCTCGACCCCCACGCCCAGCGCGCCTTGGCCCGCTGCAGTGTGTTTCGGGGCGGCATGAGCACACACGCCGCTGAAGTGGTCGTGGGGCCGCCGTCGGTGCCGGGGGCAGCCTGGCCCGAAGAGACTCTCCAAGTGCTCATCGACAACAGCCTCATCCAAGTCGGGACCACCGACCGCGGTGACCGTCGGCTGACCCTGCTGGAGAGCATTCGCGCCTTCGCCGCCGACAAGCTCGCCGAGCTGCCCGACGCTTCGACCAGCGCTCGCCACCACGCCCGCCACTTCGCCCGCCTGGGCACCCCCGGCGCGCTGGAGGGACTGCGTACCCATGGGGGCCCCCGGCGCCTGCAAACCCTCATCCAAGAGCGCGACAACATCGCAGTTGCCCAACACAACGCATCCAAGCTCGGTGAGCACGAGGTCGCCGCCTGCTGTGCGCTGGCCACCGCCGCCATCTGCACCCACGTGGGCCCGCTGCCGCTCGCCGCCGACGCCCTGGAGCACTGCCTCTCCAACGGCGGCCTCTCTGCACCCCGTCGCCTGGATCTGAAGCTGGCGCTCGCCGCTGTCCTGGCACGGGTGCGCCGCATCGAGACCGCCACCACCTTGTGCGAAGACGCCATCCAGACCGCCGCACGTCTGGGGCTCCACGTCCAGCTCGGCCACGCCCATGCCGGCCTGGGTCACTTGCGGTCGCTCCAAGGAGATCCCGCCGCTGCACGGGCCCACGCCGAGACGGCCCTCGGCATCTTTCAGCAAGCCGGCGCAGCGGCCGCCGAGGCCACCATCTTGCGAGATCTGGGCGTAAACCACATGGCCCAGGGTGACTTCACCTCGGCCCGGACCCACCTCACCGCCGCCCTCACCCTGCACCAACAACTTGGCGACCGGCGGGCCGAGGGGCGGACGATGGCAAACTTGGGCCTGCTCAGCCGCCACTGCGGGGATTTCTCCGAGGCCGAGAAACGCTACAAAATCGCACTGCACGTACTTCAGGACATCGGCGACCGCCAGTCCGAGGGCTCGGTCCTCAGCAACCTCGCCATCGTGTACCGCGACATGGGCCGAGACGAGGACGCCCGCCAGCTCTATGCCCAGGCCCTCACCCTGCACCAGCGGCTGGGCAACCGACGCTCGGAGGGCATCGTGCGCGGCAACCTCGGCACGCTGCTCATGGTGGACGGCAACCTCGTCGGCGCCCGCGCCCAGCTGGACACCGCGCTGGCCATCCATCGGGAGCTCGGGAACCCCCGCTCTGAGGCCATTGTGCGGGTGAGCATCGCCAGTGTGTGCCGGCGCCAAGGGGACCTGTCCCAAGCCTTTGGAGAGCTGACCCGCGCGCTTGCGTTGACGACGGCCCAGTGGCCCCTCATCGCCGCAAGCTGCCACCGCTTGCTCGCTGGGGTCTGTGCCGCCCAGGGCAACCTGGACCAAGCGCGCAGACACCTCCACCATGCCGAGCGGATGGTCCCCCCGGGGGCCGCACTGGACCGGGCCGCGGTGCTCTGTCAGCGATGCGAGATCGAGTGGGAGCACGGGGACCGCGACATCGCCTTGAAGGCCCTGGACGAGGCCACACTCATTGCCACAGCAAAGCACGTCGGTCCCACAACCCGCCTGGGGGTCGAGCTGCACGCCCGGCGCACGCAGGTGGGCCGAGAGGCTTGAGTGGGGTGCGGTCCCCGAGCGTTGTGACCTACGGCAGCACGATCTCCGCTCCGCCACCGACCACCACAAAGCCCACGTTGGCGACCGTGTAGTTGCCGGGGGGCAGGTACCCATGGAACTTGTGGGGACCGTCCAACGCGTCTTGGGCCAACAGCACGGCGTTGGCTTGGAGGGTGCCAGGCCACAGGGTGGCCCCGCCGGTGCGGGTCAAGGTGTGGCGCGCTTCAAAGCGGTAGTCCAAGTCAACTTCGCCATAGGCGTCGCGCAGATCGTCCGCCAGATCGTACTGACCGGCGAGCTCGTAGCGCACGATGCCCATCGCGATGTCGCCGTAGTACACCCGCGCCACGGCGCCCCAGTGGTGGTTTGGCGAGATCATCGGGCAACCCCAGCTCTCCAGGTCGCTGTAGGTGTCGTCCACAGTCGCCCAGTCCAGCACCATGTAGGCATCCAGGAACGTGGCCTGCAGCAACGGGCACACCACGCTGCCCTTGCCGGCATGGGCTTGCGGCACCCACACATCGGGCTGGGCCACCGCCATGAGTCCCACCAGTCCCAGTCCCCACACCATGCGTCGACTCAACATGCGCCTGCTCCTCCGCGCGCTGCGCGGGTTTGTGCCGTCGATCGTGACGGACACCGACCAGCAAGGGGCGTCGCCGTCGACAGTTTCAGCCGACTCAGATCTTTTTCGCCAAGCGCTGTGACGGGAGGGGCCGTCGGCACACCCACGGGTGTGGCCAACTCCGGCCCACCGCACCCGAGGCACCCATGACCCTCCTTGTCCTGTCCTTGCTCGCCACTGCCCACGCCGGCAGCGACCGACTGTACATCTCCAACTTCGACGACCAGACCGTGGAGGTCTACCACGCTGGGGCTGGCGTGATGGTGGACCTTCTCCCCCTGGACGCCACAGCCTTGGAGCGCTCCGCACCCGGTGGAGTGGTCTATGCCCGCCACAACGGAGATCAGCTTTCCCTCGTTCGGGTGCGAGACAACCACATCGTGCGGTCCCCCGACCTTCTCGGCCAAGGGGCCCACGACATCGCGGTGTCGTTTGCAGACAACGCCATGTACTCCCCTCAAGGCGACGGGGTGGAGACCCAAGACGCCGCAGGAGCCGGCTATGTCACCACCACGATCGTGGTGCCGGGCGGAACCGTGGGGGCCGTCGCGACCACCACCGACGGGCGGATCTACGCGTGGGACGAGAACAGCCGTGACCTCCTCGAGCTCGATCCCCAGACCCACAGCGTTCAGATGCGGACCAACCTAGACTTCGTGGTCAAAGAGCTGGCCGTGAGCCCCTACACCGACCTCGTCGTGGCCGTGGGGCAGGGCATCGATCCCGAGTCCGGGGCGCCGGTGGCCCACGTCGCGACCTGGGATCCCAACACCGGCAACACAAACACCGACACCATCGCCCAAGCCAAGCAAGCGACCAGCATCGCGTTCGATGCGATCAACACGGGCAAGTTCTTCGTCGGGACCGACGCCGGCTACATGCCCACACTGGTGACCTCAAACTCGCTGCTCTTCTTTCCCCAGATTCAGGGCAGCCCCGAGGTCACCGACCTCGCGAGCACCGATGCTGGAGACCTGTACGTCTTGTACCATGACCACGTCGATCTCGTGAACAACAACGGCACATCGTCCGTGGTGCAGTTCCCGGGTCAAAACTGGCACTTCCAGATCGTCGCTGTTCCGACACCCATCGCCGAGTCCGGTCTTCAACCCATGCACCCCTTCTGGTGGGGCCTGCTCCGGGCGAGCGAAGTGCTGAAGGTGGTGCTGCCCTGGGATCTCGTGTCCGATACCATCCCCTGTGCAGAGTGTGATGAGGACGACATGGAACACGCCCAGACCGCCGCCACCGCGCGCCTCAAGGGCCGGGACGCCTTGTCGGTGGACGAGGTGGTGGAGCTTCTGGTGAAGCTGTCCGGCGAAGACGAGGACCTCGTGCGGCTGTACGTGGACGAGGCCCGACTCAACACCAACGACGCGGAGTAGTCGCCATCCCCACCGCAGCGGACTCGCGCCGGGTCACTGCGGTGGGGATCGACGGCCCTGGCACTGGTTGAGCTTCGGATAGGCACCCGGACCAAACTGAACGCCCCCGCCCACGGCCACTTGCACGGCCAGCATGTTGACCGAGGCTGGGACCGCTGCCTTCCGAACAGGCCCTGGACACCGCCGCCGCCACCGATGCAACGGCGGCAACGAGGATGGCGACGACTTCTCCGACCTGCTGATGGGCGCGCCGGAACTGGATCAGTACAGCTTCGGGCTGTCCGCAGTCGGCGGACTGTACTTGTTGCGGGGCAGCGCCCACTGACCGACGGGCCGGGTCCGCACTCCGAAGTGGGCCACTGCCAGCCGATCTTCGAGGCCGGCCCGCCATGCTCGCCGCACCCGCGTGCTGTGATACTGTGCGCCTTCGCACCCCACCGGTGCCACTGAATCAGGGCGGCACGTGAGCGCGATCCAGAGACCCAGCCGGACAACCCGAGCGCCAGAGCGCGCGCCGGTGGGGAATGGACAACAGGTGCTCCCGATGCTGTGGGCTGGGGCGGTCCTCGGCCTCATGTCCCCCACGGCAAGGGCCACCCCGCCGGAGTTCCTGCCGAATCGTCTGTCCGCGATGCACGTGCTGGAGCCCCGGCCCATCCCGCTGAACCTGCCCTTCGTGGGCACACTGACGCCCACGTTGACGCCGCTGGAGCGACTCGGACGGACATGGATGATGGCGGCCACGGACGCCATCGGCGGAGCACGAGCCAGCACAGCGTTCCGCACTCCGGTGTCAGAGCTCGGGCTGCGCTGGGCTTTCACGACGGCCTCCGTCCCGACGCTACCCCCCGATCCGAAGGACGAGCTGCGGTTTCTGGGCGTCATGGCCACCGCAGCGTCGCTGGGGTGGGAGACCACGCTCTAAGAGGCCACCCGCCGCAACCCCACGCTCCACCAAGTGCACAAGACGCTCAAAGCGCTGACGGGTGGCGGCATTGACGTGCGAGAGAAGAAGTCGGGCACCCGCACCCGGCTGGATCCGAAGCGACGGCGTCCCGCGCCTCACCCAAGCGTCCATCGAGGCGCCACCGCCAGCCACTCTGTCACGTAGAAGATCCATTCCCACGACATTTCGGGCGGGTGGGGGTCTCCGAATGCGCTGGCTGGACCCCCAGGAGCGGACGTCCAACTTCGGCAAGCCAGGCTTGACGGCGTACATCCAAGCCAAGCAGCTGCTGGTGGACGATGTGCAGGTCTCGCTCTGGCAGCTCACCGGGCCCACGTTGTTGTCGCGCATGCCGGCGGAGTGGAGCCTCTCGGCACGGGAGCGGGTGCAGCACTCGACCAGTCTGGTGCTCCAGGTGTCCGGAAAGGAGGACCGGGGCGCCCAGTCGGACGCGCGGTTGGGGCTGGAGATCAAGCTGCCGGTGCGCGGCCGATGGCGGGCGGGACCGTACGTGGACCGCCAGTGGCAGGGCAAAGACACCCTCATCCTGGCGCGCTCGGCGGGCATCGAGCTTCGGCAGGACGCGAGCTGGCGAATTCCCCAACGCCCGGGGCAGTGGCCGCTCGGCCAACGGTAAGCCAAGCCTGGGGCCAACCCAGACAGGACGCTCGAAGCGGGTCACAAGTGCCCTCCGATGCGGGGCAGAGGCCGTGTGGAGGACCGCCTGACGCCTTGTTCACTGGCAACGTTGGAACGCGAGGTGAACATGCGCTACGACGCCCCATGCACGTCCACACCATCATTGTTGGGGCCGGTACCGCCGGCAGCCTCCTCGCTGCCCGCCTGTCGACACGGTCGGATCGGGAGGTCTTGCTGGTCGAAGCGGGGCCGGACTACACACCAGCCACCCTGCCGCCAGACCTCGCAGATGGCCGTCGCAACGCACTGTCCAGCCACGACTGGGGCCACCGCCACCGCCCCTCGACAACTCCGATTCGCATGGGGATGCCGAGGGGCCGAGTGGTCGGCGGCTCCAGCGCAGTCAACACTTGCATCGCGATTCGACCCCTTCCCCGAGACCTGGACGAATGGGTCGCGTTGGGGCTGGACGAGTGGTCTCACGAGGCGTGCCTTTCGGCGTTAAAGGCCATCGAGAACGACCTTGACTACGGTGGCTCCAGACCGGACATCCATGGCTCCGGGGATGGCCTTCCACTGCGCCGACATCGCCCCGAGGAGTGGACACGCTGGCAGGCCGCACTGGTCGAAGCCAGCCTCGAGCTGGGGCATCCAGCATGCGCGGACACCAACGACGCCACCACTCCCGCTGGGGTTGGGTCCCACGCAATGAACCAGATCGAGGGCCGGCGGGTGAGCGTGGCCGAGGCGATGTTGACACCCGAGGTGCGGGCCAGACCCAACTTGCGCATCCAAGCCAACACCGACGTCGAGTCGGTGCTGTTCGAGGGGGACCGGGCGTGCGGCGTCAGGACACACCACAATGGCTTTGTGACGGACGTTCTGGCCGACCAAGTTGTCATCTGTGCCGGGTCTTTGCAGACCCCGTCGTTGCTGATGCGAAGTGGGATTGGTGCCCCCGAGACCCTCCGCCGGCTGGGCATCACCGTGCGCAGCGCCCGTGCTGGGGTGGGGGCGCGGCTGTTGGATCATCCTGGGTTTGCCATGTTTCTGCGACCTCGGTCGCCAGGGGGTGTTCACGCCCGACGGGCCGCTGATTCAGACAGTGCTGCGCTGCTCGTCGGGAGAGGGGCCGTGGTCCGACGACCTCCAGCTCCAGGTTGGCTCCTTTGTGCCGCTTGGCCGCACAACCGCACCGCTGGTGACGATCATGGCGATGCTCGGAAAGACCCATGGACACGGTATCCTCCAGTGGGATTCTGTGGATCTGGGCTCCCGTCCCCGCATCGACTCCCGCTTCCATGAGGACCCCCGCGACCGCACCCGCGCAGTGACCGCGATGGCTCTGGCACGGGACCTGGCGGCGACAAACACCATGCGCCCCCTGGCCCGGCCGCTGTGGCCCCGGCCCTTCACATTGGCGAGACGCAAGCGCATCGAGCGTTGGGTGCCCTGGGCCACCGACTCCGGGTACCACCCCTCGGGGACAGCCCCGATGGGCCGCGAGGATGATGTGAGCGCGGTGACCGACGGACGAGGGAAAGTCTGGGGCTGCGAGGGCCTGTTTGTGGCCGATGCAAGTCTGTTCCCGACGATTCCCACCGGCAACATTCACTTGAGTGTGCTGATGGTCGCGGAGCGCATCGCCGGATGGTTGGACTGACCGACGGGTGACCGCCGTCACCTGACCGACGAAGGTCAATCGGCACCCCGGTACACGCTTGTTCATCGGAGTTCTCGGCGACGCAAGGCCCGAGACAGGGTGACGACTGTCGTCAGGCCCTCACGCGAGAACTCCCTGTTGATGGGGACTTACTGATGGCATGAAACCTGCATGGTGGATTGGTGCCCAATGAAGGGCACATCGTGTAGTAGTCTCCCCAGACGGGTCTGATCACTATCGCTCATCTGACATCCCCCTCAGGAGCCTTCATGCGCATCCATCGCCCACTCTCCAGCCCATCCTCCCGCGTGTTTGTTCTCATGGCCCTGTTGATGGGCTGTCAGGAGCGCAGCAAGGACGATGGGGACACGGGGGAACAGGCTCCGCCGGCCGACGACACCGCTCCGCCGGGCACCGAAGACACGTCCAGCCCCGCCGAGTCGCCCGATGGCGAGGTCACGTGCCCGGACAGCTCGGTGGATGCGGACTGCGATGGGCTCCTGGACCGATCCGAAGACTGGTTGGGGACCGACAAGCTGGTGCGGGACACCGACGGCGACGGGCTGACCGACGGCGAAGAGCTAATGTCGCTGCACACCCACCCGCTGTGCATCGACACCGACCAAGTCCCCAACGCCGACGGCCTGTTCGTGAGCGATGGCGGTGACATCCTTCCGTCGGGCACGGCGCCGTGTACGATCGCCACGACAAGTCCGCTGTACGACCTGTGGACCGATGTGGAGCCGGACGGCATCCTGAGCGCCGACGAGCTGTTGTGTGGCGCGAACCCGCTGGTCGATGATGCTGACGGGGATGGCTTGTCCGATGCGATGGAGTGCGACCTGACGTTTGGGCCGTGCGATCCGGAGGATGCAGACACCGATGACGACGGATTGACGGACCGGGAGGAGATCGACGAGGGCACCCAGTGTGCCCGGGCGGACACCGATGGGGACGGGGTGTCCGACTACGACGAGCTCAACGCAACTGAACATCGGACCGACCCGACAAACCCGGACACGGACGGGGACCAGCTGACCGATGGGGACGAGCTTCTGGTCTACTTCTGCGATCCCAATCAGCCGGACACGGACACGGACGGGCTGCGGGACGATGCCGAGATGGTCGGCGAGTACGCGGTTGCGGACTGGGCGGACGGAACGACATGGGACCACGCACCGCCGTGCCAGGTGCGGGACTGGGATGGCGATGGGGCCATCGATGGGGCGGAGGTGGCGTTCTCGGATGAGACGACGGTGTACGACCCACGGGATGCGGCGTCGACGCTGAAGGTGCTGGAGGTGGGGCAGTGGGGGGCGTGTGAGGATGTGGTGGACACGGCAGACGTGTACAACTTCGACAGCAACGCATTCTACGCGTCTACGCTCGAAGTTCGGGGCTCCAACGCCTATGGGGTAGAGTGCGAATGCAGGTTCAATATGTACTCACCTACCGAACAACTCATCAGTGGAGTTTCAATTTTTGCGGACCAATCGATCCACCAAGGTACAGAATGGTGGGATATGGGGCCCGGTGGCCTCCCCCGCCTGCCGATGCCCGCTGGTGTAGTCCTGTCATCGTCGTGGCTTCCCGCAAACCCATCCTCATCTTCCTACGCCGACCTCGCAACAATTGCCCTGAGCCAATACAGCTCACATGGCATTGCGGCAGCCGTAGACCGCTCCGATTCGACCGCCGGAACCGCTGTCTGGCAGGCTTTCAGCGATGCGCCCGATGGAGACGGGGTCAACGTCGACGTCCCCTCTACATACCGCGAAGAAGTGTCCATTCGCGTGTCCTTTGCCAATCCGTACAAGTACAACATCGGCACGGACTGTAGCGTTCTCAATGGCAACCACCTCGGTCGGGGGCTGAATGTCAGGATCGATGCGCCAGTCCCCGTTGCGCTTCCGTTCTCTCCAGGATCCAGCGCCTGGCTGCCCCCCAGCGACACTCACGCATGCCACTCTGGAGTTCCCTCCAAGACGCGATTCGGCCTGATTCAAACCACCAGTCGACAGGGCCGTCCGGTCTTCCTCTCAGGCGACCGGCAATACGCGGGCGGCGCCCTGCAGTCGGTCACGGTCGCGGACTGGCATGGCGCTGAGCGCCTCGTTCTCCAGCACAACGACGGCCGGCGCGTGACCCTTCGCCCGGATGCACCGTCCACAGTCCTCGACGTCGGCTGGACCCTGGCCGAGACCGAGTTCACCAGCCACCGCAGCACCGACGGGACCTTCCGCGACCCGGAGTTGATCATCGAGTCGGCATGCCCCCAGCCCATCCAGCCCGACGTCAGCAACGCACCACCACCGGGGTTCCGGCTGGGGTGGTCCCAAGTGCTCTCGGTGGCCAAAGCGGCCGGCGCCTCCGAAGCACTCCTCGAGCTCTGGCCAAGCCTCAGCACTGAGGACACCGACAGTCTGCGCCTGCGACTCGTTCTGCCGACCACATGGCAGTACGGTCCATCCTCAGCCACCCTCCGGCTCGATGCCGCCGGGGCGCAGACGCTGGCCACGGTTCGGGCGTTCCCCGTGGTGGAGGAAAGCACAGATCCGGCACCCGCCCCTGATCAGGTCACACACTGGGCCTTCAGCACTACGCTGGGCGGGGTGGTCATGGGCGGCCAGTTGATCCTTCATGCGGAAGCCGCCACCCTGGAGCTGGCACCGAAAGGCACCACCGGAAATGAGTCCCCCTGGGCAGCCCCCGCCATCAGCATTCGCCTGCCGAAAGAGTGACCACACCATGAAGCTCCACCGAAGCTCCTTCAACGCACTGCACACCGCGCTGTTGGTCACGACGCTGCCCGGCTGCCTCCTCACCCCCGAGGACTTTGAGGCCGCTCGGGAGCCCTTCCAAGACTTGGACGGCGACGGGGTGTCGGAGGCGGAAGGAGACTGCGCCCCCACCGACCCGTCCGCATTCCCCGGGGCCCCGGAGTGGTGCGACGGCCGGGACAACGACTGCGACGGCTCGGCGGACAACAACCCCGTGGACTCCAACTTCTACGTGGATGCCGATCGGGACGGTCACGGCGACCCACGCACGGCCCAGGCCGCGTGCGAACCACCCGAAGGCTTTGTCGCAAGCGCCGACGACTGCGATGACACCAACCCCAACGTGCATCCAGACGCGGACGAAGCGTGCAACGACATCGACGACGACTGCGATGGCACCGTCGACGAGGGCGCGCCGGCGGACCGGACCTGGTTCCCGGACGGCGACGGCGACGGCTACGGCGTCAACACTTCGCCTCTCGCCGTTTGCGCCCCCCCCGGCGAGGGCTACGTCACCGACTCGGGCGACTGCAACGATGATGACCCGGGAGTCCACCCCAACGCGGACGAGCGATGCAACGGCATCGACGACGACTGCGACGACGAACTGGACGAAGAACCCACCATCGACCCGCTCACCTGGACCATTGACAGCGACGACGACGGCTACGGAGCCGACGACTCTGCCGTCATGCAGTGCTTGTCTCCCGGCGAGCGCTACGTCGTCGAAGGGGGCGACTGCGACGACCTGGTGCCGACAACTCATCCTGGCGCAGACGAGCTCTGCGATGGCATCGACAACGACTGCGATGGCACACCCGATGACCCGCCCACCGTTGGTGATGATGTCTGGTACGTCGATGGCGACTTGGACGGCTATGGCGATGCCGACGGGACGGAGACCAGCTGTGAGCCTGGACCGGGCATGATCGAGACAGGGGGCGACTGCGACGACACCGACCCTGACATCAATCCCGATGCCACCGAGGTCTGCAACGATGGGGCGGACAACAACTGCGACGGGTCGCCCAACTCATGCGTCTGGGATGCCGACATCGACATGGGCGACCACATCATTGTGCCGGGTCTCACCGAATACTCAACACTCGGAATGGGCGGTGCCAGCGGAGACCTCGATGGAGATGGCATCGAGGAGATCTATGTCTCCGACTACAATGCATACGATGCGGCGAGTGGCGAGTTCCCGGGATTGATCTGTGGATGGGAAGTCCCGATTCCAAGCGCACCCAGCGCAGACTCTTGCGACTTTGAGTACTGGGGCGAAGACCTAGCAGGCGTCGGCTTCAAGATGGACATCGGGGACGTCGACGGTGACGGATATGACGACCTCCTCTCAGGAACGGCGTATGACAGCTCAGGCGGAGAGGACAGTGCTGGAGGAGGGTACCTGGTGCTCGGTCCCGTCTCAGGCGGCGACCTTTCCATGATCCACGACTGGGAGCTGCTGAACCGCGGTGCCTCCGAAAACCTCGGGTACCGAGCGCGGATTCTCCACGACATGAATGGAGACGGCACTCGAGACTTCGCCCTTGCTGGACGCGAACTCGCAGACACTTTTACTCGCCAAGGCGGCGTGGGACTCTACACCACAATCGATACAGGTACCGCCGATGCAGAATCTGCCGCGACCGCGTTGATCTGGGGAGACGGAGAGTTCACACAGTTCGGAAGCAGTCTCGCAAGCGGCGACATGGATGGAGACGGCTCGAACGACCTTTTGGTCGGAGAGACGGGCGGAGCGAGCGGATATGGAACCGCCAGACTGTTTCTGGGCCCGGTGAGAGGAACCCGGATGGCCTCGGACGCCGACATAACTCTCTTGGGTGAACACTACAACTCTAGCACTGGAATAGGCGTCGACACCGCCGACGACCTCAACGGAGATGGCTACCCCGACATTCTTGTGTCCGGCGACCAAATCGGAACCGGCGGCGCACTCGGAACCGCCTACATCGTATGGGGCACAAACACCCTGACCGACATGAGTCTCGCCGACGCTGACGTAAAGTTGCGAGGCGACACCTGGGGCGAAGCCTTCGGATGGCATGCACGCACACTTGGCGACCTCAACGAAGACGGATGGCCCGATATCGCCGTCACCAGCCGGGCCGCCGCCTACGACATGTCCACCGCATACATCTTCCATGGCCCCCTCTCCACCACCGCCGTCCTCGGTTCGGCGGCCGACGCCGACATCATCCTCCACTCCGAGTCCGGCTTTGCCGACCGACTCGATCTCATCTATGCGGCCGACGCCACCGGGGACGGCGTGCTCGACGTCATGGTGGGCTCGAGCTTCGGCGGAGACATCGACGACTCCGGGGTCTTCTACATTGTCCCTGGCGTCGGGTACTGAGTCGGCTCCCCCATCCCGAGACCTCAGCTGTGTCTCACCCTGCCGGACAGAACACACTCAGGGGCGGAGTTGATGGACCAGCACCGGCGCCTCGATTCCCTTGAGGGACAGGTGAAAGGAGCGACTCACAGCCAGGGAACAGGAAGCGACAGCGTAGGCCGCATCAGAGATCAACACTGCTCCAGGTGGGCAGCTCCCCTCAAGCCGGGCGGCAATGTTGATCGCCTCACCGATGAGTGTGTTGTCTCGACGGCTTGAGTTTCCCACGTGCACCCGAATGGCGGCACCCGTGTGTACCCCAATCGACATCTCCAGCGCTGGCAAGCCAGCATCTTCCGCCTTGGCCGCTTGCTCCCTGCACACAAGCTGGATCGCCAGGGCGGCCGAAGACGCCGCACAGGGATCATCAAACACGGCGAAGATGCCGTCTCCAAGGAACTTCTCCACGTCGCCGCCGTGGCCATGAATCTGTTCCACTGCCGCACCCATGTACCAATTGAGGGCACGGGCCACCAGCTCGGGGTCAGCACCCGAGCTCAGCGAAGTAAAGCCGCAAACATCCGCGAACATATAGGTCTGACCGACATGCTCGCCCACGGGCCCCGCAGCGTGCCCATCGATCACCGCACTGAGCCGTTGCCACACGGAGCGCGCGGTGTAGGTCTTGAGGTAGCGTTCCAGCTCGACCGCGCGAACGGTGGCCGCCGCGAGGTCTCGCATGCTCGCCCGGAGCTCGAGCCGGTGCATGATCTGGTCGGCGAGCGCCTGAAGCACACGGAGCTGTTGTTCGCTCAGCTTCCGGGGAATGGAGTCAATCACACACAGGGTGCCAATCGCTGATCCCTGGGCCCGACGGAGGGGAGCGCCAGCATAGTAGCGAATGTTGGGCGCGCCAGCGACAAGGGGGTTGTCGACAAAGCGAGGGTCAAAGAGCGCATTCTCAATCTCCATGACCTGGTTCTCCAGGATGGTGTGCGCACAGAACGCCGTCTCCCTCGGCGTCTGGGATGCATCAATGCCAACCCGGGACTTGAACCACTGCCGGTCGGTGTCCACCAAGCTGATCACACAGATCGGCACCCCACAGATCTCTGAGGCGAGCCGGGTGATGTCGTCGAGGGCTTGCTCTGGATCGGTGTCAAGCACTTCAAATCTGTGTAGGGCCTGTACGCGAAAATCTTCATCCAACGGCACCGGCGCGGAGATCATGGACACTTCCTTCAGTCCCGCTGTCTTAGCACGATTCCGCCGCTGTCGATGTCACCGAAGCAGGCGAGAAATACCGGATATCTTCCAATGCATGTTCGGCCTATGACCTGTGGCCCACCATGAAACAAGCGACACCCGCTCATGCCAATTGCCAGGCCATATAGAGGTTTAACGCATATCCTCCACACGGAGGGCCTCGACCCCAGAACACGAGCGGGGTGACGGTCTGACCCGCATGCCCCTCGGTTGGGGTCTCCGCAAGGCTCAACCGAGAGGTCCGGCGGACGGCTCCGCTGGGCTGCCCGCACGGACAGGCTTCAACACCTTGTTCATCACGTCCAGGCGTCCCCAGCGGCCAAGATTGGCCAAGCTGAGCAAGAACTGATGCTCAACCCGGGCACACTGGCTGGCTGCCCCGGCACACTTGGAGGCTGCGTTGGACCGCGAAATCACAGCGCCGGTCTCCGTGCAGATCCCGGTCACGGCAGCCTCACTGTCTGCCTCACGACTGGCTGGCGAGATCAAGCTTAGCGCGGGTGCCTCGACCAGCTTAGCGGCTGCTCTCAGCGGGCCCATGTGGTTCTCCAAGAAGCCTGACACGATCGAGGATATCTTGGCCAGTCGCGCACTCTGGACGTCATCATCCTGTACCGGATTGGCGAAGACATTGTGCTGGAGGATGTCGGCGCAGACGGGAATGAGCTCACTGAAGCGCAGCGCGATGGCCTGCAGCTCCACCCGGTCGACTTCGGCCCCCTCGTAGCGCAGCGGCGGTGGACTCAAGGACTGACCCGTGGGGGCTTCCTGAACCACGCGGCCGTCCCAGGTCGAGGGCGGATGCAAGGAGCTCCGGAGCCAGTCCAACCGCTGCTGGACGTCGGTGCCCAACACCGCCGAGCCAACCGGAGCGCAACCCATGTCTGGGCCCGTGACGTGTTGAGTCGCCGCGAGCATCACCTCGCGAACCAACTCTGCGGTCCCCATGGAGCCACAAGGCCCTCCTTGGGTTCCGCAGTGTGCATTCTGGACACAGCTCATCAGCACGACGCGAAGCGTGAGGCGAGTCAGCGCATCGCCGCTGATGTGGGGTCGGTTCCCCCCCAATTTGCCATCTTGCGTGTCTGCGCCCACGGCACGCAACACAGCAGGGAGCCAGTACCACCAGAACACACGCCAGACTCTCTGCTTTGCTTCGTCGGTGGCGTCGCCCAGCCCCTGCTGCAGCCAAGCGATCACCATCGAGTCGACAACAACCTCCTGGGAGACCTCCGTGCAAGTCTCGAAGAGCGCGCTCGCCGGCGCAGGGACTTCCTCCTCACTGATGCGCCGCTTCCAGAACGACTTAAGCATCAATGTTCCAGCCGATGTCGAGTCAGAATCGATCACCCGACCGCTGTGTTCACCCGAGCGAAGGCCTGGGTTGATGCGTTCGCGCACCGAACGGATCCAGCTCTGGAACGCATCGCCTCGCTGCCGGTGGTCTGGCGGCTTGGATCGCCCAGAGATGGGTGTCGCGTCCAAGACCGCGTGCGACAGCTCGTGAATGACCGTGTACACCCACCAGAACGGGTTCTCCATCCAGGCATCGGGCATCGCGATGGCGACCCCAAAAGGCAACCCACGGAGGTCTATCTTGGGGTGGCTCTCCCCCGCCTCATACAACAGCACACCCACAGAGATGCCATGGGCATCCAAGAACCCCTGCGCCACACACCGAACGGCGTGGTGGGAGATCTCAAAGGCCATCCGATTGTCGAAGCCCTGGAAGTTTGCCGGGCGACGCAGAGACGTGCCTCGCTGTTGCAGTTGGGTGGTCACCCGGTCGACCTGCTTGAGCCACGCGCGCACCGGGGGGAGCTCCGACGCGGTGCTGCCGAGCACTGGTGGGCACTGCTCCGCGGCCGCTTCAAGATGAAGAATGGCATCCATCAACTCAACAAATGCCGACCGGTCGCTCAACAACAGACCGGTGATTCGCGCCGCCAGCGAGCTGGCCATGGAGTAGGCATCGCCGAGCGCCCCCGCCCGGTACTCGGAACGTTCCAGCACCATCCTCACCCGGGCCAGCACAGTAGGAACGGCCGCCCGCAGCAGTCTCTCGTACACATGGCGGGCTACGTTGGTGGGGACAACCAACGGTGGGTCAGCTCGTCCGCCAAGCCCCACATACGGCAACACCACCGCGTCTTCGACGAGCTCTCCGGGGGGCTCGAGCACAGCACGTCCCTCGCGTTCCGCCCACCGGGCCAACGTGAGCGCCGACTCGTGTTGGCCGTCGTTCTTCACCTTCACCACGGCATCGAGTGCGCCAAAGAGCATGCATCCGTAGTTGTGGATTGCTCGCCCATCGGCAAGCAACCGCAACGCACCGCCCTGCCAGGTTGGCACCGTTGGTGGGTGCAGCTGCACCGCCATGGGAGGCAGCAGGAACGTCAGCACGTCGGAGATGGCCTCTTCTCGTGCAGCCCAGCCTGGCCGGCGGAGAAGCTCGGTCTCCACACTCGCCACAACGTCCGCGGAGAACGGATGCAGGTGCTCACCGAGCTCTATATTGCCATCTGCACCGATGAGATCGGCGATCGAGATGGACCTCAGGGTCTTCGCAAGAGTGACCAGCGGGGCCAGCGAGTCGACACTCGCGAGGAGCATCACGGGAATGCGCTCATGGCCCAGCAGCGCGGACACTTGGACAGGGGAGTCCTGCGGTCCCTTCGGGCGGGCCTCCGATTCAAACGCAGTCGAGAGGTGTTGAAGCAACCTGCGCCTGGGACCGCGACACACTTCGTCTTGGCGAGCAAACAGCAGATACGCGAGGGGACTCATCTCGATGAGAGACACCGCCAGAATCTTCGTGCCGACGGTGTTCAGGAGCTCGCTGGGGGAAACAACATCGTAGGCAGGGGACGGCGGGCGCGGTGTCTGCCCCTCTCCAGCGGCCGGGGCCCAGACCCCGGTGGCGACCGTTCTTCCCATCTCTTGGCGGTGCATGCCATGCCGGACGACACCGCGGTCAGACCCAACTCGCACGGTGAACACGGCCCCCCGAGACACCTCCCACCGGCTCAACTGACGAACACCGGGCGCCGGCGTCTCCACGCTGTCCACCACAGCTGGCGTCAGCAGGGGCGAGACGAAGCTGACGAACTGATGCAGGGAGGGCTTGAACATCGCCGCTCAGCTATCCACAACCGCACTTGGGTGCATGTAGGTCAGAAGTTGTACCAATACACACCGCCCAAGCACCGAGGCGCGGAGACGAACCTTGCCACAGGCATCAGCCGGGGAAGGGTCAGTCCACAGGGACGGGCCCAGGAGACAGTGTCTGAAAGGCCCTCTCCAGGTCGACCTCGGTGACTCCCACTTCAGGGAGGGCGGCGTCCTCAATGGCCAGCTGGACCGCTTCTCTGGCCATGCGGTAGATGCTGGTCGCGGCGCCGGCGTGCAGCTGCAGCGTCTCCACTCCTGGCAGCGCCACCTCCTGCTGGGGAACAACCCGCCCGAGGAGAAAGCTGTCACAGAGCTCGAGGATGCGGCCTGACCGGGTGTGGTTCGCTGGTGGCTTTGCCCGCTCGAGGGCCGCCCGCGTGGCCGCCGCACTTCGGACACTGCCGACCACGCGCTCTGTGGAGTGGACGGGATCACCGGTGAGCTCGGCTTCTCCCAGCGCATGCATCGCTCGTCCTATCAGGACCTTCGCCAACCGGTCTTCGTCATCACTCTGGACCAAGTAGCCACGCTCGGCGAGACCATGTCGAAAGGCACACCAACTCTCAAAGAGGGCCAGAACCAAGTCCACCACTTGGTTCCACTCGTGGCGGAGTGGGTTGGCTTGACCTGTGTTTCTGCGTCCAGTGCCTGACCCACGTTGAGACTGCCCACCGGGAAGGACCGAGAGGGATCGGGGGCCATTCGCTCGTGTTGCTCCAGAGGTGGAGAGCGCGGACGAGACGGGCGCCGCCACCGACGGAGACACTGCCGCGCTCGCTTCGTCAGCGGGAGCGCCCTTGCGCAGGCCCACCGGCGGGTTCTGGATCTGGTGTTCGCGTATCTGGTCCAGAATGTGGGCTCCAGCGGCTTCCCAGACCGCAAGAAGCTCAGGGCGGGCACGCTTCGACGATGCGGACCGCCAGCCATTGAGGCTTGCACGCTCGCACAGGACCACCAGAATGGCCGCGTACCAGCGAGGGTCTTCCTCCGCCGTCCTCCACTCTGCGCGCCAGCGCGTAAACCGGAGATCTGGGTTGGTGTCGGGCGCGAGTGTTGCGGGACGCATCCAGTTGCGGTTGGCGCTCTGTTGCAGCCGCCGCTCCGCCAGTATGGATCTGTTGCTCAGCCCCTTCCCAGGCGGGCCCACCAGGATGGCCTCAAAGTGGGGAGAGTTCAGCATCTCGACCACGGAGCGGGTCAGCGCAGAGAGTGAGTGTCGCCTCATATGGACGGAAAAGACAGCCAAAGGACGACCCAACGTGTCGCGGAGCGCTTCCCTCTGGGCTCGGCTCAAGACGCCGACGTTGTCAGCCAATAGCTCCGAGACAGATCGTCCCATGTCATGGGGATTGTACCCAGTGGGCGCACACAAAACATCATCGTTGTCATGATCGGGAGGCATCGTGATCATCCTAAATCTAAAAGGCCATGGCAGCCGCTCACGGGGTTCGATGGCGCGAGCTGAGGACGCTCGCGTCTCTGTCGAACGGTGGCTGCATCTGGGGTGACGGAATCGACCCCGGCAATGGACACCTGGGCCCAAGCCACCCAGCCGAGGCGCGTTGCCGCCAGCATGGGACAGTCCGCGCCGGGCCGCGGGAGGAAGGCGGTCGGGAACTCGCCAGTGATGGGGGTTCGTGCGCCAAACACGGGACAACTCAACCTGCGATTGTCTGGCAACAAATAGGACATCCTCCGACAACCTCCCCGATAGCGCCCGCGAGATATCACTCACTCCGAAAGTCGTCAAGCAACCGACGTGTGCACTCCCGTGGGTGTGATCGTAGCCGTCCCCATGGGGAGTCCGCATGGACCACCGCCGAAGCAGCGCGCTGACCGCAGTCTACATTCAGCCCATCGGCGGGGTGCCCCCGTTGGAGGTCTCCATCCGCCCGGCGAACCGGCTCCGCACAGACGGCCTATCCAATCGGACTGACTAAAGACAGGCGGAACGGTGAGCGTCCTTCCCGGTCGGCCACACCCTGCAGCGCTTCGTGGCATGTCCGGCGGTCCATGCACATCTCCCCCAACGTGCGGGGTACCCAAGTGCAAAGGTCCATGCTGCGCGAATTCCGACCTACTCGCCCGCGGGAAGCACAGCGAGTACAATAGGGGTTCTTCTCCGTGGCAAGGCGATGACGATCTCAGCCAACACCCCACTGTGGTCCAGCAAAGAACCGACCACGTGGCGGATTGACGGCGTTCCACGTGTGTTGGACGCGACGCCCAAGCCAGCCAGGAATGCGTGCTCGGACCTCTGGGGGGGCCGGTACAGAGACTTGGGCCTGCTGGCGCTCGGCGGGATGTCCGAGGTCAGGACTGGGTTTGATACCCTCCTCGGACGGCGTGTTGCGATCAAGGTGCTCGGCTGCCACCTGGGTTCTGACCCGGACGCCCTGGCCCGCTTTCGGCGCGAAGCCGGGCTGTTGGCGGCGATGGATCACGCCGGCATCATTGAGGTGTACGACTACGGTGTGGGACATGACGATGAGCGTCCCTTTCTGTGCATGCCGCTGGTGAAGGGCACAACGCTCGCCGCGTGCATGGGCCTGCGAGGCGCCCGAGTCAGCGCGCCGGACTTGGAGCGAACAGTCCGCCTGGTCCGGATTCTCACCCGCATTGCGGACGCGGTTGGCTACGCCCACAAGCGCGGCCTGGTCCACCGCGATCTCAAGCCCGGCAATGTGATGGTGTCCGAAGAAGACAGCGTCGTGGTGCTGGACTGGGGTCTCGCCCGACGCATCGACTCCCAGCCGCTCACCGACGCGCCCCGTCCGCCCACCCCCGACCTCCCGCCCAGCGCTTCGACATCCCTGCGCCTGACGGCCTTTGGGCGGGTGCAAGGCACGCTGATGTACATGTCTCCCGAGCAAGCGCGCGGGGAAGGTGAACAATCGGGCGCGAGGATGGATGTCTGGGCGCTCGGGGCCATTCTGGCCGAGATGCTGACGGGTCAACCCCCTTTCGGCGCCGGCTCCGGACGGTCGGTGCTCGCTCGCCTTCGGGCCCACCGGCGGGTTCCGATCCCCAACCCAGAGCTGCTTCCTGCCGGCTTGATGAGCGTGCTGAACGCGTGTCTCGAAGCGGACCCCATGCGCAGACCCGCCGACGGGGGGGAGGTCGCGGCGGCGCTGCAGGCTTGGCTGGACGCCCAACAACGCATCCGAGAGGCCGTCGATCTGATCGAGGAAGCGCGTCGGTTGATCGGAGAAGAAGCCGCCTTGGTCGCTCAGCGGCAGCAAGTGGAGCACTGGCTGCGGGACGGCGACGCAGCACCGGGTCCCGCGCAGTGGGACTTGGAGGACGTGGTCAGCGAGCTTGATGAGAAGGCCGCAGAGCGGAGCGCCCATGCGGAAGACAAGCTGATGGCCGCCATTGACACGGCTCCGGAGCTGCCGGAGGGTCGCCGCATGCTCAGCGAGCTGCTGCGCCGGTTGCATAGCGAGGCCGAACGCCGGTGCCGTCCAATCGACGCCCGCCGCCTCGCGCTGCGTCTCGCCCGCTACGACGACGGCACCCACACCCGCTATCTGCAAGGGTGGGGCGCGCTCTCCATCCACTGCAACCGACCCGCACACGTCGAGCTGATGCGCCTGGAAGTGCGTCAGCATCGGCGGTTTCCCTGCAGTCTCGGTCTGCTTGGCAGCGCCCCGATTCGCAGCCATGAGCTGAGCTCGGGCAGCTACTTGGTGCGGTTCCACTTGGAGGGCGGGCACGTCGTCAACCACCCAATCCACGTGCCGCGCGATGGAACGTGCGAGGTTGGATCTGTGGACGCTCCCCTCTGGCTGCCGAGTCGAGACGCCACCGAACAAGGCTTCGCCTTTGTGCCCGGCGGTCGCTGCAAGGTGGGCGGGGATCCGCTCGCACTGGGGACTCCCCTCGCCGACCGAGCGGTGGATGTCGCACCGTTCTTCGCCGCAACGCTACCGGTCACGGTCCGAGAGTATCTCTGCTTCATCGAGTGGCTGGTCGTCGCACGGGGCGAAGACGCCGCACGGTTCCGACTTCCCCGCGCGAACACTGCAGACCTAAACGGCCCCGACGCCCCTTTCGCCATTCGGGACCGACGTGTCGTGTACCGTGCGGACGCGGACGGGGACATCTGGGACCCGGACTGGCCGGTCGTGCTGATCACCCACGATGACTGCCATCAGTACTGTCAATGGCGGGCGGAACAGACCGGGCTGCCGATTCGACTGTTGACCGACGTAGAGTGGGAGAAGCTGGGCCGGGGCTGTGACGGGGCCGTCTTTCCGTGGGGAACCTCCAGGGTCGACGGCACCTTCGCTTGCATTCGCGACAGCTTCCCAGACGGCCACGTGAGGCCCCTGAAGGTCACAACCACGGACTACAGGGAAGACACGTCTGTGTTTGGCCCGAGACTGCTGGCCGGCGGTGTGATGGAGCGGGTCAGCGCACCGGAGCTGGAAGCCGACCGCGTCAGCATTGCGCGGGGCGGCCACTACGGGGGCTCCCAAGCACTGGCTCGCTGTGCCTCTCGAATGACGTTTCGAGTCGGCACAAGAAGCGGCGCCATCGGCTTCAGGCTGGCCTATTCTCCTCCGGCGGCCGACTGACGTGCGCAAGCGGGCCGGAGCTCTCGCCTCCAGCCCAGCCAACGCACCAATCCACCACCAGCGACGGGGTCCTGAGGTACACTCAGTCTGCGGAGCACTCCGCCACCAGTCCGGTGGCGTCGCCGTCGGATGGCCGGAGCTCGTCGGACACAGGGAAAAGGACAGAAAACGCGATGCAGATGAGGTAGGACATGCGGAGGCTCCCAGGGCACGGACACTTGGACGGCAGAACGCTCTGAAACGGCACACAGTGCGCGGTCTCACGGGTTCGGATCGACGGTGCAGGTCGGCATGTCGAACCTGGACCAAGTGTAGTACTCTCGAATCATCTTCCGCAGAGAACCATTGTCACTGAATGTCGCGAGACTAGGTCGGATGTACACCACCCCTGCCAAGCGAGGCCGCTCCGCCTTGAGTCAGCGGGAAGCCGCCCCGGGACCGAGTCGCTACGATCGCCCACTCATCGGCATGACCGGCCCCTGAATGCGGGCTGCCGTAGACGCTCATCGCGCCGACACGGGGGCCTGATGCGAGCGGCGCCGTCCAGGCCGAGGCTGATCACCAGCGGACGGACTCAGGAGGGGCCGGGTGGGCACATCGGCGCAAGTCGATCGGACGGGGGCGGCGGGCCGCGTTCGGCGCCAGTGCTGGGTGCTGTCCGCTGTGCCGGGCTACCTTCCCCAAAATGGAGAACCCATGAAGTACGCCAACGAGATCATGTCCCACGACATCCCCACCGTCTCACCAGACATGCCTGTGGGGAAGCTTGCCCGCTTGCTCCTCGATCACCGCCTCGACGGCGTGTGTGTGGTGGACGAGGGCAAGGTCGTGGGGGTGGTGACCGCCATGGATCTCATCTACCAGCAGCGTGAGCTTCACCTGCCCACGATCATGACCGTTTTTGAGCGCCTGGCCCGCTTCGGCAAGTCCCACGCCGACGCCGAGCTCCAGAAGATGACCGGAACCCTGGTGCGCGACATCATGACCACCGAAGTGCGCACGGTGCCCTTCGACGCCTCACTCGAGACGGTCGCCGGGCTGATGGTCGAACAGAACATCTCCACCCTGCCGGTGACGAACGGTGCGGCGCTGCAGGGGGTCATCAACAAGGCCGACGTGCTGCGGGCGGCGTTTGGGTAGCCCTGGACTTGCGGCGTGTGTCGACGGGACTCAGCACACGGGAGCGGCTGAGCCCGAGGCATCCCATGGGCACGAGAATAACGTATGGAAGACCACTTGGAGTATTGTGTGGCAGCCTAACCTGGCAACCAACCCACATCGGCCGACCAGGTCGTGTCGGGCAGGTGGATGTCTGCACCGCCGTCCACGCCCAGAACAACGTCGGTGAGCGTGATGGTGGGCTCCTTGACTTCGGGTGGAGAGCATGGCCGGCTCATCATGGCCCCGCCAGAGGTGTGGGATCACGAGTCCCCGGCATCGGTGGGTCGTAGACTGGTATGGCGGCACCGTTCTCCGGTTTACGCCGAGGTCCCAGGGGGGTGCGGTTGATCCCCAGGGACCGATTGAAGATGATCCAGGACACAGGGCGGGCAACACTGGTGCACGGGTGAGGCCGGGGCGCTCTGGACGGTGCCAGCGGCGTTGAGGGTGACGAAGACGTGGGAGCACCGGGTGGACGATGGGGTGACCCTCGGCAGGCCCTGCGGGGGGCCCATGGCCCGTGTGAGCTCGCGCGAATCGCGACGTGACGGTGCGTTCCGCGGAGATTCAAGGGACAAGTGCAGGTGTTTGGGTACACCATCTCGGCGCAGCTCGGACAGGGTCGCAGCGACAAGGAGATGCAACCTCCAGGCGGAGGACCCTGCTGCATGGCAGGCGCATGGAGCCAGTCGGTGCCACCCAACGGACGGGGAACCCACTTGGCGGACGGTCTGTCCCGAGTCCCCCTCGCGCTGCTGACCGCCGCCCTCATGCGCGAGCGCCGTCCGGATGGCGCAACGGTTCGCGCCCCGCGCCGTCCCTTAGTCCAGGGGGAGGAACCCCGTCTCATGGTCCTCGCTGAAGGCCGCGGGCGCGTGGAGCAACAGCCGATCGATCGCCGCCCGGGACCGGCTGTCCGACCGGATGTGGGCAAACACGCGCTGCTCCAGCCCCGACAGGCCCGCGAGCCGCACGAAGCCGCGGCCACGCTGCAGGTGATGGGCCACTGCGTCGTGCATCGCGAAGAAGCCCGCGCCCTCGGCGGCAAAGGCCTTGAGCAGCGCAGAGTCCGCAAACTCGCCGACCACCTGCGGCTGGAGGAGATGGTCAGCAAGCCAGCCATCGAGGGCGAGGCGCAGGCGGGTGCCCGGCGCGGGCAGCAGCATCGGGGCCCCGTCGAGCCAGCGCGGCCCGCGCCCCGCGAGCGCGTCCGCGAGCTTCCTGCTGGCGAAGAGCGACAGGCCCGTGGTGCCGAGCAGCACCACGTCCACCGCCGGAGCAGCGGGCCTCCCGACGTCGCTGAGCACAAGATCGAGCGCACCCAGCGCCACCTGCTGGTCGAGCTGCTCGGTGGTGCCCTGGGTGCAGCGGAGGGTCACCCGCGGACCGGGCGAACAGCGAATGGGCGACAGCAGGCGCCAAGCCAGCACCTTGGGCAACACATCGGCCAAGCCGACCCGCACCTGCTCGACCTCGTCGACGCCCGTACGCACGGCGCGTTGGGCCTCGCGCGCGAGACCGAGGATCCGCTGGGCGTAGTCCTCGACCACCTGACCCTCGGGGGTCAGCGACAGCCCACCGTCGGTCGGCTCCACGAGGGCGCTGCCGTACGCGACCTCGAGGCGATCAAGCCGCAGTAGGACGTCCTCGGGGCGCTCCTTCAGCGCGGCGGCAGCGACCTCCACGCTGCGAAGGCTGGCGACGTGGTGCAGGGCGAGCAGGTCGGGGAGGTGCGGCAGTTGCATGGCGGGCCTCGATTGGACGGTCTGGTGGGAAGCTACCCCAGCCGGCCAGCTCGCCACGAGGATCGCCCCGCATGAGCTGCCAAGGCGACCTGGCGTGCGACGTGGGGCCAGCCGCAGGACCCCTGTGAGGGAATCTGTGGCGGGGCTGGACCGATGCCTCTCGACTGACCTTGCCCCGACTTGACGGACCATTGTTTCGGCCAATTTGAGGACTTCGTGCGGCCCGCTCAACACATCGATGATGAACTCGTTCTCGAGGTTGGTTGCTGCGCCGTCTGCGACAGCCAAGTGCGACCGTGGATGTCCCTGGTCCGGCCGGGGGTCGCACCTCTGCCGGACCCTTGCCGTCATCGACAGACTGTCGCTCGGCCTTCGCGCTCCCATGGATGGCCCCTCCCTTCCTGGGAAACCATCGCTTCGAGAACAGCGTCTCCTCTGTGGTTCTTGAGACGACTGCGGTCTTGGTTCCGGAGACTTGATTGGCGTGGACCCCGCCCCCACCGCGCTGACGGGCTCATGCTTCGACTGGGCCAAGGCGGAGGCCAGGTCGAAGTCCATGGGGCTGCGTTGAACGTTGTTGGCGTGTCGACGGGTTCGATTGTAGAATGCGGGAATGTAGTCAGCCACGGCTTTCTTGGCCTCCGCCAGGCCCGCCCAGCCCGCGGACTGGGGGACCCGCTCCTGCTCCAACGTCCCGAAGAAGGACTCCGCGACCGCATCTTCCCAACAGTTGTCGCTTCTGCTCATGGATGGAAGAGCCAGAAGACCTGTGAGCGCGGACTGATGAGTGTGGCTCGTGTATTGGGTTGCACGGTCCGAGTGGTGAGGGAGTCCAGGCGGGGGTGTACGCTGCACCACAGCCTGCGCGAGAGCGACCGGGCTCAGGCGAGTCTCCATGGGGTCGGCGGCGGCCCAGCCCACAATCCTCCTGCTGCAAAGGTCGACGAGTACCGACAAAAGGAACCAGCCAGCGTCGGTGGCCAAGGGGTCATGTCCGCGACCCAGGCTTGGTTGGGCTGTTCCGCCGCAAACTCCGGTTGGGTGCATTGTTCGCAAACTGGTCTTCCGCCCCACAACCGTGGTCGTTACGCGATTCTTGTCGCTCTGCGCTTTCGGATTCCAGAAGAGTTCCCAGAGCTCGCAGCAACGTAGCGACTCATGCCAATCGTCCAACCCTCGTCCACCAGCTCAGCCGCACTGCGAGGGCTGCCCTCAGTTCCTCTCGAACGTCGATGAATAGCTTTGATGTGCGCATCCCGCCGGGACCGCACGGTGCTCGTTCTGTCGGCGGCCAGCCAGTCATAGAAGGCCGACCGGAAGACCTCGAGAGCCACGCACAACCGCCGCACAGGCCAATGCGCCTTCTCGGCGACATTGTGCTTGCAGACACGGTCTACAGGCTCTCGCTCGCGAAGAAGGCGGCGCCTGCCTTGTCTGAATGTCACGCTCCATTCGAAGCGTGCGAACCTCCATACACAGGCGCTTCAGCTCATCCCGATGGGCGTCTTCCCTCGCACGGGCAGCGAGTGTTCCCGCCCGACTGACACCCAGCTCGGCAGCAGCTCTGCGGAGATGCCGGGGTCGCGTGCGGCTTGAGCCTGAGTGACGCCGTCGTCGGTGACGAGCCGAACGGCCCCCGCTCTGAACTCCGATGTGTGGCGCCGCCGGCGACGGGAAGTGGATCCAGATTTTGCTGGCATGATGGACTCCTGCTGTCTCTTAGCAGTTGGTCCGGTGGTTCGGGGGAGGGTCAGTACGCTGGACGCACCCCCGACCAGAGCACACACGGACGTCTACGGGCGTCGGTTTAACCTCAGCTCCAGGTCCTGATGCTGGGCTCCTTCCAGGTGGAACATGCCCAAAGCAAAGAGGCCGCCGTCCGCGAAGGCCGTCAGCTCCCAGTCCCCGGGCAGCAAGCCCTCCAGCCTGACGACGCTCTCGGGGCCGGCGCGTTGGGTCACGAGTGCACCCTCTGCCTTGCCTCGCTTGCCGGAAAGGTACAGCCTCCCGCCGCGCGCTTCCTCGTCCGTCTCGTTGTCAATGAGCAGGAAGTTGACTGAGCGGTCTCCCTTCACGGGGATGGACCCCAGATCTGGACTGTTCTCACGGGCGGTCACTGTTCGGGACACGCTCAACTCACCGTAGTAGATCTTGATGTTGACGGGTGTGTCCGTGGGCAGCACCAGCTCCACCACGTCCGACCCGCTGCAGCTTGACTTGCCAGCGCCACCCTCGGACGTCCACTCCACGATGCAGCCCGCTTCGGGCTCCCCGTCGACCTCCAAGTGCAGGCGAGCCATGACCTCGCCGGGTCCGGGGACCCGGGGGGGCGCTGGCGACCAATCGAAGACCACAACCCCATCGGGCACCAACTCGCGGGGGGCATCGCTGAACCTGAGCACTGCGCCCTTCATGGGGCAGGCGCAGAGCTTGGCGCCCGTCGCGAAGTCCGGGAGGCACATGGCCCCCAGACCCGCGCCCTTTCCTCCACAACTCAATGGCCCGTTGGCGACGCCGCACGGGACCTGGGCCCCATCGCTGTCCATGCACCGCACCTCCAGCTGGCGACGGGCGTCGAGCACCCACAGATCGGACCAGTCTTGAGTGTCGAGCGGGGGGCTCCGGAGCTTCCGCAACTGTGTACCATGCGCCTGCGCGCCCACCATCAGGTTGACATCCGAGTCTGGCGTCAGGAGCACATCATAGGTCCCCGTCGCGTCGGTCTGAACCGACACAGAAGTTGTTCCGTGATCCGTTGAGCTGCTGATGTGGAGCTCGAGACCGGCCGCAGGAGAGCCGGACGCCTCTTCCACCTGGCCATGCAGCGCGACACCGTCCACCACCTCCAGCACCAGGTCCTGATCGAGGCTCGGATCGAGCTTCGCGTAGCGGAGGGGGGGCTGCGCGGGATCGGCGCGGGTGGCGGTGACCAACCCACAAGCGAGGTCGGGGAGAGGCACCTGCCCACGAACATCGGTCCGGTGGTCACCCAGTGCGGACTTCAGGAGACCCACGTTCTTGCCAATCCCCACGCTCAGCGTCAATTCGTAGCCACTGACCGGGGACCCGTCGGGTCGTTGCACATGAAGCGTGGCGGGACAGCGCACTGTCTGCTGGAAGTCCAGGCCCGTCTCGGAGCGAAATGTGGCAATAGACGGTGGCTCGCCTCCCCCTCGGAGCTGCACAATGCCCATGCTTGGCGCAGTGAGTTCATAGGACCCATCGCTGGTCGTCGTCGCGGTCGCGCCGGGCGCATTCTTGTCCAACGCAGCCCGCCACTCGACCACCGCACCGGCGACTGGTGCACCCTCGGGCCCCACGACAGCGCCCGACACCACAATGGGCCCCAGCGACCACTGCGGTGTGCCGGAGGTTCGTGTGGGGAGGGGCATGGGCCGGCTGGGGGCACGCAGCACGAGCGGCGCTTGGGTTGGGTCTTGCCTCGCGCGCCGGGAAGCCCAGAGGAGTAGGACGACGACGGCCAACACAATCGCCAACACTGCAGGTACACGAGCTCGTCTCATCGCAGTCTCCCCCAGCCGTCGGTTCGCTGCACGAGTGTAGGGGGTTGCAACTATTGGTGCCAGCCGGTCGGCCTGACCATCGCGGGGAGGGCTGCAATGGAGGGGTCTGGCCTCGCCACTTCAAGGGCAGCCGCCATGGGTTGGGGGCGCCAGACTCCCCGGCCACACGGCACAGACTCAGCCGAGATGAACCTGTTTCAGCAAGGTTGCCGGGCTGCGCTTGCTGCCGCAAGTTGGCAATTGGATGCAAGGGATTGAGGGTGCTTCCCGAAGATCCCGTCTCAGCGATCAACCCGAGGCGCTCATGCGACGAGTCAGCATTCTCTGGTGGGGGACCCTGGCCGCCCTCTCGGCTTGCAGTGGGTCCAAGACAGGCCCCTCGGCCGAGGGCGCAGAACTTCGGAAGACGCTGACGGAGACTGCTTTCCCGAAGATGAGGACTGCGACGACAACAACCAAGCGCTCTACCCGGGTGCCGAGGAGCGCTGCGACGGCATCGACAACGACTGCAACGGCTGGGTGGACGACCTCGGTTGGTACTTGGACCATGACGGAGACGGCTTTGGAAATCCAGACCAGCCGGCCCAGGCGTGTGAAGGGGGGCCTGCCCGTCGGACGCGCCAGTCGACTGCGATGACACTGCCAGTGCAGTCCATCCAGACGCGACGGAGCTCTGTGACGGGATTGACGGCAACTGTGATGGGTCCACCGACGCCGGCCTGGCCCCATTCTATGCCGCGGACGGAACGGCCACCGACTGGACCACTGCGCTGTCCGGCAACGTCGAGCTGCGCGACCCTGGAGAGCTCCGTGTCTGTGAAGGCACTTGAAACGCCAGCATCACCGTTCGCAGTGACGATGTCTCCGTGTTGGGCGCTGGCGAGTCCACCACAACACTGGAAGCCGTCGAAGCAAAAAACAGCAGTCCGGGAGGGGGGCTCCCACAGGTTCGCCCTGGGGTCGATGACGCTCAGCCGCGCGCAAGGTCGATGCAATGGGGCGCTGGACGTCCAGGGCAGCGACATCTCGGTTCACAAGGTGTTGGTCTCCGACAACCGATGCTTGGACGGAAACGCCGTGCAGCTGGACAGTTCCACGGCAGAGTTCCGCGACTCGCGAATTGCCGACAACTCCGGCCGGGGCATGTACATTGGCGTCGGGAGCACCGCTGACCTCGTGGGCGTGGCCATCACCGGCGACCGAGGCGAGTCTATCTCGGGTGGCGGTGGCATCTGGGTGGCCGTGCTGATGCTCCGAAGGCGACCTTGGATGGCACACCGACCCGGCATGGCCCATCCGCGAAGCCGGGGGGTGTTCGATGGGCCGGGCTCGCGGCATCGCCTGCCCCCGCCGGGATGTCGCATCAACACACCGCTCGCGGCCGCTGTGGCGCATATTGGGGATAAACCCTTTGCTCAATCAGCCCGGCGGTCCAGCGCTGGAGCACCGGGATCGATGCGGGACGGGGCTTCTGCTCGACAGGTGGGTCCCGGATTGGCAGGCTGCGGAGGTCCGTTCCACTGTCTGTTGTTGAGGACACTCCGTTTGTGGGCGCGGGGGAGGCTCCCTCAGCCAAGGCGTTGTTCCAAGGCCGCGAGGCGCGCGCCCAGCTCGGCGGCCAGGGTCCGCGCCGGCTTCGTCCCGTGCTTGAGCAGCCCGTCGACAATGCCCCGCAGGAGGTCCGCCGCGACCGCGGGGTGGGAGCCCTCCAGCCCTGCCGCCACATCCACCGCCGTGCGCTTCCAGGTGCTCCCGGTGAGGCCCTCCAGCTCTGCCAACGCCCCCGCCGCGTCACCGAGGTCCGCCAGGCGCCGCGCGCGCACGGGCTGGAGCGCCTTTCGGTGGACGTCGAGGGGTCCGACGACCACCAAAGCCTTGGGCCAGCAACGTGCGGCGACCGCCTCCTGGCGCATATCTTGGTAGGCACGGACGCCTGGGCGCGCCTTGAACCGAGTGATGGCCGCAAGTAGCGCATCGAGGTTGCTCGGCAGTGCAACGCCCTGTCGGGTGAGCCAGTCCCGGACCCGGTGGTTGCGTGGATCCAGAACGGCCAGATGGTCGCGGACGGCCTCGCGGGCCTCGTCCACCAAGCCCTCGGTGACCAGCCGATCGGCCAGCCCAAGGAGGCCGTCATTGGCGATGTGTTGCACCAACCGGACCGCTTCATCGTGGCGACCCTGGGCCAACAACAGCTCCAGGCGGGGCCCGTCCAGCTCGGCCGCAGTGAACAGTTGCTCCCGATCGGCGGTGTTGAGGTCGCTGCCGACGAGGTCCAACACAAGCCGGCCGGCGTTCCGTCGCCCCCAGCGCCCGACGTGGGCTGGGGGGGCGGTCAGCACTTGCCGGACCCACCCCGCCACCAAGGCTCGCTCTGTGGGGTTCGTCGCGCTCAGGAGCAGTCGCCGCGGCGCCTCGTCCATGCCGTAGCCACCGCGGCCCAGCGTGTCCCATCGGTAGATTGCAAACACATCACGAAGCAGCGCCTCCCGCGACGGGATATCCGTGGTTGCGGCCAAGCAGCGCCCCAGCTCTTCCACACACTGCCCCACGATGCCTGCAATCTCACTCTCCTGGTCTCGGACTTGCTCGTAGTGCGCCAGGATTGTGGTGGTGATGGAAGCAAACACAGTGTGGGCGTCCGCGAGCGCCCCCCGGTTGAGGTACTGGACGCCCAGCTCGACGAGCGGCCACAGTGCGGCCTCGGCGCGGGTGGAGGCCCGCCAGTCGTCCCCCATTGTGACGAGGATCTCCGTCACTTGGGCGACGATGTGGCGCCCATCTGCGGGTCGAGCCTCGCCCGGGAGGGGCAGGTGGACGAGATCCACGAGGTCTGGCTGACGGTTGACGAGGCGACGGACGAGAGCCTCGAGCTGGTCGCGGTCGAGTGTGGCGAGGCGGGTGTTGAGGTGGTCGTCGGGGCGGGGCATGGGGTTCCGGACGGTGGGCTGGTGCAGGCTTCACGAGTGACAGGGCTGCTGGTGGGCCACGCCGTGGGGGGCTTCTACGGCACGCCCCGGCCTATCCAGGACCCGACCAGCAGCAAGGCGGCCGACAGGCACCACAACACACGGGGCTCTCAATCTGCCCCCACCACCGCACAGTCCACGCCTGCGACGCCCGCCTCGATCCCCACCGTCGCGCCATGGACTGCGGCAAGCGGGTGGAGGAGGTGTCGGGAACACGACCACCAGACCGGTGCCCGGCTATGAAGGCGGCCCCCGGAGTCCCCATGCCCCCCACCGTCGCCGACATTCTCCAAGCCATGGAGGCGTTCCCCCTGCACCAACAGTTCGGCCTCCAGGTCATCGAAGCGACCAACGGCACCTGTCACGCCCGTTGCACCATCGGCCCGGCCCACCTCAACTATGGCGGCGTAGTACACGGCGGCGTGATGTACCTGATGCTCGATGTCGTGGCCTACTGCGCCGCGGTCACCCTGCTGCCCCCGGGGCACAACGCAACAACCCATGACCTGCACGCCTCGGTGATGCGCCCCACACCGGGCGGGGTCACCCTCGACCTGCGCGCCACCGTGCGCAAGGCTGGGCGCACGCTGTACTTCATCGACGTCGAGGCCCACGTGGGCGACCGGCTGATGGCCAGCGCCCGGGTCACCAAGTCGCTGGTGCCGCTGCCCACTTGAGGGTGCCCGACCACGAGGCACACGGGGACCAGCGCGGTCGAACCAGCAGACCAGCGCCGCTGCGATAGGGCGCCATGCCCTCGCCCCCGGACTGCCATGCGTGCCGCCCTGCCGTGTCTCTGCCTCGTCCCCCTCCTCAGCTGCAGCCCCACGGACAAGCAAGTCGCAACGCAGGAGACCGGCCTGACCGAGGGGGACGCTGACACCCAGACGATCCGCGTTGCCACCTACAACATTGCGATGCACCGCGACCACGAGGGAGCCCTCCTCACCGAGCTCGCCGATGGCACGAGCGAGCAGGCCCAGCAGCTCGCGGCCATCCTGCAGGAGGTGCGGCCGGACATTGTGTTGCTCAACGAGCTCGATGCCGACGCCGACGGCGAGGCCGTCCGCTTGCTCCACGAGCTCTACCTATCCGTCTCCCAAGACGGTCGCGAGCCGCTTGACTATCACGCCACCCTCGCCCCGGCGGTAAACACAGGGGTGCCCAGCGGCGAAGACCTCGACGGGAACGGGCGTGTGGAGACCGAGCCCGGCTCGGATGCCTACGCCCAAGACTGCTTCGGTTACGGCGAGTTCCCGGGTCAGTACGGCCTGGTTGTGCTCTCCCGGTTCCCCGCCACCACGAGCCGAACCTTCCAGAACACTCTCTGGACGGACCTTCCCGGCGCCATCCTCCCCGAGGGCTACTACAGCGAGGCGGCCCTGGATGTGTTTCGCTTGTCCTCCAAGACCCACGTCGACCTCACCCTCGACGTCAACGGCACAGCACTGCACCTGCTCGCCAGCCACCCGACGCCCCCGAGCTTCGACGGCGATGAGGACCGAAACGGCCGCCGCAACCACGACGAGATCGTGTTCTGGGCGGACTACCTGGACGCCGGCGCCGACGGCTGGATGGTGGACGACGCTGGTGCCCGAGGCGGACTCGGGACCGCGCCCTTCGTCATCGTGGGCGACCTCAACGCCGACCCCTTCGACGGAGGCAGCACGAACAACCCCATGAGCACACTATTCTCGCACCCCCGAGTCAACGGGGACATCCACCCGCGCAGCGCGGGCGCAGAGGAGGCCGCGTCGGTCCAAGGGGGCGTGAACGGCCGGCACGAGGGCGACCCCGCGTGTGACACGGCCGACTTCTCGGACAGCTCCGTGGGCAACCTGCGGGTGGACCATGTGCTGCCTTCCGTGGAGCTGGAAGTTGCGGACAGCGGGGTGTTCTGGCCGACAACGGACGAGCCGATGGCGGCGCTGGTGCAGGAGGCCTCGGACCACCGCTTGGTGTGGGTGGACGTGGTGCTGGCGGGCCCTCGGTGAAGCACAAGCGCCAGGGCCGGGTGCGCAGAGACCGGCCGACAACGCAACAGGCGTCGGCAACACCAGCGCGGACACAACACCGAAGCCGTCTGCACAGAGCACCTGAGCTTTACAGTACTTCACACGCCCTGCTACATACCCGCAAACATTGGCGGTGAGGTTGTTCTGGCAAGGAACGAACCCCCCTTGCTCGGAGCAAGAATGTCCCACCTCGCAATCATTGCCGCGTCCCTCTTCGGTCTGCTTGTCGTCATCCGCACCGCCCGCTGGGTTGCGTTTCGCCACCACCACGGCCCTCGTGGTCACCGCCACGGCTGCGGGTCCCACGCCTCCGGTCCTCGCGGCCGGCGAGGGCACGGAAAGGCGCGCATGAGCCCCGAGTCCTACGCACGGGCCATGGGCGAGGTCATCAAGCGGCGGCTGCGGATCGGCGCAGATCAAGAAGACATCGTCGATCACGCCCTCCGCGACGCCCGGCAAGCGCTGCGGGACCTCGCGAGCACCTTCCGGGACAGCCGGGGCGACCTCGCTGACGCATTCTCTGGAGAATCCGTCGATGACGCCGTGCTCGCCGCTGCTTTCGGGCGGCACGACGCCGAGCTGGAGCGGGCACGGGCCGACCTGGGCAGCGCCCTCAAGCAGGTCCACGCGGTGCTGGATGCCGATCAGCGCGCACGCCTGGTGAAGCTGCTTGCGGAAGGTGAGCGCGTCTGGCGATAGGTGCCCTGGGGACGCCCAGTGCTGGGCGTCTCCCGCTCTCGAGGGTCGACATGTCCATTCGTGCCCTGCTCATCGACGATGACGCCCAGCTCGCGAGGTTGCTCACCCGCTACCTCGCCCCCCACGATGTGGTGCTGCACCACGCCCCCGACGGCCCCCAGGGGCTCCTCGCCGTGGCCGCGGGCGGCGTCGACGTGGTGGTGCTGGACGGCATGATGCCCGGCATGGATGGCCTGGAGGTGCTTCGTCGCCTGCGGGAGCGCAGCGCGGTGCCCGTCATCATGCTCACCGCACGCGGAGACGAGACCGACCGCGTCGTGGGCCTGGAGCTTGGCGCCGACGACTACCTGCCCAAGCCGGCCTACCCCCGGGAGCTGCTGGCCCGCATCCGCGCCCTCATGCGCCGGACACAGCCCCGAAGCATCGACCATCGCGTCGTCATTGGAGATCTGGAGGTCCACCCAGACCGCCGCCGGGCCACCATTGGCGACAAGGACCTGGGCCTCACCGCCCTCGAGTTCGACTTGTTGCTCGCCTTGGCCGAGCGAGCCGGGCGGGCGGTGCCCCGAGACGCCCTGTGGGAGGCCGCCGGCCGGGGGGACACCACCGTGAATGAGCGCACCGTGGATGTTCACATCAGCCGGCTGCGCGCCAAGCTCGGGGACGAGGCCCGCAGCCCGCGGCGCCTGCTCACCGTCCGAGGCCTCGGCTACCTGCTCACCAAGGAGCCCGGATGAGGCGCCACCACCCCACCAGCGGGCACCCCCACGCCAGGAGCCCGCGGTGGCGCCGGGGCTGGATGCTGGTCCGCGGCATCCACCGGCAGCTCTTGTCCATCGTGTTTCTCGCCACCGGTCTCGGCGGGCTGGGCGGCTACCTGCTCCATGGTGCCGAGGGGTCCCACATCGCGATGGTCGGCATCGGCGGGCTGCTGGCCTCATGGATGCTCGCGTGGGTCGCCACCCGCCGCATCGCCATGCCGGTCCACCGCCTCGCCAAGGTGGCGGCTGAGCTGCACGGGGGACGCCTGCGCAGCCGGGACCAGCTCACCGACGAGACCGCTGAGCTGGGCGAGCTCTCCCGCTCCTTGCGGGGCATGGCCGAGCGCCTGGAGCAGCAGCTCGACGACCAGCGCGCCTTGATGGCTGCCGTGTCCCACGAGCTGCGCAGTCCCCTGGGACGGGCGCGGGTGCTGGTGGAGCTGATCCGCGAGGGACCCGACGACGAGAGCTGCGACGACCTGCAGGCCGAGATCGACGCAATGGACAGTCTTGTCGGAGATCTGCTCGCCGCCGCGCGCATCGACTTTGCCGCGGTGGCCTCCCGCCCGCTGTCACCCCTCCAGCTCGCCACACAAGCCCTCGAGGCCGAGGGCCTGCCGGCAGAAATGCTCGCTGTGAGTGGTGATCTGGAGGACATTCAGGCCGACCCCACCCTTGTCGCCCGGGCCCTGCATGTGCTGCTGGACAACGGCGCCGGCCACGGAGGCGGGGTGGTGGCGCTGGTGGTGGAAGGCCATGAGGAGGGCGTGCGCTTCGCTGTGGAAGACGCCGGCCCCGGCTTCGCTCCCGGAGACGAAGAGCAAGCCTTCGCACCCTTCTGGCGCGGGCGTGGCGCACGTCCCCCGGGAGAAGGCCTCGGGCTGGCCCTGGTGCGGCGCATCGCGCAGGTCCACGGCGGCACGGCCGGCGCCGAGAACCGCGCCGAGGGTGGGGCGCGGTGCTGGATGCGGCTGCCGCGCTGAGGCGAGAAGCTGGCGGGTGGGGCTTGGGTTCGGTTGGTCATCACCGCATGTGTTTCAAGGCGGGCCGCGACCCCGTGAAGCGAGCGCCTATTTGGGCGTAAACCCAGGGGTCCACGATGCCGTAGCCCGAATCGACCACGAGCTGCCGGACGAGCTCGAGCTGGAGCCGGGAGCGCTGGGCGAGCGAAGCGGGGGACCCACGGTGTGAGGCCGGCCACTGTCAGGTTCGCCCGTACCGCACCCACGCAGGGCTCAGAAACACGTGCTGGTGCCGGTGGAGCAGGTGAAGCTCTCGTCATCACCGTAGGTGTAGGTGTTGCTGCCGGTGGCGGATGCCGCGATGTAGACATCCGCACTCCCGTTGTCGTTGCTTCCCGTCCCGAAGTCGCAGGTGTCGGACGTCAGCGTCCGCGCACCGCTGGAGAAGCGGCTCTGGAACTCGATCCCGTAGCCGCCGTTGCCCCAGACACCCGCCGAGCTGGACGCCGAGCCGACGCACTCCACGTCGCTCTCGCTGGCAGAGATGCCCGAGGCACTGTTGTTAGAGACCTCCGTGTCTTCCATGTACAGCACGGAGCTGTTCGCGATCGTGATGGCACCGTTTGAGGACCACCGGTCTTCGTTGTCGCTGATCACGACGTCATAGAGCTCCAAGACGATCGACGCCAAAGCTATCGTCGCCGAGGACTCGGTGCACTCGAAGATCTGGCCCCCGGCGATCCCCGCGCCGTAGCACCCATAGCCCTCGGTCAGTGTGAGGCCCAACACAGCCACCGCCGCGCCGCTAGTCTCGATGCGCATCACGTTGGTGGTGCCGCCGCCCGAGATGACGGTGTTGGCCGCCCCCTCGGGGCCCTCGACCACCACGTCCGTGCCCGTCACCGTCAGGCCGACATACCAGGTGCCCTCACAGATGCTCAGCGTGCCGTCCGTCGCGATGGTCTGAAAGACAGGAGCACCGTACGCGCCGGCACCCAAGGTGGCGCTCATGTCGGTGGCGCTGCCCGCGGTGTCGACCCATGTGGCAATGCCGGCGTCACTCGTCCAGCTTGAGTTGTCGCAGTCGTTCATCACACCGTCGCAGACCTCGGCGGCCCCCGGGTAGGACTGTGGGCTGTCGTCGTCGCAGTCGGTGAAGTCGGTGGTGAAGCCGCTTACTGGGGCCTCACACAGCGCAGTTCCAGGGTCGGTGGCGTCACCGTGTCCATCGCCGTCGGCGTCGGGATACCAGGTGGTCTGGGCGCCCGAGTCGACGCCGGGATCGGCATCGTCGATGAGCCCGTTGCAGTCTTCGTCCGTGTCGGCGTCGTCACAGATCTCGTCCGAGGACGGGTTGATCGTGCTGTCGCCGTCATTGCAGTCCCCGTTGTTGTCGACAAACCCAACCGAAGGGGCATCACAGCTCTGCACGGGCGTGCTGGTGTCGTCCCCGTAGCTGTCGCTGTCGCCGTCGTCGTACCAAGCGCCATAGGTGCTGGTGTCGACACCGATGTCCGCGTCATCGGCGAGCCCGTTGCAGTCTTCATCGGTGTCGGCGTCGTCGCAGACCTCGGTTGCCCCAGGGTTGATCTCGGCGTTTGCATCATCGCAGTCGGCGTTGTCGGCGACATAGTTCGCGGGCGGATCGCAGAATGGGGTGCCCGCATCGCTGTCAGCGCCGTAGCTGTCTTCATCGCCGTCGAAGAAGGAGAGCGCACGGGTCGCGGGGTCGACGGAGTCATCGTCGTCGTCGGCTTGCCCGTCGCAGTCCTCGTCGGTGTTGGTGGCGTCGCAGACCTCTGTGGCGCCCGGGTGGATGTCGGCGTTGGTGTCGTCGCAGTCTTCGCTTGCGGTCCAGCCGTCGCCATCGGCGTCCGTGCCATTCTTGGTGTCGTCGCGATTGCCGACGCAACCCATGGCTGCGGTCAGCAGCGAGAGTCGCAACAGGGTCTTCAAATTGGGTCGCTTTGGCAGGAGAGGAACGGCGACACTACTCTTGATGTGACCCTGGCAACCGACGATGATGGTCGGCTGGCGCTGCGGCAGGCGAGCGTGCTCTCAGAGCGGCGCACTCGGGCCCACAAGGGAGGCCCAGACCACCGCTGCTGTGGGGTCCCAGACAGCGGCCCAGGGCCCCGGCGTCGTCATCGGCCGCGGCGCCGCGTGCGTCCAGCGGCGTGGTGCTTGGGCGGTGGACCCTCCC
Source organism: Myxococcota bacterium (assembly GCA_942491145.1). Classification (GTDB taxonomy): domain Bacteria; phylum Myxococcota_A; class UBA796; order UBA796; family UBA2385; genus CAXQUZ01. The sequence continues at coordinate 115,236 of CALOBC010000035.1, read as the reverse complement.
TGCCAATCGGGCCCTCCCTGCCAATCGGGCCCTCGCTGCCCGTGACGGTGAGCCGCCGGCCCCCAACCCACGGTCAAGTGGGGATGCGTCAGCGACCATGCACAGAGGTACAGCCGACAATGGCGACACAGCCGGCTCTCTGCAAGGGCTTTGCCGGACTTCGCACCGCTCTGGCGGTGTAAGCCCTCCGCCAACCCAGGAGGCCGTCTGCGGGCACGGCCGGCTACTTGTCCGCCATGCCCCCGCCCTCCGATCCTCCGCCGCCCCTACTCAGCGTCGCGCTACTGGGTGGCCTTGTAGGCGGGTGGCGTGAGGTCGGCGGCCGAGAGGCCCCGGTTGTCGGGGTGCGGGACGACGCGGGTGAGTGCCCAGACCAGGTAGGCGTAGGGCTCGACCTCAATGAGGCGGCAGGTCTGGATGAGGGTCAGCATCGTGCACAGGCGTACGGCCCCGTCCTCGCCCGAGGCGTACAGGGAGTTGTTCCGCAACAGGGCGACCTTGCGCAGGGCGCGCTCGCTGGCGTTGTTGTCCAGGGGGACGGAGGGGTCCTCGAGGAACCGCGTGAGCGCCTCCCAGTGGTTGAGGCAGTACTGCATGGCTTTGCGGACGGGGTGGCTCGGCAGCAGATCGGTGATGTGCGTGTCGAGCCAGTCCTTGAAGGCCTTGGCTTGGGGGCCGGCCCGCGCTCGGCGCCAGGCCAGCAGCTCTGCGCCCGCGAGGTTCTCTTCTCTGGCCTCCGCCTCGACCTTGTAGAAGCCGTCGATGAAGGCCATCGCGCGGCTGGCCAGCAGGGGTGCCTTGTCGGCGTCGTCCCGGAACTTGCGGAAGCTGTGGGCGTTGCAGCCCGACTCGATCCGGTCGCCGTCGAGGAAGAGGCGGTCGTGGTTCGACGCGGCGTCGGCGGTGATGGTGCCGGTCCACAGCATCGCGTTGCCGGCCTCGTCTACGCCCAGCGTGAGGAAGGTCTCGAGGTGCTCGCCACGCTTGTCGGGCGTGAAGTGGTAGACCGCGTGGGCGTCATCGCCGAAGAACAAGATCTGCCCGTTCTCCGGCGGACGATGCTGCAGGTACCCCGTCTCGTCGACCTCTCCTTCGCGGTCGGGGCCCTTCACCGGGCTGGCCTTCTGCCGGGGAAACACGACCCGCAGGCCCGTGCCGTCGGTCTGGATGTGGCTGCCGGTCAGCAGCGACAGCCGCACCGACTCGGCGACCGGCAGCAGCAGGTCGGCGCCACGCTGCCACCACCGCGTCATCGTCGAAGAGGCGATCTGCGCGCCCTGGTCGGCGAAGTCACGCCGCAGCCGGTCCAGGGGCAGGAAGAGGCCGCACTTGGCGAAGCACAGCCACGCCATCATCGCCATGGTGCAGGACGCCCGGTCGAACGGCATCGGCGGCGCGGGCGGTGTCACGCGGGCCCCGCAGGTCCCACACAGACAGACGGCGCGCACCGTCCGGCGCACGCGGACATGGGCGCGAACGTAGTCCAGCTCTTCGCTGACCACCTCGTCGCGGGCCAACAGCTCGGCGCTTCCGCACGCGTCGCACTCCGTGGGCTTCACCGGCACCGTCTCCCGAGGCAGGTGGGCGGGGAGCTCGCCGCGCCCGTGCTTCGAGCGGTTCGGGTTCCGAGGTGCCGCCGGCGGCTTGGTCCCCGCGGGAGCCGGGTCTGGCTCGCCGGCAGCTGCGCGTCTGGCGGACGCGGCCGCAGCGATGGCCTGGGCCTCCGCTCGGGTCCGCGCGAGCTCAGCCTTCTCGGCCTGTCGCATCTCACCCAACATGGCGTCGAGCTGGCGGGTCAGGCCCTCGATCATCTTCACGAGGCGCGCCATCTCCTTGCGGTCTTCCTCGCGCTGCCGAGCGGCGTCCTCGCGCTGCCGAGCGGCGTCCTCGCGCTGCCGAGCGGCGTCCTCGCGCTGCCGAGCGGCGTCCTCGCGCACAGCGGAAAGCTCCGTCCGCAGGCCGGTGATGACCTGGACGAGCGCGGCGATGGACGTCTCATCGGCTGAGCCCATGCCCGCAGCAGATCACGTGTGAGCGACGTTACAAGCCCACTCTTCGGTATGGATCGACCAACGTCAGTTCTCGTTGGGTCGGTCCTCGTCGCGCCGGTAGCGTCGGCGGCGCACGGAGCGCTCCAGGTCGATGCCCTCCAGGATCATGGCGAGTTGAGCGGCATCGACCTGAACCCGGGACGTGCCCGGCGCGACCCGCGGGAGCTGGAAGGTGCCGCGCTCGAGGCGCTTGTAGAGAATCGCCAGCCCGGTCCGGTCGAACCACAGCAGCTTCATCAGGTTGCCTCGCCGGTTGGTGAAGAGCACCAGATGGCCCGACAGGGGGTCGAGCTGGAGCTGGTCGCGCACGACGGACGCCAGGCCGTGGTGGCCCTTGCGCATGTCGACGGGGTCCAACGCGACGTAGACCCGGACACTCGAGGGCAGGCTCAGCACGCGCGCACCGCGTCGAGGAGCCGGACCAGGGTGTCGGCCACGAAGTCGTCCTCGACCTCGACCGCCACGTCGCCGACCAACACCCGGTAGATCGCGCGCCGCTGGGGTGGGGCGACCAGCTCCACCAGGCGGACAGCGCCCGCCGTCGGCCGGGACCGGCGCGTCAAGTTGCGCTGCCAGCATGCCAGTGATCGACCGTCGATCCCGAGACGCCCGCAGAACGCGGACAGCGACTCGGGAGACGACGCCAGCTCGGCCAGAAGAGCTCGGGCCTCGGCCTCGTCGTGGACCTTGCGTCGGGTGGGGGTCTCCATCGGAATCTCCTGCTGGAAGCAGGAAGATCACACGCTGGCTCCCAATGGGCCTCCTGGGCTGGCGGAGGGCTTACCTGGCGGTGGCGCACAACGGCTCCCCGCGTTGGCCCCCGCCAGAGCCCGTCCCAAACATTCCGCAACTCCGAGGTGGCTGGAAGCATCGGAGACGAGCTCGCGAAGCGGGGAGCGGAAGCCTGGGTCATGTCGACCACTCTTTGACAGGAGACCCGAGATGATCCAATGGCAAGCACTGTCGGTGCACTTGTACTCCCCCCTCCGTCAACCTGAACCCGACGGGCGCGCCTGCCGCGCGCAACCGTTGAGCGGCCCACCACGGACGCGGCCTGGATGCGCTGCTCTGCGTCCCCGGGATCGTGGTTTTCGTCCCCGGCTGCTCCGTCGACGCCATGCCCACGGCGCGTAAGCCAGGCCTCGCACTTCTTCGCTACGAGCACCACCAGCTCCTCGACGTCGGCAGGACTGGGCCCCTCATCGCGCCAGAATCGGAGCCGACCGGTCTTCGGGTCCTCCGCGTAGACACCGTCAAGCACGAGCGCGTGGAAGTGTATGTTCAAACGCAGGTCGCAGGCAAAACGCTGGGTCGCGGTGACCGATCCGCCCTGGGCGCCGACCCTGCCAGACCGCATTGACTGCTAGGCGAACACGGTGTTGAGCATCACCGAGAGCACGCCGCGGGCCAACTCCGGCTTGCGTGCGAGGAGCCGCCGTCGGGGCCACGGCACCGTCAGCACCCACTGGCGCACGGCGACGCGCGGAAAGACGCGGTCGACGAGATGGGCAGCTGTGGTCGCCATCCTCAGTCCGCCGCACCGGCCACAGATGGTCCAGCGCCGCGCTCGAGGGCCCCCCCTCCGAATCCGGCTGCAGCCACGGCGGCTGGTGGGTGTGTTTTTGTGCAGACACGCGAGCGCCTCGAACCTCGACAGGGCAGCCCGTCGCATCGCCGCGTCCCGTGGCACCGCCGGCCGGTGTCGGGCCGGTCCAGGCTCGTTCGGCGCAGGGTGTCGATACGGTCCTTTGATGGCGAGCGTCGCCCGACTCCGCGCGCCGGGCGGAGGCCCCCCTTCCGACCGATGGCTCACAGCCCCGACCCGCTCCGCCTGTCCCAGGTCCTCGTCACATACACCGTGACCTGCCCGCCAGTCGAGATGGTCACCAGGTCAACCAGGCCGGTCACCTCCACGCCAATCCGGAGGTCTCGCTCGCTCGTGCTGCGCACCCCGGCGGTGTGCGCGATCCAGACAGCGTCCCATTCGGATCCGGCCCAGACCGAGTTCACCGTGGCGCCTCCAACCACCTGCATACCGCCGCCCAACTCAGTGCCGTTGATGAGGCCGACGTGGCCGCCCCAGTACCTCCAGGAATTGACGATGGGGGCTGCCGCGTAGCGGTGGTCCCACGTGGTGACCTGAGTGGTGTGACCCGCGCCGATCACCATGGTGTTCCAGGTGTTCCGCTTCGACGGCTCCTTCGGCGCAATGCCGTCATTGAAGATCGGGATGCGGTCCTTCAGCGCGATGCGGGCCTCCGCCCGCGCACTCCAGGGGTTGTCATAGGTGGTGCCCCCCTCGAGCTTTCGGTTCGTGAGGATGGGACCTGCGGTGCCCGAGATCGCCAGGTCGAGGCGACGAGGCAGGAGCGCCAGGACCAGATCACCGCCAACCGGCGCGAGCACCGCACAGGGGTCCTTGGATTCGTCGCAGAACCCGGCTGCGCCACCATGCAGCCCCACCTCGCCCTGTCGGGATGTGGCGAGGAGCTCTCCAGACGTGCGCAGGCCGAGGGTGGTGGGATAGGCCATGCAACCCGAGAGCAGGAGGACCACGGAGGCAAAGCACGTCAGGGCCCCCGTAGGGTTGTGTGATGAGTCAATCTGATAACCTTAGCACAAACAGGCGCACGACGCTTCCGACGCGGGCAGTCCTCCGGGCTGCGATGGCCGCGTCGATCGGCCACGGTCACGCCGGACTCGAGCACGACGTCGGCGTAGCCCGCGCCCGCGCAGCCCACGTCATCGGTGGACGTGACAACGCTCATCATCGATGTTCGGCGGCTCGAAGAAGCCGGCCAACCAGGACCTGCGGGATGGAATCGCGGCGCGGGTCCGCGCGCGGCCCGCTGATCGCCGTCGGGCTCTTCAGCCCCGAGCGCGCTGCATTTTGAAGGCCTGGGTGCCCTGACCAACGATAGTGTGGGCCACCGATCGCCTCGCCCCCATGGTGGGTAGGGGCTCCCTGCCCGCCCCCATCCGCACCAGCTGATACGCACACACATTGAATGATCCTGTACCCAACCTCAAGCGCACCGGACTTGGAGCAGCATCGACCCAGTCCTTGCAGATGGCCTCGACACGGGTGATCGGAGCAGGTCCTCGGTCCCCTGGAGGCCTCCATGCCCGCGCCCCTCAAGGCTGCTCCCCACCTGTCTGCTGAAGACGCAGAAGCTCGGTATCGTCGGGAGAAAGACCCGGTCCTGCGACCTCATTTCCACATCATCTGGTTGATGCTGAGGGGAGATGGCGTGACCAAGACGGCGGATGCCACTGGGTACTCTCTCGAGTGGGTACGGGAAGTGGTGCACCGCTGGAATCGTGGAGGCCCCGAAGGGCTCGGCGATGGGCGCCACGAAAACCCAGGGGCCAAGTCATTGCTCAGCGAGGCGCTGTTCGAGGAGCTTCGCCTGGCCTTGCAGGGCCCACCTCCGCACGGGGACCCATGGGATGGCCCGCGAGTCGCCAAGTGGGCCGGCGAGAGACTCGGGCGAGTGGTGCACCCTCAGGACGGTGTTCGATGGCTGCGAAAGCTCGACTATGTCCATCGACGGGCACGACCGAGGCATGGGAAGGCGGACAAGGAGGCCCAGGCAGGAAGCGTTTAAAGACGATCTATTGACGGAGGTCAAGCGGGTCCAGGAGGACCATCCCAAAGCGTCTGTCAAGCTCTGGGCCATGGACGAACACCGGGTCGGCCTCAAGCCCATCCTCCGCCGGATGTGGATGCCCCGCACCGCGTTCGTCGTCGCCCTTGTGTGGCCTCGCTACGAGTCGGTCCAGCTCTCGGCGTTCGTGTGCCCGGAGACGGGGGAGACCTGGATGACGGACCACTTCAAAGTAAACATAGTAAATTTCGACGAGATTCTCGAAAGATGCGCGCTGGAGCACCAAGTCGATGCGCTCAATCGAGTGGTGCTGGTCGTGGACAGAGCTGGGTGGCACACCAGCAAGAAGATCGTGCTGCCCGAAGGTGTCGACCTCGTGTTCCTGCCTCCATAACTCACCAGAACTCCAACCTTCCGAACGCCTGTGGCGCCTGACCGACGAGCCCTTGGTGAACCGGTCTTTCGACACTCTTGACCACCTGGTGGCAAATTTGAGGCGCGGGTGCAGGTCGCTCCTTGACCGCGCTGCCGAGGTCGCGGCCCACACCCTCTTCTCGTGGTGGCCCCGCCACAAGTCCTGGAGTGTTCAATGAGTGTGCGTATCACACCATTCTTGTCCACCGAGACAGGGTCAGATGGGTCCAAAATGGGCAAGAGTGTACACCCGCTCACTTCTCCAAGAATCGCCCGCATCTTTTAAGTTCAATCGTGAGGAATCGTCGAGAATGCGCTACGAACCCCCAATCTTCCGCCCACCCAGCGAAGCCCACAGCTACATCCTCCAAGCAACCATCGGCTGCTCCTGGAACAACTGCACCTACTGCCAGATGTACCGCACCAAGCCCTTCCGGGTCCGCCCCCTCGCCGAGACCCTCGACGACATCACGGCCGCCGCCCGCCACTACGGCTCCACAGTCCAAAAAGTCTTCGTCGCCGACGGGGACGCCCTCGTCCTCGACATGGACCACTGGCGCGCCATCCTGCCCGCGCTTCGTCTCGCTTTCCCCCGGCTGCGCCAGGTCTCCTGCTACGCCATGGCCACCAACATCCTCGCCAAGACGCCCGATGAGCTCGCCGAGCTGCGCGCCCTCGGCCTCAGCCTGCTCTACATCGGCCCCGAGTCCGGCGATGAGCCCACCCTGCGCCGCCTCGCCAAGCAGCCCCGGCCCAAAGGCGCCCCCAGAACATCTACGTATATATACGACTGCCACGTCGCGGCCGCCGCCCGCGCCAAGGCCGCCGGCATGAAGGTCTCCGCCATCTTCCTGCTCGGCGCCGGGGGCATCGCTCGGTCCGCCGAACACGCCACCGCCAGCGCCCGCCTCGCCACCGACATGGACCCCGACTTCCTCGCCGCGCTCACGCTGACCGTCGTGCCCGGCACCCCCCTCGCAAAGACCCAAGACAACCTCGGCTGGGCCCTTCCCGACATCACCGGCCTCATGCAAGAGCTGCGCACCTTCGTCGATGAAGCCCGCCCCACCGCCGCGCTGTTTCGCACCAACCACGCCAGCAACTACCTGCCCCTCGGCGGCAAGCTGCCCCACGACCGCCAACGCATCGTCGGCACCATCGACGCCGCACTCGCCGGTCAAGTTGCGTTGCGTCCCGAGTGGTCCCGGGGACTATAGCAAAACATCAACTTAAGAAAGAAGCGCGCACTCCCCGGCCAAAGTCCGGAGCACTCCAGAACCGCCAACCCCAGCGGTCGCTTTGGCCAAGGGAGCCGCGCACACCCCACCCTACGGCCATCACCGCGCGGCACGCACTGACATGGGTCAGCTCCGGTCACACCACTGAAATCAGGACCAGCTCCCCGGCCCTCGGCCCCGCACTTCAAGGAAGCAGGACCGGCCCCACGATCTGCATCCACAGCGCAAACCCGAGCAACGAACCCACGCCGCCGCCCACCACCAGGGGCACCCGCTCGGACCGGCGCACCTCCAGCGCCACCCACAGCACCGCCAGCGCCCCGACCAGTCCCGTCACCGCCAGCACCAGCTCCGGCGGGCCCCCCAGCGCCAGACCGAGCTTCAGCTCGTCGCCTTGCACCAGCCGCTCGGCAGGCACCATGCCGCCCACCCGAAACACGACATACGCGGCAGCATTGAACACCTCGCGGGACCAGAACAACGCCATCAACAACGCAACAAGGTGGCGGCCCCCCCACGCTTGCCCCCGCAGCCGCCACAGCAATCCAAGCCCCAGCGTCCCGGTCACCATCGTCTGCACCGGGCCGCCCAGGGTCACCAGGGTCGATGCCGACTCGGACAACGGCGCACACTCCAAGTGGGTCCAGCCGTAGTGAAGGGTCGCCGGACAGCCCAGCGCCTCGGCCACCGCCCAGTGCCCCAGCTCGTGCAGCATCGTGCCCAGGGCGCCCATGGGCACGAACAGCAGCGCATAGGCAGCAAGGCGGGGCAGCAGGGGCGTCACGACCACTCCAGATCCCCGCCCCCCTAACACCGGCGCGCGCATCCCCCGACGACCACTTTCCCTTCCGGGTGCCCATGATCTTGTGGTAAAAACCGGGTTCTACCCAGGATCCAGATGCCCCGCTCCGTCGCCCTCCTCGCAATCCTCGCGGCCTGCTCGCAGGACTCCGGCCTCAAGGTCAACAACTCCCTGCCGACGGCCACCATCAGCGCGCCGTCCAAGGACCAAGTCTTCGTCGATGGCGAGACGGTCCACATGGTCGGCACTGTGGGCGACCCCGACGACGCCACGGTCGAGCTGTTTGCGTCTTGGTGGGCCGACGGCGAGGTGCTGTGTGAGGCCGCCGCGCCCACCGCCGACGGGGCCACGGTCTGCGACGCGAGCTTCACGCCCGGCACCGTCAACATCGTGCTCCAGGTCCGCGACCAAGCCACCGCGGCCGCCGAAGACAGCGTCCAGATCCAGATCATCCCCGGCGACACCCCCACCGTCGACATCACCGGCCCCGACGGCAGCGAGCGCTACTACGCCGAGCGCCCCATCGCCGTGACGGCCCTGGTCAGCGACACCGAAGACCCCGCCGACGCCTTGTCCCTCTCGTGGGCCAGCGACCTCGACGGCGCCCTGACTCTGCCAAGCGCCGCCAACTCGGACGGCACGGTCTCGGGCACCGTGGTGCTCACCGAAGGCCGCCACGAGCTCAGCCTCGCGGCCACCGACACCACCGACCGCACCGGCACCGACCGCACCAGTGTCACCGTCGGACCGGCCAACACGATCCCCGACTGTGAGGTCACGGCCCCCGCCAGTCCTGCTGTCGCCGAACAAGGCGACACCGTCACCTTCGAGGGCCTCGCCACCGACGTCGACCAGCCCGCTGGCGAGCTTGCCATCACGTGGAACAGCGACAAGGACGGCGATCTGGGCGTCAGCACCGCCAACTCGGACGGCACCGTCAGCTACTCCACCGCCGGCCTCAGCGTCGACACCCACACCATCACCTTGCGCGTCCGCGACGAAGTCGGCGAGTCCTGCACCGACAGCATGGTCATCTCCATCGGCAACCGCCCCGAAGTGAGCATCGACGCGCCCACGTCCGGGGCCGTCGTGAACCAGGGCGCCATCGTCACCTTCGCGGGCACCGTCTCCGACGCCGAGGACCCCGCCATCGACCTTGAGATCGCGTGGGCCTCCGACGTCGACGCCGGGCTGAGCACCGCCGCCCCCGACAGCAGCGGCCTGACCACCTTCAACACCAGCGCGCTCAGCCCCGGCCCCCACATCGTGACGCTCTCGGCCACCGACACCGACACCCTCGTCGGCCGCGACACCGTCGCCTTCACCATCAACGGCCTGCCCTCCGCCCCGGTCGTCGACCTGCGGCCGGACCCCGCCGTCACCGCGGATGCCCTGACCGTCAGCATCACCACCGACGCCGTCGACCCCGAGGGCACCACCGTCTCCTACACCTACCAGTGGTCCAAGGACGGCGCGGTCCAGTCCGCACTCACGTCCGCCACGGTGGCCGCGACCCACACGGCCCGGGGTGAGCTCTGGTCCGTCCGGGTGCTCCCCAGCGACGGCCTCGGCACGGGCCCCGCCGGCACCGACAGCCTCACCATCGGCAACACGGCCCCCACCGTCGCAAGTGTGGCCCTCAGCCCCACCCCCGCGACCACCGACGACACCTTGAGCGCCACCGCGTCGGGCGCCGATGCCGACGGCGACAGCGTCTCGTTCACCTATGCATGGACCGTCAACGGCGTCAGCACGGGCACTTCGGGCTCCACCCTCGACGGCAGCTACTTCGACAAGGGCGACACCGTCACCGTCACGGCCACCCCCAGTGACGGCACCGACACCGGCACCAGCGACACGGCCAGCTTGATCATCGCCAACACGGCCCCCGAGCTGAGCAGCGTCTCGATCAGCCCCGATCCCGCCAGCACCAGCGACACCCTCAGCGCCTCCGCGTCGTCCTCCGATGCCGACGGCGACAGCGTCACCTACACCTACGCATGGGCCGTCAACGGCGTCAGCACGGGCACCTCGGCGAGCACCCTCGCCAACTCCTACTTCTCGAAGGGCGACACGGTCACCGTCACCGTCACCCCCACCGACGGCACCGACGCCGGCACCAGCGACTCCGACAGCCTCGTCATCGGCAACACCGCACCCTCGGTCAGCGCCATCACGATGACCCCCAGCCCCATCGGCACCAACGACACGTGCTCCCCGGTCGTCACCTCCGCCGACGTGGACGGCGACAGCGTCTCCTACACCTACGCATGGGCCGTCAATGGCACCGCGGTGGCCGCCACCTCCAGCACCCTCAGCGGCGTGTCCTACTTCGACAAGGGCGACACGGTCACCGTGACCATCACCCCCACCGATGGCACCGACGCCGGCGCCCCCGTCAGCGCGAGCATCGTCGTCGGGAACACCGCCCCCACCGTCGCTTCGGTCACCCTCTCCCCCAGCACCATCTACACGAACGACACCGTCAATGCCCTCACCGGCCTCACGTCCGACCCGGACGGCGACGCGGTCACGCTGACCTACAACTGGTTCGTCAACGGGATCAGCACCGGCGCCACCAGCACTTCGCTCAGCGGCGTCTCCTACTTCGACAAGGGCGACATCGTGCGGGTGGTCATCACGCCCACCGACGGCACCGACACCGGCTCCACCGTCGCCGCCAACGTGACCGTGAGCAACTCCGCCCCCACCGCCCCCGTCATCGCCCTCGACCCGACTTCCCCGCAGGAGGGCATTGACGACCTGCTCTGCGAGATCACCACGGCGTCCACCGATGCCGATGGCGACCCCATCTCGTACACCTTCGAGTGGGACGTCGACGGCACCAACTACCCGGACGGCGACACCGGGGCGGGCTGGCTCGGCCCCGTGACCGACACCTACACCGACGACATGGTCCCCGCTGACGACCTCTTCGAGAACGAAGTCTGGACCTGCACGGTCACCCCCGACGACGGCACCACCAGCGGCACCCCCGACGACGCGTCCACCACCGTCGACAGCGGCTCCACGTGCGGCAACAGCGTGCTGGACAGCAGCGAAGAGTACGACCCCGCGCCGGGCCCCTTCTCCCAGGTCTCCGTCGACTACGGCACCTGCCGCTGGGACTTCAGCGACGTCGAGCAGCTCTACTGCAACGGCAGCTGCACCTGGTCCGGCGGCTCCGGCTGCGACCAGACCGAAGCCGACATCCTGTGCAAGCTCAAGACCGACAACCCGGCCTCGGTGGCCACCGCGTGGACCCACACCACCGCCCTCGCCCAGGAAGGCTTCCCCTGCATGCCGCTCGGCTACGGCACCACCGTCAACGTCAACGGCCGGGGGGTCTCCACCCGCGTGACCTGGCAGGACGCCAGCATCCTCGGCAACCATGGTCCCGGCTGGGTTGTGGCCTACCCCACCTGCACCAACCCATAGGTTGAGGCGCCCCACTCCGGGGCCCCAAGACAACTACAGCCCCGCACCAGAGCTTGGTGCGGGGCTGTTCGCTTCAGGGCGCTCCCGGGGAACCCTCAAGGGGCAGCCCGGGAAGCGCACGCGACTCAGGCTTCTTCGGGGGCCCGGTGAATGACCATCTGGTCGAACGGAATGTCGATGTTGTTTTCGTTCAGGGCGTTGTAGCAAGCCCGGCGGACTTCGTGCATGCTGGCGATGCGGTCGGCGTTGTCGGCAAAGTAGAGCACGGCGAAGTCGAGCGCGCTGGCGCCCATGCCCACGAAGGCCACGCCCACCGCGGGATCGGCCCGGACGATGTCGAGCGCGGAGACAGCCTCGGTCAGGATCTCGACCACCTTGTCCACATCGCTGCCGTACGCGACGCCCACGGGGATGTTGACGCGCTGGAAGCCCATCAGCGTGAAGTTGACGATGGGGCCACTGGTGACCGCGCTGTTGGGCACGATGATGGTGTGGTTCTCGGGGTTGCGCAGCGTGGTGGCAAAGATGCCGATGTCCACCACCGCGCCCGTGTGGCCACCAGCGGTGATGACGTCGTCCAAGCCAAAGGGCTGGAAGATGAGGATCATCACGCCGGACGCAAAGTTGGCGAGATTGCCCTGCAATGCAAGGCCAACGGCCAGACCGGCAGCGCCGAGAAGGGCGACCAGGCCCATGACGTCCACACCCACATACTCAAGAGCGCTGATGGCCGCGAACGCGAGCACCACGTACCGAGCGAGCTGGCCGAGGAAGCGGGCCAGGGCTTCGGTGAGCTTTCCCTTTCGGGCGGCCCGGACGACCATGCGGTGGACCAGACGGCCAACCATGTTGCCGACGGCCATGATGACAACGGCGATCAACACCATCATCCCGAGGTTCATATAGGACTGCGGGTCGGACCAGTCGAAAGCAGGCATAGAGCAGATCTCCGGAAAGGGGTCTTCGAGCGCACCGCAAGGCGTGCGCAGCACCGGCCCACTAACACCCCGGCCGTGTCAGGGGCATTGCACCCTGTTGCGTTCTGGCACCGATTCAGCCGGCCTGAGTTGGTCCTTCACCGAGCGCTCCGCCGCCCGCACCGTCGCCAAGATCTGTCGGGCGTGAGGCAGCAACGCGAGGCCCGCCGCCGTGGGACGCATGCCCCGGTGCACCCGCTCAAAGAGGGGCGCGCCCAGCTCGGCTTCCAACGCATGGATTCGCCGGGTGAGGGGGGGCTGGCTGATGTGCAGGCGTCCTGCGGCGCCGACAACGGTGCCTTCTTCGACCACAGCCACAAAGCTGCGGAGCTGGTCCAGACTCATGAGACCTCCGGTCCCGCCAGTGTAGCCGACCGGGCCCCCCCACTCCGACCCCGGGGCCCCCACTCCAATACCCAACCGGTATAGGACAGACCCCCCGCGACCGGTGACAGCAGCACGTCCAGAACGGAGCCCCACCATGAGACCCTTCCCGCGCATCCCTGAGCCGAGCTGGCCCGACATGCGTGCCGCAGGCAAAGCCGCCGCCGCCACCCTGGCCCACGTCGGGCGCCAGCTTCGGCCCGGCATGAGCACGGCAGACATCGACCGGCTGGTCCGGGACCACACCCGGCAGCTCGGCGGCACCCCCTCCCAGCTTGGCTACAAGGGCTTCCCCGCAGCCGTGTGCACAAGCCGCAACAATGTCGTCTGCCACGGCATTCCCAGCGACACCGAACACCTCGAAGACGGCGACATCATCAATGTCGACGTGACCACCAAGCTCAACGGATGGCACGGCGACACGTCCGCCACGTTCCTGGTGGGAAACCCGCCCCCCGAGGCGCTTCACCTCGTCGAGACCACCCGCCGATGCCGGGATGTGGGCATCGCCGCGGCCCGGTTGGGCGCCCCCCTGGGACGGGTCGGCGCGGCCGTCGAGGCCCTCGCCCGGTCCGAGGGGTGCTCGGTCATCACCCTGTACGGCGGGCACGGCATCGGGCGCGAGATGCACCAAGGACCCTTCGTCCGCCACACCGGTCCCGCCGTCTTCGGTCCGGTCCTCAAGGTGGGCCACGCCTTCACCGTGGAGCCGATGCTGGTGCTCGGCGGCACCGAGGTCATCACCCTGCCTGACGGCTGGACGGTCCGCACCAAGGACGGCCGGTGGTCCGCCCAGTTTGAACACACAGTGCTGATGACCCACGACGGCCCCGAGATCTTGACCCCCTTGGTGTGAGTCGCCGAGGCCTCAAAAACAAGCGATAAACACCTGGTCACCGCGCGAGGAGCACCCGGAGCGTTGCGAGTGGGGCCAGCGGCTCGCACCACGCCTCGTTGTGTTCACACAAAAAGCCGTCGTCCGTCCACACCACACCCGGCACGTCCTCCACCCAGAGCTGGGTCGCCCGCAGCTGCACATCGGAGGGCGGGATTCTCCAGTCCGTCACCAAGATGACGGCGAACAGCGCAAAGTGCCAACGCCGATGCTCCGGCGCAAGCCACCGGGTCAGCCCCCGCTTGTCCATCGCCGTCAGCCGCCCTGCCAACCCATCAATCTGGGGGGCAAGCCAGTTGAGCAACGGTATCGGCAGCACCTTGGACAGGTCGTCGCCCAGCCCCATGTGATGGAACCAGACCGAGCTCACGTTGACCAACACGCCATACGCAAAGCCGGTCAACAGCCGTCCCAGCGGGCTGCGGGGGAGGCTGGAGGGCTCGGTGATCAGCAGACACAGCGCAATCACCGTGGTCGGCAGGTGCAGCGCTGGCCCATTGAGGAGGACGGTTGCGGCCCAGCCCCCCAGCGCACCGAGGGACACCAGCGCCAAGGGGAAGCGGGTCAACGGCACTGCGGCCAGCACGAGGATCAACAGCGAGAGCCCGGGCGCGGTCCACATGTGCCGCACCAGCCCGTCCACCGTGAAGATCGTCGGCAGCAGGGCATAGCCCAAGGCGTAGAGCCCCAGTCCGAGGGCACTTGGGTTGAAGATGGGCCGGCCATTGCGCACCAGCAAGTGCTTGCCACCGATGGCCAGACCGATGACCAGCATGGCCTTCCACGGCGCCAAAAACCACACGAAGAAGTGCATGCTCAACACCACCGGCAGGGGCGACACCCCAGCCCGCCAGCGGCCATGCAACAACAACCCAAGAAAGATGTCGAGACCGAACGCAAACAGGATCTGCACCACAATGCTGGGCACTTGGGGCGCAAGGTGCACACAGAACAGCCCCCAAGCACTGAGCACCGTGAGCTGAATCGCGGACGGCAACAAGTGGGTGGGCCGGAAGTGGGAGACGAACAGGGGGCCCCGCCCCTGCCAAGCCCGCAAGGCTGCCACGAGGAAGATGGCAAAGCCCAGCACGTCAGCGACCGGACGCCACCGCTCCAGCGACATGCGCACCGGCGGTGGGGGCTCAGCCGCCCAGCCAGACTCGACCTTGCGCAGGCGGTCCACCAGCCCGTCCGTGAGGCGCCCGGCGCCATGGGTCTCGGCCCAGACCACGAAGGGCCCCACCCGGGGACGTGCCACAAAGTGGGACGCACACCGGGCATCTTCGACGAGCACTCCCCCTTCCCAGACCACGCCGGGCTCGGTGGACGACAGCCGGTAGCTGCCGGGACCGTCCAGATCCACCGCGACCCCCGGCGCCGTCAAGACATCGTGCCAGAAGGCATCATCAGGCTGCGCACACACATTGGGGCGAGGCGTGCCCGGCCGGGCCAGCAACCACATCAGCGATGCCGGCAAGACCAGCAACAGCACCACCACAACCCGTCGCAGCCGGGACTCTCGCTGGCCTTCACTCAAGCTCGACCCCAGCCTTGACGCGCGCGTGGCCCCTCCAGCAGTCATCCGTCAGGGTCGGTCCCGGATAACGTGCGTGGCCGTTCGGCGACGCTGCTGAGCCCAGTCGCTGGCCGACACTACGGCGCACAAGGCCCAAACACCCGCTCCGCCGTCTGCCAGCCGATGGCATCGGCCTTGTCGGGATCCAGCGTGCCCAGAAACTGGCGGTTCTGTTGCACGATGGCCGCCAGGATCTCGGGG
This sequence comes from Myxococcota bacterium, assembly GCA_942491145.1. Lineage (GTDB taxonomy): Bacteria > Myxococcota_A > UBA796 > UBA796 > UBA2385 > CAXQUZ01. Next base: position 99,652 of record CALOBC010000035.1, on the reverse strand, counting down.
TTCTCCCACTGCCAGCGGGGGCGGGCGAGGTCGGTCCCCCACATGAAGCGGCCCGGCCACGCCTCAATGAGCTCCCGCCACTCCTCGGTCATCCGGTGCACGCCGTGGTCCATGTGCTCGTCCATGTACGGCAAGAACGCGTCTTCCTCCGCGCCCCGCCGCCCCTTCATCAGGTCCAGGTGCTCCGGCAGGCTCTCGGCAAAGTCCAGCGTGTAGTAGAGGTTGGGATGGGTGCGAAACAGGTCGTCGAGGGCATCGAGGTTGGTCCACTCATCGTGCACTTGCCAGCCATGGATGACCCAGGGGGTCCGGGGGTCGTGGGCGATGGCGGTGTCGAGCCCTTGAAGGGAGCCCGGGTGGACCATCACGGGCACACCCCGCTCACCGGCCAAGGCATAGATGGCCAACAGCGCGGGGTCGTCGGGAAAGGTGCTGATCACCCGGGGGTCAACGTTGGCGTCGCTGAATGGAATGTTGGCCATCGCGATCTCGCCGATGCCCGAGAATGCCCCACTGTCGAGCATAGACGAGAATCTTTCCGCGTCGTACCAAGACAGGGGGTTGTCCCGAAAGACCTCGGCAAACAGCTTGAAGCGGTCGCCGTGCTCCCGCTTCAGCCGAAGGGCATGGCCGAGCAGCTTGGCCTGCACGTCGGCGTCCCGGTCGCGGTAGTCCGGGTCGCCGGGCTGGGCGAGGCTGACGGCGTGAAACCCCACCACACACCCAATCCGGTTGGCGTCCATGGACTCCAGGTGGCGGGCGGTCTGCAGCGCGTCGTCACGGGCGTCCTCATCGCGATGGTCCACCCGAAATGTGGGGCTGTCTTGGCTCAAGGACGCGTAGCTGACGATGTGGGCGTGGGTGTCGATCAGTGGCCCGTCGTAGGGGACCGCGCTCGGCACGGCGTCACCGGCGTCTTCAGCCAGTTCCGACCGGTCGTCATGACCCGGCGCCTGGCAGCAGACGGTGCCAGACGAAAGCAACAGACCCAGACACAAGCGGCGGACGACGTGCATGGCCGAATACTCGCACACCGGCGGGCATCTCGACAAGGGGTGATCTCAGCGGCGGCCAAGATCTCACCCCGGCCCCGGTCCGCCGAGCTCAGGCCCCCGCCGCCCGTGCCTGAAAGGCCCCGCGGGTGCGGTTCGCCACCGCGACCAGCGACAGCATCACCGGCACCTCAATCAACACGCCCACCACCGTGGCGAGGGCCGCCCCAGACTGCAACCCAAACAAGCTGATGGCCACCGCGACCGCCAGCTCAAAGAAGTTGGACGTGCCAATCATCGCCGCCGGGGCCGCCACCTCGTGCCGAATCCGAAACGCCCACGACAAGCCATACGCAATGATGAAGATGCCGTAGGACTGGAGCAACAGGGGCACCGCGATGAGCAGGATCACGAGGGGATTGGACACGATGGAGGGGGCTTGCAAGCCAAAGATCAACACAACCGTCGCCAGCAAGCCCAGGATCGACGCAGGCTTGACCCGCCCCTCAAAGCGGTGCAGCGCGTCCGGCCCCCGGCCCTGCAACACTTGGCGGGTGACCGCGCCAGCGACCAGCGGCAACACCACAAACAACACCACCGACAACACAAGGGTGGTCCAGGGCACCGTCACATTGGACACCCCCAACAACCAGCCCGCGAGGGGGGCGAAGGCGAACACCATGATGAGGTCGTTGACCGAGACCTGCACCAACGTGTAGTTCGGGTCGCCCTTCGACAGCTGGCTCCACACAAACACCATCGCCGTGCACGGGGCCACACCGAGCAAGATCATGCCCGCGATGTATTGTTCGGCGTCTTCGAGGGGCACCAGGTCGGCGAAGACCACCTTGAAGAACAACCACGCCAGCATGGTCATCGTGAACGGCTTCACCAGCCAGTTGATGACCAGGGTGAGCACCAAGCCACCGGGGCGCTTGCGCACGTCCCGGATGCAGCCCAAGTCGACTTGCACCATCATCGGATAGATCATCACCCAGATGAACACCGCGACCACGAGGTTGACGCTCGCGACCTCGGCGGCGGCGACCATCTGGAACAGGCCGGGAACCCACACGCCGAGGGCCACACCGCCGGCAATGCACAGCCCCACCCAGACCGAGAGATAGCGACCGAACAACCCAAGAGGGTTGCCCTCGGCCGGACCGTCCACCGACGCCCCGTCGACGGGCGGGCTCACAGCCCACACCCCAGGTTGGCACCCTGAGCCGCACACAGGGGCACACACAGCGACGGGCCAGACCAGCGATGGAGCATGGGACACCTCAGCTTCGATTGTTTCGTATTTCGACGAATATCAAAACAATCGACCGGGCGCCACGCCCCGCCGGTGCGCCAGATCAACCGTCGCCCGGAATCCGGCAGAAGTCCGGCGCGCCCTCGGGCAAGCCCGCCATCCAGGGCGACTCGGTCATCGTGCGGTCATGCACCAACAAGAAGTCCCGCACCATCGCCGGCGCTTCCCGGGGCAGCGTGTGGCCCAGGTCGTGCACACACTCCACCACGAAGTGGCCGTCGTCGCGCAGCGCTTGGGAGAAGGCTTCGCTGGACTCTTCAAACGACAGCTCGCCGTACCAGTCGTCCGGCCCGCCCCAGGTGAGCAGCACCGGCAGGGTGCGCCCCGGGCTTGTGTAGTTGCCCGGGAAGGTGCCCCCCGAGAATGGCGCACTGGCGGCCAATTCGGCACCGCGATGCATCGTCAAGTACGTGGTCCACAGCCCGCCCGCCGACATGCCCGTCGCCGTCACCCGGTCGCGGTCCACGCCAAACTGGTCGTCCAAGCAATACAACAAGTCATCGAAGACCAGCAGGTCCGGGTTGTTGTCGGGACCCCCGATGAAGTCCCACTCGTAGGGCTGGTTGTGGCTGTTGGGCGCCACCACGATCACGCCGGCATCGGCCACCAGCGCTTCGAGGTTCAGCGCCGAGACGATCTGGTTCGCCCGCCCGCCGAGCCAATGCCACGCAAAGATGACCGGCGCGCCCTCGGGGCTGTCGGGCAGGTGCACGACCACTTTGCGCTCTTCCCCACCGGACACAAAGTCGTTCGTGCCCTCCACCAACTGGGGGCAGTCGCCCTCGGAGTAGGAGCCTTCGGGGCCGGTGTCGCCGCCGTCCCCGCCGTCGGCGCCATCGCCCCCATCGGCACCATCACTGCCGTCCCCACCATCGGCGCCCTCACCGCCGTCCGCACCGGCCGGCTCGGACGTGTCTTTGCCGGCGTCGCTGTTGGACTCACATGCAAGGCAGAAGAAGAGGAGCAGGGACAGCCGGCGCATGGGGGCCTCGAGGTTGGGGGAGCACCCCGTCTAACCCCTCGGTCCGCCCCCTGTACACGGCGCGGCGCCTCGGGGTGGACCGTGCATCACGCGCAGCTCAGCGGGCCGCACGCTCGCCCTCCGTCGGGGTCCAGCCATCCAGCCCTTGGGCCAGCGCCCGCCAGTGCGCGTTCTCGGGAATGCCCGGCTTGCGGGCACCGAAGAAGCTGACCACCAAGTTGCCCTCGGTGTCCAGCAGCTCCACCGACGTCACATCGCCGTCCACCGTCGGCTTGACCACCCGGTAGACCTCGCCGCCCACGTCCGTGCGCAGGTGCAGGTTGAACTCGGGGTCGAGCACGTTGATCCAGTCGCCGAGGGCCTTGATGCGCTGGACCGGCCCGGAGTGGATCTGGATGCCGCCGGCGTTGCCCACGAAGACCATGATGGACACGCCCTCTTCGGCCGCCGCTTCGAGCAGCTGGGTGGGGGCTTGGTCGTGCAAGCGGGTGACGAAGCGACCCTGTGCCGCCCGCAAGCCCGCGCGACGGGAGATGCCATGGCGGCGCAGCAAGCCGTAGAAGGCATGGGTGTCTTTGAGCGCGGCCCAACCGTCGACAAAGGCGTCTTTGTCGAAGCCCTCACCGGGCTCTGCCGCCGCATCGCTCGGGGGACGGGGGGAGAGCACGAGGGGGCTGTCGTCCACGGTGTTGGCGGCGATCAGCGCGTCCCAGGCCGCCCGGTCGCCCCGCTCTGCGTCCAAGTAGACCTTGAAGACGGCGTCACCATGGGCATCAAAGAACTGCACGCTCGCGAGCGGTCCCGCCCGACCGGCCACCTCAACGGCAAAGGCCGACGCCCAGCCCCGCAGGAACAGGCGCAGGTCGATGTCGGGCCCCACCACCAGGCCCATCGGCCCGTCCACCTTGACCGACTCGAAGCGGCCCCGGCGCTCGTGCACGCAGTGGTCATTGCGGGTCAGCACCATCACCTTGCCCACGCCCTCAAAGCCCCGAAGCAGCGGACGGGGGTCGTCGCCCAAGCGGGTGCTGCCAGTGGGCATGCACTGCACCAGCTCCACTTCTTTCACACCGAGCTGGGCGGCGGCGTCACGGATGCGGCACTTGGGCTTGTCGCTCAACAGGGCCTGCCAACGGGAAAACAGTGCACTCATCGGGTTCTCCAGGGTTTCTTGAAGGAGTTGGATCACAGGAAAAGGGGTCCGCGGGCACCACCAATGGGCGGCCCGTCCGTGGATGGGGCAAGACCAACGCGTCCAGCCCAAAGACGGCACGGAGGCAGGCGGGGGTCAACACCGAGGCGGGGCTGCCGTCGGCCACACACCGGCCCTCGTGCAACACCACCAGCCGGTCCGCCCACGCCGCCGCGAGCTGCAGATCGTGGAGAACCGCGATGACCAGACCGCCCCGTTGGGCAACCGCTCCAGATGCACGCAAGATCTGGATCTGGCGCTGGGGGTCGAGGTTGTTCGTGGGCTCGTCCAAAAACAGCAGTGCCGGACCCGGCACCCCATCGAGCTGAGCGAGCACCCGGGCGAGGTGTACCCGCTGGCGCTCCCCGCCGCTGAGCTGGTGCAAGGGTCGGTCCAACAGACCCAAGAGGTCTGCTTCTGCGACGGCCCGCATCACCGCATCTCGGCGACCCTGGGCACCGTGGGGAGCCCGGCCCATGGCGATGACCTGGCGCACGGTGAAGCGCAGGTTGGTGGGCGCGTGTTGCGACAACACAGCGCGGCGCCGGGCGAGAGCACCCCGGGACCACGTCGACAGAGGCTTGCCGTCGAGCATCACGGTGCCCGCCGACGGCGCCAAGAGCCCCGACAGACAACGCAACAGCGTGCTCTTTCCCGCCCCATTGGGACCGACCAGGGCCAACCGAAGACCACCGTGCAGCTTGAGGTGCACCCCGTCCAAGACCGGTCGCCCCCCCAACACACAGCTCAGGCCCGCAGCGCTCAACACCGGCGCATCGGCACGGTGCACTGGACTCGGGGCGCTCATGCGATGCCCCCTCTTCCCGCCCGGCGGAGCAACCACAAGAAGAAGGGCGCGGCCAGCAACGTGGTCAAGATACCGATGGGCAGCTCACCGGGGGCCACCACCGTGCGACACGCGAGGTCGGCCCAGAGCAAGGTGCCACCGCCGAGCAGGGCCGCCGCCGGGACCAGCACCCGGTGGACCGGACCCACCGCCAGGCGGGCCATGTGGGGGACGACCAAGCCCACAAAGCCGATGACGCCGGTGAAGCTGACGAGGGCCCCCACGGCCGCAGCACAGATGATGATGGACCACAGCTCCAGCCGCGCCACGTCCACGCCCAGCAGCGCGGCCTCGTCCTCGCCGAGCTGCAACAGGTCCAGCTTCGACGCCACACCGACGCTCCAGCCGAGCACCAGCGCGCTCGCGACCCCGGCGATGGCCACCACCGACCACCGCGCCCCGGCGAGGCTGCCGAGGGTCCAAAAGGTCAATGAGCGGAGCTGGGCGTCGTCGGCCACATAGATGAGCAGGCCCATTGCAGCACCAGCGATGGCATTGGTCGCGACCCCGGCCAGCAACAAGCCCGCAGTGCCGTCCCCATGGGCACTGCGGCCCAAGCGCAGCACCAACACCGCCGCGGCCAGCCCGCCCACAAATGCACACAAGGGCACCAGCACCACCGCGCCCAGCTCGCCCACTGCCCCACCCGACACAATGGCCGCCGAGGCACCGAGGGCCGCCCCGTTGGACACCCCGATGATCTGGGGCGAGGCGAGGGGATTGCGGAACAGCGCCTGCATCACCACACCGGCGACGGCCAAGCCCACACCCACGAAGAGCGACAGCACCACCCGGGGCAACCGAATGGACCACAGCACCGCGAGTGTGCGGGCATCCGGGGTGGCCCAGAGGTCGAGGCCCAGGGGCTCCAGCATCCCGGAGATGACCTGACCCGGCGCAATCTCGAAGGCTCCCCACCCCGCGGCCGCGACGACCCCGAGCAGGTTCACGACCACCAACAAGGTCCAACACGGGAAGCGTGCGGCCCAGCGTTGACGCAGCGACGGGGCGGGAGCGATCGACGATGCAGACGGGGAGCTCACCGGGACTCCGCCAAGGTCTGTTGCAACAGGGTCACCGCCTCACCGAGACGAGGGCCAAAGCCCAACAACAACACGTCATCCATGGCCACCACAGGCAAGGCGCCAGAGGACGCGAGAATACTCAATCCAGGCTGCTTCAGGAGGGTGTCAGCACCGCCCACGCTCTGCAGTCCGTGGGTGGTCAACAACAACACATCCGGGGCCGCGCCCAACACCGCTTCGGGGGTCAGGGGCAGGTAGCCGCTGTGGCCTTGCAGGGCATTTTGGGCACCCGCAAGCCCGAGCATGGCGTCAGCCGCGGTGTCTTGGCCAGCGACCATCAGCGTGCCCGCGCCGCGCGCGTAGATAAACAACACCCGCAAGCCAGAGGGAGGACCCGCGGCGGCCTGGACCTCGGCGTCGATGCGCTTGGCGAGCTCTTGGCCCTTGTCGGCGTGGTCCAGCAGTGTGCCCAGCGTGCGTGCCCGCTGTTGGGCCGCATCCAGGCTCGCCGTGTCGTCCACCACAAAGACCGGCACGCCTGCATCGCGGATCTGGTTCAGTGCGCTCTCCGGACCGGAGCTGGCCGCCGCGAGCACGAGGTCAGGCCCCGCCGCGAGCACACCCTCCGGCGACACCTGGCGATTATAGCCCAATGTCGCCCGGGACTTGAGCGGCGAGAAGCCCGCGGTGCTGGCGTCCGCGGCCACGATCTGGTCGGCCAGCCCGAGGGCATAGACGAGCTCACCGACCGTGGCGCCGAGGGTGACAATGCGCTTGGGGTCCTTCACCACGACGGTGGCACCGGTGGCGTCTCTGGCCTCACCGGCTTGGGCGGTCGCCCCCAACCCAAGGGCCAGGGCGAACACCAGACTGGCGGTCCAGCGGCTCATGGCGTCCCCAGGGGGCTCACCCGCAAGCCGAGCTCACCATCGGCCCACCACGTCACCTGCAGCTTGTGGAGGTCTCCGTCGGCATCCCGCACGGCGTGGACCTTCAGGGACGGCGTCACCGCGTGGGTCTCGCTGTTGTAGTCAAACCAAGTCGACAGCGCGGTGCCCGTCTCGTACTCACTGGGGGGCTCGGCATCGCTGGTCCAGCCGGACGTGGGCGCCTCGACCACATCGGCCCAGCGGGTGCCATCGGGCAAGGTGACCGCCGCGCCGTCCCCGGGACCGCTCACGCCGCCGTTCAAGCGCAGGGTGGTGCGGGCGATGGACAGGTCCCAGTCGCCGGAGGTCGTGGGATCGGACGGGGCCGAGACCACCGAGAGCGTGTCCAGGTCGATGTAGACAGGGGCTGCGGCATCGCTGACATCCCACCGCTGCTCACCGGACAACATGGTGGGCTGCACCTTGAGGGTCAACAGCCCGGCTTCCCCGGCATCGTCGTAGTAGTCGACAAAGGCGAGCTTGAAGTGCTTGTGGGCGGTGGTGCGCACGAACCAGGTGCCCGCGGCGGGGGTGAGCGCGTGGGTGCTGCTGTCATAGTCGTACCAGTCGGCCATGACGCCGCTGTCGCCGTCGGTGGCCCAGCCGGTGTCGGGCGCCACATCGAGGCTGTCGAAGGCTTCGCTGGACCACGTGGCCTCAACCCCACCGTCGCCGGACGTGCCACCGTTGACGGCCACCTCGTAGCGGGTGGCCGCGAGGGTCCATGCGTCGCCGTCGGGGTTGACGGCGAGGGCGTCCAGGTCCAAGCGCACAGCGCCGTCGGTGCTGTTTACGTCCAGGTCCACGGTGATGACCCCGTTGGCATCGGGGGCCGAGACACTGTGGCGGGGGTCGGCGTCCGCATCGGCGTCAGCGTCGGCATCAGCGTCAGCGTCAGCGTCAGCGTCAGCATCGGCGTCGGCATCAGCGTCAGCGTCGGCGTCGGCGTCGGCGTCGGCATCGGCGTCGGCATCAGCATCCGTGTCTGCATCGGCGTCGGTGTCGGCATCGGCATCGGCATCCGACACACCAGAGTCTTCCGAGAACTTGTCACCGGTGCAGCCAGCCAACACAAGGCCCAGCAACATCCACTTGGATCGCATCATGGGGTCAATCTCCATCGGGGGGAAACGCAAGCACCCTGACTCAGGGTGCGTCCAGCTCGGCCCAGCGCAGGCGCAGAATGCCCGCAGTGCCCGCACTGTCGTAGTACTCAAGAAATTCCAGCTTGAAGAAGCGCCCCTCGGCAGACCGCACCACCCACGTCAGGGGCAGGGGGGTCAACACATGGGTGGACGTGTCGTAGCTGTACCACTCGGCGATAGCGTACTCGACAACACCGTCACCATCGGCATCTTCGCTGTCGACAACATAGCCATCCACTGGCGCTTGCTCGACGTCATCAAAGGGCATGTCGAGGGCCTGGGCCGCCCCTTGGCCGTCGCCGGACACCCCGCCGTTGAGGCTCACCACATAGCGCTGGAGCTGCAGATCCCAAGGCATCGAGTCGTCGACAATGCCCTGGCGCTCGAAGTCGTAGAAGACCGTGACGTCGTAGTCGCTGGCGTCGATGACCACCTCGGTCTCGACATAAAGGTCCGCACCCGTGTCGAGCACACCCTCCGGCGCCCGCTCGGCGAGCTCGTCGGCGTTGGCTTGGCGGCCATCGTCCCGCTCCACCCACAAGCGCAGGTCGGTTGCACAGCCTGCACTGAGCAGCGCACAACTCAACACAGCGATCGAAGCCAACATCGGACGCTTGCTCATGGAGACCTCCGGGGGCGACGAAGCTGGCCATCCACACCCAGCCACAGCCAGCGGGGGGGGATGGGGTCCAGCTCGGGATCGCCCGAGTCAAGGATGTTGTCGACACCGGCACTCAACCGAAGACCGGGAGTCACCGACCAGCGGACCACCCCATCCAAGGTGGTGCGGGCAGGGGTGATCTCCTCCACCGTGCGCTCACCCTCGATGGTGTAGATGGCCGTGGCCGCCCGCCAGGAGGCCCGAAGATCAACCGAAGCCGGTCCGCCAGCGCGCCCCAGGCTCGCCGCACCCGTCGCCAACACCGGGGCCCGGTTGGACAAGGGGCGGTCTTCCACCACATCCCGGGTCTGCATCAGGGTCACGTCACCGAGCACACGCAACCAACGCAAGGGCCGGCTGCTCGCCCCGACCTCGGCGCCTTGGGTCCACGCCTCGGCCACGTTGGCATAGCTGTAGCGGGCGGGCTCACCATCGGCGGCGGCGGTCTCCAGGCGGGCGTCAATCATGTCGCGCAGGTCATTGCGGAACAGGGCCAGCCGCAGGTCCAGCCCCCCATCCGACAAGGCCGCCCAGCCCCCACTGACCGTGGTCGTGCGAGAGAATTCCGGCCGCAGGCTGGGGTTTCCAGCGACTTCGTACCCCGCGCTTGGGTTCGAGAACGCGAGGTAGAGGTCTTTGAAGGGCGGCGCCCGAAACCCATGGCCATAGCTTGCGCGGAGCACAACACGGGGATGGGGCTCGTGGCGCACCGCGACCCGAGGGGACCATGCCGACCCGAACAAGCTGTCGCGGTCAAAGCGAAGGCCCCCGACCACGGTGGTGGGCAACACAAGGGGCAAGTCCCAGGCATCTTGGGCCCAGGCACCGACCCGCTGGCGCCGGGCCTCATCCACCGAGATGCGGTCGGCCTTGAGGGACTCTCCCCGCAGCTCGGTGCCCACGGCCACCACATGGGCCTCACCCAAGCGCACCGTGGCCGCGACCTCGCCCTCCACAGCGGTCTCTTGAGTCTGTTGGTACACATCGAGGGCCGTCGCCCCCCGCTGGTCGGCCAGGTACTGGTCCCGGATGTGGTCGAGGCTGCCCGTGATCCGCAGCCGGGCCCGGTCGCCAAACAGCAGGTCCGGTCCCACCCGGAGCGACCACACCTCGAGGTCATTGCTGCGGTCGAGCACGGCGCCGGTGTCTTCGACCGCCGTGGACCCAGACAAGCGCCGGGAGGCCATGCCGGTGAGGTCCCACCGATGCTGGTCGCTGGGCTGCCAGCTCAGGGTCTGGGTGAGGGTGGCCAGGCCCCGTCCGCTGAGCTGGGTGGCGCCATCGCCCGGTCCCACCGCTGGGCTCACCTGGGCCGAGACCCCCGTGCGGGACGAGAGCTGGGGGCCGCCGACCGCCACACTGCCGTCGAGCTGAGCGGTGTTGAGCGGCCAGTCCGCCAGCGTGCGCATGCCACCCGCCGCCGTGTCCGCCACGGTGCCCAGCCGCTCGGTGCCCAGTCGGCCGACCCGACTGCCCGCCGACACGCTCACCCCGGGCTCGGCCTTGCGGGTGATGATGTTGACCACGCCGCCAATGGCATCAGCGCCGTACAGCGTGGACCCGGCCCCCTTCACGATCTCGATGCGCTCGATGTCGTGGACCGGGATGCGGTCGAGGTCGATGACGCCGTCCACCCGCCCGATGAGGGGCTGGCCATCCATGAGAATGAGGATGTAGTCGGGGTCTAAGCCCCACAAGGACAAGCCGGCGCCCGAGAAGTCGCGGCTGACCTGCACCCCGGGATGCTGGTCGAGCACATCGGCGACGGTGCGGGCCCCGCTGGCCTCGATGTCGGTGCGGCGAATCAGCTCGGTGGCCACGACAGCGTCGGCGAGGCGCTCACCGGTGCGCATGCCGGTCACCACGATCTCCTCCATCACCTCCGGCTCTCCGTCAGGCGCGCTTGGCTCAGAAGCGGCCGGCACAGGCGCTCCGTGGGCAACGGGCACCACCACAGTGAGGGCGCTGGCGATGGACAACGGCAGAAACACGAGGAGGGGCCAGCGGGCGGGAGGGTGATCGATGAAAACGAATATCGTTTTCAGTTGGAGCACCCGCTGACTATGCCTTCCCCGGGGGACTGGCGAGAACAATCTTGATTTTCATTTTCAATACAGTTGAGAACGACCGACAATGGGCAATTGTCGTTTGAGATCGCCGCCCCTCAGCGGGACCGGCCGAGCTCAGGCAGCTTGAAGCCCTCGGGCAGCGCGGCCCGCCAACCGGTCCGTGCGGGGGGCTCCGCGGGCGCTTCGGGCTCGGCATCCTTCGCCGCCACCGCTTCAGGGGCCGCATCGGCGACAGCGGGCGCTGGGGCTTCCTCAACAGGAGCCTCGGCAACCGCAGAAGCCTCGGGAACCTCAGCGACAGGCGCTTGAGCGACAGCAGGGGCTGCGGCAACCGCTGGCTCAGCCACAGGTGCGGCAACTGGGGCAGCCACAACGGCGGCCACACCCACCGGCTCGGTCGCGGCAGTGGCCTCGGTCACGGTGTTCTGGGGCTCAGCCACCGGGGGCATCCCCACCACCGCCACCGCGGCACCCACGGGCTCGTCTACCCCACGCTCAAAGCGCACCACCCGGGCACAGGACACCACCACCAGCGTGCCTGCGAGCGGCCCGCCGTCCACGCCGATCACACACTCGCCGTCGTGCTCGAAGTGGTCCAGGTGCCCCTCCAGCAGGGCACCATTGTCCAAGGTCAGCACATCGGCATGGGCCAAGCTCAGCATCATCAACAGGGCGCTCGTCATCGGTGACTCCACGTGGAACGTCCGGGACCACCCGGCGCACCCGGTTCAACCCCGCAGCGACCGCCCCGTGTCACCCCCGACTTGAGTTCTCGCCACGACGCCCATTTCGGCGGGGCCTGGCTCAACAGTGCGGCGCCCCGATCCGTCCCCTGAAGCAGACGGGGACGCGCCATCCCCCGCCAGGGTCGCGAGCGTCGTGGTCCCGGCCCCCCCTCGAATGCCCGCAGGAGCCGACACCATGAGCCACACCTGGACCCGAGAAGACGCCCCCACCTGGACCGCCGACAAAGAGCGGATCATCGGCGGCGCAGCGCCCGGCATCTTCGACGTGGAGCGCTTGCGATCGGCCGGCGCACTGCCGGGCACGTGGTGGCGGGCTGAAGACCAGTCCGGCGCCGTCATCGGCTACGGCTGGATGGACGTGGTGTGGGGCGACGGCGAGATCCTCGTCGCTGTGGACCAAGAACGCTCCGGCCAAGGCATCGGCACGTGGATGATGGAGCAGCTCGCCCAGAATGCCGTGGACCAGGGGCTTGCGTACATGCGCAACACCGTGCCCGAGGCCCATCCCCAGGCCCCCGCCGTGAAGGGTTGGCTGGAGGCCTGTGGGTTTGTCCGGAGCACCAGCCCGGGCGAGTATGTGCGCCAGGTGCGAGGCCAGGTCGTCCAGGCGGCATAGGGCGGACAAAGCCCCAAGATGGCGCCATAGACGTCATCTTGGGGCTGTCCTGTTCGCGCGCATGGGACAGATCCGACCGGTCCTGGCGCCTCGCCCGACCCGCCTCCGCTTCCGATGTGCTGAACCGGCCAGTCCCCGACCGGACGGCGGCATGCTCGGCACGAGGATGCCGTGGGGGAGCGCCCTCGGGGCGCGGCGCGGGGGTTTCCCCCGCCAAGAATGCGGTGGTTCCGTGGCTCGCTACTGGCGAGCCGATCAACCAGTGAAGCCCAACCGATGGACGACACCCGGCCGGTCCCCGACCGGACGGCGGCATGCTCGGCACGAGGATGCCGTGGGGGAGCGCCCTCGGGGCGCGGCGCGGGGGTTTCCCCCGCCAAGAATGCGGTGGTTCCGAGGCTCGCTACTGGCGTGCCTATGAACCAGTTGAGCCCCACCGATGGACAACACCCGGCCGGTCCCCGACCGGACGGCGGCATGCTCGGCACGAGGATGCCGTGGGGGAGCGCCCTCGGGGCGCGGCGCGGGGGTTTCCCCCGCCAAGAATGCGGTGGTTCCGTGGCTCGCTACTTGCGAGCCTCGGAACTACAGATACCGCTTGGAGAAGCCGCCATCGACCTCGATGGTCTCGGCCGTGATGCCCCGTGCCATCGGGCTGCACAACCATGCGACCGCACCGGCCACTGCCTCGCCGTCCACCCCACCCTTCAGCGGTGCCTTCTTCGCCAGCCAGGCCGACGTGGACGCCACAGCATCCACACCCACCACCTTCTCCGCCCCCGGTGTGGCGATCAACGAGAAGCTGACCGCATTGCACGCAATGCCGTGCTCACCAAGTTCTTGGGCCACATAGATGAGCGCCCCATCCAGCGCCGCCTTGGCGATGCCCGCCAGATGGTACCGCGGGGTCATGCGCTGGCGACACGCCGAGGTCAGCGTCACCACCCGAGGGGCCGGCGACTTCGCGAGCATGGGCTGGGCCCGGGAGGCCGCACTGACAAAGCCGAACACACCCGCACCCATGGCCAGGTCGAAGTCTTCCCGGCGCACATCCCTCAGCGGCTGGGACAGCACCCCCGCGGGCACCTGCATCCACGTGTGGACCAGGAAGTCCAGCCGCCCCCACCGGCGGTCCAGCTCGGCGAGGCAAGCATCGAGGGTCTCGGGCTCGGCGGCATCCACGCCCCAGAGTCCGGCAAAGCCCGCTTCATCACTGGCATCCCGCAGCCCTTCACACCGAGCTGGCCTGGCGGTGATGGCCACCTCAGCACCGTCGCTCGCGAGCTGTTGGGCGATGGCCCACCCCACACTGAGGGGGCCGGAGGCGCCGAGCACCAGGCCCACCCGGGGCTGCTGGGCGCTCATGGTGCACTCCCCGCAGGCTCGGGAAACCACCCGGCCATGGCCGCCATGCCGTGCTTCTCGTAGGTCCGCACCGCCTTGCGCATGTGGCCCAGTGCGGTCGCCGCACGGATGCCGCCCACCCACATCTCGAGTCGGGCGACCGCCGCGAAGATACGCTCCTTGGGCACGTCGCGGTGCATCAAGGTCATCGCAAACATCGACGCCGGCGCAAAGTCACCGGTCGCACACAGCACCGTCATGCCCAATAGGTAGTTGTCCTCAATGGACAACCAGCGCTCGTCGGACTCCAGCACATGGTAGCGGTGCAGCCCATCGCGGAGGGTGGGCTCGCCCAAGCGCTCGACAAAGGCCGTGTGGCGTGCGCCCATGCCCGGCCCGAAGATGCCATCGAGAAAGCCCTCGGATGCCGCTTTCAGAGCGGGTGGGGTGGCATCGGTGGAAGGAGTGGTCATGGAGTCCTCGGCGCTCGGTGAGCCCTGGTCAGCGGGGCTGGCCCGTGGGCAACATGGTGAGGTTGGTCACTTGGATGTGCCGGGGCTGCTCCAGCATCCAACACAAGGACTGGGCCACTTCACCGGAGCTCAGCCACCGGGGAATGCCGTCCCGCAGCCGCTTCTCCATGGTCTCGAAGCCATCGATCTTGCTGTAGATCTCCGTGTCGACGAGCCCCGGAGAGATCGTGCCGACCCGCACACCCTTGGGGGCCAGCTCCAGCCGCAAGCTCTCGCTAAAGTGGTCGAGCGCCGCCTTGGTGAGCGCGTACGGCCCGAATGCCGGATGGGCGACATGGCGCGCGGCCACCGAGGACACGCTGATGATCTGCCCGCCGGGAACCAGCCGGGGGACCACGGCCCGGGTGAGTGCGATGACCGCCAACAAGTTGGTCTGCAACAGATCGCTCCAGACCGCATCGGAGAGCGCAAGGCTCTTCGACCATGTGCACAGCGCCGCGTTGTTGACCAGCGCGTCAATCTCGAGGGCTCCGGACGCGCCAGCTTCCCCCGATGAAGACCCGGCCCCGAAGTGTTCTGCAAACACAGCCTCACGCTGCTTGGGCACGGACAAGTCCACCGTGATCCCACGGAAGCGCCCCCCATGCTCCTGTTCGAGTGTGTTTAGGGCCCTTTTTTTGCGGCCCAGACCCCAGACTTCGTGGCCGCGCTCAACGAGCTGACCCACAAGGGCCCGGCCGATGCCAGATGTGACACCAGAGACAACAATGCGCATGTTTAAGCCCGATACAGCATGGCTGCCGCGTACCAACCGCTGCCTGTGGTGGGGGAGAGGATCAAGTCACCCGACTTGATGATGCCACGCTTCATGAAGTCGTCTAGGGCCACCGGAATGGCCGCGCTGGACACATTGCCGACCTCAGGGAAGTTCACGAGAACCTTCGCAGGATCAACTTTCAGAGTGCGCAGCAGCAAGGCTTGAATGCCCGCCGTGCCCGAGTGGGGCACGATCCAGTCCAGATCGTCGAGCGTCAGGCCCGCGCGGTCCAACACCCGGTCGCTCGCGGTCCGGAAGCTGTGGATCGCCAGGTTCTGCAGCGTCTTCTGGTCGATGTGGGTGCGCACATGGCCCTGCCCATCAATCTCCATCGCGTCGGCGTGGCGGCCATCCGTCATCATCTCCACGTCGAGCAGCTCACCACCGGCACCCTCGCCCCCCTCCACAACCCAAGCCCCAGCGGCATCCCCGAAGACCAACGTGGCCTTGCTCTGAGGGCGAGCTCGCCGAGACGTGGTCTCCGACGCGACCACCAGCCCAATCTTGTTTTGGGGGAGCTGCAGCAGGCCCCGGGCCACACCCGCGCCGAAGGCAAACCCCGCACACGCGGTGCTCACATCAAACGCAAAGGCCTGGGGGGCATCCAAGCGATGCTGCACCCGCGCCGCAAAGTCTGGGAAGAATCGACGCTGGGTCCAGTTCGCGAGAACGATAAAGTCCAGGTCTTTGGCGCTGCGTCCTGCGGCTTCGAGGGCACTCAGGGCAGCCGCGGCAGCCATGTGGTCTATCGACTCTTCATCCGACGCCCAACCCCGACTGTGCACCCCGATCCGCTCGATCTGCTCATCGGTGATGGGCTTGTCGAGGGCGGGCAGCTCCGTGTTGTTCAGCAGGCGCTCCGGGAGGTAACGACCGACGCCGGTGATGCGGACTCGCTGCATGAGGTGCTCCTTCGCCAATACATGGCGCTCGGGTCAGCCAGCATCAACAGCCGGCGTTCAGCTTGGGAGATGTCTTCGGCACGGTCGTCGCTGATCTGGAGTCCAGTCCAAGGGCAACAGGCCCGCATCGCATCCCCCGGATGCTGTGGGGTCCCTTCGTCGGTCGGCAGGTCGAGGGCCTGCACCAGAGTCCAGGTTGTGTCTGCACAGTCCGTGCGATGCAGGACCCCCAGCTCCGTCACAATGCTGGAGACCGCACCGCCGGGGCTGGTGATGAAGGAGACCTCTGGCACCAAGCGCCGGGAAGACGCGGGGGCCAGCACGATCACCTCAGCCGCGGCACTGGCGATGTCGTTGGCCCCACCGGACCCGACCAGCAAGCTGCCGTCCTTGGCCCACGTGCTGTTGACCCGCCCGTGGTCGTCGATCTCACCGGCGCCGATCACCCCGAGACAGCGGGCGTCGCTGCCGCAGGTCAGGGTCTGGAGCACGTCCTCGACGGAGCTGAGCCGCCGTGCGCCCCGCATGTTGGTGCCCGACAGCAAGAAGGGGTGGCCATTGTCGATGGCGGGCACCCCGTACAGCCCCGTCTCCACCATCACCGGCACGTCGAGACCAGCGGCCTGCAGCCGGGAGCTGGCGATTCGACAAGCGAGAAAGCTCTGGCCAATTCCAGCGAGAATGGCGCGGTGGTTGCCATCTTGGACCCGTTCCTCGATCCACCGAGCGGCGAGCAGGATCCGCCGCACATCGGCATCCGGCACACGCTGGGGGGCCCGGGGCCGGGCATCACGGGGCGGCACAGGTCGTCGGCTCACAAAGGATGGCGTGGCCGCGTCCGCAGGGGTCTCTCCCCAGAGCTGGGCGGCGTAAGCAGCGGCCGCTTCGGGCTCTAGGCTGCGGGTGCGCCAGGCACGGTAGGCGTCAAAGTCATCGTCATAGCCCGGGTGGACCCCCTCGATCCCGGGAAGGGGCTGAGGCAGGGCACCCTGGGGCGCCACACAGACCGCGAGCATGCGGTGGGCGGGGACGGGCATCGCGGCGGGGTTGGCGTCGATGACGTCCGGGGAGACGATCGCCTCCACCGTTGCGATCACCCCGGACCGGGCCGCCAGCGCACTCCAGGCGCCTTCACACAGCGGGCTGCCCATCAGCACCCGACCTTGGGTGTCGGCCACGAGCCCGTGGACCACGGTCACATCGGGGCGAAGTGCCGCCACCATCGCCTGGTCTGGGCACTCGGGCATCCAGCGGGCCATGCCCCGGGACACCAGCTCTTGTCCCATCGACGAGCCCACCAGCGAGCGGGTCATGCCCCAGCTCAGGCCCATCGCGCCCGCCCGAAACGCCGCGACCATCGCGCCCAAGGACCAGATCTCGATGTCGGCGCCCTCGGACCGCAGCGTCGTGTACAAGCGGTTGGGCCGTGGCCCGGGATAGTTGTCGCCAAAGAAGCTCGCCACATAGCGCCGGCCCAGCCGCTGCATCGCGAGCAAGTGGGCGGTGCTGTGAAAGCCCGTGGCGCTGAGCACGAAGCGTGGATCTGTGCCCCGAAACACCGTCGCCAAGGCCTCAATCGCCGCATTGGAGCGGGACGGGGTCGAGGCAAAGTGTAGGTGCATGCCCGGTTGCACGTGGGCCGTGATGGCGGCCAGCAACGCGGGATCTGGGGGGCTGGGACGGGTCAACAGCGCTCCTGGCACTGCGATGGGCCCGCGGTGCCCCCGCCATTGCGGAACCCGGCTCAGAATCTTGAGCGCAAGCACGCCGCGACAGGCAGCGATCCGCCCCTGCAGCGCCCTTTCCACCGAAGACCGGCCCAGTGGCGATCCGACCAGTGGCGATCCGACCAGCGGCGCGCTCCTGGACCGCCGCGTGGGGCTCAGCCGACGTTGCGCAGACCACCGGACTGGGCCAGCTCACCGCGACTGAACAACAGCGCCGCGTTCTGGCCACCCATGCCGTAGCTCATGGCCACACCGAGTCCTTGGGGCTCCGGGGAGCCCTCGGACGGCGAGTGGCAGGACCACCGCTTGAGTCCCTTGGGATCGACGTTGATGGTTGACGCGACATGGTTGTTGTGCAGCATCATCACGACTGCTGCGGCGTTGGTGGCGCTCGAACAACCCAGGGAGTGGCCAAAGATGGGCTTCACGGAGACCAGGGGCACGTCTGCTGCCCGCTCGTCAAAGAGCCGGCGCATGTAGTTCTCCTCGGAGAGATCACTCCGCCGGACGCCGTTGCCATGGCCCACCACAAAGCCCACGTCATCGGTGGTCACCTTTGCGTTGTCGAGCAGTGCTTGGATCACTTCGGTGGGCCGCACACCCAACACATCGATGGACGTAGGGTGGTACCCATTGTTGCCGTAGCTGTAGCCACCCATCTCGGCGAGAATGGTCGCTCCGCGCTTCATCGCGTGCTCATAGGTCTCGAGCACCAGCGTGACCGCACCCTCGCCAAACGCGTTGTTGGAGTGGTTCACAAACGGCGAGACGGCGAGCCCGGGGTTGTTCCGTTCTTTGCTGATCAGCCCCGCGTCGTCGTACATCGCAAACAGCGGGGGCAGCAGCGGCGCTTCATGACCCGACGCAAACGCCACATCGACCGCCCCGGACTGGAGCTCCCGAAAGGCATGGCCGATCGCCACGGCGCCGGAAGAACACGTCGATGTATACGTATACGCTGGCCCCCGCACCTTGAGCAGCGACGCGGCAAGACCCACCGCCTGGCCGGGCAGCGCGATCTTCAGGTCCTTGCGGGACCACGCCTTGTCCGGCGCGTCGAGGGCCTCGCGGCGGATGCGGTCGTACCAGAAGCCGAGAGACGGGCGGGCGACACCATCAAAGATGCCCACCCGGGCCGCGTCCAGGGCCCCCAGGTCGATGCCGGCGTCGTTGCGGGCATTGTAGATCGACGACAGGTACAGCGCGATCTCATGCGGGTAGTGGGCCCGAAAGCGCTCGGAGACCTCACCCAGGTAGCGGTTGGGGTCGAAGTTCTGCACGCGACCCACGGCAAACCGGTTGCCCGGCTGGTTGGGGTCTTCTTCCATCGACAGCTGTGAGCGGCCGTGGACGAGGTGGTCCCAAAAGACCTCTTTGGTGTCTGCGCCTGGCAGCACCAGGCCGATTCCGGTGACAACGATCCTGGTCATGGTGACTCCTTGCGGGGACAACGCCCACGCTTCGAGCCAGGGATCGGAACGGGAAGCAACTCCCACGAGGGGCAACATCAAGGACGATCGACGCCGGACCGATGGCGCCGAGGATTCATCGGAGGGCTCATGTCCATCTTGTCTACAATCCGCGCGAAGGCCCGAGGCCTCATCGCCGATGCCGGCGACCTCTTTCGCGACCCGCTGACCGGTCCCCACGCAGAAGAGCTGGTCAAGGCACAGCGAGAGACGATCCTCTCTAGAACAGTCGTTCTCATCTGGATCTCGGTCGTGGTCATGCCCACGGCGATCGGCGGCTTCGCGCTGGTCTCGTCCCCAGACCTGTTGTTCCCCGTCGGCAGCATCGTCGCCGTGGCAGTGACCGCGGTGCTCCTGCACCGACACTTCATCGTGCGCGGGCTGTTCCACAAGCACTACCACATGGCCATGTTGGTGTTGGTGGGCGGCATCATGGGCCCGACCGGGGCGGCGGTCCTGGAGCTGACCCGCAACAGCCGCGAAGACTTCTTCTTCTCTTACTTCTTGATCTTCTTCGCTTTTACGTCGTTGTTTCCGGCGTCTGCGACCTGGATCCTGGCGACTTCAGGCGCCCTCATCGGCAGCCGGGCACTGATGGAGTTCATCTTCCACGGCGCCGGACTGGGCGGGGCCCAAGTCATCAGCGACATGCTCTACTTGGTGGAGCTGACGTTCATTGGGTTGGTGCTCAACCGCGTGGTGTGCAAGCTGTTCTTTGCGGAGCGGCTGGCCCAGGTGGAGCTGGCCTTGGCCAACAACGGACTGCGGGAGCTGGACCGGGCGAAGACCGAGTTCTTCTCCAACATCAGCCATGAGCTGCGCACACCGCTCACCCTCATCCTCACGCCGATCACCCACACGCTGCAGGAGCGCAACGACCTGGAGCCGGAGATTGTGGAGGTGCTCGACGGTGCGCGGGGCAACGCCAACCGGTTGCTCAAGATGGTGAACATGCTGCTGGACTTCTCCCGCGTGGAGGCCGGCCATGTGGAAGCGCACATGTCAGACATCGACATTCCGGACACGCTGGAGTACTCCGCGTCGTTGTTCCGGGGCGCATGCCAGCAACGCAACATCGAGCTTCTGGTGGAGTGTGAGACGCCCACGCTGCGGGTGGCGTGCGACATCGACAAGATTGAGCAGATCATGGTGAACCTTGTGGGCAATGCCATGAAGTTTACGCCGGCCGGGGGCACCATCACGATCGCCAGCCGGGAGACCGAGGACAGCTTTGAGATTCGGGTGGAAGACACGGGCATTGGCATCTCGCCCGCCAACCAGGAGCTGGTGTTTCAGCGCTTCGGCCAGGTGGACGAGGCCCAGACCCGCAATGGGGTGAAGGGCACCGGCATCGGGCTGGCGATGGTGCAGGAGTACTCCCGGGTGCTCGGTGGGGATGTCCACTTGGAGAGCGAAGAGGGCAAGGGCTCCATCTTCCGGGTGGTGCTGCCCAAGAAGGCGGCGACGTCGGCCGCACGCCCCGGTGGGCGGCGGTCCCAAGCCGTCGAGGCAATGCAGCAGCTTGCGGTCGCCGACTTGGTGCTGGAACACAACCAGAACCCTGAGGTGCTCCCCTGCGAGAACCCCAAGGCGAAGTGGATTCTGGTGGTGGACGACAACCACAAGCTCGTGCGCCTGGCGTGCAAGATCTTGGGTGGGGAGTTCAACCTCTACACCGCAGACTGTGGGGAGCGGGCGCTGGAGCGGCTGGCGAGCTCGAAGGTGGACATGGTCATCAGTGACGTGATGATGCCGGGTATCTCGGGTGTGGAGCTGTGTCGCCGCATCAAGACCGACCCGGCGACCAACATGCTGCCGGTCATCTTGCTGACGGCCCGGGGCGGTCGGACGAACAAGATCGAGGGTCTGGAGGTCGGCGCCAACGACTACATCGGCAAGCCCTTCGATCCCGAAGAGCTGCGGGCGCGGGTGCGCAACTTGTTCGAGCACGATCAACTCATCGAGCGCATTCGCGAGAAGTCGGTGGAGCTGCAGGACGCCCTGGACGCCATCCACCGCGAAAAAGAGAAGCTCATCGCGTCGGAGAAGCTGCGGGCGCTGGGCGACCTGGCGGCGGGCATCTTCCACGAGCTGCACAACTACATGAACATGATCTTCAACGGCGCCGTGCCGCTGGTGGAGCTGGTCGAGATGGTGCGCGACGAGCCTGAAGAGGTCTGCGCCGAAGACTACGAAGAGATCATCGAGCTGGCGAAGATCATGATGGAAGCGTCGGAGGCGTCGCTTGGCATCACGGGTGAGCTCA
The DNA here is from genome assembly GCA_942491145.1 of Myxococcota bacterium. Classification (GTDB taxonomy): domain Bacteria; phylum Myxococcota_A; class UBA796; order UBA796; family UBA2385; genus CAXQUZ01. The sequence continues at coordinate 78,135 of CALOBC010000035.1, read as the reverse complement.
AGGCCTATGCCCACCAGGGCACCAATGAGCTGCAAGCGATGGACATGAACAACGTGATTCGCTCGGCGATTCGGATGTTCGGAAAGCTCCGTGCAGACAGCATTGTCGACCTTCATCTGACCGACGAAGAGCTGCCGATTCGGTGTGTGCCGAGCCGCCTGCTGATGGTGTTTACAAACTTGGCGAAGAACGCCTTCGAGGCGATGCAGACCGGCGGGACCGTGACCATCGTGACCGAGCGGGTGGGCGACGAAGTGGTGGTCAAGGTGCGGGACGACGGCCCGGGCGTGCCGGCCTCGTTCCGTGCGGACCTATTTGCGCCCTTCAAGACGACCAAGTCCCAAGGCAAGGGCCTAGGCCTGGGGCTGTCGCTGGCCCACAAGGTGGTGTTCGACATCGGCGGGAGCTTGTCCTACGACGACAACTACTCTGGAGGCGCCCAGTTTGTCATCGAGGTGCCGCTGAGCTTGGGCGAGGCGAGCCACAGTGGGACGTCGGACGAGGTGGCGGAGATGGTGGCCTGAGAACCCGACTGGGTTTCATGCAACAGCGGGATCGGCGGGGTTGACCCCGCGGTCCCGCTGGTTTGTGGGGGGCACCGCGCTCGGCACCCCACCTCGCGGTCCCCTCACACAGCTCACAATCCCCCGCGATAGCCGGTCGCCATGCACACGAGCTGGGCCGGAGCTGTCGCGGGTGTCCTGGCGCTGGTCGTCGGGACTGTCGGTTGGTGGTGGCCCGCCGCATCCCCCCAGGTTGCGTGGTCCGAGGCCACCGTCGCCGAAGACACCGTGGTGCTGTCGCCTTGGCTGCCCGCGCGCCGTGAGCTGCTCGACCCCCGGGCGCGGCTCCCGCACACCCACACCCTCCCGGTGAAGGCCCTCCGTGCGGTGATGGCCGACCAGAGCGATGGTGCCGACCACCCCACCCTGCGAAAGCTGGCGGTCTGGCGATCCCACGTCCGCGGTGCGCCCCTGCCCGACGACTTCTTCGACCACCCGCCGCTCATACACCCCATGGGTCGGTCCTACGCAGCGCTCGCGGGGCGGGACGACGGCCAGCACGTGTCAGAGCGCCCGCCGAGTGGGCCCCTCGGCACCACCACGGACGCCACACGCCTGGCCTTGGTGCAGGGCCACACGCGCATTGTGGGCGAGCGGTGGGTGTTGCTGCCGGCTCGCCCTGGCCACCTGTCCGCGATCTCTCGGGCCACCTTCGACCGGCGCCTCGCGGCCCACGGGCAGCGGTATCTGGGGTGTGAGGCGGTCTCGGCCCGCTGCTTGACCCCCGCTCCCCGACCCTGGACCCCTTGGATGATCGGCCTGGGGGTCATGGTCACCGCAGTCACCGGAGCGGCCTCGGTCGTGCAGGCCCGCCGGGAGCGCACCCGTGCCCACATTGACCGCACCTTCGTGCTGCGCACCCTCACCCACGAGCTGCGCACGCCGGCCACCGCCATTGGGCTGGAGCTCGACCGGGTGCGCCAGCACTTCGACGCCCTGCCAAATGATGGCCAAGACGCCTTCCTGGGGCTCGTTTCCGCGAACCAGCGTCTCCGACGGACCCTCGACGCCACGGCCACCTTCCTGACGGTAGACCAAGGGGGCGCACCCGTGCAGCCAGCGTCCGTTGCCGTCGCGTCCTTGCTCGACGATGCCGACGTCACGGTGCATGGCGACGCCACCCTCCACACCGACCCGGCCTGGCTCACAGTGGCCCTGGGGAACTTGGTGGCCAACGCCCACGCCCACGGTGAGGCGCCGGTGGTGGTGCACATTGCGGCCAATTCTACCGGCGCGACCATCTGTGTCGAAGACGCCGGCACACTGGACAGCTCGCTCGACGCACTGTGCCGGCCGTTCGAGCGCGGCACCCACAGCGCGGGCCTCGGACTGGGGCTGGCCCTCACCCAACGCATCGCCCAGATGCTCGGTGGGCGGCTCACCCTGCGCCACCGCCCCACCCGCTTCACCCTCCACCTGGACCACTTGCCATGACCCACATCTTGCTGGTGGAGGACGACTCCACCCTGGCTCGACCGCTGGTCGCCCGGCTGGAGCACGAGGGCTACACGGTGGACCACGTGACCTGTGCCGCCGATGCCGAGAAGCACGTGGCTGCAGCCGATCTGGTGCTGCTCGACTGGCGCTTGCCCGACGAGCCAGGGGTGGACTTGTTGCGCCGGTGGCGGGCGTCCGGCGTGGGGGTGCCGGTGCTGCTGGTGTCGGCCCGGGCCGAGCTTGTCGATCGGGTGGTGGGGCTGGAGCTCGGCGCCGACGACTACATCGTGAAGCCCTTCGAGCCGGCGGAGCTGGTGGCCCGCATCCGCGCCCGCCTGCGCAGCCACGGCCCATCCACGACCACGCAGATCGGCGCATTTGCCATCGATGAACAGTCCAGAACCGTCCGGTATCAGGGCACTGTCGTCGAGCTGACCCGCATGGAGTACACGCTGCTCCGCTTCGGGCTGGCCCACCCCCACCAGGTGTTTGGTCGCGAAGAGCTGCTCACCGCCGTCTGGGGCTACGCGCCCCACGTGGCCAGCCGAACGGTGGACACCCATGTGCGCCAGCTCCGCCAGAAGTTCGATGACGACGTCATTGAGACGGTCCGCGGTGTGGGCTACCGCTTTCGACCCTGACCCCATCCGCACGCCCCCCTCACGCACCTCACACAGCGCCCGGTGACCTTGCCTGCACCCCACTCACCGAGGAACAACCCATGCGTGCTTTGCCCATCAGCCTGCTCGCCGTCGCGTGCAGCACTGCGCCCCCACCTCCCGATGGCGTGCCCGCCGCCCTTCACGATGCCCACGCGGCTTGGATTGAGGGGGACCTGGATGCCCTCACGGCGGCGGTCCACGACACCCTCGCGGTCGACCCCACCCCCGATGTGGTCCACAACGCCGTGAGCCTGCTCCACACGGCCTTTCAGGAGCATCCGACGCTCCCCACTGACCAAGTGCTGCCCCCGGGGGTGCGCCGCCTGTCCCTGGACCATGTGCACCGTGTCGGCCCCGATGGCCACCGGTACAGGCTCGTGGTGTCCGCCTTGGTCGACTCCGAAGACCGTCTCGACGACCTTCGGGTGACGGGCCCGGGCCTCGAGGCCGACCGCCGGACTGCAACCTGGACCGTCACGCCAGAAGAGGGCGCGACCTTCGTGGAGCTGGAGCTGCCCGACACGCCGGCGCCCGCCCCGCCGGGGCTCTACTCGCTCACGTTGGTGTCGCCCACGGGCGAAGATGCCCTGTGGACGGTGCTCTGCGAAGACTCGACTTCTGAGGTACCGACGGTGACGATGCCCAAGAGCGGGGCGATCGTGAGGACCGCGATGCCCACCGTGCACATGGACGTGGCGCCGACCCAAGAGCACACGGGCGGCGAGACGGTGGGCCACGGCGTGTGGATTGGGTCGGTCCCCGACTACGCAATGGCGTGGTCGACGTGGTCAGCGTCGCCGGCGGACACGGTGACGGTGGACACCCCGCTGGCGGACGGGCGGTACTGGCTGGCAGTGTCGAGACGGGAGGTGCATGAGTTGGGTCCGGTGTCGCTGGGACGGGTGGCGCGCCGTGGGGTGCCGTTTGAGGTGTGGGTGGAGTGAGGGTGTTGGGTTGGACAGTCCAGAAGCGGCCGTCACCACGCGTTCTCGATCCGACATAGCGCCGCCATCACTCGGTCCAGGCATACATCGACGCCCGCTCCCGTCACGTCCACGGCGACCGGGCGCATCCGGGATGGGCGGTCCGTCCGCATCATCTCCTGCAGCACCGTGTCACGGAACCGAGGGTTCAAGGTCTCGCGGTCTGCCAGGGTGTAGCCGCGCTCATGCATGCGACGTTGGCGTTCCTGTTCGTCGAGGGTGAGCAGCACCGTGATGTCTGGCACTGGCACCAGCGCCTCGACCTGACGGAGGGCTGCTCTGACACCTCGGGCCCGTGCGTAGCTGATGGTTGACAGCCAGTAGCGGTCCATCACCACGGTGGCGCCGTCCCGGACGAGGGCCTCGGCTTCCCGACCGCGGGCGACCACGGAGCTTGCGTAGAACAAACAGCGGGCGTCCTGATCTTCTCCCAGGCCGTCCAAGATGGTGCTGGAGGCCACACGCAAGGCGTCGCCGGGTGTGTTCATGGCCACTCCACCGAGACGGGCCGCCAGTGCCTCCGCAAGGGTGGTCTTGCCCACGCCGTCCAGCGCTTCGAGAACGATGAACGCCGGCTTCATGCCGCACCCCGCTGCTGGTTGACCGTGCTGAGTTCGTCAGCGATCAGCCGCATCTGTTCCCAGTCGGCCCGTGTGAAGCTGTGGCTCTCGATGACAACCGGAATGGTGTCGGCGCTCTCGACCAGCCCCCACCGGTCCCGATCTCGATCGAGGCCCGTGCCGCGGAGGAGCATCAGCGGAAATGCCCGAATGACCGGCACACCACGGGTGCTGCACCAACGCACCGTGTCTTGGAATGAGTCCAGGGTCTGGGTCGGCAGCCCATAGATGACAGAGACCTCGAAGGGAATGCCTCGAAGGAGGAGACCTGCGATGGCGTCCTCAACCTTTCGCAAGTTGTTGATGCGTTGGACAGCCTTCATCTCGGACCGGTGCACGGTCTGCAGACCGAACTCAAGCCGGACGTCCAGGCCCTCACATGCGTCGAGAAAGGCATCGTTCAGAAGCTCGAAGCGTGCCTGCAGCGACAGACGACCATCGTATCCAAGCTCGGCGAACCGGTGCAGAATGGCCACGGCATCTGGGTTGGTGTTGAAGATGGGGTCGAGCACGGCGATGTCGCGCACGCCCCCCTCAACCAAGGCGTCAATCTCGCTGGCAACCCGGCCCGGTGCGAGGGTCCGCCGCTTCAGGCGCGCGCCTGCCTCTCGGTGCTGGCAAAAGGAGCATGCGTAGATGCAGCCTCGCTGGGTCTCCCAGCGCATGAAGTGTTGGACAGGAACGCTGCCCTTCAGAATGGGGGATGGCAGTCCTTCGAGATCGACCTGTGCAGTGCGGGCAAGATCGGCATGACCACGCCACACCACACCGGGAGTGCTCGTGGGCTGGCGGCTGAGGAGCACGTGGACCAAGGCGTCTTCGCCGTAGCCACGGACCAGGACATCGGCCTCTGGGTAGGCGTCGGCAATACCTGCCGGGGCGTAGCTGATCTGTGGACCACCCAGGATGATGCGTCCGGTGTAGCCATGCTGGCGCAGTCGGGTGAGCAACCACTTGACTGCGGCATCGTTCCAGACGTAGACCCCGATGGCCAGATGGGTGTCGCCGCCGGAGGTGGCCTCGAGCATCGCGGCAAGAACCTCGTTTCGGTCGAAGCTCTGCACGTTCACGGCGCGACACAGAGACACAACATCAACGCCATCCACCAGGTCGAGGCGCGCCAGCAGCGATGCGTGGCCCAAGGACACACGGGGGTCCTTGGCGCGGAACCAGTCCAGCGAAACAAGCACGACTCGCATCACAGGCCCCCTGCGAGTGCCTGTGCGGCACGAACAGCGGAGGACTCGCCACCGGGAACGATCCGACAGGGGATGCTTGATTTCCGGGCCGCTCGTTGGAGCGCGTGGAAGGCAGGGTGTCCCATCCAACGGACCCGCAGGATGACGCCGTCGACGGTTCCACCCCGAATGGCGGCGAGAGCGCTTCGAATGGACCCGTTTCCGCAGTATCGGCGAGACCCGTACCACCGGAGATCGAGGTTGACGGGGACGGCTCCGCGGGCTCGTCCATCTCCGCCAACAAGCGCGACAGTGAAGTGTTCTGGCATGTGTACCTCCACTCCCAGAGGAACCCGTCCAGAGACCCCGGGGCTTGAGTTTCCCAGAACAGCCGCTGTCCGGATGGGCCTTGGATCTGGCTGCGCGGTCGCCTGTCAGGTCGTGGCGTGCTTGCCGCGCGTCATGGGGAGACACCGTCCGGACATTGGGCCGTCGCGTGAGCTTCGTCGCCGCTTGCAGTCCGGAGGTGTGTGGGCTGGGCTTTCAGGGGACTTGCCGACAAGTCGAAGGAGCTCACGGCCATCGCCAAGGTGCAGTGTGCCGGACCGTTGCGCCTGCCCCATGGCTACAGTCGCATGGACTCACACCACGAATTAAATACACGCACCACAACTACTCCCGGCAGAGCCCACTTCCATCGTCGTTGAGTCTGCGCAGGAAGGCGGGTGCGTCGACCACTCCATAGCTTGCGGACGCTCGGAGCAATCGGGCTGCATCCTTGGCGCCCAGCCTCGGGCAAGCTGAGCGTGCTGCGGCCAACAACCCACTCACCATCGGTGCCGCATAGGATGACCCGCTGACTTGGATGTAGCCACCACTGGAGCTCGCCACACAGACGTCCTCGCCGGGCGCGAGGATTGCACGGTCTCCGATAGCAAGCGTGGCCCAAGAGCTGGGTTTCATGTCGGCGTCCGCCGCTCCCACAACAATCATGCCAGGGAGGTTCGCGGGCCAGTGATCCCCGCTGCTTCCACCACCACCCCAGTTGCCCGCGGCGGCCACCAGGATCACCCCCGCGTCGAGCGCGTGGTCTGCAGCGAGCTGCACCACCCGGGGCGCGGTTCCGGGAAACACAAAGGACAAGTTTATCACGTCGGCTTCGGCCTTCACTGCGCCAAGGATGTCCTCCGCAACATCCTTGGCGGTGGCCTGGGCCGCGAAGGTGTCGTAGCTCCTGACCCGAACCAGTGCGCCCTCGATGTTGAAGCTGGCGAGGCCAAGGCGGTTGTTGGTGACGGCTGCTGCGACAGAGGCGACCCCCGTGCCGTGGTCTCGGTGGTCCTGCAGGTCGCCGCTGACGACACCCCGGAGGTCCTCATGCGTTCCGTTTACGCCCGAGTCGAGCATTGCGACAACGCCGGGCCTGCGGGCTCGGCTGCTCTTGCCAGCCAGCAACCGGAGTGCATCCGCCCCGCCGACTGTCGCCAGGCCGTGTTGGGTTCCGCGCGCGGGGTCGTTGGTGGGCAGCGACGCGCCCCGCTCCATACAACCCGCCCGGCTCGCACCCGGGAGCGCCTGGAGATGCCCGTTCGCCTCGACTGCATCGACATTCTCAGCGTCACCGGCCAGAGCGAGGAACAGCGAAGCGGCCTTCGGCGCGGGAGCCGCCACCAGCCAAGTGTTGCCGAGCGCGCCGCCCTGCCCCGGGAATGCCTGGCGTGCTGTGGCCCCGTGGCCGCGAAGAACCCCGTTCAGTTCTCCGATGTTGTCATCTGGCCCGAGCTCGACCAGAAACTCTGCGGGCTCCGACGCCGCGAGCTGAAGCGCGATGTCCAATGCCGTGGACGCGATCCTCAGCTCGGGAAAGCCGAAGAAGCTCAACATGAGCCATGGCACCGCCCACAACCCAACCCAGGCAGGCATCGCCCGACTGACCGGTATCTTGACCCCGGGGGCTGCAACTCGAATCGCGACAATGGCCCTCGCGCGGGTGACCGAGCCCAGGATCAACTCAATGACCGTTGCGATGGTGAGTGCCCAAAGCACGGCCAACCACATCAGCACCACGAGCGCCACGCCTGGATCCCGGAGCAGGGCGCGATGCACGCTGTCCGAGCTGCCTCCGATTCCCACTGTGATTGCAAGGAGGAGAGGGAGCCAGGCGGGGAGGCGGTACAACCAGACTTCGGGACGGCGAATGGTCGGTGCGCCCGTGCTCGCCAAGTGCCGGTTGATCCAACCGATCTCTCGTGCGAGCCGACCGGCCTCACCTCGCAGCATCCACATCGTGGCCACAAACAAGCCGCAGCGCAGCCACAGGAAGACCCCTTCGGGAAGCTTGGTTGTGAACCACAATGCGACGGATGTCGCGAGTCCCAGCGCGACTCCAAACCACATCCCGCGGGTCAGGCCGCGCCACAGCCAAGCTATCATCGGTAGAATCCCCAGGTTCAGCCGTGTCCGGACTCCGGCGCGACCGGCCAAGGAGTATCATTTCAGGAGTTGCGGTCTGCTCCTGATCGCATCGCCGGAGGAGGGAAGCATGAGTGCCGAGAACGGGGAGGCCGAAGCGGCACTGGTCGAGGGTCTGGAGAAGGCGCTGCTTGAGCTGCGGGATCGAAGCTGTCCCACGATGGTGGCGCTGTGGCTCGACGCAAGCCGGCGCCCGCGCAAAAAACTGGGCACCCAGGCCACCCAAAGCCTGGGCTTCACCCCGTCGCCACACTTTATGGAGCTCGGAAAGTCGCAGCGGTCAAAGTACCGGTCCTTGTCGTTGTGGCGCCATGCGGTTCTCTGGCGAGACGTGCTCGGCGCGATGCCGCAGTCTCCGTCACGGAGCGCACTGGAGGTCATCTATTTCACCCAGTATCCCCCCGACGAGCGGCCCTACTCTTGGTCAAAAGCGGCGGCGAATGCCCCGGGAGCCAACAATGTTGCTGGGCCCCGCCAGCTCAAACACCTGGCATCGCAAGGTGCTGGTCAAAGCTTGAAGTTGTTGTGGGATGAAAAGACGGCCCTTGCGGGATCGGCGACGACCCCGGCGGCAAACGTCGAGGTGGAGCTGCTCGGGCTCTCGACACGGGACTCCCTCGACGACGTGTTGAAGTTGACCGACCGCGAAGACTACAAGAACCCAAGGAGGGGCGGCCGATGACCGAAGCACACCTTGAGGCCTGGATGGCGGGTCGCCTGTCTCCTGCCGAAGACCGCGTGGTGAGCCGTTGGCTCGTGAGGTGCACCGACCCGCGCTTGCCCCAGCTGCTCCACGGCATGGTCCAGGCTCGGAAGGACGCAGAGCGAGATCTGAGCTGGCGCTCTCTCGGCGCGCTGTTCAGTGCTGCCGTTGACCGGTGGAGTTCCATGCTCCAGGTCGGTCTGGCCCAGATCGTCCCACCCGAGCCGGTTTCGGTGTTGGCGAGTGTGGACGAGGGGGATGCCTGGCAGGTCCGCACGCGCGAGGACGGCTGGATGCGCATTCCTGGCGCGCCCGGCTTGCCAGGCTGGGTGACGGTGTACTCCCTCGACGCCACCCATGGGGCGCGCCGACTGCTGGACCCGTCGGCCCGAGACCTGCCGCTGGAGGTGCAGGTGGCGCTCACTCCGGGGGTGCGGACGCTGGTCTGGGTGGTCGCCACGCCAAGCTCTCCGGTCCTGTCGGGTGTCGATAATGACGACTTGATGGCTATTTTGGACAATAGCTCGGCCGATGTGCGGGCGGTGCGCTGGGATCCCTAGGTGAGGCAGGGCTGGCTTTTGGGAAACTCTGAGGGGCCCGTGTTGGCGAGCGGTACGGGGTTTGTGTTGGCACTGAGCGGCCAACTCAACAACCCCACCGTGGAGTACACCATGAGCAGTTCCAAACCCAAGACGCCGATGACCCCGGACGCAGCCAAGCGGATCCAGCGCAACGCCGATCGCACGGGCACCAATTCAGACTTCAAGGAGCGGGCCCAGCGGGCGGCCGACAAGAACACCAATGCCGCCAAGGGCCCCCAGTCCAAGAAGAGGTAGCGCCGCTTCGGCACCGCTACTGTTGTTGAAGGCAAGCGGCGTCGTTTCGACACGACTCAGGCACACTGCCGCATCCTGACCGGTCGAATACAGTTTCGGTCGGCCAGGGTGCGGCTTTGCAAGCCTACGCCTCGACCTCCCACTCCCGTGGGGGGGCCCAGGACCGCTTTGCGAGCTTGACGTAGCGTTCTACTGCTTTGGGTCGACACGGCGGGTACCGGAACCGTGTGCTCATGGGACCAACGTGGCGCGCGGACGTCTGGACGGTGCTCAAAGAAGACCCGGACATCAGTGTCGCAGAGGCCGCCCGCCGGGCAGGTTGTTCGTTTGCGACGGCTTGGCAGGTTGTGCAGGACTTTCGGTTGTTGGCTGGTGCGTCGGCGATGGGAGAAGTGGGGGCGACCAGCGCCCCATGACGCACCACATGTAGCAAACCATGCCAGCACCCATGCTCAGCTCCGCCGACCAAGCTGGCTGCCGGCGGACGCGGGGAGCCAAGCCACGGCACCGGGACGCCCACACGGAATAGGGGGCCCCATGAACATCAATTGGTACCCCGGCCACATGAACAAGGCGCGCCGCCTCATCGGCGAGACCATGCCCAAGGTCTCGCTTGTCATTGAGGTGCTCGATGCCCGGCTGCCCCACAGCTCTGAAAACCCGCTGGTGCCGAAGCTGCGGGGCGACACCCCCTGCATCAAGGTGCTCAACAAGCAGGATCTCGCCGATCCCGTTGTGACCGCGCAGTGGGTGACGTGGCTGGAGCGGGAGCGGGGGGTGCGCGCCTTGCCCTTGAGCCGGGACGCGCCCGAGGTGGCGCGAAGCCTCCTCAAGATGGGCCAAGATCTGGTCGGCCAGGACCGCTGGAACCGGGTTGGCGGTGTGCATGCCATGATCCTCGGCATCCCCAATGTGGGCAAGAGCACCCTCATCAACGTGCTCGCCGGTCGAAAAATCGCGAAGACCGCAAACAAGCCGGCGGTGACCCAGCACCAGCAGCCGGTCCGGATCGACTCCCGGCTGACCCTGCTCGACACGCCGGGCTTTCTGTGGCCACGCCTCTATCCAGCCGAGCGCGGCTACCGCCTCGCCGCCAGTGGTGCCATCAAGGACAGCGTGCTCGAGCTCGATGGCATCGCCTTCTGGCTGTGCGGCCAGCTTCGGGAGCGCTACCCCGCCGGCTTCAAGGCGCGCTTTGGCCTCGATGAGCTGCCTGAAGACACCGAGGCGCTGTTTGCTGCGATCGCCAGGAAGCGCGGGGCGCAGGGCCGCAAGGGCCGCATCAACATGCGCAAGGTGAGCGAGATTGTGCTCCGTGAGTTTCGCAGCGGCATGTTCGGGCGGGTCAGCCTGGAGACGCCGGCGGACATTCCGGTGGCGGTGGAGAGCGAGGCGGAGCCGGCTTGAGGGCCGCTCGATGCTCCCCAGCCCCCACGGTTGATGGGCGGCGTGGCGCAGTGAGCTTGTGGTGGCCCTCTTTCCTTGGCACCGATCTCGTCGAGCCTTGGTGGGGGAGTCGAGCTCGTGCCCGGCGGGACCCGTCACCCTCCTCGGTCTGCAGCGTCGCTGACCTGCGCTGCACCCGGTCCTCCCCGTGGCGTCCCCCCTTGAGAGACTGACCGCCGGGCAGGGCGACCACCCGGGAGGGCTGCCCATGGGCAAAGTGGGCCCACACCCGGGCAAATTCAGCCCAGGGGCCCGGCTCCGCGAGAGGCTACCTCGGCTGCGCACACTCCGGTCCGGATCGTGTCCCATGCCGAGGACTGGACACGCCCCAGAGGCTCTCTTGCGCGCTCTCGCCCACATCCTCGGGCTCTCGCTGGGGCTCTGCGCCGCCGGCGCCTTCCAGTCCCTCTGGCAGGTCAGCCGATACCAGAGCCTGATCACCGACCAGTCAGTCCTGGCACGGTTGGCCGCCGCGGGCTTCGTGCTGGGCAGCGTGGGCATGCTGATCACAAGCCCGCTGCTGGGGGTGGCCGCCCTCTTCCCCACGGTGCGCAAGCGGGGAGCCCAAGCGACCACGTCGCTGTCGCTGGCGCTCGCCGCGGTGCTCTCGTGGCTCACCTGCGCGCCGACCCTGCTCAGCATGGTGCCGTGGACCGGTGTCCAGCTGTTGATCCAGGTCGCCGGCGCAATTGTGCTGGCTCGGTCCGTCGCCCGCCGAGTGCCCTCCGTCTGGGTGGTCCGAGTGGGGGGCGCGCTGACTGTGCCGCTGGTGGTGGTGTCGCTCGTGTTCGGCCCCCCCAAGTCCCCCCCCACCAGCACGATGGCCACGGCCCCGGCAGCGGGGCCCGATGTGCTCCTCGTCACCGTGGACACCCTTCGCGCAGACCACATTGGTGAGCACACCCCCGCCATCCGCCAACTGGCCAGCGAAGGCGTGCAGTACCGACGCGCGCTGGCGTCGAGCCCGTGGACGCTGCCGAGCATGGCCTCGATGCTCACGGGCCACACTTCGTTGACCCACCAAGCAGGTCGACCCCTCAGCGCCATCTCGCCCAACGTCCGGACCCCACTCCTCGCGGACATGCCCGTGCTCGCGGAGGACTTCGCGGCGGCGGGGTACCGGACGGGTGCCATCGTGTCCAACGTGTTCCTGAGTGCAGACTACGGGATCGCCCGAGGCTTTCAGACCTACGAGAACCCGCTGTTCACCCGCGCGATGGCGGGCAACTTCAAGGAGAACGTGGTCGCCCGGGCGATGCTGCGGATGATGCCACCGACCATGTTTGGGGACCCCCGCGCGGAAGCGATGGTCGACACGGCGCTGTCCTGGTGGTCCGATCCCACCTCGCAGGCGCCCCGCTTCCTCTGGCTGCACCTCGTCGACCCCCACGCGCCGTGGAAGGCAGATCCCGCCAAGCTGGAGCTGCAGAGCCTGCTCGAAGAGCTCGGCGGTCACCCCGAGCCCAACCCGGATGGAACGCTGATCGGGGAGCAGTTCGGCGCAGTCCACGAGGTGCGGTCCGGCAAGGCCTGGCTGCAGCCGTGGGATCGGGCGCGCCTCAAGGACATGTACCGGGGGCAGGTTGGCTACACCGACACCGCGCTGGGGCGACTGTTCGACGCCATGCGCAGCCAGGAACGTCCCGTCATCGTGGTGTTTACCGCGGACCACGGAGAAGAGTTCTGGGACCACGGGGGCTTCGAGCACGGCCACGACTTCTACACCGAGCTGACCCGGGTGCCGATGATCTTCTGGGGGCACGGGGTGGCCGAAGGGGGCAACGTCGACGAGCCCGTGGGGCTGATCGATGTGGCGCCAACGCTGCTCTCGCTGGCGGGGCTCCCTCCGAGGGATGTCGAGGGCGTGGCCCTGGCCGGGGTACGGGGTGAGGAGGAAAAGGACCTACCGCCACGGTTCAGCGAGAACAACCTCTACGATCTGCCCGCTGTGCTGGTCGAGGACGGACCGTGGCGCCTGATCCATCGAAGCAACGGCCACATCGAGCTGTATGACGCGGCTGTCGACCCCCGAGAGATGGATGACGTGTCGCTGCAGCACCCAGAAGTGGTGCAGCGGCTCAGCGCGCTGACCGAGCCAAGACTGAACGCGTTCGACGGCACCATCCAGCCCATGCAGAGCGGTGGCCCGTCGCTGGAGACAACAGAAGCGCTGCGTTCATTGGGGTATATGGAGTGATCTTGGGCCAGGGGACATGCCCAGTGTGAGACCTCCACCAAGGCCGCTGGACCGACCAGCTTCCCCAGTCGTCCATGCTTGCCCGCGACCCCGCGCTCCAGCCCTAAACACCACTCAAGCTCGCCAAAGCGCCCCAGCACAATTCATCCCCGCGCCCACCGCAATCGACATGACGAGCTCACCCGGCTGGATCCGTCCGTCCGCCGTCGCTTCAGACAACGCCGACGGAATGCTCGCGCTGCCGGCAAAGCCCGTCTCGCCGCCACTCCAGATCAGCCGCTCCGTCGGGCAGCCCAGCTCCTGGCGCACACCCTCCACGATGCCCGCGTGGGTCTGGATCGGCAGCAACCAGTCCACGCTGTCCATCGTCAGGCCATTGCGGGCCATCAGCCTTCGGGCGCACTCCACCAGCATGGCGTGGGTCGCCTGACCCGCGCGGGAGCCCCGCATCACCGTCGACTTGGCGTCATCCCCGATGCCCACCCAGTCGAACAGCTGCGCCGCCGTGTAGCCCACATGGTCGATGAGTCCCCGTCCCGAGGGCGCTGCCACCCGCCGCACCACCGCCGCACCCGCTGCATCCGACATGATGAAGCAGAACTTCGAGCGGTTGGTGTCGGCGATCGAGAAGCGGCTGCCCTGCTCCGTCGCGACCACCAGCGCGGCCCGGTAGTTGGGGTTCGCGAGCAGCCCATCGGCCACTTGCAGGCCCCGCAAGAAGCCCGTGCAGTAGCAGCCCTTCACGTCGATGCCCAGCGCGTGGGTGCGCCCCAGGTCCCGCAGCGTGATCATCGCCAGGTCCGCCATTCCCGCGTAGTCCGACTCCGGCGCGTGCACGACCGGCATCGTCGTGCCCGACGCCACCACCACCACGTCGATCTCTTCGAGCAGCTCCGGCTGCTTCTCTAAGATCGACCGAATCGCCGCCGTGGCCATCGTGAAGGTGTTCTCCTCCGGCCGACACCACAGCCGTGTCTTCATCTGGGTCTCGGCCGCCAACGCCGCCACGTCCCAGTCGTTGTCGAACTCAGCCCGCGCCATGAACTCGTCGTTGTTCACCTTCAGCGAAGGGTAGGCGTGGCCCACAGCCACGAGCTCGCTGGCGTGCTGGAAGCCCGCCCGTGCGTTGTGTTCCCGATGCTGTTCCGTCATCAAAGCCTCCAGACTGGGACAGCTGAGTCCCGCAGCCTGCACAACGGCACCGCGTCGCCAGATCGTGATGGCATCCGCACATGCCAGCCTCAACTGTCGAGCGAAGATTCCGATTCAGTGACTGGATGCCCAGCTCCCGGCCAGCACTTGGCGGGGAGCTCGACTGCAGGAGTCACCGATGGCCACCGACCCACCGAACCTCGACACGGTCACCCGGCCCCGCCCCAAGGTCCTCTACGTGGACGATCAGGACGGGAACCTGCGGGTCTTCCACTCCAGCTTGCGACGGTATGCGGAGATCCGCACCGCATCGAGCGGCTTCGAGGGTCTGAAGATCCTGGAGGGAGAGGAGTACCCGATCGTCGTCAGCGACCAGCGCATGGACGGGATGACGGGCTCGGAATTCCTCACCCGGGTGCGCGAGCTCTACCCAGCCACCGTGCGGATCCTGCTGACGGCCCACGCCGACTTCAACGCCGTGGTCGAGGCCATCAACGGCGGCCAGATCGCCTGCTTCGTCCAGAAGCCCTGGCGCAGGGAGGAGATGCGCGAGCTGCTGATGCAGTCCAATGAGGACTACTGGAGCGCCCGCGAAGAGAAGGCCTTCTCCCAAGAGTTCGTGCAGTGTGCCCGCACCGCAGCCCTCGGTCAGATGACCGCCGGCTTCGCCCACGAGCTGAGCAACCTCGGCGAGAAGCTCGGCATGATCGAGGTGATCATGGAGCGCTGGGGCATCCAGGGCGGCGACAGCCCCGAGCTGGACATCCTGCGCCGGGGTGTCACCGGTGTTCGCAGCTTGGCACGCACCGTCCAGAAGCTCGCCGGCAAGGACGTCACGCCCCAGCCCGCCGAAGTGGACCTCGCGGTGCTGACCCAGGAGTGGCGGGCATCGTTCCGGCTCATGGACCAGGTGCGGTACCTCCGGCGCTTGGAATTCGAAGGTGTCCCCGAGTCCCTCATTGTCTTCACCCACGCACGCAAGCTCGAGCTCGCCGTCCTCAACCTGGTGATCAACGCCGCCGAGGCTGCACAGCCGGGGACGGGGGAAGTGACGATCACGGTCGAAGAGACCGGCGACGACATCACCCTGCACGTCCGGGACAACGGTCCGGGCATCGCGGCCGACGATCGCCAGCGCATCTGGGAGCCCGGGTACAGCACCAAGGCCGAGGCCGCGTCCGGGCTGGGCCTGTTGGCCGCCCGAAACATGGTCCGCACATGCGGGGGCCAGCTGTCGTGCACTCACAGCGAGCCCGGCAGCACCACGTTCTCGATCCGCATTCCGCGTGTGATGGCCCGCGACCAGACCATGCATCCCGCAGCCTGAGCCCACCGAGACCCGACGTTCTGTTGGATCTCCACCCCGCCCTTCTCCGCCTTCCGCCCCAGAGCCCCCCAAATGCGCACTTCTACGCACGAGCACTTGTCCGAAGACCGTCCCAAGGTCCTCTATGTTGATGACCAAATGGGCAACCTCACGGTGTTTCGCGCCAGCATGCGCCGTTACGCCGAGATCCGGACCGCCACGTCGGCCACCGAAGCGCTGCAGATCCTCGACACCGAGGAGTTTCCCATCGTCATCAGCGATCAGCGCATGACCGGGATGAGCGGATCGGAGCTGCTGACACGGGTGCGCGCACTGCACCCCGACACCGTGCGGATCTTGCTCACCGCCCATGCCGACTTTGGATCGATGATCGCCGCGCTGAACGAAGGCCGGATCTCCCGGTTCATCCGCAAGCCGTGGAAGCGCACCGAGATGCAAGCCGTCATCGCCGAGTGTGCCGCCGACCACCGGGCCCTGCGGGAGCGCAAGGCCCTGGCCGCCCAGTTCGATGACCGCGCCCCGATGATCGCCTTGAGCATGGCCGCTGGAGGCTTCGCCGAGGAGCTCAACGGCCACGTCCAGATGCTGGATCGCATTGATGGCCTCATGCGCACGTGGGGCATCCAGCGGGGCCAGAGCCCGGAGCTTGACACCCTGGTGGAGGGCATTGACGGCACTCGTCGACTCGCCGGAGCCCTGGCTCGTCACGTCGCACGGGTCAGCAACGCCGCGTGATCCCCGGTCGAGTCTCGCGACCTTCCCACGGACTTCCGCTCAGGCCCACTTCGGTGGGCCTGTTGCAATTCAACTGAGTCGCAGCCGCCAAGCTGCACATGAACGGCGCCTCCCCCCCCCCGGTGGCGCCGTCCTGCCGTCTTGGACCTGATCCTCCCGCCGATCTCGAGGAGGCGGCGCAGGCGCGGGCGCTGAAGAGGGCATGAACAGCGGAAACCTGCCCCGCGCAGCCCCAACTGGGGGATCCGCCTATCAAGAACAAGCCTCCAGATTCCGCATCCAGGGGGGAGCTGACTCGCGCTGGATCCCACCAGCCCGGCGAGCCGCTCCGGGACCTGCGCCCACGGTGCAGCTCCCCAAGCCCAAGGCCCCCCTTCGCTTGGACGTCGTCTTGAAACAGCACAACCGCCACATGCCCGCCCCGGTCACCGGGACGCCTCGCTGGCTTGCGCAGTCCGCCGCACTGGCCGGTCTTCTCGCACCATCCACGACGTGGGCCAACAGTGGTCCCGCCACTGGCGCGCTCACGGTCGGATCTGCCGCAGCCATCGGTGCTGTGGCCCTGGGTGCCGCTGCCGTGGTGGCCGCCGCTTGGTGGGCCCGCAGCCGCCAGAACGCCGATTCCACCGATGTTGTGGCGCTCCCCGAGTCACCCGCTGCTTCCCCTGCACCGCTGCGCGGCCTCCCCCCCTGCCCCTCGATCGAGGCACCCCAGGCCCCGGACGCGATCGAAGTGGCCGCACTCGCCGAGACCCTGCTGCTGGAGCTGCGCGGCGCCGGGACCACCCAGTCCAATGTGGAGCTGGGCTGGATGATCGCCACCAACGTGCCCGCCATTGTGGAAGTGCCGGTCAACGGCCTGAGGGCCCTGCTCAGTGGGCTGCTGCACGCCGCTGCCGGTCGCACCGCCCGAGGGGCGATCTCCATCCGGGTCGAGACCAGCGACACCCACGCACTGCGCTTTGAGGTCGAGGACACCTGCGAGCAAGGCTCGTTCGAGGTGCCGGCCGAGGTGATCGCGATGGCGGAGGCCCTCGGGGCGGAGCTGTCCTGCGAGTTTGCCCCCCAAGTGGGTGTTCTCGTCCGCGTGGATGTGCCCGCGACCTGGGCCTCCGACGCGCCCACCGATGTCACCGAGCCCGAAGACACCGACGGACCGGCCGTGCGCATCCAGGGGCTCGGCCCGCTGACGGCCGCAACCCTCGAGAGCCAGCTTCGCCGGTGCGGCCACGCCGTGCAGGTGCTCGCCCGCAGTGAGGTCCTTCCTCCCGCAGTCGAAGGCAGCCACACCATCCGCGGCCAGCCCAGCCTGTCAGAGCCCTGCGACGAACACACCATCGAGGTGGTCGGGGGCGCGGCCTACCAGGGTGGGCGCTGCATCGGCACCCTCCCGCTGAGCACGGGCACCTGGAACCGCACGCTCACGACCGCGCGCAGCACCGCTGGCGCCAAGGTCCTGCTCGTGGACGACAACGAGTCTGGCGTATACGTTGTCTCACGTATCCTGTCCCGCCTCGGCGTGGACGTGGTGCATGCGCCCAACGGCCAAGCGGCCCTGGAGCACGCCAGCACCGGCGACTTCGACCTGGTCCTGATGGACTGTGAGATGCCCGGCTGGAGCGGCCTGCGGACCACCGCAGAGTTCCGCCGCATGGAGCACGAGCTCGGCCTGCCCCGCACACCCATCATCGCCATGACGGCCCATGACCGCGGGCAGATCTGGGACCGCTTTGCCGCCGCCGGTGCCGATGAGATGGCCACCGTGCCGCTGCGCAACGAGACCGTCATCTCGGTCTTTGAGCAGTGGATCCCCGGCTTCACAGTGGGCCAGCCCGTGCTGCGGCCTGGCTCCAGTGGGGTCTCGGTCACACCGGCTGCTGCGGCACCGATCGGCAACCTGGACCCCGAGCTCTTTGACCTCGCGGCAATCGCACAGCTGCGGGAGCTCGGCGACGAGCGGGAGTTCGCCCGGCTGGTCCAGGTCTGGCTCTACAGCGTGGAGCACCTGCGGGCGGAGGTCGGCTCCGGTCTGTCCCATCGGGATGGCGCCCGGGTCCGCACCGCTGCGCACACCCTCAAGTCCAGCATGGGCAACCTGGGTCTGAGCAGCATTCGCGAGTGCTTCATCAACGTCGAGAAGCTCGCAACCATCAATGCACTGGGCGCGGTTGAGGCCCTGCTGCACGACTTCGCTCCCCAGCTTGAGTCTGCCATTGAGCAGCTCACCGCCGAGATGAACCAGGCCAACGCAGCGATCACAGTGCCGGAGGAAGCATCCGCACCCGCCAGCGCCGCAGACATCGCCAAGATCGTCGTTGTGGACGATCAAGACGGCTTCGACGTGCTGGTGGTGGACGATGACCCCTACATCTGCGAGGTGGTCCGGGCAGCCCTGGAAGCCGCCGGCTGCAAGGTGCGGTGCGCCAGCTCCGGCGAAGCTGCGATCGAAGCATCCCGGCTGCGGCCGCCCGAGATGGTCGTCCTCGACGTCCAGATGTCAGGCATCGACGGCTTCGAGACGTGCACCCGGATGCGCGCCAATCCCCTGACCAGCGACGTCCCTGTGCTCATCATGACGGGCCACGACGACGTCGCCTCCGTCGAGCGGGCGTTCAGCATCGGTGCGGACGACTTCATCTCCAAGCCGTTCAACCCGCAGCTCCTCGGGCACCGGGCGCGCTTCCTGCGCCGGTCCCACGTCAACTTCAAGGAGCTGCTCGAGAACCGCGAGCGTATCCACACGCTCGCGTATGTGGACCGGGTCACGGGCCTGGCCAACCGGGCCCGGATGCTCGAGCGTCTCGAAGAAGCCGAACAGGCCTGTTCCGATGGCCAGAGCTCCGGGATGGCCGTCATCTTCGTTGACCTGGACCGCTTCAAGGCCGTCAACGACACGATGGGGCACGCCGCCGGCGACCAGCTGCTCCGGGCGGTGGGCCGGCGACTGACCCGGGTGCTCGACCAACACACCGTCCGTGCAGCAAGCGGCCACGGCCACATGCTGGCGCGCTTCGGCGGCGATGAGTTTGTCATTCTCTTCGAGGGCGTGGCCACCCGGGAAGACGCCCGGCGGCTCACCCAGCCCCTGGTCGAAGCCATCGCCCGCTCATTCACTCTCGGCGAGGTCGAGGTCAAGATCGGCGCCAGCGCAGGCATCGCGGTCTACCCCATGGATGGGCGCAGCGTGGACGCCCTGCTCACCACCGCGGACTCGGCGATGTACCGGGTCAAGTCGGTCGGTGGCAACGGCATCCAGACGATCTCCCACACCCTCAGGGCCGAAGTGAACAATGAGGCCCAGCTCTTTGTGGAGCTGCGCCGGGCGCTGACCCGCGGCGAGCTGGAGGTCTTCTTCCAGCCCCGCGTCGACAGCGAGAGCGGCACCGTCTGCAATGCCGAGGCGCTGGTGCGCTGGCGCCACCCCACCCGGGGGCTGCTGTTGCCTGGTGAGTTCATCCAGCTCGCCGAGAAGTCCGGCTTGATCATCGACCTCGGCCTGCAAGTGCTCGACACGAGCCTGGAGTCCCTGCGGATGTGGGACGACGAGGGCCTCAGCCTCCCGAGGGTCAGCGTCAACATCGCACCCGCGCAGCTTCAGCACCCCGACTTCTCCCAGACCGTGCTCAGCCTGCTCGCCAAGCACGACCTCGAGCCCAGCCGGCTGGAGCTGGAGGTCACCGAGTCGGTGATGATCGACAACTTCACCGTGGCGGTTTCCGCGCTGAGCACCCTGCGGTCGGCCGGCGTCACCATCGCCATCGACGACTTTGGCACCGGCCACTCCTCCCTGCACTACCTGCACCGGCTGCCGGTGGATGTGTTGAAGATCGACCGCTCGTTCACGGAGCTGTTGTCGTCGGGGACCCCGATGGTTCGCGGTGACCCCAGCGCCATCCTCTCGATGCTGCTGGCCCTCGGCAACGCACTCAGCCTGCGGGTGGTCGCCGAGGGTGTCGAGACCCAAGAGCAGCTCGTGCGCCTGTGTCGGATGGGTTGTGATGAGTTGCAGGGCTACTTGATCAGCCGTCCGGTGCCCGCCGAGCAGCTCCGGGAGTTCATCACCCAGCGCAGCCGCCGGCTGGCCTGAGCTCAGCGCCACCGGCGCGCCCGATCCCCCACCATCCTCGCCGACAACGCCACCCCACCCCGGGTGGCGTTCGTCGGTCTTGCCCTGTTGTTCAGGGTTCCGGCGATCCAAGCGGCCCCCGATGGGGTGACCCCGATCGCCCCAAAACACATCGCACCCAACCCAAAGAGATCACTCTCCTTGGCTTTTGCCGGACCCCAACGGATCCGTTCCGCACGAAGAAGCTCGCCCCCGTGGCCGGGCGCATTGGAGGAATCTTGGCCAATTGGCATCGCCCCATCTGGACGCAGCTCCCACGTGTGCTGGCCGGACTTGGCACCATCGGACTCGCAGCGGTCCCCACGCTCGCCACACCTGGCGGCCCACCGGTTGAGTACCCCATCGCGGTGGGAATTCTCGCCGCACTGGGATGGTCGGCTTGGCAGAGTCGACGGGCCGCGGTTGCAGCCCCCGCCGCCGCGCCCCCCCTTCCCACCGACAACCCCGAGGTCGTCGCCCGCCTGCAGCAGCTCGACAAGGCCATCACGGAGGCCCGCACGAAGTCCGGCTTCCTGGCCAACATGAGCCACGAGCTGCGCACCCCGATGAACGGGGTCATCACGACCAGCGAGCTGCTGCTGGACAGCCCCTTGGACCAGGAGCAAGAAGCCTTGGTGCGGACCATCCAGTCGTCCGGCGCCAACCTGCTCCAGCTCATCAACGACATCCTGGACCTGTCCAAGGCCGACGCCGGGCAGATCGTCCTGGAGTCCCAGTCGTTTGTGTTGCGCACGCCGCTGCAACAGCTCGTCGACCTGCTGGCCGCACAGGCCCACGGCAAGGGCATCTCGCTGACGCTGGACCTCGACCCTGCCCTGCCGGAGCAGGTTGAGGGCGACGCCGGGCGCCTGCGCCAAGTGCTCACCAACCTGGTCAGCAACGCGATCAAATTCACCAAGCACGGTGAAGTGGTCGTCTCTGCACAATCCCATAAAGAGGGGATCTGCTTCTCTGTGCGGGACACGGGCATCGGCATCCCTGAAGACGCCCACGACCGCATCTTCCAGAGCTACGTGCAGGCCGACGCATCCACGCCGCGACTGTTCGGGGGCACCGGGCTGGGCCTGGCCATCTCTCGGGAGTTCGTCGAGCTGATGGGTGGAAAGATCCACCTGGAAAGCACTCCGGGCAAGGGCAGCACCTTCTCGTTTGTGTTGCCTCGGCTTGGCCTTGTGTTGCAGCCGCCCACGCAACAGGCCCCGCTGCGAGCACTGCTGGTGATGGATCAGGCGGGCGCACGCAAGTCACTGCACCGCCTGCTCACCCACATGGGAGCCGACGCCGCCGAGGCCCGGGACGGTCTGGAGGGCCTCCAGCAGGGTCTTCACGCCGTCCAGCTCGAGCAGCCCTACGAGATCGCCTTCATCGACGCGTCGATGGAGGGCGTGAGCGGCATGGTGTTGGCCCGCATGTTCCGTCGGGAACCGGAGCTGGCCAACATTCGCATCGTGCTGCTCCATCGGCACGCGCGGCGCCCCAAGGCCACCGAGCTCGTGTCCTTGTCGGTCGAGACCCTCGAGCTGCCGCTTCACCAAGCAAGTCTGCAGAAGCTGCTGACCGAGCCGCAAGCGATGGTGTGCCCGCAGTCCGAGGCCACGGCGCCGGCACCGCAGGAACGTCCCAAGCCCCGCATGGCCGAGGCTGCGCTGGGCACCGCCGCCCCGCTGGAGCTCGCCACCCACCTGGCGGCGCAGGAGTCGGACAGCACCGGCCCGCGCATCCTGCTGGTCGACGACAACGGCTTCAACCAGATGCTCATCCAGATGCAGCTCCGCAAGCTGGGCTGTCAGGTCGAGATCGCCCCCAACGGGCTGGTCGGGGTCAACACGTGGCAGCGGTCCACGTTTGACGCGATCCTGATGGACCTCCAGATGCCCGAGATGAACGGATTTGAGGCCACGCAAGAGATTCGCCGGCGCGAGACCGAGGGCGGTCGCACCCCGATCCCCATCATTGCCGTCAGCGCCGACACGTCGACGGGAATCCGCCAACGTTGCCTCGACGCGGGCATGGACGACTACATCACAAAGCCCATCGTCGCTGCGGACCTTCGCGGTGCTCTCTCGCGGCTTCTACCGGAACAGCTCCGCGTCGCTTAGCACGCCCAGGAGTACCCCATGAACTCTCAAGACACCCAAGTGATCGTCGTTGATGATGATCCGGACATCCTCTTCGTCCTGGGACGCAAGCTGCGCGCGGCGGGCTTCGAGCCGCTCCTCGCAGCCGGCGGAGAGCAAGCGCTGGCGCTGATGGACGCCCACCCCCAATGCGAACGCATGATCACCGCTGTGCAGATGTCGGGACTCGGCGGCGCAGCGTGGATGGAGATCTTGGCCACTCAGTGCGCCCACTGGTCCATCATCGTCATGTCGCGTGTCGACACGGATCCGGGACTGTTTGTCCTGGCACCGAAGCCGCTCGACATCGAAAACGTGATGCAGCACTTCCAGCGTGTGGAGCCCCGCATGCTGCCGCAGGCGCGGGTTCGGGCACGCTCAGCCTGACAGTGGCGTGGGGACACAAACGGGGAGTCCCCGATGGCATCCCGATCCACTACCAGGAAGCGTACCAGAGTGCTTCGTCGATGATGTGGTCGTTCACGAGATCCTGGCAGGCCTGGAACTGGTCTTCGTCGAGGGACAGCGACGTGCTGGTCCCGCCGCCCGCCCAGCCATGGACCGGTGCCGCCAGCCATGTGTCGGTCCAGATCTCACAGGTGCCGCCATCGGTGACGCCGCACTCGCGGAAGAGATCCACACCGTAGGTGGGCGCCGACCACTCGGTGGGGCTGCCGCCACACTCAAATTCCCAGCTCTCGTTGCGAATGCTGAGGTGGTCAGAGTTTCCGTTGGGCCGCCGCGACCAATACAGCGCGTAGCTGTCGGCGGGCGTGAACCAAGCGTCGAGATCACCCTCGGCAAAGCAGGGGCAGACCGGGGCGACCGGACCGCAGGTGCCCTCGAGACCGGGAATCGGCACGCAGTCTTGGGCGACAGCGGGACCCGAGAGGACGGACAGAAGCACAGGAATCCACATATTGCTCTCCAGACAAGGCGTTGAGGCTTGCTTACCACGATGGTGCCGACCAAGAGGCCGTCATAGGCTTGAACCGCCTGACAAATCGTTCGCCGGCCTGAGCCACAGGGCGGGGACGGCGAGATTGTCCCACAGGACAGCGATAAAGACAATGGAGAGTTGCGCCAGCACAGCACAGCGGGCCCCCCCGTGCTGCACCCCAGTCTCCGTCACCGATCGATCATATGGATATAGTTTGCACACGGTTTAAGGACACGGTACGCTGCGGCCACCTGCCCGAGGTCCCCCATGATTGCCATCCCAAGTCCTGTCCTTCCCCACCGCACCTTGACCGCCCTCGCCCTCGTGCTTGCCGGCCTTGCGATGGCGTGTACTACGGAAGAGACGGTCAGCAAGGACAGCGCCGAACCCAGCGAGATTGACCAAGCCTGGGCGGCCTATGACATCCCGCCGCCGTCGGCCGAGACCAGCGCCATGCTCAACGAGCAGGCCTTCCTCTGGCCCGAGCAGATCTGTGTATCAGTAGACAGTTTGTCCACAGTTCCAGCGGACGCCACCCTCACTGAGGCCGACGACGGCACGGAACAACTGTGCTTCTGGGATGCGTTCTCCGGCAACGTTCCGCTCGGCATGCAGTTCACGGACCTGTCCACGTGTGAGGCCGCGTTCAGCCAGGGTCCGCCTTGGTTCTCCCCGCCGGCGCGGGTGCATGTCTCCGACGACGCGGTCCTCGACGACGCGGCGTGGGTGGACGAGGCCACGTGGGTGCAGGACCAGGTCCGCACCAGCGGCTGCTCGTGCTGCCACGCATCGGATTCGGGCTCGGGCTTCACTTCGGGCTTCGACTTTGACGCACCGGGGGTCTGGACCGACTCCATGACCAACGCCCAGCTGTCGATGGCCGCCGGCATCTTCGATGAACACACCCTCTTCGGCCACTTCGAGGCGGACGTGAACCAGGGCTTCAACCGGGAGCACACGCTGTTTGCGTCGACCGATCCCGACCGCATGGCCGCGTTCTTCACCGCGGAATTCGAGCGGCGCAGCGGAGACGACAGCGACCTCGACGAAGCGGCCGGTCAGTTCGATGCCCTCTTCGGGCGTCTGTTCCTGGAGCCGGTTGAGTGCATCACTCCCTACGAGGGCATGATCGACGGCAAGCTGTTGTGGAACAGCGGACAAGTCCGTCAGCTCTATGTTCTCGAGGTTGACGCGATGACGCCGGGCTTCCCGCCCAACCTGGACCGGCCCGACGGCACCGTGTGGGCGCTCTACGTCTCGCCGGACGCCCCGCCCATCGACCCCGGCACGCTGGCGCTGGGCGAGGTGCCCGAGGGCACATGGCAGTCCTTCCCCGCCGACGGCACCGCCCCGACCTTCGAGTCCGGCCGCACCTACCGGCTGTATGGCACCCCCGACGTGATGATCCCGTCGGCGCTGGACTGCCTGACCACCTTCTGATCCCCGAACTCGCCGCACCGGGAGCCCCCATGCGCGTACATGACCTCTGCATCACTGTTCTCGCGGCCAGCGCACTCGCCTGCACCAGCGCCAAGGACGACACCGGCACCGCCGACGACACCGGCACCCTCGCCGAGCTCGAGCTGACCGACAGCACCGGGCCCGAGATCCCAGACCCCTCCATCTGTGAGGAAGACCGGGCATTCTGCGGCACTGTTGTGACCCCGGCCAACTTCACGGGCACCCCCCGGTCGCTCGCCATCGCGCTGTACACCAGCATTCCCCCGGCCGGTCCGCCCAACGCCATCCTCGCCGAGATCGCTGCCCCGTCCATCGGTCCGTCCCAGCGCTACCCCGTCCGCATTCAGCCCATGCTGGAGACGGGCGAGTACTACATCTGGGTCAACCTCTACATGGAGGGCGGCGGCGAGTGGATGCCGGTCAACGAGGTCGACTACACCGGCGCATCGCCGGCCCCCCTGACCCTCGATGGCACGGTCGGTGAGTTTGACCCCATCACCGTGGAGGTTGCCTCCGGGTGGTAGCCACCGCCCTGGCTGGATGCGATGCGATGCGCGGCCCCAGGAGGCCGGGTCGCTGGCGCGGCTCACCGACGGACAGCGGCCGCCACGGGCACAACATCCACAACCGGAGCAGTGGGGCGCCAGAGCCCCCCTTGGGGAGAGACCGCAGCTACTCGGGGTTCGCCGCCAGCTCCGCTTCGTTGCGGGCCTTCGCCGCCACCGCCGCAGGGCGCGCGTTCAAGCGGGCGACGTAGTCCACAAACACCGGCTTGGCCTCGAGCATCTTGAAGGCCAGCATGAAGCGAACGGTGCCGCCGAAGATGACATCGGCCATCGTGAAGCGCTCCCCCAGCAGGTAGGGACCGTCGCCAATCGCAGACACCATCGCATCCAGCATGGCGCTGTGGTTGCCCCAGCCAACAGAGCCTTCGCGGAATTCCCAGCCCGCCGCCTTGGCCATCGAGCCCGGCTCGATCACCGAGGGCGAGAAGAGCGACCAGCGCAGGTAGGGGCCCCGAGCCGGGTCATCGAAGGTCGGCGCGAGGGTGCCGTTGCCGTATCGATCCGCCAAGTAGAGCCCGATGGCCGCCGACTCGGTCACCACCACATCCCCATCCACCAACACCGGCAGCTTGCCCATGGGGTTGAGCGCCAACATCTCGGGCGTCTTGTGCTCGCCGGCCGAGAGCTTGAGATGGTGCAGCGTGTAGGGGACCCCGAGCTCTTCGAGCATCCAGACAACATTGCCCGCGCGGGTGTGGCTGTGGTGGTACAAAACGATCGACATGGGCGACTCACGGTCAGGGTTGGACCACCAAATATCGCGGAGATCTGGCCCTGTCCTGAACAAATGTTCAACTCACCCGGACGGTTTCTGTCCGCTACGCAGGCTCCCGGCGGATAGCACCCTGGCCCCTGGCCGCACTGCCGAGGCCCCCCGCGTCCCCGCGACCGTGCCGCTCGATGCGGTCGCCCGCTCGGCTCGCTGCTTTCCCTTTGGACACTGCTTTTGGGAGCTCTCCCTCCTCCCCACCGGAGACCTTGATGACCCCCACTTCTCTGCTCGCCACCGCCACCAGCGGCCCTGAGCTGCTCTACCTGCAGTTCTTGACCTAGCTGCCGGGGCTGCTTGCCGCCGGCTTCACCATCGGCCTGTTCTACGTGCTCCACCGGCTCTTGGATCGGGGGGCGCTGCTGCTGATGCGGCGGTCCGGCATGGATCAGACCGCCGCGGTCTTTCTGGCGAGTGTCATCCGCTACACGCTGTTCACGGTGGGTGGGGTGACGGCGCTGGGCCAGATGGGTGTCGACGTGACGGGCATGCTCGCCTCCCTCGGTGTGGTGGGCCTCACCCTCGGCTTCGCGGCCCGCGACGCCTTGTCCAACATCATCTCGGGCTTGTTCATCTTCTGGGACCGCCCCTTCGTCATCGGCGATCTGGTCGAGATCGGCGGTACCTACGGCAAGGTGTCGGACATCACTATGCGGTCCACCCGCGTGGTCACCCCCAACGGGCGCATGCTGGCGATCCCCAACTCCACCATCGTGAACACCACGGTCGCCAGCTACACCAACTTCCCCAATCTCCGGCTCGAAGTCGACATCGACGTGGGCACGAACGAAGACCTGGGACGGGTGCGGTCGCTGCTGCTCGCACAGGTCACCACCCATCCCGACTTCCTCCAGAACCCCGCGCCTGAAGTCGTGGTCACCCGCCTCGGCGACTACAGCATCGGGGTGCAGCTCCGGGCTTGGCTGGATGATGAGCAAAAGCACGTGGCCGCCACGTTCGCCCTGCGGGAGCGGATGTTCGAAGCCCGACGGACGGCAGAAGTCGAGATGCCGGTCGAGACCCTCGCCATCACGGGCATCGCCGCACGCTGAGCGACGGTTCAAGGCGGCTCTTCGGAGCTGTCCTTCTGGTCGTCCATGTGCGGAGGGGCTGCCGCAAACGCAGCTCCTCCGCCCGCGGTCCACCCCATGCTCTCACGGGGCGCTCACGGGTGGGCTGCGGGCTCGCCACGCCACAAAGCCCCGGCGCCTCACCCGAGCCTCCCAGACGCCGTCGTTCACCAGGGCGTGCACCACCACGCGGTTGTGGGTGCCCGCCACCCCCAGGCCACGGGTGGGATCGGTCAAGATCCAGGCACCACTGGGGACTGCGACCGTGCCCTGGGCCCAGCCTTGGCACAGGCCCACGTCCGCCTCCAGCAAGTTGGATCCGGGCACCACATGGTGGGGCAGCAGAGCCACCGCGGCGCCATGGTCCGAGCAGTCCAGCACCACATCACCGTCCTGAAGCTGCGCGCGCAGGGCATCGTGGTCACCCACCCACGCATCGGGGGACCACTCACCGATGTCGCCGAGCCCCAAGGTGCCCACCGCATCGGGCGAGGCCTGGGTCAGCCCCACGGCCATGGCGACCGCCACCGTCCACCACACTGGGCGGGGCAGGCGCGCACACACCCGGGCGAGTCCCACCGGAAGCACCACCCCGAGGGGGACCACGAGCTGCACGAGGTACCGCGCCGGCAAGGGGGTGAGCGCCGCAAAGAGCACGACGGGCCCCACGATGGCCCCGAGCACCGCGGCGGCCGAGACCCACCGCTCCCGCTTGGGCCAGGGCACCCACCAGCCGAGAAGGCCGACCCACACCCAAGCCATGGGCACACCCAGCGCCCGCGGCAGGGCCCAGGCGCGGTTGTCCATCAGCACGGCCTGACCACAGGCAGACGGGAAGAAGCTGGGGCGCATCCAGGCGTGCACCGGGGTGTCCGCGCACGGCAATTGCAGCCCCGGGCGCCCGGAGATCTGGGCCCACCGGGAGGCCACCGCCCGCTGGGCATCCAGCCGCCCCCCCACGCCGCCAAAGAGCTCGGGAACATAGCCCAGCAGCTGCTCCAAGCCGGCAGGCAGCAGCGGGGAGAGCACAAGCACCGGCACCGCGAGCCATGCCGCACCCCGCCCCCGCACCACGCCCAAGACCACGCCCATTGCGGCCATCGGGACCACCAGCGCGCCCCGGTCGTCCACCGCCAGCGCCAGCCCCGTGCACAGACCGGGCAGCAGCGCCGTGCGACCCGAGGGCCACCGTGCAAAGGCCGCCGAGGCCGCCAGTCCCAGCCCGATGGTGCCCGCCGACACCGGGTAGGACGTGGCCCAGTGGCTGCTCTGGGCGACAAGCGGTACCAGCCCCACCCCCAAGGCCGCCAGCCCCCCCGTCGGTGCGTCCGCCAGGGACCGCGCCAGCAAGCCCGCCGAGACCACACACAGCGCCGCGCCGATAGACCCGAGAATGACCGCTGCATCGGCATAGCCGACGACTTCACCGATGGCCTGGAGCACCGCCGGGTACAGCGACTTGCGGAAGCCCGCGTCGGTGTCGAAGGTGCCCTCGCGAATCCGCCAGGCCTGCACCAGATACTCGGGCCAGTGGTAGCCGCGGAGGTCCCGGTCGAGCACGAAGGCATGGCCCCGCCACCACAAGGCGCCCAGCCCCAACGCCATGCCGGCCCACAGCGGCAGCTCACGACCGAGGGCCCGCCACCGCGACGCCTTGGGCAACGGGGGCACGGTGTTGAGCGCTTCCGTCGCCGCGTGCATCGCGTCCCCGGGCCGGCAGGACTGAGGGTCGGTCCCGCGCCGCGCCCCTATCGCGACCACGCCACCGTGTGGGTCAGCTCAGGGCAGGCGGCCAGATGCCCAGATCAAGCTGTTGTAGAGCGCTTGCCGGGAGTCGGTGGGCGGCCCCACCCCTCGCGGGCGTCGAGATGGCATCCCGCTCGGAACGAGTGCCGTGACGGCTGGTCAACGCTGGGCCATCGAAGCCGGGTCAGCCTTGTATTGCTTTTCCCATTCGCGACGAAACCCAAAGAGAGCCGATGGGCAGTGAGCGCGGAGGATGCTCTCTGCCTGCTCTTCGTCGGCCGGCATCACCGAGACATGGTGGGTCGTTCCGTCCACCAAGTTCAGGTCGTACCGCGTGGCCACGTGGTTGCCATTGTTGAGGTTGCGCACAGGGCAGATCCAGACAATCTCGTCACTGCGTTCCGTGAGCGTGCGGATGCCCTTGTCTTTGGTCGGAGGACGAAGCCCGAGGTAGCCGAAGTAGGCGCCAAGCCCCAAGAAGAAGCCACCGAGGCCCACCTTCATCGCAATATTCGCCACTCTGCCCAGGGAGGGGTCATTGAGGAAGATCAACAAAACGCCGAACGGCAGACAGATCAGGGCGAAGAAGATCGTGCCGATGCGAAATCTGCGCAGCGTAGGGAAGAACGGGGTCAAGTCGAGCTGGGCCATGGGGGTCTCCTGGAGGGCAGGGCCTCTTGGGGCGGTACCGATCTTGGTGTGTTGGATGTGCTGAAGCCCCTCGGTCTCCGAACAGCCCGGGGAGTCGCAATGGACGCCGACTGCACCGTCTAAGGCGAGCTCCAGGCCCCCGACAGGATCTGGGACCACTGTCTCGTCACAACCGCACCGGAGTGCCCAGGGCGAAGTGGGCACCGAGTGGGGACACAGGAGGGGTCACCTCAGGGCAGGCGGCCCGAGGCCCAGATCAAGCTGTTGTAGAGCGCTTGGTGGGAGTCGGTGGAGGTGCTCTGGTACTCCAACATGCCCGTGAGAAACACGCCGTTCCACGTGGAACCTGGGTAGGCGATGATGCGCGACTCGGTGCCGGTGCCGGCCACGACCACCGCGCCGGAGAGCAACGCGGAGGGCCAGCCCGACACGGTCTGTTGCTCGTAGAGAAAGCTCGTGGCGGTCCAGGAGCTCGGCAGGTTCGTGGCCAAGGAGTGGGTGGGCAGCTGCACCGTCAGCGAGCCGGACACCGCCGATGAGTTGTTGACCAGCGACGACGCAGAGACCCCCACCAGCTCGGCGAGGCGGCTGTTGTCATAGGAGACGTAATCCAACATGTACGTC
Source organism: Myxococcota bacterium (assembly GCA_942491145.1). Lineage (GTDB taxonomy): Bacteria > Myxococcota_A > UBA796 > UBA796 > UBA2385 > CAXQUZ01. Next base: position 47,754 of record CALOBC010000035.1, on the reverse strand, counting down.
GCCACGACACCGGCGCTGCCCCCCTGCACATAGGTCTCGACGGCCGTCATCTCGGTCGTGGAGTAGGACCGGGTGCCGCCCGACGGATCGGAGAGCAGCACCACATCCGCCCCTGTCGCGGTCAGCGTGGACAGCGTGAAGGGCTGGTGGACATCGGTGAAGGCCACCGGACAGTCGCCATAGGTTGCCCAGTTCGTCTCCAGGTCGCTCCAGCTCAGGCTCGAGTGGGCGTACCCCGAGCCCCAGCCCTCCACCCAAGCGACGGTGATGGTCTCGCCGGAGCAGTGATCACTCACCGTGACGGTGTCGCTCGCAGAGGCGCCCACGTCGTCGCCATCGTCGGGGGTGACCGTGCAGGTCCACTCCACGCCGAGGGCCACATCGTCGGCGGGCACGGTGTCGTCGGGCCAGGTGGCGGTGCTGGGGCCAGACCACGCAAAGCCCGTGTCGCCGGTGTCCAGCGAGCCCGAGGGGTAGGCGATCCCGTCCACCGTCCACGCGATGCTGTAGGTGATGCTGTCGCTGTCGTCGTCGACCGAGCCCGTCACCACCTCACAGTAGAGGTCGTCGGCGGTGGTGGGGGACGAGGGATCGATGGCCACCACAGGCGCTTCGGGGGGCGTGTTCACGATGGTGACCCCCGCCGAGCTGACCGGGGTGCCGAAGTCCGTGCCGTCGTAGGGGGTGGCCGTGACGATGACGACCTCATGCTTGTCGAACCAGAGCGCCCCATCGAGGCTCGCCGTGGTGGGCGACACTGTCGTGCCGTCCACCGTCCACTGGTAGAGCCAAGACACGGCATCGCCGTCGGCATCGCTGCCCACCGGGCTGGCGACGAGGCTGTCGTTGGTGGCCGCGGTGGACGGGCTGAGCGTGACCGCGGAGGCCACCGGCGCCGTGTTGCCGATGGTGATGCTGTCGGTGCCCGCGGGACCGGTGCCCCGCCCATCATCTGCGGTGACGGCCACGGCCCAGACCTCGCCCCGGCTGGTGGCGGAGGAGGGCACGGTGGCGGTGGTGTGGGCGGTCGTCACCCCGTTGCGGGTCCAGGCGTGGCTCAAGGTCAGGGGGTCGGCCTCGGGGTCGGAGGCCGCGACAAGCACCGTGGCCACGAGGTCATCACCGGTCACGGCGGGATCGGGCAAGATCTCGATGCCCGGTGCACTCGGCAAGCCGTTGATGTTGAGCTGAACGGCGTCATTGCCCACCAGACCGTCGGTGTCGGTCGCCGCGAGGGTGATGGTGTGGGTGCCCGCCACCAGGGCCGCGCTGTCGAAGGCCACGGCGCCGGTGGCATCGGGGGCACTGGTCGAGAGTGTGCCGTCCAGGTCGCTGGACCACTCGATCGTGAGCGCGGTGGGCAGATCGGCGTCGTCGCTGACGAGGCCCGAGAAGGGGACAAGCTCACCCACGTTCACCCAGGAACCATCGGCGGGCAGCGTGATCGCCACCGTGGGCGGGGCGCCGACCATCACGTCGATGGCGTCGGTGCAGGTCGCCCCCCGCTCGTCGGTGGTGGTGAAGGTCAGGGTGTGGGCGCCGGCGCTCAAGCTGGACGTCGTGAAGTCGACGGTGCCGTCAGCGGCGGGGTGGGTCGCGAGCAGCTCCCCATCGCGGCTGCTGCGCCAGGTGGCATCGAGCTCGGCCGCGGGCTGGTCATCGTCGGCCACGGTGGCCCCGAGGTCGGCGTCGGCGCCCAGAGCCAGGAGCGCCCCGTCGGTGGGCGAGGTGATGGTGCACGTGGGCGTGCGGTTCGCCGGTCCCACGGTCACGGTGCGCTGGTCCCGGCCGGTCTTGCCGTCGGTGTCGACCACCGTGAGGGTCAGGCCGTGGCTGCCTTCGGCAAGACTCGCGTAAACACTGACCACGCCGTCATTCTCGGGAACCATGTCCAGTTCAATGTCGCCGTCCACGGAGCTGGTCCACGCCGCCCGCAGCGCATCGGCGGGGTCTTCGCCATCGGTGGTCAGTCCTTCGAGCAGCACCGGCAGATCGGCGTAGAGACGGGCATCCTCGGCCGGTGCGGTGATCTGGACTTCGGGGGCATCGGTGGCCGACACGTTCAGCTCGATGCTGTCGGTGCCGGTCGCCCCGCCGGGGTCTCGCACGGTCAGGGTGACCGGGATGGTGCCCGGGGGCAGGCTTGTCGCGCATGTGGTCAGCCCGTCGCCGTCGGGGGCGGCGTCTTCACAAGCGGCCACCCCGTCGACCTTCCAGGTCACGGTGAGGCTGGTGGGGCTGCCGTCCGGGTCGCTCACTGCGCCGGTCAGCGTGACCGTCTCGCCCTCTCGCACGTCGGCACCGTCGGCGGGATCGGTGATCACGGCCTCGGGGGAGGCGCTGAGCTTGGTGATGCCCGTGTCGGAGCAGCCGGCGACCAGCAGTGCAAGAAATGTCAGACGATGCGGGCTCATGAAATCTCCGGCGAATTCAACAGTAACCGAGGTCGGGGGCACCAATTGGGCCTCCACCGGGAGAATTCGATGGTCATCGCACTGCGCATCCTACGGGGCCTGACGTCCGTGTTGGTCCTCGGGCTGTTGGTCAGCGGTCGGATGGCCAGCATGCACTGGAACCTGTTGATGGTGCTGGGAATTGTGGCGCTTCCGGTGCGCTTCATCGGCCTGGCCATCGACGCCCTTCGCAAGGAGCTGACGCCACCGTGGCGGTGGGAAGGGGAGGGTCGCCGGGGACGGGTGCTGCACGCCTTGGTCCAGGGAACGGGGCCGCTCATCGGTGCGGTTGCGATACTTGTGGCCATCGTGCCCGCCCAGCTCGGCGAGGACCTGAAGATGGCGCAGGCCGTCACTCTGGGCGTGGCACTGGCCTGGGCTGGGCTGGCGTGGTTCCAGCGCACGACGCCCCGATGGGGGCTGACGGTGGTGTCGCTGGCCATCGGCCTCATGTTCGGGGCGGACTTGCTGCTCATCGGTGCCGGGGCGGGTGAGGGGGTGCCCTTGACCGCACCATTGGACGGGCCGGGGCTGGTGCTCCAGGGGGGACCCACGCCACTGCTCAACCACCACCGCAGTATTGCCCAGCAAGCTGATGCCATCGATGTTCTCATCGCACGCAATGGCAAGTTCACAGACGGCCCGGCGGAGGACCTCGACAGCTACGGATGCTGGGGGACGGCGGTGCTGGCGCCGGCGGCGGGCACGGTGGTGCGCAAGGTGGACGGGCTGGCCGACAACGCCATCGGCGAGACGGACCTGGAGAACCTGGCGGGCAACCACGTGGTGGTGGAGCTCGACCCAGAGCACTTTGTGATGCTCGCCCACCTGCAGAACGGCAGCACGAGGGTCGAGGTGGGCGACAGGGTCACGGCGGGTCAGCCCCTCGCCCGGTGCGGCAACTCGGGGAACACATCGGCCCCCCACCTGCACCTGCAAGTGATGAACAAGCCGGACTTCTCGACGACGGATGAAGCGCTGCACACATGGCCGGCGATGTTCAGCGTGGTTCGCCGGGACGGGGAGAGCGCGGCGCGGGTGCCCAGGCGGAACGATGAGCTCTTGCCGGAGGGCTGAGCTGGAGCGAGTTGATGAGAATGCCTTATTTTAGGGTATTCTCGTGGTGATTTGCGAGCTGCACGGAGGCCGGCGCCCACGACGACGGCGCCCACCGGCTCACTGTTCTCAGCCCTGAACGCGCTTTGGAGTTGGTTCTTGTGGCAATCGAGGACTTCTCGCTGGAGCCCTGTCCGCATGGCACCCCCAGCCACGTCCCAGGGGCAGGACGGTGAGCGGTGAGCAGCTCTGCTCCCCGAGCTCTCCTCCGCCGGCGCGATGTGGCTTCGTCTCCGGCGGTTCAATTCAGCCACAGTGAGGTGCACGATGGCGAACGGAAGCAGCGGCGGCAAGGGCAAGGGCAGCGACAAGGGCAGCGGCGGCAATTTGCCGAGCAAGACGGGGAAGCCATCGGGGAAGGGCCGCGGCAACAACGCCCCCAAGGGCAAGTGAGCTGAGGGCTGGCGCGGCGTCGGTACTCCCGGCGTCGCGTTCTCCTCTTCATGCTCAACGACGTCTCTCTGACCGGAATTTGCGTTGCCGGCTCTCGTGCCGGCCGAGGGGGCGCTCGACCCACCCCTCTGGGCTCGTGCACTTCTGCTTCGGACGGGCGTTGCTGATTGGCTCAGGCGGGACGGGGGAAGCTCCAGGGTCGACGGACTGGGCCAAGCCCAGCCCTCAATGCTGGTGTTGTGTGCAGCGCGAGGGGGACCCTGAGGCCGGCAAGTCAGCACATGAGATGCAAGGGCCACCGGCTCAAGTCGGGCTTGGGGGCAGCAAGCTCAAGACGACCGCAGGGGTCTGGCAAGGGGGCGTGCTAACTTGGCTCGATGACGCCACACGACATCACAATCGAACACCCCGCACGAATCGCCGACTCTGCTCGGCCCGCCAAGGAGCTGGCGGCGGCATGCCCTCCCTGGGGCGACCTCAGCCTGCTCCTCCCCGATGACCTCTTTGATCTTGGCCTCGTGGGCGGGGCGCTGCGTCTCGCGAGTGTGCGGGGGGCCTTGGTCAGCCGCGTTGTGTTCCTGAGCCCACGAGCGCTGGAGCCCGCGGAGCTGACGCGGCTGCAGGTCTTCGTGACTGGCCAGCTCCTCGATGGCATCGGAGCGGACGGCATCGATGTCGAGGGCGTGCATGTCGAGCTTGGCCTCGTCGGAGCGCGCCCCGGCCAAGCCTGTCAAAAGGCAGCACGCCGCCCGAGCAAGTCCCGCCCGCTGCTGCCCAAAGCGGCCCGTGAGGGCGACCTGTCGACGGTCCGCCGGGCGCTGGTGCTGGGGGAGCCGGCCGACAGCCGCGACAAGTGGGGGCAGACCGTGCTGTCGCTTGCTGCGGGCGGAGGACACGAGGCCGTGGTGGACGCGCTGCTCTCGGCGGGTGCCGACCCCGACGGGCAGTGGCAGACCGCACCCCACACACCGCTGAGCCAGGCTGCGACGGCGGGAGTCCTGCCCATCGTGGAGCGCCTGCTCGCAGCCGGAGCCGGGGTGGACATCCGGCCTGCCAAGCGCGATCCGATGATCCCGGACTTCTCGGCGCTCGGCTGGGCTTGCAGCCACGGGCACCACGCGGTGGTCGCGGCTCTGCTGCACGCAGGCGCTGACCCCAACCTGCCGGATCGACAGGGCAGAACGGCGCTGCACTGCGCGCGCCCCGGAGACCTGGCGCTGCTGGACCGCCTCATCGCGGGGGGGGCTGACCCGATGCGCAGGGACGAGGCAGGCCGCACGCCGCTGGAGGAAGCCCTCCACCAGGCGAGCGCTCTCGAGAACCCCCAGTGGGCCGACCCGGAGGCCGCACGCGCGCACCGTGCCAAGGCAGACCGGCTGCGCGCCCTGACCGGTCCGGCGTAGGGTCTTGTGCCAGCGGAGCGGTGTGTTGGCGATGCAGCGCCAACCTCGGCAGAGGTTCCCACGGTCGGGCGACAGGGCTCTCTCTTTCCCTCGCTCCAGAGGCAGTCGTGCTGAGGCTTGCTGGCTTGCGCAGTCTGAGACACCAGGGACAAGCACCAGGGTCTATGGGGAGTCACCTGATCAAGAACGTATTAGTTCTAAGTATCGATACTTGCAACCCGGAGACCTGGGAGCGACCGAAGGGCGCGGCGCGGGGGCACTCCCCCGCAAAGAACGCAGTAGTTCTCAGGCTCGCTATCTGCGAGCATGAGAACTGACGGGGGGAGCGACCGAAGGGCGCGGCGCGGGGGCACTCCCCCGCAAAGAACGCAGTAGTTCTCAGGCTCGCTATCTGCGAGCATGAGAACTGACGGGGGGAGCGACCGAAGGGCGCGGCGCGGGGGCACTCCCCCGCAAAGAACGCAGTAGTTCTCAGGCTCGCTATCTGCGAGCATGAGAACTGACGGGGGGAGCGACCGAAGGGCGCGGCGCGGGGGCACTCCCCCGCAAAGAACGCAGTAGTTCTCAGGCTCGCTATCTGCGAGCATGAGAACTACTTCCCGATGCAGAAGCGGGCAAAGAGCCGGTCCAAGATGTCTTCCCGCACATCCGCCCCCGTCAGCTCCCCCAGCCGCTCCAGCGCCACCGTCATGCACTCCGCCGCCACCGCCGGCCCTGCAAAGCCCATCAGCGCGTCGGCCGCCTCGGCGCACTGGCCCGCCATCGTGACCAGGAGCTCGTGCTGGCGCTGGCTCACCACCATCGCCGCCCCACCGATGGGCCCCCGTCCCAGCTCGGCCCGCAGGTCCCGACGCAGCGCTTCGACACCCTCACCAGTCACATTGCTGATGCCGTGGCGCACCGGTCGACCATGAAGCTCCGTCGGCACCGGCGCCTGGTCCACATGGGTGGCCACCAGCCAGCCCGGGGCCATCTCGGCCACCGCATCCACCGAGGGCGGAGACACGGCCGAGAACACGTGCAGCCGCAGGTCCACGTCCTGGGTCAACGCCCGACCGAGCTGCTGTCCGGCCGCCTCCAGTCCTGATGCGCTGCGCTCTCCCGCCGTGTCGAGAAAGAGAACCTCCAGACCATCCATCAACACGGCTTTCTCGACCACATCCCGGGTGGTCCCCGGCTCGCTCGAGACCAAGGCCCGCGCCGAGCCCACCAGCCCGTTGAACAAGCTCGACTTGCCCGCATTGACCGCACCCACCAGGGCCACCTTGGCGCCCTCCAGTCTCACCTTTCCCGCACGCCAGGTCTGGGCCAGCTGCCCCAGCGCCTCCGCCACCTCAACCAGCCCCTGACCGACATCCTCATCGCTCGCTTCGCCCAGGTCTTCGCCCGGGTGGTCCAGCCGCACCTCCAGCTCGGCGGTCAGATCGAGCATGCGCTCCCGCAGTCCCGACAGCGTGACCTGAAGTCCACCGTCCATCGCCCGGCGCGCAGCGACCACACCGGCAGTGCTGCGGGCGGAGATCAAGCCGTGGAGCGCCTCGGCCCCCATCAGATCCAGGCGGCCATGGGTCAGCGCCCGTCGGCTGAACTCGCCGGGACGGGCCGGCCGGGCACCCAGGGCCACACAGCGGTCCAGCAACCGCTCCACCACAATGGGGTTGCCGTGGCAGCTCAGCTCCAGCACATCCTCGCCCGTGGCGGTGTGGGGGCCGGGCATCCATGTGGCCACCAGATCATCGATGACTGCGCCATCTTCAGCAATCGCCATGCGGTGGCTGGCCCGCCGAGGCCGCCACTGTGGCCCTTCAGGACAGAGGCGCCGCCCCAGCTCGCCGACCCGAGGGCCGGACAGCCGAAGCAGCGCCAGAGCGGCGTGGCCCCAGGGGGTCGCGAGGGCGACGATGATGTCATCCCCGATCGACTGCGCCCTGGCGCCCGTCACTGGACCTACTCCTCGACGCCGTCGGGCACGAGCACGATGTGCTTGTAGGCACCGTCACCCTCGGACTCCGAGCTCACCCCGTCCATCTCGGCGATGACGAGGTGCACCACGCGCCGCTCGTAGCTGTTCAGCTCCTTGCGGATGCGCACGACTTCACCGTTCTCGATGGCTTCTTCGGCCAGACGACGGGCGAGGCGACGCAGCTTCTTCACGTCACGCTCGGAGCGACGGTCGTCACCCCGGTCGTCCCGGTCCCGGCGCTCAGGCCGCTCCTGACGCTCGCTGCGCTCGGGCCGATCCCGACGCTCGCGGCGCTCACCGTCGTCGTCATCCCGACGGCGGGGACGGCGCTCTTCACGTTCACCACGGTCGTCGCGCTCACTGCGCTCACCACGGTTGTCGCGATCACCACGGTCGTCCCGGTCACCACGGTCATCTTCGGCTTCCTGACGGCCGCCGTCAACGTTGAGCTCAAAGGTCCAGTCGGCGAAGTCGGCAGCCAGCGCGGCCACCATCAGGCGATGGATGGACCGCAAGGTGGCGCCACGACGGCCCACAAGATGGCGAGCACGGGGGGTCTCGATGAGGAAGTCGGCATGCTTGCCATTTCCGGTGCGGAACAGGACGTTGGCCTCGATCTCCATGAGACCCAGGAGCTGATCCAGCCACGCCTTGCCGGCTTCGGCACCCCCGACCTCACCCATAGCCTTGGCCCGAGCGATGATCTTGACGGTGTCGACCGGACGGACCCGGCCGTCTTCGGTGCGGAAGTGGGTGATGTCGAGCTTGTGTTCGACATGGCCCGGGGGAACGCCAAGCAGCTTGGCGGCTTCGATGACAGCATCGCGAACGGTGCGGCCCTCAGCGGTGACGATGTTGGATTCTTCAGACATGAGCGAGTGGCTCCAGACGCGCGGCTGTGGGTGGGCTCAAGCTGTGGCCTTCGGCGCCGCGCTCAACCGCCGACGGATCCACCACTGCTGCACAATCGTGAGCAGCATGTTGACGCAGAAATACATCACGAGCCCAGAAGGGAAGCTGAACATGATGAACGCAAAGAACAGCGGCATCATCTTCATGATCTTCTGCTGCGTGGGATCCATGTTCGCGGTCGGCATCATCGCCTGCTGAAGAACCAGCAGTCCCGCGTAGATGGTCGGGATGACACCGTATGGATCGGCAGCAGTCAGGTCCAAAATATAGAGGAAGCTCGTATCGTAGAGCTCCACACTGTAGTACATGACGTTGTAGAGCGCGAAGAAGACCGGGAGCTGGACCAACATCGGCAAGCAACCACCGAGGGGGCTCACCCCGTTGTCCTTCCACAGCTTCATCATCTCCTGGCTCTGGAGCTGCTGGTCGTCCTTGTACTTCTCTTTGAGCGTGTCCAGCTCGGGCTGGAGCTGCTTCATCTTCTCGCTGGACTCGTAGGCCCGCTGGTTGAGCGGGTAGAAGACCAGCTTGATCATCATGGTCAGCAGGATGATCGCGAGGCCCCAGTTGCCCACGCCCGTGTGGAACAGCTTCAGCAGGAACAACAGCAGCTTGCTGAAGAACCCGAAGATGCCGTAGTCGACGGCTTGGTCCAGATCGTGACCCACCGCCAGCAGGGTGTCGAGGTCCTTGGGGCCCGTGTAGGCCGTGAACGACATCGTGCGTGTGGCGCCCGGATCGATGGGGGAGCCGTCCATCAGGAAGCTGCCCACCCGTCCGCCGGGGAGCTGGTCCATCACCACCCGTGCATCGATCACTTCGTCGAGGGCCAGCGCCGCGAGGAAGTAGCGGTCCCCCATGCCGAACCAGCTCACCGGTCCGGTGAACTCCTCGACATCGGCGCCTTCCACGTCGTCGACCGACATGATGCTCTCAAAGTCATCATCCACCCACGCCTGGGGCTGGGTGACGTTGCTCGAGCGGTCAAACATGCTGCCGGCGCTGCCCGCCATGTGGTCGACCACACCCACCCACGCACCGGGGAGGGTGCGGTCGGTGCCGTTGTGGACCTCCACCTGGACCCGCAGTGTGCGCTCCAGGGGGCCTGGGGCGTAGGTCTTCGTGATCAGCAGGCCGGAGGGATCCGCCCGCCGCGCGACGATGGTGTCGCCGTTCTTGACCACCGTGTAGGCGCCCGCGTCACCCTCAGTGCCGGCACCGTCATCATCCAGGGGGCCCGCACCCGCCAGCACCAACGCACCGGTCTTCTCCAGCACGATCCGGGGGGTGTCACCGCCATCATACGGGGACCACTCACCCTCCGCTTCGCCACCGAACTTGGCCATCAGCCAGGTCCAGATGGGGGTGACATGAATGGTCGCTTCGAAGCCCGACACCTCGATCGCACGCGGGGCACCATTGCTGCTGTGCACTTCGGCCGAGATCCCGGGCGCGACCAGCGCAACACCGTGGTCAGCCACCTTCACCCGCGACGGCACCACGCCAGACGGGGTTGTCGAGGGCGCTGCACTCGGCGCAGTACCCACCGCGGGGACTGGCGCAGCTTCAGTGGCTGCGGTCTCAACCGGCGGGGGTGTCGGGTCTGGCATGAAGTACTGCCAGATCGCGAAGACGAGCACACTCAGCACAATGGCGAGCAGTGCTCGGCGGTCCTGATCCTGATTCACGGTCAGTCTCCCTCACCAGCGTGGCCACAGGCACAAGGGCCGGCAGCTGGCGCGGAATGAAGCGATTCGGAAGGGGCGGCAGCACCGGGCCCCGCCGGGGGGACGGGGTCGTAACCACCCGGGAAGAACGGGTTGCACCGGAGAATTCGCCAAGCAGCCAACAGCGAACCCCGGAACACGCCGTGACCCCGCAGGGCGCCGATGGCGTAGCTGCTGCACGAGGGGGTGAAGCGGCAGACCGGCGGCGTAAAGCGCGAGATCAACCGCTGGTAGCCCCGCACGGTCCAGATGAGTGGGTCGGTCAAGCGAAAACCGTCCCGGGACCCGTGGTCCGCACTCGCGGACGGTGGCTCAGCACCCGGCATGGACGTCTCCCCGGGCGCATCCACACCCACACCACCGGGAGACGATCCCACCGTCATCGTCGCCCACCGGAGCGATCTCGACGGGGAGCCCGCCGGCGACCCGGCCCCTGTCTTGCGCCCACTTGGGCAAAGGCAAGGGCGACTTGCTCTCGGATCGCGTCGAGACCCGCATCCGCAGCATTGGGGTGGGCGATGATCACCACGTCCCAACGGCCCCGAATCCGGCCTCGCTCATGCCGCAGCGCTTCCCGGAGCCAACGCTTGACCCGGTTTCGCACCACGGCATTGCCCACCTTGCGGCTGACGGTCAGCCCAATGCGGCTCTCGGCACAGCGAGTGGGCGACCACAAGAACAGCAAAGCCGGCTGCCGCACTTTGCGACCGCCGCCTTGGACACGCTTGAAGTCGTTGCTGCGCCGGAGACGAAGCCGCCGAGGCAAGCCGTGGGGAGAGTCGGAGGACATCGGCTCGACGGGCACGGAGACTGCTCGTCGCCACGCCATCGGCGGCGCGAGGGTGAGACCACCCAGACGCCTGCAAGGAGAAGCGGCGGTTGCTCGAACAAAACATCCCGAGCCGGTCAGATCGACCGGAGCTCAGCCGGATGTTCAGGCCGACAGATCAGGTGTTCTTGGTGCCAACGGTGGGCACAAGACGGCTGCGGCCCTTCGCCCGACGACGCTTGAGGACCTTGCGGCCGCCAGGGGTCTTCATGCGGGCACGGAAGCCGTGGGACCGCTTCCGCTTGATGTTGCTCGGCTGGTAGGTGCGCTTCATCAGAAACCTCGAACACTGGAGCCCAGGCGAGCCGATGCTGGCCAGGGGCGGGGGTCTGTTCTCGGTGAAGCACCCCCGCGGGGGGCTTGGGGGCGGGTGGTTCCACAAAGCACGGCTTGGACCGGGCTTCGGGGGCACACCACCACCGAGAACGAATCAGGGAACTCGAAGACGGGTGGGTCGGCAACGCAGATCAGAGCACCGGCGCGGCCCTCCCAGGGGGAGAGCGACCGACACACACCACAGCGGCGAACCACTGGGGTGGACACTCCTGAGGCAGGACTCGAGAGCGAGTCCGACGGAGCAGGCCTTGTGACAGGCAGCTCAGGCCTCAGTGACCGACGGCCGGCCCCCCTAATGCGGTCCGTCCGCTCACGGCAAGCATTGTCAAGGCAATCCAGAGCAACCCGCCGCGGAGGATCCCCCCAGAGGATCCCCCCAGGGGGGGCCTGCGCAGCACAGTGGCCGGTGGGCACCGAATTGCGACCTGTTCCACGGCTGTCCCGAGGAACTGTCCCCAGGAGCGGCATTGCGCCACTGGGCGGGATCCTCGACGATCCCCACCCCAACTATTTGATTTTCCACAACTATGTCCGCATAGGGACAACATACTTCGGCCAACCAACAAGAAGTCCCCCCTTTTTCCACAGAGATCCACTGGTTCTCCACAGCCCCGATCCTCACAGAAGCCGGATCAGCCAGAAACTTGCGCACCCCGCCGACGCGGGACACAGCCTGCGCCTGAGATTCAGCGCGCTCCGGTCCCACCGTGGCGCCCCCCTGAGTCGCTGTCCCCTCTTCCTTGCGCCGGGCCTTGTCCGTCGCCGGAGCGGATCAGAGCGACGCAGGGATCAGACTTCTCAGGTGGCGTGGCCCCCCGGTTGTCCGCCGGCACTGGACTGCAGATCACCGGCGCTCCGCCGGCCTCCACCCAGGCCCCCGCGATCTCCCGCGTCTCCAAAAGCCGATCATCCAGATGCTCGGCGGCCCCCGGTCGACGACCCACAAGACTGCATTGCGTTCCTGTGTCCCCTCGGCGACCGTCGCACCTCGCTCCGGCTTCGTCGGAACGTCTCTCTCTGAACCTCCCACCCTGTCCTCCAGCGATCCCCGACCGGCGTCGGACTGCACCACCCCACCGCATCTCTGGCTCACTGGACCAGACTGCGATTGGCGCATCGCCGCCCGCTCCCGCCACCGCTGAGGTCAATCGGCCCTGGTCCACGGCCCGCACCCTCTGCCCGAGGGTCCGTCCCCGACGATCGCGGCTCCGCCCTTCCGGTCCCCGACCCACCGCGCTGTCCTCCGCAGCCGACCCCCGTGGACCGCCACCGCATCGCTGTCCCCGGACAGTCCCCCCGCATCCCTGGCCTCCCTGGCACCCCGCCCGGATCCGTCTCTTCCCGACTCGGGTCCCGTCGCTCCCTCCTCCTTGGCGACGTTCGTTCCTGCCGATCCCTCCGGCAGGTCTCCACTCCGAGTCCCGGAGTGGTCAGCAGAACCTTCTCGCCTCGATGACCGGAGCTCCACATGACGACGCCGTGGGATGCCGTGCGCAGCACCCTTCGCGCGGAGCTGGGCACGCTGTATGAGATCTGGATCCGCCCGGTCCACTTGCTCGACATCACCGGCGACGTGGTGCGTTTGGAAGTTCCCAACCAGATCTTTCGGGACTGGGTGCGGGACCACTACGCCCGTCGAATCGGCGATGCCTTTCGTGCCGAGCTCCGCGCCCCCCAGCTCCAAGTGCACTTCGAGATCGCCGACCCCAACGGTGCGATCACTGTTCGGCCGTCCGCCCAAGCCCGCTCAGGCCGCGACCCCCAGCGCGCCCGTGCCGCCCGCATGGCCGACCCCCAGGTCGTTCACACCCCGGCCCTTCCCCCGCGGGTGATGTCGCATCCCCCCGGGGGTGCCCGTGCGCTCCCGCCCCCGCTGCCCCCCGGCATCGGTCCCCGCACCGTGCCCCCGTCCCGCGCCGCACCACCCCAGGCGGCCCCAGCCCCCCGACACCAGACCGCAGCGGGCCAGGCACTCGGCCTGAGTCGGGCAAAGCGCTTCGACACCTTCGTCGTCGGGGACTGCAACCAGTTTGCCCACGCCGCCGCCGAAGCCGTCGCCGATCAGCCCGGTGGGCCCAGCTACAATCCCCTGTTCATCTATGGGGGGACGGGCCTCGGGAAGACCCACCTGATGCATGCCATCGGCAACCGGGTCCGCCAGCGTGACCCCGCCGCCCGCATCCTCTACGTGACCGCAGAACAGTTCACCAACGAGATGATCGACGCACTGCGCTTTCGCCAGATGCACACCTTCCGGGACAAGTACCGCCACAACACCACCGTGCTGCTCATCGATGACGTCCAGTTCATCAGCGGCAAGGAGCGCACCCAGGAAGAGCTGTTCCACACCTTCGAGTGGCTGCGGGAGCGGGGCCACCAGATCGTGTTCACCGCCGACGTGCTCCCCCGGGAGATCAAGGGCTTTGAGCCCCGCCTGCGCACCCGCTGCGAGAGCGGCATGCTCGCGGACATGCAAGCCCCAGACCCCGAGACCATCGTCGCCATCGTGCATCGCAAGGCCAGCGACCGGGGCCTCGAGCTCGGCATGGACGCCGCGCAGTACCTCGCTGCCCGCATCCGGGGCAGCATCCGCGAGATCGAAGGGGTGCTCAACCGCTTGCTCGCGCTGAGCAGCATGTTTGGTGGCCGCCCCGACCTCGAGTTCGTGCGCACCCACCTCGGCCGCACCCTCGGCGACAAGGTCCTCGCACCCGAGCCCGACTCCATCGTCAAGGCCGTCGCCAGCTACTTTGAGGTCGACGCCGACGCTGTGCTTGGCCCCCGTCGCCAGCGCAGCCTCGTCACCGCCCGCCACGTGTCGATGTGGATGTGCCGCAAGCACACCGAGCGGTCGTTCCCTGAGCTCGGCCGCTTCTTCAACCGTGACCACACCACCGTCCAACACGGCGTGCGCAAGATCGACACCGACCTCAAGCGTGGCGACGCCGAGCTGCGCCGGGCCGTCCAGTTCATCGAGCAAGCCCTCGTCTGATCTCGCGCATCCCACCCCACGTCTCCTGTGCCCCGCTGCCTCACCCCACCCGACCGGTGGGGTGTTGTGCGTCTTGGGCCCGGCACGCCGTCGTGAGCCCTGCCGCCCCCGATCTGCACGCACCCCCGGCCCGCCGAACACAAAAATCTGCACCCAATTTCGAGGGTCCCCGTGGCCGCCACTGACCCCGAAGAGGCCCCCGAGAGCCCCCCGCAGACACCCCAGATTGTCCCCAGTTGCGGACCCCCAATCTGGGGATGGCTGGGGACAGCCTCCAGCCTGTGGACAACCCACAGGTTCTCCACAGCCGTTCCACACCCCGCCCCCAGCGCCATCCGCAACGACGCTTCGGCAAGATCACCCGCAGCTCTTGATCCCGAAGCTTATCCGCACTATCGACAGGCTCTACTGTGATGTACGACGGATCCAATTGAGATTCGTTTTCCAGATCGATCCCGCTAGAGCCCCCGCGCTTGGGGACTCGCGAAGCGAGGACTTCGCTCCGCTGTGCCCCCCCGGCCTCAGCCACAGCCCCTGGGCCGCCTGCGCCCACCCGCCAAGTCCGCTACCTTCGCCCCGCCTCCCTTCTGCATCTCCCATCGGAGCCCGCATGGACCTCCACATCCAGCGCGACGAATTGATCCGCGGCCTCGGCCGTGTGCAGGGCATCGTCGAGCGCCGCACCACGAACCAGATCCTCTCTCATGTGCTGCTGAGCGCCCGAGGCGACAACCTTCGCCTCACCGCCACGGACATGCACCACACGCTGGTGGGGGATCACCCAAGCCGTGTCATCGAAGAAGGCGAGCTGTCCGTGGATGCGGGCACTCTCTTCCAGATCGTGCGTGCGCTGACCGAGCCGACCATCCAGCTTGTGACGGGCAAGGGCAACCGGCTCACCATCATCTGCGGCAAAGCCCGGTTCAACATCGTCGGCACCAACGGCGATGAGTTCCCCCCCCTGCCCGCCCGGGACGACCAGACCAGCCTCACCGTCAGCGGTGGCGACCTGCGGCGGATGATCGAAGAGACGCTGTTCAGCATCTCCACCGACGACAACCGCTTCGACCTGAACGGCGCCCACATGGAGGAAGTCACCAACGAAGGCGGCGAGCCCCGGCTGCGCTTGGTGACCACCGACGGCTCCCGGCTGAGCTGGTCCGAGTCCGCCTACGAGGGCGAGTTTCGGATGGGCCGCACGATGCTGTTGCCCCGCAAGGGCCTGGCCGAGCTGCGCAAGTTCATCGAGAACGACGCCGACACCTGGAAGATCGCGTTCGGCGAGCGCTCGGCCACCTTCACCACCACCGGCACCACCCTGATGGTCCGTCTGGTGGAAGGCCAGTTCCCCGACTACCGCCAAGTGCTGCCCATGGGCCTCAAGCGCCGGGTGGTCATCGAGCGGGACCGCTTCCTCGGTGCGCTCAAGCGGGTCGGCATCATGGCCAGCGACCGCAACCACTCGGTCAGCTTCGCTTTCGAGGAAGACCGGGTGATCTTGACCGCTCAGAATGTCGACTCTGGCGATGTTCGAGAAGAGATCCCTGCCGATCTCGAGGGTGCCCCGCTCTTCACCGGCTTCAACGTGCGGTACTTCCAGGACATCCTGGGGGCGACCCGCAGCGAGAAGCTCCAGCTTGAGCTGGGTGAGGCCCTCGACCCCTGCCTCGTGCGCATTCCCGAACGGCAGGACTGCCTGTTTGTGGTGATGCCCATGCGCCTAGACTGATCGGCCCGCGTGCGGCTTGTCAGCCTGGAGCTCCGCGACTGGCGCAACATCGAAGGGCTACGGCTCGACACCGATGCGCGCTTTGTGGTGCTCCACGGCGACAACGCCCAGGGCAAGACGAACTTGCTCGAAGCGGCCTGGATGCTCGGCACGCTGCGCAGCTTCCGGGAACACCGTCCCGCACGCTTGATTCGACACGGCGCTGAAGAAGCCTCCATCAAGGGGGCCGTCGACGGCATCAGCGGGCGGCGACAGCTCGAGTGGGTGCGTGGGGCCCGCACCCGCAAGCTCGCGCTGGACGACCACACGCCCCAGACCCTCGGGGACTGGTTCTCGGTGCTCCGCGCCATCCTGTTTTGCCCCGAAGACGCGGGGCTGATTCGGGGTGAGCCCGCCAACCGCCGGCGCTTCGTGGACCGTGCCGCGTTTACGGCTCGGCCTGCCCACCTCGATGTGGTGCGCGACTACCAGCGCACCCTCTCCCAGAAGTCGGCCTTGCTGCGCAGCGGGGGCGGCCGGGGGCAGCTTGGGGTGTGGAATGACCAGCTCGCAGTGCTGGGTGCCCGCCTGGCCTGCAACCGCCAGCGGGTGCTCGACGAGCTGACGACCCCCATCCAGGAGGTCCACACCCGCATCGCCGGCGCGGGGGCGGCCCACATCGAGATGCAGATGCGGGGCCTTGGCCACCAAGCCAGGGACGAGAACACAGTGTGTGAGCGCGTTCGCAGCGCCATGCATGATGCGACATCCGACGAGCTGCGCCGGGGCATGGTGCTGGTCGGCCCCCACCGCGACGACCTCCACATCCGCCTCGGCGGACGGGACGCCCGCAACTACGCCAGCCAGGGCCAAGCCCGCTCTCTGGTCTTGTCTTTTAAGCTCGCCGAGCTCGTCGCCGCCCGCGCCCGGGGGGAAGCCCCGCTGTTCCTCCTCGACGACCTGACCAGTGAGCTGGACCAGGGCCGGATGCGCCGGTTGGTCGCGGTGCTGTCGGCCCTCGACAGCCAAGTCTGGCTCACCACCACCGACCCGGCATGGCTCGGACCCCTCCCCGTTGATTCGACCCGTCAGATGCGGATTGTCGACGGCAAAGTTGCCCGCGTGGAGGGCGGCTGAGGGGATGGACGAGACCGCCCCAAGGCGTTAGGGCACCGGGTCTGAATGGCGCCTTGTTCTGTCTCTGGTGGCCCTTTCCCGGGCTCTCCCGGGGATGTCCCTTGAGCTGGCGCCTGCCCGGGCTGTGCCCGCCCCCGATTCGACCCCGATGGAGAGTACCGAGCGCACCTGATCGCTCGGCCCAAACCCTTCGTCTAGGTCCTCCTGGACGCCGTTTTGATGCGCCCCAAGCCGTGATCTGCTGCTTCGCTGCAGTCCCCCACGGCCGGGCCTGAACCTTCGGGCCTTGATGCCCGCGGTCGCCCACCCATCGGTCGACCGCGCCTGCCCGAGCGGCCTCGCCGCCAGCTTCGAGAGTTTTCGATGCCACCGACCCCCACGCCGGACTCTGCCGCCCAGCGCGCCCTGGATCTGGAAGCCGCCGAGGCTGCGCTCCCCGCTGTGAGCCTAGACTACGACGCCTCTTCCATCAGTGTGCTCAAGGGGCTTGAGCACGTCCGCGCTCGACCCTCGATGTACATCGGGTCCACGGGCCCCACGGGCCTGCACCACTGCGTCTACGAAGTCGTCGACAACAGTGTGGACGAAGCGATGGCCGGCTACTGCACCGTCATCAACGTGGTGCTGCACGACGACGGCTCCATCTCCATCGCCGATGATGGGCGGGGCATCCCCGTCGACATCCACCCCGAAGAGGGGCGTCCGGCGGCCGAGATTGCGCTCACGGTGCTCGGCGCCGGCGGCAAGTTCAAGAAGGGCAGCTACCAAGTCTCCGGCGGCCTGCACGGCGTCGGTGTGTCTTGCGTCAATGCGCTGTCCGAGTGGCTTCAGCTCGATGTCTGGCGCGATGGCCACCACTGGCGCCAGTCCTACGCGCGGGGTGTGCCCACCGATGAGCTGGTCGCCATCGGACCCCAGGGCGACCGCCGGGGCACCCGCGTCCAGTTCATGCCGGACGACGAGATCTTCAAGGAGACCACCACCTTCTCCTTCGACGTGCTGGCCCGCCGGCTGCAAGAGCTCGCGTTCCTCAACCCGGGCTCCCGCATCCGCATCGAGGACCGCCGGGACGAGCGCGTTGAGGAATTCCACTACGAAGGTGGCCTGGCCAGCTTTGTGGAGCACCTCAACGAAGCCCGCACCTCGGTGCATCCCGATGTCATCCACATCCGGGGCATCCGGGAAGGTGTCCAGGTTGCCGTGGCGCTGCAGTGGACCACCTCGTACAACGAGAACATCCTCAGCTTCGTCAACAACATCAACACCATCGACGGCGGCACCCACGTGTCGGGGTTCAAGTCCGCCCTGACCCGCACCGTCAACACCTTCGCGTCCAGCCGCAACCTCTTCAAGTCGAACAAGGGCGAGAATGTCGGCGGTGACGACATTCGCGAGGGATTGACTGGCGTGGTGGCCGTGCGGGTGCCCGAGCCCCAGTTCGAGGGCCAGACCAAGGGCAAGCTCGGAAACTCCGAAGTCAAGGGCATTGTCGAGGGTGTGCTCGCCGACCGCTTGAGCGCCTACCTGGACGAGAACCCGAACACGGCCAAGGGCATCATCGGCAAGGCCATCGAAGCCAGCCGTGCCCGGGCCGCTGCGCGCAAGGCCCGCGACCTCGCCCGCCGCAAGAGCGCCCTCGAGGGCAGCGACCTGCCGGGCAAGCTGGCCGACTGCCAGGAACGGGACCCCGAGAAGTGCGAGCTGTACCTGGTTGAGGGCAACTCCGCTGGTGGTTCGGCCAAGCAGGGCCGCGACCGGCGCACCCAAGCCATCCTGCCCCTGCGTGGCAAGATCTTGAACGTCGAGAAGGCCCGGTTCGACCGGATGCTCTCCAACGAAGAAATTCGCACGATGATCTCGGCCCTGGGCACGGCCATCGGTCCGGAATTCTCGGTCGAGAAGCTGCGCTACCACCGCATCATCATCATGACCGATGCCGACGTGGACGGGTCCCACATCCGCACGCTGCTGCTCACCTTCTTCTGGCGCCAGATGACCCAGCTCGTGCTGGGCGGCCACCTCTACATCGCCCAGCCGCCCCTTTACAAGCTGAAGAAGGGCAAGCGTGAGCGCTACATCAAGGACGACCACGCCCTCGATGACTTCCTGCTGGCCCAGGCCCTTCAGCGGGCGTCCGTCGAGCTTCCCAGTGGTGAGCAACGCCAGGGTGCCGAGCTGGCCCCGTCGCTGGAGAAGGTGCGCAAGTACGTCGCGATGGTCGAGCGCCAGCAGCGCCGCGCCCTGACCGAAGTGCTCGACGCCTGGTACGCGATGGGTGGCCACCGGGTCGACATGACCGACATGGACGCCGTGGAAGCCGCCGCCGAGCGGATTCGCGAAGTGCTCGCCGACAATGCCCCCGAGCTGCACATCTCCGACGTGCTCATCCGCGCCCAGACGGGCGAGGACTTGCTGGAGGGCGAGAAGGCCATCGAAGTGGTCACCCTGCGCAACGGTGAAGAGCGCCACACCCGCCTGCGCTCGGGCCACCGGGATGCCGAAGGTGTGCGCCGTCTCGTCGACGGGCTGCTCGAGGTCCTCCCGCTGCCGCTCACCCTGTCGGGCGACGAGCGCACGGTGCACTCCTGGCGCTTGATGCTCACCCGCATCCTCGCCAGCGTGCGCAAGGGCTACGACGTCCAGCGCTACAAGGGTCTCGGTGAGATGAACCCCGAGCAGCTGTGGGAGACCACAATGGACCCGGAGCGGCGCACGCTGCTCCAGGTCACCGTGGACGACCTCGGCCAGGCCGACAAGATCTTCAGCGTGCTGATGGGCGACTCGGTGGAACCCCGCCGGGCCTTCATCCAGAACAACGCGCTCGACGTTCGAAACCTCGACATCTGAGCCACCGGCGTCCGCGCTGGACAGGGCGCGGGCCACCCCGGGCCCCGGCCCGCGGACCCCCCTGGCGGGATACCCCTCCCATCCTTGGAGGCAACATGCGCGGCAGCCGGATTGCAGGTCTGGGTTCCTTCCTCCCCGAGCGCGTGGTCACCAACCACGACCTCAGCCAGTGGATGGAGACCAGCGACGAGTGGATCCAGCAACGCACGGGCATTCGGGAGCGGCGCTGGGTGCAGGGGGATGTGGGCGCCTCTGATCTGGCCCTGCCCGCCTCCCAAGACGCCCTGACTGAGGCTGGTCTCGAGGCTTCTGACCTCGACATGATCATCTTCGCGACCCTGTCCCCCGACATCGGCTTTCCGGGCTCCTCCTGCCTGCTGCAAGCGAAGCTCGGTGTGCCCGGCATCGCCACGCTCGACATCCGCAACCAGTGCACCGGCTTCGTCTATGCGCTGTCGGTCGCCGATCAGTTCATCCGCTCGGGCGCGATGAAGCACATCTTGGTCGTCGGTGCCGAGGTCCACTCCACCGGGCTGGACATCTCCACCCGCGGGCGGGACGTCACGGTCATCTTTGGTGACGGTGCGGGCGCTGCGGTGGTCTCCGCCACGGATGGCGACGCCCGGGTGCTCGACAGCGCGCTGCACGCCGACGGCTCCCAAGCCGAGATCTTGATGCTGGGCGCCCCCGCGAGCGGTCGCAACCCCCGCCTGAGCCACGAGATGCTCGATGCGGGGCTGCACTACCCCTCCATGAAGGGCAGCGCCGTCTTCAAGCAAGCCGTCCGCCACTTCCCTGCGGTCATCCGGGAAGTGATGGAGCGCAACGCCATGTCCGTCGACGACATCGGCATGCTCATCCCCCACCAAGCCAACCTTCGCATCTCCGAGATGGTCGGCAAGTCGCTGGGCATCGGTCCCGACCGCATGCACAACACGATTCAGTGGACGGGCAACACCACCGCGGCCTCCATCCCCATCGCATTGCATGAAGCGGTGAAGGCTGGACGAATCCAGTCCGGTGACCATGTGGTCCTCGCTGCCTTTGGCGCTGGGCTCACCTGGGGTGCGAACCTGATTCGCTGGTAGGCCACTCTCGTTGGCAGGCCGATGTGGTCTTGCTGTTCTGTTTCTTCCGCGCTCCTGTTGAGGTCCCCCCGTGGACATCCCCACACTGCTTGCGAGCCGCCTCGTCATGGTGACGGGCAAGGGCGGCACCGGCAAGACCTCGTTTTCGGCAGCGCTGGGACGGGTCTTCGCTGAGCGCGGCCACCGCACCATTGTCGCGGAGATCGACACCTTCCGGCCGGCGCTCACAGCCGCGCTTGGGGTGGCCCCCCGCTACGCACCCACCCTGGTGGCCCCCCGGTTGCACATCTGCAATGTGAGCTGGCGCGAGGCCCTCGAAGAGTGGCTCAAGCATGCGGTGCCCGCCCAACGGGTGGTGCGCAAGATTATCGACAACAAGCTTGTCCAGACCTTTCTCGATGCCACCCCCGGTGTGCGCGAGACGGTCATCCTCAGCCGCATCCTCACGCTGACCGAGCAATTCGACAAGGTCATCCTGGACATGCCGGCGAGCGGCCACGCCATCAGCTTGCTGGGGGTGCCCAAGGTGGCCATCGGCCTGATGCGCGGGGGTCCCATCCGCGAGCGGGCCGAACAGATCCAAGCTGTGCTGGCTCGCAAGGACACCGCGCTGTGCATCGTCGGACTGCCCGAAGAGATGGTGGTCAACGAGACGGTCGAGCTCTGGGACCGGCTGTCGAAGGAAGTCCCGGTGCTGCGGCGCCCCCATGTGGTGCTCAACCGCGCGGCGGTGCCCAGCCTCACCGATGCCGAGCGCACGCTGCTGTCCCGACTCGAAGTGGAGCTGGGCACAGGCCCGGCGGCCGAGCTGGTGCTGGCCGGCAAGTGGGAAGCGGGCCTGGAGATGGCGACGGCCGAGTCCCAGCAACGGCTGGCGGCCTCGTTTGGCGATGAGCCGATGACCTTTGCCCGGCTCGGGGCCCTCGGTGGCTTCGGCGGCGGCCCCCAAAAGATCGTCCAGCAGATGGCGTTGGCACTGACCCGCGAAGCTGCCCGTCGGTCCGCCCAAGTGGGAGACTCCCCATGAGCGAGCCGATGTCCGAGTTCGACCGCCTCATCCACAACCGCAAGCTCATCTGTTGTGTGGGCTCTGGCGGTGTCGGCAAGACCACAACGGCGGCGGCCATCGCTTTGCAGGCCGCCCTGCGCGGGCGCAAGGTGCTGGTGCTCACCATCGATCCGGCGCGGCGGCTGGCCAATTCCCTCGGCCTGTCCCGCTTTGGCAATGACGAGACCCGCATCGACCTGAGCCCCCTGGGCGACAAGCCGCTGGGCACCGAGCCTGGCGAGCTGTGGGCCATGATGCTCGACCAGCAGAAGACCTTCGACGATCTCATCGCCAAGCTGGCGCCGGATCCTGTTGCCCGCCGGGCCATCTTGGAAAACAAGATCTACCGGGCCACGGCCGACAACATCTCGGGAAGCCAGGACTACATGGCCACCGAGAAGCTCTACGATGTGGTCGAGATGGGCCGCTACGAGCTGGTGGTGCTCGACACGCCGCCGGTGAAGAACGCGCTGGACTTCCTCGACGCGCCGGGGCGGCTGGCCCGCTTCCTCGACAAGCGCGTGATGAAGTGGTTCCTGACGCCCTACGACCGCGAGAAGGTCTTTGGGCGGCTGATGATGAGCACCAGCGCGGTGGTGTTCCGGCTGCTGTCTTACGTCTTCGGGCGCGAATTCCTGGACGACCTCGCCGAGTACTTCCACCACTTCCGAGAGCTCTACGACGGGTTCCGCGAGCGGCAAGAAGCGGTCGTCCGCATGTTCCATGACCGCAGCCGCACCTCGTTTGTGGTGGTCTGCGCGCCCAACGGGCCGTCGGTCGAAGTGGCCGACTTCTTCTTGGACGAGCTGCGGGCCCGGAAGATGCCGGCGCCTGGAGTTATCGTAAACCAGAAGCACGCCGTCTCTGGTGAGGCTCTGGACGGTTCTGCGCTGATCGGCGACCTCGCCGCGCGCCTCGCCGAAGACCTGCCCCCCCACACTGCGAACAGCTTGGTTGCTCGACTTGGTGCTGCTCATCGTCGTCTTCGCGAGCTGTCCAGCGCCGAGGATGAGCTGGTGGCTGGCCTGAAGCACCACATGCAAGCCGACCAGCGGATGTGGACGGTGCCCCGGCTGGAAGACGAGGTCAACGACCTCGGTGGTCTGGCCAAGGTGGGCGGCTTTCTCTTCCAGGACTGAGCCGCGGTCACGGTTCCGCGCTCAGTCGCCGAAGGCGTAGCCGGCCATCAGGCCCACGTTGGGACCGGCCGCGAAGCCGTTGTCGCCGTACATCAACACCCCGGCGCGGGCCCGAAGCAGCAAGCCACGCTCGCCGACAAAGCCGTAGCCCAGGTAGGTCTCGCCCGTGGCGGCCAAGCTCTCTCCGCCGCTCTTCAGCGTGAACGGACTCACCAGCGGGTTGACGCGAAGCGCGCCCGTCACGAGCATCTGGTGCCCCCGGGGCTCCCCGAGGGCGATCCACGTCACGGCCGGTCCCACGAGCACGTTGAAGACGACCGTGCCCGCGTGAAGCTCGACGGCCAAGTCTTCGCGGGGCAGCCAGCCCGCTTCGATGTGGACCAGCTCGGCCAGCCCCACCCCGCCCGCGACCGTGGCCACCGGTGCGGCCATCGCCCCAGCACCGGCCAGGAGCATCGCCCCGGCCCACAGCACCATCATCGGCGCACCAGCACCCGACTCGACATCGGGGGCAGGTAGACCGTGATCTCGTCGCCGGACGCGGTGTTCTCTTCGCCGGTGAGCACATCGACAAAGACTGCGCCGGCGCTGAGTCCCGCGAAGGCGAGCCCGTTGGTCAGCCAGCGCTCGCTGTCGCTGCGGTTGATGACCACCAGCGCCTCATCGCCGGTCTCGGCATCCGCGCGGGCGTAGGCCCAGACCTCGTCTTCGATCCACCACTGCACCCGGTCCCCCCGCCACATCGCAGGGTGCTCCCGGCGGGCCCGCCCCAGCGCCCCCACATGACGGGCCACGTTGCCGGCATCGCCGCCAATCTCACTGGCGGCAGCTTCCACGGTGCTGTGACCACCGCCGTCCACCCCCGGCACATACCACGACAGCGGCTGGCGATTGTCGGGGTCGGTATAGCCGGGAATGCCGAATTCATCGCCATAGTAGACGAGTGGCACCATGTCCTGAGTGTACAGGAAGGTCCACGCCAGCTTCATCCGCGCATAGATCCCACTGTCGCCCGGGGCCCACGCCGCCCGCAGCCCCACACCTTCCTCGCACGAGGACTGCCAGCCCTCCGTGTTCACGCTGGTGAAGCGCATCACGTCGTGGTTGCCGAGGAAGCTCGACATCAGCGCCCCGCCCCACGCCGCCTCGCTCGTCAGCAGCGCACCTTCCAAGTCCCGCAGGTTGATGCTGCGGTTGCCAAACGCACTGTTCACCGCGTAGTACAGCGGAAAGTCGAACTGACCATCGAGCTGGGGGCGCCCCTCTTGGGTGATGTAGGCCTGGATGCGCTCCAGCCCATCGAAGGTCTCGCCCACCGTCCAGAACTCGGTGTCGCCGCCGGCCTCGCTGTGCTCAATCTCGTTGCGAATCCGCTGCTCCAGGTTCCACACCACCGCGTGGGGCATGTGCTTCACCGCGTCCACCCGCAGCCCATCCAGCTCGTAGGTCTTGGCCCACCACAGGGCGTCATCCACCATCAGGTGCAAGATCTCGGGCTGGCCGTAGTCGATGTCGGGCAAGTAGGGGGCGAACCAGCAGCTCTCGGGAATGCGGTCCCAGTTGGACTGGCCACCGGAGCTGTCCTGGCACACGGCCAGGTCGTTGAACCACTCGGGATGGGCCATGTACGGGTGGTCTTCGTGGACGTGGTTCGCGACCCAGTCCATGATGACGCGCATGCCCCGGGCGTGGGCGCCGTCGACCAGGGCGTGCAGGTCTTGCTCGCTGCCGAAGTGTTCCTCGATGCCCCGGGCCTGGTCGGGCCAATATGCGTGATATCCCGCATACACCGCGTCGCAGTCGCCTGCCCATGCGCCCTCAGCATTGTCCTGGGGGTTGGACAGCCAGATCGTGCGAACGCCGAGA
Source organism: Myxococcota bacterium (assembly GCA_942491145.1). Lineage (GTDB taxonomy): Bacteria > Myxococcota_A > UBA796 > UBA796 > UBA2385 > CAXQUZ01. The sequence goes on along the minus strand of CALOBC010000035.1, from coordinate 22,797 downwards.
TCGTCCAGATAGTCGAGCATCTGGGTCACGCCGGCGAAGTCGCCCCCGGTGTAGTCGGCGATGGGCGCGGTGGCCCCTTCGCTGCCGTCGAGGGACACGTCCCCGTTCGCAAAGCGGTCCACAAACGCAAAGTAGATGGACCCCTCGCGGAAGGGAGTGCCGCCCGCCCCGTCCATCCAGACCGGCACGTAGAGCTGCTCGGCGGTGTTGCCCCCCGCATCGGTGGCGTCGACCCGCAGCGTGTGGCGGCCGCTGTCCAGGCCCGTCGCCCGAACGGTGCCCGTCGTGCCCGTCCAGCTCACCGCGATCGATGATCCGTCGAGTGTGGCCTGCACATCGGCAATCGCACCGCCATCGCCGGCCACACCGGAGATCGAGAGGTCGAGGGTGCCCCCCGCACGGTCCACGGTCAACCTGTCAACCTTGAGTGTGGGAACTGCGCAGTCGGCCACAATCTTGAGGGAGTTGCACGTGGACTCGGTGCCGCTGCCACAGGTGTGGGACCAGTCCAGCTCCCAGGGTTCCTTGTAGCCGTCCTCGCAGTGAATCAAGTCAGCATCGGGATCACAGACGAAGCCTTCGAAGCGCTCGCCCATGGACCACTCGGTGACTTCTACGAATTTATACGGATGAGCACCCGGCGGCAGGTCCACCGTGCCTTCCCAGACCCCGGAGCTCACCTCGATCAGCGGGTTCGCCTCGGCATCCCAGTTGTTGAAGGTGCCAGCCACTGCGACATTGTCAGGTGGCGTATCCCCCGTCGGGGTGTAGCGAAACGTGGTGGCGCAGGCCCCGCCGCTCCCCGGCTTGTCCTCGCCAGAGTCCGGGGCGGCCTTGCCGCCGTCCGTGTTGCGGTTGCAGGCTGTCAGCAGCATCAAGGCCACAAGCGCGGTCGTGCGGGCCACGGTTCTCTCCGGTACGGTGCCCGGGGATGCTACCTCGCTGCGCCGCTGTCGCCCCGGCTGATTAGGAGGTCGCCTTCCCGGAGCTTGCCATGGCCGTGTCGCCCCCCCACTTCGCCTTGATCCTTCTGCTCGCTGGATGCGGCACCGACCCCGGCAAGAACACCGCGGTGGAGGATGTGGCCGTCACACCACGGGAAGCCGGCGCCCGCCAAGCCCGCACCGCGGACTGCGACTTGGTGGACGACCAGCGGTGCATGCTGCCGTTCCCGTCCTCCGCCTACTTGGCCGCAGATGCGGGCAGCAACACGGGGCTGCGGGTGCAAGTCCAGTCGAGCAGCCTGCCGGGTGAAGGCGACGACGCCAGCTACCTCAACATCGCGGATGGGTTCTCGACGGTCTCGCCCGTCTCGACGATGTTCTCGTCGGGCATTGACCAAGCGTTTCTCGCCGGGCACCTCCACGGGGATGCGCTCGAGAATTCGCCCATCCGCATCATCAACGCCCAACCGGACAGCCCCCAGTATGGCGAGGCGGTGCCGCTGTGGGCCGAGGTCATCGAAGGTGGGCTGGAAGAGGGCCAGGTCGACCTGTTGATCGCCTACCCCTTGCTGCCGATGGACGGGAACACTGAGTACGCGGTCATCATCACCGATGACTTGCTCGACCGTGACGGCCAACCTCAGCTCGCGGACCACGCCACCCGGGTGGGCCTGGGCCTCGATGCCCCCGAGACGTCCGAAGAAGCCGCACTCGCTGGCCACCAAGCGCCCCTCCAGCAGCTCTTGGCCGACCTTGGCCAAGACCCCGAGCGTGTGGTTCGGGCGTGGGACTTCGTCACCCGGTCCGATGAGAACGTCTCCCGCCGCATGTTGTCGATGATGGACTCGGCCGCCGGGGCCATGGGTGCGGTCGAAGTGCGCATCACGGCCTTTGTCACCCGGGAACACCCTGACGTGGAAGGCATCGTGCTCGGCGAGCTCGATGGTGTGCCGAACTACCTCACCGAAGAGCGCCGCCTGGTGCTCGACGACGACGGCTACCCCGTCCAGCAGGGCACCCGCACCACCCGCTTCCGGGTTGTGTTGCCGGCCGCTGGGTTTGAGGGCGAGGGCGAGCGCTACCGCATCACGCTGTATGGCCATGGCACCGCTGGCAGCGTCAACGACGACTCGTTCGACGGCGAGACGGCCGCGCAAGGGGTGGCCAAGGTCAACCTCGAGTTCCATGGCTGGACGGACGAAGACTTGCTCTTCACGTTCCAGGACCTGCTCAAGCTGGTGAAGGGCTCGGAGCAGTCCACCGCCCAGCTGATGCAAGCGGTGGTCGATGGCTATGCGCTGCTCAAGGCGATGGAGGGCGATCTGGGCGAGGCGCTGGCCGCCGACACCTTGGCCGGCGAGCCCAACCCCCGGGCCGGTGTGTTGCCCATCACCGACCAGCCGGGCTGGGTGGGTGGATCCCTCGGCGGCACCATGGGCGCGATTGTGGCCGCGGCCTACCCCGAGGTCGAGTTTGCGGTGCTCAACGTGCCCGCCGGTGCCTGGAGCCACTTCGTGGCGGACTCCTTCATGTATGAGTCGGCCATGCGGGGCTTCCTGATGGACTCCTACAGCTCGGAGCTGGAAGCACGCTTCGCAATGACCCTAATGCAGACTTCGTGGGATGACGTGGACGGTGCGGCGTGGTCGTCTCGCGCCCGGGACGAGGGGGTCAGCTTCCTGCTGCAACAGAGCATGGAAGACCAGATCGTGCCGAACCAAGCCACCCACACGCTGGCCGCCGCGCTGGGTGCCCAGATGGTCGGGGAAGCGTTTCGCACCATCCCCACGGTGGACTCGGCCGATGTGGTCCGCGGGGGTGTGGGCCTGACCCAGTACTGGGTGCCGGCTGAAGAGCCCCTGAAGATCCACGGCTTTGCGGCACGGGACACCCCAGCGGCTGAAGCGGCGATGGAACAGATCCTCCACTTCATGATCACAGCGTGGGCCGGCGAGTCTGAAGTGGCGCTGCCCAGTGGTTGTGTCGAGTCGGGCGCCTGTGACTTCCGGGACGCTTGGTAGACTCAAGGGACTGGTAGTTTGTGCGCGGTCGGTGACCAATGTGGACCAGAACCGGGCTGGTGGCTTGGTTGTGGGCTACGCTTGACAAGCATGAAGAAGAGGAGACGCACTCGTAAGGAGAGTGCATGAAGGCACGTCACAATCGGCTTCGTCAGCGCTGCAGTCTACAGCGGCGCCACCAGGCCAGGAATCGGATTCGCCAGAGCCCTGGTGTTGAGTCCGAAGAAGCACAGAAGACAGACCGAAACGGCAATCAGCTCGGCATCTTCGAAGACTCCAGGGCAACCAAGCAGATCGCCTAGTCGGTGATTGGCCATGGATGCCGCCCTTGCTGTTGGGGCGGCATCCTGGCGGTTGCTTGGTGTGGGTGCGGGCGCCCCATGCGGCTGCGCCCCGATCCCTCGGCTTGGATTCTGTGTGGGCCGCGTGTAAGGTTTATCACGTGCTGGCGCTCACGTGTCGTTGACGGGGGCCGGCGGCGGTGGGAGCTGGGTGGACCACGGTGGTCGCCAAGCCACCCCGGGCGAGCGGGTCTCGTGGAGGATGCCCTCCAGCTGCTCGGCGTGCTCGAGCAACGCATCGCGCAGTCCCCGCACTTCTTCCCGGGCGAGCAGCAAGGTGTCGTGCCGCTGGCGCTCGGCGTCGACCAGCTCCGCCATCCACTGCTCGAAGCGATCGATGGATGCGACGATCTCCGCTTGTGCGGTGTGGGGGGCGAGCCGCTCCAGCTCACCGCGGCGGGACTCGATCCAGCGGGTGGTCTCGCGCTGGACCGTGGCGCGGGCTTCGGTCAGGTACTGGCGCAGCTCCTTGCGCAGGGGCTCTGGATCTCCGCCCACGCGGGTGGCCAAGGCCCCGGCGCCGAGCGCGAGCAGCACCGGTGCCGCGAGCCCCCCGGAGAGCACCGCCCCGATGGCGCCGCCGATGAGGGCCATGCGCAGCTCGGGTCGGGCGGGGTCGGGCGCTTGGGCCCGCAGCAGCGCGGTCATGTCCCGGGCCAGATCGGGCGCGGTGGCGGTCGTCGGCATCGTGCCCGGAAAGGTGATGTGCACCGCGGCGCGCACCCGGTCGGCGAGGGGCCCGAGGATGCTTGCGATCAGCTCGGTCTGGGCCTGCTCGATCGACTCGACCAGCGCCTCTTCGATCGCCCGGAGGTCATCGGGCAGCCCGGTCTCCAGGGCCTTGGGAAGTTGGCTCTGAAGACGGCGCAGCTCACGAAAGTCGGCGGCGTCCACGGCCGCGAAGTGGGCGGCGAAGCGGGTGGCCAGGCGCTCTTCGACCTTGGCCTGGGTGAGCTCGAGGGCGACCGCGGCCACGGTGGTGCCACAGTGGGCAGCAGCGCGGCGGGCGTGGGCACGAAAGGCCTGGGGATCGGCCAGCTGTTGCGCGGTGATGCCCTCACGGCGGGTGTGTTCTTCGGCGTCCTGGCGAGCCATGCCCGCTTCGAGGATGCGGGCGGCGGCGTGCATGGCCCGGGCGAGGCGTGCCGGACGGGCGATGCGGGGGCCGTCCCGCAAGGCTTGCAGCAGGCGGGTCAGCTCGCGGGTGAACTCCTCCGCGAGCTGGTCACGACTGGCCTTGGGGCGGCGCTTGTCGAGCAGTGCCACCAGGGGCAGTCCGACCGCTCGGGGGGCGGTGGCGAGGCCCAGGTCGAGGGCCAGCCGCCGGACGGCCGCCGCCCGGGCGTCTTCCACCGCTTCGTCGGGATCGATGTCTCCTCGGCGCTCCGCCATGGTCTGTACCCGCTCCAGCCCGGTGAGCACCGGCAGCAGCATCGGCACATCGCGCAGCAAGCGACGAAGCCGGTCTTGCTCGGGCGGTGCGAGGGGGCGGCCCAGATCGACCGCGACCAGCAACACATCGCTGCGGTCGGCCAGCCAGGCATCCGCCGCGCGGCGCTCCTGGGGATCGGGGGAGCTCACCAGATCGGCCAACAGCAGGGTGGTCTGGGGCGGCAGGTTGGGCGTGGGCCAGTCGAGCCAGAGGCGCTGGGCGCCTTGCATGCACTGCTCAGCGACGGACCGGCGGAAGGCCTTTCGGCGCAAGCCGGCGACCTTGTCGAGGCTGTGAGCCAGACCGACCCGCGCCCGGGTGAGCTGTCCGGCCCGCTGGCGCAGGCGATCTCGGCGCTCCTGAGACAGGTGGAGCTGGCTGCGCAGCCGGGAGAGCTGTTGGTTGTGGGCTTGCAGCCGCTGTTCGGCGCTCACAAGGCATGCCTGGGCGTCCGCGGCCCCTTCCCGGGCCGCTTGGAGCTGGGCATCGGCGGTCACGAGCGCCGCCCGACGGGCTTGCACCCGTGCGAGGGCCTCGGTGTGGAAGCCGGACAGGACCGACGCGGTCAGTCCCCGCAGGCCGGTTCCCCCGGGGGTGCGCAGGGCCGCGGGCAAGCCGTCCAGTTCCTTGTTGAGGGCATCCTGACAGTGTTGGTGGTGCTTCTCGGCCATCGACACGATGGCGGCTGTCCGGGAGCACTGGCTGCGCCCCTCGTTGACGCTGGCGCTGAGGCCCATCACGTCCTGTTGGAAGCGGACCACCCGCTGCTCCGAGTTGGCCACGGCCTTGGCGAGGCTGTGGTCTTCTTCGGACAGGGCTTGCCGCTCGGCGTGCAAGGCGGTCGCTTTGGCTTGCAGGGTCGGCCGGGGGTCGGGGTTGGCATCGCTCCAGGTCCACGGTGCACCCTGGGCGCCGGTCGCCCGCAGATCGGCCACATCGCTGTTGCGCACCCGCACGCGGGGTCCGGCGCTGCGGCCGTGGGTGGGGGGCAACAACCGGGCCCGGAGCAAGGCGGCGCTCAGCTTTCCCGGGTCGATGCCCGCAAGGGGCAGCAAGCCAATGCGGAGGCTGCGGCGGGTGCGATCGGCCTCGCTGCGGTTGATGAGGTGACCCAGCCGTGAACGGTCCTCGGCGGTGAGGAGGTCCGGTCCGTGCTCGCTGGCTTGCTGCAGCAGCAGGGCCCCGCGCTGCATGGCTTTGTGCAGTTCATGGAGCTGCGTCATGGGTGCTCCCCGGTGTCGACGCGGTCGATGGCGCGTGCGAGGTGGTCGTCGTGGATGGCCTCGCGGGCAGACTCGATGCGGCCGCGCAGGTGGTGCAGGGCGGTGCCGAGCGCGCGGATGGTGGTGTCCACCGAGTGGCGCACGGCCCCCCGGCACTGGTCCATCAGTCCTGCGTGCCACTCCAAGATAGCCTGTTCATCGTCTTCTTCGGAGACTCCTTCGCGCTGGAGTCGCCGGGCGGTGACGACGGAGCCCACGGTGAGGCCGAGGCCCAAGGCGGCCACGGTGGGCGAGCCCAGGGGCACCATCAACAGGCCAAGGATGGCCCCGGCTCCGGCGGCGAGGGTGCCCGTCGGTCGCACAGCGCGGGGCGGAGGGGGGCCGTCCAGCACGGGATGGATCGGCTCCGGTGCAGAGACGCGGGCCCACAGCGCACCCACTGGGCCGGTCGACAGCACAGTGCTGAGGGCATCGGTGGCCTGTTCCGCAGCGGCTTGGGTCAACGATGCCATGGCTGCCGCCAGTGCTGCGGGGGTCTCGGGGGACGGGGAAAGACCCGACAACAGGTGCGCTTCGCCGACTGTGATGGCCTGCTGGTGGGCACTCACGAGCTGTTCATCGATCTGTGCTGCGGTGGGCAAGGCGGGCGGTGTCGGCGGCGGCGCAGCGGCGATGCGGGCTTGGAGGACACGCCGCAGGTCGGACCACCCCGAGGGGCGCCCGTCGACCCACCGCGGCAGTGCGCTGATGGGACGCACATCGTGGGACGGGTCAAGCGGGTCGGCCAGGGCAAACACAGGAAGCCGGGTGCCGTGGCGGTGCTGCCAGCGGTCGAGGCGGCCCAGGGCTTCGGTTCGCTCGAGCGTGTCCAAACCTTCGATGTCCCCCAGCACCACTGCGCCGCGGTGTCCCAGCCAGGGCATCAGCGGTGCGAGCCGTGTGCGCTCTTGGAGGGAGAGCAGCTGGCTGGCACTGAGCAGAATCAGCACGGCGGATGCCCCGAGAACATCGCTTTGGTCGATGTTGTCGATGAGCATGGCTCGAGTCGAGGGCGGCGGTGGTGCGGGGGTGTCGGGGACCAGCACCGCAAGGACTGACCGCTGGATGCCCCCGTGCCCCCCGAGGAGCAGGGGCCCACCCCGCCGGGCCTTGGCGAGTGCACGGAGCATCGGGCGGTCGTCGGGCAGCCGCCACTCAAGCCGAGGCGCCAGTGGGATCCAGACGCCGCGGTCGGCCGAGAGCTCGGTCGTGCCGCAGGCCGCGCAGGACGTGGGTGTGGACCGGTGGGCACCACACTGGGGACAGCGGCTCACCCGGCACCCCCGGCGCCGCATCCCAGGCACAGGGGCTCGTCGGGCACCGTGGGTGTGCCGCAGACCGGGCATGGCAGGGGCGCGGGGAGACCGGCGCCCGCCGCCGCTTCCTCCGACACAGCTTCGTCCAGAATGCCCTCATAGTGACCACTCCTGGCCCACTCACGCAGCTCGTGCGCGCGCACCACCGCCCAGGGATGGGTGCGGGTGGCGGTGGCGAGGCCGACGGACAGGCGGCCCAGGAGGGTCTCGCGGGTGGTGTCGTCAAGGGCGCTGTATTGATCGGTCCATGCGTGGGGATCCATGCGTCCGGCCAGTCCAATGGGCGCCCCGGCTGTGCGCATCATCAGCCGCAAGCCTGCATCAAGGTCTTGGTTTGCAAGCAGCCCCGCGCGGTCGCAGGACAGCTCTGCTTGCCGCTGCCAGCGGTAGAGCACAAGCTGGGTGGCTTGCTGGAGAACGGGCCCCACCACAGGAATGCCGGCAAAGAGCTGGCCCGGCAGCCGCAGCATCTGGGCCACCGTCAGGTACAGCACATGTTCGCACAGCACGTGTCCCAGCTCATGTCCAATCACAAACTCAAGCTCGGGTTGGGAGAGCACCTGAACGAGGCCACTATACAAGACGATGTGGGGGCGCTCAATGCCCATGGTCACGGCATTGAGACCACCATGCGCGAGATAGAGAGGGGGCACGGGGCGGACCCCCAGCCGGGCCGCACACTGCTGGTAGGTCTCGTACAGCTCGGGGGCCTGTCGGGGGCCAACACGGATGTGCCCCGCGTGGGCCAATGCATCGAGCACGGGCTCAACCCCGGTGGCGCTCAGCCAGCGCACCGCTTCGCCGAAGGGCAAGCTCTGTTGCACGGTGCGGGTGGCTTGGATGTCGTCGGGGTGGCGCCACTTGGAGACCGGCACCGCAGCGACGGATGGCCGGGGGGAGCGGTGGTCCCCGAGGATGGCACGGACCCCCTCGGAGGGCCGGATGAACTCGGCCAGAGCGGTCCACTGGCGGCCATTGTCGGCACCGATGGGGTGCAGCCCCGCCTCGGTCCGCAGCGCCGCCAGCAGCGACTCTCGCGTGGGGGCACCGAGGCCAATGTGGGCAGCGAGTGCGGCGGCTCGGGCTTCGGGGTCGGGGCCGAGGCGCAGGCCCAGCCAGAGCGCACGCCCCGCGAGGGCACGGCGGTGTTGGGGGGGCACTGGCGGCAGCTGGGACAGGCTGGGGCCCCCGGCGGCCCATTGTTCGTCGAGACGGGCCCGGCTGGGTTCGTCCAAGTGCAGCCGCTCCAGAACCCGCTCGAGGGAGACGCCGGGCTTCCATGCGTCGAGAACCAGCGCGGCCGCCCAGGCCAGCAAGGTGCTGGGGATGTGGCGACTGGGGGCATCGGAAGCCCGGACCACCGCATCGTCGGAGGGGAGGTCGTCGTGGGGGCTGTGCCCGGACTCGGGTTCTGGAGGCGACACAACAACGTCCCGTGGGGGTCGCCTCAGGCCTATCCGGCCGGTTGCGCAGTTGTGGGCGGGGTGGGCCCGCTCAGGTCCTGAAGGGCAGCGAGGATCTCGATCCCAAGACGCAGACGTGCCCGACAGACTGGCTGTCGGGCACTTCATCGTTGCAGTCCAACCGGTGGCTTAGCGACGCTTGGCCTTGCCACCGCGAGCACCGCCGCCGCCGCCGCCAGCCTTGCCGCCGCCGCCAGCCTTGGGAGCGCCGCCGCCAGACTTGGCACCGGCGCCAGCCTTGGGAGCGCCAGCTGCGGGAGCGCCAGCCTTGGGAGCGCCAGCTGCGGGAGCCGGCTTGGCTGCGGGGGCTGCCTCAGCCTTCTTGGCTGCGGGCGTTGCGGGCTTGGCGTCCGCCTTGGCTTCGACAGCCGGCTTGGTGTCGGCGGTCTTGGTGTCGGCCTTCTTGCCGCTGCCACCGAAGATGAGGCCGATGGCCAGCATGACGACGCCGCCGCCGCTGCCGATCATGCCGACGAGCTTGGCGGTGTTGGCCGTCTTCATCGTGGCAGCCAGGGTCTCTTCCCGGGTCTTGCCGCTCAGGTACAGGCTCACCCAGCTCGGGGAGCTGATCTTGCCCTCGGCAAACTTGCCGTTGACGTAGAGCTGGTCCTGAACCCGAAGTGCCTCTTCCTTGACTTCGTACTTGGCCGAGTCGGGGACGATGTGGCCCTTCACGCGCCCACCGGGATGCACGGTGAAGCCGTTCTCGCCGAACTCAAGGCCGCCACCCTTGATGGTGGAGATGAGGCCGCGGCTCTTGGACTTGTTGAACTTGTCAACGGGGTCGAAGTCGCCGCCCTTGGAGGGGTCCACTTCGCAGACGCCGGAGCCGTCGTCCAGACCGAAGACCACACCCTTCTTCTCTTCGTGGACGACCACAGACTTGCTGTTGTCGCCGGACTTCCAGGAAGCGGTGACGGTGAGGCTATAGTACAAGCACTTACCACCCTGAACCGGTGCTTCGAGCAGGTCGTCGTCGTTGCAGACCACCTTGCCTTCGGTGGACAGGGCACCCTTGTCACCGGAGACTTCGTCGCCCTTGGAGGCAACCTCACCGGTCTTGTGGAAGGGAGTCTTGGCGATCCGGCCACCCTTGTAGCGTTGCACAAGGAAACCAAGGATACCGAGCGCTCCGACGAGGAGTGCGAATGCGCCGAGGGCGACAAGAATCTGCACGGGAGACTCCCAATTCGTGTTTTTGGGTGGGCAGGGCTGACCGGCCGCAGGTATGGCATTCGTGGGTCTTTTGCAAGGGAAAGGGAATACCGGTTGGGCCCATTCAGCGTGAATCTGGGCGGATGTGACGTGACACCAGCCCCCACGCACCGGGCGCCAGGCTTCGGTGTTGCATCCCCAAGGGTGTTCGCGGCTGGAGCGGGTCCGCAGTCCACAAGAGCCCGCAGTACCGCGGCTCTCTGCCCCATCCCTGACCTTGCGTGCACACTTTGCCATGCCATCGCACGCATGCACCCCTGCAGAGACCGCGCTTTTGTGTCCGGTTGACCGCCTCAGGGTGGTCCGCTCTCCGCAAGGCACGGCCTGGATCCCACCCGCCGGGTTTCGGGTGTGCAATGCAAAGCGGCGAGCCAATGTTTGGCCGGCACAATTCTGGGCCGGACGCGTGGACCCGGGATCACTCCCCTGAGGACTGTTCCAGCTGGGCGTCGCAGCGGGCGCGGGACTCGCCCGTCAGGTCCGGGCAAGCCGTCCGGAGCACCCGGTCTGCGTCATCGAGGCGACCGGCTTGGCGCAGTGGTGTCACCAGCCGCACCCGCTCTTCGGCCGGGGCCGCGGGCTGGGCGGCGATCTGCAGTCCGGATGCGAGGTCCCCCAGCTCCAGGGCAAGCCGCAGCCCCAGGGTGGCGGTGGCCGCCGCCACAGCGGGATCGGCCGGTGGGGCGATGGCGTGGCGAGAGACCAAGGCCCAAGCGCCGCTCGGGTCCCCCGCCTGTTGGCGCAGCAGGGCGTGGTTGTAGGCGAGCGTGGCACTCAGTGCTCCCGGGCCCCCCGCTTCGGCGAGCACCCGGTCGGCCACGGAGAGGTCGGTCGCCTCCACCGCACACCGGTGCACCAGGTTGGCCACGCGCGCGCGGTCGTCGGCGGTCGTCGGCTGGCCGGCGCCGGACAAGGCCTCACTGGCGATGTCCCGGCACCCGGGCGCACGGCCGGCCTTTCGTTCCGCCAGCGCCAGGTTGTACCGGTCCCGCCAGTCGCCGCCGCTCGTGATGCGGGCCTGCACCCGTGGCGGCATGCCCGCCGGGGACTGCAAGGCGAACTGGCCGGCGGTCTGGAGCAGGTCGGGATCGGCCGGGGTGCGCGCGATGGCGCTGTCGATGGCGGCCCACGCGCCCTCGGTGTCCCCCCGACCCATCCGCAGCCGAGCATCGGCGATGATGAGGGGGGTCGCCTCGGGCCACCGTCCCTGGAATTCCTTGAGCCGAGCATCGGCCTCTTCTAGCTTGCCCTCCTCCCGCAGCAGGTCCACCAGAAGCCCCGCACCCCGCGCGATCTCACGAAGCAGGGCCCGCTCGTCCGACTTGCGCAGGATGCCCGACATGGCCCCGCTGGCATGCACATCCACCCACGTCTTGCCGTTGAAGGTCTGCTCCAGATCCGCCCGTGCACCGGCGCGGTCTCCCTGGGCGGCCCGTGCCCGTGCGCGCAGCAACCGGGCGTCGGTGCGGGTGGGGCTTCGGGTCAGCACCTCGTCGAGAATGGTCACTGCTGGGCCAGTCTCGCCATCTCGCATCAGGTCGACGGCCTGCGCCACCGCCATCAGATCTCGTGCGCCCACCTGGCTGGCAGCGGCCCCGACCGCGCCCCCGTCCGGCCCACCCGCGCGGCTTCGTGCGGCCACGACCAGATCCGCCTGGCCCGACCGCAAGCACAACGGAAGGGCCTTGTCGACGGTCTTCTGGTCTTTGGCTTCCACCGCTACTTGGACCTCCAGGCATGCCACGGCACCCGAGGGCACCCCAGCGGCCCGTGCGGCGTCCAGCGTGGTGCGGGCCTCCGCGAGGTCCCCCTGACGCAGCAGCACCTCAAGCAGTGCAGCGTTGGCGTCCACACTCGACGGTGCGGCGCCCACAGCAGCCAGACCAGCCGCCCGTGCCCCCGCAAAGTCCTGGGCGGCGAAGCGTGCGACGCTCAGTGCGGTGTGGCCTTCAGGACGGTCCGGCCACCCGCTGGCCACGGCCTCCAGCTGTTCGAGTGCAGCCTTGAGCTGGCCTTTCCGGAGCAGTGTGACCCCGAGCCCGTGCCGGGCCATGCCGCACGTGGCGTCTGCATCGATGACTCCGCGAAAGCCAGCCTCGGCTTCGGTCAGCTCACCCGCCGACAGGTGGGCGGCGGCCTCGCCGTAGCGGCCATGCTCCGGAAGAGCGGGCATCCATGCGGCGAGTGCGCTGCTCTGGACCAAGACAATCAGGAGCTGGGGGAACATCAACCCTCCGGGACCGGTGGTGCCGTGGACCCACGGCTGCGACGCGCGGGTGCGGCTGCGAGCGAGTGGGCGACCCACCGCCTCGGACCCATCGCTTGAGCCCGGACGCTTCGGGATGCGGTCCGGGGCGGGGCTATCACCGACCTCGACCCCACCGGCAAGTTCCGGTTCCCGGCGGTTGGGCTTGGGCACCGGCGCCGATGTGCTTCGAGTCGAGCGCCCTGGACCGTCCGAGATTTTGCCAGTGCCGTGGGCGCTCGGGTCCCGACGGCTGTTGCACCTGCCCCGCTTGGCCTACGGTGGGGCGGTGCCACCAGGAGCCTCCATGCGCATCCCCGTTCTGCTCTGTGCTTGCTACGTTCTCGCCGGGTGCACACCCTCGTCCTCTCCCGCCAAGGACCCGTCTTCGGAGACCGGTCCCCCCGCCGACACGGGCGTGGATGCGTGGCAATACGACCCCGCCTTGTCGCTGGCCGAGAACTGTTGGACCGACATCGATCCCGTGGCCGCGGGCTTTCCCGAGTACGAGACGCTGGGGGTGGTGCCCGGTTCGTGCAGCGGCACCCGCCACCAGTCCATCGACAACGTCGAGAGACTTGTGTTCATCGGTGACTCCATCACTGTCGGCACCCCGCCCAGCCTCGAAGAGGAGTACTTCAGATCGGTGGTGGCCGCGGAGCTTCGGGCACGCTTCGGCGAAGACCTCGATGTCAAGAGCTGCGCCCGCTTTGGTGCCCGCACCGATGACTACCTGCCCGAGCAGATCCCCGAGTGCTTCCCTGAGCCCGACGCCCGGCGCACGTTGGTCGTCGGCACCATGGGTGGAAACGACCTCTTTGCCGCAGCAGAGGTCGTTCTCGACGGGGGCAGCGAGCTCGATGGGCTGGCGGTGCTGGACCGGGCCATCGGCTACCAGCGCGACGCGATGCACTGGTTCCGGGACAACCCCGACATGTTTCCCGGCGGGGTGGACGTCGTGGTGGGCAATGTCTACGAGTTCACCGACACGACGGGCAATCTGAGCGCCTGTGAGCTGGCCGAGGTCGTCGGCATCAGCGGCCAAGTGGACTCGGTGGTGCTCGCCACCCAGCTCTTGAACACCGCGTGGGCCGAGATCGCGGTCGAGACCCAGACCGACATCTTGTTCATGAACGAGAGCTTCTGCGGCCACGGCTATGGCCGCGAGGACGAGGATGGCCCCTGCTACCGCGGTCCCGACGCCGAGCTGTGGTTCGACCCCTCGTGCATCCACCCGGCTCCGCTGGGCCACGCGGCCATCGCAAGAATGTTCCTCGATGTGATCGACTCCAGCGTCGAGGCGCCTGCGAGGCGGTGAAAGGCGTGCTTCAGCTCCGGTGCGCGTCGGAAGAGGCGAGCACAGACCGGAGCCAGCGATGCCCACCTTCACCGCCCTTGCGCTTGCCGCGGCCCTCTTCGGGGGCCCGCTGGCCCACGCCGCCGCCGACAGCACCGTCACGATCCGCCAAGAGTCCAAGAAGGCCGGGAAGAACGGCGGTGCAGGCAAGGCCCACAGCCTGACGCTCGCCCCCTTCAAGACCACGTGGCCGGCGGTGCACATCCGCTACGAGGGGCGGTTGGCCCCGAAGCTGGGCGTGGACCTCGCCGCCGGCATCGGCCAGTGGAACCCCATCAGCCTGCGGGTCGCCACGGGCATCACGGGCGTGAACGTGCCCGACATCAGCATCAAGGAGCTGGAGGGGGCGCTGTCCTTCTACCCGGCGGGTCACTTTCACCGGGGCATGCAGCTGGGTGTGACCGTGCGGCATCAGTGGGCCTCGTCGTCCATCACGGCGGGCACGCCGGGTGCGATGGCCTCGGGAACGGCCGATGCCACGGTGTTCACGGTGGGTCCCCACATCGGCTGGAAGCGGATCTGGTCCAGTGGCTTCACGGCCCAGATGCGCGTCGGCGCGGGCTACACCTCGGCATCGGCGTCGGTGGCGGCGGTGGGCATGGTGGGTCCGTTTCTGGCCAGCGACGAGGTCGGCGGCAGCTATGGCGGCCCGATGGTCTTTGGCTCCGCCGGCGTGGGCTGGTCCTTCTAGTTCACGGGCTCGTAAATAGCGAGCCCTTGAACCAGTGCGTTCTTGGCGGGGGCAAGCCCTCGCGTCGCGCCCACAGGGCGCTCCCCCACGGCATCCTCGTACCGAGCATGCCGCCGTCCGGTCGGAGACCGAACGGGTTCAGCACATCGGATGCGCTGAACCAGGACCCTGCGCTCCGGGGGTGAAGGCCAGCGGGAGCCTCGGGGCCCCACACTGGATTGACGCGGGAGAGAGAACCAGGGCCACCCGATGCGCTACAGTCGCCGCCCTGGAGGGCGTTGTGGCCACTGTCCGCATCACATGGCTGAACCGTCTGTTGCGGCGCCTGTTGAAGCGTGGGCGGGGCGAAGTGCGCGCGATGGAAGAAGCGCTGCACCTCGAGAGTGTGCTGCGCTTCGCGGGCTTGTTCGGCGCCACGATCTTGTTCCCCACGGCGCTGCTCACGTGGTTTGGGCTGTCGAGTGTGACCGCAGGCCCCGAGCTGGTCGCAACGGATGTGCAGCGGGAAGCGACGGTCACGGCGGACACCTTCTGGGCCCAAGCGGAGCGGCGCTTCTCGTCCTTTGAGCAACGGGTCCACACCCGGTTGGAAGCGGGCCGCAGCCCCATCGAGTCGCCCCGTGAGCTGCATCCCCAGCTCTTGGTGGCGCTGAGCTTCGATCTCGAGGGCAACCTGCGGGCGCCCTTCATCGAAGAAGCCGAGGTGGAGCTGGATCTGGGCTTCCATCCCGCCCAGCTTGAGGCCCAGCGTGCCGAGCGTGCCGGTGAGAACCCGCTGTTGGTGGCCCAGAAGTACGCGCGAGCGGCCACGCTGGTGCCCTCGGCGTCTGCCCGGGGACGGGCCATTTTCGATGAAGCCCGAATGCTGGCCCGAAGCTCCCGGAGTGCCGAGGTGGGGGCCAAGCTCAAGCTGGTCGAGGACCGCTTTCGGGGACTGCGAGACCCCTGGGGCTTTCGGCTGAAGGACCTGGCCCGGCTGGAGCTGGCCCGGCTCACCCTCGCGCGAGATCCGGTCGCCGGCAATGACGCGCTGCGCAGCCTTGTGGAGAACCTGCTCGCGGAGCGTTGGGTGGTCGGCCAAGGCGGGGAGAGCGCGATCGCCCGCCATGCGCTGTCCCTCGCCCGTGTGGGAGACGGCGCGGACTGGGTGGCGGCGACGCGTGAGCGGGTCGCGGAGCGCTCGGCCGCACTGTACTGGGCGACCAAGCTGCTGCCCGAGGTGGACCAAGTCAGCCGTGCGGGCGCGGGCATCCGGGTGGCGGACGGCGACTTGCTGTGGCGCTCGGGCACGCGGGCGCTGTGGGTGGCGGTGAACTGGGATGGCCGCCGCTACGAGTTTGGGCTCGACCAAGAAGCCATCGTGGCCGAGCTGAAGTCCGATGCTCGGGCCAGTGCGGTGGCCGACGCCGACGTGGTGGCCTGGCTGCTCGGTCCGGGCGAGTCACCCCCGCGCCAGACCCTCGCCACGAAGTCCCTGGCCCCTTGGCTGGGCGGCTGGCAGGTGGCGGTGGCGGTGCGAGACCCCGAAGCCCTCGCCCA
Organism: Myxococcota bacterium; assembly: GCA_942491145.1. Lineage (GTDB taxonomy): Bacteria > Myxococcota_A > UBA796 > UBA796 > UBA2385 > CAXQUZ01. The sequence continues at coordinate 6,971 of CALOBC010000035.1, read as the reverse complement.
GACTCGCCGATCCGAGCGCAACCGGCGCTTGCTCATCATCGCTGTGGCGGTGCTGATGATCGGCTTTGGCACGATGTCGACGGTCTGGCTGGTGAAGCGAGAGCTGGACGTGGCCCGGATGCAGACCGCCTTTGCGGCCAATGTGTCCCACGAGCTGCGGTCCCCCATCACCCACATCCGCATCCAGGGTGAGTCGCTGATGTACGGGCTGGCCGACACCGAAGCCGAGCGGGAAGAAGCCTACGTGTCCATCGTGCGGGAGAGTGAGCGGCTGAGCCGACTGGTCGACAATGTGCTGGACTTCGCGGCCATCGAGCAGGGTGCCAAGCGCTACACGATGCGGGACTTGGACATTGTCGACACGGTGCTGCGGGCGGTGGACAGCATCAGCTCGGCGCAGGAGGTCATGGACAAGGAGCTCGATGTGGAGCTGCCGGCGGACCTTCCCGAGGTGGCCCACGACGCCGACGCCATCGCCCAGTGCGTCATCAACTTGGTCAGCAATGCGGCCAAGTACTCAGACCCCAATGGGTGGATCGGCCTGCGGGGTCGACTGGTCGAAGGTGGCGTGGAGATCACCATCTCCGACAAGGGCATTGGCATCGCGCCCCACGATCTGCGCCGCTTGTTTGATCCCTTCTTCCGCAGCCGCGACGCGCTGGCCCGCCGCCGCAAGGGCACGGGCATCGGCCTGACCATCACCCGCTACATCATGCGGGCCCACGGCGGAGAGGTCCAGGTCGCCAGCCGGCCGGGGCACGGATCCACGTTCACCTTGCGCTTTCCGGTGGAGCCTCGGGTCTGAGGGTGTCGGGGTCGCGCTCGACTCGTGTGCACAACAAAAACTGGGAATGCGGACATCCCTTGTCCGCCCCTGGTGAGAGTGCTGCGGTACCCTCTGCCGGCCCGGGAGGATCCCCTGCTCTTCGTGTTGCTCGTCTGTGCTGCCATGGCCGCGCCCATCGCGTGGGTCGGGGCGGTGGTCCATCCGGTCTCGGGGCCCCCCATTGCCGATGGGGTGGTCGTGGTGGACGGGGCGGTCATCGTCGCGGTGGGCGCCCGTGCCGATGTGCTGATCCCCCAAGATGCCGATGTCTACGATGTGTCCGGCAAACACATCGCGCCTGGCATCATCGACCTGCACAGCCACATTGGTGGGGGCCGCCTCCACGAGTCCCTCGGTCCTGTGCAACCGGGTGTGGCTGCGGTGGATGCCATCGACCCCAGCCATCCGTCCATCGATCGGGCCCGCGCGGGGGGCATCACGACCGTCAACGTGATGCCAGGCTCCGGCAAGCTCCTGGGTGGCCAGACGGCGCTGCTCAGCTTGCGTCCGGGGGTGCTCATCGACGATCTGCTGCTGTGTGAAGACCCCGAGTCCCACCGGTGGCAGACGGCGTCCTCATTGGATGCGGCGAGCCCCGATGCCCCGCCGGCCCGCCATGCACGGGTGTGTGGCGGCGTGAAGATGGCCAATGGCACCAACCCCCAAGGCGACGGCGGCGACCCCAAGTCCCGCATGGGCAGCGCCTACTTGCAACGCAAGGCCCTGCTGGATGCCAAGGCGCGCGCGGCTGCGCTGGATGCGGCCGATGCCCGCGCGGCGGCGGGGTGGTGGGCCCGGCGCCGGCTGCCTGACGTGAAGCGTCCCGAGCCCGACATTGCCCAAGATGTCCTGGTGCAAGTCGTTCGCGGCGAGCGCATTGTGCATTTCCACTCCCACCGCGCCGACGACATGGTCACTGCGCTGCGGCTGCGCGAGGAAGTGGGTCCCCAGCTCCGGTTGGTGCTCCACCACGGGTCCGAGGGCTTCAAGGTGGCCCAGGCCCTCGCGGATGCGGGTGTGCCCCTGGCCATCAATGTGCTCGACACCCCGGGCGGCAAAGAAGAGACGCTGGAGCGGCAGCTCGGCAACCCTGCGGCGGTCGCCGAGCTTGGCGTGCCCGTCAGCATCATCACCGATGATCCGGTCCAGGACTCCCGCCTCATTCGCCGGTCTGCTGGCCTCGCGGTGCGCGGTGGCCTCGACCCGGTGCTCGCCCTGCGTGCGCTGACGCTCAGCCCGGCTGAAGCGCTGGGCATCGCGGCCCACGATCTGCGCCGCTTGTTTGATCCCTTCTTCCGCAATAACGACGCCCCGGCCCGCCGCCGCAAGGGCACGGGCATCGGCCTGACCATCACCCGCTACATCATGCGGGCCCACGGCGGAGAGGTCCGGGTCGCCAGCCGGCCAGGGCACGGATCCACGTTCACCTTGCGCTTTCCGGTGGAGCCTCGGGTCTGAGGGTGTCGGGGTCGCGCTCGACTCGTGTGCCACAGCAAAACTGGGAATGCGGACATCCCTTGTCCGCCCCTGGTGAGAGTGCTGCGGTACCCTCTGCCGGCCCGGGAGGGTCCCCCTGCTCTTCGTGTTGCTCGTCTGTGCTGCCATGGCCGCGCCCATCGCGTGGGTCGGGGCGGTGGTCCATCCGGTCTCGGGGCCCCCCATTGCCGATGGGGTGGTCGTGGTGGACGGGGCGGTCATCGTCGCGGTGGGCGCCTTCGAGTACAGCGGCACATCCAGCAGTCCAGGCTTTCTGTACACCAGTGAAGTGAATTCCTTCGCCAGTTGGTTAACATTCTGGTATCCAAGCATCGACAGAACAGTGGCCTGGTGGGTGATACAACCATCGTCGTGCCACAAGGCTATACGGCCACCAGCACCGGTGTGCTGAGCTCTCGCAAGAGCATCGGCAATAACGTGGAGATTCACTTTCCATAACACGATCCCCAATTATTACTCCTTCATCGCCGCCAGATACCAGGTCCATAGCCGGACCATCGACGGAATCGAGTACAAGACTTTCTTCATGTCCGGAGGGAAAGAAGAAATCCGATTTATATATTCGGCGGTGCGCCGAAACGGTGAATACCCTGAAAGCAGCATATGGCAGGTATCCATATGACAATTTCAAGCTTGTTGAAATGGCCGATATGGGCAGTGCAATGGCAGGTGGTTTCAGTGAGCATGGACTGGTCTTTCTTCCTTCCCGATCAGTACCAGATCACTATTTCAACTATCCGGTAATCGCCCATGAGATTGGCCACCTGTGGTGGGGCAGCTGGGTGATCGGTGAGGAACATGTCATCAGCGAGGGAATGGCACAGCTCTCTTTGATGCTGCGGCTGGAAACACTGTATGGTGGAAAAACCATGCGTCGCTATGCCGAATATGGCTCTCGCGATCATTTCATGTCGTCATTCCTGTACAAAACCCATTTCCTGAATGCTCCGAACACCGAGCCTGCCCTTGCTGATGATTTCATGACCATGGACCAACACCACGTTTCCATCGGCAAGGGGACAAAGATTCTGCACTGATGCTGCGTGATGAACTCGGTGAAGACGCCTTCTACCAGGACTGCGTGCAGCGCAAAGCAGCAAACCGCGTCAATGACGAAAACTGAGAAAACTGGTCGCATACCTCGAAGAAGCATCAGGGCGGGATCTACAGAGTTCTACCAGCAATGGTTTGCACGGAAAGGGCTGCCTGGATCTTGAATACAGCGTGAAAGAACAGGAAGGTCAGTATCTCCTGACTGGTGTCATCACGCAGCCTGATCTGCAACGTACAAAATGCCGCTGGAGCTGGGCATTCAAGACGGTGCAGCTGTGCAAACCGAGGCCTGGAACTCAATGGCCCGGAGACAGCATTCTCCTTCACTCTCGAATATCAGCCAACGGCTGTGGTTCTCGATCCAAATTTGAAGTCCACATTTATCACCAAGGACGATAAACAGTTGAAGAAACTTCGCAACGACATTCAGCAGCAGACTCGATACGGAAGAAGAAATCCACGTCTTGAAGACGCTGCTGGATGAAGATCCGGACAATGGCTTGATCCGTGTCTGGATGGCAGCCAGCATGGCGATCGCCAGGAACCGCCATGAAGATGTCATCGATTTCCTTGAAGAAACAGTGGCGGCAGTCAAGCCTGACGGTGAGTATTCGGTCTACGCCGGTCGTGCGATGTTGATGCTCGGCCAGCTATACGATCTCAACGGACAACGCGCTCAAGCGCTCAGCATATATCGCAGGATTGAGTCGGATGAACCGACCGGGCGGTTCAAAGAACTCGTCCGAGTGTATCAACGGCAGCCCTATACGAGGTCTTAGCCCGCATGAATTTCGATTGATCGGGGCGCACAGTGTAACGTGGCGCCGCTGCGCACCGCTGAGCGACTTTGCGAACTGCAGGAGCTCTGCGAAATCCGCCCGGCCCGCGAACTTGGGCGAGGCCGGAATCTTGCGGCTCGCCCGTACTATGGAGGTGAAATACGTCGCAGCAAGGAGCCATCAGATGAGCGATGTTCGCAAACGAGGTCGCGACCAGTCGGCGGATTGAGGAGGCCCGTTCGGTGTAGATTTCAGCCGGTGACAGCGCCCTCGAAGTTCACGACGCCGGTCATCCGACAACGGCCGAAATGCGCACCGAAATCGATACAGCGAGCGACGATCAGCGAAGCCCACGAACCTAGACAAGGTGCTCAAAGCCACCATTCTCGTCTGCACCCTTGTATCGATCGTCTATTTCGTTCGTCAGCTGCGATTGCCATCAGGCCTGATCGGCAGGCGCCTGATGCCCGGATTCTTCAACTCCGGGGCAACTGCGCCTCAACCAGCGGGTTTTCGACGCGATGGAGATCAACGAGGGCGACTCAGTCCTCGACATCGGATTCGGCGGCGGGAGACTGCTCGCAGATCTCGCTGCAACGAAACTGCTCGCTGATCGCCGGCATCGATCGTCGCGAGATGGTCGCGTTTGTGAAATCGGGCTCGCCGAGCAGCTTGCCAGTGGTCTGGTCGAGCTGAAACAAGGCAGCATCGAGTCGTTGCCATATGCCGACGGCAGCTTCGACGCTGTGGTTCGGTGTACCATCTACTTCTGGCCGGATGCGCGGGCCAATATTCTCGAAATCCATCGTGTGCTCAAGCCCGGCGGAAGCTGCGTGCCTTGGCCCGGCCCAAGAGACAACTCATGTTCTTCCCCTGCATGTGGGGCACGTTCAAACTCTTCTCTGAATCAGATGTGGAACAACTGCTGGGCGATGTGGGATTCACCAGCATCCAGATGTGTTCATGCTCGAGCTTTGCCGATAGCTGTGTTGTAGCGACCAAGCAAGCCGCACATCAAGGATGATGGGTGCACATAGCATTGATGCGTTCGGAGAGATCCTCAATATAGCGATACAGGGAATACAGGAGAATGCAGGGGACACTGCTGGAAATCAGCAATGCAATCAGTTGCAGCTTTCTGATATCCAGAAAGTAGATTCGTTCAACTCGCTGCGTTAGCGCTCAGGATGATAGGTCTGGAGCGTATGTCATGGAATTAGCGCCGTTTATTGGATCGAATCTCTGGGAGGCCAGGGATATCTTGATTCGCAGTGATCTCTGGCCGGTCCTCCTACCGTGGGAGTATTCGGCGGGGCTTCTGGTGGACTCCATGTCAAACTCGGAAATATAGGCTGTAGTCCGGATCGTACCCGTCAAAGAACGAGCTGGCGGGTACACCGGCCAGGTCCACTCAGAGGCGGTGGCTCTGTTCATCATACTGAGGTGCACGGAGAGCGAGTTCGGGCTCCCGATTTCCGCCAGGGAGATCCGCATCTCGACGAAATCGCTGCTGGAATCGTTGATTCGCACCACATCCCTGTGAAGTCCCAGCCGACATCGTTCCAGTAGGAATCCCGAGCCCATGCTTTCGTGTCCGTTGCCATCCGTGCGCCATGCGACGTGGTATCGGGCTTCGAATGGCAGATGGGCGCCTGCGTGTTGTAGAGCTTCCCACCAATGGTGCCGGCACTGCCGCCGATGTGAATCAGCAGGAACTCGTCAGCCGAACCGGGGAAGACCACCGCGGGTCCACTCATTCCGATGTGGACCACAGCTGAATTGAACAACTCGGATGCGGTGTTTGTTGCCAGGAGGGAACCGGAGAACGGATCGTTCGCGTGGTCTTCCTGGTCGTGCTGGATGGCGGGCTCTTCACCGTATGGGGCCCATCCGTCCACCGTGGTGTCGAATTCACCGTTGGCGACCAGGTTCTGCGCCGCGGTCAGGGCCGGAGCCGCTGTCCAGAAGTACAACGTAACAGGCCTTGGACCTCTTATCCTCTGCCTCTCAGTCATCTTGGTTGCTCATACACCCAGCCAGTCCTGCATACTGAAAGTGACCTTTCCATCCTGAAGACTGCAGAACAGGATGGGTGGTACCCAACAGCCGCCAGCGGGTCGATGGGGCTCAGAGCCATTTCCCTCCGACTCAGGGGGCAGACCACGCCTCGGTGTCGCCTTCCTCGAAACCATTCTGGAAGATGAGCCTTGGGCGGGGAGGCTGGACCGCCAGAGGCTCGGTGCTCGTGATGCGCATGGCCTCGCCCATAGCTCCCGTCGAGGCAGCCCGACACATCCACCTGAACCGTCCCCAGCGATAGTCATCCAGCAGTCTTGTGTACTTGGCAGGATGGTCTCGACTGTGACCCCGGCACGGCTCACTCCCCGCGTTCTGCGGCGCGATCCACGAACCCTGACCGGAGAGATCAGAGCTCACCGGGATCGTGCCTGCCGGATATCAGAGCCTCGAAGCGTGCCGACCAGGGTGAACGTTGGCGAGGTTGTCAGCGAAGGCGCCGTAACGCAGTTCGGTCCACACCGACCTGGAGTGGCGGCCCGAGAGCCGTGCTCGTGGGAATCCCGGCGAAGTCGTCGCCGCTGTCGGCGTAATCCGGGCCCGCCGATAATCATCAGCGTCGCCCACAATACCGAAGAAGAAGGCCTCACCCATGTACGATCCGAGGACATCGGTCGGAAACCGAAGTAGTAATCCAGGCCCACTTCGCTGAGGAGATCAGCCTTGAAGCTGAAGACGGCTCCACTGGTCCCGTAAGTCAACTCAGGGGCCGGAAAGGTCCAGCTGCCGCCGGCTGGTAT